>OZ245336.1:1210000-1546870 GCA_965226095.1 Bdellovibrionales bacterium | reverse complement strand
ATTTTCACTGTGGATTGTCATTTTTGCAGTGATACCGCTTTGGCAATATTACATAAATGTTTTTGGTATAGGGCATATTATTCCCATGATATTTGGGGGTATTATATATATGATTCTACCGGGTTTGGAGCTGTTTATATCGGCAATATGGTTGTACAATGTAACAAAAAAGCCGGAAAAACCTTTACAGTTATGGCCCTTTACATCAGAAGTGGCCTGGCCCTGTTTATGGGAAAGTATAAAGGTGACTGTCATTACTGGTTTGGCGGGATTGCTTTTTATTATTCCAGGGATTGTTAAAATGATTCACTATATGATGGTGCCTTATGTGGTGTTTTTTAATAAAGGTTATAAAGAAGGTAAAGTGAATGCTCTAAAATATTCTAAAAATTTATCCAAAAATTTTCGCTGGTGGATTCTTTTTGTTTTTATAATTGCTCCGGGAATATTAGGGTTACCTATTTCAAAGGCCTTGGAGATAGCACATAGTATTACCAATGATTGGCTGAAGTACCCACTTATTTTTATTGAATTGTATCTGTTTGGACTTCTCTTGTTGTACTTTATTATTGCCATGTATTTTCTATACTATTTCAAAGATGAACAGAATATGACAGGAACAACTGTGTAATGCTTATTGGAGCTTTTGATTCAGGACTGGGGGGGTTACTCCTGATAAAATCTCTCAGTCAACATTTTCCTCAGGAGAAATTCATATATCTGGCTGATACGAAAAACTTTCCCTATGGTGAGAAATCTGTTTCAGCTATTCGTTCTATAGTGGATCAAAATATTCAGTTTTTAATACAACAGAAAGTGGATTTTATTGTTGTAACTTGTAATACGGCCAGTTCGGTATTGGAAGGAAAAAATTATTCAGTGCCACTAACAGGGGTGATTGGGTTCACTCTTGAACAGGCCCATGCCTTTTCCAAAAATAAACGGGTTGGTTTATTAGCGACTGAAGCGACTGTAAAATCCAATGCCTATCTGCAAACAGCCGAACAGCTTGGTTTATCATTGAATATCTATCAACAATCATGTCCTTTACTAACTCCCATAATACAAGAGGGGGAGGCGAATAATAAAGAAATTATTTTACCTGTTTTAAAACAATATCTTACACCTCTTATTGAAAAACAGGTGGATACAGTGATGATAGGCTGTACTCATTATCTCTATGTGGAGCGATGGATTCAACAGTTGGTAGGTAAATATATTAAACTGGTGGGTCCAGTAGATTTTTTAATTCAGCATATTGCTCAAGTGAAAAAAAACATTTCTACAAATTATAAAGAGAGATCTTCTTTTAAGGATTCCAGTAAGGATTCCAAAGTATCTATTCATATCAATATGAATAGACCTCAGTACAGGGAACAGTGTTTAAAAATTATGAAAGGTATAAATTTCAATTTTTCTCCTAAATGTAAATTGCTTAAAACCTGGTCTCCAGACCAGGTTCACTTTCATTAAGGATTTAATTCAAAGATATAAAAACTGATCCCAAGCTGTTTGTTTATCTATTTATCTGACTGTATTGACTGTATTTAATAGCTATGGAAAACTTAATAGAAGGTATGTAGAATTCATAAGTTAGAGTTATGTTGCAAGGATTGATAATAGCAATGGATAGCTTTTTACCGGAGTCGAGTTATGTATAAATTTCCACGTCATGGTATTTCATTGAAAAACACTGTCATTATATTTTTATCCCCCTTTCTTATTCAATGCAAAGGAGATATGAGTGCCGGAGAAGTTGCTGAAGCAATAGAAAATAATAGAAATATTTCAACTTTTTCCTGTAATGGTGATAACTGTTGTTCCAAATATCGTGATTGTGAACGTGTTTGCGATAATATTTTTTATCTTTCTCGATCTGAAATCGTGAGTGAGGTTAAAAGAAAATGTAAATCTTTAAACCGTCAAATTGTGTTGGATTTGGAAGATATTGTGAGGTTATTAAGAAATCCTAAGGCCAGGGATTTTGTTTATATAGATACCAGGGAAGAGTTTCGTTTGCTTTTAGCTTTGGATTATGAAGCATGGGTTCGGATCATTAAAGGTTACAAAATCGATGATGCCAGGCAGGTTTTAGTTTGGTTGGCGCAGGATTTAAATGTGATTAAGGAATTAAATCGATTAAGTATGCCTGCCAGAAATGAAATTATCTACGAACTACTAGCTTCTGCTGGAGATAAAACCAAGCCAAGACATGGAGCCGTTGAAGAAGGCTTATCTCAGAAGATCTCTTTTAATGACACTTTTTTTCAACATCTAGTGTCCAATAGAAATGATGAAATGCTACAAATGACTCATGAGATGATTCGCAATGATCTGTGTAGGTTTGAATACTCAGGAAGTAACCATATAGAGCTTTGTATATTGCGGATTTATTGTCGGGAGAGAATTAATAGTAATGGTGAATATATTCACACAGAATCATTACGTGAAGAAATAGCTAAGCGAATTGATGATAAAGAGCTGTTTGAGTATATTGCTGATGAATTTTATAAAGGTGGAAGGTATGTTTATATCGAGCCAACTTTGAATAATAATGTTTGTGGATACGCTTGCGATGACAGTAATAAAGGATGTGAATAATGCACAGGCTTTATATTTTTTCTAAAAAAAGATACAGTATAAATTGTTTAACTAGGTTTTTTGGTAAAGCATGTATTTTTATTACATTATTTTTTTGTGGGTGTGAAAATGGCATAAGAAATTCGAACAACAATCGTTTTCGTCCTGATGAAACGGGTAGAGTTGTTCCTACAAATAACGAAGGTCGTTTTCAGGCTGGTCGTTACATTAGAAGTGATTATGAAGGCGAGCTTTGTAATGATACAGAAGATCATGAACGGGAAGAATGTCAGGAAAAATGTAATAAGGTGTATGGACGGGATGCCGATAAATGTGAAGTTTTACCTGTGGATTTAATTCAGGAGCTGGAGAAGCTGGTTGAACACCTGGAAAGTCCACAACAAATAAAAGAGGGAGAGAATTCTTTACATAGTCAAGTGGATGAATATTCATTTGGTGTGATGATTGATATTTCTATAGAACCAATGTTACGTCTTATTCGCCAATGGAATAGTAGACACGCTAAAGAATTTTTAATTTGGCTGGCACAAAGTCCAGATGCGGCTGCGGGTATTAGAGAACATGACACTGAATATAATATTCTTACTCAGGTTTTTGGGAAGGTAGTGTCCTACCCTGCGGTGGCAGATGTTGTAAAATATGGCTTGGCGGCGGATTTAAGAGGCTTTGGAGAAACTTTTTTAGTATTAGCGGACGTTGTAAAAAATGATCCAGCTTTTGCTTTGATTCATGATTTAATAGGTGAGTTTTGTTCAAGTACTGGATGTAAACTGCAACATTATTGTATGAGTATAAAAAATGAGCGTTCTCCCTCTCATCGTAATCACTGTGCTTACTATAGAAGTTCTCGTGTTATTTTCAGTAATGTTGGATATTGTTATATTCATGGTCCCAATGTTTGGAATAACTGGAATAAATTACATAGGGATGGATCGATTGTAGATGATATGTTTAATAAGAATTTTGAAATTACTTCTGATGTGTGTAAGAGTACTTGTATTAATATCAGTTTATGTGAAAGAAGAGAATAAAATTATTGTATAGCGGCAATTTACAAATAAGCTGGTCGTCAAAAGAGAGTTTTAGTAAATTATAACCAGTAGGGGGTACCTATAATGAGAGCTTTTATTATTTTTGTTACATCGATTCTTTTAATGTCTTCCATAATATTTAGTTGTGGTGATGATACAACTGGCGTTAATGGTCGTACTGATGGTCAGGATGGTGCAGATTTTGGAAGAGATGGGAGTGTTAATAATTCTGTACAAGTGGTTTGTAGAGACAGTGATGGAGACTGTTCCGGGAGTGACGACTGTTGTGGGCAGTATGAAGATTGTGCTGATAAATGTGACGATTTGTTTTCTAGCGGCATTAGAAGTGAGTGTAAAAAATATAACCGTGAGATGGTTAACAAAATAGAAAATATTGTAAATAATATTTTCGATCGTCCAAGTGTGGATAAATTGTATGATGATGAGGATTTGAAAGAACCTGAGCCTCTATGTGCTCTGTTGGAGTTATCACCTAAAACATGGATTAATAAAGTTAAGGATTATTATAGTAGTAACTATGCTCGTATAACTTTAGAATGGCTGGTGTCTAAAAATATTTGGTATTATTTTCTTTCTGCTGGGGATGAGAGTTTATCAAAAATCAAAGATGAAGATAAAAAAGATTATTTATTGGACCTGTTGGAACAATTAATTGGTAAATTAGGTGGAGCAGGTGCCAAGGTAGAGGTTAGTGATACTCATTTATTAAATGGCTTAACTGATCAAAAAGTGGCTGATGAAAAAACTATTTTTTATCTGGCAGAGCGGGAGGCTAAACAGAACAACACAGGTTTTTATTTTGTGCATGAAGAGATTGTTGTAGAAAAACTTTGTAAGGAAGCTAACCAGCCGGCTCCCAATACAACAAAATACACAGGTTATTCAGTAGGAGCGGCTAAAAAATTTGCCGAGGAAGCTTGTATTTTGGCTGTGTATTGTAAAGCAGGGCCTTATACAGATAATCAGTATGAATCAGATAGAAAAAGAGTAGCGAGGTTGATCGGTACACAGGTTAAGGAGTTTATTGCAACTCCTATTGTGGATGGTGGTTTGGGTGTCGATGAAGATGCTTCAGAATGGCCTAACGAATCTTGTTTGAAGCTTCGACAATATTGGAAAAATGGCGATTTAAATTTAGATTTGGGAGCTAATTAGAAGGTGCATGTAAGGCAAAATATTACCTTCTTATTTTTTATTTTTTTTATTATTTCTGTAACATCAGGCTGCGATGAGGATCCAGGGGATCAATTTAATCCACTCCCTTCACAAAGAAACAATGAAGAAATAAGGGTAGAGACTTGTCAGGAACATCGAAAGTGTTCCGGAGATGACTGTTGTCATGAAGACAACAGTTGTAAAGATACTTGCACAGAACTTTTTGACGAAGGAAGCAGTTATGATATTTGTATTAAATACGACAAGGAATTGGTTGAGCAGTTAGAGGCACTAAGAGATACTCTATATTTCAAGCCCAACTCTTCTGATTTGTTCAATATTAAAACAGAAGATTTATGTGCTTTATTACAACTGTCGTCGGATACATGGTTGACAGAAATTAATGAGGGATACACATCCGGTAATGCAGAGGTTGTTATCAATTGGATGTTTTCCAAGGGGATTTTACATTTGTTTTCAGATACAGAAGATCGTTTGAATATCGTAAAAAGTTTATTAGCGGCTCGTGCTGGCAGGAGAGGACAAGTGACAGATGAAAATGCTCTTAATGGCCTTACTAGACAAACAATAGAAGGTAGAAAAACTATTTTTTACATTGCTGATTATGCCGGACAAAATGGAAAAGTGAATTTTGACTTAATACATAATGAGCTTATTGTAGGGGATATTTGTGATACAGAAAATAATCAACCTCATCCCAATTCAACGGGTACCAGAAGTGGAAATAACTGTTATTACAATAATTCCAACAGTGGGTATCAGCATAAAGCCGCCTTGGCTTACAAGAAACAAGCTTGTATTTTAGCTCTTTATTGTTTGGCTGGTCCTGATAACAATAGTAAAGCGGAGAGAAGAGTAGTGGCGAAGAATTTAGTCAAAGATAATGAAGTGACTGATTTTATTGCAACTTCTGTTATTAGTGGGGGATTAGGTGTGACTCAAGAAGCGGAAGAATGGCCCAGTGCCGCTTGTTCAGAACTGAAGAATTTTTGGCATAACAAAGCTTTGAATTTTGATTTAGGAACCGCTGAAGATCTTCCAGAGAATAAAAGGCTCCCTTGCTCTCGTTGAGGACAAAAGGCTGGTTTTTTATTGTAAATTTGGCAGAGAAGTGGTTTTTTATTATTTGGATTTAGATAAAAACTTGGTACAATAAAATTTGTAGTGCAAACAGGAGGATCCACATGAAATCTCTTTTTATTATTATGGTATCTATTGTGTTGATGGTGCCTATTTTATTTACTGTGTCCAGTTGTGAAGACAATGAACTACAACCTGGAAGAGACGATGGAGGCACGGATGGTAGTGAACCAATCATGCAGACTCGTCGAAGTGAATGTACATCCAATGCAAGTGATAAATGTAAAGATAAGGAATGCAATAACAATACCAGTTATTGTGGATACTATACCGGTGAAAATGAAGATAATGATACCTGTAGTGAGGTGTGCAAAGATTTATTTACTGGAGATGCTCGCGACACATGCTTAGAGTATAAACCGGAGATTATTTTTGATGTGAAAGAGTTGGTTGATCTGCTTGAACGGCCGACGGAAGACAAACTGGAAGACGAAGTGGATAAACAAACACTTTGTATGTTGTTAAAAATAAATCCTGATCCTTGGGTGGAAGAGATTGAGGACTACAGTAGTGGTCGAGCGGAAGTTGTTTTCAGGTGGGTGGTGGATGAAAATATCAGCTCTTATTTTACGGAAAATGATCATCAACAGGATTTCATGAAACAACTTTTTTCCTCTTTAGGTGGAGAAGACAAAGTGACGCCTGATCATATTTTAGATGGTTTTATGAGTGATGTGGAAGTGGATGAGGATGATGATGAACAACTACCTGCTCTTTTCTATCTGTCAGAAAATGATGGCTCTAAAAATTCCGAAGCTTTTCAATTTGTTCATGAACTGATTTTAGTGGATAAGGTGTGTAAAAATTCCAATCGTCCCATTGCAAATGCGGCTAATACCAGTTGTACTACTAGTAGTTGTAAGTATGGAAAAGATGGTGAAGCCGAGTCTAAAATTACAGTAAAAAAAGCAGAAGATGCGTTTAATTTACAGGCTTGTATTTTAGGGGTGTATTGTCATGTTGCAGGTGTAGATGCAAGAGAGCATGAAGATGGAGATGATCTAAGAGAGAATGTCGCACACATTCTAAATGATGGTGAAGTGACTGATTTTATTGAGGCTCCTGTTGAAGAAGGTGGTTTGGGGCTCGATGATGATGATGATGACGCAGATGATTGGACTGATGCTGCTTGTGAGGAGTTAAAGAACTACTGGAACGACAATAGTGACTTGGATCTGGGCTTAGGAAGTTAAGTCTTGTAGATAAATTACTACTTTGTTGAAAAACTGACCTCAATCAAGGTATCAGCAATTGAAATAAGATCGCCAATCAATACTTCGGAGTGAGGAATGAAATTTATTATTATTATTATATCTACTGTATTGATGGTGCCTATTCTATTTACTGTATCCAGTTGTGAGGACAGTGGATTACAAACTATAAGGCCGACAGGCGATGGAGGCACAGATGGTGAACCAATCATGCACAATCGTCGTGCTAAATGTTCATCTGATAAGGTTGATAAGTGTGAAGATGATCAATGTAATAAAAATACCAGTTATTGTGAATATTATCAAGGTGAGAATAAGGATGGTAGAACATGTAAACAAGTTTGTGGCAGGTTATTCAATGGGGATGCCCGTAAAAATTGTTTGAAATATGAACCAGAGATCATTTTTGATATAGAGGAAATGGTGGAAGATGTTTTTGATCGGCCCAATGAAGATGATTTACCTGATGCGGATACACAGTTGTTATGTATCTTGTTGAAAATAGGTCCTGATCCATTAGTGGAAAAAATTGAAGACTATAGCAGTAGTAGAGCAGAAATTGCTTTTACGTGGGTGGTGGATGAGGATATCAGTTCTTACTTCATAGCAGATAAGCCTCAAAAAGAATTTATGGAGCAGCTTTTTTCTTCTTTAGGGGGTAATGATGATGTCACATCAGAAAATCTTCTCGAAGGTTTTAAAAGGGATGTATCTATGGATGATGACGATGAAGAGCTTCCGGCTCTTCTTTATCTTTCAGAAAATGATGGTTCAAGTAATTCTGAGGCTTTTCAATTTGTTCATGAATTAATTTTAATGAAAAAAGTGTGTAAAGAATCCAATCGTCCTAAGGCGTCAAGTACTTACGCAAACACAGCAGAGGCAGAAAAGGAATTTAATTTACAGGCTTGTATTCTAGGTGTTTATTGCCATGTTGCCAGCCTTGTGGATGTTGATGAATTTGACCCTGAAGATCTAAGGGAAAATGTGGCACACATTCTAAATGATAGTGAAGTAGATGATTTTATTAAAGCTCCTATTGATGAGGGTGGTTTAGATCTTGAGAGAAGAGATGCAGATGAATGGTCTGATGCCGCTTGTGATAAGTTAAAGGACAATTGGAACGATGGTAATTTAAATTTAGGCTTAAGTGCAAGCACTACGACAGGTGCAACAACAGGTGCAACAACAGGTGCAACGACAGGTACTACTACAACAGGTACTACAGGCGGCAGTTGCCATATGGATTATAACAACTGTGACTTTGATCACTGTGAATATCCAGACTGCTAAAGAAAACTAACTTCAATCAAAGTATCAGCGACAGAAATAAGATCACCATCTTTTAAATTCTTTCTATTCTGGTGCTTTTTATTCAAAAGCACCTTGTCCGGGAAAGTGGTTTTAAACAAGACTCCTCCTCCGCTGACAGGATGAAGAGAAAAGCATATCCCGGGAACTGAAGGATCCAAAATAGGTAGATCTACACTGGCGCTTCCACTTTGTCGTGGACCGTAATACACATGCCATACATCCCCTTTTTGGGATCCGGATTTAAATGTGAGCTTTAGTGTGGGATAGATGGGTAACATCTCTTGTGCAGGTGGATCTTTGATTTGTTTTAAGTGTTTGTTTAATTCCTCTGTAATGGTTTCCTGCCATGTCTTTTTTATAACTTGTTTTGGCTTGGGAGGAGGGGAATCCATCACTTGAAAGCCGGTCTCTCCAATAAAAAATGTCGTACCGGGTTTGAGTGTAAACAGGTCGTTAACCTCTTCATCGACACAGGTACCGTTTTTAGAATCTAGATCTTTTAAATAAAAAGATTTTCTTTTTTTTATAATTTCTGCATGAGGGGAAGAAGCTTTAGGATCTAGAACAGCAATATCCCCTTTTTTTAGTTTTTTCCGGCTTAAAATCAGGCCGGCTTGGACTTTAAATTGCTTTCCCTGGTTGGGACCATTGATAAACTGAATCTTCATTTTTGGTATTATACTAAAAAGTACAGAGATACTCTAAGAAGACTTGCTGATTTAAACTCTCTGTGTTAAAAAAATTTGACGAAAGGATAAAAAAAGTGAACAAAATTGACTCGATTCCTGCTTATGAATCTATCTTAGTTATGGCTCCTGATATGAGTCAGGAACAACAAAATGGTTTTTTTCAAAAAATTAAGGAAATTATCGTACAGTTTAAAGGGAGTGTTCATCATGTAGACACTTGGGGCTTAAGAAAATTAGCTAATCATAATACAAAAGGTTATTCACAAGGTCTCTATTTTCATTTTTCCTTTAACGGTGATGCTGGTGTAGTGACTGAGTTAACAAGAATTATAAAAATGCAGGATCAAAGCATTTATCATCATTTTGAAAAACTGCATCCTCGGCGTTCATTAAAAGAGCATTTAGAGCAGTTTAGACAAAGTGTAGAGAACTCTCTTAAAAAAGAGAAAGAGAGGTTAACCCGTCTTCAGCAGAGAAAAAAAATGGGCTCCTCATTTGATAGAAGACCAGATGATAGAAGACCAGATGATAGAAGACCAAATGATAGAAGACCAGATGATAGAAGGCCAGAAAGAGTATAAATATGCAGGTGATTTTGCAAAAAGATGTTAAAAGTTTGGGTTATACTGGAGATATTGTTTCTGTAAAAGCTGGTTATGCTCGTAATTTTTTATTTCCTAAAAAATGGGCCATGCCTGTCAGAACTGGGACAAAGGCGCAGGTGCAACATCAAAAACAATTAATTGAAGCTAAAAAAAAGAAAGCTTTAAGTTTGAGAGAGGCTTTGGTTGCAAAAATTAAGGGTTTAAAGTTGGATTTTAAAAAAGAGGCGGATACAGCGGGTCGCTTGTTTGGTTCGGTCTCTGCGTTTGCAATTTCCAAAAAGCTGGAAGAGCAAAACTATGAAGTGGATAAGAGAGCTATTAAACTGGAAAAACCTTTGAAGGTAGTTGGTGAGCACCAGGTGTCGGTGGATATGGGTGGTGATTTAAAAACAGAGATCACCATAAATATTATTCCTGTTCTTTCTGTAAAGAAGACAGCAGAACATGCTGAAGAAGGTAAAAAATCAAGTAAAATAGCGAAGTTTTTTAAGAAAATAGCTGATACTTCATCAGAAGAAACAGAAAAAACCCCAGTGGAAGCACAGTCACAGGAAACAAAATCAAAATCTTAAAACGGTGTGGGTGGCGGCGCCGCCATTTCTTCTTCCATGGGAATAAAATTTTCAAATGCACCATAAATAGGATTCCATCTTAGGTGGACAGTACCGGTGGGACCATTTCTTTGTTTACTTAAAATAAGATCAGCTTGGCCTTTTTTATCACTGTTGCTGTTGTAATAATCATCTCGATAAAGCATCATGATCACATCTGCGTCCTGTTCAATGGAGCCGCTTTCTCGTAAATCTGATAGCAGAGGACGACGATTGGTACGTCCTTCCACTCCACGATTAAGTTGGGATAAGGCGATCACTGGAATTTCCAGTTCTTTGGCCATTGCCTTTAATAAACGGGAAATTTCAGATACTTCTCTTTCCCGGCTTTCCATAGAGGATTTTAAGGTCATTAACTGGAGATAATCTACAATGAGAAGATCAAGGCCGTAACGAGCTTTCATTCTTCTGGCTCGGGAACGTATGTCAAAAGGAGAAAGAGCTGAAGAATCATCAATAAAGAATTGTGTTTCACTCAGTTTTGATGCGGCGTGCACTAATTGATCCCATTCTGAAGAGGCAATTTGTCCGGTTCTTAAGTTGGATAAAGGCACTTTGCCAGCTAGAGAAAGAAGCCGCATGAGAATTTGTTCTTTGGCCATCTCAACTGAGAAGAAGGCTATAGTTTTTTTATTTAAGCTGGCTGATAGAGCCATATTTAGGCTGAGAGCTGTTTTTCCCATAGAGGGGCGGGCGGCGATAATCGTCAATTCTCCTGGCTGAAAACCGGATGTTAGGTGGTCTAATTCTGTAAAAGAGGAGGATACTCCTGTGACACTGAGTTTCTTGTGATGAAGATCTTCCAGTTTATCCAGGCTATCTTTAATAAGGTCATTCACTGGTAAAAGTTGATGATCTTGCAGTTTATCTGTGAATTGGAAGAGGTCTCTTTCCAAGGAATCAAGAAATGCATCCAGCTGATCGTAGTTTTGACTAAAGGCTTTCTGACTGAAACCAGCACATAAATGAATAATTTTTCTTAAAACATGTTTTTCGCGGATAATTTTTGCACAGTCAGCAGCGCTGACAGAAGAGGTACTTTCTTTTACCAGATCCACCAGATAGATATCTCCTCCTATACTGTCCAGTTTTTGTGCTTTTTTCAGTTCGTCAGATAGGAGCAGTACATCACCTGTTCCACCGGTTTTATGTAGTTTTTCCATGCAGGAAAATATTTCCTTATGGGAAGTTTTATAAAAATCCTCAGGTTTAAGAATTTCCATCACTTCATCCCATGTTTCCTGTCCATTGGTGAGTAAGGTTCCCAGTATAAATCGTTCTGCTTCCAAAGCAGAGGGTAAATTAGGGAAGCTTTTCTCTGAGTTCATTCTATTATATTCCTTATTTGGTGTGATTTGGTTTTGCCAATGTAGCACAATTGAAGTTTTTAATAAAATGGACTTTTGTTCTTTCCAAGCTTTTTTTAAACTGTTTACTAATGAAAAAAGCTTTATATGGTTATCGGGCAGATATAGCCGGTCTTTTTTGGCTGGCGACAGGTCTTTTTCTAGCACTGGCTATGAGTAGCTACAATCCCATGGATCCTTCTTTTAACTCTATTGGTTCTACTGGCCTGGTGCAAAACAAGTGTGGTTATTTAGGTTCTTTTATAGCGGATATCTTTTATCAGATGTTTGGTCATGGGGCATGGGTATTGGTGTTAACAGCTTTTAAAAATTCCATGGCGGCTTTTCAGAGAAAAGACTTAAATGTGAGTGCTTGGAAAAAGTGGTTTTTTGTCAGCCTCACTTTGGTGACTTGTTCTTCTTTGGTGGAGTTACATCTACCGGAGTATGGAAAAACATTTTTTCAAGGTTATATTGCCTCCGGTGGAATTTTAGGGAAAACAGTTGTACAGCGAGCGGAACCTTATCTGCATTTCTTTGGTTTGTTTGTTTTGTTGTGGTTCAGTTTTTTGATGTTACTGACAATCTATACGAAAAGCCCTCCCTTTGTTGTTTTTTTAAATAGCTTAAAGTTTTTAAAACACTCCGGACAGGGACTTATATTTTATTCACAAAAAGGGGTGTCTGTTTGTGTGAATGGTATTCATACACTTATTTCTGTGGTGAGTGGAAGAAGGTGGCGTAATCCGGAGCATTCGTATTGGGATTTGGATCAGGATACAGAAGAAGGAAAATTGGATCTATCAGATGATCTAACGATTACACCGGAAGAGTATGGCTCTGATTCTGTCATCGATGAAGACTCTAAAGAGGATTTAAATTTATTAATTGAAGAGCCTGTCAGTATTGACTGGAAATTTCCGGAAACAAAATTACTGCAAGCACCTCCTTATGCTTCTTTGCAACCGGACGAGGTTGAGTTGGCGGAAGATGCGGAGTGCTTAAGGAAAAAATTGGATCAGTTTTCTATTTCCGGAGAAATTACAAGGATTCATTATGGACCGATAATTACATTATTTGAATTTAAACCCGATGATCATGTGAAAATTGCTCGCATTACACAGATGGAAGATGATTTAATGATTGCTTTAAAAAGTGAATCCATTCGAATCATTGCGCCCATTCCTGGGCGGGATGTAGTGGGAATTGAAACGGCTCATGCCAAGAGACAAACGGTTCATTTAAAAAATTTGCTTGATGATCCTTTGTTTTGGCAAAAAGATATGTTGTTGCCTTTGGTTTTAGGTCGTCAGGTGAATGGTCGTCCGGCTGTTGTGGATTTGCGAAAAATTCCTCATCTCATGGTGGCTGGTTCTACTGGTTCCGGTAAATCTGTTTTTGTGGTGTCGTTTTTACTCAGTTTATTATTTCGTCATTCTCCTGAAACTCTAAGGTTGTTGTTGGTGGATCCCAAGCGTGTAGACTTAACTTTATTTACTGGTCTTCCTCATTTGCTGGCGCCTCCGGTGTGTGAATCCAAAAAGGTGATCACGGCTTTACATTGGTGTATCAGGGAGATGGAAAAACGTTATCGTTCTTTGGCGCATTTTCAGGTGAGGGATTTACAGAGTTTTAATGAAAAAATAAAAAGTTTAAAAAAGTCAGAGCTTAAAAGTTATCAGGAGGAGTTAGCATCCATAGATAATCTGGAAGAGAGTTTTTACATTTCTCCTCAGCCTTATATTTGTATGGTGTTGGAGGAGTTTGGTGATTTGATGAGTGGGCCTGAGAGAAATCAGGTGGAGAACTGTGTAGTGCGTTTGGCTCAGATGGCCAGGGCTTGTGGAATGCATTTGATTTTATGTATGCAGAGTCCGAGGAAGGATGTGGTAACGGGTTTGATTAAAACCAATATTCCAGGTCGTATTAGTTTTAAAGTGTCTTCCAGGATTGATTCAAGAATTATATTGGATGAGGGTGGAGCGGAAAGATTGTTAGCTCAGGGGGACATGCTTTACTTGGGTCCTGGGCAGGCACAGCCTACGCGTTTTCATGGTCCTTATGTACGGGAGAAAGATTTGATTGCAGTTGTGAAGTTTTGGAAAAAGCAGGCGGGAAAAGTTTCCTATCCCATTTTATTTAATGAGAAGAAGGCTTCCAAAGGTGGTTTGATGCCTCTGTTTCCTGATCAGGAGGATGAGAAGTACATGGAAATATTTAATTATGTATCTGATTTAAAAGAGGTAAGTGTTTCCCATTTACAGAGGAAGTATGGTTTAGGTTATCCAAGAGCCGCGAGATTGATTGACAGGTTAGAAGAAGAAGGAATCATCGGCCCCGCCCGCGGCAGCAAACCCCGCGAAGTCCTAGAGCAAAAGTAATTCTTTGTCATTCCGGCCTTGAGCCGCAATCCACCTTTCATTCCTGCCTTGAGCCGCAATCCACCTTTCATCCCTGCGCGTGCTCGTCATTCCGGCCTTGAGCCGCAATCCACCTTTCATTCCTGCCTCAGTCGTCATTCCGGCCTTGAGCCGGAATCCACTTTTCATTTCTGCACCCACCTTTCATTCCTGCGTGTACTCGTCATTGCGGCCTTGAGCCGCAATCCAGTAAAGCTGTCATTGCGGCCTTGAGCCGGAATCCAGAAAACAAATTGTCATTCCTACCTCAGTCGTCATTCCGGCCTTGAGCCGGAATCCAGAAAAAGTTACTTAGTGACTACAAGCCCATCATTCCTGTAACCCCGTCATTCCTGTCTCAACCGTCATTCCTGCATGCGCCTGTCATTGCGGCCTTGAGCCGCAATCCAGTCATTAAAAAAAATATTTGATCAACTGATAAGTTTATGAATACAATTCTTACTTTCATTAAGTAATAAAGGAGAAAATAATGGATAAAAGATATAGAGCAAATTACTATCCTGACCCTGATAATAAGAACAAATTAGGGGATGTGCGCTTACAAATTGAGGGAGTATATTGGTTTCCTATTGATAATGGATTAGAGATAGAAGCCTCTACTAAAAACAGATTAGATGCAGTTATTCATGAAATAAAAAAGATTGATCGATTAGCAAAGATAATTTTTATAAATATCTCTGCATTATTTTAATCGCTTTTTTATAACACTTTATAAGTTCCCTTGTAAATAAACATTTTACTCTCTGACTTTCATTCTTCATATCTGTTATACCTAAACTGTTAATTTTTTTATTGATCTTTTCAAAGCATGGTTCAGCACTAAAAAGATCTTTTTCTGCTTCTTTCATTTTAAAATAATGATCTATATTTATAGGGTTTTTATTGTTTTCCCAGTTTTCAGTTAGAACAGAAAATTGTTTTCCAAGTTTTTCAAGTTCAAGATCAGTTTTATGGGAGTCACATTTCCTATAAAAAATTTTGCTATAAAAGGCACTTTTTGGAAATTGGACATAAAAATAAAATACACTAATCAATGCCAATACAGTTATTAGTATCTTTCCAGATATTTTCATTACTTACCTCTTTATAAGTATATTGACATGATCTTAAAGAACTTTAAATTATTTATACATTTAATTTACGCATTGTTTTACTAGTAAAAAATCTTGACAAGATTTTTGATGCTTATATTTTTTATATTCGTTCTTTTTAATTTTCCTTATTGCTACTTTTTGTAACCTGTTGTAACTCTTGTGTTACATCAATACACTTCATTTTATAAATACCGTCTGTCCCAAAGCCATCAATAAGAGGTGCTACATGTTTAGCATATACAGCTGTTTTCTTTTTAAAATGAATCCTTATACCTTCTAAACCATTTTTAACTGAATACCCTAAAGCCATATTAGAGTTACTTTGCACAACTTTTAATTCTTCAAATCCTTTAATGCTATTCCACATATCAACAAAAGTTCCTGTATTTTGATTCCAATTATAGAACATACTATTGTTATTACTAAAAAATGTAATAAGTAGACGAGCCTTAGAAAAGCTGTCCTTCGAAAATTTTTCATTTCTAAGACTTAATCCTTTTAAATCTTTACAATCTAAAGCTAACAGTGAGTAGCTATTAAAGCTAAATACAAGTAATATTGATATTAAAATTATTTTTATTATTTCTAACATATTTTTCAAAAATGAAAACTGCTTTAAAACTTCGGATTCTTTTTTACTCCGATAATATATAAATTGCAGAATATTCTCGATTGCCTCCATGACATAACTTTATCGGCCTACTTAGTTTCAATCTAAAGGGTTATATTAAAAAAACTCTGAAAAAATGTGTAAAAATTTAGACTAATGTATGAAAAAAATTAAAATTAGTATATTTAATTTACACACTGTTCTTATTGTAAAAAATCTTGACAGGATTTTTGATGCTTATATTTCATCGTGGTTGCTTTTTTTCTATCATCTAAATGTTTTTTAAAGCTTAAGAGTAAAACAACCTATTTATGAAGCTATCAGGTGCCTTAAAGCTTGAAGCTATAACTAAGCTCCACCCTTATAAAAATCTCTTTTAAAAACCCATGTTATATTGTTTTTCCCTTATAAAGGTAACAGTAACAACATAGGAGGTATTTTTTATGTACATACAACAGGAAAAACAAAATATACGTCGTCATTCCTGCGAAAAAAAAGTTTATCCCTGTGAAAACAGGGACAGGAATCCAGTCAATACAAGTACAGAAATAAAAATAAATACAAATTTAAAAAAACTCAGCAATGACCAATTGCTTTCACAAAAAAATCTGGTTCAAAAAGAAAGACAAATCAATATCCAAGTGCTGCAACACTTACAGGAAATAGAAAGTAGAAAGCTCTATCTTAAAAGAGGTTTTCCTAGCCTATTTGAATATGCCATTAAGGAATTGGATTATAGTCACAGTGCTGCTTATAGGAGAATTAAAGCTATGAGATTATGCCGTGATATCCCACAAGCCACACCAAAGATAAAAAGTGGAAGTTTAAACTTAACTACAGCTTCTCAATTACAAACTTTTTTTGAGAAAAAGAGAAGGAAGGATAAAACACTTAAAGAAAGCAATTTAAAGGGGTGTGATTCTAAGTCTACTTACCTGCCGGCAGCTGGGTGCGTTAATAACAATGCGGATGAAGGCAAAAAAGAAGAGAACAAATTAGAGGATAAGCAAAAAAATAAAACCACTTTGGAGTTAAATTCTACTCAAAAACTGGATTTAATACAAAAAGCGGAAGGTCAGTCCAGTCGTGAGTTGGAAAAGACACTTTTTGAGATAGATCCTGAAATTCCCATTTCAAAAGAAAAAGTTAGAGATATAAATAATGATAAAGTAGAGATAAAAGTAATTTTGGACAAAAATTGTCAGCAAAACCTGGAAGATTTAAAAAAGCTCTTATCACATAAAAATCCCAATATGTCCTATGGAGAGTTATTCACACTACTAGCAGAACTGGGTTTAGACAAATATGATCCTAAACGAAAATTAAATAAACAAAGTAAAAGCACATTCAAAAAAGCTTCTTTAGAACAAACAACAAAAAAACATTCAAAATACACAAGATATATTCCTTCAGTAGTGAGACATCATGTGTGGATGAGAGATCAGGGGCAGTGTACTTATATTTGTCCAAAGACAAAAAGAAGATGTTCATCCAATCACTTGTTGCAAATAGATCACATTAAACCTTTTTCGTTAGGTGGCACAAGTGAGCCTGATAACTTAAGACTGTTGTGTGCTAATCACAATCAATTTATATTTTCTAAACATAATAAAGTCAGAGGGAAGTGGAGTTATTACTTACGAAAATAGAACATATAAATAATAGGTTTTAGTTTTCTGGATTCCTACCTCTGCGAAAGCAAGAATCCAGTCATTTAAAAAAACTAAATAATTTTAAGATTTTAAGCGGATTTTTTATCCGTAATTTGTTGTATATGCTCAAAAATATATTCTTCTGGTTTTACAGAGCTTTCTTCTCGGAAGGCAAACTCTCTAACAATACGATTGAGTGACTCTTATGTATAAACCCTTTTTCACAAAGTTCACAAAAATCATCTTTACTGATACCTGTAACAGTTTTAAAAAATTTTGGATACTTTGTTTCGATAACTTCATCAATTTTATATTCTCTTTTATAAGTCATATAAATAAAATCAGCCATACAAATGGCCAATCTTTTAATTTGTGTCGCATACCATTTCTTTTTATTTTTCTTATCTTTATCTTTATCTTTTTCTACAAAATCTTCATTATCTTTTGCAGTTTTTTCATCATTAGGTTCTAATTTATCTTTTTCTAACTTTTTTCTTTTAGCTTCATCTCCTATTCGAATAAAATCCTCAAGGCTACCAGCTTGCTGACTTCTGTAACCTTTCACATTTTTTAATGCTTCAAACAAGTGTGGATAACTCTCCAAAAGAGATAGAGAAGGAAAGGACACCAAAACATCACTGGTAATTCTTTTGGCTAAAGCAACTACAGAACCTTCACTGGCTATTGCTTCAAATATTTGCCGAGAAGTTACAGGATCACTCTTTAAACTTCCCTCATAAAATTGTTTGATGTTCAAAGTGTCACAGAAACCGTCAATTACCTTCACTAAATTACTATTCCTACAAGCTTGATATTTAGAACTGTCCTGTTGATCTAACTGATCAGCCAAAGCATTTGCATAACTATAAGTAGTTCGTAAACAACGAGAAATAGCAAAATCAAAAACATATCCCACAGGCTTTAACACTTTATTATATTCTCTATCAAACCAAGCTGATTGAATCCGAAAAATAGCTTGAAAATAACTTTCTGCCGATTGAATATCATTTAATATCAACATGGAATCCCATTGTTTAATAGTAACACCTGTTAAAAATTTCCTACAAGTAAGTGTTATTGTGCCAATCTTGTTAATTTCATTGGTATTAACCTTTTCAATTGTGTTTATTATATCTTTTTTGTTTTTTGCAAAAATTTCATCAGATAAATCGTCATCAGATAAATCATCACCAGCTTTTCCACCAGCCGCATTGATAATTTCATATTGAGAAAAAATAGGATGATGTTTTAGACTTTTTTATAAGTTGCTTAATAGACTGAACACTTTAACCACCAAATACTATGTCTTTTGTTTGAAAGACCTAACTGTTCTCCTAATTTTCCATAAACACTCAAAGCAGTAGCCCCATAATCTCTTTTTGACAGACTTTCTAAAAAGTGATCTACAGCATCATTATGAATAAAACCTGAATTAGTTGCTTTAAATAATTCATTTAAAGAAAAGTCCCTGTCATCTGTCATAAATTTTTCTTTTTGATGTTTTATATCTTTATCTGTAATTTCTATAGTAGAAAGATTCAAATTTGGCATTTGTCTATAAATAAAAAGTTGTTTTTGTTCTGGGTCACTTTGAATCTCTTGTTTCTTATTTTTCTGTTCATCAAGATAACTGTAGGTAAAAACCTGTTCAGGGCAAAAATCTACTGTTCCAATGAGACGAAAAGGAGTTCCAGAAAGCTCAAGGCGAAATTGTGGATCTAAGTATTTTAAAATATTCTTAAATCTATTCGTTCTTCCTCCAAAATGCACTTCATCAAAAATAAGTAAGTCCCATTTTGTTTCTAAAACTTTTTTGAGCCGGCCTTTTACATTTCCCTGATCATCAATATCCAAATCCTGTAAAGACACACATAAGACTAAAGAATCTGAATGTTCAGGAAAATCACCTATTTCATTAAGAAAAAGTTCATTTCTATTTTCTCCTTGTTTTGCTCTGATTCCTGTCCAATCTTTGAAATCTACATGGTTATTGACAGCATTCATCCACTCCTCAATAACTCTTGGTTTATAGGTAACAATAATGGTCTTTTTTGCCTCAATAGCTTTTGCAATATGGATACCAGTAAAACATTTTCCAAATCTCATTTTAGCATTTAATAAAAACCTGTTTTTATGAGTAGCTGAATCTATTGTCTTATAAGAATAGTCTTTGTTAAACCATTTAACAGCTTTATCTACAGCTTCTTTCTGTTCTCTTCTCAAAGGAAAACGGTCTGTTCGTTTAACCCCACAAATCATTTGATTATAAGCGGTTTTTACATCCTCTAAATTTGCATAAAACCATTCTGTTCCTGCACCATCTTCTTTATGTTTAATCCCATTATCTATTAATTGTTGATGAATATGCTTATCTGTTTTTCCCTCTGGCAACTCTACGAACCACAGAATTTTAGGTTTATCAGGGTTACTGGCATTAAATTGTTCATTGATACGCTCTTCATGTCGTCCTCTCAAACAATGTCCCACCTTTAACAAACCTTTTTCTTGCCAAGTGTTTGTAGTATAAACATAAAGTTCTAATTTTTCAGACATATTAATTACCTTTCTTAATCCAGTTCGTTTAACTTAATCCAATTGTTTTCAGAATCTTTAATAAACCAAAAATACCAACCATTAACAGCTGAATTTGGTAAATGCATTTTTACAATCGCTTCTGCAGCTGAAGTGGGAGTATCATACTCTCTCTTATTATATTTAATTTTACCTGACTTCAGCAATACAGCCTTATAGATTTTACCTTTATAAGATTTCATTAAAGGTTTGTTTTTATTAAAATAATTTTTTAAGACAGGTCTATTTTTCCTTTTTCTCTTTTTCTTTAAATCAACTTGTTTTTTTCTACTCAACCCTAGTTCTCTTAATTCTTCTTGGTGACTCTCTTTTATAGCTTTTCTAAGAATATCTTTAAGTTTTTTTTCTTTTCCCAATTTGGGTGTTTCTTTATTTCCTTTAGGTTGTGCTACAGAAATAATTACAGCTTCTATATCATTTGCATATTGTGCTTTTTTAGTAAAATAAACTGAAAAATGAGTCCAAAGTGCAGAATGTCGATCCTTCAAATGATCATTAACTCTTTTTGCCAAATCAGAGGCACGACCTACATAGTATAACTCTTTTTCATCATAAAGAGCATATACTCCTGGTTTATTTCCAATATATAGGATTACTTTTTTTTTATATCTTTCAAATATTTTTTTTGAGATACCTTCTAATTTTTGAGTAAGTATCATTGACCGGCGTATTCTTTTTTTCACAAAAATTTTCCTTTTGAAGCTATAACAAGTTTTCAATATTAAAAACTTGTTAAGCTGTCCATTTCTCTACTTGTTCTATAATATATTTTTGCTCTTCTTTATTGATACCAAAATGTTTAAACAATTCCTCATCTGTCCAAGACTTTTTAGCATCCATTAGTGGAATCCATGCAAAAGTATTTCTTTTCGTATCTTGTGTTGGTTTTCTGAGTCCTAATAAAAATCTCGCAAAAGTTTGTAAAAATAATAAAAAGTTTTCAGCTTCTTTTCTATCCTTAAAACTATGAGCTACACTATATGTTTCTGTTGAGATTTGTCCTTTTCCCAAAATAAAAAAATGTTTTGGCCGTAGGAGAATTTGATCTCTTCTACCTTTACCGCCACCAGAAGCTCTTGGAAAAGCTATCTGATACTCATTTACTTTGTTTTTATTTGTTAGGACTAGTTCTTTAGGAATTTTATTAATTTGTTTTCCTACACTTAAACATTCAACAAATTGATCTGATTTAGAGTGATCTGTTTTATTTTTTAAAAAATAATCGCCGGACAAACCAAAAGGTTTTCTTGACCACACTGCTTCAGAAACAAATGTATCACTCCTATTCAATACTTTATTAAGTATTGAATGTGCTTCAACATGGGGGACAAAATGTCCCATTTAGAAAGATCATTTCTTTGTTTTTTTTCCGTTATCAATAGTAGTTTCTCCTATAAATTTATCCCAATATTCCGCCTCTAATATCTACAGTTGGAAAAATAAAAGAAGAATTTTCAAAGTAAGTTATTTTTTTAAGTTTTTTATTTATTATCATTCTATTACGAAAATTATCTAACCCTTTACCTCCAGAAAACCAACGAGCAGGGATAACTAAAGAAAACTTACTAATTTCCTGTGAATCAATTAGAGATTCAATAAAAATATTATAAACAGGTTTGGCACTTTTTCCGTGACCTTCATCTTCTTCTTGGTAAGGAGGGTTTCCAACAGCAACAATTTTTTTATTTCTGGTTTTTTCTTTGATATATTCCAGCATAGCTTTTAACTCCTTGTTAAATTTTTCTTTATTTAGCCGTCCGTCAATTTCTGACAGATAGCCACCATTTTTAATATTTTCAGTAAAATTTTTATCATGAGATTTATTCATTTCCATAAAAGGTTCTAAGACTAAGATTGTAGTGTCTTTCATCAGGAGCTAGAGCAAAGTATCTATCACTCTGATATATCTCGTTATAAACTACATCCAAAAGCACAAGTTTCTTTTGGGATTTATGAAGTGTTGAAACAAGAGCTGTGGCTAATAAAATTTCTCCAGCTTTAAAAAAGGATCAAAGAATACATAATCATCATTTATAAAGAACTCTTCATCTAAACATTTGACTAATTCTACAGCCTTATCCATTTTCATCACGGGCTGATCTCGTCCTTTAACACTGCCCAAAATATCCACAACATGGGTATTGACATTAGTAAGTTTTAATTGGGCTGACATAAAATCTCCTATATTTTTTTAAGCGACTGTTGGTATTTCGATATTAAAGTCTGGCATGGGAAAGGTCTCTAAGATTTCTTTCTTTCTATGATACTTTTTTTTGCTATTTACTAATGAATTGATAACTCTAAAATTCTTTGTATATTCATCTGGAATAATGTTTTCTCTTTTATAGCCTTTAAAATACTGGCACCAATTCATTTCAAAATTTAGGGTCGATGTTTATTTTTTTTTAACCATTTTTTGCTGACAGTCGTTCTATTTACTATCTCTTTGGCTTTAAGAACATTTGCCTCCAAACATGAAAGTGTTTCGTTTTCATGTATCTGCCATTCAATACAGCATAAAACGTGAGTTAAAAAATCTTCATTAGTTCTTATAAAATCTGCTGATGATAGAATATTTCTCTCATGTTCAAAAGATAAATAGGAAATTGAAAATGAGAGTTCTCACTCTATTTCGGCAAAACTCTATATTTTTTGAATCAATATCTATAGCCCATAGATTGTTTAAAGTATTTGCTACAGTATAGAAATGAGGATTTTTAATCTTTTGTCTTTTTGCTTTTCTCAAGAAAGCGTGTATCCGTCTTTCAACAATAGCTTCAACGAAATTTCCGTGCCCACATGTTGGCTCAAAAAAAACAGTATTGGTATCTATCCAAACAACTTGTCCAACATATCCAACATTTGATTGACATATTTCTCAGGGGTGAAAACTTCCCCAAAGTAAGGATTCTCTTTTTGCTCCGATGATGAGCAAGAAGAATCTCTTTAGTTGCTTCCATAATTGAATTTATCGGCTATTTTGAAATCAACTTAAGGGTTTATACTAAATAATATATAAAAACACTGCTTAAACTAGACTATGGTAATTTTAGAACAAATAAGATTTAAAATAGCTATTAATAAATTGAGAAGTTGACTGGATTCCGGATCAAGGCCGGAATGACGGTGGATGTAGAAATGACAATTTGTTTTCTGGATTCCGGCTCAAGGCCGGAATGACGGCAGTGACAAGAATGACTGTAAATATCTGAAATTCAAGTTTTATCAAAATTATCCGATATGATACCTTAAAATGAAAAATCATAGATATTTAACAAAATCACGCTTTAAATTGGGTCTGGAATGTCCAACAAAACTCTATTACACAAGGAAGTCAGAATACCCAAATCAAAAAATAGATGATCCCTTTCTTTCTGCCCTCGCAGACGGAGGTTATCAAGTAGGGGAGCTTGCAAAGCTGTATTTTCCTAATGGACATGATATTACAACCCTTGATTATGAGGAAGCGCAGGCTCAAACACTAGAGCTATTGAAGCAAGATGAAGTTATTATTTATGAGCCAGCTATCAAATTTAAAAATCTTTTTATAAGAATTGATGTTTTAATTAAAAAAGGTAATCAGTTTCAACTTATTGAAGTCAAATCCAAGTCATTTGATGGGAATAAAGAAAGACCATTTTTAAGTAAAAAAGGAACAACAATAAAATCAAGTTGGAAGTCCTACTTATACGATATAGCTTTTCAAAAATATGTTCTGACAAGTGCTTATCCCGAAGCTTCAGTTACATCCTATTTAATGCTGGTAGATAAGAACGCAAAATGCCCTGTTGAAGGTTTAAATCAGAAATTTAAAATTATTAGAGATGAAAATAACAGAAAAGGTATTAAGGTCTCTAATACTCTACCTAAAGAATGTTTAGATAAGAAAATTTTAGTGCAAGTTCCTGTGGATAAGGAAATTCAACTGATTTATGACGGCAACGATTCAGCAGAACAAAGAAATAGAAACTTTTTTGATGAAGTTTCATTTTTAGCTGAGAAATACGAAAAGGACGAGAAGATTGTTTCAGATATTGGTTCAAAGTGTGCAGAGTGTGAATTTACCTGTTCAAAGGAAGAAGAACAAACTGGTTTTAAAAGTGGTTTTAAAGAATGTTGGTCTTCACAGCTAAATTGGTCTGATAAAGATTTTGAAGATGAAAATGTTTTGAGCATTTGTGGTTTTAGAAAAAAAGATAAATTGATACAAAATGGGAAAGTCAAATTATCCAGTTTGGTTGAAGAAGATGTGTGTCCTAAAGAAGATAAAAAATCAGGTATGTCTTCTAGTGAGAGACAATGGCTTCAGGTTAAAATGGCCCAGAGAGGAGAAATAAAACCTTTCCTGGATGTTCAAGGAATGAAAAACGAAATGGACAAATGGATATTCCCATTACATTTTATTGACTTTGAAACAAGCTCTGTTGCTTTTCCTTTTAATAAAGGCCGTAAGCCTTACGAGGGAGTAGCCTTTCAGTTTTCTCACCATGTAGTCTATGAAGACGGAACAATAGAACATGCCGGACAATTTTTAAATACAAAACAAGGTGTTTTTCCTAACTATGAGTTTGTAAGACAATTAAAGAGTGAGCTTGAAAAAGATAAGGGCACTATATTTAGATATGCAAGTCATGAGAATACCTATTTAAATAAAATTTATCGTCAGTTGTTAGAAGACCAAAACAATATTCCAGACAGAAAGGTTCTTTGTGAATTTATAAAATCTATTACAAAATCCAACCGGTCAAATTCTGAAAAATGGGAAGGTGATAGGTGTATGGTGGATATGTACGAATTGGTAAAAAGGTTTTTCTATGCTCCTTATACCAAAGGATCAAATTCTATTAAGCAAGTCCTTCCTGCTGTGTTAAACTCCTCAAAATTTTTGCAAGAGAAATACAGCAAGCCTATTTATGGTTCTTCAGAAGGTATAAAAAGCTTGAACTTTAAGGATTGGAAATGGATTGAATGGAAAGAAGGGAGTATTGTTGAACCCTATAAACGGCTACCTAAAATGTTTCAGGATGTGTCGGATAAGAATATGAGTCTGTTATCAGAAGAAGATGAATTATCCAATGGTGGAGCAGCTTTAACTGCTTATGGAAGGATGCAATTTAGTGAAATAAGCGAGTATGAGAAAAAAGAACTTGAGTCTGCCTTACTTAAGTATTGTGAACTGGACACTCTTGCAATGGTTATGATTTACGAAGCCTGGCGTGATATGTTAAACACTGAACTGGGAATAGGTGTAGCAGTAAATATCTAGGTTTACTTACCTGCCGGCAGCTGGGTGTGTTATTTGATTGTGTAATTTTTGGTTTGTGCGAAATCTGAACGAGATCCGAATTTCGTATAAATTATCTTATGTCAAAATGGTGACCTATACCTGAAATGATTTTTGTGTCAGCAGTTGTGCATTATGTAAGAATAAAATATAGAGTTTAAGACCAAGGTGGAGACTTGATAAGATAATTTTTTTATTATATTGCTGTAAGCATTAATGTATTGCTTGAACAGTTATATTTAGGTATAGTAATTGTCAAATATGAGCAAGAAAAAATCATCTTCTAAAACTAAAGTACCAACAAAGCATATTAATTCTCATGGGTATGATGTGTCCAATTTTGGTATACTTGATATGCCTGTTCATAGGGATTCTCGAACTGGGCGGTTAGTTTCTAACAACAATGCTACCAAAAGCAGATCTGTAAAGAGGCATCTAAGCGCAGAAACATATAATCAATCATGCCTCACAGAAATATATCTATAGTTTGGGATTTTGACGGTACACTTACTCCAGATGATTCTACATCAGAAATTGTTGAGTACTTTTTAGGTACAGAAAAAATAGAAAAATTTTGGGAGTGGATTAAAACAGTGAGTGGTTCAAAATCTGAAGTTGATTGGGAGAGAATGCTTTCATCTGATGCGCCTACATGGATGTATGTTTTATCACGAATAGCTTTTCATGGGAAGAAACCATTAACAAAAGAATTTTTTTCTCATGAAGAAGTCACTGAATTGGTGAAATTATATTCAGGAGTTGAAAGTTTGTTGGGAAAAATTAAAAAAATTGAAGAAGAAATCAAATTTAAAAACAGTAATATAAAAATTCATCAGTTTATTATTACAGCTGGTTTAAAGGAGTATGTGGAATCTTTAGTACCTAAAGAAATATTTTCAAATATCTGGGGTTGTCGATATAGCTGTGTGTATCCGCCGGGAAAGAAAGATGATGTAGAGAGTATTCCTGTTTTTTGTATGGATCAAACAATGAAAACAAGAGCTTTATATGAGATATCCAAAGGAGTTTTTACAGAAGAATCTAAGGTACAGGCTGTTAATGATAAGGTGCAACGGGGCGAATTTTGGAGTCCATTTAGTAACTTTATTTAT
The DNA here is from genome assembly GCA_965226095.1 of Bdellovibrionales bacterium. Classification (GTDB taxonomy): domain Bacteria; phylum Bdellovibrionota; class Bdellovibrionia; order Bdellovibrionales; family UBA1609; genus JANQSP01. Next base: position 1,520,361 of record OZ245336.1, on the reverse strand, counting down.
ATAGGAGATGGTCCGACAGACATACCAGCACTGTCATTGACAAGGACTTATGGTGGATATGGTATTGTAGTGTAGTGTTTAATCCTCAAAGAAGTGTGCAGGATGTAAAGAGGCATCTAAAAAAAATGAGTGCAGATAGTCGATGTGATTTAATTACAAAAGCAGATTTTTCTCTTAAAGGAGAGTTGTTTTTATCTATAAAAAATCGTTGTCACCACATCCTTCAAAAATATGAAGCAGAAGACTTTTCTAAGGATAATTGAACCCTTAAAGGAGTGACAGCAAATACCTGAAGTTACTTACCTGCCGGCAGCTGGGTGTGTTATTTCATACTATGCTGGTTATTTGATTTATTTTGACATTTTTTAGCTATATAAATAACATGACAGTTATAAATTTTGTAAAAAAGGAGATTATTATGAGCTTTAAAAATATTTTACAAATTATGAAACGCTTAATTGTATTAAGTTGTTTCTGCATATCTGTTTCGTATGCAGGTGTAAATAAGAAAAATACTTTTGTTGAACTGACAACAAATGGAATAGTATCATTTTTAGGAGGTATTTATATAAGTGGAGGTTTGGGATACAAGTATGAGTTAGATTTTAACAACTATTTTGGTTATGTTTTGGCAGATATAAATATTGGTACTCCTGCACTTACTGGTGGGGAAGCTATATTGGCTGGAAAATTAAATCTTGAATATGGATATGAATTTATGAGAGATAGTTTATTTTCTTTTGGGTTAAATGTATCACCCATTATTTCTTCTGTGTCTATTTTTAAAGGTCGTGATTTGTCTATCTCTGAAAATCGTAAAGGCCGTACGGATTGGGATCTTATGTTTACGAGTTCTCTTGGAATGTTTGGAAATTTTAATATAAACGATTCATTTGAAGTTGCCATTGAAATAAAAGCTGTTTATCGATTTTTAAATAGAATGTTACTTGGTAATTTAAAAGAAGGATTTGTTAGGACTGACTTTTTTCCAATACCTCATTTTGAACTAAAATGCAGATATTATTTTTAAGCCAAGAGTAATGTAAACGTTTATCTGATAATTGAAAAGTTGACTGGATTCCTGTCCCTGTTTTCACAGGGATGAACTTTTTTTCTGGATGCCTGCCTTCGCAGGCATGACGACAGTGACAGGAATGACTTACTTACGCGCCGGCAGCTGGGTGTTATTTTAATATTATGTTGTCTTCTTAATTTATTTTGACAATTTTAAACTATACAAATAAGATGACAGTTGTAAACTTTATAAAAAAGGAGATTATTATGAGCTTTAAAAATGTTTTACGAGTTATGAAACGCTTAATTGTATTAAGTTGTTTTTTTGTATCTGTTTCGTATGCAGGTGTAAATAAGAAAAACACTTTTGTTGAACTGACAACATCAGGAGAGGTATCGTCTATAGGGATGGACTTTAATATAGGTGGAGGTTTAGGGTATAAATACGATTTAGGTTCAAAAGACTACTTTGGTTATGTTCTAACAGATTTAAATGTTAGTGCTGCTCTTACTGGTTTCGGTCGCGCATACGGAGAATTAAATTTTGAGTATGGGTACGAATTTATGAGAGATAGTTTATTTTCTTTTGGATTAAATGTGTCACCTGTTATACCTGTTGTTTCATTTACTAAATACGAAAATCAAAGCGATAGAAAGTGGAGTCTTAATTTAAACAGTACTCTTGGAATCTTTGGAAATTTTAATATAAACGATTCATTTGAAGTTGCAATTGAAGTAAAAGCTATTTTTACGACTTTAGATTATTACATTCTTAGCAACTCTGATGAGAAAAAGAGCTCCATTTTGGGTCCATTTTATCCACAGCCTGGTTTTGAAGTAAAAGGTAGATACTACTTTTAAGCCAAGAGTAATGTAACGTTTATCTGATAATTGAAAAATTGGCTGGATTCCTGCTTCCGCAGGAATGACTAATATCCTTAAATCAGCTTGTGCAATAAGGTGTTCCAGCTTAGGTTTTTAATTCCTTCTTTCGAGATGTATTCTTTTGGACAAATCATATTAACCTGTATGCATTCCGTCTTTGAAAATTTTGACTTAAAATATTTTAAAGAAGGTGAAATCTCTTTTGACTGCCACTTACACTCTATAGCCTGAATTGGTCTTTTGTTCTCAGTTATAATAAAATCCACCTCTCTTTTATCTACATCCCGAAAATAACAAAGATCTATGTTCTTCCCATTGTAATCCTGCTGGAAATGAACCCATTTTAATAAGTGCCCGGCCATCATGTTTTCAAATTTTGCTCCGTCATTGATCGCCTCCGCCCAGTTGTAATGGTAATGTTTTTGATCTTTTTTTAATGCTCTAAACTTATTAGAATGAAAAGGAGAAACTCTGTAAATCAGGTACATTCTTTCAAAAATATTGAGCCATTTGGAGAGAGTTTTATGAGCAACATCCATATCTTCTCTTAAAGAATTGATGGATAAAGGACTGCCTATCCTTTCAGGAAGTTTTAACAGGAGAAGCTCCATTTGAGATAAATTTTTAGAAAGCTCCAGGGAAGAAATTTCCTCGTTAACCACACGACTTCTGTATTCCCGCATCCATCGCTTCGCCTGCCTATGAGAACCGGATAAAAAAGGTTCAGGGAAACCTCCCAAATGCAGAAGATCCATAATGTCTTTTTGACTTTTTATATTTAACTCCCGCACAGTAAAAGGGTGGAGACGATGATGATGATACCTTCCCTGTAAAGAATCACCGGAATGTCTATAATAATCCAAACGGGCACTTCCTGTGACGAGAATTTTTTTTTGCGGTTTATGTTTATCATAAAGTCCTTTGAGATAATTACGCCACTTTGTGAATTTATGAATTTCATCATAAATAATGAATTTCTCTACAGGGAACTTTTGTCTTAAAATAAACTCTCTGTCTGTTAAAATATCCCAATTCATATAACGGTGTTTTTTTGGAGCTAAATCAAGACAGAGAGTGGTTTTTCCCACTTGCCTTGGACCGGATACAAACACCATTTTACTTTTTATGTCTTCCAAAATAGCTTGTTTTAAATACCTTTTCATCGTACCTAGTATAGTACTAATATTTTGGATAGGTGTCAAAAATATTAGCTAATATTTTGGATAGGTATCCAAAATGTTAGTTTTATGGAAGTAGTCACTTTCATGCCGGCAGCTGGGTGTGTTATTAGCTGGTTTTTTAATTTATTTTGACAATTTTAAACTATACAAATAAGATGACAGTTGTAAACTTTATAAAAAAGGAGATTATTATGAGCTTTAAAAATGTTTTACGAGTTATGAAGCACTTAATTTTATTAAGTTGTTTTTTTGTATCTGTTTCGTATGCAGGTGTAAATAAGAAAAATACTTTTGTTGAGCTAACAACAAGCGAAGTAGTATCATTTGATGTGGTTTTTGTTGTAGGTGGAGGTTTGGGATACAAGTATGAGTTAGATTCCAATAACTATTTTGGTTATGTTTTGGCAGATGTAAATATTGGTACATCTGTATTTACTGGTGGACTCGTTTCTGATGAGCACTACATACTTGCCGGAAAATTAAATCTTGAGTATGGATATGAATTTATGAGAGACAGTTTATTTTCTTTTGGGTTAAATGTATCACCTGTCTTTCCTCTTGTTTCACTTATTAAATACGAAAATCAAAGCGATAAAGAATGGAACGTTAATTTAGCAAGTTCTCTTGGAATTTTTGGAAATTTTAATATAAACGATTCATTTGAAGTTGCCATTGAAGTAAAAGCTGTTTTTCAAGCCTTAGATTATTACATTTTCAGTCGCTCTGATGAGATACCTTTGTTGAGTCCATTTAAGCCAAGACCTTTCTTTGAAGTAAAAGGCAGATACTATTTTTAAGCCAAGAGTAATGTAACGTTAAAAAGTTGACTGGATTCCGGCTCAAGGCCGGAATGACGGTGGATGCAGGGATGACGAGATTTGTTTTCTGGATTCCGGCTCAAGGCCGGAATGACGGCAGTACAGGGATGACGGCAAATATCTGAAACTACTTTCGCGCCGGCAGCTGTATGTGTTATTTAATTTATTTTGACAATTTTAAGCTATAAAAATAACATGACAGTTGTAAACTTTATAGAAAAGAAGATTATTATGAACTTGAAAAATGTTTTACGAGTTATGAAGCACTTAATTTTATTAAGTTGTTTCTGTGTGTCTGTTTCGTATGCAGGTGCAAATCAGAAAAACACTTTTGTTGAACTGACAACATTTGGATTATTTCAAGAACTGAATCTTTCTAGTAAACCGGGTGTTTCTATAAGTGTTGGTTTGGGGTACAAACATACTTTAGATTCAACAAATTATTTTGGTTATGTTCTTGCAGATATAAATGTCGGTACTTCTGCATTTAGTGAAGTTTTGCTTGAAGCTCCATTGATGGGGAAATTAAATCTTGAGTATGGATATGAATTTATGAGAGATAGTTTATTTTCTTTTGGATTAAATGTATCACCCATCGTTCCTTATTTGTTTTTTCCAAAAGATGATTGGAGTCTTATGTTAGTTAGTTTTCTTGGAGTTTTTGGAAATTTTAATATAAACGATTCATTTGAAATTGCCATTGAAATAAAAGTTGCTTCTTTAGCTCCTTCTATAGCTTTAGATAGTTTACTTTATGATAATGATGCAGGAGGAAAGACACTTTTCCTTCTTGTTCCAATGCCTTTCTTTGAAGTAAAAGGCAGATACTATTTTTAAGCCAAGAGTAATGTAAAGTTGAGAAGCTGACTGGATTCCGGCTCAAGGCCGGAATGACGAAATTTGTTTTCTGGATTCCGGCTCAAGGCCGGAATGACGGGTTTGACTGGATTCCTGCTTTCAAGGGACTGAAGCTCTTAGAGAGCTTTCAGTTATATAGGAATAGCCTACTGACCAATGTCGGAGCGCTTGTGAAGGTTTTTCCAATTCACCTGGGAAGCTAACTCATAGGCTCGCTGAATAGATTCTTTCTGACTATTACCTAAACCAATCGCATTTAAAACACGACCACCATTAGTAAACCATTTTCCATTATCTTCTTTAACACCCGCGTGTAGAAAATAAGATGTGTCCGATTCCAGATCGGATACTATATTTCCCTCAATCAATAATCCTGTCTCAGGCTTAAAAGGATAACCAGGACTGGCCAACACCACACAAGTAGAAAAACAATTTTGTTTCCACTGTAAATCAGATAAAGAACCTTGAGTCACTTCATAAAATACACTCGCCCAATCTCCATCCAATAAAGGTAAAATAACTTGTGTTTCCGGATCACCAAAACGCACATTGTACTCCAACACCACCGGCCCCTTATCAGTTATCATTAAACCAATATATAAAACACCTCTGTAAAACATGTTTCTTTTTTTTAACTCCATCACAGTGGGCTTAAGAACTTGCTGATGAATTTTTTTCTGTAAATCCTCAGAGATAAAATGTGGAGCCACTGCTCCCATACCACCCGTATTAGGCCCCTTGTTATTCTCATCCCGTTTTTTGTAATCCCTGGCAAACGGAAGTAATTTGTAATCTTCTCCATTAGTTAAAATAAATACAGATAGCTCCCAACCTTTTTGACATGTTTCCAAAAAAGCTACCTCACCAGCTTGTCCAAATATTTTTTGCTCAAACAACAGGTTAGCTGATTTTTCCAATTCTTCTTTATCATGACAAATAAACACACCCTTGCCCGCTGCCAAGCCATCCGCCTTTAACACCACCGGAAAATCAAAGCTGGAGGAATTTGCCAAAGCGCTTTTGACAGAATTCACTTCCTCATAGTTAGAAGTAGGCACACCCGCCGATGACATAAATTTTTTCGCAAACAATTTACTGCCCTCCAACTGAGCCGCCTTCCCGGAAGGACCAAACACACAAATCCCCTCATCTCTAAAAAAATCCGCCCAGCCATCCACTAACTCCTGCTCCGGACCAATCACCACCAAATGAATATTTTCTTTTTTTATCCAATCCTTAAACTGATCCCTATCTTTCAAAAGATCTTTGGAAATACAATCCGCCAAAGTTTTAAAACCATCCTGACCAGATAAAGCAAATACCTTGTGTGTTGTAGAAGACTTTTTAATTGCTCGAATAATAGCGTGCTCTCTACCACCTTTTCCCATTACTAAAATATTCATAACAGTTCCCCAGAAATGATTTGCTTGGCAATTTTCTCCGGCAGTTTCACATATTCCCGCATTTTCATGGAAAAAGAAGCCCGCCCCTGACTAACCGATCGCAAATCCGTAGCATAGCCAAACAAATTCATCAAAGGCACCTGCGCTTTGATCACTTGTAAATGTTTTTGCATTTGTACTCCCTCCACCTTAGCCCTTCGGGAATTGAGGTCATTGATCACAGCTCCTAAAAAATTCTCCGATGTCATTACTTCCAAATCAAAAACAGGCTCCAACAAATAACTACTTGCTTTTTGCAGGGCTTTTCGCAAAGCTAAAGCACCAGCCGCTTTAAAAGCCTCTGTTGAAAAACTGTCTTCTTTTCCTTCAATAGAAAGTAAAGTGGCTTTTACTCCCAGCAAACGATACCCCATAATATTGCCAACATAAGAAGCCTCCTCCACTCCTTTTTGAATAGCAGAGGACACTTCTGACAATTGTGATTTTTTTATTACTTTAATGGTATTTGTAGAGAGAGCATTTTCAAACTCCAGAGTTTTTAAATGAGTGGAAGGTTCAATTTTTATTTTCACCTTGGCAAATTGCATTTGCCCTTGGATCTCTTTATCAAAAGTTGCGACCGCTTCTGTAGCATTTGAAATACTTTCCCTAAAAGACACTTTAGGTTTACCAGTGTTAACAAGAATTTTGTGCTCATCTTTTAAACGATGAATAAGCACTTCCAAATGCAGTTCCCCCATACCCATCAATAAAGTCATGCCTGTTTCGGCATCAGTGGTCAGAGCACAAGAAGGATCTTCTCTCTGTATATCTTTTAAAATTTTTAACATCTTTTTTTGATCCACAGAGGATTTTGCTTCCACCGCTATGGAAATCACCGGTTCAGGAAACTCTATAGACTCCAAAGCCAACAAACGAGAAGATTCACATAATGTATCACCTGTCTTGGTAAACTTTAAACCCAGGATAGCTCCAATGTCTCCGGCTTTTAAACAATCTATCTCTTCACGAGCCTTGGAATGCATCTTCACTAATTTTTGTATTCTCTCTTTTTTTTGCTCCCGTGTATTGATAACTTGAGTACCAACTTTTAAAACACCAGAGTACACACGCACATAAGTTAAGTAACCAGCAAAAGGATCTTCCATGATTTTAAAAGCCAAAGCACAAAGAGGCTCATCAAAACTGGTGGAGCATAAGTGTTGAGAGGATGATTTTTTAGGTTTTTTTTGCTCACCCCAGCTAGGTAAGGCCTTGATAGGAGGTAAATCAATAGGACTGGGCAGATAATCCAACACCGCGGAAATGATTTGCTGAACACCCTTGTTTTTAAAAGCCGCTCCACAAAACACGGGAGTAATTTTTAAATTTAAACAGGCTTTTCGTAGAGCTTTTTTTAGTTCTTTTGGATCAATATTTTCATCAGATAAAAATTGCTTTATTAAATCATCATCGAACTCACAAGCTTTTTCTATTATTTTTTCTCTGCCGGACTTACACTCTGCCAATTGATCCTCAGGAATAGGCACTGTGGAATATTTTTCCCCTAATTCATCTTGATCCCATACAAAAGCTTTGTTCTCCACCAGATCAATAACTCCGCTAAAATTTTCTTCTGCCCCAATGGGTATTTGTAGACAAAGAGGGTTTGCTTTTAGTTTATCTCTAATAGATTGCACACTGGCTGTAAAATTAGCGCCTACTCTGTCCATCTTATTGATAAAACAAATTCGAGGAACTTTGTATTTATCCGCCTGCCTCCACACAGTTTCACTTTGTGGCTCCACACCACTGACAGCATCAAAAACAGTGATAGCTCCATCCAGTACTCTTAGAGAGCGTTCCACTTCCAAAGTGAAATCCACATGACCAGGGGTATCTATAATGTTAATTCGATGCTCCCGCCAAAAACAGGTAGTCGCCGCCGCTGTAATGGTAATCCCTCTTTCCTGTTCCTGCTTCATCCAGTCCATGACGGTGTTGCCCTCATGCACTTCGCCCATTTTATGACTACGGCCGGTATAAAATAAAATACGCTCAGTCAAAGTGGTCTTGCCAGCGTCAATATGAGCAATGATTCCAATATTACGGGTGATTTCTAAATCTTTTTGATTTTTTATAGATAATGAGGGCAAAAATAGCCTCGCTTTTTAAAAAGAGTTTACCAGTTGTAGTGAGAAAAAGCCCTGTTGGACTCAGCCATCCGATGCACATCCTCTTTTTTCTTAATAGAAGCGCCTTTGTTGTTATAAGCTTCTGTCAGCTCAGCCGCCAGTCGTTGACTCATGGTTTTTTCACGACGAGAGCGGGCATTAAGAATAAGCCACCTAATAGCTAAAGTATTTTTTCTGACAGGTCGAACATCGACCGGCACCTGATAAGTAGCGCCACCCACCCTGCGGGAGCGCACCTCCAGCGAAGGTTTGCAGTTTTCAATGGCTTTTTTAAAAACAGATACGGCATTGTCACCACCATGCTTTTCGCCCAGCTTCTTTAAAGCTCCATAGACAATTTTTCGTGCCAGTTCTTTTTTTCCATCCCATAGGATTTTGTTAATAAAATACTCGACAGTTGTGTCAGAGTAGACGGGATCCGGCTGAACTTCTCTTGTGTGAATTTTGCGGCGGCGGCGGGACATAAGTTCTCCTTTAGGTTTTTTTCACTCTTTTGGTTCCGTATCTGGAACGGCCTCTTTTACGATCTTTTACACCTTGAGTGTCCAGATGACCACGAATAATATGATATTTCACTCCTGGTAAGTCCTGTACACGTCCTCCACGCACCAAGACCACAGAGTGTTCCTGTAAATTATGACCTTCTCCCGGGATATAAGAATTGATTTCAAAGCCATTGGTGAGACGGACACGAGCCACCTTTCGAATGGCAGAGTTAGGTTTTTTAGGTGATCGGGTATACACCCGAATACATACGCCGCGTCTTTGAGGGCAGGAGGTGAGAGCAGGGGATTTGGTTCTGGTCCTTTGCACCTTACGGCTTTTGCGAATCAGTTGATTGAGGGTGGGCATTTGTTCTTTCTTTTTTAAAAAATTAACTTCAGCTGCTTTTTTAACTGTATTCGTTTTGTACTGTCAAGTGTATTTTATTGGGAAAAACTGCGACTACACTGTTTAGAAGGGCTAATTACATTATATTTTTTTTGATATTTTATGAGATTTGCTCTTATTTCTTTAGCCGCCTCTTCGACATGTTCGGACTGCTTTTCATCCTTAATAAGGTCATTTAACATATTAAAAATATCATTTATAGAAGAATCTTTGATTATCATTTCCAGGTTCAAATGAAAGAATTGAACGATAATATGTGCTAAGGTGTCTGTAGCTTGTTTTCTAATAAGTTTTGATACACGTGAATTAGTGAAAATAATCTTTTCTACAGAATCTATTAATATATTTCCTATATTGTAAATGGAATCAAGAGATAATCTTTGATGGAGGAGTTCATCCAGCAAGTTCAAGATGGTCAATTTATGTCGATCATTAGTTATGTGTTCTTTCATTTTAAATATTAAATCCGATGGGATAGAGTGTGTACTGGTGTAATGTAAGATGATTACAGCTTTAGTTCTGACATATAGAGGGATATTGTTATTCTTCATTAGTTTTTTTAATTCTTCGGCTGTCAGTCGAGTCAACTTATTAGATTGTGCCATATTTTGCAGGGCTTGAGCGGCCTGTATTCGCTCCTCTTCATTAGTGGATTGCATAGAGGAGAGCAGTTGTCTTTGTTCTGTGTTGAGATGCTCTAATGAAGCAGTTGTTTGAGATTGTTCTACACTGAAAACCTGATTGGAAAATAAAATAGAAAAAATCAGTGAACCCGATAAGATCACTTTGTATGGGTTTAAATAAACAGTTAGGATTTGGGAGTTAAAAAAATGAATATGTAAAGTGCTCATGTTTTTCTCCAGCATGCTTTTATTAAAAATGTTAAAATCAAGTTTATATAATTTACTTGTTGAATGGAATCATGATGATTTTTTATAAAGTTTAGATAGGAAAAAGTGTTATATAAGTCAATGAAAAAGGTATTAGAGTATGAAAATATTCTATTTAAAGTGTATTTATTTCACAGAAGATTAAGATAATTGAGAGGGGTTCAGTGAAGAAACAAATTCAATAATTGTTAGTTTATTGCATCAGTGAAGGACATACATCAAAAGTTTCAGGGATAGAAGGGTAGAGTTTTCTTATTAGTTGGTTCAGAACTTTTGTTTCAGAAGTCACTTTATCCAGGTAAGAAAATAGTTCTCCATTGCGGCGATTGTCGTTTATAAAATATCGATCTCTGAGGAAATTTATAAACTCCTTTTTAAAAAAGTCAGTGGTTAAGCCACTATTATTTAATACAGCGTTTTGCAATTCTGTATTGTTTTCTTCTATAATAGAAATTTTTAACTTTGCCATAAAGCTGTTAAAGTGTATCTGAATAATGGATAAACCACCATTATAAGAGAGCACTGTTAATATATTGAGTAAATCCTGTGGCTTCGAAAAAAGTTTTAATTTTTTTCTTTCTATAATAGGTAAGGAGAGAGGAGAGTATTTTGAGGTATTTAACAGTTGTACGGAATTATCTTCTAAAAGAGCACTATAAATATTATTTATTTCTGTTATTTCCTGGTTCGCTTTTTCATACAATATTCTTAAATAGGCAAATCCGTAAAAAAAACATGTGTAAGGATTAGTATTCATATTGCATTGATCAAAATCAGATCGGATAAGGGTTTTATCTTCTCTTGTAGTAGTACTGACTTTTTTAAAATGTTTCCAAACATCTGGACATCTTTTTTCTATATTTTTTTCCAGTAAATCCGGTATATCATAGTTAGGATAGCCTTTATGGTTTGTTAAAAAAGAATTGAAGTCTGCCACGGCATTACCGGTGATTTGCCCATAGCATAAGGCACCTGTATGGCTTTGGATATTTAAAATAAAGCGGGACTCATGAAGAAAAATAGGAAAAGCCATTTCAGGAGCAATGTCCAAACACTCTGCTACATCATGAAAGGCTTTCGCTGTCATGGCAATATAGTCTTGACTTAAACAAGGTCTTCTGGGGAATACAGCTCCCTTGTTACATCCATTAGCGCCATATCTTTCAGGACGATTTTTGTATCTTTGTGAACAAGTAAGATTTAAATCATTGGAGCTATCACAGGGTATGGGCAACACATCACATTTTTTAGGGGAGTTCAGTTGGTTACGTGTATCAAAACAAAAATTATCTTCATCTGAATTGTCGTAATGTTTGTGAATACAAGAGTAGAATTGTTTTTGGATGCCTTCATTTCTAATCATATCTACACTCATTGCAAAACATATAGATGGAATAGCTGGTGTTAATAAAGGAGGAGGTTTTAATAGCTGTTGCTCTACTAATTCTTCTTCTTCATCATCCCAGAAGACAACAGTATCTGCTAATCCTGTAAAGAAATTTCCGACAGATGATAGAAAAGAGCTATCTTCATCCTCCAAATATTCCGATTCTTCCATAACTAGAGTATTATTTATTAGTATCTTTTCCTCTTGTGTTTGTAAGAGCCAAACTTGAATTTCCTCTTCATAAGGTTGAGTGAGTTGTTTTGTAAATTTATCATTAGTGCAGGAGCAGGTTTCATATTCCGGAAACAGTCCTTTCAGTAGAAACTGCGCAAAGGCCGTCCATGAAAAAAAACACAACAATAAGAAGAGAATATAGTTCTTGTAAATCATAATTAAAACAATAATATTTAAGGTATTCAAGATGAAGTATATTCAGTTTATTGATGTTTTCTACTTTTGCAAATGTTTTTCGAGAGATAATGTAAAAATTACATATTCTTACTGTTATATTATTTAGTTATGAAGTAGGGAATTGAATAGACTTTTTACAGTTAATTGACTTAAAATTTTTTTTCACAAATCTTGTTATTTCTGCAAGGTTAAATTGACTTGTTAGTTACTGAAGAGAAATCGTCAGGCAGTATAGAAGGCATGTTCTCTTTTAAACCCTTCTTTTTAATTTTTTCCAGTAAAGTGGTGCGATTTAATTTTAATAATCTGGCGGCTTGATTACGATTCCATCTGGTTCTTTCAAGAGCTTTTAAAATCAGTTCATTTTCAAATACATTAACGATGTGATTAAAATCCAGCCCTGTCTGTGGTATATCCACAGTAGGCTTAATGGTGGAATGATTATTATTTTGATATTGTTCAGGTAAATCAGACAGTTCTATGCATTCATTCTCTTTTAGAACACATAATCGCTCAATCTGGTTCTCCAGCTCTCTGATATTGCCAGGCCACCTATATTGACAAAGACAATCCATCACTTCCTGGTTGATGTAGTTTATTTTATGGGGGGAGTTGTTTTTATTGAATGCTTTTATAAAATGATTGATCAGAAGGGGAATATCATCTTTTCGTTCTCTTAAAGAAGGGATAGGAAGAGGAATAACATTAAGACGGTAAAACAGATCTTCTCTGAAATCACCTCTTTTAACAGCTGTTTCCAGATTTTCATTACTGGCGGCAATCACACGGGAATTAGACTGTATAATTTCATCACCGCCCACTGGTTGAAATTCTTTTTCCTGTAAAACTCTAAGCAGTTTAATTTGTGTGGAAATGTCCATAGTACTCACTTCATCCAGGAATAAACTTCCGTTTTCAGCCATTTGAAATCGTCCGATGCGATCTTTAATAGCTCCTGTAAAAGAGCCTTTTATATGTCCGAACAGTTCGCTTTCCAGTAAATCTTTTGGTATAGCTCCGCAGTGGACAGGAATAAAAGGTCCTGTACTTTGCTGGGAATTAAAGTGAATGGATTTGGCAATGAGTTCTTTTCCAGTACCACTTTCTCCTGTGATCAATACAGTAGATAAAGAAGCAGATATTTTTTTTATCATTTCAATGACTGATAGGAGGGGTTGGCTTTGTCCAATAATTTGATTAAAATGAAATTGTTTCTTTACAACAAATCTCAGTTGCGCATTTTCAGTTTCCAATTGGGATTGGGAAAGTGCCTTAGCACATAGATTGATAATTTCACCTAGGTTAAAAGGCTTGGTAATAAAATGGAAAGCTCCCTGTTTTGTTGCAGTCACTGCCAACTCAATGGTTCCGTAACCAGTCATAACAATGACTTGAGTATTTTGATTAAATTGTTTTATTTGTTTCATCAATTCCAATCCATTGCCATCCGGGAGTCTGAGATCTAATAAAACTATGTCATAGTGAAAATTTTGTTTCAGTTCACTAAATTCTTGTTTGGATTTTAGGCTTTTTGTAATATAGCCGTGGTGATTCAGCACTTTCGTGAGAGAGTGATTCAGAGTAACTTCATCATCAATAATAAGAATTTTTTTTTGCATATCATTAATCTTAATGGAATATTGATTTTTTCACTATGGGTAACAAAAAATCTGGACTGAATATTCTCATTGTTGGGAGTTCCACCATTCAGTCATTTTCATTTTAAAAATAAAATCAAGACTTCAGTGAAGTTTCGTAAGAGATGTTTAAAAATTTATTGATTATCTGAGAGCATCTTTGACCAGCCAGTAGCATTTGATCCAAATCTGTTTTGGTTTGGTCTTTCAGTGTATTATTCATTATCATTGTTTGCAAAATAGCGATGATACCGCTAATAGGATTATTTAATTCGTGAGCAATACTTCTGGAAATTATACTCATCTCTTTGGATTGAGCATGATGAGCCAGTTGTTTCTCTATATGGATTTGTTTGGTAATATCCCTTAAAACCACTAATTGAATAGTTGTATTTTTTTGTGGAATTTGTTGAAGAAAAATTTCATAACATTCTGTTTTTCCATTAACGATTCGAGTTTCACGTTTATTTCCGGTTAGAGGTTTCCCGAAGAAAACTTGAAAACAGTTTTTCTGTGATAGTTCTGCCTTGGACATTTTTGTTTTAGTGCGAAAGGTTTTATTGGTCTTCAATATAGCTCCATTGGAATCAGTGAGGCTGATGGGTGTGGCAATGGTGTCAAAAGCCAACTCCCATTGTTCCTTTTGTTTTTTAAGTTGATTATGTATTTCCAGGCGTTGAAAAGCTTTTTCCAAAAATTCTCCGGCTTTTTTTAAAAACCACTTTTGTCCATGAACAAATCCAGAAGATTTATAGAAATGTATAAATTGTTCTTTGTATGTAAAAGAGTATTGATAGATTTTTTTATTTTTTTTGAGACTGTTGCTGGGGATGTTAATGGAATCCACCTGACACAATTTAGGTAAAGTGTATTCCATGATTTTAAGTAATTGTTCTGTACTTTGAGCCTCCCAGATCAGCCATAGTACACTTTGTAAATTTTGTAGTAGTTGTTTTTTTTGTGATAATTCATCACTGCTCTTGGTTTTTTTTTGTATTGTCACTGAACTATCCTGATATCAATTTATCCTTACACTGAATCCTTTTACAATTTAGCTTTTTTTTTAAAGGGATAACAGGGTATAGCAAAAAACAAATAAAAATTAGGACTGAATGCTGGGAACACTTTTTTGAATTTGTCACTGATAAGACTTGACGATAGCCCTTAGCTTAGGGGAAAGTGCTTTAATGGCTTCATCATTTATCACAGCTATTGTTTTGGCGGCAGGTCGGGGAAGCAGAATGCGAACGTCCTTGCCTAAGAGTTTACACCCAGTGGCGGGAAAACCTGTCTTGGCACGTATTTTGCAGGCTTTAAAGGCTTCAGGTGTGGTAGACACTTGTGTGGTTATTAATGAGGAACATGAGCATTTAATGCGACCGGTGGCTGAAGCTTTCAAGGCCAGTATAAGTTTTCAGGAAAATCGCAAAGGAACAGCCGTGGCGGTGATGAGTGCTCAACCGGCCAGCAGTAAAGGCGATATATTGATTGTGAATGGCGATCATCCATTGATTCAACCAAAAGATCTACAGGAAATGATTAAGGTGTTTCATCAGGAGCAAGCGGACTTATGTATTGGCACTTTTGAAAAGGAAAAACCTGGTCACTATGGCAGGATTATTCGTAAAAAAGACAACATTGTGGCTATTGCAGAAAAAGAATCTTTAAGTCATGAATCAGAAAAAATTAATGAGATCAATACGGGGATCTACCTTTTTAAAAACCAGTCTTTAAATCTTTTTTTATCTCAGATCGATAATAAAAATCCTAAAGAGGAATTTTGTTTAACAGATATCGTAACTTTGTTTGCAACGAATAATAAAAAAATTAGTAGTTTTACTGTATCGGAGCAAACAGCTTACGGAGTAAACTCTCAACGAGAGTTAGCTCTTGCCACAAAACAGATTTTTACAGCAAAGCTCAATCAACTCATGCAAAAAGGAGTAGTTATTATTGATGCTTTGAATACTTACATTGAAGAGGATGTGCAAGTAGGTCAGGGCAGTGTGATTTACCCAGGGGTGTATTTAAAAGGAAAAACCGCTATTGGTTCTTTTTGTGCGATAGAGCCGCATTGTTTTATTTCAGACAGTTTAATTCATGAGTTGGTTTTAGTGCGAGCCGGTTGTTATTTGGAGGCAGTGGAAGTGAAGGCGCAGTCTGTGCTTGGTCCTTATGCCCGTTTAAGGCGAGGTACACAAATAGGTCAAAAATGTCGAGTGGGTAACTTTGTGGAAATGAAAAAAACTCAATTTGGCGATCGTTCCAAGGCGGGTCATTTTTCCTATTTAGGGGATGCGCAAGTCGGAGAGGATGTCAATATCGGGTGTGGAACTATTACTTCCAATTTGAATCTGGATGGTAAAAAATATTCCACGACAATTAAAGATAAGGTGTTTGTGGGAAGTGGCACCCAGTTAGTGGCGCCAGTGGTGTTGGCAGAAGAATCAGCAACGGGAGCTGGTTCAGTCATTACGGAAAATGTACCTGCTCGTTCACTGGGTGTGGGGCGTTCTCGGCAAAATAATTTACAGAATTATTTTACCAAGAAAAGATCTGATGAAAAAAAACCAGTGAGTTAAGGGGCCTGGTATGTGTGGTATTGTAGCTTATACAGGCTTTCGAGATAGTAAAGAGGTGTTGCTTCAAGGACTTCGTCGTTTGCAGTACAGAGGTTATGACAGCGCTGGTGTAGTAGTGGCTACAAAATCAGGTTTTCAAAGAGTACGAACCAAAGGTCTTTTAAAAAATTTAGAGGATAAAATAGCTCAAGGAGAATATAAAGGTCATTGGGCGATGGGGCACACTCGATGGGCGACACATGGTGCTCCTTCTGAAAATAATGCTCATCCTCATAAAGCCGGATCTATTTACATTGTTCACAATGGAGTGATTGAGAATGCTGAAGAACTAAAAGCCGGGTTGACAGAAAAAAATCTTTCTCAATTCACTTCTGAAACGGATACAGAAGTGGTGGCTTTTATCTTAGCTGATTTATATGAAAAATCCGGTTCTTTGAAAACAGCGGTTTTCGAAACTCTGGCTCTCATAAAAGGGGAGTATGCTGTTGTTGTTATGTCAGAGAAAGCTCCAGGGGAGTTCTGGGCTTTTAAAAAAGGTCCTTCTTTGCTTTTGGGTTTTGGGGAGGCAGAAAATAAAGAGGTCTTTATTGCCAGTGATGCGCAGGCACTTCTACCTTACACAAGGCAAGTGGTTTTTTTACAGGATGGAGAAGTGACTCATGTGCATAAATCCGGTGATGTGGATTTTTATTCCAAAAAGGATTCGGCAAAGTCATTTACGAAAATTCATAAAGCCATAGAGACTTTATCTATGGCTGCCATAAGAAATGATGGTAAAAATAAAGAGAACAAACACAATTCTTATGCTTTTGATATGTTAAAGGAGATTCATGAACAACCCGCTTGTGTGGAGCACCTTTTGTCTCAGCATTTGTGTAAGGATGAACTTAATTTGCAATGGACAGGTGGTGACAGCAAGGGGTTTTTGGATCATTTGTTGAAAGTGCGCAGGCTTTGTATTGTTGCTTGTGGTAGTAGTTACTATGCGGCTGTTTATGGAAAATATGTGATTGAAAAGTGGGCGCGTATTCCGGTGGAAATAGATATCTCCAGTGAATTTCGTTATCGTGATCCAGTGCTAGTTGCTGAGAAGACACCGGTACTATTGATTTCTCAGAGCGGTGAGACGGCGGATACCTTGGCTGTGTTGAAGATGACAAACATCAAAACCTGTCCGGTTTTAAGTTTGTGTAATGTGGATCATTCCACTTTAGTGAGAGAATCGGATCTGGGCTTACAGATGTTTGCAGGCTTGGAAAAAGGAGTGGCCAGTACAAAAGCTTTTACCTGCACTTTACTGGTTTTATATTTACTGGCTTTGGTCTTGGCTAAAAAACAAAATTCTCTTTCTACTGAGGCAGAAGAAGAACAAATAAAAAACCTTTTGGGTTTGTCTACTCAGATGAGACAGGTTTTACAGCAGGAATCATCCATTGCAGATTTGGCAGAGCTATTAAATACTTTTCATGGTTTTATTTATTTAGGCAGGGGTGTGCAGTATCCTTTGGCTTTGGAAGGGGCTTTAAAGATGAAAGAGCTCACTTACAAGTTGGCTGAGGGGTATCCTGCTGGTGAAATGAAGCATGGTCCTTTGGCTTTAATAGATGACAAAATGGCTGTGGTGGGTTTACTTCCCTCTGCTGTAAATAATTTATTGTATAAAAAAACGTTGACGAGTTTACAGGAAGCTAAAGCCAGAAAAGCTCGATTGATTTTGATTGGTTCTCAAGCGAATTCCACCGCTTCTGCATTATCAGAGCATTTTATTTCTTTACCTTCTGCTGAAGATGATTTGTTGGCAATTTTAAGTGCCATACCATTACAGTTAATGGCCTACCATACGGCTGTATCTTTAGGGCATAATGTGGATCAGCCACGCAATTTAGCCAAGTCTGTCACTGTGGAATAAACTTGTCTTGAAAATAATTATTTAGATTGTGGAACTTAGAGGACATGCTTACAAAAAAGTGAGCTCTAAAGTACATAGAAAAGGGGCTTATGAAAATATTTTTGGTTTAAAATTTTTCTTGTTAATAATACTGGAGCTACTTCCGGTGGCTCGAATGACAAACAAGCCCTGCTTTTCAGCATACTTTGCTGAGCTTTGATCTTCCTTTAAATAAGCCACAGCTCCATATATTTTATCATCTTTATATTTTGGCTTCCAGGTGGTGAATCTTTTTAGCTTATAAAGAAAATCCTTTACATGTTGAATTTTTAAAGTCGTTTTTACTTCCACTAAAACAATCTCCTCTCCATTGCTGGCTAAAATGTCGATCTCCCAATCCTCTCCCTTATGCTGGCCTTTCATATTCATGGTGGTGTCATCCACTACTATATTTTTTTGTTTAAGTAGCTTTAATAAATCCCCTTCCACTAAAGTTTCCATAAGTTTTCCCCATTGGGTGTTGAATAGAGCTTCTGTTCTTCTAAGTTGCCGATCGGTTTCTTGTCCACTGATTTTCAAGCTATGCGCCATTTCCTTTATTTGTTTTTTCAACTCCTGTGTATCTCTACACATTTCTTTAAAGTAGAGTGTACTTTGTTCTATGTTTTTGGACATGAATGAACTCCTTACATCTTTATAATTAAACAATAACATAATTGCTGTATTTTATATACTAGCAAATTCCGTGCCAGACTGAAAAACTGAAAAAAATATAGTGGTTGAAAATAATAAAAACGAATCTCGTACAAAAGATTTAAATTTCGTTGTTTTTACAAAATGATATAGCTATGAAGTATAAATCTCACTTCAAATAAATTTTAAAATAGAGAAGTAGTGATTTATATTCAGCTGTAATCACTTCTTATAGTGGTTAGGATTAATACCATACTTTTTCATTCGACCGGCTAAAGTGCTTTTGGGAATATTCAATTCTTCCGCTACTTTGCTTTGTCTGCCTTTATGTTTCTTCAAGTTTTCTATGATCATGTTTTTTTCTATTTTTTTTATAATAGATGGTGATTCAGAAAATTTTTCTGATAGTTCTTCTGAACTCATATAGGCTTCAGCAGGTGAAATAGGGGTCGAAATTAACTGTGGCAACATTTTATTATCGATCATTTTATTTGAGAAAAGAGCTTTAGCTCTGGCAACGGTGTTTTTTAATTCTCTGATATTACCTGGCCATGAGTGTTCCTTCATTTGACGAATACTGGATGGAGAAAAGGAAGTGTTGTACATGGTACAGAAAAAGGCAAGTAGATTATCAAAGTCTTCCATTCTGTCTTTCAGGTGAGGGAGTGAGAGGTTTAAGACATTGAGTCGAAAATATAAGTCGGCACGGAAAGTTTTTTTAGCAACTTTTTCCTGTAAATTTTGGTGAGTGGCGGCGATGATTCGAACATCTGTTTTTTGCATACGATCAGCGCCAACAGGTTTGATTTCCTGGTATTCCAAAGCTCTGAGTAGTTTGGGTTGTAGATGTAAGGACAGGTCCCCAATTTCATCCAAAAAGAGGGATCCTCCTTTAGCGGCCATAAAAGCCCCGCTTCGATGAGTGAGCGCGCCGGTATAACTACCTTTTAAGTGACCGAAGAATTCACTTTCTATGAGTGACTCTGATACAGCACTACAGTTGATGGAAATCATGGGGCCTTTGCTTCTATGGGAATAACGGTGAATCAGTTTAGCCAATATTTCCTTACCGGTACCTGAGGGACCTGTAATAAGTACTGGCATATTATTCGTCGCTATATTGGGCAAAGTACTGAGTTGTTGGCTCCAATAAGTGTTTTTGCTTTTTATATGGATATTTTCATTTTGGTCAAAGCGTTCAAATGAAAAAATAAATTCTTTATTTCCTATTTGAATATGATCATTATTTTTTAATAAAGCTTTGAAGACTCGACTGCCATTTAAGAATGTGCCGTTTTTACTATTCATGTCCTGTAAAATAAATCCTTCATTTTCTTGTTTTTGAATACGGCAATGTCGACGGGAAGCGCTGTCATCCTCCAGTTGTAGCATATTGTTTGGATCTCTACCCACGCTGATAAGGGAGGTAATTTCTCTTTGTTCTGTACGGGAATCTTCTGACCAGCGTAAAAAGCCATGTAAATGTCGAGGCTGTGTATTTGTATTAATTTTTTTTGTTAACATTGTTTTCTCCTTTCCTATTTTATGTTCTGGAGAAGCATCCTGCAAATACATGACATAGCTCTAAAGAGATTTAAATCCTGTTTTTTGTTCGAGTTTCGTATTTTTTGTCAGAAAAGTACGAAATTCGTCTTTTTTTAACTTCCATTGCTCACATGTGTTTTATGAGAATATGTTTTGATAAAGCAAGTTTTTTAATCGAGAGATGGAGCAATTTGTTATTTATAAATCGTTCAAAACCCCTGTTTTGAATTGACAAGAGCTTATAAAAACATATCTTTGCTGAAAGTTATTTTATAAAAGGTAGAAGGAAACTTTTTAGGAGTTGTTTGTGCGCTTGTATTTATTGGGTATCAGATTATTTTTTTGCTTCTTTGTTGCTTTAGTGGGTTCTTTCTCTATAGCTGCAGAAGAAACAGAGGAAAGCCCTTCATGGTTTTTCTCTAAAGATAAAAAAAAGCAAAAGCTTGGAGTGATCCCCGCTTATTACAGAAATGCTACTTTTAGCCATGTTGGCAGTCTCCGTCTTTTTGTCTACCCCACCGGGGATATAGGTTATTACACAGCTTTGGATGTTAGACTCAGTAAAGATCTCTTTTTTTCCACCAGCTATTCTTATCAAAGATGGCTGGAGAATGGTTCTCAACTGGATTTTTTTGCAGAGTATGACGGGTTTCATGATTTTTATTATGGACAAGGTAGTTATACCACACCGGAGGATCAACAAATTATTCCCTCTAATAAATGGTCCTCTCAGTTGGAATATGTATTTACACTCGGTCCATCTACGTTTACAGGTTTATTCGTTCAATTTCTCTATAGAAAGGAAAAAGATGAACAGAAGGTTTTTTCTGATGAATGGACTTTTGGAGGAGGTGTTCTTCTTCGTTTTGATTCCAGAGACAATTATTTTAATCCTCATAAAGGGGAGTATTATGAAATCAGAACCTGGGCCCGAACCAAGTGGCCCACTCCAGTCTTTTTGGAAGGGGATATGCGTTTATTTTTTCCTTTTGCAAAAGATAACCTTGTCATGGCTGTAAGGTTTAAGGGAGGTACGACTTTTGTAAGATCTTCCAGTTATTTGTTTCGTTTTCAATTGGGAGGTCCGGATACATTGAGAGGGTTTCGTTTGAATCGCTTTCATGGTGAACAGTATTATTTATCACAGTTGGAACTTCGCTATACTCCTTTTTCCTTTTTGAGCTTTGTAGTATTTTTTGATGCGGGAGCTGCGGCGATGAAAAAATCATTTGTTAATAATTTTTTCAATATGAATAATGAAGAACAGAAAAAATTTGATCTTTTGAAAGCCAGGTATTCTTATGGAGGTGGTGTTCGTTTAGGCTTGCCGCCGGACTACAATAAAAAAATTCGTATAGAATTTGGTGTAGGTGAAGATCAAACAAATTTTGTAGTGGCTTTTGGTCATCCATTCTAGTTTTTAGTAGTTTTTCTTATTTCGCTGAATGATTAACTGAAGTGTATAATACTTATTCAGGTGTATAATATAAATACATAAATTCAGTAAATTTTAAAATTATATAGGGAAATATTTGTTTAAAACAGTAAAAATATAAATTTTTCTGTTTTTTTATTGGATTATATTATATATAAGTAGCATGGCTAAGTTAGTGTTTTTATTATATTTCAGTTTATGTCTTTCAGTTCCTTTGGCTGTAGCTCAAAATACAGAAGAAGTTCCACAAGATCCTGCTGTTGTACAGTTCTGTGTAAAAAGAGATTTTTACAATACATGTGGTTTAGGCACTGGGGTTTTTATTTCTTCCAATCAAGTGTTAACAGCTTATCATGTTATTTCGCCGATTCTTCAAACAAAAGATTCCATCAAAGATGTTTTATTTTTTCGTCATCCTAAACAGCCTCATACAAAAGTACAATTTAACAGAGTGATTACTACTTCTGCGATAGATGATGTAGCTATTTTAGAGGTTGCAGATTATACTTCTGAAGACTTTTACCCATTGATGAAGAGAGAAGAGGAAAACACATCTTCAATAGGTGATGAAGGGTTTCTTAAGGGTTTTCCTAAAAGTATGAAATCTCGTTTTACTTCTTTGCCTGTATCTATTATAGATTCTAATCAATATAATCTGGATCATTATATGGTAGTAGACCACCCTAATAATTATAATTTACGAGGAATGAGTGGAGGGCCGATGCTAATAGATGGTCAGCTGGTAGGGATAGTGAGTAATGTTTCCACGGCGGGTGTTCATATTGCTTTAGTGGATGAAGATAAAATCAATCATTTTGAGCCTTGCAATGGTGATGATAGCTTTTGTGTGAGACAAGCTATGCAAGATTTGCAGACAGAGGCTACCCAAGAGAATGTCATAGCTCAGTATCTTTTAAGTATGAAGTACTATTTTGGAGTGGAAACAGAAAAAGACGATGAAAAAGCTCTTTATTGGCATAATCGAGCTTTATTAAATGATTATTCAGAAGAAGGTTAAAAAGTATCTTTAGCGTTTTTTAATACTATTTGCTTCAAAACATTCATGCACTTGGTTGCCGACATTCATTTTTAAAAATTTATCCAGATTTTTAGACAGAGTAGATCGAATGATCTTTATTTTTGGTGCCGGTTTATCTTCTTTTGTTTTTTTGGGAGAATTATTCAAAGCAGTCGTTAGTGTAAAATGCTTCTTATCATAGCCTGTGACTTTAGCGTCCATCCTCAGGCAAACACCAGCGGTGGAAAAATAAGAAAAACAAGTTATTCCAATAGTAACAAAAAAAGTAAGGTAGACTATATAAGTATTATTTTTTACTTTTTTCACTTTGTACCTCTTTTGATTTGCTAGGAATAGTTTTGGTGTCACTATTTAACTTAATATTGACATTAATTTTTTCTGCACTTCTATTACATAAAAATTTTGTTTTTCTTTTACCGGAGACAAATAGTGGAGGAAGAACTTTCAGATCCGAAATGGATTGCTTTCGACTCCATTGAGCATCCTTATTTTTTCTGACAGATGCGTAGATGCCAATTCCAATGTTTGTTTTTTCTGCATCAGCAGGGAAAGCTATCATAGCCTCAAAAGCTTTGTCTAATGCTTCAATACTGATATTTTTGGATTTTAATGTTTTTAAGATGTTATTTATGGGTTGAAGAAGTGTGTTGATGTCATCTTGATGTGAAGCAAGCCTCTCTTCTTTGGGAATAGCTGTTTCTAATTCTTTAATTTTTTTTCTCACCTTTTTGACATTTTTAAAGATTCGTTTAATTAACTTCAGATGTTTTGCTTTTTTTATTTTTTCTTTATCTTTGCCGGCTTGTTGAATCAGATGGACAGTGAGTGCATAGGTGGATAGGAAACCGGTGTCATCTTTTAATTCCAAATGATCATTTTTTTGAGCAGGTGGTGAGGAGCGGCGATCGATCTTCAATCTATGGAAAGAAATAATACCATCTGACTTATCAGGAGATAATTGAAAATTATAATTTGTGGTTTTAAAGGTGTTGCATTTTTCTTGTGCCTGAGCTGGTAGATGAAGCAGTCCACTAGCTAGAAAACCTATAAAGAAAATAAAATATGGTGTGTTATTTTTTCTGTGATTCATGGTTTGTGTTTCCAATTGTATGTATGATTTAACATAAGAATCTAAAGCTATCAAAAGAATTATTTTTTACTGTACCCCACCACTACCTGTCGTAGATTTTTTTGTCTTCTTGCCACCTCTGAAGAAATGTTTCCCGCGGCCCCACCAACTTCTAGGTTGACCCATAGTGCGGGAATTAACAGTGGTACAGTGACTGGGAACAAGTAATACATCTAAAGGGTGACCCTTTGTATATTGGCTGGCATAATACGTTGTTGTGCCGTATGCTTTTTTTAATATATCCCCATAATGTTCTGATATTGATTGAGCCTTGGTTTGTCCTGGTATTGACGCATCTTCTTGAGCCTTGGTTAAAGTTATTGGTATTAAATTTTCATGAGATATTTTTCTCCATGCTGAGGGTACTCCTACAGTATCCCAATAATATCTAGAATCTTCATCATCATCTGTATCATCTATCTTAGAATCTTCATCAATAGTAATAATCCTCTCCATTTTCTTATAAGCTTGAATACGTATATCTTTTGCGAGGCTAACGTTATTCATAAGTGTTGCCCAGTGTGTCGACAATTCATCAACATTTATGGGGTTCTCATCCAATACATCTAAGACACCATCTCCTTCTCCCATTTCATCTCCTATGCTATCTTCAATGTCTTCTGCATCTATTCTAGATTTGCCAAGGGTAGCTACTTCATTTACAAGTTCTTTTAGCTTGTGTAACTGTTTTTTTATTTTTTTGATTTGTTGGTCTATGGTCTTCTGTATTGATTTCTCTAGTGTCTTTGTTGGCCTTTTTTATTAAATCCTGTACTAAAAAGTGTGCTGTATAGAGTCCAGTATCGTCCAATATTTCTACTTTTTCTATTTCAAGTCCAGAGTACCAATCATTACCAGTAGAGGTTTTGTTAATAGTGATGATAATATCAGTATTTCCATCCTGATATTTCAGAGCTTGATCTTCTGAATCTTTTTCATTTAGATTGAATCCCTCTCTGGGAGGAGGAGGAGATAAATCATCGCTTTTCAGTTCATCATAATCTACATATCTCATACTCACTTCGTAATTAGTGTCTTTAGGTTTACCGCAGTAGCTGTCGCTTGCTATTGTGTGGTTTATCATAAGAATTAAAAGGCTAGCCAGAATGATTTTTTCAAATTGGTTTTTCATTATCATTTTTCTCCTGAGAATGTGTATAAATGGTTATTTTCACTTTACTACTTAATTCTCGGACTAAGTGTTTGAAAACTTTAAGAAAAATAAGTTAATGACTTGATTATGTTCTTTGATTGTCTCATAATGGTATAATGTTTGTAACTATTTAAAATTATTGAATAAAATTAGAAAGAGGTACAAGGTAATGGCATAGAAAACTTTTGTAGTTTGAACACAACTGAGAGAAACTAAATTCCGAAGAATGAACAAACCTACTTTTTACTTGCATTTAAAAAAATGTGAGTTTAGATTGAGCGGCAGAAAAAGTGACAGGTAGGGATAGTTAATAAAAAAATTCTCTTGGGTAATCTTAAGTTTATAAAAGAATAATATGAGCACACAAAACAAAAATCAAAAATTTATTTTTATTACAGGTGGTGTGGTTTCCTCTTTAGGTAAAGGTTTATTGGCGGCCAGTCTAGGCTCTTTACTGGAATCGCAAAATTATAAAATCGGTATTATCAAATGTGATCCTTATTTGAATGTGGATCCTGGTACAATGTCTCCCTTTCAACATGGAGAAGTCTATGTAACGGCTGATGGTGCGGAAACGGACTTAGACTTGGGTCATTATGAACGTTTTACTTCTGCACCTCTTAAAAAAGAAAATAGCATAACGACCGGTCAAGTCTATGAAAATGTCATTTTAAAAGAGAGAAAAGGTTTATATTTAGGAAATACTGTTCAGGTTATTCCTCATATTACAGATGAAATCAAATCTCGCATTCTGACTGCGGCTGGTGATGCCGATTTAGTGATTGTGGAAATTGGAGGCACAATTGGTGACATTGAGGGATTGCCTTTTATAGAAGCTATTCGACAAATGCGAGTGGACTTGGGCTTTGAAAATACAGTCTTTGTGCATTTAACACTTGTACCTTACGTGCCTTCTGCCGGAGAAGTTAAAAGCAAACCCACACAACACTCTGTAAAAGCATTAAGAGAGGTGGGGATTCAGCCGGACTTTTTAATTTGCCGGAGCAGTCGAACCATTTCTGTCAGTCTGAAAAAAAAGATAGCTCTTTTTTGTAGTGTCAATGAAGCTAATGTGATTGCTACACCGGATGTAGAAACTATTTACGAAGTGCCTTTACTGTTGCAAAGAGAAAGTTTTGATCAGAAGTTGTTAAAGAGACTGCGTTTGCCGGTTAGAGATTCTAATATGTCTGTATGGGAATCTGTTGTGTCTACGATTAAGAATCCAGGTCAACAGGTATCTATTGGTTTGATTGGTAAGTATGTTAATTTAAAAGATAGTTACCAATCGATTCATGAAGCTTTAGTGCATGGTGGGGTAGCTAATAAAACCGGGGTGAAAGTTTGTTATATTGATTCAGAAAGTGTCACTGAAACAAATGTTGTTGAAAAGATGAAAGGCTTGGATGGTGTTCTTATTCCTGGTGGCTTTGGTGAGCGGGGTGTGGAAGGAAAGATCATTGCCGTTCGTTATGTTCGTGAAAATCATATTCCCTTTTTGGGTATTTGTTTGGGCATGCAGCTGGCGGCCGTGGAATTTGCCCGTCATGTTTGTCATATTGCCAATGCCGGGAGCTCTGAATTTGAAGCCAAGCTTAAAGAAGAAGATCGAGTCATTGATTATATGCCTGGACAATCTTCAGTTGATAATAAAGGTGCCAGTATGCGCCTAGGCTCTTATCTTTGTCTTTTACAGCCGGATAGTTTAGCGAAACAAATATATGGTTGTGATCGTATTTTTGAACGGCATCGCCATCGTTTTGAATTTAATAACAAATTTAAGGATTTATTTGAAAAAAATGGAATGCGTTGCTCTGGCGTGAATCCGGATTCAGAATTGGTGGAAATTATGGAAATTTCTGAGCATCCTTGGTTTATGGCTGTGCAATTTCACCCTGAGTTTCAATCCCGACCCTTACAGTCACATCCTTTGTTCGCCAATTTCATTGCAGCTACTCTACAGGATCGCTCAGAAACTGTAAAAAAAAAATACAGTCAATTACACAACAATAAGGCAACTTCCTTAAGAGTGTAATTCATATTATTCGCTTTTTATCTTTTTTATTTGAAAGACATTATTGTACAGATTTTGTACTACATAAAGCTATGCATAATAAAAATAGTTTAAAACTTGTCAATAATTTGTGAGTGATCGAAAATTTAAGAAACACTATACTAATGGAGTAGGGCAATGTTTTTAAATTTGTGTATTTTATTTTTTATCAGTTTGCCGCTTTATGTGCATGCAGTAACTATTAAGTTTCCTGAAAAAGAACTGCCATCAGAGTATGCTTTGCCTTATTTTGAAAAATACCAGGCAGTCTTGAGTCGGAATGTAACTTTAACCAATCGTTTGGTATTTTCAGGAGCTTATGCTTTACGTGCTGATGAACCTCTTTTTTTCAAACATAGTGTTCAAGGCTCTGTGGCTTTTTATTGGAATGAATCTCATGGCATAGGTATTTCCACTGTATTTTTTCCTTTTTTGGTAGATGGTGCAAATCGTCTGGTATTAAATAATATCGGATCGGCCTTGAGAGAGGGTATTTCTCAAGAGGGCACTGATAAGGTGCTTTCCCATTTTGATCCTGGTCGGGCTCCAGCTCCTTTTTTTGGAATGTTTTTGAATTATCAATTTTCTCCTCTCTATGGAAAAATGAGCTTGGGCAAGAAAGTAGCTGTTAACTTTTCTCTTTATTCTTTTTGGGGTTTGGGAGTTATGAATATGAAGCAACATGGTTCTGTTGCTCCAATTGAGATGATGCCGGCCGCTCATTTTGGTTTAGGGCAAAGGTTTTATTTTAATCGTTGGATAGCTTTGGATGGTGGAGCAGATTTTTTAATATATAAAGCTTTTAATCCGATAGATGGTCAGCTGAAAATACAGCGAGGAGAAGCCTATTCCGATACTCTTCCCGATCCTTCCAGTTTTAACAGTAATATTTTTTTTCGTGTTTTAATACGTGTGGGCATTACAGCTTTAATGTAGGAAAGAGTGTTTGTGTTTAAAAAAATTATATTTTTATTTTTTATTGTTTCTTTTTCTTGTTGGGTTTTTGGACAAGAAGAAGTGGATCTATTGGAAGAAGATGTAGAATCTGTAGATGGTTACCATGTTGAACAGCTAAGAAGAAAAGATATTAAAAGTGTTAAAGACTTGGTATATCTTATTCCTTTTTCAGATATTTCAGTGATTCAAAGGCGTTTTATGCCTAAAACCGGTCGACTTTCACTATCCAGTTCTGCTGTTTTTATTTTAAGCAGTGAGTTTTATTTACGCCCGGGTGTGGAAGCGCACTTATCTTATCACCTGCTAGAGAAACATAATTTGGAATTAAGTGCTTATTACACTTTTTCTAATACAAGAAGAGTAGTTAATGATTTGGAAAGTCTTGGCATTAATGTGCAGTGGGAGCATCAGGTTTCCATTCCGGGTGCTTTTTTTGGATTAAGCTATAAATGGATGCCTATTTATGGAAAAACGGCGTTCTTTAATAAAAAAGTATTATCCTTTGATACTTTTTTTAATTTTGGTGGAGGTCTGAGTTGGATGACTAGCACTGTTTGGGAGCCAACGGCTCTTATAGGTATGGGACAGATTTTTGCCATTACAAGGGATTTTGGCTTAAGATGGGATTTGCGATTACATGCACCTGTGGAGACTAAAACAGACTGGGACATAAGATTGCATGGTATATTTACACTTGGTTTGATTTATTATTATCCTTCAGTGAGAGCACAATGAAAAAAAATATTTATCTGCTATTAGTATCTGTTTGTTTATTTTGTAGTTTTAGTGCAGGTGCGAAAAGAACCAGTAAAAAAGGATACAATAGTTCCAATGTTCAATTGCGAAGCGCTTTCAGAAGAGTGCTTGCCAGAGATTATCATACTGCTTCTAAATCCTTGTTTCTATTGTTAGAAAATAAGAAGTTTTCTGCACATAAAGATAAAATAAGATATAATTTAGCCTTAAGTCTATATAATATGGGATTGTATGTTCCGGCAGTTAAGCAATTTCAGATTTTAGTGCGTACAAAAGCAAAAGGTTATGTCAGAAACAGTCTGCAAAAAATTGCACTGGCGGCTACTGTTTTGCATAATGAGGCCATTTTAGATTATTCTATAGCTCATAACAGTTTAAGATATGTTTCAAGCTCTCAAAAACCTCTGCTTAATTATTATTTAGGGGAATATTGGATGAGAAAACGTAACTATAGAAAGGCAATTAAACATTTTTCAATGATTCCATCTTCTCATTCCATGTTTTATAAATCTTTATATAATTCTGGCTTGGCTTATGCAGAGTTAAATCAAGTTAATCGGGCGATTCGGGTATTTAATAACCTGGAAAGTCAGCGGACAAATAGAGATACAGATAATCTAAGGGTGTCAGCTATCATGGGAAGGGCGCGTTCTTATTATCAAGGAAAAAAATGGAATCTTTCAGCGGATACTTACTACCAGGTTCCAAGAAATTCTCCTTTTTGGCATGATACCCTATTGGAAAGAAGTTGGGCCTTATTAAGAGCTGGAAGATTAAGATCCGCTCTAGGGAATTTTCAGACTTTGCATTCTGAGTATTATTCCAAACATTATCAACCGGAATCTCTATTGTTGCGTGCGATTGTTTATCTATATATTTGTAAATATTTTGAAATGGGTAAAGTGTTGGATTTATTTAAAAGTATATATTACCCTGTTTATACAAAGGTGAATGAATTAACAAAACAAGGACACTCTTTTATATCCCATTATCAGTCTTTAGTCTTGTCTGTAGGGCCACATAAAGGATCCAGATCTGTGGATTATCCTATGGTGGTATCCCGTAGAATTCTTCGGGAAGCTGACTTTGCGGCTCAGCACCAATATATTAAAGGTTTAAAAAAACAAAGAGATATGACTTATAATTTGTCTGGATCCTGGAGAAGATCTCAAGTGGGGCGTTACACGAGTTCTTTAATTAAAAAAGAATTACTTAAGGCACAAAAGGGTGCCGGTCAAATAGCAATGAGGCAGGTAAAAGGTATTCGAAATGAGTTGAGAGATTTTTTTAATCAAGAGAAGTATCTTCGATATGAGTTGTTAAGAAATAAAAGGGGTTTTTTAAAGAAAAAAATTGCTCAAAAAACTGTTGGTAAAGTCAGTATAGAAGAATTTGATCGTAGTTTTTATATTCAAAATGGTTATGAATACTGGCCTTTTAAAGGTGGGGAATATTGGTTGGATGAACTGGGGAATTATCATTATGTGGGTATGGAAAGCTGTAAGTAAATTTTTTGCACTATGTGTTTTTATACTGGGTTGTATTCCTTTGTATGCGGAAGAAGTATCTGAGGATAAAATGCAGAATGTTCAGGTAGAGGAATCCATCGATCAAATAGATGATCGGTTAAATTCCAGAGAACCAGCTGCCCGTCGAAGAGGTAAAAATCGACGATTTGGATTACAAAGGAAAAAACTCATAGTTCCCAAGTCCAAAGATACTATTCGTAGAATTAAGCGACAGGTCATTAAAGTGGCTACTCCACCTCGTCAATTCAGGCAGTACTTTGAAGAAGGCACTGATGAAGCGGCTCTTGAGGAAGTCATCAACGCAGAAATTAAACAATTATTTTCTTTGATTAAGACCAGTTCCCGTAGAGATTTACGTTTAAGATTGGGAAGTCTCTATATTGAAAAAGTACGTCTCATCGAATACCGTTTATATGAAAAATATGATCAGGATATAAAGAGATTTATAAAAAAACAAAGAGCTCAGAAACCTCGTCTTAATTTAAGGTCCACTTTTGTGTATGTGGATAAATCGATTAAGCTTTTTGAAACCTATCGCCGACAATTTCCAAAAGATAAGTACACAGATCAAGTTTTGTTTTTTTTAGGTGTTGCTTATTTTAAAAGAGGTCGGTTGACTGATGGGAAAAAAAGTTATGAGAGGCTGGTTAAAAAATTTCCAAGAAGTGAATATATTACTGATGTAAATTTTGAACTGGCGGAATATCATTTTAATCAATCTCAATGGAAAAAAGCACTATCTTATTATAGAAGAATTGTTAAGAACCCTCGTTTAAAAATTTATTCTTTTGCTTTATATAAATTAGCTTGGTGCTACTTTAACATTGGGCAGGTGGATAGAGCGCTTGTGAATATGGAAGCTATTATTAGAGAGGGGAATCGTCAAAAAGCAAGAGGTAACATGAGTGTTCAAGCCGCTGGAATTGTGCATTTTGCAAAAGAAGCTTTAAATGATTTAGTTTTGTTTTATAGTCATTCTACAAGAAGTCCGAATTTGGCACTATCTTATTTTGAAAAGAAGTCTGGTAGTTCTGTTCAAGCTATGAAGATGTTAAAGCGGCTAGCGGAGGCTTATCTGGATTCTGGTCATTTAAAGGGAGTACGTATTACATTCAAACAGTTAATTTCTGAACAACCTAACTCTTCCAGAGCTTATGATTATCAATATCAGATTATTCGTGCTTATACTTCAGCTGGTAACAGACAATTTTTTTTAAAGGAGCTTAGGTACTGGTTAGAGAGATTTGGTCCAACGAGTAATTGGGCCAAGCTGAACAAACATGAGCCACAAATCTTGGTGAAAGCTAGAACACTGATGGAAAGTACTGTGAGAAACTATGCTTTACAGATGCACCAATCTTACCGTAAGACAAGAGATAAAGTGGCAAAAGGCCAGGCTTTATTTGGCTATGAATTATATAATAAATATTTTAAACAATCCAAGAAGTCGGATCAAATGCATTTTTTTCATGCAGAACTTCTCTTTGATATTGGAAGATATGCACAAGCTGGAAAGTATTATCAATATCTCGCGGAAAACTATAACAGGAGTCAGTACTATGCATTGGCCAGTTTAAACAGTGTGCTTGCTTTTGAAAAAGTATTACCTTCTTCTCAACAGATTAAAAAATTAGTGAATAAAAAAACAGAGTTTGTTCCTTTTACTCAACCGATACATACTTTTCAGAAAGCGGCAGATTACTATATCACTCATTTTCCTTCTAAATCGAATATACCGGCTATTATATATAAAAAAGGGGAGTTTCATTATGAATTTAATCATCATAAGGATGCTTTGGATCATTTTTGGCACATTGTTAGAAAATATCCTCGTAGTAAATATACTGAGTATGCAGCTAATTTGATTTTAGATATTCACAATACGAAAAAAGATTTTGTAGCTTTAAAAGAGGCGGCTGTTCAGTTATTAAAAAATCCGACGATTGCTCGTTCTCCTTCTGCAAAAGATATTCAAAAAATCATTTCTCAAATTGCATTAAAGTCTGCTGAGGATATGGTAAAAAACAAACATTACGCTAAAGGAGCAGAGATGTATCAGAGATTTGCAGATGATAATCCTGGGTCCCCTTTACGGTTAAACGCTTACTATAATGCTGGATTTTATTATAAAGAAAGTGGTGATATGCTGAAAGCTCTGTCTATCTATAATAGAGTATTACAAAGTCGAAAAGCTACCAGTAAGAAATTAAAACAATCCATATTAAAGGAAGCACCGGGGATTTACGAAAGTACGGGACAATATATGAAGGCGGCTCAGGCTTTCTCTTCCTATGCTAAAGCTTTTCCTAATGATAAAGTATCTGCAGATTTTTGGTATAATTCAGCTTTGATCTATGATGGTTTTAATCGCTATTCTCAGGCAGAGCAAGCCTACTTAATGTACTTTAAAAAATCCAAAAAAGCGGAAAAAACACAAGCGCTTTATTTATTGGCAGAAATGCTTAAGCGTCGAGGTCATATTACCAAAGCAGTTTCTTATTATAATCAATTCTTAAATAGAGGTTCTTCTGATCATAGGGCTTTAGTGGAATCCGCTTTTAAAGTTGCAGAAATTAAAAAAGCTAAAGGTCAGATAAGTCAATCTAAAGTATGGTATCAAAGAACAGTTAATCTTTATAAAAAATATAAGGTAGGTGTCCACTATGCTGCTCAGGCAGAGTTTTTAAAAGTATACGATACTTATCTTCGATTCATTAAAATTAAAATTCCAGCTAGCCCTCGGTTGCAACAAAAAGTTGTTAAAGAAAAGCTTGCCCTCTTAGCCAGACTGAAGGAGGAATTAAAGAAAGTTATTCGTTATGATAGTGGAGAACAAGTGATTGCATCTTTGGTTTTAATTGGGCTTGCCTCTGATCATATTGGTGATGCGATTTATAATTCACCTATTCCTAGAGGTTTAAATAAAGCAGAGATCCAGCAGTATAAGGCAGGACTTCAAAAAACTGTTGAACCCTTTAAGAATGAGGCTGTTAATAACTATGAATTAGCTGTCAAAAAATCTCAACAATTAAATAATTATGATTCAACATGGATCAAAAAAGCTTTGGATAAATTAAGCCAGTATAATAAGTCATCATTGAGTACAGGGCAAACAGTTTCGCCAGTTACTTTTTATGATTGGTCGGGAGTATAAAAGTGTTTAAGAGTTTTTTACAAATGTTTTTATTTTTTATGATCGCTGTAGTTTTTATGCCTGAAGTTGGTGGTGCTGAAGTTGGTGGTGCTGAAGATTCCAGGGATGTAAGTAGTGTGGATGTTGGTAGAAGCGAAAAAGACAGAAAGAGAATAAGAGAACAACAAGTGAAACAATGGGAACAGGAACTGAAAGAAATTAAGAAAACCCGGGAAAATGAAGATCGTATTACTGCTTTAGGTGCCAGGATTTTAAATTTTGATTCTAAAAATAAAGTAGCTTTGTTAAGTTTGGGCACTTACTACTTGGAAACAGGTCGATATCAAATGGCTAAAATTATATTTACCAGAGCTTTAAAATATTATTCTGAAAACTCTTCTATACATAACAATATGGGTTTGATTTTGTTGAAGGAGGGTGAGATAGACACAGCGGCATTATCTTTTAAAAAGAGTTTAAAGTATGAGAGAAAAAATTTTTTTGCGGCTGGTAATTTAGGTTCCTTATATATACAAGGATATAACTATCGTTCTGCTTTGGATTATTTAGGGTTGGCTTATAATGGTACTAAAGAAGAGTTGTCTGTAACGCATCCTCAAGTTGTTAAGACAGGTAACAATTATGCAGTTGCTTTATCATGGTCTGGAAATTTTAGAAAAGCTGATAGAGTTTTTAGAGAGTTAATTAAGAATAATCCAAAGGAAGTGGAATTGGTGATGAATCATGCTATCCTTATAGGAAGAAATTTGAAAAAGAAAGAACGAGCTTTAAAAACTTTAAAGAGAGTGGATTTCCTAGATAGCTCAGGACTTTATACCAGGAAGATTAGAAGTTTAAAGAAATATTTGGAATCTATGAAATGAGATGGAGTGTTTAAAATGAAAACAAAAAAGAAAAAATATTGTTGGTTATTTTCTATTGCTTTAACTTTATTTCTTTTATCTGGCACAGTGGAAGCTAAGAAAAAAAGAAGTAAGAGAAGAACACCGAAGAAAGTGACTATTAACTTTGAAGATGAGTTATTGCATGGTGGTCCATCCAGTCCAGGTATTTTTAATTTGTTTCAAAAAAAAGATGTTAATTATGGACGCTTAATTAAGTTTAGAAAAAACTTTTTACCAGAAATGCGAAGAACCGCAAGGGAAATGTAAAATACTTTAGGGGGTATTTTGGCCAATCAGCCATTGTTTTTAAAAGTATTTCGATCAGGAAAGCTTTATTGTAATAAACAATTTTTTGCTGATCAAATAAGTATTGGAAGTAGTCAGGACGGCCCTTCTTTGGTGTTGTCTGATCCCAGTGTGTGTTATTGGCATACCTTAATTGAAAAAAGAGGTGCAGGATATTATATTTCTGATCTTGGTTCCCCGACTGGAACTTTTGTGAATGGTCATAAAATTTTGGAAGAGCCTTTAAATCATGGAGATCAAATTACTATTGGGAATTTTAATATTCAATTTTATATCAATGTGCCTTTTGCTCGTACAGATCCTGAGCAACCTCCAAAGAGTTCCGAAGACCAGGAACTCATCAGTGAGAAATCTGAGGAAACAACAGAGGAAGTTGCTCCCATACCAGCAGTTGAAGAAACTCCTGTAAGTTCAGAAACTCCTGTAAGTTCAGAAACTCCTGTAAGTTCAGAAACTCCTGTAAGTTCAGAAACTCCTGTAAGTTCAGAAAGTCCTGTAAGTTCAGAAAGTGCTGTAAGTTCAGAAACTCCTGTAAGTTCAGAAAGTCCTGTAAGTTCAGAAAGTGCTGTAAGTTCAGAAAGTGCGGTCCCTACTTTTCCTTTAGATGTGGAATCAAAGGAAGAAGTACCACAGGATCCTGTATTTTCAATAAAACCGTCCAAGTTGGTTCAAGATGATCAAGATGTTGAGCCGCCGCCACCGCCATCCTCCTCTTTTCAGGTTCCTGCTCAGTCATCTGAAGTTGTGCAAAATATAAATACTGAAGGTATTCCTGAGGATTTACCTTCTTTTCAGGAGTTGTCGGATTCTTCTATGGAACAGCAAGCTGAAGAAATTCGTCCAGCTGATTTTGGAACTTATGCCCCTCCCAGCTCTATTAAAGATTTGGATAAAAATTTATCCTTGGGAAGTGGTCCAATTGTGGAAGTTATTGTTGCCTGGAAAGAAAGAATTCTTAACATGAGTCATTTTTATAAGGAAAAGGAAGTCAGTTTTGGATCCGATTCAACAGCCAGTATTTGTTTACCTAATTTATTGAGTATACCTAAATACCCTTTATTGGAAATCAACAGTAGTGTGAATATTGGTATATCTGATGGTGTTCAAGCAACAGTATTTAATAAGCAGGGTAAATATTCTTTAAAACAATTAATGTCCAAAGGTTTAATGAATGCACAAGGTGGTGTGACTTTACAGCAAAAACAACTTATTAAATTGGAATTTGGTAATTGTTTAAGTGTATATGTTCGTTTCGTCAATAGAGTGCAAACAGCACTGACGGGTTCTCTATTTAACTTTAGTGCATCGGAGATGACAGGTATTATGATGTCCTGTTTTTTTATGTGTCTTCTGGTATTTTATATTGGTTTGTTTTCTCCTCAGTTTTTAGATTCGAAAGAGGATCTTGAAGAGGAAGGTATCAGAAATGTAACTATTGAATTTAAGAAAAAATATCGTCCACCGGTTCGTTTAAAAATGGCCAAGAAAGTAAGAAAGAAAAGAGAGTTTTCTGTACCTATAAAAAAGGCTCCAAAAAAGAAAATCACTGGAATTAAAAAACCGAGCAAGGCCGGAAAACTTGCTCAAGTAGCTCCCAAGCCTAAAGCCAAATCCAAGAAAAAAACGATCACTTCTGCTCGTCCTGGAGGATCAGTAAAAACTAAAAAAGCAGGTGCTCCTCCTAAACCTCCTCGTCCGGATCCAACTAAAATGGGTTTGCTGGGGGTATTTGGTTCTAAAGGGACTCAAACTGTATTGGATAAAGCTTACTCCGGTACAGGGGAGTTAGCAGGATTAGCGGATCAGGCAACGGGATTTGCCGGGCAAAAAGATTCTTATAAAGGAGATGGTATTGGAACAAAGTTTAAAAATGCAGGTGCTGGTGGAACAGGTACGGCTTTATTAGGTGCGTCGGCAGGTATCAAAACAAGAGGTCGAGGTGGCGGTGGTAGAGGCACTGGTCGAGGTGGCAGTTTGGGTAGTAAAGGTTCAGTACAGTTGGAAGTTGGAGTTTCTGATCTGGCTGTTGATGGAGGTATTGATCGAGATGCTATTTTGCGAGTGATTCGACGGCATAAATATACACTGGAATCCTGTATTAGTACCGCTAGACAGAATAATCCGGATATTTCAGGTACAGTGTTGGTTGGATGGGAAATTATAAATGAGAGGGTACAAAAGGTGAGAGCAAAGAAAAATACATCAAACAGTGCTGTATTGGCTCGCTGTATAATGAGTAAGATAAAAAACATGCGTTTTACAGGAACAGGTTTACAAAAAGGACAAATTGGTTCAGTGAGTGTGCCATTTGTCTTTTAATTTTATTTTGGGTTTATTTTATGGTTAAATACTAACAGGAGGTACGACCTTGGAAGAAAAAACAATAGAAATGTTAAATAAATGTGAAGCCAGCGGTAATTTTATCAGTAAGGCCTTTTGTGAAGGGGGTTTTGCGATGTATTTTATTGCCGCCTGTGGTTTTATGGTCTTATTTTTAATTATTGAAAGGTTTTTCAGTTTAAAAACTCTCAGTCTGGATAAGGACAATGTGAGTGAAAACATTTTCGGCTTACTGTTGCAGGGTAATGTTCGTCAGGCTGTTGCCTTTTGTGATACCAGTCCCGCGCCCTTAACAAATACTTTGAAAGCGGGTTTGGTGCAGGTGATGAATAAGAGACCGGATGAAGAAGTGCAGGTAGCGATGGATGCGGCGGTTTTACGGGAAACCCCACGCTTTGAAGGTTGGACTGCTTTTTTAGCTGTCTTTGGAAATATTAGTGTGTTGATTGGTTTGCTAGGTACAATTGTTGGTTTGATTCGATCTTTTGGTGGTGTTGCGGAAGTGGATGCAGCTACCAAGGCGGCTGTATTGTCCAAGGGAATTTCAGAAGCTTTGAATTGCACAGCTTTTGGGTTATCTGTGGCTATTGTAGCAATTACCGCTTATGGTTTTTTTCAAATTAGGATTGGACGGGTGACGAATGATCTTTTGGAAAGTTCTATGAACTTAATGAATTGTGTGGTGTCCAACAGGGATAAAATTTATACTAAGCAAAGCCAGTAGTGAGTGGACTTGGAGGGTTAAAAAATGGCTCATGTTCGGGAAATGGGTAGCGATAAAAAAGAGATTGCTGTTGAATTAAATCTTGTTCCTTTTATTGATTTGATGAGTGTGTGTATTATCTTCTTGTTGATTACTGCCGTGTGGACACAAATCTCTATGATTCAACTGGGGAGTTCTCTCTATGCCAAAAAAACAGAAGCGGAGCCTATGAAGGAAGTGCCTCCTTATGCGCATATTCCTTTTCGAGTGAATGTGTTGGAAAATGGTTTTAATGTTCTCATTGGTAAGGAGCGATTTGAGATTCCTCTAATTAACAATAAACAATACAATGAACAAGTTTTGTTTAAAAAAATTAAGGAAATCAAAGAGGTATATCCTGAAAAAAACGATGTTGTAGTGGCTTCCCGTGACAAGGTAAAGTATGAACATCTCATTGCGGCAATGGATGCTCTACTTAATGGAGGTTTTCCGGAAATTACAATTGCTACAGGAGATATGCAGTAATGGCTATTTATGTTCCAGGAAAAAGAAATCGACATGGGCGAAAAGCAGGTGGTGCAAAAAGAAATGTTGTAGCTGCCTTACAGTTAACAGCTATGGTGGATATGTTTACAGTGTTAGTGGTGTTTTTACTTCAAAATTATGCCTCCACTAATCAGATATTACCTATTGTTGAGCAGATTGATTTGCCTCAGGCTTCATCAGTGAAAGAATTAAAGCCGTCTTTTGTGGTGGCCTTGTCCACAAAAGATTTATCTTTTAATGAAAAGAAAATCCTTAGCTTTCAAGAAGTGCAGCAGGTGAGTGACTTAAGTATTTTACCTCTTATGGAAGTGGTTCAAAAAGCTATTGCAGGAATTAAAAAAGATAAGAAAATGGATGAAGATCAGAGGAAAGGAGATGAAGTGGCTCCTTATTATCGTGTGACTTTGCAGGTAGATAAGGAAATAGACTTTTTATCTGTTAAAAAAGTTTTATATACTTTAACAGAAGCTGGTGTAAAAAAAGTGAACTTTGCTGTTGTAAAGGTTAAATCCGAAGATAAGTATGGCATGTTATAAAGCACAGTGAATTTTTTTCATTGTTTGTTTTTCAGGGCTTTTTTACAGTCACTAATCCCATTAAATAGGTTGAAAAGTTGATTTTTTATAAGTGTTATCCTTCTCAATGAATGATAGAGTTTTTTTACTTTCACTATTTCAAAATTCTGTGTAAGATAATTAAGGATAGCATTGGAGTTTTTTATGTCAGCACAATTAAAAATGGGTTTTAAATTAGCTCAAAAGCTAAGGATGAATCCTCAATTACAGCAATCTATCAAAATGTTAAGTCTTCCGCTTATGGAACTGGAGCAGGTGGTTCGGGATGAAATGCTGGAAAATCCTGTTTTGGAAGAGGTCCATGAAATCATGGAGGAGCAAAGTCAGGAGGAGATATCCAATAAAGAAGAAATGCCTGAGCGTCATACTTGGATGGAATATACGGATTTTGGATCCGCCAGCAGTGTGCCCAGACGTTCTTTCCAAAAAGGAGGCGGCTCTGGGGTTTTTAATATAGAGAATGTGGTCTCTACTGAGCAAAGTCTTTACGAGCATATCATCTGGCAGATTCAAATGAGTGGCTTCTCCAATCAGGAAAAATCTTATTTAAATCTGTTGGTGGATTATTTAAATGAAGAGGGTTATTTAAAAAATTCTTTGGAAGAAATTTCCATGGAAATTAATGTGCCTTTGGAGAATTTGCAAAAAGCTTTGACTCTGATGCACACTTTGGATCCCAGTGGGGTAGGTGCCAGAGATTTAAAGGAGTGTTTGCTTATTCAGGCTCGACAAAATCAAGAGGATACTACTGATTTGGTGGTTCTTATAGAGAATCATTTACCGGATATTGAAAAAAGAAATTTCAGGTTGATTGCAGAAAAAAGAGGTTTGGAGATAGAGGAAATCATGGATATGTGTAAAATTATCGGTGCTATGGAACCAAAACCCGGCAGGCAGTTTATCAGTCAGCCAGTTCAGTATGTTACACCGGATGTTTATGTTACAAAGGAGCGGGATGGTTATCGTGTGACTTTGAATGAGGAGGGATTGCCTCATCTGAGAGTGGTGGGAATGTATCAGCAAATGTTGAGAAACAGTTTAAATGATGGTAAGAATTTGACGGGTACTGAAGATTCCACACAAAGATATTTGCGTCACAAAATGAACTCGGCTTTATGGCTTATTCGTTCCTTAAATCAAAGGCAGAGAACTATCTTTAGAGTGACTTCAGCGATTGTACAACATCAAAAGGAATTTTTTGATAAAGGGCCTATAGGGATGCAACCACTCATACTACAGCAGATTGCAGAAAATACAGAATTACATATTTCCACGATCAGTCGGGTAACCACTAACAAATATATGCACACTCCTTATGGTGTGTATGAATTAAAATATTTTTTTAATATAGGTATTGAAACAGACAAGGGTACAAAAATTAGTGGAGAAGTAGTGAAGTTAAAGATACTTTCTTATATTAAAGATGAAGATAAAGAGAATCCTGTTTCTGATCAGGAGATTATAGAATCTTTGCAAAAAGATTTGGGTGTTCATCTCTCTCGTCGAACTATTAGTAAATACAGAGAAAGTATGAACATATTATCTGTTCGTTCTAGAAAAAATCTTTAATCCTTTTTATGATAAGTGTGTAATTCTTTCACTACTTACAAAGTAATGGGTTGTCTTTGTAATCTATGTTAGTTGTTTTTCATAGACAATCAATCAAGGCTTATCATGAGAAAGAAACACTTAGATTCGCAGTTTATTATATTAGTATTTTTATTTGTATTTTGTGTAATCAGTTACGCTATTGATTCTAAAGAAAACAAATGCTCTTCATCTTTCAATTCTTCTCTCATTTCATTACTTAAAAAATATTCTCATATAACAAGAGATGAGAAATACACTAAAGATCAATCAAATATACCTGCTCATGAGCAGGAATTAATTGATAAATCGCGAGAGCGAATATCTACCGAAGAACCTCATAGAGTGTTGGAAATTATATTAAATAAGAAAGAAGGCGATATTATTCGTGAATCTGCTATAGAGTTGCTATCAGAAATTTTGATTGATTTTAATGATCTTGCCATCAAACAAAAATACACAAATAAGGAAACTGTAACAGCATTAAACCAGATTTTTTTTGATAAAACAAATAATGATCGTATTAGAGGAGAGGCTGTTATTATTTTATGTTTCTTTTACACAAAGATGGATATAGGAAATGTTCCTGTCTTATTTCTGCGTCAATTAAAAAAAATATTATTTGATAAAAATGAATCAGAAATTGTAAAAAGAGATATTATAGAAGGTTTGAATCTAATAAAAGCTCCAAGTGTCATAAATATGTTAAAGGAAATCATAGTTGATAAAAAACAGCCTGAATCTGTACAAATACCTGCTCTACAAGTTTTGGCAGAAAGCAAAACATCTAATCCTGAAATTATAGATATTTTAATAAGTAAGTTGTTGAATGTGCCGGTTGAAGAATTGAATCAACAACATGATATGACTATGACAACAGTTAAAACATTGTATGCGCTAACCGCTAGGGATAATCATTATAAACCTATTGTAGAAGAGTTAATTAATATAATTTTTTTTGGAATGCGTATAGGTTGGCAAGCTTCCACTTCTTTAAAAATAGAAGTGATACCTCCTCTTGATTGGTCCTTAGGTTCATTACAAACTTATCGTCCATTGAGAGAAATGTTTAATACTATGAGTGAAGATGCTTTTATAAATATAGATAGTTTAATGAAACGAGCACGCAATCAAACATTTTTGACTTTGGAATATTCCACCACATTTTCTTTAGTGCATACATTATATCTTATGCTATTTAATAAGAAAGAACCTGAGGTACTTAGAATAAAAGCTTTACATCGATTGTATGTTGAAAATCATTTTCTTTTTCCATATATTTTGGCTGGGATTATTTCTGATCAAAAAGAAAGTGAATTAATAAAATTTATCTCTTTGTTGATTATGCAGAATATGGAGGCTATGGAATCATTGTTCTCATCAGCAGTTCAACCTGACGAAAAATCGCCAATTGAGCTAGGGGGTAAATTGGATCATTCCAGTAATAAGGAAAATAAAACAAACAAAACATCTGATACACAAACGGCAATAAACGGAGAGAATGAAGAATTAGTTTTAAAAGAAGCCAGAGAAAGAGGTTTAAAGAAAATGTATCACTCTTCGGATCCAAGACATCAGCAGTTTTTAACAGGCTTATCTCAGCCGGAGGTTATTAAAAACAGCTTATCTGAATTTATTGCCAATTCTGAAAACAAGGATCCAATTATAAAAGGGCTTATGCTTTATGCGCTTAATGAATGGGGTATGTTGAATAATACACGACTGGCTGAAATAGCAGTGAATAGTGGGGTAGTGAATTATAATATTAGATTAATGGCCATTAAAAAATTGATGGATAATTTAACTGAACTAAAACACTTCGCTTCAGCCAATGGCACAACAAAAGATTCTCCACAATATGTGAATACATCTATTGTTGAGAACCTGGTAAAAATTTTTACTGATTCATTTGAAGATCCATCAGTAAGAGAGCTTTCTGCAGAAGCTTTGTTTCGAATACAACCACCCGATTCGGAAATACAACAACGGCTTATCACAGCTTTGTTTAATGAAAAAAATGTCATTATACAGGATGTGATACATCACTTTCAGTGGATAAAAAATCTACCGACTAACCTCCGACCTCCCGATAATATGGTAAAAATAAAATAATTTTAAAAAATTCAGATCTGGCGGGCTCTTTTATCTATGTTCAAAGCGGCCTCTCTCATCACTTCTGATAAAGTGGGATGTGCATGAAAACTACGTG
Organism: Bdellovibrionales bacterium; assembly: GCA_965226095.1. Classification (GTDB taxonomy): domain Bacteria; phylum Bdellovibrionota; class Bdellovibrionia; order Bdellovibrionales; family UBA1609; genus JANQSP01. The sequence continues at coordinate 1,477,749 of OZ245336.1, read as the reverse complement.
CTATGTCTTCCCCGCTGGAACCAAATTCCATAGCCACCACAGCTTCTGCGATCATGTCGGAAGCTCTGGGTCCTAAAATATGCACACCTAAGATCTGGTCCGTCCCGGCATCAGTCAGTATTTTAACAAAACCATCTGTGGAGCCTAAAGCTTTAGCTCTGCCGTTGGCCGTAAATGGAAATTTACCGGATTTGTAGTTTACTCCCTCTGCTTTTAATTGTTCTTCGGTTTTTCCCACGCTGGCTACTTCCGGCCATGTATAAATGACAGAAGGTAAAGTATCGTAGTTCACATGACCAGCTTGACCGGCAATTGTTTCTGCTACGGCTACTCCCTCTTCTTCTGCTTTATGAGCCAGCATGATACCGCCAATCAAATCACCAATGGCAAAAATATGGGAATGCCCTGACACTCTCCAGTGGTTGTCTACAGACACAAAACCTTTTTCATCCGTTGAAATGTTTACTTTTTCCAAACCTAATAAATCCGCATAAGGTCGTCGTCCTACAGCCAACAGGACATGATCTCCTTTTAAAGAATGTTCTGTATTTGATTTATCTTTGTAAAACAATTCCACATTTTTTTTGTGTACTTGTACTTTCTGAACTGCACTTTCCAGTAAAAAATGAATATTTTGTTTTTGTAACACTTTTAATAATTGTTTGGATAGTTCCTGATCCATAGCTGAACAAAGTCTATCGGCATATTCAATCACAAAAACCTCTGAGCCTAGCCGGGACCACACAGAGGCCATTTCCAGTCCAATATAACCACCTCCAACGATCAGTAGTTTTTTTGGCACTTCTTTTAGTGCTAAGGTTTCGGTAGAGGAAATAACTCTTTCTCCATCAAAGTCTATACCAGGCAGGGCATTGGGTTTACTGCCAGCGGCCAGCATAATGTGTTTTCCCTCTATCACTTCCTGTGAGCCATCTGTTTTTTGAATTTGAATTTTATGAGAATCTACAAAAGAACCTACACCTTCAAAGCGATCGATCTTGTTTTTTTTCATTAAATATTGAATGCCGCCAGTTAATTCTTTAACTACTTTTGTTTTTCTGTTCATCATCGTTGGCAAATCCAGTGAGACAGATTTTACTTTTACTCCATGAGTGGATATTTCTTCCTTGGCAAAATGATAGTGTTCTGAAGAATCCAATAAAGCTTTCGAGGGGATACAACCTACATTCAAACAAGTGCCACCGAGAGTAGAGTATTTTTCTATAATAGCGGTTTTTAATCCCAGTTGGCTAGCACGAATAGCTCCTGTATAACCTCCGGGCCCGGAACCAATAACTATTAAATCATAAGACATAAATAAAAATTCTCCTTTAATTTTATATATCCATTACCAGGCGAATAGGATCTTCCATGCATTCTTTTATTTTTAATAAAAATCCTACAGATTCCCGGCCATCCACCATCCGATGATCATAAGATAAAGCGACATACATCATGGGTTTGATTTTTAACTGACCATCCATGGCCACCGGACGCTGTTCAATTTTATGCATACCTAAAATTCCGCTTTGTGGAGGATTGAGAATAGGAGTGGACATCAAAGAGCCAAATACACCACCGTTGCTGATGGTAAAAGTGCCGCCCATTAAATCATCCGGACTGATTTTTCCATCTCTTGCTTTTACAGCGTAAAACAACACCGCTTTTTCCAAATCCGGCAAACTCAATTGCTCGGCATTTTTAATAACCGGCACTACGAGTCCTTTTTCCGTGCTGACCGCCACCCCAATATGACAGCCTTGATTATAAACAATTTCTCTATCCTCTATAAAAGCGTTTACCTTGGGAAAAGCTTCCAGAGCTTTTATAATCGCTTTAATGAAAAAACCCATGAAGCCTAGTTTTACATTATATTTTTTTTGAAAAGTTTCTTTATATTCTGACCGTAAAGCTATAACCTTGGACATATCGATTTCATTAAAAGTGGTTAAGGTGGCTGTACTTTGCTGGGATTCCACCAGGCGCTCAGCAACTCTTCGGCGAAGTGTACTCATCCGTTCGCGCACCTGTCCGGTTTCCGTTCTTTGTTCAAAACCGGCAGGTAGTTCTGTGGCGCCAGAGTTAGGTGTTGGTTGAGGATGTTTTATGAAATCTAATACATCTCCCTTGGTGACTCGTCCCTTAGGGCCTGTCGCCGGTATCTGTGATGGATCTAAATTTTGTTCAGCAAGGAGTTTTTTCACTGCAGGACCTAATCCAGCTGATGGTGGAGTTTGAGAAGATGTCATACTGGGATCAGTAGCTGTAGAGTGTTCAGCCGGAGAAGAAGGTCTTTTATCTAGAGAAGATTCTTTCTTTTCTTTTTTCTGTTCTTGTTTATCAGGCTGAGAAGAAGTTGGTGAGGTAGAAGGTGTGGCATCCTTTGGTGGTTTAGCAGAAGTGTCCACCTCACCAATTACTGCCCCAATGGCAACATCTTCACCATCCGGTTTTAAAATTTTTAATAAACCGCTATGTTCCGCCACCAGATCCATGGAGGCTTTATCTGTTTCCATAACCACCAGAACATCGTTTTGCTGAACATAGTCACCATCTTTTTTTTGCCATTCACCGATGGTGGCTTGCGTGACGGATTCGCCGGCAGAAGGAACTTTTATTTGCTGTTTCATATTATGAAAATCTCATATAAATAGAAAAAAGCCAAAAACATGGTTTCCACACACTTATGTAGAATGAAAAACTTTAACATCTAAAAAAAAAATATCAACTGTTTTCATAAATAATAGTATAGAGTTTTTATATGAAAAGTTTCAAGCAAAGACCTTTAAAAAATGCTCTCATTGATTTGGTGGCTCCTGCCTCTTCAGTGACTACTGCTCAGATAAAAGAATCTGTCCGGCAAGTGGAAAATATGGGTTTTCAGGCTCGTGTTCTGGCTCATCCAGTAAATTTTTTTTTATTTTCTGCAGATGATAAACAAAGATTTTTGTATTTAAAAAAAGCACTCACCAATCAGGATTCGGAAGCTGTGTGGTGTCTTCGTGGAGGCTACGGTTGTCAAAGGTTAATGCCGTTTTTATTTAAAATGACAAAGCCGTCCAAAATGAAATGCTTAATAGGTTATAGTGATGTGAGTGTTCTGCACAATTTTTTAAATTTAAAATGGGGATGGCCTTCTTTACATTTTCCAGTTCTGGCTGATCTGCGATATGTCTCTTTGTCTGCCAATAAAAGATTTCAGGCTCTTATTTCTGGATCTTTAAAAAAACAAGTTTTTAAAGATTTATATCTGCTAAATCTATCTTCTGTGAGAAAAATAAAAAGTTTTTTAACCGGAGGAAATCTGACTGTCATTCAAAGTTCCATTGGTACTCCCTGGCAGTTTTCTTTTCAAAATAAAATTTTGTTTTTAGAGGATGTGGGGGAAAGTGCTTATCGTTTAGATAGAGCTTTATGGCAAATGCAGAAAGCAGGAGTTTTTAAAGGTATTAAGGCTTTGGTGTTGGGAACATTTACTTCTGTTAAAAATGTTTCTACTACTTCACCAGCAAAGAAAATGGAAGAGAAGCAGATGAAAAAAGTTTTTGAATTATTTGCTCATCGTGTTTCTTTTCCAGTGTTATGGGGTGTGCCCTGCGGACATGGAATTAAAAAAGAAATTTTGCCTTTTATGACCCCCTGTGAATTGCAAGTAAATTCCAGGGGAAAAGCTCAATTGCAGATAAACAGTCCCTTTGTTTAATGTTTTTATAAGAGAATGTAATGCGGTTAAAGGTACATAGAGGACAGGCAGGTAGAAGCTCTGATATTGACCTACAATCCTCTGCAAAAATTCATATTATGGGAGTATGTGGAACAGCCATGTCTTCCTTAGCCGGATTATTGAAAGAGAGCGGTTACAATGTGTCCGGCAGTGATCGACAATTTTATCCTCCTGTGTCTGAACAGTTGAAGCAATTAAATATTAAAACCTTTAAGGGCTTTAATGCTGAAAATCTGCAAGCTGATATAGACTTGGTGGTTGTTGGAAATGTGGTCAGTAAAAATATGCCGGAAGCACAAGCTCTTTTGGAAAACAACTTACCTTATGTCAGTCTGCCGGAAATACTCAATGCTTTGATTATACAAAATAAAAAAACAGTGATGGCTACCGGTACACATGGAAAAACCACAGTATCTTTTTTAACCACCTGGTTGTTGGATCAATGTGGTCTTAAACCTGGTTTTATGATAGGGGGTGTATCTGAAAATTTTAAAAAAAGTTTTTGTTTGCAAAAAAATTCTGATTGGTTTGTAGTGGAGGGAGATGAGTATGACATCGCTTTTTTTGAAAAAACTCCAAAGTTTTTGCATTACCCGGCTACTCATACGATTTTGACTGGTATTGAATTTGACCATGCAGATATTTATAAAGATATTGGTGAAGTGGAACAGGCTTTTCGTTTATTGCTGGAAAAACAAACACCTTCTTCTGTTCTCATTGCCTGTGTGAATTGTCCTCGGGTCAAAAAACTGATTTCCCAAAAATCTTCCAAACCTCAAATACTGACCTATGGGACAAAAGAGGGGGACTATCGTCTGATCGATAGGAAAACTTTTGCAGAAACAGGGGGCCAGGTGATAAAGGTTCAGGGTCCAGATCAAACGATAGATATACAGATTCCTTTAAATGGAGAGCACAATGCTTTAAATGCTCTATCTGTATGGGTATTGTCTCAAGTGTTGTATTTACCAAAAGAGAGAGTGTTATCTGCCTTTAAGAGTTTTAAAGGTGTAAGGCGACGTTTTCAGGTTTTAGGGGTATTTAATGGAGTGGCTTTAATAGAGGATTTTGCCCATCATCCCAGTGCCGTATCAGCAGTCATTCAGTCCACGCGTGAAGCCTATCCGGGTCACCGTATTCTGACCTTGTTTGAACCTCGCTCCAACACTTCCCGAAAAAATATTTTTCAACAAGAATATGAAAAAACCTTACAGCAGTCAGATTTGGTTTTTTGCCGCTCGGTTCAAAATACAACACAGACACCAGAATCAGAACTTTTTTCTGCTCAAAACCTGGCAAAATCTATCAACCAAAAGTACTCAATGGAAAAAGCCTTTTTTGCAGAAGATGTTGGTGCTTTGACCCGTCTTGTTCAACGGAATGTGAAAGAAGGAGATATCATCCTTATTTTAAGTAACGGGGATTTTGGAGGTATTTATTCCCTACTAAAAGAGGCATTGAGTTAAGTTTTTGACAGTCTGGAAGCGGCCAGCTAGAAAATTTAAAAAAAAAGTGTTTACTATTTCTTCAATCCGATTTACTTAAATAGATATAGATGTAGTCAGTTGTTCAGGGTAACAAGGTTTTTTCGTCGTCGTCTTCTGGTGTAATTAGGGTTTTTCCGTTGTCGTTGTATTTCGGTGTAATTAGGGCCTAAAAAATTCCGTTTATTTTAAAAAGTGATCACGTTTTGAGTGATAGGAGAGTTTTATGATGAGAAAACTGTTGTTTTTTTGTGTGGTCTTGTGTGTGTCCTACATGTCTTATGCCCAACTTCAGGACAGCCACTTTTACAAAGTGGATGATTCAGAGATTGCAGATTTTAAATTAAAAAGTTTTTGGAAAAGTAGTATGGAAGGCTCTTTCCTCAATAATTCCATTCAAGGGGATAGAGAGCGTTTGATGAAGATTAAACTTCATGGGAAGTTTAACATTGAATGGTCTTCTTTTATTTCTGTGGAGTTTGAACCTTATCTGGTGATTTCACAAGGGGAAACACAGTATCGCCGGTTTATAAAATCAGAGAGCTCCCCTATACAAATGAAAAACGGTTTTCTGCACATACGCCCTATAAACGGTATGAGTTTACAGTTTGGAGCAGTGGATCAATCTTTCCTTAGTTCTCCCTTGCTTGTTTCTGATGATCAAACTTTTGTATCCGCTGTGGCAGGCTATCTGTACATGAAAGACACTTATGAAATACAGGTAGTGGTTCAAGGAGCTATGCCTTCTATTGTAAACACTTTTAAACGTTACAGTGAAATTGCCAAAACTCCTTACTTTACTTCTTTGTTTGTTTATGGGGAATGGCTGCCCTCCAGGCTGATTTCTTTTAAAGGCCATGCGACTGGTTTTTCCTTTACCAGCCTACCTTCCTTTATTGCTCATAGTAGCAAGCTTTATGGCAATTCCATTACTGGTAATCAGACTTTGGCCCGTTTTGAATATCCTTATTATGGAACTGATATGGATATCAGTTCTCAAATCAAGTTGGGATCAAAGTTTTATTTATCTGTAGGTTATAATGGTTTGATCAATTTAGGGGCACCATTGGATAAATCCTGGGGAGAAAGAATTTACGCCAGCTTGGATACGGATGTTTTAAGCTTTGCCAAGGTGTATTCCCGTTTTGAATATTTTTATAATAGTTCGGATTCAGCGCCAGCTTATTTTAATAGTGAAATGTATGGGCACAATAATCAAAAAGGTTTTATGACAGAGTTGAAAGCTTTTTTTCCTAAGGGCAATTTTGAAACCGGATTTCGTTATGTTTTATCTCAGCCCATTACACCTTCGTTGATTCATGATTTAACAGCAAGTGTGGATAGACAGCATTCGATTTTGTTTTTTATAAAATCTCGTTACAAAGCGATTTAATTGTTTGTTAATTGATTATTTGTAAATTATTTTTTAATAGAGTGAAAACTTTTCATCCTTTTAAGGGTTTTTATTTTAAAACCTTTGGTTTTATATTTTTTATTTCCTAATATGGGTTGTTTGTATTCTGAAAAAATATTATTTTTTGTTATTTCTTTCTTGATTTTAATTATTTTTTTTTTTATAGCCTTTAGTGAGAAGTTTGATTGGAAATCAAAGTAGGTTTGTTACTCTTTAAGGTCTTGGAAGAATGAATACTTTAAAACAAGTTGTGTCTAAACATTCAGTAGGTTTTCTGAATTTGCTGTGGTTCGCTTTTGCCATCAATTTAACGGCCTGTTCTTTTGTTCTTGGGGATAAAAAACAAAAAGATTTATCAGCAGACACTGATCAAAGTGATGCCAGTTTTATTGTGGATGAATTGAAAGAAAGCAAGGTGGTAGCCACACGGATCAACGGTTTGCCTGAGGAAATCGAAATATCTTATAAAGCCTGCTTTAGAGACTTTATTCATAATGATCAACCTTTACCGTTGAATGTTTTTAATATTCATCTCTTTGAACATGTTCCTGCTGTCAAAAAAACTAAAGATACTAATAACTCTGTAAAGTGTTCTGAAACATCTCATTTTAATTTTTCAGAAGATCATTCCAAGGTTCATTGTCTTCGAATAAGAACAGAGGCTGATGGGTGTTTACAGTGGACAGAAATTTACCCTTATAAAATGATAAACAAATCTGTGTGGTTTCGCTATGAAAGAGCTTTTGAAGGAACAGGTGTGAATAAAGGTACAGTCATCGTGCCTTTGGCGATCAATCCAAGACTTTCCTTGGATCGCAGTGGTGCAGCTTCTCCACTACAAGTAATGGATTTACGGCATTACTCTAAATTTCGTCAACAGGCTTTCCGGTTAAAGCAGAAGGATATTGCAGAGTGCACAGCTTGTGTTAATAAAAAAGGTGATACTCTCAGCTGTCGTGTTTGTCGACAAAAGCAAAGAAGCTTGTCGGCAGTGATTGATCATTTCAGTAAACAAACCAGGGCTCCTCGTTTATGGATTGATGGGGCAGTGGAATCCTATGTGAATCAATACCCTATTCTTTTGACTAAACCTTCTCCAAAGCATTTAAAGGTTTTAAAGCAATTTAAAGTTTGTCATTCGGATATAACAGATAATTGTGATCCTTCTGGTCGTTTTTTTAAAATTCATTTGGAATTACCTCTAAGGATTCGAGTTAAAAACCACAGAAATGAAATAGAGTTATTGCCTCTCAATCGCGGGGATTATTCTGTTAAGCCTTATTTGTTTTTAGTGGATGATAAAGGGAAGCATTTATCTTTACATAGAGATGTGGACTTTATACCTGCCAAGCTAGTGCCAGGATCAGAGAATAATAACTTAAGGGTGGATTTTTACTTACATGTACCCTATGAGCATTATGGTTTTCAAGTTTTTCTCGGCTTGAAAGTCAAACCAAAAGGCAATATGACTTTTTTACCTTTTGAAGGAGTATTAAATTTTCCTGGTAATCTTAGAACAGTGATGGGCAGTAATACATTGCCTTTAAATCATGATGTAATAGCTTTTTATGAAGATAATTCAGACACTCAAGCCTCATTTATTAATACAACTTATCAATTGTCTGGTGATCCCAATAGGAATAGAAATAGAGAGGGATTTCGTCGGGCAGGATGGAACTTAGAATTAAGGCGACTTCGCTTTTCTGATGTGAACTTAGAAGAAGGAAAATGCTCTACGCCAGTGGATCGTCATATCAGATATGTAGGAGAAGTATGTATTGTGGATCCATTGACCGGTGATGTGGTTTCAGATACCAATATTAGTATTAAAAGGCAGGACATTGTCCGTGATGATCGATCGAGTGAATTTCTGGATAGTCAAGTTGTTGAGATTGAACAGGCAAAATTAAGTTCCTTTGAGTATGTAAGTCAATATCAGGAAGGAAAGCATGAATATTTACCTGATCAGAATGAAGACAATCACAGTTCTGATACCAGTGGTTGTATACGTTGGGTGGATCAGATATATCACAAGTGGTATGACCGGCAAAAATATTTTGTGCGAAAAATGATTTTTTCCAAGAAGGAATGGGGTTTTGAAGGGGAAAAAATGATTGCTATTAATCCCTGGCATTGGGGCTTTTTATTCTTTCAGGATATTTCACAAATTGGTACAGATGCTATTAGAACTTCCACAGATCAAGTGGAGAAGCCGCGTATTTTTCTACATGATTTTAGAAGTCAGACTGTGGAAACGATTTATACTATTGATAAATGGCTGGGGATTAATCTTTTTCAGAACTTATTATTTCTTTTTAGAGTGATGGTGGATAGACCCGATGATGTAGGTGTTGGCTTGGGAGGACAAAGACCTTCTGCCAAACCAGTGAGAAGAGGATATTACCTGGCGCGATTTATCCTGGTAAAAGCGCATACAGAAGAAGCAGGTGGTAGAGGTAATATGGTGATGAAAGATGAAGTTTATCAAAATTTTTATAAAAATAGCCATGATCAATCCTGGAATACAAATATGGGATGGCAGCTTGGAAGAGATGGCAGGTTAGTTGGACAAATGATGAACACTAATTTGGAATACATCACCCATTTTGATACTCCTGTACAGATTCGGGATGGTATGTTGAATGCTTATATAAATTTTCGTTTCAATCTGGATGAATTTATATTTATTGGATCCAATAGCCGGTTGATTGTGCAAATTTTACCTACAGAACCAAAACATTATAGCTATAAGGAAGGGTGTGAAATTGATCCGGATCGATCCGTATTTGCTCCTTATGAAGGTCACCATGATTTAATTTCTCAAGCCTTTATGGGTTCTTTTGTGGCCAGTGATCAAAGGAATTGGAATATCTTTAGAGTTTTGGATATTATTCCATTTCAACTTTCTGGTTCTAATTCGTCTGATGAAATTTATAAGATGAATGTGAATAAAGAGCAATTGGCTCGTTTTATAGAAAATGGAAAGAAGAATAGTGTTGAACATAAGCTTTTCACGGTACTTCATTCCACAATGAATGCCGAAGCCATTCAAATCAGTGACAAAGCCAAACAGGCTATCAGAGAGAGTAGTAATTATTTTGAAGATGTGTATCAAAGACTTAAAGCTTTTTTAATTGCGTATAATGAAGAAGGCGGTACAGATCAAGAAAGTGCTAAGCAGAGATTGGAAACTAATCGAAATAGTCTGATTGAATCTATTCATGATTCCATTTTTGTTGTTAATCAAATACTAAATGGATCTGACAATAATGATAGTATTAGTGATTTTTCCAAACAAGTACTGAGAGTTTTTACAGATGTATTAAAAGTTTTTGAAGATAAAAACAATCCTCTTGTTGTTCTCAAGGATACGGCTCAAGAAACATTAGATAATTATACGAAGATAATTAAAAAATACTTACCTCATTTATCTGAGGAAGAAAAAAATACTTTATTAAGTTTGGAAAACAGTCAAAGCAAATGGTTTGAGCCGGGAACTAATATTCCTGATAATCGGGCAGAGCTATCAACATTTAATATGAATCGTTTTGCAAAAAGTGAAGGCTTAAAAGTATTAAGCTTTGATGAAGGTGATGGTTTGAATCGTTTTATAGAGGACTTGAATGCATCAGCCAGTATTCATAATACTTATCGTGAAGAGTATTTAACTCCTCAAAAAAGTTATATAAGTGAATTGTGGGATAGCTTGTTTGGTGATGATGAAGAGAATACGGAGGATGAAAAAACCTTGGATGTGTATGATAATATTGATGCAGAAGAAAATATTGACTTTCGACTAGCAGAACATTCTCCACAGAGTGATCCACAAGGTTTAATTAATGTGGATCAGGAGTATACACAATCCTTACAAGATAATTTCCCTTTACTGGAAAATGATAATTATTTTGCTTTTAAGGAAAAGATGGTAAGGATGCATTTACCGGAAATGTCTCCTCAGTGGTTGAAGACAGTGATAACACAGGGTATTCGCTCAGGTACTCTGGATACGCCGGAAGTGATGACTTTTCTACATTCTATGTGTGGTTTTTGGTTTAATGATTTTTATGAAAAATATTTGGAACAGTATCAATTGGATGCTATTTACACGGATCACTTAAATCATTTTCAATATTATAAAGGCACTTTGAATTACTTTAGAGAAGAATATGGTCCTAAACAACAGTACAATGATTTATTTCAAGCTATGCAACAGTATAGTTTATTTGACATGGAAAATGATGAAGGACCTTTAAGAGTGGAAAATCCTTTTATGTTAGATGGATTACAAGCATTTCCAATGAGCACAGCGGATAATGTTATGGACTCTCTATATGAAGAAGTTTCTTATATGAATGAAGTATATCATGAAATATCTCGTGCGGAAGCTCTTGCGGGGAACGGACATTATCATATGATGGGTGGTGGTACTGGTAACGCTAGAAGGATAATGTCGAAACATCGTCATCCTTATTTTAAGTGTGTATCCAATCCTTTGGATTTTTTTCATATAGAAAAAAAGATCATTGTAGGGGATATTGGATCTGATTATTCCGATCTGATGCATACATATGGTCAGACGCGGGCTTTTAATGCTCAACAGGCTTTTGATTATTCCTATGCCGCCAGTTGGGGAATGTCACGAGGTTTTTCAAGCTCTTTAGGTGCGGGTTTCACAGGGTTGGGAGGGTTACTTAATCCTTTAAAATATGTTAATCCTGTTTTAGGCTTTAATGGAGTGAAATTTTCCAGTGAGTGGTCCACTGGAATTTCTGATTCAGAAAGCAATAGAAGACAGGTGTCTGTACGTTATGCAACGGCACTGTACTTTGTATTAAATCATATTGTGATATCCATGGCTTTGAAAAATTATCGTCACTGTTTGGTGATAAGACCTCATAATCTGGCTTTTGATGGTTATGATACTCACAAAGTATGGAATGAGAGGTTAGCCAATAATTTTATTCATCAGATTCCTTATATCAAATCGGGTTTGTTGATTTGTACAGAAGATATTGATGCGGAAAAAGATCAAAAACCGATGAGAATTGCAGAAGATTATTTTTATATGTATCAACCCAACCAAGGGGATAGAGGACAGTTTTTAAATCCTTTGAATTTCCGCAATCGTCCTTATGTCATAACGATTCGAGGTATTACGGAATGGCAAAAAATTGAATTTCTCATTCATTCTTTTGTAGAAGCGGATGAGGAGCCTGGTGTAGAAGATTATAATCCAAAAGGACTTATGACCAATCCCTTTGATCGTCAATCTAATGTAGTGGATGGCACCAGAAGGGCTATAAGGCAGGCAAAAGTATGGGACAAAACAGGTTTTTATCCTGGTGTATACAATGTCAAGTATGATGAGGAACATTTTTATTTTAAAACTGAAGTAGACGACAAAGGTGTCGTTGAACAGATAGCAAAGAAGTTATATGATATTAACCCTCTTGGTTATATTAATATTGATAACACTAAATCAGTTATTGGCAATTCATCTCCTCAGTAACAATTATCTTTTAGAAAAACTTTTGGCATTCCCAGGAAGAACTGCCATCGGGATTGTCTTTTACTTCAATATGCATGGACAATAATTTTTCTCTGAGGTTGTCAGCTGTTTTAAAATCTTTGTCTTTTCTAGCTAAAACCCGCTCTTGCACAATTTGATCAATGTCTTCCCGATGAAGGTTGTTTTTTCTTAAGAAAATATTATCCAGCTTATAAAGAAAATCTTTAGGTGCTTCCTGAAACAGGCTCATGATTTTTCCATATTTTTGAATCAGTACCGCTAAAGATTGCGAATCCTGTATTTGTTTTTTTATATCTGATTTATTATTTGTACTGTATTTGTCATTGAATTGGCGAATAAGTTTAAATAAACAGGCTAAAGCGATGGGTGTATTGAGATCATCATTGAGAGCCTGTTCTATTTCTGTTTGCGCTTTTTTTATTTCATCAGGAGCTTGTTTTAACATATTGTCCGGCTGAGATGCTTTTATGTTATGCTGGTTTTCTAAATCTTTCGCTGTTTGTAAGAAAGAATAAATGCGTTGCAAGGCTTGAATAGCTTGTGAAATTTTATTTTCTGATACTTCTATGATGGAACGGTAATGTGAAGATAAAACCAGGTATTTAAAAATTTCTCCACTGTAGTCCTCAATAAAGGATCGCATCAGGGTTAAATTGCCAGTGGACTTGGCCATTTTTTCTCCACCTAAGGTAAACATATTATTATGTACCCAGTACTTGGCGAAAGGGCCTTTTTCCGCTCCTTCTGCTTGGGCAATTTCATTTTCATGGTGAGGAAAAAGCAGATCTGTCCCTCCTCCATGGATGTCAATGTTGTTTCCCAAAAGAGCAAAGATCATACTAGTGCATTCAATATGCCAACCCGGTCGTCCTCTCCCCCAAGGGGAGTCCCAGCCAGGTTCTTCTGTGGGACAGGCTTTCCATAGAGCAAAATCTTTAGGATCTTTTTTGGCTGTATTAACTTCCACTCTGGCACCACTGATGAGCTCTTTGGTTTTTCGTCCACTCAGTTGGCCGTAGTTAGGGAAACTATCTACATGATAAAACACATCACCGTTTGGCACTGCATAGGCTTTTCCTTTTTTGCAGAGCTTTTGAATAAGCTTTATCATGTCAGGGATAAATTGTGTAGCCAGTGGATTATGATCGTGTTGCCTTAGTTTTAAGGATTGAAAATCTTTTTTAAATTCAACAATGTATTTGTCGGCAATTTCTTTCATACTTTTATTTTCTTTTTTGGATCGATTGAGAATTTTGTCATCCACATCCGTGAAATTGTAGACATAATTGACTTTATAGTTTTCATGCTCCAGCCATTGGCATAAAAAGTTAAAAAATACAGCTCCTCTAAAGTTGCCAATATGCAAAAGATCATAGACAGTAGGACCACAGCAGTACATATTGACTGTGTTTTTGTTTAAAGGAACAAATACTTCTTTTTTTTTGTTTAAGTTATTATAGATGACAAAGGGCATGTTATTCTCCGTCTTTGTGAATAGCCTCTACCGGACAAGCTTCTAAAGCTTCCTGGCAAATGGTTTTCTCTTTATCAGTTTTAGGTTGTTTACATACATAGGCATAAACTTCATCTTCATCTATTTTAAAATGCTGTTCAGCGACCAGTACACAGGCATCACAAGCGATGCATTCCTCATCCACATACCAGGAACCGGGAACATTTTTTAATGTTTTTTCATTCATTTTTATGAATTATAAATTGTTTATTATGGAATGTACAGTTTATTCATTTTTCTTTTAATGATGGGAGTTCAATTTTAATTGTTTGCAAGATAGCACTTTCATCATAGCCGGTCAGATCAGATATTTCTGAAGAAGGCAAACCGTCTGCCTGCATTTTAAGAATGACATTTTCATTGTATTCTATTTCTCTTTCAATAGCGGTAGTATTGTCTTTGCTGGAAAATGATGTAAAAAGTTTTTTTATAAGATTTATCTGTAATGTTTCAAGTACACTACTACTAATGGATTGTGGGCAGATATTATCTATCGTGGTTCCTTTTATTACCAGATATCTCAAGTTACGCAAAAAAGTACACACATTAGCTGGCAGGGTACTGAAGTTATTGGAAGACAAATTCAAGTATCTTAGACTGGAAAGATCTTCAAATATATTTTCTGGTAAAGTGCTAAGGTTATTTGCATGAAGCCAAAGGTATCTGAGTTTTGATAAGCCATCGAATAAATCATCAGATAGGGTACTTAACTCATTGCTATCCAGGCCAAGGGATCTGAGTTGTGACAAGTCTGCGAATATATCTTCCGACAAGCTACTAATGTTATTTGCATGAAGCCAAAGGTATCTGAGCCTTGAGAGGGAAGATAATGTGCTTCTGTTGAGTGTAGTAATTTGATTACCACTTAAATTGAGATCTTTTAATTTTGTTAGTCTGTTAAAAAGATTACTGCTTAATGTAGTGAGTTGATTGCCACTTAAATTCAGATCTTCCAGTTCAGTTAAATGGAAAAATACATTGCTGGATAATGAACTAATCTGATTACTACTTAAATCCAGGTCTTCCAGTTGGTTTAAATTTCTAAATACACTACTGGATAATGAGGAGATTTGATTACCACTTAAATTGAGATCTTCCAATTGAGTTAAGTTAGCGAAAACATTAGTGGGTAATGAGTTAATTTGATTGCTACTTAAGTTTAAATCCTCTAGTTGAGTTAAGTTGGAAAACACACTGCCAGGTAAGGTACTAATCTGATTTTGTCTTAAGTCTAATTCCTCTAATTGAGTTAGATTGTCAAATACATCAGCCGGCAAGGTGCTGATTTGATTTTGCTTTAATGTTAACTCCTCTAAATTTGTAAATCCTTGAAAAGCAAAATTTCTTAATTCTGCAATATTACTTTTGGATAAATCCAATGAAGTTACATTGCCAGGTTGTGTACTGCCAATATTATTTGTAATCAGTTCACATACTTTGAAGGCATCTTGTTCGATGGTCATTGTAAAATCATTCGTAATGGGTGTTGTTAATGTTAGGCTTCCTGTGCGCTCGGAGCAACTGTCATTCTCATCTATTACAATACTAATTTCGTAGCCGGAGTTTAGTGTTTGAACAGAAGCACTAATAAAAGAATCAGAAGGTGTTGCCGTTAAGCTCGGTGGAATTGAGCAACTATTTACAGTATTGACAAGAGTAATAGTTTTACTTTCTCCTTCGGCAGAGATATTGATTGTATCTGGTGCACGGGAAAATATAGCATTGTCACAGCTATCGATGCTATGTTTTAAATTCGCCAACATATCCCATGTTTCATCGATAGCCATGCTTGCATTAGCCGGTCCATCGATGGCTGTTGTAATTTGAGTGCCGGATTTTCCAGCAGGATCGGTAGTGGAGTCACTAAACAGAAAATTTAAACTTGGATTTGAAAATATTGTCAGTGCCGGAACTGCAATAGTATCTTGAGCTGAACATTGAGCTGGATAAGCCATGATAGTTCGTGCACATATTAAACGATTAAAGTTCTGGTTCACATAACCAAAGGCATAAGGTTTATAAGGAAAATTCTCTAGATAAACAGTACTCAGGGGTCTTGCTTGATCCACAGTAAAGCGATCGTGAAAAATTCCCATACTATGACCCAGTTCATGAGTAAAAGTATATTGAGTGGTACATTGGACAGAAGAAACGCTAAAGGTGAGATCTTCCCAGTGTAGTTTACGTTGTTGAGTTAAGCATAACTCAGGATCTTGATGGGTACTGCATAGAAGTTTTAATAGGTTTTCATAACTCAGGTTATATACATAAGCAATGCCACAAGTTGAATCAGTGGGATCTTTCACAAAAAGGTGGACAAAATCAGCTGAGTACTTATCTCTAAGGTCAAAGACTTCATCCAATATTCCCTCTGGATCTGTTTCCGGATTCATATCATCAGATAGCCTGACCAGATCTGTTCCCATATCTGAGCTGTCTTGCGTGTAATTGACTTTCTTCATGGCCACCAGATTAATTTGTTGATCGGAATCCAAGCCACTATCACTAAGCGCTTGATTAACTTTTTCCACTTCCAATTCAATAGCGGCTTCTATTTCTTCTTTGCCACCTTCATGGTCTTTCGCTCTTTCTGTATAGAGCACTAATATATCAATTTTTATATCTGATGGATGAGCTTGTGTTTCTGCCTGTGCAGTGTCTTCATCCATCTCATCAGTGTCTTCATCCATCTCATCAGTGTCTTCTGTTGTACTGTCTTTGAGCCAGATATCCTGATTGTCCGGATCAAACTGTATAACATCATCACCTGTTGGAAATTTGGAAACATCAATTTCTGAAATCAACACTCGTTGTTTATTTTTCTGACTGGATTTAATAGTGTATACACCTTGCTTGGAATGAATTTCACCTCTAATGATTCCATCCTTACTAATAAATAAAGTCATTTGTCCACCATCTTCCAGTGAGCCTGATATAAAAGAACCACCTTTGGGAAGTGTGCGGAACGCTCCACTTGAGCTTGAATTTCAGTATCCATAAATAAATTAAGAATTAAAGTTTGTGACTCACTAGCAGAATTGAATAACTCAAGCATATCTATTTGAGCGACACGATCTCTAAGGATTAAAGGGTTTTTTGTTGATGGTTCTATAGGTTGTACTGAATCCTTTGGACTATCCGCTTGATGAAATAAAAATTGTGCCATAGATACTTGAGTAAATAAGAGAATTATAAAAGTAAGGAGATTTTTCATATTTTTCTATATCCTATATTAATCAATGATTTCTACATCCTCTGAAAAAGAGGATTCTATATGCTCAATATCTTCGTCATCTATATTATTGTCACTGATATCTAATACTTCCAGGTAATTTAGATTGGAGTAAAAATCATTGACAGGGCTACTCAGATCATTATCATTCAAATAAATTTCTTTTATCCGGTGTAAGTGTGAAAATACATTAGCCGGTAAATTAGAAATGTTATTTTCACTTAATTCCAATTCCTCTAAGTTGTTCAAACCAAAGAAAGCTTCAGATTGTAAATCAGTTAATTCATTATCACTTAAATCCAGGAGAATTAAATTAGTTAGCTCATAAAAAGTATTTGCTGGTAATTCATCTAAATCGATATTTACTAGAAATAAAAATTTTAAATTAGTAAGATGCGCAAAATCGTTAGCTGAGATTTCCTGTACATTTTGTGTAATTCTCAATTCTTCTATTTGTGCCAGATGAGTTTGAGTGACTACCGAACAATGAGTAGATAAAAAATCAGAATTGATATCACTTGAATTTGTACAGGTTTGTTTCTCTGTAATGGATATAATTTCGTCCTGAATCAATATGCACATTAGGTGTTTTTGAATCTCTTCTGTTCGATCGCACAAGGAAATAAAATTAGATGATCTACTGTTTTTGTTACTTCTTCCACTTCTGCCAGAGCTACCACCACTTGTAGAACCTCCTGTATTATTTTCCCCATTGTCTTCATTAAACAGGTTGTTTTCTTGGGATATGATATCTTCCTCAGAAGAGCTACACCCTAAGAGCAGGAAAAATGATGTACATAAAATTAAAAAATGATATTTTTTCATAAATACTGTCTCTCTATCAGTGAAACGAGGTTTTTTTATCTTATTTTAGATAATTCGGAAAATGGAGAGAGAATCTTGAGTGTTTTTATAAGGTTTTTACCAGCTCAGGAAGAGGTAAAACAGAACCAATAATTTTTTCTTGTTCTTTAAACAATGTATGACAACTGGTCCAGGCTTTGGTGATGATTTCATCCAATTGCTTTTTACTAAAGGTTTTTTGTTCAGCAGTGCCTTGAATTTCAATCAGATGTCCAGTGGAAGCAAACACAAGATTCATATCCACATCTGCTTTTTGATCTTCTTCATAACATAAATCCACTAAAATTTCTTCTTTATAAATTCCTACACTAACTGCTGCTACATAGTGTTTAAGAGGTGAATGCTCAATCATGCAATCTTCTTTGAGTGTATTGAGGGCTAAGGCTAAAGCAGTAAAAGCTCCAGTGATAGAAGCGGTGCGGGTTCCTCCATCCGCTTGAATGACATCGCAATCCATATAAATTTGTCTTTCTCCCAATTTATTTAGGTCTACTCCTGATCTCAAGCTTCTACCAATAAGTCTGGATATTTCCTGGGAGCGACTGGAGTTAGCCGTTTTGTCACGTCTCATTCGAGTGTGGGTAGAGCGGGGAAGCATGCCGTATTCAGCTGTGATCCAGCCCATATCAGCTGTGCGAATCCATTTGGGTAGAGTGGATTCTACCGAAGCAGTACAAATCACACGTGTATTTCCCATCTGAATTTCTGTACTACCTTCTGCTTGTTTCAGCACTTGAGATGTGATGCTAATAGGTCTTAATTGATGGTTAGCTCTCTTATCTTGTCTCATGAATATTTTTAGTTCCTTGTGATTGTGGAGGTAAATTTTCCATATAAATACTTTGGGTTGGAAAAGCGAAATTGACTTTTAAATTTTTGGCTAACATGAGTATTTCCATATAAATATTTTGTTTTTCCTGTAGTTCCTGTTCCCAATTAGAAACTGTGAGGAAAAAATTCATCATAATTTTTAAATCAGAAGCGCCAAAGTCATTGAGATATACTTGAAAATAATCTTTTTTAATAAGTTCATTGGCTAGCAGAATTTTTTTAATTCCTTCTATGAATTCTTTTATTTTTTCCGGCTCTGTTTTGTACTCCACTCCCAGATAGATACGGGTTCTACGGGATTTTCGTTTTCCTATATTGTCAATATTCGCAGAGGTCAGGGCAGAGTTAGGAATGGTAATTATAGAATCATAAAAAGTTTTTATTTTAGAGGATCGAATACCCACTTCTAAAACTGTTCCTTCCATGTCATTAAAAGAGATCCAATCACCGACGGAGAAAGGTTTATCCAGCATTAAATTGATGTAGGCCAATATGTTGGATACGGAATCTTTAGCCGCTAGAGCCAATGCGATACCTCCTATTCCCAAGCCGGCTAATAGAGATAACACATTGATTCCCAGGCTTTGTAAAATAAGCAAAGAACCAAAACAAATCACCAGGGCTTTTACAAATCGAATAATAAAGGGCATAAAGTGTGTGTGAAAAGAGCTGTCTTGTTTCACATCGAAAAATCGGTTCATTATAAAATAAGAAATTAATACATCCACCAGGTTATAACTCAGCCAGACCAGTCCACCGCCGATAATTAGTTTTATTAAAATTTTAATGCCCGCTATGATAGGTGTTGATAAAAAGAGGGGAATTCCTCCCATGGATTTCCATAGAGGAGGTAGAAAATTTAAAATTAACAACCAGATAATGGTCGTACTGATCAACACAATTGGTTTTTCTAAAGGTCCAATCAGGTGTGATTGAAAAAAAGTGTTTTTTTGAGCTATTTTTTTAAGTATCTTTTTTATTAGAAAATGCAGTGGTTTTTTGAGAAAAACAGCCACCAGGAAAATAAATAGAGTCAAGCAGAGTGTGAGGCTCAGATTGCCACCGAAAGGTAATTTTTGCAGTAAAAAATCCAACCACTTAAAATTCATTGCACTATTGTTTTTACAGTATTTATTGTTTTTATTTAAGAGTTATTTTTAAAGTTTTTTTCTTTCATCCAATTATCGTTGAGGAATTTACTCATATAGTTGCGCAAGCCATCTGGTAGAACAACTACGCAGTTTTGTCCTTTTTTTAAGCTGGAAGCGGCTTTTAAAGCGCCGACCATTGCCGAACCGCTGGAACCACCCACTAGGAGACCTTCTTCCCGAATCAGCCTTCGGGCCGTTTGAAAGGATTCAGCATCCTTTGTTTTCATCCATTTATTCACTCTGGTTTTGTCCAGAACCTTGGGGATAAAGTCATAACCAATGCCTTCCACTTCATAATGTTGTATTTCTTCTGGGCCGGCTAAAATAGAGCCTACCGGATCTACTCCAATAATTTGGCATTCGGGGCATACTTCCTTCATACGTTTGGATAAACCAGTGATGGTGCCACCTGTGCCGGCAGCGGATACTACCATGTCGACTTGATTATTCAGTGCATTTAAAATTTCCAAAGCAGTGCCTTCGTAGTGGGCAGAGACATTGTCCGGGTTGGAATATTGATCCAACATAAAAGCTCTAGGTAATTCCTGAACAAGTTTTTTTGCTAGACTAATGTGGCTATCTTCATGATCCCAGGTCACTTCAGATGGGGTGCGTCGTATTTCCGCTCCTAAAGCTTGTAAAACAACCTCTTTTTCTTGACTCATTTTTTCAGGCATCACGATAATCACTTTATAACCTAAAACGGCTCCAGCCAGTGCGATACCAAGTCCTGTGTTGCCGCTGGTGGGTTCAACGAGAGTATCCCCTTTTTTTATCAATTGTTTTTTTTCCGCCTGCACAATCATGTTATAGGCGATCCGATCTTTTACAGAGCCGCCAGGATTAAAAAATTCACACTTGGCATATAAATTACATTCCAGGTGAGAACTGATTTTGTTCAGGCGGACTAATGGTGTATGACCAATGGTTTCTAATATATTTTGATACAGCATAGTGTAAGTTATGTTGAGATCATTTAATTGTTCAAGTGTTTTCAAGTCATGTATCATTTGATTTTCATTCATGTATCATTTGATTTTCATTAAATGAATCCATTTTATCGTTTGGTTTTCAGAATTTTTTTCTTTTGGTTTTTCGATAAAAATATTGCTATTCTTATTTTTATGACTTGCTCTTTAAAAGATTTACCGGAACATGTTTCTGCCCGTGTCATTGAATTAACAGGTGATACACCGAGTATTCAATGTTTAATGGGTATGGGTGTACGTAGTAATATTCTTATTCGGGTTATAAAAAAATTATTTTTTGGCAGTAATTATATCATTGAAATTGATAATGAACAGATGGTTTTGCGGAAACATGAAGCTCAATGTCTAAAAGTGACCACCTCGTACTAGTAGGTCCTCCCAATAGCGGTAAAACAACACTTTTTAACTGGCTCACTGGCTATAATAAGCAAACAGTGAATTATCCTGGTTCCACAGTGGAAGTGGCCTTCGGTCTTATACGTAAACACAACTGGAAGTTGGTGGATACACCAGGGATTTACAATTTTTTTCCAGATAATCCCGGGGAAGAGGTCACAAGAAATATTTTAAGGGATTCCAGTAAAAAAGAAGAATTGAAGGGTGTCATTGTTGTGCTGGATTCCACTCGCTTAACTCGTCAGCTACCTCTTTTCTTTCAGTTAAAGTCCATGAATGTTCCTATAGTGGTGGCCTTGACCATGTATGATATTCAGAAAAAATCTGTTCCTTTTGATTTGAAATTATTATCCAAGGAACTGGGCGTGCCTGTGTGTCCTATAGAGGGCTTACTGGGTGGAGGGGTGAAAGAACTTTTAAAGACAGTTGAAAATGTTTTTAAAGAACAGTCTACTGAAAAATTAGTTGTTGCAGATTCCAAAGATTGGTCAGAAACACAACAGGAATCTTTTTTGCAAAAAGCGCAAGTGGTTATGCAAAAGGTTTGCAAAGATATTCAAAGCAAAAAAGAAAAAATTGGTCAGAAAACCAGAAAAGTGGATTCTTGGCTCTTGCATCCGGTGTTTGGTTTTGCTTTTTTATCTCTTATTTTATTTTCTTTTTTTTCAGCGATTTTCTGGCTGGCCGCACCAGTCATGGACATGATTGACAGTAGTTTTACCTGGATGGTGGAGAAGTCCTTAACCTTGGGAGAAGAACATCTTTTAGTGGACTTTATGGCTAATGGAATATTAGCTGGCTTTGGCGCTTTTTTTATTTTTGTTCCTCAAGTGTTTATTTTATTTGTGGGTATTTATTTATTAGAGGACAGTGGTTATTTGGCGCGGGCGGCGAGTTTGGTGGACGGTCCTTTTGCCAAGATTGGTCTCAGTGGAAGATCTTTGTTTCCTTTTTTATCTGGTTTTGCTTGTGCTATTCCTGCGACCTTATCAGCCAGGGCCATCTCTTCTAAAAGAGAGAGATGGATCACAATATTTGTGATTCCCTTTATGACTTGTTCAGCGCGACTTCCTGTATACGCTTTATTACTCAGTTTTTTATTTTATGGGCAGTCAGCATGGAAACCGGGTGTTTGTATGTCCTTACTTTATTTTTTATCTTTGTTAATTGGAATTGGTGCGGCGGGTGTGTTAAGTCGTCTTTCAAAGCGGAAAAAAAGATCTTCTTTTTTAATGGAATTACCGTTGTATAGAAAACCGGTGATCTCTAATCTGCTTTCTTCTTCATGGTCCCGGACAAAACATTTTATCTGGAAAGCGGGTCCGGTGATTTTTGTTTTTTCTTTATTGCTATGGGGAGCTACCAATTTTCCACGCACTCCTGAACTATCTCCATCGGAGCAATTGCAGGAAAGTTATGCCGGTCAGTTAGGTCAAAAAATTGAACCAGCTTTTAAAGTAATGGGCGCAGATTGGCGGGTAGGGGTAAGTCTGCTATCGGCATTTGTAGCCAGGGAAGTTTTTGTTTCTGTATTGGCTATCGTATTGAAAAGTACAGAGGAGGAGGATCCACAAAAATTAGCACAGATCATGCAAAAGGTTCGTTGGTCTGATGGGACACCTTTATTTACCACAGCCAGTGTGATGGCTTTGTTGGTGTTCTTTTTATTTTCCCTGCAATGTTTATCCACAACAGGTGTTGTGTATAAGGAAACCGGTTCATGGGTGTTTGCCGCCATTCAGTTAGTAACCTTAAATGTGATGGGCTACTTAGGTGCTGTACTCACTTACTGGTGCTTTTAATTGTCATTTCTCTGCAAGTGTTTGTCATCCCTGCGTAAGATTGTCATCCCTGCGTAAGCAGGGATCCAGTATAACTGAAAGCTCTCTAAGAGCTTTCAGTCTCTAAAAGTTAGTGTGCAATTTTAATCCAAGGTTACCAAATAGTTTCTGCTCTGGTTCATCAGCATCGATTTCAGTGAAATAAAATGGATACGCAAGTCCCAGTGAAAGAGTGGTTCCAAAATGAGAGGAAAACCAAAATGTGTTGGAGATGTTTGCTGAACCATAGAATAAATGGAAAGGATCTGAAATAGGTTCAGATTCACCATCAAACCAAGGTCCTGTAGTAGTGATAGATCCTGTATAAGCTTGATTGATTCGAACATTTAAAGCCAGTTCATAATAGTCACTTGGTTTAAAACTATATACCGGGCCAATGTAACTGAAGTAACCAGAAAAAGATTCTCCTTTTTCGGGATAATAATAAACACCAGTACCAAAAGATAAAGAAAGGGCGTGTTCTGCATTATGCATAAATTGATATTTTCCTTCCAGTCCAATTCGTGGCACAGTATATTGTATTCCTGCAAATATACCTAAGTCAAAATTGTCGGACATTCCTCTTTTGTATTCCACTGATATATAAAAAGGCATAAAATGAAGTGAAGAATCAGATTTATCCTTAGGTACAATAAGGCCACCTCCTGACAGGTTCACTTCATCGTTTCCTTTACCAAGGGTGCGGGCTGTGTGGGGTTCTGTTAGACGGGAAAGGGCTATACAACTTAATAATGAAGATGCAATAGCAATGAGAGATAACATTTTAAAATATAAACAAGCTGTTTTTACAATTGATTGTTTCATTTCTCTACTCCTTTGGTTTGTAAGATGATTTATATATTTCAAATGATTTTAAGTGTGTAAAATAATAAAGTCAATTTAAATATTAAACAGAAATACCCTTCTTTTCCGCATACCTGCTTAGGCATCATTTATCTCCTTTAGGGTGAGTTTAATAATAGCATAATTGTTTTATTTTCTGTATAGCAAAAATCATGCCCTGAAAGGCCCTATAAACTGAAAAGTCCTTGAAAGTCCTCAAGCGGCTTTCAAGTTTTCGACTTTTCAAGGGACTTTTCCCGTTCAGCTCTACGGTCAGTGTACATTTGCTAATCACCTCTTTTACCGGCGGTGAAAGTGCAGACCGAAGGTGGGTTGTATGTTGCTGGTGCTATCTTGTTGCACTGGAAATTCTCCTGTCACATTATTAATAAATCCAAAATAAAAGTTAAGAGCGTATTTAATTTTATGGTGAAATAAAAAGTTAGTACCTAACCCCATTGTCCATTCGAAAAAAGACACTCTTTTATTTTTGTCATTATCGTTGTCCACATAATTTATGTATTTAAACTGAACAGCAGGGGCTATGCTTTCTATAGAGGCAGGATAGCGGGAAAAGTAAATGGGTGTTTCTATAAACTTTTTCAATGTTATACCAGTTTGTAATAAATTATCTGTTTGTGTAATGAGATGCTCTCTCAAATAAATATTTAATTCAGGTGTGTTGAACAAGCCAAGAGGTTTGGAATGGCGAAAAAAAATGGAATTGTTTTTTAATGCCAGTTGGTGGTTGATGAAAAAATAGGAATAAAACTCCCAGCCTAAATGCATGGAATACTGTGTGTGGTTTTGCCATTCATAATGAGAAGTAAAAGACAGAAGATTGATATTAGTGTCCAAAGAAGTGCGAATGAGTAGATTGCGATGAGCACTGTGGTTTCTGCTATAGCTTCTGTTGTAGTTTAATTGTAAAGCAGGATGAACACTAATGTAGTAAAATCGTTGATCAATGTTCTTGATTTGATGATAAGAAAAAGAATTATCCAAACCAATTGTAGAAGACCAGTAACCTTTTAGAAAAAGGGGATAGGTAAACCCTTGATTGACTTTGTGATTGTAAGCATAAGCTCTTTCTCCTGTAAAATTTTGCAAACCTTGTTTGTAGGTGTATGCAATACTCCAATTTAATCGATGTACCTGGTTGATGTATTTTGCCTGAATTGCCCAGTTCTCTTTCAGAAGAATTTCATAATTTAGTTGGAGCTGATTGTACCCTATAGTGTCGATAAAATTCATGCCAGCAAATATTTTGTATTTTGTAATGGAGTCATTATTGATGCCGGCACTAATTCCTCTAAATTTAATATTTTTTAAAGGATGGTAAGTAGTATAAGAAAGAGGTGAGGTGTTTTGTGGTTTACGATCAAGAGGTAATATTTCTTCATTGGATTCAGTTACACTTTCCATTGGAGAGAGACTTTCTGTAGGTGATGGAACAGATAGAGGTTGCTCTTCAGCTTGTTGTCTTTCTTTTTCAGCTTGTTGTCTTTCTTCTTCTATGTGGTCTATGAGTGGGATGTTATTGTCACTTT
Source organism: Bdellovibrionales bacterium (assembly GCA_965226095.1). Taxonomy (GTDB): domain Bacteria; phylum Bdellovibrionota; class Bdellovibrionia; order Bdellovibrionales; family UBA1609; genus JANQSP01. The sequence goes on along the minus strand of OZ245336.1, from coordinate 1,452,408 downwards.
CCAAGGCGAAAGGATCATCTATGTTTGTTTCTTCTATCTCTTTTTCTTCTATTTGATTATTTTCAATGGATTTGAGTAAAAAAGCGTTGGAGGCCGTTTTAAATGGGTAATTATAAAATGCAGGGGTTTCTTTTATATAAGTTGGAGAAATAAATTTATAGGAATAAAATTCCGGTTCAATTTCACAAATTAGAAATTTGTTGTCAGGAGTTGGAATAGCATCAATAATAACATCTGAATGGGACAATCGATGTATTCCTTTTTCTTTGGTCCATGAGAACAGGGAAGAGCCATAAGGGCTGGCCGCTGTAAAGTATACAGTACCCTCTGTTGTTACCTCCACTGGTTTGCCGTAAAAACCTCTGAATTGAAAAAGTGGTAGTTTGTTTTTATATAATACTCTTTGGTCTTTTTCTTGTTTAAAAAAATAAATATCCCCATTGGGTCCAAAGAGGGCAGTGGAATGGGTTTTGCTATAAAATTTTCCGTTTAACAAGAGATTAAAGCCACTTATATTATTAGTTGTATCTATAGAAAGCCAATTTGTTTCATATAAATCCTGTAAACTTTGAGATTTGTATTTTTTTAAATACATACCTTCAGAAAATAGTCCATGTGCCAGCTCAGTTGGTGATACTTGACGGGAAGCGGAGACATAGAACTGATTTTTTATTTTAAAAATTTTTCCATTGGAAAATAATTTTATTTCTTTTTTCCATTCTCCAGTTTTTTTATTTAAAATGCGTAAAATGGGTGGTCCTGTTAAATGGGAAGTAAGAAAAAAAATGGAATTTTCATCTTGGTTAAAAGTCGGACAAATACGACTCCTAAATTCTGCTTTTTCCTTAGATTGTTTTTGTTTTTTTGCAAAAGGGAGAAATTTTTGAATATATTGATGTACAAGATTTTCAAAAGTGGTTTTAAAGCTGAATTGAAAAGTATCTTTAATGGAGAGAAAAGACAGAGGAATAATAAAATGTTCAGCGTGGCGGCTGAAAATACTGTTGATTTGTGTAGGATCATATTTTTCTCTGAGAAAACTAAAAAAATAGGCACCATGATAATAATGTTGTTCTGTTGCAAAGTGTTTCAAAGTTGTATTGATTAAATAGTTTCTAATAAAATGATCTGTTGTTTTAAATCGGTGTTTTATTTGTGAAAACACTAAAGCTCGGGTGTATCCACTATAAAGTCTTCCACCCTGAGCATGCAGGGATTCACTAAATGTAGCATGGCCTTCTAAAAAGAAAGGAGACATTCCCATATTTACATTTAAAAATATGGGCCAGGGAATAAAAATAACATTGGAGCTTTTAAAAATGGATAGAAAAAACCTGATGGAATTGGACACTTGTCCAATTTGGTAAATATGAGCCATTTCATGAGCAATAAGAGTGTCTGTCCAATTCGTAATAGCCATTTTTGTAATGAGATTGACACCTGTGGGAAAGAAAATAACTTTTAGTGGAGAGCCGGAGGTTAAGCCATTGGACATCTGATTGCGAGAAGAAGCAAAAATATAGGATGGGCGCTCTTTTAATCTGATTTGAAAACTTTTTGTGTAAATTTGGTTATAGTATTGTAATTTATTGTAGATGAGTTGGAACTCTTGTTCCTGTAAAAAGTTTTCACTAAAGATAAAAGAAAGATCAGCATTTTTATGAATATGATATTGTAGATCAGAAGATTGTAATTTAACGGCAAAAGTAAAATGGCCTGGTAAAAAACAGGTAAAATAGAAAAAAAATAAAAAAAGATTCCGCATTCAACTGATTTTTTTGATGGGCTTTATTCTGTATTGATAGGTATTTTTTCTGAGCGGGCCAGGAATAAAGCAGCTACTGAATCCCCTGTGACATTGGTTACTGTCCTGGACATATCCAACAAACGATCCACTCCCAAGATCAAGGCAATACCTTCAACAGGGATATTTAAGGCGGCCATAGCAGCCATTAAAATAGGAATCGATCCACCTGGGACCCCGGCCACTCCAATGGAAGTGACGAGAACCAAAAATATCAATGTAAAATGTTCCATAAGGGATAGGTCTACTCCAAATACCTGGGCGATAAAAACCGCAGCCATGACTTCAAATAAAGCAGTTCCATCCATATTCACAGTGACTCCTATAGGTACACTGAAAGTGGTGATGGATTCCGGAACACCAAATTCTTTTTCCAAGGTACGGATGGTGACCGGCATAGTGGCGGCAGAAGAGCTGGTACTAAAAGCAGTTAAGAAGATAGCCATGGCTTTTCTGTAAAATACAAGAGGAGAGATCTTTAGGAAGAATTTTAATATAGTTCCATAGACTACAAAAAATTGAAATAACAAAGCTCCCATAACAATAAGAACATAAGCCATTAGATTTTTCATGATAACCAGGCCAAAACTGGAAACAGCGTTAATCATCAATGCAGCGACTGCATAGGGTGCAATTTTCATAATCCATCCTACAAGAGTTATGGAAATATCTGAGAGTACGGAAAAGAATCCTACAAAAGCGTCCTTTTTGGGACTGGTCGCCATACCCAACAGAGCGATACCGAAAAGAAGGGAGACGAAAATAATAGCCAGCATATTTGTGTTACTAAACTCTCGGATGATATTTTTGGGAATGATTTTATCTACAATACCAGGCCATAAAGATTTTCCGACCCAAGAACTTTTTTCTTTTAAGGATTCCACTTGTCCTCTTGAGGATTCAATAGCTTCTTCTGCCATTTCTTGAGGAATTCCTGCACCAGGTTGAAAGGTATTTATCAAGGTTTGCCCAATAACAATGGCGCATAAAGTAGTAGTTATATAAAAGAGAGTCACTTTCCAGCCCAGTTTTTTAAGTAAGGCTCCACTACCGAGGTTGACCACTCCAACTAAAAGCGAGGCAGCCACTAGAGGGACGATAATCATAAACAAGGAACGTAGAAAAACAGTCCCCAAAGGTTGAATAGCATTGACTAAAATCCAATCTCTTACTGGGCTATCTCCCCAGGTGTGGAATCCCAAGCCAATAATAGCTCCCACTACCAAACCTATAAAAATTCCCCAACTGGATAAGTGATTTGTTTTTGAAGTCCGAGATACTTTGTGTTCAGTCATGATTTAAAATCATAACAATGATATAAATATAATATCAAATGATATTATATCAAGTGTGATTATGAGCGCTGTGTTGAAATAAGAGCTGTTAAATAATCAATTTGTCATTTTTCATTTTTGGTATTATTTTTCGCTGGTTTTTTTATAATTTTGCCCTAAAAATGTAAAAATTGACAAAAAACTGATCTTTTGTTAATCTCAACCTTTAATACACGGCATTTATTTTAACCATAATCTTAAATATCAAATAAATTTATAGATTATCGTACAGGAGGATTTAAAAATGAGTACAGGCACTACTATTGCCCCTTTATCCAGGAAACCAGCTACCCCTAACCCATCGGTTCACTTTTCAGCTATTATGGAGGATGAGGATTTAGCCCATTTAGATTCTATTAAGAATATCTTGGATGTGGATGAATCTCAGCACCCGACTTTTGTTTTGGCTAAGAACAAAGCTCGTTTTAAGAAAAAATTGGTATGGTATAAGGCTAGAAAAGACTGGTTGGATGTAGCACCTATTCATAAGGTGAATAAACTTTTTAAACAGCAGTCCAAGGAGCTGGAGGTTATCCGAGCCAATAAATTGGACTATGAGATGGAGTTGGAAACTTGTTCTCTCACTCCCAGTCAAAAGTCTCATCGAAAAGATGAACTGAAAATGTGTAAAATCCATGAAAAAATGGCTATTCAGCTGATTACCAAGATTCAACTAAAATTTAAACTTTGTAAGTAAGGTGCTTAGAAGAAGTACATAGCTCATAGAGCTGAACGATAAAGGCCCACAGGTGGCCTTTGTCGTTTAGCCTCTTTTAGATCTTAGATTCTTATCTTTATAACAAATAAAGAAAAAAGTAAAAAGTTCGTAGAGCTAAACAACAAAGGTCCTCAAGGACCTTTGTTGTTTAGCCTTGGTTTATAATTTAGATTCTTACTATGTAACAAAAAAAGTAAGAAGCTCATAGAGCTGAACGATAAAGTCCCCTTGAAAGGTCCACCGGCGACCTTTCAAGTTCTAGTTTTTTGCATTTGCCTCGTATCCATTGTCATCCCTGCGAAAGCAGGGATTCAGAACTGGATTCCCGCTTTCGCGGGAATGACTTAAGAATCATGTAATTTTTTTATAGATTTGTAATTATTACATCTTTAATGTTTTAAAGTTATAAGAATAATTAGAAAAAGTAGTGTTTATTTCAGCAATTTGATACTGTACTTGCAGTCATTCACTAGTAAGTTTGTCATTCCTGTGCAAGTAAGAATCTGTTTTAATTGAGTTTATAGAGTGACTTCAGGGATGATTGAATAATGATCATAGTAAAAGGCGTATGTCATGTATTTATTTTTAAAATCCATTTTTTTATTTTGTATGTTTTTTTGTTTTTCTCAGATGGTGGTAGCTGAAGAAGGTGAACATGAGATTTTCAACGCTGTCATATCATCCAGTAGTGCAGAGAAAGCGAGAAACATACTGTCTGTAGATAAAGATGCAGTGAGCGCTAGGAATGATCATAAACAAACTCCTTTGCACAAAGTGTATACAGCAGAGATGGCACAGGTGTTGTTGGATCATGGCGCGGATGTTCATGCCAGAGACAAAGAAGGAAGAACTCCGCTACATGAAGCTTATGCAGTAGAATTGATACAGGTGTTGTTGGATCATGGCGCGGATGTTCATGCCAAAGACAGAGAAGGAAGACCCCCTGCTCTTCTTGAAAGGTTAATATCATTAAATGTGAATGCTTCTGATTCATTAGTAAGCGAGGAGTATCATAATTCATTCTTAAAAGATAAGCGTTATTCTAGGGATTTTAATCGAGAAACATTACAATTAGTATTAGAAAGACACGAGTCTACTATTGTTAGCATAATACGGTTAGTTTCATTGCTTTTGAAGAATGGTGTAAGAATGAATAGAATAGTAAGCTTTCCCTCCGGCAGTCATAGTCAGTACACTCAGTTACGGTATATTGTTTATTTTGTATATGAGATGAATAAAAAGAGAAATGATGGGTTATCCATTAGTGATTTGGAAATCATCAGACAATGGGTGAAAGATGTATTGAATGGTGTATCTTTGGATAATATAAAACAAGCTTTGGAATTTACTAGAAGAAAAGAGATAAAGAATATTAACCCGGCGGATTTATTAAAATCTTTGGATGCTCGTATTAATGAAGAGAGGCGCAATAACTCTGACATTAATAATATTTTTGTAGCTGTCGTAGCAAATGATATAAAAGAGGTTGAAAGAATCCTCTTAAAAGATAAGAATCTAGTTGATATCAGAAATGAAGAAGGCAGGACTCCTCTTCATTATGCTAATGAGCATGGTATGGTGGAAATATTATTAACTCATGGCGCGGATGTTCATGCCAGAGACAAAAAAGGCAAGACTCCTCTTCATTATGCTAATGAACATGGTATGGTGGAAATACTATTAACTCATGGTGCGGATATTCATGCCAGAGACAAAAAAGGCAATACTCCTCTTCACATGGTTGGCTCAGAAGGACAGGGCTTGTTGTTGAAACATGGAGCAAAAATTAATGAGAAAAATAATAAAAGCGAAACACCTCTATATACATATATAAAATATGGCATAGAAAACTCTTTAGTGGAAGTCACTACAGAGATAGTAGTGTTTTTAGTTCAAAATGGAGGGAGAGTAAACGTAGAAGTTTCATTTGCAGAAAAGGCAAGTAATAATGAAGTAATACTTGCTTTTGCAGAAGAGATGAGTAAAGGCAAACAAGAAAATTTATCTGTAGAGGATATAGAAGCTATTAAGCAATTAGTGATAAATGAAGTTGGAAAACTTAAAACGGCAAATATATTACAAGATTTGGATGTCCGAATCGTTGAGAAAAAACAAAGAGATGCCGGTGATAACGGTGGCGGTGACAATTGTTCCAAAAGTTTTAATTAAAATGTACTTTTGCAAAGATGTAAAAGTTTAGTACTTCACTTATATTTCTGACAAAACATTTATATAGACTTCTTTAAAAATTCTACCAGGTGATCAGTATCTACTGTTTTTTGTTTTCCATCTTTCATATTTTTAACAGTAAATTCCTGTTTTTTGATTTCGTCGGGACCAAAAATAATAGCATAACCCACTTGTGCCTGACTGGCTCGTTTCATTTTTTTACTTAAATTCCCTGTTCCTTTGGGATGAAAAACTGAAATGCCCTCTTGTCTTAATTGCCAGGCCAGTTTTAGAGCCTGCTGCCCTGCTTCTTCTCCTAGTGGGACGAGTGCGCAATGTGGAGTGGGAGAGGGGACAGCGGAATCTTCTATTAAAAAGGATAGTCGTTCCAATCCAGCGCCCCAACCGGTGCCAGGTACAGAGAGTGCGCCTTCTGACATAGTGTTTATTAAAGAATCGTAGCGTCCGCCTGCTAGCAAAGTATTTTGTGAACCTAGTTGTGGATGATCGGATTTGAATTCATACACACAGTGATTGTAATAATCCAGACCACGTACCAATCGTTCATTTTTTTTCCAGGGGATTTGAAAAGCATCTAAACCCTTTAAGATATTTTTAAAAAATAATTTTGATTCCTTGTTTAAAAAATCTGAAAGAGAAGGGGCATTTTTTGTTATTTTTTGATCCTGTTCTTCTTTGGAGTCTAATATTCTTAAAGGGTTTGTATTTAAGCGCCTCTGACTGTCTGCACTTAATTTTTCTTTTAAAGGTTTTAAGTATTTTATTAAAGCATCTTTATAGTTATTACGACTCTCCAAATCTCCAATACTGTTGATTTCCATGTGGAGATTTTTTTGTTGAGTTAATCCCAATTCTTTTAAAAACAACCAGGCCAGACTAATGCACTCACTATCTCCGTTTGGATTTTCTTCACCCAATAGTTCTACACCCACTGTATGAAATTGTCTTTGTCGTCCTTTCTGTGGCCGTTCATAGCGGAACATAGGTCCTTGGTACATCAATCGTAAAGGCAGTTGTTGTTGTAGTTTTTCTGTAATGAAATGCCGGACGACACCTGCTGTTCCCTCTGGTCTTAGTGTAAGGCTGTTTTCACTGCGATCCATAAAAGTAAACATTTCTTTATTTACAATATCTGAATCCAGTCCGAGTGTTCGGCTAAATACTTCTGTTGTTTCAAAAACAGGTGTGGATATTTCTTGAAAACAAAACCGGGAAGCAACATTTTTGAAGATTTGAATAATATAATTGTGTTTTCTCTGTACTGCACCACTAAGATCTTCTGTTCCTCGAACTCTATTTAAAGGCATTGAAAAATCCTGTTTCTCATAAAGTTGTTTTTACCTTGTTATCTTGGTGAATCACTTATTTTTGTAAGTTTTGTTTAATAAAATCCCAATTAACAATTTCCCAAAAAGCTTTTAAATAGCTTGGTCGGGCATTGCGATAATCTATATAGTAAGCGTGTTCCCAAACATCACAGGTAAGCAAAGGTTGATTGCCGGTTTGCAGGGGATTGTCCGCGTTGCCGGTGGCTTGTACGGCCAACTCTCCAGTAGATTTTTTTACTAACCAGGCCCAACCCGATCCAAATTGTCCTAAAGCTGTAGATGTGAATTGTTCTTTAAATTGTTCTACAGAGCCAAATGTTTTTGTTAAAATCTCTGAGAGTTCTTGAGAAGGTTTGTCGCCTTTTGGAGAAAGAGAGTTCCAATAAAAAGTGTGATTCCACACTTGAGCGGCATTATTAAACACAGCTCCCGAAGATTCTTGAATCAGTTCTTCCAGGCTGGCTTTGCTTAAATCTGGATTTTTTTCCAAGAGACCATTTAATTTCGTGACATAGGAAGCATGGTGTTTTCCATAGTGGTAATCCAGGGTTTCTTCTGAAATGTGGGGAGCTAAAGCTTTTCGGGAATAAGGTAGATCGGGTAGAGAAATACGGGACATGGGATACTCCTTTTTGTATATTGGCAAAGGACATTCTAAGGAAGCAATATTTGTTTGTCAATGTAAGGTTCTGGACCAGCCGGATTCTCTCAAGTCTTTAAACACATCTTTGTTGATAAATAGATATTCTCTTAAAGTGGATACATTCATATAGGTTCTTTGAAGATTATTTTCAAAGATAAGTTCAGCAATTTGTCTTTGTCCTTCTACACCTTGATAATCTTCAAACTGAAGAGTTCTAAAGTATGTTATCAATACACGAAACTGATTAGCGTTTCCTTGAAACTGTTTCCAGCCTAATTGTTGAAACACCTCTTTGGAGAGTACGGAGGACACATTTAGAAAGGCTTTAGTCATCTCACCACCAGTGTGAGTATCGGCAAACCGGGGATAGCCTTCCTCCTGACCTATATATTGTTTTTTTAACTCACCTGTTTTATCTAAGATCAGATTTTTTAAGTCTTTAAACTCTTTTGTCGTGCCTATAAACTGCTGCCACCCAAGCCTTTTAAACACCTCTTTGGAGAGTACGGAGGACACATTTTTAAAGGCTTTTAGCATCTCACCACCAGTGTGAGTATCGGCAAAATAGGGATAGCCTTCCTCTTGTCCTATATATTGTTTTTTTAACTCACCTGTTTCATCTAAGATCAGATTTTTTAAGTCTTTAAACTCTTTTGTCGTACCATGAAAATATTGCCACCCAAGCCTTTTAAACACCTCTTTGGAGAGAATGGAGGACACATTGTGAAAGGCTTTTAACATCTCACCACCAGTGTGAGTATCGGCAAACCGGGGATAGCCTTCTTCTTGTCCTATATATTGTTTTTTTAACTCACCTGTTTCATCTAAGATCAGAGCTTTTAAGTCTTTAAACTCTTTTGTCGTACCATGAAACTGTTGCCACCCAAGCCTTTTAAACACCTCTTTGGGGAGTACGGAGGACACATTGTGAAAAGCTTTAGTCATCTCACCACCAGTGTGAGTATCGGCAAACCGGGGATAGCCTTCTTCTTGTCCTATATATTGTTTTTTTAACTCATCTGTTTCATCTAAGATCAGAGCTTTTAAGTCTTTAAACTCTTTTGTCGTGCCTATAAACTGCTGCCACCCAAGCCTTTTAAACACCTCTTTGGGGAGTACGGAGGACACATTGTGAAAAGCTTTAGTCATCTCACCACCAGTGTGAGTATCGGCAAACCGGGGATAGCCTTCTTCTTGTCCTATATATTGTTTTTTTAACTCACCTGTTTCATCTAAGATCAGATTTTTTAAGTCTTTAAACTCTTTTGTCGTACCATGAAACTGCTGCCACCCAAGCCTTTTAAACACCTCTTTGGAGAGAATGGAGGACACATTGATAAAGGTTTTTTGCATCTCACCACCAGTGTGAGTATCGGCAAACCGGGGATAGCCTTCTTCTTGTCCTATATATTGTTTTTTTAACTCATCTGTTTCATCTAAGATCAGATTTTTTAAGTCTTTAAACTCTTTTGTCGTGCCTATAAACTGCTGCCACCCAAGCCTTTTAAACACCTCTTTGGGGAGTACGGAGGACACATTTTTAAAGGCTTTTAGCATCTCACCACCAGTGTGAGTATCGGCAAACTGGGGATAGCCTTCCTCTTGTCCTATGTATTCTTTTTTTAGCTTACCTGTTTCATCTAAGATCAGATTTTTTAAGTCTTTAAACTCTTTTGTAGTACCTTGAAACTGTTGCCACCTAAGTCTTTTAAACACCTCTTTGGGGAGTACGGAGGACACATTTTGAAAGGTTTTTTGCATTTCACCACCAGTGTGAGTATCGGCAAACCGGGGATAGCCTTCCTCCTGACCTATGTATTCTAGTTCTCCTATTTCATCTAAGATCAGATTTTTTAAGTCTTTAAACTCTTTTGTCGTGCCTATAAACTTCTGCCACCCAAGCCTTTTAAACATCTCTTTGTGGAGTACGGAGGACACATTTAGAAAGGCTTTTTGCATTTCACCACCAGTGTGAGTATCGGCAAACCGGGGATAGCCTTCTTCTTGTCCTATGTATTCTTCTCTCAGTTCTCCTATTTCATCTAAGATCAGATCTTTTAAGTCTTTAAACTCTTTTATCGTGCCAAAAAATGCCTGCCACCTAAGCCTTTTAAACACCTCTTTGGGGAGAATGGAGGACACATTGATAAAGGCTTTTTGCATCTCACCACCAGTGTGAGTATCGGCAAACCGGGGATAGCCTTCCTCCTGACCTATGTATTGTTTTTTTAACTCACCTGTTTCATCTAAGATCAGATCTTTTAAGTCCTTAAACTCTTTTGTCGTGCCTATAAACTTCTGCCACCTAAGCCTTTTAAACATGTCTTTAGAAAGCATGGAGGACATTGTAGTAAAAGCTCTACGCATATTGCCTCTGAAATAGGCATCAGCAAATTTGATACATCCTTCCTGTCCGATGTACTTCTGATGTATTCCCCCATTTGTATCAATCAACTCCGATTTTAAAACTTGAGGATCTACGACAACTGAAAAAGAATTTTCACAAGGTAATGCAAAAGTGGAAGAGACAAAAAAGATAAGAACAAAAAGTATCAATAAGTACTTCATCATTAAGTCCTATTTAAGAAATGATTATTTTAAATAAAAAAAGTACCTGCACTATATCAAATCAGCTTGTGTTTACATAGCTGAACATCCCTACCGTGTAAAACTTACATACTTTATTTGAAGTGCATCACTTTCAATAAAATATCAAATATCTTCTTAGGAGGAACTTGTTTTATTCTGCGTCTGCTTTTACAAAAAGATAAAACCACCTATTCAACAACTATCAATAGTACTGTTGCAAGTTAATCAAAAATATAGTTTTCATTAGTGTATGATTCAGTAATTAATTTGTTAAACTACCTTAGGGTTCTGGACCAGCCGGATTCCCTCAAGTCTTTAAACACATCTTTGTTGATAAATAGATATTCTCTTAAAGTGGATACATTCATATAGGTTCTTTGAAGATTGTTTTCAAAGATAAGTTCAGCAATTTGTCTTTGGCCTTCTACACCTTGATAATCTTCAAACTGATGAGTTCTAAAGTATGTTATCAATACACGAAACTGATTAGCGTTTCCTTGAAACTGTTTCCAGCCTAATTGTTGAAACACCTCTTTGGAGAGTACGGAGGACACATTGATAAAGGCTTTTTGCATCTCACCACCAGTGTGAGTATCGGCAAACCGGGGATAGCCTTCCTCTTGTCCTATATATTGTTTTTTTAACTCACCTGTTTCATCTAAGATCAGAGCTTTTAAGTCTTTAAACTCTTTTGTCGTACCATAAAACTGTTGCCACCTAAGCCTTTTAAACACCTCTTTGGAGAGAATGGAGGACACATTGATAAAGGCTTTTAGCATCTCACCACCAGTGTGAGTATCGGCAAAATAGGGATAGCCTTCCTCCTGACCTATGTATTCTTCTCTCAGTTCTCCTATTTCATCTAAGATCAGATCTTTTAAGTCTTTAAACTCTTTTGTCGTGCCAAAAAATGCCTGCCACCTAAGCCTTTTAAACACCTCTTTGGAGAGAATGGAGGACACATTTTTAAAGGCTTTTAGCATCTCACCACCAGTGTGAGTATCGGCAAACCGGGGATAGCCTTCCTCTTGTCCTATGTATTGTTTTTTTAACTCACCTGTTTCATCTAAGATCAGATTTTTTAAGTCTTTAAACTCTTTTGTAGTACCTTGAAACTTCTGCCACCCAAGTCTTTTAAACATCTCCTTGGAGAGTACGGAGGACACATTGTGAAAAGCTTTAGTCATCTCACCACCAGTGTGAGTATCGGCAAACCGGGGATAGCCTTCTTCTTGTCCTATATATTGTTTTTTTAACTCATCTGTTTCATCTAAGATCAGAGCTTTTAAGTCTTTAAACTCTTTTGTCGTGCCTATAAACTGCTGCCACCCAAGCCTTTTAAACACCTCTTTGGGGAGTACGGAGGACACATTTTTAAAGGCTTTTTGCATCTCACCACCAGTGTGTGTATCGGCAAACCGGGGATAGCCTTCCTCTTGTCCTATATATTGTTTTTTTAACTCATCTGTTTCATCTAAGATCAGAGCTTTTAAGTCTTTAAACTCTTTTGTCGTGCCTATAAACTTCTGCCACCTAAGCCTTTTAAACATGTCTTTAGAAAGCATGGAGGACATTGTATCGAAAGCCTTACGCATGTTGCTTCCGAAATAGGCATCAGCAAATTTGATACATCCTTCCTGTCCGATGTACTTCTGATGTATTCCCCCATTTGTATCAATCAACTTTGTTTTTAAAACTTGAGGATCTACGACAACTGAAAAAGAATTTTCACAAGGTAATGCAAAAATGGAAGGGGCAAAAAAGATAAGAACAAAAAGTATCAATAAGTACTTCATCATTAAGTCCTATTTAAGAAATGATTATTTTAAATAAAAAAAGTACCTGCACTATATCAAATCAGCTTGTGTTTACATAGCTGAACATCCCTACCGTGTAAAACTTACATGTTTAGAGTTTATTGCATTCAATGGAGTATCAAGTGGGAGCAGGCTGACTTGTCAAATTCTTACTTCTTTGTGATGATAGGGCATGGCAGATTTAATGACTGTATTTCATAAACACTCTGGTTGGCCAGAGGTACAACAGATTTTGAGCACATTACATAAATCCGATTTTAAAGCTTATCTGGCTGGAGGTTGTGTGAGAGATGCTTTATTAAATCAAATACCTAAAGATTTTGATATTGCTACATCAGCTCGACCGGAACAAATTTTAAAACTTTTTTCTAATAGCAACCAACAGGGAAAAGCTTTTGGTGTGGTGGCTGTTTTTTGTAAACAGGGTATGGTGGAAGTGGCTACTTTCAGAAAAGATGGTCCTTATCTGGATGGTCGTCATCCTGAGTATGTGGAATTTTTAGATGATAAAGAAGATGCTTTAAGACGGGATTTTACTATAAACGCTCTTTTTTATGATATTCAAAAAAAACAGGTGATTGATTATGTAGAAGGTTTAAAGGATCTGCAAAATAGAATTATTCGCACGGTGGGACAGCCTAAAGATCGTTTTACAGAGGATAAGTTGAGGATGGTACGGGCGCTTCGCTTTCAAGTTCAGTTGGATTTTAATATAGATTCCATGACAGAAAAGGCAATCGATACGATGAAACATTTCATTTCAGAAATCTCCATGGAACGAGTGTATGAAGAGTGTTTGAAAATGTTAAAGACCGGTCATTTTGAAAAAGCTTTGTTGGCATTTCAGAAATTGGAAATTCCAAAATCATTTTGGTCTGTGTTTTCAAATAATCAAGTGAATTGGCAACTACAGTTTGTCAGAGATCCAGTGCCTGCGGAGTTAATGAAACATAAAAGTTTTTTGTGGTTAAATACTTTTTATCCTCTGTTGTATTTGCATAAAGAGAAAATTCTGACAGATAGAGGGAAATGGTGTGCTGATTTTTCAACTGGCTTGAAAAAAGAAAAATTTCCAAGAGCTGTTATTACAGAAATGGAAACAATGTTTTATCATTCTTTATGCTTGTTGGATTTTATGCAAACATCTGATGTGTCTACTGAAAAACAGACATCTGCCGTTTCTTTAGCTAAAAAATTAAGAGTTCTGGATTCTCCCTTGGCAGATCCAGTGCTGTATTTGTCTAAAAAATATTTAACGGTTAAAAAATTAGAGACAGATGCTTTGGATAAAATAAAGCAGGAATTTACAAACAGAGCTATTGAAGGAAAGTTGGCAGTTCCTTTGGTCAATGGAGAAGACTTAAAAGCATTGGATGTGGCTGAAAACAGGGAAATGGCTCTATTGCTGGAAAATTTATATGATTATCAATTAGAGCATCAGGTTACAGATAAGAAAGGCTTATTAAAAATTTTTAAGCTTTTGTAAAAGAAGTTTAAGTATTTTTTCTTTCCATCTCTTTATTAAAAGATTTTCCACTGTGTTGGCGCCAGTCATTTTCCGGACTTTCTATGTATCTGTTTTTCCATTCAGACCAGGATTTTCCTTTTAATTGATGTTCGACCATACCTTTCTTATTAAAGATAGGTGGTTTTTTTCCAAATAAAAAATCCAACAGTTTCATATTTTTTTTATCCTTTATTGTTTTTCATATTGTTGCAGGTTTTTTCTCATTTGTTAAGTGTTTTTTTATGGATTTATTACAACCACTGGATTCCTGCTGTTGTAGGGATGACGAGACTTTTGCCAAAAACTTAAAAGGCTGAAAAGCTTATTGTGTAATACTTATCTCTTGTATTTTCAGAGTAAATTCAGATTGGCTGCCATCCCCATCAACTGCTATCCATAAAGCTCCTGTGTGTTTTGTTTTTGAGAAAGTGTGGGAATAGGAAAAAGATCCTGGTTTGTTCATCAGCCAAACATAGTGCTCTTTGATGTATTCTGATAGAGGGTGGGTACGTGTTTTATTTAAAAGTGTAGGTGATAGAACGGCGCTCAGAAAATAAATATGTTCAATTCCCTGATCTTTTGATGCCAGGTTAAACATTTTTTTAACCCACTCAGGAGCCAATAATTCTTCATACCAACTAAGCCTTTTATCTCCCAAAAGAACAAGGCCCAGGCGTAAATTAAAATCGTCCAGGATTTTTTCTCCCTGCTGTTCAGGTGGTTTAATATTTACCAGTTGATTAACTTCTCCTTTGATGGAGATTTCTTTAATGAGTACAGGTTTTTCAGTCATTGGATAAATTAAGGGGGAGGCTGAACGATTAACCTTGATAGAAATACTGTTGGGCAGAAAGGTCACAGTATTTGCTGGGATAGAGCTATACTTTAAAGAATGCCATTTATTGGAATCAAAAGGAATGGATTGTGTGGTACCTTTTTGTGCAACAGGTGGTTCAGGTGCAGGTAAAGTTTCGATTTTACATCGACTCAAACCTAAAATTAATATCATATAAAAAAGCAAGTGATAATTATGTTTTTTCATTTTTTACAAACTATATCTAATTTTGAATAACTTATATCTCTTATTTTACTGCGAAATATAGTTAGGATCCTACTGAATTTTACAAAAACTGTGTGACATGAGAAGTGTGTAATATTTTCATATTATTTATCAACTATTGTAAGTATTTCACATAATTCAATGGTTAGTAAGATTTAATTATAGAAAAAATTTTATTCAATGTAGAAAGTATGATAGGGAATGATGAAAATGAATACTCCAGGAAAGAGATTAAATATGCTTAGATACACAAAGATAATTCATAGTCTACGCGTACTGATACATTTTGTTATTTGTATCCAATTGGTGTTGTATCCGACTTGGTCTTTTTCCGATGATAATGCTGGCGCTGAAAAATCTGTTTCTTTAAATGATGACTATTTGGGAAATGAATTACGAAAAGCCAAAAAGTTTAATGAAGAAGTGGTATCTCTTTATGATCATGTTCTGGGTCGCAGGGAAAAGTCCGAATACTATAAAAACCATCCACTGGATGTTTATGGTTTGATTGGGCAAGAGGTGAAGCCTTATCAGTATAAGGAGCTTGACAGTAAAAAACAAGATAAAGTCGCTTTTTCTACTACTGAAGACAATTATACAAAACGAAAGAAGACATATGCACACACTTACCCCTTGTGGGAGGAACGTAAACTGGGGTGGTTGTTTGGGACACAGGAAGAGACATCTCAGTCCGAAGATTCCAGTGAAGAAAAAGAAGCCGAAAAAGAACTATCTGAGGCTGAACTGAAGGCAAAAGCAGAGGCCGACGAAGCAAAAGCAAAAGAAAAAGCCGAAGCACTTAAAAAACCATTTGCACCTTATAGGCAAAGCATTCCCATTGAGCATGTATTTGTTGAAGTGGTGGATGAAAAAGGGGAAGTGAGAGCTATTTTAAATACTCAGGGAGGGAAAATAAATCCTCTCGTTTTTAGTGATTCTGGTGAATTCGGGTGGGTGAATCGTTCTTTATATCAGGATCATTCTTATATTACGGAAGGTGAAGGTAGGTATCAATTCAGGATAACTTATCGCGGACAGATTTTGCATACTTTTCCAAACCATATTAACTGGGTCAGTATACTTGGTCCTTATGTAGTGTTTATGCAGCCCTCTCAGGTGTATGAAAAGGGACGGGCTATCCCCTCTTTTATTGATTTACAGTTTTTTCAACCGGCTTTAGGTAAAACAGAGCTGCCTTTATTTCGTATCCCTGTCAAGATTGATACAAAACAAAAAAGAGAAATCTTATTAAATCCAGTAAATATTTCTATAGAAGATATAAATATATCTGAAGCAAACACAGAACAAGAGCCAGCTCTAAAAGTTATAAGAGGTAACAAACCTTATACACTCGCTCAATCTGAATTAGCTGTATTATCCAGAACTCAGCAAATGTTCTATAATGTGACTGTTTCTCTGATCAATATTAAAAATTATGATACTGATGTGATTCCTTTTGTAACAGATATTGCTAAAAAAATGGAACAATTGACAGAAAGAGTAGCTAATTCAGAAGGAAAAGATTATACGGAATCTGTTAATATTTTAAGAGATATATTATCTGCCAGGTTACAACAAAGATCGACGATAGGTTCTCCCAATGATCGAACAGGTGCATATGGTGGGTGGGTATCAGCACAGGATAGACTGAACAGGAATCAAGAACATTTAGGTTCTACAGGTAAAGATATAAGAGAAACACTTGTTGAAAATTTAAAAAAGGATGCACAATTTCAACAAGCTGTATCTCTGACCAGTGCAGAGCACGCCAAAAGAGAAGGTGTGCTACGCAGACTGCAGGCTTTTTATTGGCGATTAACAATGCCTCAACCTTTAGGAGCGCCCAAGCTGTTGGAAGGTCTTGGTCTTGTAGCTGGTTCACTGCGTACTGGAAAAACTGTTTCAGATCAGGGAAAAGAGTTGATAGAAGATTTAGAACGAGTCACTCCCATTCGAAGACAAAAATTGACAGAAGGCCTTAGACAAGTGTTTGCCAGTGGATGGGGTCGCTTTGGTTCTACAGCTTTAGTGGCCGGCTTGTTGGGTATTGCCAGCCCTGAAGTGGCGCAGTTTTATCATGAGGTGTTTACGTTTGGTAAAGAATGGGTCAGGGTTGCTGTTTTTGATACTGTTGTTCAGCCTGTCAATGTGGTGGCTTCTTCTGTACCAGCAGTTCCTGATTACTTTTCTCCTGATAAAAAATGGCGTGTTGCTGATGCTTTTGGATCTGCCGTAGGAATCCTACTTCTTCTATTTGGGGCAGCACATATTGCTATGAATAGTATAGATCTTGTGAAGTATTTAAAAGGTCAAAGAGCCCAAGCGCATCAGGATGAAGTGAAATCTTTTAGAAGAAGATTTATTGATTGGGAACAAAAAGTCATCAATGATACTAATGAAGGCTTAATTAGATCCGAACTAAGAAAAATAGGCTTGCCAGTGGAGCTACACCTGCCTGGTGACAGAGTTTTAAAAATAGTTTTTAAAACAGAGAACCCATGGGCCAGGTTAATTGATAACTATAGTAAAAGAAACAACAATGTTGAACTGCATTTTCATATTAATAATGGAGCAGAGGTCATTAGTTTATTATCCTCCCAGGAAGTGTTGGAATCCACAGAGGAAGAGCAGAAAAAAATGGAATTAATATTGAAGTCTTCTGCAAACCCCGGGGCCAGAGGCAGGTCTCGTACTTTTGTTTTACAAGAAGGAAATTTTGCAGATTTATTTAAAGATGTAGGAGGCTTAGAATTTGCAGATAAGATAGAAATGGAGCTATCAGCTAAAAACAGGAGAGGAGAATTTGTTTTTAATAATTACAGAGCTGATATAGAAGATGCCAATTTTTCCGAAGAGCAGAATCAGCGAGTTAAACAAGCTTTACTTGATGCAAACGTGGCAAAACAAAATAGATCTCTCTTAAGAAGAGCTTTAAGAAGGATCCGCAAGAGTGAACAAGAGCAGGCAAAAGCTGTTACTCAAATAAAAACACCATCTCAAACACAGATAAATAACTTTGCCAAGGCTGTGGTTAGCAGTTTTTCTTCTTTTGGAAACTGGTACACGACTTATTTTTATTTAATTAAGTATTGGAATAAGTGGTTTAAGACTAGAACTTTATTACTGGCTCGTCCCTCAGTGAGTTTGCGAGCCTGGTTTTTTGGTAAGTATTTTGATCGCATTCATCACGAAAGACATGTTGCTACTGTATTGAATGGAGGAATGACTTCTCCTCTAAGAGCATATAGAGACAGGCAGCAGGAAAAAAAATCAGGAACGGAATATCTCTCTGCTTTAGAAAACTTTGAACAACAGATCGTAGCCATAGAAAAACAATATATTAGGGCATCTGCAGAAGAGGCTCATTTGTTTGCTCTGGAAATGTATATGGATCCGAAGATAAATGAATCAGTAAGAAAAGAACTGGAAATTATTTTGCAATCCGGTGTGGCTCAGGAATCCAGTTTCAATGAAGGTTATCTGAAAAGTATTGGTTTGAAAGTGAACGAAAATAAAGGCAACTTGTCTCTGAATTTAAAAAAAGGAAACATATGGGATCGTGCTAACAGACAGGCTGTATTCCTTATGGAACTTTTCCAAAGAACTTTACGTAAAGAAGCCATAAGGGATTTGTTAAGAGAAAAATTGGGTGTCAGTGATCAAAACATGTCGGATTGGCAAATCAGAGAGATGGTCATGGAGCGTGCACAAAAAGGAGAAAGCCTTGATTTCTTCTCAGAGGAAGAAGATTTGGAACAGGTAAGAAGGAGAGTCAGAACAGTATCCGATCGTTTAAACCTTAAAGAAACTGTTGTGAAGTCCGTGGGTAAATTTTACAGAGAGTTTTCGAACAAATGGAAGACTTACTCTGAGCTAAGAGGTGAAAGAAAAGTTAATCCATTTAAAAATTTGTCAATAGGCAGATATGAAGTGGGTAGTCAAACACTGGAGCAACCTGAGGCTTTGACCAGAACAGTGAAAGCAGAAATTGTAAGAATGTTTGTAGATAAAATAATTGAGTTAGGTTCTTTGTTTGTGATTTTTGCCGGGGTGGATCATGGTATCACACAACTTATTCATGAGACACGTTTTAGTGAAGAAGCCTGGTTTCATGGTTCCAGATATGTTATATGGAACCTTTTTATTGCAAATGCTGTTTTTGAATTATTGGGAGCAGCCTGGTTCAAAGCACAATTAGATGCTCGTTTGTCGGCACAAGGTGGCTTTGAAAGAGTACCCACAAAAGAGGATGTTGAAAAGAGGTTTGCCGGACTTAAATGGTATCACCTGGAAGGGTTTCGTCGCCCTTTTCAGAATAAAATAGGGTTTAATAATAAATTTGCTTGGACACTAGCTATATCCAACTTTAAAGCGGCAATACCTACTCTTGTTTTGATTGATATAGCCACCTTAGGTCGTGTAGATCTGGAGTTGTTTTGGGGTGGTTACTTAGCTATTGTACTTGGTTTGGACGCTTTTCAAATGAAACTGGAAAATACTTTTGAAATGAGTAAGAACTATTCTGCAAGAGGTCTTATTAGAGCAGATTTGGATTTGGCGGGGAAAGATAAAAAACTCCTCTCTCATATAGATGTTGTTCGATATATGTTAAGAGAATCTTTTAAAGATAGAATAAAATTTAATATAGCGGCTAACTTTATATTAAATCCTATGGGATATCTATTTGCAATAGCACAAAATGTTGATACTAGTTGGGGGTCTCGTGGTCTTACCAGAGTGTTTGGAATGGGAAACTCACTGACAGAATATTGGGTAGGATTGATGAATGTGGCTGAAGAAAAAGGTTTAATGTCGAGAGGGGTTGCCAATGCTTGTAAAAAAGTCTTTACCAGAAACAGAACTGATATTGTTGATTAAGCTCTTTCATTTGTTGGTTTTTAGATATTACTTTTAAAGGAAAGCAAATTATGATATATGCAAAGTCAGTTGAATTTCTTCAAAGGGTGGATATGAGATATTTGTTAGTTGTTGTTTTTTTTCTGGCAGTGTCTTGCAGTCAGGAAGAATCAAAAACTGAATCATCATCCGGAAATCAATCTGCCGGTGCCGGAGAGGAAGAACAAACAGACACAGAAGATTCTCCACAATCAATAGAAGAACAAACATCAGTAATGCCACTTGAAACAATTGTACTAATTCCTAGGATCGGAATTACCTGTAGACAATATATGTTATGGTTTATTCCTTTAAATAATAAACAGAATTTGACTTGTGATAAAGGCACACCGGTTTGTGGTCGGCGAGCGAGTGTCGATTCTTCATCAGAGCTAAAACCTTATTGTGTGATTGGTGATTCGGAAGAAGAAGGTGCGGAACTAACCATGATTCCACCTGAGGTGGCTTCTCCCTATTGTAAAGACATACCTTTTAAAGGCGGGGACGGCGGTGAAATAGAATGTTTTGAATATAAAGGAGATTTATGAGGAAGATGTTAATGAAAAATATAATTTTTAAATACATAAGCATTATTCTTGTTTCTCTAAGTTTGTTTGCCTGTCAAATGGAAGAGGAAGAGGCAAAGGAAGAGAATAAACAAAACGGAGCACTGGAAGAACATATGGCAGGTATGGATCCGAAAGCCGGAGCTAAAGCAGTTATTGAAGAAGAAGAGAATAAACAAAAGGGAGCACTGGAAGAACATATGGCAGGTAGGGATCCGAAAGCCGGAGTTAAAGCAGTTATTGAAGAAGAAGAGGATAAACAAAAGGGAGCACTGGAAGAACATATGGCAGGTATGGATCCGAAAGCCAGAGCTGAGTTTCAAGCAGTTATTGAAGAATATGAAGAAATCTCAAAAATCATAGATAAGAGCGCACCCATCCATTTGACTATGGATCTTCAATCTGCCTTTGATAAAATATATTGCAAAACACCAGGTTTTATTGGAGGGATTACTTCAGCTTTCCAGGGGAGTTCTAATTTGGCCACTTGTTCAGAGGGGCGAATAGCAGTTTGTGGTACACAAGGGGATTCTACAGAAGTAAAACCTTATTGTGTTATTCACGATGCTGAGGCAGATAAATATTACAGAGTCACTTCAGAAACACCCGATGATCATTGTGAAGAAGGTAAAAAAGTGGTATGTAATGAATAACACAGAAGCTGTGTTATAATAATTAAAGGTCTCTATTCACTTAGTTTTTACATTTTTTCCTAAATTTTTTTTATGAATAAAGAATATTTTAAAGTATCAGAGCGTATAAAATCCCGTGAGTCGGAGATTTTACAGGAATTTTCATCTTTAAAATCCTGGGAAGATAGATATAAAAAAATTATTCAATTTGGTAACACCCTGTTACCTTTGGACAATAAGTACAAAATAAAAAAATGGCAGCTCAAAGGGTGTCAGTCACAGGTATGGGTGCATCCTACACAGGATAAAGAGAAAAAAATTCATTTCCAAGCGGACAGTGATGCGCTTATCACAAAAGGTTTAGTAGCTTTAGTGGTTAAATATTATTCCGGTCTGTTGCCGGAAGAGATTTTATCTAAACCTTCCCCCTCTTTTTTAGAATCTTTGGAACTGCAAAACCACTTGACCCCCACTCGAGTGGGCGGTCTTTTTAGTTTACTTCGTCAGATTCAATATTATGCTCAGGGTTTCTGGTTGTTGTCTAAAAAATCTTAAGTGCGCAACTTTTGACAGAAACTGAAATAGGTTATGTGCTATGTGTAAATTTTAAACTTCTCTTTAAAAATTTATTTTTTTAGTTTAAAGATATATTGTGTTTTTACATTTGTGTGTATGAACATGTGAGTTTGTATTTATCAGCACTACTCAAAAGGTCTTCATTAGAGATGACAGCATTTGTGAATTTTCTGTTTGAGCAAATCAACAGTTTTGTAGCTAAGTTTTTCTTTTTTGATATTTTGTTTTTTATAGACAAAGCCAGTTTTCCCTTAGTGGTATTTCTCTTATTTATTTGTGCTGTTTTTTTTACTTTTAAAATGAACTTTGTAAATATTCGCTTGTTCAAAAAAGCCTGGCAATTGGTATTTGAAAAGCCGGAAAAAGGTGTCAGCAAAAAAGAAGGCGAAATTAGTCACTTTAAAGCTTTGACAACCGCTTTGAGTGCCACGGTTGGCCTTGGCAATATTGCTGGTGTGGCGATTGCTGTTTCTATAGGCGGTCCCGGAGCTACTTTTTGGATGATCTTTATAGGATTTTTAGGAATGAGTACTAAATTTACAGAGTGTGCTCTGGCTGTTATGTACCGCGAGAAAAGAGCTGACGGAGCTCTTATGGGTGGTCCCATGGAGTACCTGCAAAAAGGTATAGGCGATTTGGGGTATCCGTTTTTTGGTAAAGTGCTGTCTGTTTTATTTTGTATCCTGTGTATCGTGGCTTCACTGGGTGGAGGTGCGGCTTTTCAGGTGAATCAATCTCTCAATGCTATTAGTCTGAATATTCCGATTTTAGCCACCTATAATTGGATTTATGGTTTAGGTATGGTCATTATTGTGGGTGCGGTTATTATTGGAGGTATTAAAAGAATCTCTCAAGTGGCCAGCCGGGTGATGCCATTGATGTGTGGTGTGTATATTTTAATGGCTCTTTATATTCTTTTTGTTTTTTATGATCGTATTCCAAGCGCTTTTTTAGCCATCATTCAAGGAGCTTTTGCACCGGAAGCTGTTTATGGCGGGTTTTTGGGTGTGATGGTAACCGGTATGCGAAGAGCGGTCTTTTCCAATGAAGCGGGACTTGGATCTGCGGCTATTGCCCACTCCGTAGCCAGAGTCAATCACCCCATTGAAGAAGGGGTGGTGGCTTTACTGGAGCCTTTTATTGATACTGTTGTTGTGTGTACGATGACGGCTCTGGTGATTATTATTACAGGGGCTTATAATAATCCAGAGTACGTTTCAATGATTAGTCAGAATCAAGGAGCCGCCTTAACTTCTTTGGCTATGAGTGAAGTGGTGAGTTGGTTTCCCTATATACTCAGTGTTTCTGTATTTTTGTTTGCCTTTTCCACTATTATTTCCTGGTTTTATTATGGTGAACGCTGTTTTTCTTTTCTGTTTGGTGAAAGGTTTTCTTTCTTTTATAAATTGCTTTTGTTGTTAGTGGTTTTTATGGGCTCTATTGCCAGCTCCACGAATATTTTGGAGTTTGGTGATTTGATGATTTTAGGTATGGCGATTCCTAATTTAATTGGAGTGGTTTTATTAAGTGGTAAGGTCAAACAGGCTTTAAAAGATTATCAGCAAAAATTAAAAGCCGTTAATCATTAAATGTTAACAATAAAAATCATCAGTTTGTTCCCTTCTTATTTTGATTCTCCTCTCAGACAGGGAATTCTCGGAAAGGCAATTCAATCAAAATTATTAAAAGTGCAATTTATCAACCCCAGAGATTATGCGGAGAGAGCTTATCAAAATATAGATGACAGTCCATTTGGAGGAGCAGATGGTATGCTGATGCAGTATCTACCTATGAAAAAAACCATGGAGTCTATGAGTTTGAAAAACAGTCTGGTGTATTATTTAAGTCCGCAGGGAAAGCTGTGGGATTATAAGCAGGCGCGCTCCTGGGCAGAGCAAGATTCCAAGGAGCGAATTTTGATTTGTGGTCGTTATTCCGGATTGGATCAGCGCTTTATTAATGAATATGTAGATGAAGAGATCTCTATTGGAGATTATGTATTAAATGGAGGGGAGTCAGCGGCATTGGTGATTTTGGATTCCATAGTGAGGTTTATAAAAGGAGCTTTGGGTAATGAACATTCTGCTGAAAAAGAAAGTTTTGAAAATCAAAATTTATTGGAACCTCCTCAATGGACCAAGCCTCGTGATATTGTTGGTTATCAAATTCCCAAGGTTATATTATCCGGTCATCATGAAAATATTAGGAAATTTCAGTACCACTTATCATTGGTGGTAACATCTCTTAAACGTCCAGATTTATTGAAAAAAAGTGGTGCCAAACAGGATTTAAAAGAAGCCATTCAATCCATTCAGGCTCTTTCACCTGCCGAATTAAAGGCCTGCGGTCTCAGTCCGGAAAAACTACAATTCCTTATTGACCCAATTTCCACTGAGTGATATCTCTGAATGGTGTCGTCAGACAGGGTGACATTTCTAAAAAATTGGAAGATTATCTTTTTATTTAATGTAATAGGGTATCGGTTATGGATATTGTAGATTCTTATATTTCTAAAATACAAAAAAAAATGGATTTTTCCGCTCAAGTGGGGGATACGCTCAATGTGCATGTTCGTTTCCGCGAAGGTGGAAAAGAGAGAACACAGCTCTTTAGCGGTGTGGTTTTAAAAATTCAGGGTCAAAAGCATACCCGTTCTTTTACTGTCAGAAAAATTTCTGGCGGTGTGGGTGTGGAAAGAAGTTTTCCATTGGCCAGTCCAGCTGTTCAAAAGGTGGAAGTGCTTTCAAGAGCCAAGGTTCGTCGTTCCCGTTTGTTTTATCTTCGCGAACTAAAAGGTCGTTCAGCTCGTTTACAAACTTTGATAAAATAGGCAGCTGGTTTTCAGTTATTAAAAATCTAGATCAAAAGTTTCTACAGCATTGTTGGAATTGACAAGTGCCAGTTTGATTTGAACTGGTTTCTCTTGTGTTGTACAAAAAAGGGAAAAAGCTTGTTCCAATCGTTTTTTTTGTTTGTAGCTCATAGGGTGTTCGGTTCTCCATTGATTATGTGACTTCACTTCCACGAGTAAATAACCAGCTGGACTCTTTAGTATCAAATCAATTTCCACTCCAGCCAGTTGCTTATTTTTTGCCACCAGAGTCCAGCCCTGCTTTAAAAAGAAATGCAAAGCTGTTTCTTCTGCTTTTTTTCCTTTACGTATATTCTGCATGGTAGCAGGGTCCTTTGTACCAATTATTTGTAATTGAATAATTTACAAAAACTCCTTTACTCCAGCAAAAGTTTTTCGATGAAGAAAGCAAGGGCCGTATTGCACAATAGCTTGTCGATGCTGAGCGGTGGCATAACCTTTATGTCTGGAAAAACCATATTGCGGATAATTTTTATCTTTTGAGGACATCCATTCATCTCTTTTGACTTTTGCCAGGATACTGGCCGCTGATACGCAGAACACTCTTTGATCTCCTTTAATAATAGCGGTTTGATGAAATCTTTTTGGTAGATTTGGTATAGTAAAAGAGCCATCCACTACAATATGACCTGTGTGGAATGGTAACTGTAAAACAGCCCGTTTCATAGCCAAGAAAGTGGCTTGTAAAATATTGAACTCTTCTATTTCTTCAACTGTTGCTGTGCCAATGGCATAAATGGATTCCAGAATAATTTTTTTGGCTAATTGTTTTCTTTTTTCTGGAAGGAGAGATTTTGAATCGTAGTAAGGATCATTATTTTGTAAAACCACTGCGGTTGCAAAAACAGGTCCGGCCAGACATCCTCTGCCTGCTTCATCCACGCCTATGGCTGGTGCAGGTTTGAACTGTGTTGAATCAATGATCGGGTATTTTGCCATTTTTTGATATTATTAATGAGGAAGAGATAACACAACAAGAAGATCTAAAGATTTTAAGTGTTTAATTTTTTTTAAGTCCAGTTTTGTTGAATATAATTTAGTAAAATAGAGCCTTTTTTACTCATTTTTTTAAGTAAAACCAGTTATTTGATGGTTTTTTTATTTTTATTTATACTATGAGATATAAAAATTTTTACTTTTTTATGAAATAGAGCCGAAATTAAAGGTTTAATGCTTAAAAAACTGTGAAAAAACTGTTTTTTGGGCGCTTAAAAGAGGTTGACTCTCTTAAGAAAAATTGATTACTAAGTTATAAAATATTTTTTTAATTGTTTGATTAAAACAAGAGAGGTTTATTATGAAAAATTTGGTATTTTTACTAACTGCTTTTTTAGCAGTTCCTGCTGCTTTTGCAGTGGATGTCGAAATTGGTGGTCAACATCGGGCAAGAGGTATCTATGATCAGGATAGAGCATTGGATGATGTATTTGTGCAACGTTTTAAATTAAATGGTGCTTTTCGTCCAAATGAAACATTTGAAAGTAAATTTTGGTTGGTGACCAACTACCGATGGGGTGAACAATCTCTAGCAGGTAATGCAGTACGTTTTTATGGTTATGGAGATTGGAAAATGTCTGATGAGTTAATGCTTCGTATTGGACGCGCTCCTTATCAAATTGCAGATGGTTCCACTGTTGGTATGAATGATTATGAATCATATCCTTATGCTTTTGATGGTGCTCTTTTAACTTATAGTACAAAAAGTGTGGGTGTGGATTTATGGGCTGCTTACCTTCCAAACGTTTGGGAGGGAGCTGTTGAAGTGGATAAGTATGAAGCTGCCGCTGGTTTTTCTTTGGACGTGCGGTCTTTACCAGAAGTGGTAAAACTGGCTAATCTGTTTGCTGTTGTTTATTCAGGAGTAGACAATGCCAATCATGTTCGATTTGGAGCTGGTGTTGGCGGTGATGTGGCTGGATTGGATTACAGAGTTAATGGTGTTGCTCATGGAGATCTTAGTAGTAATGTTGTGGAGCAATATGCTGTTGATGGTCAATTGGGTTACGCTATAGATGCTGCTGACCTGCGTGTGTATGTAGGTGGTCACCATGAATCACTTAATTATGATCCTTTTTATTACAGCCGTCACTACCGTTCAGGTCTTCTGGATGTGGCTCAGTGGGGTAAAGGAACAACATATGGTGAAGCTGGTCTGAGCTATCTTTTTAAAGAAGATTGTGAAGTAGGATTGGCAGGCTATTACTTTATGACAGTAGGTGACTGGGGTGCCGAAGGAAGTGAAGGGTTGAATACAGACAACGTGATAGAAGCAGATCTTTATGTGAAAAAGAGTTATGCTGGTGGCTTTTCTTTGGAACTGCATGGAGGATTATTTGATGTTGCAAATACAGCATCTCCTAATTGGCAGGCCAACCTGAATGCTACTTTTGATTTCTAAATATTTTAAGTCTTAAAAAGCAAAAAGGCCGATTCTTTTGAATCGGCCTTTTTTTTATGTTTTTCTCTTGTGAAATTTTTGGTACAAAAAAGTTATGAACATTAAACTATTTTTTATGGTTCTAATCAGTTTTTGCTTTTGTACTGAATTAGGAGCAATGGTTAAAAAAAGTTCTTTTTCACTTGAACAGGAAGCAAAAACACCATTGGTTTCTCTTTTGGATGAAGCGATTCGTTTACATGAAGTATTTTATTCCAAAAATGAAGATCAAATTAATTTGAGAGCTTCAAAGATGATTCAACAAATCAGAGATATAAGGAAACAGTCTGTACTATCTTTATCGCACCATCAACGATCTTATATGGAAAAATTATTACAGGATTTAAGTTCCCAACTGGAATCTCTAAAAATGTCAGGAGAAAGTGATAGAGTGACTCAGATCCATGCCATTAATCGGCAACTCACTTATATGGCCAAAGTGTATGGATTAAAAAAGTATGATATCTTTTTTTGTTCAAAAGATCGCAGAGTATGGATGCAGGGGAGTACTAAAAATAAACCTCTTCACCTGAATTATGAGTTTTGTGGTGTCCCTGTGACTAAAGGGAATGGCATTAACAGGTATTAAGAGCAAGAATTTCAGAGAAGGTAGAAAAATAATATGGAGCAGTGGCTGTTATCTATTCCAAGAGGAATTTTGGTCACAACAGTTATTATTATAGCTATTGTGTTTATTCTTTTACAGGCTCCTCCCCACACGGTTTGTCGCACGCAAATTGATAGATTTAAATATTGGCAACAGGGAGTGATTTACAAATTAAAGAGTGACAAATTAAACAAAGCACCAGCCATGCAAACTTTGCTGAAAAATTGTAAAAAATTAAGTTCTCCAGGGGCTTGTTATGGTTTATTTGCCAAGACAAGAGTTTTTCTTCGTGATTTTAAATTAGTGTCTGTGGACTGTAGAGAAGATTTTGCAAAATTGACTAAGGTAAAAAATACTTTATTTGCTGTATACAGCCTGATGATTCGTTTAGCCTGGGGGGATCGACCTCCCGATGTTCGTCAGGGCAATCTACTCAATTGGTTTTCAAGTTTAGAAGTGTCTCTATTTTGTGAGATTAAAACACGCATTAGTACATTGTATGGTGAACAACAACTTATTGGTTTGGAACAAAATACTTTTAAAAAATTACCAGGCGCTGAAAATTTAGATGAGGATCAAATTCGGGAAGTTGCTTTGGTTTCCAGAAATTGTCATTTGTAGATGCTCTGGTGTTATTTGACAAAAGAATGAAGTTGAGAAACAAATTTCAGTACAGCTTCCTGAGCATGAATGTGTTTTAAAGTATTAATGTGTCCTCTTCCTTTCACGATGAATAGTTTTTTAGGTTCATTGGCTGCTTCAAATAAATTCTTTCCCAGATCAAGAGATACCATATAATCTTTTTCTCTATGCAGGAACAGTACAGGTGAATGGACCTTTTTAATACGTAACTTGGATTTCCAGGTATTTCCTTTTAGGACTTTTTTAATTTGTTTTTTGGGTACAAAGGGAAATATTTTTTTCCCTACATCAATAAAAGAGGAAGGTGCTCCTTCTAAAATTAAGCCTTTTACATTGTGTTTTTCAGCCAATGCAATGGAAACAGCAGATCCCAAAGATTCCCCAAAGAGAATAATATTTTCAGGAGAAATATTTTCTTTTTTCAAAAGCCACTGTAAAATGACTTCTGCATCTTCGATGAGGAGTTGTTCATTAGGGGTACCTGGATTATCCCCATATCCTCTATAGCTTGCTACGAACACGGAATAATCAGCCTGCAGTAAAAAATTATATTTGGATATTCGGGGTCGTTTATTAAAATTAAGAGACCATCGTTGTTGCAAATTACCGGCGTTGCTATGAAATACTAAAATAACTGGATTTTTCTTTTTGGCGTACCAATGAGTGAATTCCAAATTATCTTTTGTTTTAATTTTGATCGGATTATAGTGTGGTTTAAATTCATTTGTTAGCACGGGAGTACTCTTGTTAGGCCAGTAAGCCGGTGAAGTGTAACAAGCTGTGAAACAAACCAACATTAAGAAAGGCAATAACTGTATTATCATAGAAGTAAATTATCATATTCAATGTGAATAAACACTTGGTAAATGCTTATTGGTCTTTTGTAAAAAATACGAAAACCGAATTTTTTGTACCGAATTCGGTTTTATAATTGTAAAAAACTGGTTTTTTATTAGTTTTTTCTGCGCTTTATTTTGCATATCTCTTTGTTATGTCAATAACAATAAGGAGGTAAAAATGCAGAAAAGAAATTTTTTAATTCAACAACTAAAGGAATTTGGTTTGAATCCCTATTTTTGGAGGATACAAAAATTAAAACAAAAAAACACCTGGTTATTGGTTCATAAACACAGCAAAGAACTACGTTTAAAGGGAATGAGTAGGGGGCAAAAAAAATGGACAGATTTGGAATGGATAATTTAGAGCTTGTTTTCTCTTTAAGTATTAAATTTTAAAGGGAGCGGCTGAGATTTGCTCCGGATAGCCAAAATCATCATAAGCAAGGGCACTAGCAGGCAATAAAGACAGTCTCCTGGCTTTTTTGACAGCCTTTCTGAGTTGCCTTTGCTGTGAGTGCTTCAAACCGGTAATGCGGGAAGGGTTGATTTTTCCACCTTCTGAGAGGAATGGGTACAAAGTGACAGGTGATTTGTACTCTATATTAACCAGTTTTTTTCTTTCTTTTTTAGGTGATTTCATATAATTACTACCTGTGTGACAAAATATTTTGTATAAACTTATCAATAAAGTGTTTGGTGAGCAATAAAAAAGCTTATCATTTCTAAAAATTATTGATAAAAATATTGCTTTTATGGGATTTTTAAAACAGGAGAAGGGGAGTTTTTATGCCTCGTTGTGAGTTAACAGGGAAAAAACCAGTGGTGAAAAATCTGGTCAGTCATTCCAATATTAAAACAAAATCCAGAGCTTTCCCCAATGTGTGTTTAAGAACTTTTCACAGCTCAGTTTTAAAGAGATCCTTTCGCTTAAAAGTGGCTGCCAGTACTCTGCGCACAATAGATAAGTATGGTGGTATTGATCTTTTTTTAATGAGTCAGTCAAAAACACAATTATCCCCCCAGGCTTTAAAATTAAGAAATAAGATGGAAAAAAAAATGCAGAAAGGAAAGAACCTTGAAAATAAAAATAAAAAAAGGTGATCTTTTGGAAGTGATCGCTGGCTCAGAAAAAGGCAAAAAAGCTAAACTTTTGAAGTTGAATCGAAAAAAGCTCAAAGTGCGAATGGAGGGTGTGAAAATTCAAACACACTTTGATAAAAAAGAAGGAATACAAAAAAAAGAAGGCTGGATCGATTACTCTAATGTTCGATTAAGTACTCCTGCATCAGGTAAATGAATTATTTTCCCCTGTTATTTTTTTTGTTGATTTTTACTATAGGGCAATCTTTTGCGCTTCCATCAGATAGTTTGCCTCATACTTTTGCTCTACCTTCTGATACAGAGGAGAAGATACATCTCCTGGAAGTGAGAAAAAACTTCCCTCAATACTCGAGGGACTTTAATGAGCAAGCTGTGCAGGAAGAAGTGTATGCAGAAGTTCTTAATGAATTAAAAGAAAAAGAATCACTTAATAATAAAGAAGGAGATGAAAAATGACTTCACATGTTGCTTTAATTGTTCCCTTGGCTGGAATTTTTGGTTTAGCCTTAGCCCTATGGATATATAAGGCAAATCAATCCTATTCCAGTGGCACGGATAAAATGAGAAGTATTGCCAAAGAGATTGAATTGGGAGCAATGGCTTTCCTTAAATTAGAATATTCCAAATTGGGTATTTTCGTTTTGGTTGTGGCAGGTTTGTTGTTTTTTCCTTTTGGCTGGCAAACAGCTTTGTCTTTTGTATTTGGCGCTGTTTGTTCCGGTGTGGCTGGTTTTATTGGCATGAAAGCTGCGACCAGCAGTAATGTGCGAACTGCCGCGGCCGCCAAGGATAAAGGTTTGTCTAGTGCCTTGTATGTGGCCTTTAATGGTGGGGCTGTCATGGGTCTTTCTGTGGCGAGTTTGGGGCTGCTGGGTCTGGGTGCTGTTTATTATATTTTTTCAGGCGCTGAATTTAATTCGATGGCTTCTATTATTTCCGGTTTTGCTATGGGAGCTTCCTCTATTGCGCTATTTGCACGTATAGGAGGAGGAATCTTTACCAAGGCGGCTGATGTGGGGGCTGATCTGGCAGGTAAAGTGGAAGCAGGTATTCCGGAAGACGATCCTAGAAATCCTGGTGTGATTGCAGATAATGTGGGTGATAATGTGGGTGATGTTGCCGGTATGGGAGCGGATATTTTTGAATCTTATGTAGGGGCTATGGTGGCCAGTATTACTATTGCTCTAACTATGAGTGCAATGGATATTTCTGAATATTTTGGTTCTGCTTTTTCACGCAATACCCTTGTTCTTTTACCTTTGGTTTTATGTACGGTAGGTTTATTTGCTTCTATTTTAGGGGTTTTTAGTATGAGAGTATTAAAAAATAAATCACCCTCTTCGGCTTTATTGATGTCTCAGTTGCTGTCTGGCTTTTTATTTTTGGCAGTCGTTGGAATGTTTCTTTTGTCTATGAATCAGGGGTGGTATTTGTTTATTGCTGTACTTGCCGGTCAGGCGGCTGGTTTATTGATTGGAAAATCAACAGAGTATTATACTTCTTTAAAACCAGTGGCTCAGGTGGCTGCTGCTTCTAAAACCGGTCCAGCCACTAATATTATTTCCGGTTTTGCTGTTGGCTTGGAATCCACCAGTGTTCCACTCATTATTATTGCGGCAACTATTCAGTGTGCATATATGTCTGCCGGTCTTTATGGTATTGCGATCGCCGCTGTAGGAATGCTGGCGACTGTAGGTATTACCATGACAATTGATGCTTATGGCCCGGTGGCTGATAATGCTGGTGGTATTGCTGAAATGTCCGGTATGGGACCGGAAGTAAGAAAAATTACAGATGATCTGGATTCTCTTGGTAACACGACGGCTGCTATTGGAAAAGGTTTTGCTATTGGCTCTGCCGCTTTAACTGCTTTAGCTTTGTTTGTGGCTTTTAAGGAAGCTGTCAAAGCTACTTCAAATAGGGAAATGGCTATGAGTTTAAGTGATCCATCTGTTGTTACGGGTTTGTTTTTAGGTTCGGCAGTGGTTGTTATTGTAGCCAGTTTGACTTTAAAATCTGTAGGTAAAACAGCTTCTCAAATGGTGGATGAAATTCGTCGCCAGTTCAAAGAAATCACAGGTTTATTGGAAGGGACAGCTAAACCTGATACCACTCGCTGTATCAACATTGCCACCAATGCGGCTTTAAAAGAAATGATTTTACCTGGAGTGGTGGCTATTTTGTTTCCAGTGCTGGTGGGTTTTGGCTTGGGCCCGGAAGCGCTCAGTGGTGCCTTGGCAGGAGCATTGCTCACAGGTGTGACTATTGCTTTGTTAATGGCTAATGCCGGTGGAGCATGGGATAATGCCAAAAAACTCATTGAAAAGGGAGAGCTGGAAGGAGCTGTAAAAGGAGATGACACACACTCTGCGGCTGTGATTGGAGATACCGTTGGTGATCCTTTTAAAGACACAACAGGACCGGCGATGAATATTTTAATTAAGCTACTTTCTATTGTGGCTTTAATTATTGCACCCTTATTATAAAGTGCACTGATTTAAAAAAATCAAACTATAAAGCGAATAGGATATTTACTTGAGTACATCTCTGTCTAATAAAATAAATAGGGCTTCTTCTTTTCGCTCTTTATCTTTGATCTTTTCAGTTGTCTTAATGGAATTCATTGCTTTTGGGATGATTATTCCTTTGAGCCCTTACCTGGCTAGAGACTTTGGTGCTGATGATTTACAGGTGGGCCTACTTATGAGTGTGTACTCTCTCGCTCAACTGGTGTTTGCGCCGCTGTGGGGTTATTTAAGTGATTATTTTGGCCGGCGAAAAATGATACTCATCTGTGTCGCTGGAACCTCTTTGTTTCATTTATGGTTTTCTTTTGCCGGGTCTTTGGAAATGTTGTTCTTAACACGTATTCTGGCTGGTGTGTTTGGAGCTGTTATGTCTGTGGCCATGGCTTGTATTGCTGATGTGACTGGAACAAAAGAACGATCCAAAAATATGGGACTGGTGGGAGCAGCTATCGGTTTAGGTTTTGTCATTGGACCGGTTTTGGGGGGATTGTTTGGTGTGTTAGGTCGTTCACTGGGTGAACTACCACCCTTGGGATCTAGTTTCTCTGCCTTTGGGGCTTTTTTGGTGAGTTTGGTTAATTTGTTAATGGTCTTCTTTTTTTTAAAAGAGACATACCCAACATCTTCTATTTCCATGCAATTATCTTTAAAAAAAATTATATCCAAGTTTAAAAATATTCATCAATCCCGATTGCAACAAATGATTTCTGCTTTTAAACAACCTGTTTTAAAACAAGTACTTTTTATGTATTTCTTACTTACTTTGGCTTTAGCGGGCATTGAGGCTTCTTTGTTTTTATATGTAAAAGACGAATTTGCCTGGACACATTTTCCAGCCAGCCTGGGTTTTACTTATATTGGTGTTATGATGGTGTTGACCCAGGGTTTTTTAGTCAGAAAATGGATTCCGACTTTTGGTGAAAGAAAAGTGCTGGTGTATGGTTTGTTTGTAGCAGGTATTGGTTTTGCAGGAGTGGGGATGTTTACCTGGCTTTGGTGTTTGGCTATAGGTGTGACCTTGTTATGTGTGGGTTATGGTTTAGCTAGTACTTCTTTATCAGGAGCTGTCAGTTTGTTAACAGACAGGAGTCAGCAGGGAGGTGTGTTCGGAGTGCACCAAAGTTTATTTTCTCTGGCTCGTATTATAGGCCCGGCTTTAGGAGGGTGGTTTTATAGAGACATCAGTCATTCCTCACCTTTTTACTTGTCCGGTTTATTGGCTGGTTTGGCTCTACTGGTTGCACTTGTGTTAAAAGATCGATTTCCTGAAAAAGGAAAAATATGATGACCTCTCATCAGGATGATTATGCTATTGAAGTGTTTCAGCTGGAAAATTTAATTGATAATCGTATTCCCTTTTTGTTTTTTGGTTTATTTTCTCAAGAGATGGAACAGTCTTTATATTCGAAAGCGAAACATTATAGCCACCATCTTCAGATTTTTTCTGAAGCAGAGATTGAAAAACAGCTAAAGACAAAAAACAAGGATATGCCTGTTGTGCTCATCTGTGAAGATGGAAAGCGCAGTCAGATATTAGCTGGTCAATTACAAAAAAAAGGTTTCACCAATGTATTTTTTATAGAAGGAGGACTTTCAACTTTTCAGGGTTGAAAAAATTGCTAGTATTTGTTTAGCTGACAAAGTAGTCATTCCCGCGTACGCGGGAATCTAGTCAACTGAAAGCTATCTAATAGCTTTCAGCCTGCTTCCGCAGGCATGACGGGCAGGGATGATGAAAATTTACAGGAATGACGAAAGTAAAAAATAATGAAGATATTACCTGTGTATGTGGCTTTGGATATAGACTCGGAAGAACAGGCTTTAGCTCTTGCAAAACAAACCGCTTCTTATGTGATGGGTTTTAAAATTGGTCCTCGTCTGATTCTAAAAAGTTCCTCCACATTTATTGAAAAACTTAAAACTCTGGATAAAAAAGTTTTTTTGGATTGTAAGTTTTTTGATATTCCCAATACAATGCTGGCCTCTGTACAGGCGGCTTTTGATAGGGGAGTGGATCTTGTAACTATACATGCCCAGGCTGGAGAAAGTGCTTTACGACAATTATCACAATTGGAGAGGCAGTTAAAAATCAAAAGGGATTTTCGTATTCTGGCAGTCACTGTTTTAACCAGTTTTTCTCAAAGGGAACTCCCTGCTTCCACACGTTGTTTTTCCATTTCACGGCAAGTGGAGTGGTTGGCGGATATGGTTATCAGGAGTGGATTGAGTGGTTTAGTATGTTCCGGTCATGAAGCGCGCTTTTTAAGAAACAGGTACCCTCATTCTTATCTCGTGACTCCAGGGATTCGCTTTTCTGATTGTGTTCAAACAGATTCTTCAGATCAAAATAGAATCATGACCCCTGTGCAGGCTTTAAAGGCTGGGGTTTCAGCAATGGTCATAGGACGTCCCATTTATGAATCCAGCCATCCTGAGCAAGTGTGTTCTGAACTGCAAAAATCACTTCAGGCTGTCTCATTTTGAGCCACTTAATTTTATATACCGTCTAATTTATGATCACTTCCACTGAGTTTGGATAGGTATAAATTAAAAAAAATCGCTTCAAATTCATTTTAGGTATTTGAAATGACAATCTTCCATAAGAAAGAGTAATTTTTTTACAATAAAATATTCAATCATCCGACTAAGAACTGTATAGCATTTATAAATGTTAGATATTATTTAAATAATAAAGTGAAGTAGGTACAGGATGATCAATAATAATAAAGGCTCTATGCCTCTTTGGATATCTGCTCTAGGAGCTCTCGCTTTAATGGGAATCATTACAGGTACTCAACAAATTATGCAGGGTTTTGTGGCTTCCAAAGCGGATCATCATTTAAAGGTAAAATACGATTCCGCTACAAAGTGGGCCATAAATTTGAGTGCTTACCTGATTACCAATAATCTTATTTTGTGTCGTAAAACGGATTGGGATACTACAAACAATAATAAATGCAAATGGAATCTCAGTGCACCTTTACCCTACAACACTCCAGCTGATTTTCAATTAAGTAACGAAACTTTTTCTGGAGGAAAATTATCTTATGATCTTTCCACACCGGATGAAGTGGATTTTAATTTAACAGAGGATATTAAAGTTGTATTTGACTTGGTGGATTGGGATGCAAGTGGTGAATTGAAGAAAGTTATTGGAGATATACCCGGTGGCGTTTGCCGCAATAATACAACCAAAGCAGTTGAAAAAACCTGTACTGCTTCTAGTTCCATAACCGCCTGTACTGCTGATACAGATTGTACTACCGATCCAAATTTAAATAAGTGTGTGTCCGGTTTTTGTTCTTGTTGTGATGCCTCCATTCAAAACTTTGAAGCTATTAGCAATGTAGATCAAGATTATGATGTTGTACTGGTGGAAGTCATTGCCGGTGAAAATACAGCCAATCAGATGAAAGATTATGTGGGTATCAGAAGACCTCTCAGTCGTTTGATATTAAATTTCGAGGAATCCCCAAAGTGCGCATTAAAATGTGATGTGGGTTCTGTAGCTTCTTTAAGTGCTTCCTGCAGAAGCGCTTTAAAAACAGATTCTGCAACAGTGGAGGTAAAAGTTTTTAATCAAGGTCCGGGTGCTCTCTATGATCTTTCTTTATTAAGAGAAGCTCGAATGAAAAATAAGTTACAGAGTTGTTCAGATCATGTGAATCATACTGATTGTCGAACAGGTGGCGGATTTCAAAACTGTGAAAATAATGTTTGTGTGGGTCGAAAAGTTGTGGGTTTGACAGATAATATTCAAAATCAGGTCCCTTCAGGGGTAATTTTACCTGGTGAATCTTTCACTTTTGAGGATACCATAATTTGTGAAAACAGTTCTGGATCAGGAGACCCTGGAACATATTTTCCAAAATGGGATATACAAATAATAAGGGAAACACTGATAGCCATTAATAATGCTACGATTCCTTCTACTGATACATTATCTCAAAATGTGAATGTGTATTCAGAAAAATTTATGGAATTGGAATACAGGTTGGATTTAACAACTCCAGAAACAGACACCGCACCTGCAGATACAGCAAATATTGAACCAAAAAGGATTTTTCACCATGGAAATACCATAGGTTTGCCGGACAGTATATCTACAGCTTTTATGGTCTATGAGCCGCCCAACTAATTATTGAATGGAATAAAGGAAGAAAAAAAATGTTAAAAAAATATAAAAGAGATAAAGTGAAAAAGTCTTTGTTTATGTTTGTTGCCAATCAAAGAGGTTCTCTTGTGGGGGTTATTATGGCTCTTGGCTTATTGGGAGTTGCGGCGACAGGTTTATTTACTTATATACAGCATTTTCATAAAACCAGCACTCAAACCGCTGAGCAAATTAATTTTAATCCTCAATTTTTAACCAAAGTCATAGGCAATATGAGGTCTGTATTGGTGGATGCGCAAAAAGATCCAGCAGGTGTTTCAGAAAAAGGAATTTGTGCCTTGATTGAGACAAGCTCTGGTTTAAAAATAAAAAAGAGTGTGGAAATCGTTAGACTGGATATGACTAAATTATCTAGCAGTGTTTTAAATTGGAATAAATTTTTTCCAGGACCACCGCCTAATGGTGAATGGGAGGAAGTGCAGAGCAGTGATACTGTGGCCATTAATAGGTGTAAAGAGGTGAGTAAAAATTTTTCAGTTACTGATCCATTAGTTACTGATCTAATGAAGTGTTTTGATTACAAAGGTGCTAAAGAACAAGGGAATAAAATCTATGTGGTGGCGCAAATTCTTCCAAAAGAATTTCCATCCAATAACGATGCCAGTAGTAATAATAATCTGGAAGCGAGACATGCTATTTTTCATTTAAAAGCTTCTATTGGAATGGTGCCTTTCGAAGATGGTAGTGGAAGTGCAAGCAAGATAGTGTATAGCAGTACGCGTTCAGATATCTTGTGGGCTAACAGTGCTGGGAGTTGCGCTATGGCAGAAACTTGTACGGTGGATGCAGATTGTACTCGATCTGGAGCAACATGTGGGAGTGGTGGTGTGTGTTCACTACAATCACCTAAAGTAGTTAAGTTATCTATATCCAGTATGATGAGTACAGCGGATGAAGGTATTTCAAATGCGAAAGTAGAGGCTGATGATACTTGTGCAGGCTTAACCATTGGAGAGTTGAAACCTTATGCCACTCAAGGTGGAAAAGTGGAGGTAGGTACTAACTGGGTGTCAAAGGATAAAGATTCACCAGTGTATATGGCCTGTGTGATGAAAAAATTTCGTTGTAAAAGTGACGATTGGGTTCAGAGTGATACATCTACTTTTTTTGATGAAGGGATGCACTTTACTTTTCAATTGAATAACGATACAGGTAGGCCGGTGACCATTACAAAAATGAATCCAACTTTACAAGGTCCTGGTATTAATGACTATCCTGCTATTGCAGTGTATAGCCTGGCTCCCGATCATCCCTTTGAGGTGATAGAAGGTGGTGCTGATGAGGGTAAATTTAAAAAAATAACTGGTATTTCTCCTTATCCATCATTATTTAAGGAAGATTCTGTTGATCCTAATAAGTTGACTTTAAATATTCCTCCCGGGGGTGGACAGTTTAGAGTGATGGTGAGAGGTAATGAGGCTTGTAGTGCTACTAATACGCATTGTGCTGTTTATAATGTATGTGATGGAGTTTGTCAGAGGAATGAAAACAACTGGTATCCTGAAGTGAAAATAACAGTGGATGATCCCAAACTAGGAACTTGTATCCGTAGGCCTATTCCAGATTATTCAGCAAATAATATTGAATGTATTTCTTGTTTTGCGAAATCCTGTCATCGTATGGGACAGGGAACAGTGGGAATGAGAGATACTATGCCACAGGAGGCTTTGGACAGCCAGCTTCCGGAGTGTAGAGCGGCAGGTGCAGGGACTGATCATGAGAACAGTAGAAAAATTGCCAGCTCTAATACTTTTCAAGGTAATAATACTAATCAAAATGTAGCCAATAATAGTGGAGGTTGTATAGCTTTGGACTTTGGAGGTAACCTAAGTAATCTGGATGGTGATTTTAAAAGCAAAGCATTTGAACAAAAAGCCTGTGCGACTAATTATCCTGTCTTGTGCTATGCGAATGGCAGGTATCAGCCGGCTACTGAGTGGAATAGTACAACTCAAGCATACGAGCTGAAAGAGGCTTCTTATGATGATGCTGAGAAAGCTTGTTATGAAATGGGTAAAGAGGTGCTGAATAAACTTCGTCTAGAAGAGTATATTGGGGGGGTAGGTGCCTATAATCCAGAGATTTGTTCCGGTGCTAATTGCGAGTTTGTGAATAATGCCACTAGAGGAATGTTTTTTCTGCCCACTTATGATGTGGGAGAAATCTTTAATAAGAATTTGCTCAGTGGTGAACGTTTTATGTGGGTGGCGGCAGAATTGGACCAGGGGGGTTTGGTGGTGGCCGCTCCATTGAAAGCTGATATAGGAAGTGGTGCTACTGAAGATTATGCTTTATTTAATCGTAAGGAGTCAGGTGAAAATTACGATCCGGTTTTGTTAAAAGAGGATAATATTTTAAATGTTGGTACAACTGGTGATCCCTATGCTTTGGTGTATAGTGTGAAATACAAGGGTTTAATAAAAAGGCCAAAAACCACCACCCTTCAATTGCGATTTGTTTGTCAGAAAAACAATTCTGCTTCCACTTTTTTCTTAACTACCAGTACTGCAACTTTTTGTAATGGTAGCGTCATGAACGGTCCAGCCAAATGTGCTGATAAGGATGGTTATTTTGTGGCTCCGGAATCCGCCTTGGATTACAGTCGAGCTATGATGCTATTAAAAGATGCTTCTAATCCCGATCCCACTGCTGAGACAAATGATGAGTACGCTGTTCCTGTAGATAGCTTAGGTACTGCTGTGAATTATGTACATACTCAGTCAGTTACTGATTCAGTGCAAGCATGGGTAGCTGTTGGTAATAATGTAACTTGTCCTTAAATTATTATTTCTGTTTGTCATCCCTGTAAGTGCTAGTCATTCCTGCAAAAGATTGTCATCCCTGTAAGTGCTAGTCATTTCTGTGAAAACGGGAATCCAGTTAACTGGATTCCTGCGTACATAGGATTGTAAATGTTCAGTAATTCGCTGACAGAATCATTTCTTCATCTTCTCACAAGAATCATTCATTTGTGTTTAATTAAAAATAAATATTTTTTATATGCTATGTGTTTCTAATAAAAAAATCTTGACAAGATTTTTGATGCTCATATCTCTTCATTCTTCCTATTTTCATATCATTCAAATGTTTTTTTCAGCTTAAGAATAAAAAAGCCAGTGTATAAGACTATCTGGTGGCTTTAAAGTGAAGCTATAACTGTGTTCAACCTTTATAAAAATCTCTGTTTAAAACCTCATGTTATATTGTTTTTACTAAAAAACAATTACCAACATAGGAGGTATTTTTTATGTACAAAAACCAAGAAAAACAAAATAGGCAAGGTGACTGGATGCCTGCTTTCGCAGGACTGAAAGCTCTTAGAGAGCTTTCAGTTAAAACAGGAACAACAACAGATGCAAACACAAACTTAAAAAAGCTTAGTAATGATCAATTACTTTCACAAACCAAAAATCTGGTGCAAAAAGAAAGACAAATCAATATCTTGGAACTTCAACATTTACAGGAAATAGAATGCAGAAAACTCTATTTGGATAGAGGCTTTTCCAGCTTGTTTGAATATACTGTTAAAGAACTTGGATATAGCGAAAGCTCAGCCTATAGAAGAATCAAAGCTATGAAGCTTTGTAAAGAACTGCCGGAAACAAAGCTGAAAATGGCAAAAGGAGAACTTAATCTTTGCACAGCCAGCAAGCTTCAAAGTGTGTTTGAAAAACAGGAAAAACAGATAAAAAATAAGGCACTTAAAGAGCAAGCTACAATCACTAAAATACTGTTGGATAAAAGTAAAAAAACTCAATCAAACCAAAGGCTTATTGATGACGCACCTATTATTCACAATGAAGAATCACTGCATCATCAGGTGTCTATAAGCAAAGCCCAAAAAAGAGATTTAATAAAGCAAGTACAGGGTAAATCCACAAAAGAAACAGAAAAACTGCTTTCCAGTACTTTTCCTGAAGTTTGTAATGAGAAAGAAAAAGTCAGAGATATAAATAATGATAAAGTGGAAATAAAAGTAATTTTAGACAAAGATTCTCAGCAAAAACTAGAGGATTTAAAAAAGCTACTATCCCACAAGAATCCAAGTATGTCTTATGGAGAGTTGTTTTCCCTATTGGCAGAGTTAGGTTTAAATAAATATGATCCAAAAAGAAAACTAAATAAGCAAAATAAAAAGATCAAAATATCAGTCCCTATACAATCAAAGAAAGTAATTGATAAAGAAACTTCAAAACTTCCAGTACAAATAGCTAATCAAAAGCTACATAATAATCAAAAATATTTAAAAACCACCAGATATATTCCTTCAGTAGTGAGACATCATGTATGGATGAGAGATCAAGGGCAGTGTACTTACGTATGTCCAAAGACAAAAAGAAGATGCTCATCAAACCATCTGTTACAAATAGATCATATTAAGCCCTTTTCTTTAGGTGGAACACATGAGGCTGATAATTTGAGACTACTTTGTGCTAATCACAACCAGTTTACTTTTTCAAGGCATCAGAAAGAAGTATAAACAAAGAGGTGATCAGTGAATGTACAGTGATTGTAGAGCTGAATAAGAAAGCCCCACAGGCGGGCTTTCTTATGTAGCCTTTGAAGGAAAATGGATGCCTGCCTGTGCAGGCATGACGGATCTATAGGAATAACGAGTAACAAAGCACACAGAAGCTTTGTCAGCGAATTACTGAATACCTAAATGTTCCATTAAAAGGAATCCTCAGCGGCTTTTTCGTCTTCATAGATCACCAGATCTTTGGTTTCACTATAGGTATTAAAAAATCGCATAAATTCAGAACCTACACAGCAAAATTTCAGGCTGGAATGTTTTTTCAATTCACTAAGGGTATCCATAAAAGAGCTGAGTCCATTTGAACCCACGAAGTTCAAACCCTTTAAATTAAAAATAATATTTTTTTGTGTCAGGTTATTTATACAGGTTTCATGGAAAGGTTCAGCGGAGGCAAAATCCACTTCTCCTTTTAAATCGACGATATAAACGTTATTTCCATTTTTACGGACAAAAGCTTTCATTACTCACCACATTATAAAATGGTAAACAGTCTGAACCAAATTATATTGCTAAAAACCAAGCCTTAAGCCCTAAATTTTATAGGAGCTTGGTTTTTTAAATAATAGATTACTGTGTTTAAATAGGGTTTCTGTTATCTAGGTTCGCTTTTACTCTACTACTGATAGAGTCATGCACTCACCGGTATTTTCGTCACTGGATTTAAGTTCATAAGTATCTCAATATAAAAAATGGAAAGGTGACAGATGGCAATGAGCTTAAGATCAGATTTTTTTACGAGAGAGACCACTCAGGTGGCAGTGCAACTCTTAGGCCAAATTTTAGTGCGAAAAGCAGGAAAAAATCGACTTTTAAAAGGAAAAATTGTGGAAACAGAGGCCTATTTAGGCCTTAAAGATTCTTCCTGCCATAGTTTTAGTGGAAACATCACCAAACGCACAGAAGTGATGTTTCGCCAGGGAGGTTGCTCTTATGTGTATTTCACTTATGGAATGTATCATTGTTTTAATGTCATCACTGCAAAAGAGGGACAACCGGAGGCGGTGTTGATACGTGCTTTAGAACCTCTTGCTGGTGTAAAAATTATGCAGAAAAATCGGAATAAGACAGATGTGAAAAATTTAACTAATGGACCTGGCAAGTTATGTCAGGCTTTCCAGATTACAAGAGATTTAAATGCCCTTCCTTTGAATGCTGAGAATCATCAGTTGTACTTAGAGAGAGGAGAAAATATTCAGCAAAGCCAAATCGCTGTCAATCATCGTATTGGGTTATCCCCTCTGAAGGATTCCTGTTATTGGCCGCTTCGTTTTTATATAAAGAATAATTTATTTGTGAGTAGAGGGTGAAACATTTTTGTTAAAAGCGCGCACGGATTGAAAATTAAAATGTTGTTGAAGTGCTGGTATTTTTTGTGGAGTTTGATTTAAAGTGGCTAACCAGTTTTCCTTGTCCTCCATACATAAAAATATCGGCCAGGCAGAGTTCTGTTTTTTAAATTCCTTGTAGATAAAGGAAAACATTTTTTGTCTTAAGTGACTGTCATAACGAAGCTTGCCGTCTGTGCTTTTAAAGTATTCACCTTGGGTGATCAGTGAATCAAGACCAAATCGTTCCCGCATAAGATGTCTTTGCTCCGGTTGAAAACGTAAGGCTCCCAATGAAATGTGAAAAACCTCTTTTGGCTGAAATAAAGAAGTGATCTTTTGCACCAATTTTTGATAATTCTCCTGCCACTCAGGATGATAAATAACAGGGTCCAGGTGAAAAGCAACAGGGAAACCTTGATCACGGCAGAGACGAGCCGCTTGTAATCGTTCTTCTAAAGAAGCTGTACCATGCTCTTCTTGTTCAATAATATATTGGGGGTTGAGAGACCAACTTACGATAACATTGCCGGCGTGTGATTGATTCACAAAGTTTTTGATATTGTTGGATTTGGTTTTAAATTCCAAAGTCCAAAGTGGAGCTTTTTTAAAAAAATTTACTAATGCGGTGGAATACAAACTAATATCGTCCAGGCTGAGGCTGTCAGTGAGTTCGCCAGTGCCAATACGAAGTTTTTGTTTATCCATACCTGCCTGTTGAAGTGCAGATAATTCATTCAGAGCATCCTGAATATTTGTATAGATAGTGACATAAGGGAAGTTAATAAGGTTTTGTAAATAACAATAGGAGCAGTCCATTTCACAATGTTGTCCTAAGTTGAGTACAAAATAGTTACAACACATCAGGCCGGGTCTAACTCCTGGACATCGTTTGAAAAACTTTCCTTTAAAGGAGCAAAGTAAAAGTTGTTTTTTACTCTTAGTGAATCCTTCAGCACTCATGGAGCTTTGTTTTTTTAGCTCTGTTTTATCCTGAATAATGTGAATATGTTTTTTGGGGAATAATTTAAAAACTCTTTTTGCGCTGGTAGATTCTAAAGAATGTTTTTCTATGTAAATATCGGTAAATTGCATTTTTACTCATCCCTTACAAATATTTTATCAAGTGTATTTAAATTACTTAATGTTTTTAGTTTTTTTTGCATTTCATTTTGGTTTTTACACCATAATTTAATCTCCAAGCCGGTTTGATCTCCTTTTCTCAGCCATTGACCTTGAATCTGACTGGGCCAGGCTGTGTGTTCCAGTTGTTGTTGTCGTTGTTGATCCTGGGATAATGTTT
The DNA here is from genome assembly GCA_965226095.1 of Bdellovibrionales bacterium. GTDB lineage: Bacteria > Bdellovibrionota > Bdellovibrionia > Bdellovibrionales > UBA1609 > JANQSP01. Next base: position 1,408,383 of record OZ245336.1, on the reverse strand, counting down.
TGTTTTTTCGCTTTAATTCTATATGTTGAACCATAGCCTGTGGATTATCTTTCAACTTTTCATTTAAAATCTCCGTCTCTTTAAATCCCATTAAAATAAGTTCTCCAGTTAATTCCAAAGCCTTTACTCCATGAAAATGAGAGACATTTTTTTTTGAAATCCACTGAAACATAAATGAAAGGTCATTGATATCCGGGATGCAGTTCAAAATGCGTAAGTCATTAATGTGTAATTTTTTTTCTGTCACCCAATCTTGAAAATCACTGGGAGTGGCAATAAATTTTGTAAAAAAGTTTTTTAAGAAAGAGAGTTCCTGATGGTAGTTATAGAGAGAAAAAAAGCTCTGCCAGGAAAAATCAGGCAATTGCTTTACATCCCATTTGCTTAAAATCCTTCCCAGTTCAGACAGGCTCAGTTGAGGGTAACAGGTATGAAACAAGTGTAAGAAATGCTCATACTTTTCATGATTTTCTCCCTTATTGAATTCAAGAGCGTACTGATGATCATGATGTGAAAAACCAGTGATGATTTTTTGATTCCAGGAGAAAGGAGGCCAACCTTTCGGCCATGTTTTGTGCGGCTGAAAGTCAAAGAAACAAAAATTGCAAGACGTTAGGGGTATCAGTTTCATAGGGCTATCCTGCCTGTTTTTCAGCTTTAAGTAAAGGTTTTTCTAATTTACGAAAAAGTAGTATTGTGTTTTAGGAGTAAATTGTTTAACCTTAAATATCTTAAGTTTTTTCTATGGAGGCTCTATGAAAGAAAAAATATGTCTATTCAGTTGTTCTATAATACTTTCTTTAGGTGCTTTTGCCAATAATGAAAACTCTAAATCTCAAGGTGTGGAAATTTTTAAACATGAGTGTCGTTCTGTCAAATGCACTGAATCGGTATTACGGGTGGAAGAAATGCAAAAAGAATTGCAAAACTTGGGAGTAACAATATTATCTATCACCAGAGGGTTTGATGGCCATAAACATTACAGTGAAAAGGATAAAGCTTGTCATAGAAATCTTTCTCGAATTAATATTTTCAGGATTGCTCAAAATGATGTGCAAACAGCGCTGAATGCAGATTGGTCTTTGTGTAGTAAATTGGAATCCGAAGGAGGTAAATGCTCTTCATCCTCTTATGCTGAGTATCGATTGGCTGATCAACCATCAGGTGTGATTTCTGTTTATAAATCTGCTGGTCGTCTTCAATGTCAAATTGATTCAGGTGTTGATGTGGATACTATGGAACAAGAACTGATTGATAAAAAAATTGTAGTGTATGATAAATATCAGGCGACAGATGGTATGTTACATCCTTTAAAGTGTGGAGCCCGTTCTGCAGATATTAATGTTTACATGATAGAAAAAACTGGTTTATCTCAAGTTACTTCTATGGGGTATGAGGAATGTATTGCTTTGGAAGCACAGGGAGGAGCCTGCTATCCTGAGATCAATATTTATGACGATGAATGTTTATAAAGTTATTTTTTCAATCAATTTCCAGTGCAGATAAAATTTTCTATATATTATTGATTGTTTTATGAATCTCATCATTCCAATTGCTCATAAAAGAAGACCAATGTTCCTTGTTTATTTGTGTTTTTGGCAGATATTGTGCCAGATGTGTAAAAGGAGTGTTTTTCGGATGTTTTAAGACATTCATGCCAGTGCCTATAATTAACTGATGTTGGTTCCCTTTACTTATCACTTCTATAAGTAAGCCAGCTAGCTTTTTTGTGTTGATATAAATATCATTAGGTAGTTTGAATATAAAGTTCACTGAAGGCCATGTTTTTTTGAGGGCGGAATATAAGGCAATCCCCATCTGTTTTGATAAATCTGGTTGCGGAGATTTTTTGAAAGGAAAACTCCAACTCAACATCATATCACTGTTGAGCCATTTGTTTTTCTGCCGACCTCTGCCTTGAGCTTGAAACTCAGCAATAAATAAAGAAATATTTTTTTTATTGTCAAAAGCCTTTTTAGATTCATCATTTGTACTACTGGTACTTTTATAATAGATAAAAGAATATTTTTTTAATTCTGCCCATTCACGAGTCCATTGAGCAATCAGAAACATTTTAAGCAAAAGTCTACAGATGGTGAGTAGGATAATTCAGAAGGTATAATAAAACTCAATCGATCATGAGATAAATGAGTAATATCATTGCATTGAATATTCCCCCACAGCCCTACTTGTATATTATTTGGAATTTTTGCAATCCAATTCCGCCAATTCATTGTGTTATGAAAAGCCAATCGATCAGATTTCATAGGTAGGTTTTCCAATAAATATTCCACTGTATTTGAGTTCCTACATGTAAAAACTGTTTCTTTCTGTTCTTTTAAAAGATCTAAATTAGTTAGAATGTTTATATCTTCCACGCAGTGAACAGTGCCCTCTCCCTTTCCATGTTTGATAGCCATTTCCTCCTCTGAGAGCCAAGTGGAGTATTCTTTTCTTTGAGTTAAGATCTGAATTTTTGTAGAATTAGCATTCTTTAAGCTGGATACATAACAGTAAGTTAATGTAGCCAAGCCACTTAGATGAGATAATACCTGTAGTGCAGACAGAAATGTTTTTTGAAGGCAGGTTGAGGTTTCTATATTAAAAGACACAATGTTTTGGTGCTTATAGATTGTATCACCATTTTTGCAAAACCATTGCATATTAATAGAAGGAGATAAGCTTCGTATATTTGTCTCAAAAACATCTTTGCCAGATAAGATACAATCTTCATTAGAATTTAATATAACCCGCACCACATCAGTGGGAGTGGTCAAAAGAGGAGGAGCACTTAAAGAATGAAGTGATTCAGTTTTCATTTTCGTTTAATAATTTCTGTAATTCTTCTTTAATAATTTCTTTGGCTAATTTTGGGATAATATCCTGAATACTATTTTTTAAACTGGTTTTCATATTTTTATTAATAAATTTTTTGACCTGAGTTTCTATTTCCACTTTTATAGCTTCTTCCAATTGCTCAGTGGAAGGTTTATTCTGTGTTGTTTTTTCCTGTGTTTCAGAATGTTCTTTGTTTTCAGAATAAGACGGGTTTGATGCCAGTGGTTTTATAGAATGGATAGGTGAGGAATTGATATTACTGGCTTGAGAAAAGGTTTGCGGAGACTCAACCATAGTTGTGAATTCTGTACTGTCTTTTTTTTTATTATCTGTCGTTTGTGCCTTATCAGAAGATTTTTTTTCTTTTTGTGGTTTTGTGAAGAGTTCAATTGTTGGGGTATTGTCATTTTTTGTTTGATCAGGTGTTGTTGGTAAGGGGACATCTATATTTGTTTTTTCTTTCTCCTGCTTGTCTTGATCTGCATTTGAATGAGTGTCTTCTACAACGGCTGTATCCAAAGGAAGTATATCCTCTTGGTCTGATTCCAGTTGCGATGGTTTTTTTTCTGATGAGCTGACTGCACCTTGAGCTTGCGCAAGTTTAGTTTCTTCTAAATTAACATTAATGGTTTTTGGCGCTTTGTCCAACTCTTGTGTGACAGATAGTTTTTCTACATGAGATGCTGTTTGATGTGTAGACATGAAGGAGGCTACTTCATCCTGGCTGACTTGTTCTACATCGATACTTAATTCTTTTTTGGGTTGCTCAACAAGAGGTGATTGTTTCGTAGTAGCTGGTTGTTCCGTTTTCTGCAAGTTCATATCATTTTGTTTTGTAGATGGAAATTGTTGGAATTGAAGATGTTGGCTTAAAATATTTGTTTTGGTTTTTGGAACGAAACGATGAACCAGCTCTGTCAGCTTGGTAGCTTCAATAGGCTTACTTAAAAAATCTTTAGCTAGTGAGCTTTGTTGATCCTTAGGCGTGGAATCGTTGGAGGTCATTAGAATAATTGGGATGTTTTGAGAGCGGGTTTTTGTATTAATATTTTTCAGAGTATTTTGTTCTAAAGCTTGGCTGGAGGGATAATCCATGAAGATAATGTCCGGTTTACTGTATTGTATTTTATTGAGAAGTTCAGAAACTTTGTCAGTACGATAGACAGTGGGAGCGTAATGGTAGAGAATATGAGAAAAAATCTTTTGAGTAACGGGTGAAGAGTCGTATAAAACAATTTCAAGGCTCATACTAAATAATAAACTGTTTTAGTTTGCATTAGTCAATGGTAAAAAAGATGCTGTATAAAGCTATGGTTGATTTTTATCGCTTATTGCAGTAAACTATCACCGGAAGGTGATTTATGGCAATTTTGAATATATTACGATTTCCGGATTCTCGATTGAGAAAAAAATGTCTCCCTATAAAAGAAATTAATTCTGAATTAAAACAGTTGGCTGATGATATGTTGGAGACTATGTATTCAGCTCACGGACTTGGTTTGTCTGCTATTCAAGTCAATCGCTTTGTTCGTTTGCTGGTGGCTGATACCCGGCCTCCGGAAGAAGGTGAAAGTGGTAATGAACGATACAAGGAACTGAATATTGGGGAACTGGAGAAAAAAATAAAACAACCGCTTGTTTTATTTAATCCGGAAATTACTTATCGTGAGGGAGAGACTGTTTTTCAAGAAGGTTGTTTGAGTTTCCCTTCTTATTATGTGGATGTTCGAAGATCGGCAATAGTGGAAGTGCAGGGCTTAGGTGTCTCCGGTCAGATGATGAAAATTAAAACAGATGGTGTCTTGGCTGTTTGTGTTCAGCATGAAATTGATCACTTGGATGGAAAACTGTTTATTGATCATCTCAGTCCTGTAAAAGCGGAAAGGTTGCGGGCACAAATAAAAAAATATGGCTACCCGAGTGATCATCCTGAATCAACAAATGATAATGTAAATAAACATCCGGCAGGTCAACAGAATCTGTCACAACAACAATCTTAAGGTAACCCAGGTCATAGGTATCGTGAAGTTTTCAGTTATTTTTATGGGGACTGAAAAAATTTCGGTTCATTGCTTAAATAGTTTAAAAGAACATGATCAAGTGAATTTAAAAGGGGTGATTAGTACTCCTGATCTTCCCAAGGGTAGAGGTTTAAAAACGCAAATGTCAGAAGTGGCTGTTCGAGCACAAGAGTTATCCCTATCTTGTTTCACTCCTCATGATTTGAAATCTCCTGAGTTTGTATCCCAGGTTAAATCTCTAAAGGCGGATTGGGTGGTGGTTTTGGCTTATGGCAAAATTTTGCCGAAAGATTTTTTAAATTTATTTCCTCGTAGAGCATTAAATTTTCACGCCAGTTTACTTCCACGTTGGCGTGGCGCGGCTCCTATTCAACGAGCCATTATGGCCGGGGATTCCACTTTAGGAATGAGTTTACAGGTTATGGAATCTCGTCTGGATACGGGGGCTATTGTTGGGACACGTTCCTTTGCTCTTACTGATGAGATGGATTCCGTGTTCGTTTTTAAAAAAATGGAGGAACTGACAAAAGATTTATTGGAGGATATGATAGAATACATGAAAGGAAATAAAACAGCTCAAGTTCAAGACGAACAACAAAGTAGTTATGCCTCTAAAATTGATAAAAAAAAGGACAGCTTGATTGTATGGTCTGAATCGGCAATAAAGATATTTAACCAGATTAGAGGCTTGGCTATTGGTCCTCAGGCGTACACTTTTTATAAAGAAAAGAGACTTAAAATTTATAAAGCTGAAAAAGTTTCTCAGCAGAAGTTCGTTCAATCTGATAAGTTTGGTAGCATCTACGATCTGTCTGTAGATGGCTTTCAGGTGTGTTGTGGAGATGGAATGTTAAACATAAAAGAGTTGCAGTTGGAGTCTAAAAGAAAAATGAGTGCGGTAGAGTTTATAAAAGGTTGTCACTTAAAAATAGGAGATAAACTAGGTGAATAAAATGAATAAGGTTGACAGTCATACAACATATCAAGTAGCTCCCAGTATTTTATCCGCCGATTTTTCCCGATTGGGGGAAGAGGTGAAGGCGGTGGAATTGGCTGGCGCTCATCGACTTCATATTGATATAATGGATGGACATTTTGTACCTCAGTTAACAATAGGTACACCAGTTGTAACTTCCTTAAGAAAAGTCAGCTCAATGCCATTGGATTTGCATTTCATGGTGCATGAACCTGAAAAATTTATTTCCGGTTTTGATTTATTTACCGGTGATTCCATGACTGTGCATATAGAAAGTCTGTCTGATCCTTTGCCTGTTTTGCAAAAAATCCGACAAAAAGGTCTTTTGGCGGGTCTTAGTTTAAAACCAAACACGAAACTGGAAACAATTTTTCCTTTTTTGGAAAAAGTTGATATAATTCTTATTATGACTGTGGAACCTGGATTTAGCGGACAAAAACTCTTGCCTGATCAAGCAAGTAAAATTGCTCAACTTAAGGAGGAACTGCAAAAGAGAAACCTTGTTGCGCAAATCCATGTGGATGGAGGAATTAATGGAACAAATGCACATCAACTGAAGGGAGCAGATGTATTGATTTCAGGTAATTTTATTTTTAAACATAACAGTTATAAAGAAGCGATTGATTTGTTGAAGGGTGGATAGATGTTTTTATTAAAAAGTATTTATTATTTATTAAAGCCGGCTGAATTTTTTTTCTCTCATTGGAGAAGATATCTTTTTTCTGTTTGTAAAAAAAATAAAAGAGGAGCCATTATGGTGGAGTATGCTTTGCTTATTGTGGTTTGTGTTGGACTGGCAGGATTGCTATTAAAAAGTGTTAAAATAGATAGTGATGGACCTGGTGACTCCGGTTTTATAATTCAAAAATGGTGGGGCGCTTTAAAAGCCGTAGCCGAAGATACTTAATTGTAAAAGTTTTTCATTTCTACAAAGAATTGTCATGCCTGCGAAGGCAGGCATCCAGTCCTGGATTCCGGCTCAAGGCCGGAATGACTGTCATGCCTGCGAAGGCAGGCATCCAGTTAACTGGATTCCGGCTCAAGACCGGAGAGAAGTGATCAGTAGAAGTACATCGATTGTAGAGCTGGACAGGAAAGGTCCTCAAGTGACCTTTCCTGTTTAGCCTGTGTTTTGGATGTTGGCCGACGATGACAGTCACGACAGGTATCCAGTTGACTGGATTCCAGCTCAAGGCCGGAATTGTAAATATTCAGTAATTCGCTGACAAAGCTTCTGTGTGCTTTGTTACTCGTTATTCCTATAGATCCGTCATGCCTGCACAGGCAGGTATCCATTTTCCTTCAAAGGCTACATAAGAAAGCCCGCCTGTGGGGCTTTCTTATTCAGCTCTACAATCACTGTACATTCACTGATCACCTCTTTGTCTATATTTCTGATACCGGGAAAAAGCAAACTGATTATGGTTGGCACAAAGTAATCTTAAATTGTCAGGTTCACTTTTACCACCCGATGAAAAAGGCTTAATGTGATCTATTTGTAACAAGTGGTTTGATGAACACTTTCTTTTTGTCTTTGGACATACGTAAGTACACTGCCCTTGATCTCTCATCCATATATGATGCCTGACTACTGATGGAATATATCTGGTGGTTTTTAAATATTTTTGATTATTGTATAGTTTTTGATTGTGTTTTTGTACTGGGAGTTTTTTATCAATTACTTTCTTTGACTTCGTAGAAACAGATACTTTATCACTTTTATTTTGCTTATTTATTTTTCTTTTAGGATCATATTTGTTTAAACCTAACTCTGCCAATAGGGAAAATAACTCTCCATAGGACATATTGGGGTTTTTATGGGATAATAGCTTTTTTAAAGCCTCTAGTTTTTGCTGACAGTCTTTGTCCACAATTACTTTTATTTCCACTTTGTTATTATTTATATTTCTGACTTTTTCTTTCTCATTACAAACTTCAGGAAAAGTACTGGAAAGCAGTTTTTCTGTTTCTTTTGTGGATTTACCCTGTACTTGTCTTATTAAATCTCTTTTTTGATCTTTGCTTATAGGTATTTGATGACGCAGCAATTCTTCACTGTGAATAATAGGTGCGTCATTTTTAGTAAGCTTTTGATTTAACTTATCTTTTTTATTTTTATCCAACAGCATTTTAGTTGTCATAGCCTGCTGTTGAATTGCCTTGTTTTTTATCTGTTTTTCCTGCTTTTCAAATACAGTTTGAAGCTTGCTGGCTGTGCAAAGATTCAGTTCTCCTTTTGCCATTTTCAGCTTTGTTTCCGGCAGTTCTTTACAAAGCTTCATGGCTTTAATTCTTCTATAGGCGGAGCTTTCACTATATCCAAGTTCTTTAACAGCATATTCAAAAAGGCTGGGGAAACCTCTTTTCAAATAGAGTTTTCTTTTTTCTATTTCCTGCAAGTGTTGCAAAACTAAAACATTAATTTGTCTTTCTTTTTGCACCAGATTTTTGGTTTGTGAAAGTAATTGATCATTACTGAGCTTTTTTAAGTTTGTGTTTGCATCTGGTTGTTCCTGTTTTCTGTCTCTAAGAGCTTTCAGTCCTGCGAAAGCGGAATCCAGTCAGCTTGCCTATTTTGTTTTTCTTGGTTTTTGTACATAAAAAATGCCTCCTATGTTGATAATTATTTCTTAACAAAAACAATATAACATGAGGTTTTAAACAGAGATTTTTATAAATGTTGAACACAGTTATAGCTTCACTTTAAAGCCACTTAATAGTCTTATACACTGGCTTTTTTATTCTTAAGCTGAAAAAAACATTTGAATGATATGAAAATAGGAAGAATGAAGAGATATGAGCATCAAAAAACCTGTCAAGATTTTTTTATTAGAAACACATAGCATATAAAAAATATTTATTTTTAATTAAATACAAATGAATGATTCTTGTGAGAAGGTGAAGAGATGATTCTGTCAGCGAATTACTGAACACATACAATTCCCTTGAAACCCCCTCAGGAGGGCTTTCAAGTTTTCATTAATTCGCTGACAAAAATAAGTATTGTATAAAAGCTGAAAAGTCAGTTGTTAATACAGTCTATAAAGGAGGCGAGTTAATGAACATCTATAGGAATGACTATTCTGGCAGCAATTTTTCCTTTATTTCTCATTAAAAAAATAAACAAAATAATCCGATTAAATAAGTACTATGCTTGCTTATATTTCAATACTTATGTCTGGTATGATAAGTTTTTACGCTCTCGCTGAAGGGCCTTCAGTGTTTTTTAAGAGACCACCTTTGGAAGAGCCAAGTACTATTGAAGAGGCGCTATTGTCCATATACCCTGCACATCCCTTTCACGAATCTATCAAGGATCCTATGCCTGATCAAAAATGTGAAACCGTAGGTAGTAGAAAAAGTAAAAGTCAAAGATGTGGTCCTATAGAAATGAAATATCAAGACAATCCGGACAAATTCAATTTTGTACTGGCTGAAACGGAAAAATGGATGGATACGTCTAGTCCTTATTTTTTATCCACTCCTCTTGGTCAGGAATACAGTAATCTGAAAAAATTTATGAAAGTTTACAATCAATTTACCTCATGTTCTAAGGATAAGCCCTCTGAAGAAGATGGAACTGCTCAGGCGCTGATGGCTCGTATTGAAAGAAATATGTCCAATAACATCGCAGAAGAGCCAGGTTGCCGTTCATCAGAAGATAACAATATTCAAATGATTTTCAATGTTATACGGGCGGCTCATCCACAAAGCACTGATCGTACTGCTCAGCCGAAAGAATGTTCTGTGTCTGGTACACTCCTATCAGATTCTTTAAGAGAATCTGTGTTTTTTCGAGTAAATATGGAGAGTAGATTTAATGCCAGTGATTTTAATAATCCTTCTTTTGATGAGCAATTGACAGAAGAACTTTGTATAGGTCCAGTAGAATATTTTGTACTTACGACAAGAGGGAACAGAAAAAAATACAAGCCTGGAAATATTTGTACAGAGCAAGAAAAATCTAATATAGGATCTATCATTCAACAAGCTAAAGAACAAATTAGACAATCTTCTGCTGTGTCATCTGATTCAAACGATTCTCTAGAATCTGCTCAGCAAAAAATTAATCAATATGTATCTGAGTTGAATGGTGTTCTTCAAAAGTATGATCAAAAAAGAAAAGAATTATTGGATGAAAAGGAACAAAGGTTTAGTCAATTATCAAATAGTCGAAGTGACCAAAGAGCGAAATGGCGTGTTTCTAAAGAGTATCATCAAAAATTGGATACAGCGAAACAAGAGGTCTTTGCTAGTTATCAGATAGCACTCGCTGGATTGCATAAACATGATTTAGGTTTTCTTATGCAATCTCCAAGCCTTCAAAAGGAAACGGGCTTGGATCAATTGGATAAACTTATTCCAAAGCATTTCGGTCTCTCCGGAGTACAGGAAGAAGTTTTATCTCATCAGGAAGATTTTCCTGTGCTTCAACCTATTTCAAATCAGGTTGTTCAAAATGCTATAAAAGATGTTCAAAAGCATTCAAAAAAAAATATTCAACATAGTGTAAAACAACGGGAACATACACAACAAGACAACGAAGAGTATATGGTTCGTTTAGCACAGGTTCCTTATGATGAAACAAAAGAAGAACTGGATGAATGGTATAAATCCAGAAGAATGGATCAAGTGGAACATTTAATTATGACCAGTCCTGATGTTATTGGCCCAGCCTTGATGGATAATCCGGAATATTCTGAGATGATTTGTCAGGCTGTTAAAAATATCGAAAAAGATGAAAAAAAATATGAGACTTTAAAAAAAGCTATGATGATTGGAACCATCACTGGAGTTCTTGCCATATCCCTTATTGCTCCATTTGTGGGTGTTGTGGGTATACCAGCACTATTAACTACAGCAGGTGTTGCTCTAACTGTGACAAGTGCAGATATTAAGTTGAGAATGGATAAAGTACAAAAGCATCGCGCATTAAAGGAAGAAATGCTTAGTGCTTACTTGGCTGGAGTGGGAGATGATCAAAGTATTGAGCAAATTAGACATGAGTGGAAACAAGCGATGACTGAGGATATTTATGCCAAATGGATTGGAGCATTGGCTGTTTTTGATATTACTCGAACCGGTTTGGCTCTTAAGAAAGCATTGCCTGATGCCGCCATGAGAACAGCTTCATCTACACAACTTGTAACACGAGTTACTAAAAGCAAAAATATTATTGAAACTGTTCAGCAAAATGATGATCAACTTAGAGCTTTACAAAAGCTAATGAACACTCATCCAGAATCAGATGTTCAGGAATTTTTCAGGACAATTGCTATTTATCCTAAAAAGAAACAGATAGAAATTCTTGAGGATTTGCCTAATATGGCTGAGACAGTGGCTTTAGATTTACAAGGATTGACAGCGACTTTTAAAACTAAAGGGATTGGAGCAAATATCAAGTTCATCATGGGTCGCTTTGTCACATGCGCAACCTGTAAAGTACAACCCAGTGTTAAAATCAAACAAATAACGAATGAGTAAAAAAGTATATATTCACTAATGCTTTAAGAAGAAGATACCAGTTCCGTTACAGATTTTATAAAATGTAAGTTTTTATTTGTTTGCTTTGGATTCAAGTGTTTCTTGTTTCCCAAGGGTAGATAGATATTTTTAAATCCTAGTTTTTCCGCTTCCTTCACTCTTTCCTCTGAGAAGGTGCAGGCTCTGATCTCTCCTGTCAGTCCCAGTTCTCCAAAAAAACAACTATCCTGCCCAATGGGTTGTTGTTTTTTCGCAGACAGAAGAGCTTTGGCCATGGCTAAATCGATTCCAGGCTCTGTGACTTTCAATCCTCCCACCACATTTACAAAGACATCATATTGCGCCAGGTTGGTTTTCAAATAAGAATCCAAAACGGCAATAATTTTATGCAGGCGATTGATATCCAATCCCAAGGCTGTTCGCCTGGGAATAGATAAATAACTTTTTAAAACCAAAGCTTGTATTTCACATAAAACAGGTCGGGATCCTTCCATCGCGGTAAACACAACAGAGCCAATGCACTCAGCGCCTCGCTCTTCTAAAAAATATTCAGAAGGGTTTTTGACTTCTTTAAGTCCATCCCCGGACATTTGAAAGACACCAATTTCATTGGTTGGACCAAAGCGATTTTTTAAAGTTCTTAATATGCGAAACTGATAATGTGGATCGCCGTCAAAAGATAAAACAGTGTCTACAGTGTGTTCCAACAAACGTGGTCCTGCCAATTGTCCGTCTTTGGTAATATGTCCGATGATGAACACAGCGGTTTGCGTATTCTTGGCCATGTTCATCAGTTGTCCTGCACATTCTCGTACTTGAGATACAGTCCCTGGTGCTGATTGCAGTTCAGCCAACTGGACAGTTTGTATGGAATCCACAATCAATACATTCGGCTTTAAAGTTTCAATGTGTTGAAAGATTTTATCTAAAAAAGTTTCATTTAATATATAGATTTGTTTTTCTTTTATAGATAATCTTTGAGCTCTCAATTTTGTTTGCTGCACACTTTCTTCAGCCGAGATATAGAGAACTTTTTGGTTTTGCTGAGACAATCCTTCTGCCATTTGTAGTAAGAGCGTACTTTTTCCAATCCCAGGAGCTCCTCCCAAGAGTGTGCAGGAGCCGGGCACCAATTTTCCGCCAAGCACTCGATCCAGCTCCTGTATTCCGGTGGATATCACAGCAGAGGTTGATGAAATCCTGGTTTCATTTTCGTCCTCATTTAATAGAACCGGTTTCGTTATTGTGTTTTTTTGTGTCGTGTAATTAGACATATAAGAAGGAGCAGGGTGGATAACTTCTTCAACAATACAATTCCATTTTCTGCAGGCTGAGCATTGTCCTTGCCACTTTGGGCTAGGTACTCCGCACTCTTGACATACATGAATTGTTTTTATTTTTACCGGTTTCATTGTGAGCTGAGCATATACTAATTTTATGCAGAATAAAAATTTTTTTTTCAAAATAAAATACTGCACTTTTCACTATTTATAGTGTCAAATAAAAGTATGTTAAGAATATCTTCTGTTATTTTCTTTTTATTTATTTTTTTGATTTCTTTATCAGTGCACTCAGCAACGGTTGTAAAGGTGAAGGGAAGCAAAGCTTTGGTGGATTTAGAGGATACGGAAGTGGATGTGGGTGACAAGCTGATAGCTATTAATTTGTATGGAAAAACAAAGGGTATCGTTAAAGTTCACAAAATTAAACGTAAGAAGGCCATTGTTGTTTTAACAAAGGGGAAAATTCAGGCTGGATGGGTATTGGAATTAGCTTCTGGAAAAGAGATTAAAAAATATCAGCCAGCTCGTAAAAGTAAAAAAGTGGCTACTTCTGTAATGCGTAAAAGAAAAAAACCTGGCTCCAATGCAATAGGACTGCTGGGAGGTGGAAATTTTAATATTTTAAATGTTCGTGATCAAGATCGTCTATCTGGTTTAAGTTGGAAGGGAGCTTTATTTGTTGATATTACCACTTTTAAAAAATGGATAGGTATACGTGCTATTGCCGGTTATAACCAGTTTTTGGCGGAAGGTGAGTCTCAGGGCCAAGGGCTTTTTATTCATTATCCAGGTGCTCAGGTTTTAATCAAAGGTATTTTTTGGCAAAATTCTCGCTTTCATGTATGGGGGGGTTTGGGGGGTGCCTTGTTTTATCCTTTTGTGGATCAACAAATGGATTTAAACTTAGATGAAAGAAGTTTTAAAGGTTTACATGGCGCAGCCAGTCTGGCTCTTGGCTTAGACACTCAAATAGGTAGCTTATATTTCCCTGTTCAAGTGGATGTTAATTGGATTAACCCGGTTATGTGGTTGTCTTTAAATACCACCCGCCCTGAAGGAAAAGAGTTTAAACCCCTCTATATTAGCTTTAATATAGGTGTGGGTTTTAACTTCTAACTTTTTCCCTAATATGAAATGTACAAGAGTTTATTAAAAGGGAAGTTCCTCTGATTTTTCTGTAAATGCAGGTTCTTTTTTATAAGAGGACACATCTGCGTCTGTTTCCTCTTTACTAATATTCTGAGGGGGTCGTCCTAAAAATAAAACCTGATTGGCAATGACTTCAGTTGTAAAACGCTTTTGGCCCTGCTCAGTTTCCCATGAACGGGTTTGCAGGCGACCTTCAATAAATACTTGTCTGCCCTTGGCCAGGTGTTTTGCACAAGTTTCAGCCAGTTTACCCCATATAACAATGCGGTGCCATTCCGTTTTTTCCTGTCTTTCACCTTCTTTGTTGATCCAGCTTTCACTGGTGGCGAGACTAAACTGGGTGACTGTTTGTTGATTAGCTGTTTTTCTAACCTCTGGATCAGCTCCTAAATTGCCTATTAAAGTGACTTTATTGATTCCAAACATGATATTCTCCTTCCTTATCTGTTGCTTGTCGCTAACAGGCATATCATATTGCGTAGTAATATGCTGAAAAAATATTATTGTATCGCTAAGTGTTAAAATCCTAGCAAAAAGAAAACTTCAGTTTGTGCAAGAATGAACTCGTCAGGAAAAACAACTCACTTTAGCTGCATTCGAAAATGTCTTTCATTGCTTGGAAGTATGTATCTACACACTGTTTTGCTGTGTCTACTGTAGAGGATTTTATACATTGTGTAGAAAGTTGCTGGGCTCGTTGAACTCTGGTTTCTTCAGTTTCAAGTGGATTTGTTTCCAATGCAGCAAACTCTATTTCTAATTTACTTTCGCAGGCGCTTGTTTTTTGAATTGTTTCTGTATCAAAAGTTGATACTCCATCCCAACAGCTATTCATTTTCTCTAATATTTCGCAGGTGCGTTTCTCATCAGATGACTGGCAGGCACTAAGAAAGATAAATAAAGCAATCACACAGTAAAAATAGATATTTTTCATTGTTTTCTCCTTTTGGGCGAATAAAAGCATGAAGGTAATGCGGTTAAAACTTACTGTCAACTGATTGCTATGAGGTTATTTACTTATTAAATAACACTTATGGCTACTTACTTTTTCATTTCATAGAGATGAATGTCTTTGAGCAAGCTGGTGACATTTAGCTTATCAGATCTTTTATCTTCTTCAGTGTCCGTTTGGTGTTGGGTTATGGAATTATTTTGGAGGGATATACTCAATTGTTTATTTAGCTTTTGCAGGCTGGCGATTTGTTGCTTTTGTCTTTGCATTTCCGGCCATTGGTTTTCCCATAGAATTTGTAAACTGTTTTTTTGTTCCTGAAGGGTTTTAGTGGTTTTTGTTATCTTAGCCAGTTCTTGTTTGGCTGTTTCTGTTTCTGTTTGCAGTTGGTTGAGCTTGAATGTTTTTAATTCCAGCTCAGCTTTCATACTTTGTAATTCTTTTTGAAGGTGAACAATATCATTTTGATTACTCTCGTTTAAAGTTGAGGTTCCCCTTTTTTCAGCTATTAATTCGTTCTCCATTTCCACTCGAAGGATATGTAATTGATTATCATGTTCCTCTTTGAGTTCAATCATTCTATGATCCAGTTCATTGGATTTTTTTGAATATTCTTTTTCATATTGCTTTTTCATATCCTTTATTTTTTCTTCAAGGGTTTCTTTATTGTGTGTTAAGCGCATTTCATAATCTTGTTTGATTGTATTGATAGCTTCTTCTTTTTCAGCTTCTACAATTTGTTCCTTTTTTTCATACTGTCCCATCAGTTTTTGTTCTACATCTTTTTCAATATCTGCCTGGCTCTTTGTCAAATTTTCAATTTTTTTATTTAATTCATCAATAACCTGTTCTTTTTCTTCCAGAGATTCTCTATATGTTTGAGTATTTTTTGACAAATTATTTTGATACTCTGTTTTGAATTTATTTAAAGCCTGTTGGTGTTCTTCATTTTTTGAACTTAATAGTTTATCAATTCTTTCATGCCATTTGTTTTTAAGATCTTTATATTTTTCTGATAATTGACTGATTTTTGTCTCTTTATAATTTAAATTATTTTTTAATTGATCAATGTCCTGTTCATATTTTCTTAAGGTATTTGTTTCCTGGTTGGATTTATTTTGTAGTTGTTTTCTAAGTTCATATTCTTTTTTTGAAAAGATGTTTTGTATCTGTTTTAACTGTTGTTCATGTCCTTCTTTTTGTTTCGTGAATTCAGTATTTTTTTGAGAGAGTTGATTGTGTAGTTGGTCAATTTGAGTTTTAAACTCACTTTCTTTCTGGCTGGAGTTGCTTTGCAATTGTTTTTGTAGTTGATCGATTTGTTTTTTTAAATCGTTTGCTTTTTGATTGAAGTTGTTTTGCAACTGCTTTAATTGTTTGTCGTGTTCTGTGTTTTTATCAGTCAGCAGGGTTTTCAGTTCTTTTATTTGCTGATTATATTTTTCTTTATTCTCTCCTTCTTTAGTGACTGTGGTTTCTTTTTCTTGTTCCAGCTCCTGAATTTTGTTGTCTTTTTCTGAAAAAATATTTTTTAAATGGTTGAGTTGTTTTTCATGTTCGGTTTCCACTTTTTGCAGTTGTTCTTCATGGTTTGTTAATAGGTTTTGTATTTTGCTTTCCAATTTTTTTATTTGTTTTTCCTGTTCATGCTCTCTTTTAGTGTTGGAGAGGGTTTTAATGATAATAGGTTTTTGTGATTCTACAGGTGACACCTGTTCTGTATTTTTGTTTTTTTGTTTTTGCAGAAAAGAGGTTCTTTCCGATAAAAAATTGTTTTGCTTTTCCAAAGTCTGTATTTTGGATTCCATAAAGGAATTTCTTCTCAGAGCAATAGACAAGCGAGTCATTAAATCATTATTTGAAATATTAATACTTGATTGTGGTGATTGGCTGGCTTCAGTGGATTCAGATGGCGCTGTTGTAGAAGCAGAATCTGTTTCGGTTGGTGTTTCTGTTTGCCAATCTGTATTTTTTAATGAGCCTGGGTAGTGAGAATCCATTCCTGATACCTACTTTTTGTTTATATAGAAATGTTTTCAAGCTCTATGCTTTTTGTCAAAATAAAGGATATTTACGCCATGTATAAATAATAAAGTTCATTTTTACAGACATCTGGACGACAGATTGTAGTATAAAAAACAGAAGAAAAGGGATTCAGTCAGAGCTTTTATTTCATTCAGGTATTATTGCAAGGCATTTACTGAACTTCTGTGTCGTCTCGCATGATTCCCTCTATATCCATATCCATCATGAAACGTTCCGTCCAGAAATTCATGAAGTTTTGTGCTGCTGTTTTGCTGGGTGGAGTGCCTGCTGTTTCAGTTTCTTTGACGTTTACAGAGTGCACCCCTGGAGAGTGACCTGTTAAATGCATAAGGCGTGGGGTATAAAATCCTCTTTTTAAGTTGTTAGCAAATTCAATATTTTTTGTAAATAAATACTCAAAATTTCCTTTTTCCGGATCCATACATGTTTGGTTCGTTTTCATGTGTTCTGCTGTTCCACTCACATAGCAATTTAAACTGTCTGTGAATTTTTTCCATTCATTTTGTCCTCTAAGACTGATAATAAAAGGTTTATTGTGAATATTTCTTGGATCACTGGTAATACCATTGATTGTGTAGTTGGGATACACATAATAATAGTGTTCTGTAATTTTACGTTCTGGATCTTTCCCATTTGAACATAATAGTACACCAATGTTTTCATATATAGATCTCAGGATTTTATTATCTGTTGCCCATATATGTTCGTATTTTCCTGTATAAGTTTCAAAAGCGCTAAAGCGTGGACGCACCACCAGACATTCCTTGTAATCGTTCAATTCAAAGGTAAGATTGGTTTCTTCAGCGATTAGGGTGACTGCATTTGAAACCCGTAAAGTCGTCATTTTATCTCTGGATACGTTTTCATAGGATTGATAATTGTATCCAGCCCCTGTCATAAGACTGGCAGTGAACAGATGAGAGAGAATGTATCCCCACATACCTGTCTGAAGAGCTAATCCGGAGAATAATCCTCCTGCTGTAAGAAGTCCTGCTCCTGTGAATAGAGCACCTATTCCTGTGGCAGCTAGAAGAATTAGAGGTAATGCAAGTATAAATGCATCCGCTGTAATATTTGTTTCAAATCCTTGACGACCTCCTTGTTCTTTTTGAGAGTTGAATAAAAACTCTTCGCTGATGTTTAAAGTGGTGAAAGTACCACCTTCTCCAGACTCTTCATTTCCATAGCGGGAATCTTTCCCTACTTCCCCCACAATCACTTTCTTTTCAAAACCGAAAAAATGAAAAGGGTTGCTAATACATTTTCTCACTGGGTGAAGATCGGAATCTCTAGGTTGTCGATCGGGTGCTCCTACTCCTGACCAATAAGCTACTCCAATCGTCTTCTCTCTGTTTTGTTCGATAATAGCTTCGTGTAGATAATCGGCCAGCTGAAAGTTCTTTGAATTATCTGTGTCTTCATTTTCCTCACCTGTAACGAAGGCAACGGCTTTATTCCATGCAGAAGGTTCTGTCCAGGAAGGTTCTTTATTACTTAAAGGTGTTGCTTCTGCAATCCTGGTAAATTTTTCACGTAGTTTTTCATGAAAATTGGAATCAAAGGAATCAGTTCCCTCATCATCTATCCAGTTATGAATGCTATCTATATATCCCTTGCGATTTTGTTCTTCCAACTGTTTGTTGTAGTTAGTTCTCATCTCAGCAACACTTTTATTAATCCCTTTTATAGCATCTCGCTCGTCACCTTCTTCCCCTTGATCCTCTGGTAAAGATAAATCTTTAAGATTATAATAAAGTGTTTTTTTCATGGATTTTCTAAACCCATTTAGTAATAAATTGGTATTGGTGTATTCTTTGGAAAGAAATTTATCAAACCATAATCCACATAAAGCATGTATAAAAGTGCTTATATTCGTGCTTTTAATATTTGTATTTTTTGTAAATCCATCGTTGATAATATTTTCTATATCCTGGGCACTAAGTGTTGGCAGTTGTGGAAGTTTTTTAATTTTATTTTTAAAACTTGAAGAGCTAGGGTTATTGGCGAGGTATCCTACAGTAGAGAATTGGTCGTTTGTAGGAAAAAGTAATTTATCTTTTACTTCCTGGCGGACATTATTAATGATATCAATTTGCCTATTCAGATCGTTCAAAAAGGTTGCTTGAGCTTCTTGAGCATTAGAAAAATCTCCACAGGATTCTTCAGACAATTCACTTGCTTGTGTTCCATCGGAATTAATATCCATCACACATAAGGCATTATTTCTGGCAAAGTAGGAGAGATGAGCATCCATTCTATTTTCAATATCAGGCTCATCACAGCCTTTATCCTTGTAAAGATATATATTTTGATACTTGACCTCTAAACAAAAATCTTTTTTTGTCTTTATTTCCTGTGCGGAATTGGCAATACTTTCAGTTGTTATATCTTGAATATTATTTGCATCTGTTTCGGTGGAGTGTTCTAAAAGTGGAATTGTGCTTGTAGCTTGTGCCATGTCTGCATCACTGACTTTTAGACTTATTTCAGTCATTGTAGTGTCTAGTTTTTCAGAACGTGTTTTCATTGATTGTGGATCAAATTTTGGATCGACTTCTATAAGTTTTCCTATTGTTTCTTTTTCATTAGTTACAAATTTTTCTGCATTTTCAAAGGATACACCGGCTGTTCTTTCCTGATTTACATAGTTATCCATTGTTTCGAGATCAGAGTTTTTATCTTTATAGGATTTTGTAAGTTGATCATAGAGTTCATTTAGTTTTGTAAAACTTGGGCTCATTTCATTTGCTATCATCCAGTTATTCCATTCGCTGGGGATGAAAGGAGTGCGGTAGGTATGAAAATACATATCATAATCTTTAGGGTTGGCTGGTTGAGGATTTCCTTTAACGGTTGCTTCCCAATCCAGATTATCTTCATATTGGAGATTATCTATAGAGTCACAGTCACCATCATCACATACAATACTTTCTGGATCAGTAGGTAGAAGGCGGAAAATCAGTTCGTTTTTAGAGTTGGCAAACATTAAATTTTTTCTTTCGATAAGAAATTTAATGTCTGTTTTCATTATACCGTCTCGAATGATGACGGGGATTCTCTTAGGTGGAAAAAGAAAATCTTCTTCTTTCAGACAATCTAAATTCTCCATTTTTCCATCTTTGTTTATACATCTAAAAAGAGGAATGTCGCCATTGTGTTGCGTTTCGATAATAGAAGGATTTGCATTCACAAGAACCATGTTTTTTAATCCATTTGATTTTTCTTGTTCGTTTTTGAGAACGGCCATTTCAAATAGATAAATACCATCACGTATGGGTCCTTTGTTTTGTTGACCGGCACGGATATCATCATAACGGACCACTCGCGGAGTTACTGTAAACCTCATGTTATAGTAAAAATCCCGATTTAAAGAGGAATCAACGAGATAAGAGGGGTAAGTGTTTAGGTTTCTAAAGAGATGTATAAAACTGTGCGGGCGAGTTTTTTTCATTGAACTGTCAAATTTTTTAAAAAAAGCATCAGTGAGTTGTTCAGGGCTTGGCTCTGGTCCTGTAAGCACTGCCTCTCTAAAAGGCGCGCTAAGGATCTTTTTTATTTCTTTAAACTTCTCTGCCCACCAACTAGATCTTTGTTCTTCATTTGTTGAGCGGTCGTCTTCATAACAAAAGATTTTCTTTATAAGTGTCGGATCGAAGGAGGTGGGTACATTATTATTGGTTTCAGCGATATCTTCAAAGAGTTGTTTTACTGTTTTACGCTGTTCTTTATCATTGTTTTTGTCAAGACAGGTGGTGGAAAGAGATTGTGATTGTGTGACATCGTAACCATGTGTAAATCCATAATCCCAAGGGTTAATGGCAATAATTTTATATAAATTCATTTTATCGGTGGGATTTGAAAAATGAATCAGTTTTAAAAAATATCTTTGTCGTTTATACCAATTTTGAAATGTTGATATTGTAAAAGTGATATTTCCAGCTCCTTCTGTTTCTGGCCGGAGTGGTTTTTCCACTTTTCCTGTTGTGAGATCTGTCACTTTGATATCAATATCCCGTAAACTTTTTCGATCGTTATCAAATGGATCAAAAATATTTGTTCTGACCTGTGTTTGGATTGTTCTGGAAAGCCAGTTTTCCGCATGGACCTGTAGAAAACCCATTTTAATTTCATCTGTAACCCAGCCGGCTTCTTTGGAACCGTCTGTGTATTTAGTTAATTTTTTTTTACTAATACAGTGTTCTATGACCATTTGGTTGATATTATTGTTTTCTTGTACACAGGCAACTAACGGGTCATTGGTATCAGATTCAGTTGTCGTTATGTTTAATGAATCCGTATCTTCTGTAGATAGAGATATTCGATTACGATAATATTCATTGAGTTCTTGGTAAAGAGATAATGTTTTTTCTCCTTCAATATCCTTAAAATATTGTCCGATTCTGTAGATTCCTTCGAAAACATTAATTCGCTCTGCGGTTTCTCCTACGGGTATCACTTGGAGATATAGTGTAATAGGAAAATCGTATGCTTCTATTGGAATTTCCCAATCAAAAACATCACTAGCCAATACATTGTCTCTAAATTGTGTTTTAACTTCCTGAACATGTTCGTTTAATTGTTTATATATAGGTTTATTTTCTCCAATTATTTCTTCATCCTGCATTATTAATAACATGGGTTTAATAATGAATTGTCCTCTATCGAGAATATTATCTGTTTGTTTTCCATGAATATCTGTGGTGAGGGTCTTTACATGAGCGTCGATATTAACCTTGATATATCTTTCATTGTTTTCTGTGCTCTGTCTTCCTGTAAAATCCACCTTATCGACAATAATATTATACTTTTCAGTATTTTTTTTGGTTGTTGCAGTAGACTTTTTAGGTGTCATTCTTTGTGTTAAACACTCTGTTTCATGTACATGTTGTTCTATAGATTTATCTTTGTATTTTGGTCTGTAGTCCTGCACTTTTTTATACTCTAGTAACTGGAGCCGAGGATTCACAATCAAAGGGACAATATGTGTGCCTATAAAACCTCGACTTCTTCCACTAATAAGTCGATTACTGATGAACCACTGGGATTGTTTCTTATGTGTGTAATCATATTCTTCTGTCCATTTCAGGCACCCATCTTTATCCCCTACCACTTGAATTAATTTGTTGTCAGCAGTTAAAAGGGAGTTCTCAGTTTCCTTAAGTGTTTCCCGTAGCTCTTCATTTTCTTCTTCCTCATATTTAATAATGGTTTCTTCATTGGAGCTAATCCAGAAAGAAGCGTCAAATATTTGTTCTGCCAAACGGCCTTTAATACAAGCTCTTAGATTCAAAGTGAACTTTTCCGATAAACCATTTGGGCTGGGAACAGATGTAAGCTCTCCTGTGACTTCACTGACTGTGATATAACCTTCACTTCTGTTTGTGGATGGAATACAGGGATGAGCAGTATCCGTTGTAGGTGCTTTTGTTCCTGGAGAATCATCATCAGGAAATAAAAAACATCCAGTATGAAATACAATACAAAAACTGAATAGAAAAATGATGTGCTTAAATTCTGGCATAATTGCTCCTTACAAAAATTAAAAAATCAAATTGATCTTGTTTTAATCCTCTGTCTTTTTTTATAGGCCAACTCATGATAAAACGACAACCTATCTCCATGTTAATGGTGTAAATGTTGGTAATGATTTCTCCAAGGAATCCATGGCTGTTGGTGTAGCCGTAGTGTTCAGTTCCATAGTAGCCAATGGTGGCATCCGGTTGAATATAAAAATATTCTATTTTTGGAGTAATTCGTAAATTTTCTGTCATGTCCACAGGCGCGCTGATACTGATTAAAAATCCCTGGTTCAAATATGTCTCGGGTTCTTCCAATTTAAGGTTTGTAAAAAATACTCCCAGGTTGTTGATGTAATGGAATTTTAAATTAAATTTTAATTTTGGAAAGATTTTAAAATTAGGTTCTATTCCGGTATAAAGGCCGTAATAAGGATATTCAAAAAGCTTATTATTTTTAGCCATTGTATTTTCACGAAGTTTGATGATGCTGTTCTCGGGAATAGTACTGTCTTTAAGGGAAAAAAAGTGAAACCAGGTCAGGTGAGAATTTATTTTGTAATGACTTTTTGGATCGTAATGCCAGAGGGTGGATTGAGTGAAAAATAGAGGGGTGCTGAATTCAAATAGACGTTGAATATAAGCTCCTTCAACAGAATTTTCAGGAACAGCCAGTTGAGTATTCATGGAAACAGTATGCTTATCTTTTTTGACTAGACTAGTGTTTCCTATGATTCCAGGAAAAGGTTTTTTGGAGTCCTCTTCTATAAGTAAAGGGGATCTTAAAAATATTTGGTTGATGATCCCTGGTTTTAAAATTAACCAGGGATAAACTTTCCATAAGATAATGATTTCTTTACTTGTAATTTTGTTTTTATCTTCACTTCCGGAACCAGCGGCCAGGCTTAATTCAAACTCTGCCTGTCCGAATAAGGAAGGGGACCATTGAGACAGCACTTTGATATCCAGATCCAAAAAAGCAATAGATTGTGGTGCAGTAATAGAATTGACATGAGAGCTGGCTAATCTGTATTTCCACCAGAATTCAAATTTAGGAGGTTTGGTATTAGTGATTTTGCTTCTATTGTCCAGAAAATCAGAATCATGAAGCCATATTAAAGTAGATTGGTTGTTATTATTCGCTTTGAACAGTGTGGAATCAAAAACATCTGTCATTTTGTTGATGTTGGCATCCACTTGTCTAATTGTTTCATCCAAAGAAGGGAGAGGTTTTGGCTGTACTTTGATTTTTAAGTTTGATTTTTTGATTTTTCGATTTCTTTTACTGAATTTAAATTTTGTCGATTTGTTTTTGTCAGTTTGTGCTGTAAGCACTGCTTTTTTTGAAGTTTGGGCATAGGAAGGGCTACTCATCAGGCAAATGATGAGAAATAGCAGGCTGTATTTACATAAACCCTTCATTTTGCGCAAAAATGGCATATAACTCCTTTACAAATTATTAACAAAAATCACTAAATTCTGGCTTTTCTGCTACTGTGGCTTTTAGAAAAAGCTTCTTTTTATGGCTTTAGGCCAGGCAGACTACTATAAGCAAATCTTATTATAATGCAGAGACAAGTGAAATAAAATACTTTTATGCAAACCATGAAAATTATTCACTTTTGTACATAAAATACTCAATAAAACCCGATTTTTAGAAAAACATCGCTTCAAAATACTTTAAATACTTTATGCTTTACCTGAAATATAGTATAAAGAAAGTTTATACCTGTTTCAAATAAAGACAGTTTTTGCAAAAATGAAGGTTTATTCAAAACCAGATAAAAATGGACTTTTACAAATCCTTGTTTCATATTACTAAATTCAAATGCTAAAAGATCTTCAAGCTTTAGTTTCTTTATGTAAAAGACGTGGTTACGTCTTCCCGGGCAGTGAAGTGTATGGGGGATTAAGTGCCTGTTGGGATTATGGTCCTTTGGGAGTTCAACTCAAAAGAAGTATTCAGAATAAATGGTGGCAGGCCATGACGCATCGGCAGGATATAGAAGGGCTGGATGCGGCTATCCTTATGCATCCTTCTGTGTGGAAAGCTTCCGGTCATGTGGATGGTTTTTCCGATCCCCTGGTGGATTGTAAAAAATGCCGCTTTAGATTTCGGCAGGAAAAAGAGGATGCAAAAAAATGCCCCAAGTGTGGTTCTAAAGAACTAACGGAGCCTCGTCCTTTTAATCTCATGTTTAAAACTTATGTTGGTCCGATGGAAGACAGTGCCAATCAAATTTATCTGCGTCCGGAAACTGCTCAGGGTATTTATGTGAATTTCCTGAATGTACAGACCAGTATGAGAAAAAAAATTCCTTTTGGAGTGGCGCAAATTGGAAAAGCTTTTAGAAATGAAATCACCTTGGGAAATTTTATTTTCCGATGTCGGGAATTTGAGCAAATGGAAATGCAATACTTTGTGCCGCCTGAAAAGTCTGATGATTATTTCGAGTACTGGCTGGAGGAGCGAAAAAAGTGGTTGTTTGGTATGGGCTTTTCTGATTCTCAATTGAGAGTGGCGGAACATAAAAAAGGAGAGCTTGCTCATTATGCTCAGCGGGCGGTGGATCTGGAATTCTTATTCCCTATGGGTTGGCGGGAGCTGGAAGGAGTACACCATCGGGGTGATTTTGATATTAAGCAACATCAACAATTTAGTGGAAAAAAACTTGCTTATTTTGATTCGGAGAAAAAAGAAAGTTATATCCCGCATGTGATTGAAACCTCTATTGGTTTTGATCGCCTGTTTTTGGCTGTGTTGTGTTCCGCCTACAAGGAGGAAGTGGTGAAAGGAGAGGCCAGAGTACTATTGTCGTTGAGTCCTGATTTGAGTCCTGTGCAGGTGGCTGTGTTACCTCTCAGCAAAAAATCCGGGTTAATGGAAATGGCTCAAAAGATTCAACAGGATTTGGAAAAAAACTGGCGAGTGGAATATGATGATAGCGGTAGTATAGGAAAAAGGTACCGCCGGCAGGATGAAATTGGCACTTCTTTTTGTCTGACTGTGGATTTTGATTCCCAGGAAGATAAGCAGGTAACAGTTCGGGAGCGGGACAGCATGATGCAGGATCGTATATCCATAGAAAGTTTAAAGGACTATTTGGTAAATAAAATGCCTAAGAGTTAAAATATGTAGCTGACATCAAAGTAAAATTTTGGGATGAATAAACCGCCATGAGTTTGCAAAAAGATAAAAAACCGGAAAAGAATTTATATTACTTTTTGCCAAAAAAAGTGGAGGGCTCTTCTGCTATGCAGGATGTGTTAGGCAGTAAAGGAGCTCATTTGGCAGAAATGATTTCCATGGGTTTTCCCGTACCTCCTGGCTTTACAATTTCCGCTCAAATGTGTCTGGCTTTTTATAAAAATAATAAGCAACTGCCTGATTTTTTAAAACGTGAAGTTCGCAAGGCGATGGATGAGCTGGCGCGAGAAATGAATTGTGTGTTTGCGGACAATAAAAATCCTCTTTTAGTTAGTGTACGTTCCGGAGCCAAAGTGAGTTTGCCCGGCATGATGGACAGTATTCTTAATCTGGGTCTAAACGATATAGCTGTTCATACATTGGCACAGCAGAGTGGGTCTGAATGGTTTGCCTGGGATTGCTATCGTCGTTTTATACAAATGTATGCGGATGTGGCGCTATCCGTGGAGTCTTCACAATTGCTTTTTTTATTGGAGGATTTCAAGAGATCCAAAGGCTATAAAAGAGACACAGAGCTTAAGGTGGTGGATCTAAAAAAACTAGTGAGCTGTTTTAAGGATCAGGTGTTGCAGGCTACGGGTCAGCATTTTCCCCAGGATCCGGAAGAGCAATTGTACTCTGCTGTGGCGGCGGTTTTTGATAGTTGGAATAATGTTCGAGCTATCTCTTATCGTGAACTCAATAATTATTCACATGAGAGTGGCACAGCGGTGAATATTCAGGCGATGGTTTTTGGCAATAAGGGAAATGACTGTGCAACCGGTGTGGCTTTTACGCGGAATCCTTCTAATGGAGAAAAACACATGGTGGGGGAATTTTTAATAAATGCTCAGGGAGAAGATGTGGTGGCTGGTTATCGTACTCCGGTTCCCATTACCCGTGAGATGGCCAATGGACAAGCGCCTGAAACCTTGGAGGAAAAGTTTCCTTCTGTGTTTCAAAACCTTACTGAGATTAGTCAAAAACTGGAGAGTCATTACAAGGATGTACAGGACATTGAGTTTACTGTGGAAAAAGGGCGGTTGTGGATTTTACAAACTCGTAGTGCCAAAAGAACAGCCAAGGCGGCGCTTAAAGTGGCTTTGGACATGTTTGAAGAAGGTGTCATTACAGAACAGGAGGTTTTGTTTCGTGTACAACCTTCGGCCATTGAGCAGTTGTTGCATCCCACTTTGGATCCAAAAGCTAAAAAAGAAAAAATTGCTCAGGGCTTGGCGGCCAGTCCTGGTGGAGTGTCCGGCCGGATTGTATTTTCCACGGAAGAGGCTTTGTTGTACAAAGCCAGAGGGCAGAAGGTGATCTTGGTCCGTCAGGAAACTTCTCCTGAAGACATCAAAGGCATGATTTGTGCAGAAGGTATTTTAACCATCAGAGGGGGCATTACTTCTCATGCCGCTGTAGTGGCTCGTGGAATGGGAAAATGTTGTATCGTCGGTTGTGAAGAGCTTGTGTTGGATGAATCCAAGGCGGTGTTGAAAGCCGGTAAACATTCCTTAAAAAAAGGAGAGGAGATCTCTTTGGATGGTTCCACTGGTGAGATTTTCTTAGGGATTGTTCCCACTTTAGATACTCAGATAGATGAAAACTTTAACAAGTTCATGGCGATTGTTAAAAAGTACTCACAAATGGAAGTCAGAGTGAATGCGGATCACCCCAGGGAGGCGAAACTGGCTCGACAGTTTGGAGCAGAAGGTATTGGACTATGCCGTACAGAGCACATGTTTTTTGGGGGAGATCGTATTGTGTCCGTGCGAAAAATGATTTTGGCTGGGAAGGAAAGTGATCGATGGCAGGCTTTGCAGGAATTGTTGCCTATGCAGAGGGCGGACTTTAGTGAATTGTTTGCTGTCATGAAGAATTATCCTGTGACCATCCGGCTTTTGGATCCTCCATTGCATGAATTTTTACCTCAAAGAGATGCTGAAATTGAAGAATTCGCATTAAAAACAAATGAGAAAAAAGAGCTGATTAAGGAGAAGGTAAAAAGTTTGCAGGAAGTTAACCCCATGCTGGGTCATAGAGGTTGTCGTTTGGCTATTTCCTACCCGGATATCTATCGGATGCAGGTAAGGGCTATCGCTGAAGCAGTGTGTGAAAGAATAGATCAGGGTGAACAACCTGTTCCTGAAATTATGATTCCTTTAGTCATGATGAAACAGGAATTGGTTTTTTTGAGGAAGTTGATAGAAGAGGAAATCCATAGTGTACAGCAGGAGAAAAACAAAAAATTTGATTATCTGATTGGCACAATGATTGAACTGCCGCGAGCGGCTTTAATAGCTGATGAACTGGCTGAGGTTGTGGATTTCATTAGCTTTGGAACCAATGATTTAACACAAACCACTCTGGGTATTTCCAGAGATGATTGTGGAAAATTTCTTCCCTCCTATATGAATGAAAACTTGCTGACTGAAGATCCTTTTGCAGTGATTGATGAAAAGGGAGTGGGTTTTTTGATTCAAAGAGCCGTGCAGTTGGCGCGGAGTCAGAAGCCAAATTTGAAAATAGGTATTTGTGGAGAGCATGGAGCGGAACAAAAAAGTATTTATTTTTTCAATAGAAATGGATTAGATTATGTGAGCTGTTCTGCCTATCGTGTTCCGGTGGCCCGCCTCATTGTGGCTAGGTCTGCCATAGAAAAACAAACTTAAACTTATGTGTTTTGCACATTCTTGCCTGACGATTCTTTCCGGCGAATTTAAAGTACACTAATCTGTGTAAAAATTACTCGGTTTCAGAATATTGAAATATATTTTTTTGATGGGAGTTAATCATATGATAAGTATACATCAATATTATGAACAGGTGGGTAAGAACTAAAGCCTGTTGAGTTGAAAGGTTCAAAAAGTATGATGATGAAAAAAGTCTTAACTGTAATGACGGTTGTTTGTATTTTTGTTCCCAGTTATGGAGCGAAGAACTGCCCGCCGGTCTTTGAGAGCAGTTCTGAAGTAACTTATAGCAAAGCTAAAGCAAGATATAATACAGCTAATCGTGCAAAAAACAGAGCTTATACCGCTTATGAATCCGTCCGTGTTGCTTATGAAAAAGCTCACAATAGTTTACTGGAAAAGGCTGTTTATGAACGGGCTGTGGATCATGCAACAAATTTAAGGTTAGCTTTATTAGGAAATAAAGGAGATCATCGTAAAACAACCTTTGCTACTTATAAATCAGCAGAGGGTTTAAAAAACACCACTCAGACTGCTTATTTTACAGCCCTTTCTGCTTTGCCGGAAAAAGAAGTTTTTGACAAAACTACAGTGACTTTAAATCAAAATTTAGAGGCTTATGAATCCGCTCGTGTTGCTTATGAAGAAGCTCACAATAGTTTACCGGAAAAGGCTGTTTATGAACGGGCTGTGGATCATGCAACAAATTTAAGGTTAGTTTTATTAGGAAATCGTAAAACAACCTTTGCTGATTTACAAGTAGCAGAGGATTTAAAAAACACCACTCAGACTGCTTATTTTACAGCTCTTTCTGCTTTGTCGGAAAAAGAAGTTTTTGACAAAACTACAGTGACTTTAAATCAAAATTTAGAGGCTCATGAATCCGTCCGTGTTGCTTATGAAGAAGCTCGTGCTCGTTCTTCCTTACCGGAAAAGCTTGCTTTGGAAGAAGCTCGTGTCACTTATGGGCAATCTCATGAAAATTTACCAGAAAGAAAGGTTCGTGATCAGGCTTGGGAGGTTTATCTCAATGCCGAGCGGAACTATTACAGGGTCCTTAGTGCCTTGCCACAATTATCTGCTTTAAAAGCAGCCCGTGCTGCTTTAGTATCCACCAATGCTTCTTTAAAAAAAGCTGTGTCTGATTTAGAAAAAGCCGAGCATTTTAAATGGAGCCGTCGTGATGATTATTATGAAGCTCGTAAGGCTCATGAACGAGCCTATAATAATCATTCTGAAGCTGAAGCTACTTATGAATCCGCCCGTGTTGCTTATGAAAAAATTTATGATAGTTTACCGGCCAAGGCCGTTTATGAACAAGCTTGGGAGGGTTATCTCAAAGCTCTTGTTGTCTATTACCGGGCCAATAAGAGGATTGTCTTGCCAGTTTGGGCAACTTTGAGAAAAGCCAGGGCCATAAGTAAAAAAAGAAATTTTGAAGAGCTTCTTTCTTCTGAATTATTAGAGGCAGATCAAATTTTAGGTATAGGGCGACGTACAATCAGACTGGATAATTAGTAAATTTTCAAAGTTACATATTGTGTAAAGACAAGTTTTAGGCAGAATAATGTTGCAGGCAATTATTCTTTGCAGAAAGCTCTGTAATAAAGCAGAATTATTTTAAAGTAAAAAAACGGGTTCTTTATGCAAATTAAACAAATTGAACTAAAAGGATTTAAATCTTTTAAACAAAAGACAGTTATTCGTTTTGGTGATGGTATTAACTGTATTGTAGGGCCTAATGGCTGTGGAAAATCCAATGTTCTGGATGCCTTTATGTGGGTGATGGGAGAGACAGCTCCCAGTCATTTAAGGGGTGATTCTATGGAGGATTTGATTTTTACAGGTACAGGCCAGCAACCTCCGGCCGGCCTGGCGGAAATTTCATTGGTATTGGAAAAAACAAAATACAGATCTTTACCTGCTCCTTACAGGAATTTTTCGGAAATTATGCTCACCCGTCGCTTGGACAGGGACGGAAAGTCTGAATATCTTTTGAACTCTCAAGTGTGTCGCTTAAAGGATATTCAGGATATTTTTATGGATACAGGTTTAGGGGTGCATGGTTTCAGTTTTATTGAACAAGGTGCCGTGGAACAATTTATTTCCTCCAAGCCGGAGCAAAAACGCCGATTGATTGAAACAGCCGCAGGGATTTCCCGCTTTAGAATTAAAAAAAAGGAAGCGGAGAGAAAGTTAAGCTTAACATCAGTTAATTTACAGCGGTTGGAAGATTTATTGGATGACCAGGAGAATCAATTAAAAAAACTTAAGAAACAATCTGAGAAGGCGGAGCAGTTTAAAACTCTTAAAAATGAAATTCAAGAAAAAGATTTACAGATCAGTCATTGGGACATGGAGATGTATGAGAGTAAAAACAAGAAACTGAATCAGGGTTTACAGGAAGAGCGGAAAAAGGCGGATCGCACAAGATCCAATTTAACTAAGTTCAATTCAACCTTGGAGCAGTTAAAAAAGGATTATGAAAATAAAAAACAGGAATTACAGTCTGCTGAGTCGAAGCTGACAATTTATCGTCAGGAAACACAGGTTTTGGAAAAAACATTGGCGGGTTTATCTTCTTCTTTACAAGCCTGGTCGGATAACAAAACTTTTTTTCAAAAAGATACTGAATCCAGTCAGCAAAATAGAAGTAAAACTTTGCAAGTACTGACTGACAATAAAAAAACTCTGGAAAATATAGAACAGCAAAGAAAGAATTTATTGGAACAGCAAAATCGTCTGAAAACAGAATATATCCAGCAGGAGAAGCATTGTTATACACTGGAGTTGCAAAGTACTTCTATAGGACAAAAGCTTCTGGATTTTAAACAACGGAAAACTTTAACTGGTGAATTAAATAAATCAGTTGAACAAAATATCAGTGAATTAGCTCAGAGTGAAAAAGAATACCAGACATTATTGGATAAGAAGTGGAAAGAGCAACAAAAGCAAAATACTAGAAAAATTAATTTGCAGGAGCAATTGGAAAAAGAAAAACAGTTAAGTTTTAATGTTTCTCAACAGGTAGAGGAGTTGACTGAAGAATTAGAACAGTTGAAAGGGGATATTGCTCATAAGGAAAAGGATTTTCAGGAGGCACGTCACCAGGCGGGTGTGTTTTATGCAGAATGGGAGAGTTTAAAGAAATGGAGTGCTCGCATGGATGCCGCGGAAAAAGGACTGCAATTTGTATTGAAAAAAGATTCAAATGATCAACAGTTTACCGGTACAGCAGATGCTATCAGGCTTTCTTCTCCTGTTTTGGAAGAGGCAGTGTCTGGTTTTATGGAATTCCGTTTAAAATCTTTATTATGTGATAAAAAAGCGGCAATGACTGTTGCCTCCAGTTTAACAAAAGAAAAAGTTGGCCGGTGTCGTTTTATTATAAAGGATTTTCAGCAGACTTCAGTTGTTTCCAAGAGGGAGTTGCAGGATATAAAACAAGCGGAAGGTTTTAAATATTTTTTGACAGATCAGTTAGAGGGAAATCAGGAACTTATTCAATGGCTTTTTACCCGCACAGCTGTTGTGGACAATCTCGATTCAGCAATGAAATTGAAAGCAAAATACCCTTCATGGTGTTTTATTAGTTTGACAGGAGAAGTGCTCACAGCAGAAGGGGATTTGATTGCCGGTCAAGGTGAAATTAATATTTTGGAATATAGACGGGCCATGAAAGAGATCCCTCTTCAATATCAATCCTGGAAAGGGAAAAAATCTTTATTAAATGATGAACTCACGGGTATGAAAAATATTTTTCAGCAAAAATCAGAGGAATTGAAAAGGTTAAGCAAAAAACAAGGTGGTGGTGAAGTTTGTGTTTTTGGAATAAAAAAAGATATGGAGCAGTTGAACAGAGATTTGATTCGTCTGGAATCGGACATCATGGAGCTTCAACAAAAAATTCAGGACTGTCAAAAAAGAATTCAGGAATTTCAAGGTAAGAAAAAATTGCTGGGACACTCTGTCGGTCCTGTACAACAGACACAATTGGAACAAGAGCTGGAAAAGATAAAAAGAGAAATAGACAAACAAACAGAGAAGAAAACAGTTTTATTTAGTGAGAAAACACAAACAGAGCAAAAAATTTCTGATTATGAAATTGAAAAGCAATCTATAGAGATAAAACAGGACTGGCTTTCTCAATCTTTGGAACAGGAGAAACAAAGAGAGCAGAATTTATTTGTGCGATCTCAGGAAAAAGAAAAACAAATTGAAAAGGACGAAAAAGAATTAAGCTTCAAGGAGGTCCAACGTAAACAGGCTTTGGAAAAAATGGAAAAACAAACAGAACAGGTTAAACTTTTAGTTACCAGTTGTGAGCGTACACTCAAGGAAGTGGACGAAAAACAAACAGAGATTATTCAATTACATGAAGATTTATCGGAAGTAGAATCCCATATTAATGAAATTAAATTAGGACAGGAAAATATCAGCTCTAAAAAATCCGCTTTAATGGCCAGAGTACATGAATTGTATCAAATAGAACTCGATAGTAAAAATACTATTGCGAATAGCGGTAATCAGGTTGCGTTTAATAGAGAGGAAGTAGAAGAAGAGTTGGAGCAAATGAATACGCGACTGTCTCGTATGGGTGCAGTGAATCTTTTGGCTTTGGAAGAAAGAGAAGAGCTTTTAAAAGAAAATCAGTTTTATCAAAATCAGTATGAAGATTTGTCTTCTTCCAAGGATAAATTATTGGAAGCTATAACTAAAATTGATCGGTTTTGTTCTGAAAAGTTTAAAACTGTTTTTGAACAGGTAAATGCTTGTTTTGGAAAAATATTTCCAACATTATTTGATGGTGGAAAAGCAGAATTAACACTTATGGAATCCGCCGATGGAGAAGAGGGAATTGATATTATGGTACAGCCTCCTGGTAAAAAAGTACAAAATATGAATCTTCTTTCGGGGGGAGAAAAGGCCATGACAGCGGTATCGGTGATTTTTTCTATTTTTATGGTGAAACCTTCTCCTTTTTGTATTTTGGATGAGGTGGATGCACCTTTGGATGATGTGAATATTGCTCGTTTTAATTCTTTGTTAACTGAAATGTCGAATATCAGTCAGGTGATTATTATTACACATAACAAGTACACTATGAAAAACAGCAATCGTCTTTATGGAGTAACAATGGAGGAAAAAGGTATTTCCAAAGTGATGTCTCTGGATATGAAATCGGTAGTCAATGCTCAATCCTCACAAACAGAGTTCATTTGAGTTTTAGAATAAACATCTTATTAAAAATAAATTTATGTAAAGTTTTAGATCAAGTGTGAATATTTTACACAGATTATTTCCATTTGCATTATCAATAAAATAGTGAAGTGTGAAAACTTTACAAGAGCTTTATTTTTTTCTTTATTTTTAATTATTTTCACATATCTTAAACGCATTATGAATAAAATTTTTCTTATCTTATATATATTAACTCTTTCTTTATATGCTTCTGCTAATGATAGTGAAGAGGATGGGTTTCATGTTTTTACCAATTCCACTGAGTATCAAGTGGAAGTTAATATAGACTGGTTTTTTCGTCGTGAGTGCGCCGAGTCATCTGTTGCTTGTTCATCTACAGAATATTTGACATTAGTTGTACCGCCTTCACAATGTCTTAAAGTACATAACGAGTACTACTATTCAGAAAATGATCTTTATGAAGAAAAAAGGTATAAAAAATGGATAGCTTTGAATGTAGAGAGTATATTGGTAAATGATACTGATAAAGATGCTTATGAACGATTTACTGTTTTCCCTCCTTATGCTGTTCATGGTTATGAAGTGAGGGGAGAAAAAAACGATGTTTTAGGTTTTTTTGATTCTTTTTATTTAAAACCACAAAACCAATCAACTGCTCAATCAAGGAACTGTTTGGTATTTGATCCTGATGAACACTGGAATAGTGAAACTTCTTCTTAAAAGTTATAATAAGAAAAATTAATGGACAATCTTGTCAAATAAATAAAGTATCTTTTCTTGGTAGATAACAGCGTTCCAGGTTTCTGTTTATATTGACTTAAATATCTTCTTAAAGGAGTATGGGCTTATATTAAGCCGGGTTTTTTTAGATAGGGGAAATACATGTATTTTGTTAAAAGTTTGTGTGCTGTTTTAATATTATTTTATGCATACAGTGCTATTGCACTGCCTTGTAAAAGTGTATTTGAATCTGCAAATGGTCTCAGAAAAAGTACAGTGAATGGCAACAAATTAAGAGCAGATACTTTAAATGGTGTTGCTAATAAAAATGCATTACCTGAAGCTGAAACAAAGCTGGAAGTACAGCAGGAAAAAGATACAGAAACAGCAGAATATTTTCGAGATTTAGTAAGTAGAGAATGGGATCTGATATGGGATTCTATTTTTCCCAGAGATCAGTTAATCGCTATACATGATGTACCTCAGTTAACGAGAGAACAGCAAATAAATATGATGTATAGAATAGTAGAAATTCCAGAGTATTCAATTTTTGATGTAAGAGAACGTGTAAAATGGCTGAAGGTGCTTTTTGCTAATGGTGTTGATGTGAATACACAAAATGGTTCAGGAGACAGTCTTCTTCATGTAGCGGCTGGGAGGAGAGGTATTACAGGACGATATCTTGTAAAATTTCTTTTAAAAAATGAAGCTGATATTCATTTAGAGAATCATCTTGGAAAAACTTCTCTGGATATTGCTTATGAAAGAGACAATCAGGAAGTAGCACAAGTATTACAAAATCAGGTACAGTAATTTCTGTAGATACCCATCATATGTTAAAAAAATAGTCATCTCTGTATTGTGACAAAGTCATACCCTGAAAGCTCTTAGAGAGCTTTCAGTTATTACAGGTATCCAGAAAAATAATACATATCAATTAAATAGAATATCAAAACCCGTGCTGATAAATGGGCGAGTGGTCAGTAATACAGAAAAAGTTAGTTATACACAAACTACACAACGCCAAAAAATTTAAATTAGAAACTTTCTTAGTTCAAAAAATAGAAAAACAACAAGTGCACTACATCTCCAGAATTGTTTAATGCCTTAAGGGTTTTCATATATATTTTGGATAGATAGCTTAGGCTAAAACTTTATAAATCCATTAAAAACCTCATTTTTTATGACTTTTATTCTTGAAAACAATGTAATAATAAAACCCAATTGACTTTACTGGGTTTTATTATTATATTAAGAGTATGAAACAAATAACAGATAAAAGACTTAAAAAACTTCTCAAAAAACCTCTCTTTCATGCTTCAGAAGCTCGAGATATAGGAGTGCACCCAGGACTACTTAGTTACTATATAAAACGAGGAGTTATAGAAAAAATTGGCAGAGGAGTATATAGGAATCCATCTGTAGAACCAAATGTGGATTTTAAATGGGAAGATCTCTTTATAGCAATAAAAAGTGTTCCTAATGGAGTTGTTTGTTTGATCTCCGCTCTGGATATTTATGACATGACAGATGAAATTCCCCGTGCACATTGGATAGCCATACCACATGCAACAACTGCTCCAAAGAGGTCAAATGTGCATTTTATCCGCACCCGTGATATTGAACTAGGTAGAACAGAAATAAAAATAGGAAATGAAAAGATACCGATTTTTAATCCTGAAAGAACAATAGTTGATTCTTTTCGATATCTAAGTATTGAAGTGGCTATTAAAGCACTAAAAGCAGGACTGGAAGGTCGTAGTGGCAATAAACTTGATCTTATAAAGCTACAAGCTTATGCACTAAAACGAAAAGTTAATATTACCCCCTATGTACTAACGGCAACAACATGAATGAACAGGCTCTAAAAGAGAGAATCAAATATATAGCTCACTCTGAAGGACGGGTTTTTAATCAAGTCTGGCGAGTTTTAATTTTAGAGCGATTGCTTGTTCGACTATCTTATTCTTCCTATAATGAGCAATTTATTTTTAAAGGCGGACTTTTACTTTCGTATTATATTACATTAGGCCGTGAAACAAAAGATGCTGACTTTACTACAAGAGAACAGAGTATAAACGCTTCTCAAATTGAAGACGCTTTTAGGAAAATAGTAAAAGTAGATGTGAAAGATGGGTTTACCTATACTCTTTCAGGAGTTAATTTACTTCCAGAAAAAGATGTAGATCATAAGTGTTATCGAATTAACCTTAGTTTGAAATTTGGAAATATGAAAGATCGTATTCAGTTGGATGTGGGTGTAGGAGATACTGTAGAATCAAAACAAGATTCCCTGGAACTTTATCAGTATAAAGGTAAGCCTATTTTTGAAGGAACTGTCTCTTTACAGGTTTATCCAATGGAGACAATTTTTGCAGAGAAAATAGATAGTATTGTATCAAGAGCTGACACCAATAGCCGAATGAAAGACTACCATGACTTTGTTTTGCTTTGTCGTGAGAAAAACATTTTTAATTTTCCAAAATTGAAAAAGGAGATATCTCGAACTTTTAAAAGTAGGAAAACAAAGAAAGTGCTTCCCATACATTTTTCTGAAGATGCTATAACAAAACTTCAAAAACTATGGACAGGACACCGAAATAGACTGCGAATAAATGCTGATGGTTTAGGCCTGCCTACTTATATCAAAGATGCAATAAGTGAAATCAATGACTGGTTATTAAAAAATAAGATTGTCTCATAGTTTATTTCCAATTCAGGTTCATTTTACAGGTTCACTTTCCATATATTCACAACATCTTATCCATCGTAAGCCTCTGATTAAACCAAAAAATCCGTGTAGCCAAATATGTAGTAGCATCATGTAGTTAAAAATTGAAATAGTGGGAAATATCCTGACATAAACTCAGTGAAATGAGGATTGCCTGAAAACTTAAGGATGTCGAGGACTTGAAATACCCTGACATTTCCTGAAATATCTATGACATGGATTATAAAAAAATCGTGTTTAAAAATGGAGGTGGCGAGGGTGTTGCCTTTAAGCCATTGAAACAAAAAAAACTTGCAAATACAACCTATAGGTTGTACAATGAAGAATGCCAATAAGTGGAAAAGAATTTGTTAAACTATTAAAACGACATGGGTGGAGTCTTTCAAGAATTGCAGGAAGTCATCACATCATGGAAAAAGGGAAGAAAACTCTTTCTATTCCTGTGCATGGAAATAAATCACTCGGTAAAGGGTTAGAAAGTAAACTTTTTAAAATAACAGGAGTAAAAAAGAGATGAACTATTTTGCTTATATCAGTAGACAAAAAAGTGGAGAATATCTTGTCGAATTCCCTGAATTAGAGGGTTGTTTTTCAGAAGGAAAAACTTTAACATCTGCAAAAAAGAATGCATCAGAAGCACTTAATGGTTGGCTTGTTTCCAACTGTGATAGAAACCTCAATATTCCTGATCCTAAAAATAGAAGAGGTAAAAGTTATTATCCAATAGAAGTTGATCTTCAAGTAGCTCTTGCAATTCTTTTGAGAAAGAAAAGAAAAGAAAAACATTTATCACAAAGCCAAGTAGCAGAAAAATTAGGTATAACTCAACAGGCTTATGCTAAGTTAGAAATTCCTATTAAGACAAATCCATCTCTTTCTACTTTAAAAAAATTATCGAAAGCTTTGGATATACCTCATTTGATTGGATTATAAAAAGGTCGTGTGTAAAAATGGAGGTGGCGACCGGAGTTGAACCGATGTACGCAGATTTGCAGTCTGCTGCCTAACCACTCGGCCACGCCACCCTAGAAGCGCCCATTATAAAAAGAAATATCATCAAATCATTGCTTAATTATAAATAACAAAACGCATTAAAAAATAATAAATTTATTTTTTATCAAAATCAAGAGTTATGGAACGAAATTTGCAGTGTGATTTCTTACTATGAGAATTTATTCATTTACTCAAGATGGCGCGCAGATAATTCCAGTGGAAGTAGAACTCAATTTGATTCCAGGTCTGCCACAAGTGCAGTTTACCGGTCTGCCGGATACAGCCATTAAAGAAAGTGTTATGCGAATCAAGTCAGCTATTCGAAGCCAGGGTTTTGAATGGCCTAAAACCAGACAGCTGATTATTAACTTACGACCTTCTTATTTAAAAAAACATTCTCATGGTTTGGATTTGGCGATTGCCTGTGCCTTGTTGTGGAAAACCGAACAACTAAAACCACCTGGTGAGCATGTAGAATCAAATTCTATCTTTATATATGGTGAGCTATCTTTGGAAGGCCAAGTATCTGCACCAAAAAATCTGGAAAGCGTGCCTCCTCAAAAAGAAGGGATATTGACTGGTAAAATTGACGGAGAAAATTATTTATGTCCTTTATTGCAAGTGAAAAGTTTAAAGGATCTGGAAGAACCCATTCGTATTCCAGTTCAATCATTAAGTGATTTAATTAAAAAACCTACTCTTCCAAATATATATTTTTCCGAATCCGCCGGTAGGCTTTTACAAATTTGTGCCGCCGGTGAACACTCCGTACTCCTGGCCGGAGAGGCTGGTTCCGGAAAAAGCACTTTATCAGAACATCTGCCTGTACTACTACAAGCACCCTGCTTAAAAGATTTTTCTGTGTCTCGTCGTTTATGGGGCAGATCTGGTGAGGAGTTAAACTGGCGACCTTTTGTGAATCCTCATCATAGCACTACCACTTTATCCATGATCGGAGGAGGCTATCCTTTGTTTTTTGGAGAAATCAGTAAAGCACATGGAGGGATTTTGTTTATGGATGAATATTTGGAATTTCATCCAAGAGTGCAGGAAGCTTTAAGAGAACCTATGGAGAAAGGAGAGATACGAATTGTTCGCAAGGGTAAAAGTGAAGTGTTCCCGGCCAGCTTTATGTTAGTGGCGGCTACCAATCTTTGCCCTTGCGGAGATTTAGTACCTGGTCGTTCCTCTCAGTGTTCTTACTCACTCAGAAGATGTTTTTCTCACTTGGATAGGCTTAACGGACCCATGTTGGATCGTTTTGATGTGTTAGCATTTTCTCCCCAGTGGAAGGGAAGTTTGACGGTTCCTTTGGAGGAAATACAGGAAAAAGTTTTTAATGCTGGAGAAGTGAGAGCAAGAAGGAGACAAAAAACAACCAATGGAAAACTCACTATTCAGGAATTGGAAAACTCATTACCTAGATTTATAAAAGACAATCACTTATCTTTTTGTGTCTCTTCCAAAAGACGAAAGCGATCCGTACTTAGAGTGGCACGCACCATAGCGGATCTGGCAGGAATGGAACAAATCACCGCTCAACATATTGAATCTGCCAAGGAATTTTCCTTTATGCCCTTTATGAAATTGAAAAATAGATGCGGGTTTTAATGATCAACTAAATAGATTGTATTTGCAGGCCGGATGTTATTGAAGAAGAATCAGCAATCATTGGATTATGCTTAAATAAATTCTTCAGATCAGATTGTATTTGTTGTTTATGTTGAGGGTGACACAAAATAGTAATCACTTCTGCTCCCATAGCGCCACATCCCTTGGCGGTTAAGACATATTTTAATTTTTTAATTTTACTTAACAGAGCCATTGTGTTTTTGTGCACCAGCTTTTGTTCCTCTAAACATAATCCATATTTTTCTACAGAAGACACAAAGCCTTTTGCATTCTGATTGTTTACACAGTCCATTGCTTGTTGGGATAGTTCAGATAACTCTGTTAATTCTTTTACAGAAATATTCTTTAAGTGTTCCCATGTTTGTAATTGTAGCCCTGTTCGTATAATTAGAGAATCCAAATCCTCAAAAGGCCAAGGTATGGATTGTGCTTTAAAGGGTTTATTTATAAACAAACAAGTGTGTCCCATCCATTGGGATACGACATCAGCACCGCTGGGTGCATGTCCATCAAAATTCAATGTTTTATAGGATTGCCATAAATTATAAGGATCTTTTAAATCGTTATTGTCATTTATTTGTGTCAAAAAATACATCAGATTAAACTGTGCACTGGAGAATCCAAACCCTCCCTGTCCCTTGTGTGGATCAATGGATTCAATATGCCAATGTTTTTGTATTTGTGGATGACGCTTCAGCCACTGACCAGTCGGACTGTCCGGGTGAATATTTTTATAGAGAGAAATATTGTTTTTTATAGTTATTGTATCAGTTGTGGGGGCTTTTTTATTTAAACTTTTGATCCATCTTTGGCTTTGTTCAGTTTTTGGAGTGATCAAAAATTGAAACAGAGGAGTCGTGTTGACTAAAATAGCCGGAGCAGAGTTAAGAACAGCATATTCACCGATGAGAAAAGTTTTACTTGGAAAGGATAGATATAATTGTTTCATTCTATTTCTACAATTTATCAACCCATTCTTTATGTTTGGTTTTTATTTCATTAAAAGCGGCCAAGGCCTGTTGTTGGTGTTTTTCTCTGATTTTGTTTAGAGCTTCAATGGGGTTTGATGTTTTTTTGCGCAGTTCTCTTAGAGCTTCTACAGCTTGCGATAAAGAAATACGTTTTTTAAAACTTAATATACTTTCCAGATGTTTTTGGATAATGGGAATTTCCCAATCTTTGGCGCCAGCATCCAAGGTGAGGTTTTGGATATGTAATTTCATATGTCCTTCAATAATACCAACTGTGGTGAGTGCACATAAAGCTCCCAAGTTTTGTACTAAAGCCACGGCGGCGCAGGTACGTGCTAATTCTTCTGCAGATTTTACATTCATCATTTTTAAACACATCTTAGCAGTAGGATGTAGACGAGTCATTCCACCAACAGTGCCCACCATTAAAGGGGCTGTAAAACAACCATGTAACTGACCATTTTTTTGTCGCCATTTTGTAATGGACTTATATCGTCCTTCGCGAGCCGCATAAGCATGTACACCAGCAGATACAGCTCTCCAATCGTTGCCTGTGGCAATGAGAACAGCATCGATTCCATTCATTGCTCCTTTATTGCTGGTAGCAGCTCTGTAAGGATCTGTTTCTGCAAATACAGAAGCTTGTTCAATTTTTTTCATCAGTTTAGGTTCGAGATCAGACAGGACAACTTCTGCTGTCACCAATCGGCAATCAGATAAATTGGAGACAATACATACAGACACCTGTTCCTCTGATACGGATTCAATCAGGGTTTTCAAATACTCACACACCTGATTGACAATATTGGCTCCCATTGCGTCTTTTGTGTCTACCTGTACATGGATAACAGCCATGCTTTGGTTGGATATTTTTTCTGTTGGCTCTGGAGAATCTTCAATGGGATTTAATTGGCGCACAGAAAAACCTTTTATACCTCCTCCTCTTTTATACATAGAGGGAATCACATTCTTATGTATTTGTTGTATCCATTCTTGTTCATTATTTTTTATAATTTCTTTGAGCCGTTCAAAATTTTTCACTTCTGCAATTTGTACTTGACCAATCACTCCGGTGCCTTTGACTGAGGTTTTAATAAATCCTTTTTCACTCACCAACCTGGCGGTTTTACTGGCAGCGGCAATGATAGAAGTTTCCTCTACTGCCATGGGGATGGGAATATTTTTTCCATCGATACAAAAATTAACAGCGACTCCTAAGGGAAGTTGAAAATAGCCAATAACATTTTCTATAAAATTTTCAGCCAGATCTATTTTTTTAACTCCACCAGCTTTCAAGTATCTGACGTCCTGATGGTTGAGCGCTTTCATATTGATTAATCGATTAAATCTTTCAGAGATATTTAATTTGGAAAAACCTTTAAATAGATTCTTCTTATTCTGTTTACTGGTCTTGTTCACGTTATCCATCTCCAGTCAGTAAATTGTTTCATTTCTTCTATAGTTTTACAAGACGTGCAGAATAAAGCTATCTTTAATTCACGTTCCAGCCGTGCCATTTGCTGATCCAGAATTTCTGCTCCCTGTAAAGCGGCTTGCATAATCAATTTTGCCAGACCAACATGACTGGCTCCCAAGGCCAAAGCTTTTGCCGCATCACAGCCATTTTTAATACCTCCAGAAGCCCATATTTCATAGTTTTTTTGGATTTTTTTGGCAAATAACAAGGAGTCTATAGTGGAAATTCCCCAGTGTTTAAAAGCTTTAGCTTGATCATAGAGCGGATGCTCCTGAGGAGTTCTACTGCCTTCAATGCGACCCCAATGAGTGCCACCATAGCCACTAATATCCACTGCATAAAGATTAATTTCATTTAATTGTTTTAAAGTTTTTTCTGAAAAACCACATCCCGTTTCCTTTAAAATAACCGGTATAGAGAGTTGTTGGCAGAGTTTTTCCAAAGCCTTTAGCCCTCCTTTAAACTCAGGAGTACCTTCCACTTGTAAAGCTTCCTGCAAAGGGTTGGTATGAATGACCATGCCATCAGCAGATAAGGAAGAAGCTAAATTCTCTATCATTGAGATCTCTGTTTT
Organism: Bdellovibrionales bacterium; assembly: GCA_965226095.1. Classification (GTDB taxonomy): domain Bacteria; phylum Bdellovibrionota; class Bdellovibrionia; order Bdellovibrionales; family UBA1609; genus JANQSP01. Next base: position 1,365,938 of record OZ245336.1, on the reverse strand, counting down.
AATGAGTTGAGACAGGCCAATATTGCCCAGTAGGATAAGCTGTGGATGGTTTTTACGAATTTTTTCCCACTCGCTTCCTGATTGGGAATCAAAAATCTGTCGTCTTTGTGAGCCCACACCCATGACCCAACCTCTTTTTTCACAACATTGAGCAATGGTTTCGTTAATGGATAAAGAGTCTTCCCAGCCTCCTGTCATTCCAGTGACAATGAAGGGAGTGGCAATGTTTTTTCCAAATATTTTGGTGCTGATATTTATATCTGCAAAGTTACTCTCCGGTAGGGCAGAATGCATGAGTTGAATGCGTTGAAAACCAGGTTTTCCTTCGGCTTGATTTTCCTGTTTTAATGCAAGTTGAATATGATCTTTCTTACGCTGAGTAAATGCCTCTATAGAGTTCTTTGATTTTTTCACATAAAGACCTTTGATTTTTTAGCATTTACAGTCTTCATATTTTTATTAACTGGGTGCTGGCAGAACCTGTTTCACAATATGAGTAAAACCGCTGGCATCCCGTACTGCCATATCTGCCAGGGTTTTTCTGTTTAGTCGGATTTGATTTTTTTTCAAAAGACATATTAAAGTGGAGTAATTCGTACCATTTAAGTGAGCGGCAGCATTGATTCTTTGATTCCATAATCTACGTTGACTTCTTTTAAACTGCCGACGATCCCTGTATTGATAAGCTAAAGCTCTATCACTTTTCTCCAAAGCTACTTTGAAGCAACGGCTATTGGAGGAATAAAAGCCTTTGGCTCTTTTTAAGATTTTTTTGTGCGCTTTTCTGCGGACAACTCCGGTTTTTACTCTCATGATACTCCCAATAGTTTTTGAACAGCAGAACGATCAGAAGGAGAGCAGTAAGCTGTTTTTCCTAGCTGTCGTTTGCGTTTGGAGGCTTTGTTTACCAAAAGATGGCGAACATTTCGCTGTTTTCGTTTAATTTTACCACTAGGCGTCAAACGAAACCTCTTTTTTGCACCAGAATGTGTTTTCATTTTTATCTCCTGAGGACCCACTATTACTTAAAATACTTTTTCAATCAAATGGTTTTATATAAATCCAGCAATTTTTCTGGCACATATTTATCTTATGATTGTTAGGCTTTTCTTTAAAAACCTATTGGGAACAAAAAAATCCTGATTTTTGCTTAGGAAATCTGGACAGCCAGAAAATTCAATGTTAGCTTGATTTATTCCAAGGATTTAATTATCTATATTTTTACCAGATATTTGGGGTATTTGAGATGAAAGTGCGGGCTTCAGTGAAGAAAATCTGTAAGGATTGTCGTGTGATTCGTCGGCTTGGCCGCCTTCGTGTGATTTGCAAAAACCCTAAACACAAACAAAGACAGGGATAAAATATGGCTCGTATATCAGGAGTGGATCTTCCTAAAGGAAAAAGAATAGAAGTGGCTTTGACTTATGTCTATGGAATAGGTCGAACCCATGCTCGTGCCATCTGTAAAAAAGCTGGTTTTCCGGAGACTCTGAGAACTAAAGATTTAAGTGATGAAAATGTGGTGCAACTGAGAGCTATTATTGAAAAGAACTATAAAGTGGAAGGTGATTTGCGTAGGGAAGTGGGATTATCCATTAAAAGACTTATAGATTTTTCGTCTTATCGAGGACTTCGTCATAAAAAAGGCTTACCTGTTCGAGGACAAAGCACCCGCCAAAATGCTCGTACCAGGAAAGGTCCTAGGAAAACAGTGGCTAATAAAAAGAAGGCAATTTAGTCTTTTATATTTTAAGTAAAATAGGATTGATAAAAACATGTCTGTAAGAAAACCAAAAAAGAAAAAAGTCAAAAAAAATGTTCCCGTCGGTAGCTGTTATATTCAGGCCAGTTTTGGTAATACTCAGGTGACTTTTACAGATACTTCCGGCCAGGTTTTGTGTTGGTCGTCTTCCGGTGTGTTAGGATTTAAAGGTTCTAGAAAAGGAACTCCTTTTGTGGCTCAAGCGGTTGCAGAAGATGCTGTTCAGAGGGCCAAAGAGTGTGGCTTAAAGACAGTGAATATTTTATTAAAAGGCCCCGGTACAGGCAGGGAAATGGCAGTACGTGCTTTGGCGGCGGCAGGATTGAGGATCACTTCTTTAAGAGATATCACGCCTATTCCACATAATGGTTGTCGTCCTCCCAAGAGAAAAAGAAATTAATAATATAAAAACAACAGGAGCATAATTGAATGGAGAAAATGGATATTAAACCGCATTATTATAAATATTGGAAAAATCTTATCAAACCAAAAGGTTTTGAAATGGAAAAATCCAGTTCCAGTGGCACGTATGGAAAGTTCACCATTCGTCCTTTGGAAAGAGGTTATGGTATTACTTTGGGTAATTCTATTCGTCGTGTTCTTTTGAGCTCTATGATGGGTTCGGCCGTTTCAGCTGTAAAGTTTGAAGGTGTGTTACATGAATTTACCACGATTCCGGATGTCTTGGAGGATGTGACAAATATTATTTTAAATTTAAAACAAATACGTTTTCAACAGGATGATTCCGAACAAAAGCGTTTAAAAATTGTAAAAGATGGTCCTGGTGCCGTGACAGCAGAGGATATCCAGCTGGTCAATGGTATTCATATTATTAATCCGGAGCAATTGATTGCCACTTTGGGAAAGAATGCTAAGTTTAATGTGGAAATTATTGTTAAGTTTGATAGGGGTTATATTGAAGCTTCTGAACATGAGGAGTCCTTACCAATTGGTTTTATTCCTATTGATTCCATTCACTCTCCTATCCGACGGGTGAATTATCGGGTGGCCAACGCTCGAGTTGGACAAAAAACAGACTACGATTCTTTAATTTTGGAAGTATGGACAGACGGTTCTTTAACTCCTGAAGAAGCTGTTCCATTAGGATATAAAATTTTAAAAGATCAAATTCAGGTGTTTATGAATTTTGATGAAAATATTGAACCACAAGAGAAAATAGTTTCGGATCAGGAACCAACAGTCAATCAACATTTATTTCGTCCGGTGGAAGATTTGGAGTTATCTGTTCGTAGTGCTAACTGTTTAAAAAATGCCAGAATTCGCTACATTGGTGATCTAGTGACCAAGACGGAACAGGAAATGTTAAAAACAAAAAACTTTGGTCGAAAATCTTTAAATGAGATCAAGGACATTATTAAAAATATGGATCTGTCTTTAGGTATGACCGTGGAAGGTTGGCCGCCAAAAGATATGGAGGTACAAAGAGCACAGATCAAAGTGGGTACTGTTAATGTTCAACCTTCTGTTGGTTTTAATGTGAACAATACTTCTATAGATTCCACAAGGCCGACAAATTCTTCGACTCAAGCAGTGAATAAGTTCTCTCCTCAGGAATCTGCTCCTCTTTCGGAACCTCCTGCGCAATTGGAATCGGATGTATTTCAAGGCCCTTCACTAACACCAAAGCCAGATGTATTAGGCCCTTCAACACCAAAGCCAGATGTATTAGGCCCTTCACTAACACCAAAGCCAGATGTATTAGGCCCTTCACTAACACCAAAGCCAGATGTATTAGGCCCTTCAACACCAAAGCCAGATGTATTAGGCCCTTCAACACCAAAGCCAGATGTATTAGGCCCTTCAACACCAAAGCCAGATGTATTAGGCCCTTCACTAACACCAAAGCCAGAGGATACAGTGGATCAGGAACAGCAAACAGAAGAACCTGCCACTAGTAGTACAGAGAGTAAAGATGATCAGTAACTTGTTTAATAATGAAGGTGTTTAAACCATAAAATTTTTTCAGGAGAAAATCAGCAATGAGACATTTGAAAAAAATCTCTTCTTCTTTTGGTAGACACAGAGGTCCCAGAAAGGCTTTAGTACGAGGATTGGTTTCTTCTTTAGTGGAACATGAGAGAATTAAAATCACTTTAACCAAAGCAAAGTGCATCAAACCTCTGGTGGAAAAGGCCATTACAATAGGTAAAAAAGGAGATGTGCACTCTTTTCGTCTTTTATACTCTACTTATCCAAATAAAAACACCGTGCAAAAAATTATGAAAGATTTATCCCCCAGGTTTAAGGAGAGGCCAGGTGGATATACTCGTATTATTAAATTAGGTTTTCGTCAGGGAGACAAAGCTCCTTTGGCTTATTTGGAGTTTGTAGATTATATGCCTAAGCTCAAAGCTACCTCTTCAATAGAAAAAGGCTCAGAAAAGAAAGAAGATACGAAAAAAATCTTAACAACAGAAGAGAAAAAAGTTCAAAAAGTTTTAAAGAGAAAGGTTGATCACAAAAGGAAGAAGGCTCGTTTACAGCAGAAAAAATCCCGTCGCATTAATCGACCTCATTAATTCTGTCACCTAGAAGAAGAAGCTTCTATGAAGATACTTTATATATTTAAAGATATTAAAGTCATTATAGTTAGTATAATGGCTGTTTTGTTGTTATCTACCAGTGGGTGTTTGACTTATTTACATATCCAAAAAAAACAAAATCCACCGGACCGTATTCAAAAAATACAAAGAGCCAAAACAGAGGGTGTTGATTTTAAAGCGTACCATCTTAATCAAAAACCTTTTTTCATCTCTGATTATTTAGGAAAGGTGGTGTTGATTAATTTTTGGGCGACTTGGTGCGGACCTTGTGTGGAAGAACTTCCATCATTGAATAATCTGGCGAAACAATACTCGGATAAATTGGTTATATTGGCGATTAGTGATGAGCGAGCGGACGATATTAAAAATTTTCTCATGTCTTTTCCAGATTTTCATTCCAATTTTATTTTATCCAATAAGAGTAAAAAAGAAACACAGCCCATATTCAATATAAAAATGTTGCCGGAAAGTTACATCTTAAATAAGAAAGGAATTTTAGTGGAAAGGGTGGTTGGTCCTCAACAATGGGACTCAAAATCCTGGCAACAGAAAATCCAAAAAATCATCATGCAGTAGATGAGTTTATTGGATGCGTGGGAACAGGGGAGGTAATTCCTGAATTTTTTCTCCCACTTTTACTTTTTCCTGTTTGTAAAAACCCTCTGTAAGAGAGGACCATTCCTCAGAACAATTTAGACTTTTTAAAATTTTTTCCATTTTGACCGGCATCACTGGTTTTAGTAAAAAGGCGCATAAATAGATTGTTTCTAAAATGTTACTCAGTACTGCACCGGCAGTTTCTTTATCGGTTTTAATAAGTTTCCATGGTTCTTTTTGCTCTAAGTATCTATTGCTTTCATCCATTAGTTGCACAATTTTTTCTAAAGCCAGTGCAGGTTGTAAATCCAGGATATGTTTTTCAACTGCTTTTACAGTTTCTTTTTCCATATTTTTAATTTTTTTGGTTAAGGGATCATTGGCCAGTGCTGTTCTATTTGGCACATAGCTGTCAAAGTGTTGATGAATTATTTTAGTGCTTCGTCTTAATAAATTACCCAGGTTATTAGCCAAATCTTCATTGATTCTTCGTCGAATGAGATCATATGAAACAGGTGCATCTTTTCCAATAGGAATCTCACGGACTAAAAAATAGCGCACACTATCGGCATCATAGGTTTTGAGTAAATCCACTGGATCCATGACATCTCCCTGGGATTTACTCATTTTCTCACTGGACTGATTCAATAACCAGCCATGTGCCAGAATTTTTCTTGGTAAAGGTAGATTCAAGGCCATTAATAAACAAGGCCAGTAAACCGAATGAGTGATCAATATGTCTTTTCCTATCAAGTGCAGAGCTCCTGCATCTTGCCACCATTTTTGAAAATCTTGTTTCTGTTTTTCCTGGTAAAGGCCTACACTACTGGTGTAATTCAATAAAGCATCCACCCACACATAAGTGACATAGTTTGTATCAAATGGAATCTCCACGCCCCAACTGAGTCGTGTCTTTGGTCGACTAATGCATAAATCATCCAGTGGTTGTTTTAAGAAACCAAGCACTTCATTACGACGGCTAATCGGTTGAATGAAATCAGGGTTTTGTTGAATATATTGAATCAATCTTTTCTGATAAGCAGACATTTTAAAAAAGTAATTTTTTTCTTTTATTCGTGTTACTTCTTTTCCTGTAGGGGATTTACCATCTATCAGGTCTTTTTCTGCATAAAAAATTTCTTCACTGACAGAGTACCAACCTTCGTAATCAGCAGTATAAATGAGTTTACTCTCATAGAGTTTTTGTAAACATTTTTGCACAACCTGTTTATGTTCCGGCAGAGTGGTTCTGGAAAATAAATCATAAGAGATATTCATCAACTTCCATGTTTGTTTAAACTGTTCGGCCATTTTGTTACAATGGATTTGAACAGGAATATTATTTTTATCAGCTGATTGACTGCACTTTTGTCCATGTTCATCTGTGCCGGTGAGCATAAAACACTTAAAACCCAGCATCTGGTGATAACTTTTTAGCACATCTGCCAGAACAGTGGTGTAAAGGGTCCCTAAATGTGGTTTATCATTGACATAGTAAATAGGGGTTGTGATATAAAAATATTTCATAACTTTCTATTTAGAGATGTTTTAGAAGAAAATCAGCAAGTTTTTCTTTTTTTTTAATTTTTTATAGAAAATTACTATGTATTTATTGAATAGGGGTGGGAATGCCTGCAAAAAAACAAAAATCTAAATCAAAAAAAATTGGTAAAAAGTCAGTGACTAAGAAAACAACAGCAAAAGCAAGTGGTTCCAAAAAGTCAGTGACTAAAAAAGCAATAGCTAAGAAAACAACAGTAAAAACAAGTGGTTCCAAAAAGTCAGTGGCCAAAAAAGCAATAGCTAAGAAAACAACAGCAAAAGCAAGTGGTTCCAAAAAGTCAGTGGCCAAAAAAGCAATAGCTAAGAAAACAACAGCAAAAGCAAGTGGTTCCAAAAAGTCAGTGGCTAAAAAAGCAATAGCTAAAAAAACAACAGTAAAAGCAAGTGGTTCCAAAAAGTCAGTGGCTAAAAAATCAGTAAGTGGCCAGTTAGCAGTTAAAAAGACAATGACTGTAGCCAAGCCAGTCGACAAAAAATCAACAGCTAAAAAGCCAGCAGAAAAGAAGTCATTACTCAAGTCAGACAGCACTAAACAGCCATCAGTAAAACCAGCTGATAAAAGTAAAAAAGTGGCAACAAAAAAACCGAAAAAACTCACCAAGAAACAAATCGCTGAAAAAAAAGCTTTCGCTGATCATCAAAAAAAATGGGAAAATTTGCATAAAAAAACCAAGGATATTAAAGCTTTGAATTTTAGTATTTTTGAGAAATATTCAGCTAAAACACCAATCAAGCACAAGGTTTTTGGTTGGGGTTGGGTTACAAGCTCTAAAAATGATCGATTGGATGTTATTTTTCAGGACAAAGTACGCAAACTTCTCTCCAATCAGAGTACCCGTCTAAAAAAAGATTCTGTTTTCCGTAAAGGTTCATAATCTTCTATGTTTTCAAAATCAAAAAAAGGAAATTATAATGTCAAAGTCTGATTTGGTGCAATTGGATGGACAGGTCATTAAAGTTTGCTCCAATGGTTTGTATAAAGTGAAATTAGATAATAAAAGTATAGAAGTTTCAGCCAGATTATGTGGTAAAATGCGCAGATATAATATCCAGGTGGTAAATGGAGATAAGGTAACAGTGGGTTTTTCCCCACATGATTTAACATTAGGCTTGATTATATACAGATATCGTTAGATGATTTTATTTCAATGACAAAAAATATAATTTGAGAGAAGTATGGTAAAGTCAAAAAAATTGGTGATTGTAGAATCTCCTGCCAAGGCCAAAACAATCAGTCGCTTTTTAGGTTCTGATTATATTGTGGAATCTTGCATGGGGCATATTAGAGATCTTCCTGGCTCTTCAAAGGAATTACCGGAAAAAATTAAGAAAAAACCTTGGTCGCATTTTGCGGTTGATGTGGATAATGATTTTCAGCCTTTTTATTGTATTCCTCCTGATAAAAAACAAGTGGTAAAAAAAATCCAAGAAAAGATGAAACTTGTCGGGGAGCTTATTTTGGCTACAGATGAAGATAGAGAAGGGGAAAGTATTTCCTGGCATCTGATAGAGCTTTTAAAACCAAAAGTACCAACGAAAAGAATGGTGTTTCATGAGATTACCAAGTCTGCTATTCAACAAGCTTTAAAGGACTTTAGAAAAGTGGACAACAACCTTGTGCAAGCTCAGGAGGCACGCAGGATATTAGATAGGTTAGTGGGTTATAGTATCTCTCCTTTTTTATGGAAAAATGTTAAGAGAGGATTATCCGCCGGTCGAGTGCAATCAGTAGCAGTGGCTTTGGTGAGCGAAAGGGAGCTGGAGCGACTGGCTTTTCATAAAACCACTTACTGGGACATAGAAGCTGAGCATAAGCAGAAAAATTCAGTATTTAAAAGTCGTTTATTATCTCATGCCGACCAAAGAGTAATACGTAGTTCTGACTTTGATAGTACAACAGGGGTCTTGAAAAGTAAGAGTAAGAAAGATGCTTTGTTAATGTCTGAAAAACAAGCTCAGAGTTTGGCAAAAAATCTTCAAGGAAAAAAGTTTAAGGTAATCAAGGTAGACAAAAAACAAATTTCCAGAAATCCTCCACCTCCATTTATTACATCCACTCTTCAACAGGAGTGTAATCGTAAACTCAGACTTTCTTCACGGCAGACAATGAGTTTGGCCCAAAAGCTTTATGAACAGGGGTTGATTACTTATATGAGAACGGATTCCACTTTTTTATCCGATCAGGCTTTAAAAGCGGCTCGTGCTGAAGTGTCTCGTTTGTATGGAAAAGATAATTTACCTTCTGCTGCTCGTGTATATAGAAAACAGGCTAAAGGAGCACAAGAAGCTCATGAAGCTATTCGACCTGCTGGAACACGTTTCTTAGAACCAAAACAAACAAAACTCAGTGGTCCCTTATTGGCTGTGTATGAACTCATTTGGAAAAGAACTTTGGCCGGACAAATGAAAAATTGTATTCAAAATCAAGTCAGTGTTCAATTACAGTCGGGACAATCTATTTTTGTCAGCTCTGGTGTGACTGTGCAATTTCCTGGTTTTTATCGTTTATATGAAGATCAAAGAACAAGTGAAGTGAAATTGCCAGATCTTAAAACAGGTGATCAAGTGGATTGTGTAGGTATTCATGCACAACCTCATGAAACAAAACCTCCAGCCCGTTATACAGAAGCTTCTTTAATACAGAAATTGGAAAAAGAGGGTGTCGGCAGACCTTCCACTTATGCGACTATTATCAGTACGATTCAGGATAGAGGTTATGTAAATAAAGAAAAAAATATGCTGATTCCCACTTTTACCGCTTTAGTGGTGAATCAATTACTTAAAAAATATTTTCCGGATTATGTGGATACCAAATTTACTTCAGAAATGGAGAAGCATTTGGATGAAATTGCTAAAGGGAAAAAAGACCATATTAAGTATTTAAAATCAATTTATTTTGGTAGTAAAGGATTGAAAAAACTGGTAGAAACACAAGAGACAAAGAAAAAACAAAATCAGGATCGTTCGTTAAAAATCAATGGCTTTGAGGATTATTCTTTTAATGTAGGTCCTTTTGGTCCCTATGTATCTAAAAAAGTTAATGGTAAGGAGGAATTATCAGCTTCTTTGCCAGCAGCGGTTTATCCTGGAGAGGTAACAGTAGAGATGGTAGAACAACTTATTCAAAATAAAGTTAAAGGTGGGCGATCTTTGGGTAAAGATCCGAATACCGAAAAAGAAGTATGGGTGATATTAGGTCGGTATGGTCCTTATGTGAAATTAGATAATGGGGAAAACTCTTCAGGTACGGATAAAAAAAATAAAAAACAAGCTAAATCAAAAATGGTGTCATTATCTCCTTTTTTTGAAGAGGATAGTATAACGCTTGAACAAGGTTTAAAATTGTTGGAGCTACCTAAATTATTAGGTGAGCATCCTGAAACAAAAAAGGAAATAAAAAAAGGTGTGGGGCGTTTTGGGCCTTATATTGTACATGATGGGGATTTTCGATCTGTTCCAAGTGAGGGGTTTTTTGATTTGGATTTAAAACCGGCTCTTGCTCGTTTAAAAGAACCAAAAAAAAGCCGAAACAGTTCAAATGTTTTAAAAGAATTGGGCAAGCATCCTGATTCCGGTCATCCCATATCACTGATGAAAGGTCGGTATGGGCATTATATTAGGCATAAAATCCGTAATTATTCTTGTCCACCAAATATTTCTTTGGAAAAATTAGACTTAACGCAGGCTTTAAATATAATTTCAGGTGGGGATACCAAAAAGAAGGGGAAAACAAGTTTAAAAAACTCAAAAGATAAAGTTAAATTGAAAAAGAAAAAGCATCAATAATAGAAATCATAATTGTTATTTTTAAAGTAAGAGGTTTTTTATGAGAGGATATAAATTTAAAGTATACAACCTGATAATGCAGTGTTGTTTATTTCTGTTTTTTGTTTTTTTCTGTGTGTCTGTTCAGGCCATTGGCCTGAAGTGTGAAAGTGTGAATGATATTCAGAGCAAATATTTAAATATGCATATTAATTTTTCCAATTCCAGTAAAAAGAAGTCGATTTTTAATAGACAGGTTTCACAATTGGAATCACGTTTAAAAAACCAATTTATTAAATCCATTGATCCGGAAAAGATATATTTTACTGTTTCTGATATAAAGTATATCGATAAATTGCTAGATGATATTTTACAAAAAATAGAACGAGGAAACTGTTCCAGTCTGAATGCTATTTATGATCTTTATTATAAAAGAGTGTTGGAACGGGTGCAGTTTGCCAAACAATATTTAAACAATTCATTTACTATAGAGACAACCATGAAACTGATCTTGGACGCGGATAAGAGAAAACGGCTTTTAACGAAAAAACAAACAGACATTTTTCATACAAAATATATTCAATATCAAATGGCTTATGCTATTGTAGGAAGTGATAAAGAGGAATATAAAGGGCAGTTAAAAGAGGCAAAGAAAAATATTTTACGATATTATGATCGCAGGCAACGACAAGTGGAAAGCTGGTCAGTTAATCTTTCAGAAGTAGAAAAAAAGAAATGCTATAAGCGAAAAAAGTCTTTTGGACAGGTAAAAATATGTAAACCATATGAATGGTATTCTATTTATTTAAATAGTTTTGCCAAAGCTTTAGATCCACATTCCAGCTACTTATCTCAAGCGGATCACGAAGATTTTGAGATTAATATGAAACTTTCATTGGATGGAGTGGGAGCTAGTCTGAGTACCAGGTATGGTCATACTATTATTGAGAGGCTGTTGCCCGGTGGAGCGGCAGAGCGGTCAGGAAAATTAAAAGCTAAAGATAAAATTCTTGCCGTCGGACAGTCAGAGAAAAAAATGGTAAATATTTTTGATATGGATTTAAGAGATGTGGTCAGCATGATTAGAGGTAAAAAAGGCACTTCGATTTATATGAAAATTTTACGTAAGGAAAAAAAGAAAAAACGTAAAGTATTTACTGTTCGCTTAATTCGGGGTCGTGTTAATTTGGAGGATCAGGCGGCAGATATTTTTTATTTTGATAAAAAGATAAAAGGTGAAACCTATAAGATAGGTTTGATTTGGCTTCCTTCTTTTTATGGAGAAAATCGGGATGGCGGACGTTCTGTTACTGATGATGTGAGAGCTTTATTAAAACAGGCTAAAAAGAAAAAAGTGTCGGCTTTGGTTCTGGACTTATCCAATAATGGTGGGGGTTCTTTGCCAGAAGCAGTGCAGGTGGCAGGGCTCTTCTTTGCCAGGGGAAGTGTGGTTCGACAATTGGTAAAAACCAGGAATGGCGATCGTTATCTTACTTTATCAGATGTTGATGGCACTGTAGATTATGATGGTCCTTTGGTTGTGTTGGTGAATCGGGCTTCTGCTTCTGCTTCTGAAATTGTGTCTGGTACTTTGAGTTCCTATAAGAGAGCAGTAGTGGTTGGAGGGGATCATACTTTTGGCAAAGGAAGTATTCAATCTGTAGAAAAACTGAGAACCGGATTGGGGTCTATTCGTGTCACAATGGGTTTGTTTTTTATTCCAAATGGGTTTTCTACGCAATTAAAAGGAGTGTCTTCAGATATTCCTTTGCCTAGTATTTTCTCCAATAAGGATATGGGAGAAGTAACTTTGGATTATGTATTGCCAGGTAAAAGAATACCGGAGTTTTTATCTAATTCAGCTTATGTACATAAAGGACCTGGTAAATGGGAGTCAGTTGGAACTGCTCTTCTTTCTTTTTTGAAAAGACAATCGTTTAAACGGGTAAATAAAAATGAAAAATTTAAAGAAATAAAAAAAGAAATTCAGGAATTGGAACAAAAAAGAAAAACAGGTTTTGCTACAACTATTGCTGAGATTTATGATAAAGCCAAAGAAGAAGAAGAGGAAAACGATGAAGATGAGTTGAATATCAGTGATACTGAAGCTATAAAGAAAAAATATGTGGAAAGACCGGATATTAATGAGGCAGTCAATATTGCCATGGATCAGGTGATCTGGAAAAAAAATTATCAAACCAGTAGATAAGGTGTGAAGATTAATCAAAAAAATACAAAACACAAAATCACTGATCTTCCAAAAGAACTGTTATTACAAATATATGAGTTGATGGTGAAGACTCGTGTATTGGAAGAACGTTTAATTCAAATTTATAAACAAGGACAATCTTTTTTTTGGGTGGGAGGTCCCGGAGAGGAAGCATTCAGTGTTCCTCTTGGCTTGCTTGTTCAAAAAGGTTGTGGTTTGCAGTATGATTGGTTGCATTTGCACTATCGAGCCACCCCTACTCTCATAGCAATGGATCTTTCCATGAAAGATTGTATTCGCTTAGCCATGAACAAGGCCACCGACAGGCAAACAGGTGGCAGAAATTTTGTTGCTCATTATTGTTTGTCCGAGTGGAATGTCGTGCCAGTGAATTCAGTAGTGAGTCCACAATACAATATTGCATTAGGTACCGCTCATGTGCAAAGTCGGGAAAATACTTCTGCTATTACTGTTGTGACAGGAGGTGAGGCAGGTAGTGCAGAAGGGGATTTTGCAAGTTGTTTGCTATGGGCCTCTCGTCCGAATCATCCCTTGCCTATGCTCATTACTATTCAGAATAATGGATGGGGTATTTCCACCTCTCATCATAGTCAGCATCGTAAACAAAATATTATCGAACGTGGTAAGGCTTTTGGTATTGATACAGTTCGAATAAATGGAAATGATCCTATTGAAACTTATATCGTATTAAAAGAAAAAATGGAATATATCAGAAAAACAAGGTGTCCGGTTTTATTAGAGGCTGAAGTGTCCCGTTTATATGGTCATTCTTCTGCTTCCGGCGCTAATTTTGTCAAGGAAGAGCCTTGCTGTATACTTTTATTTGAGGAGCGATTAAAAACGGCGGGTTTATTAACGGAAAAGAAAATAACAGAAGTTAAGAATTTTTTTATAGAAGAGGCTAAAAAAAATCAACAGGAAATTTTGTCGGAGCCTGATCCGGATCCCAAGTCAATATGGGAAAACATTTATGCTGAAAAAGAGCAGGCGGATTGGCGATGCTTTTAATAAGAAGGAAGATATTCTGTTATGGCTAATATGGCGCAGGCCATTCGCATGGCTCTTCATTATGGTGAACAACATTTGGCTGTGAAAGATATTTTTGGCCAGGATGTAGGGCCTCCTTTGGGTGGAATATTCACAGTCACTCAAGGTTTAAAAACAGCCTGGAATACTCCCTTGGATGAGAGAGGAATTATTGGCACAGCAATAGGGATTGCTTTGACCGGTCAGCGCTGTGTAGCTGAGATTCAGTTTGTGGATTACATATTTAATGCAGTGGACTTGCTCAAGATGGCGGGTATGTCTTTGTGGTCCTCTCATGGACAATATCCTTTACCTTTGGTTTTGATGTCACCCACTGGTGCAGGTATTCATGGTTCTATTTACCACAGCCACAGCTTTGAATCCTGGGCCAGTCGGCTTCCCGGATGGAAAATTGTTATGCCTTCAGATCCTCTATCAGCGTATGGTCTTATGTTGTCTGCGATCAAAGATCCCAATCCGGTGTTATATTTGAAACCCAAGGCTTTATTGAGAGTTAAGAGTACAGCCAAGTTACCCGGGGAGCCGGAAAGTGCAGAGCAGTTACATCAAATGATAGATAAACCTGTTAAGAATTCTGGACAATGGGAAGCTCGTTGGCCAGATTTAGAAGAATACACTGTACCTATTGGTCAGGGACGTAAGATTCAATCGGGAAAGGGTATGACAGTAGTGAGTTGGGGACGTTCTTTATTTTTATGCCAACAGGCTTTAAAACAAATGGAATCCAAAGGCGATGAGGTGGAGTTAATTGATTTGATGTCTCTTTATCCTTATGATTGGTCTTTAATTAAAAATTCAGTGTTAAAAACAAAAAAAATTCTTTTTGTAAATGAAGATACAGACGTGACGAATTTTGCTGAGCATCTGGCTTATAGGGTGAGCACAGAATGTTTTTATCAGTTACATGTTTCCCCGCAAGTATTGGCAGGCAAGCATGTACCGGGAGTAGGATTGAGTGCTCATCTGGAAAAAGCCACTGTCCCTCAAGTGGAAGATATTGTTCATGCAATAGAAAAACTTCTATTGGAACAGCCTTAAATCATATTTGTTGTCATTCCTACGAAAGTAGGAATCCAGAAATCCGGATTTTCACACTCGCGGGAATGATTACTGTGTCAATGAATTTCAATGATTGCAGTTTATAAGAAAAATTAGTTGATAAAAACACTTTTTTTATTTTCTGAATTTGGTTATTATGTACAGTATGCATTACACATTTTTATTAATTGGAAAATCTCTTGTCTTGTTAATTAGCTTTTTTGTTTTGATTTTCTCTTCTTTGTCTTGGGGGAGGCCGGTTTCTTATAGAGGAGGTCTTACTTTTATGCAAATGAATAAAATAGATAGTCATAGTTTGCATTTACATTACTCTCCATCTGCCTGGTGGTCCATTGGCTATAAGGGGGAATATTGGCCAAAGAAAAAATGGCTCCTGCAGGGAGCTCAAATCAACTGGCTGGTAAAAAGGTGGAATCAGGATCATTCTCAAGCCAATATTTATATAAAACTTTTTGGTGGTGGAGCCTTTTTGGAATCTCAATCGAAACAAATATTAGGGACAAAGAAACATTTGGCGGGCTTTTTTGGCTGGGCGGCGGATTGGGAAAGCCGTCGTATCTATACAGTTTATAAAAGCCGAGTGTATTTTATCGAGACAGTCAATTATGTTTTTAATCACGAATTTCGATTAGGTGTTGCTCCTTATCTTGGAAATTATGGTGATTTACATACATTTTTTATATTAGGATTAGAGTTTACTTATGATAAACTGGGAAAAAATGGGTTTTTATTCATTCCTATGCTACGCTTATTTAAAGGAGATTACTTGGTGGAGTTTGGAATCACCCATAAAAAAAATATTATTTTCAATACAATGATACGATTTTAATTAATGAAAAATCTTTAAAAGAAAATTATTATAATACACAGGAGGTTAATATATGAAAACAAAATTAGTGTTGAGCAGTTTGGTGACTTGTTTGTTTTTTCTGGTAAATGGAACTTTTGCCGAAGAACAAAAAAAATCAGAAAAAAATAAACCAACTTCCAATGAAGTAGTAGAGCAAAAAGCTCCAGAAAATAATGTATCCGTTTCCAATAAATTGATAGAGCAAAAAAAGTTGAAAAAGAATTTATCAACTCCAAGTGAGTTGGTAAAAAAGAAGAAATCAGATCCATCAGCTGTAAAAGTGGCAAAAAAACAAAAAAAGAATCAACAAAACTGTAAGGATCAAATTAAAGTAAAAGTGAAGGGAATGGTTTGTGACTTTTGTGTTGGTTCTCTAAAAAAGGTATTTAAAAAACAAGCAGGTTATGTAGGACTTGATGTGGATTTGGAAGCAGGACAGGTTACTTTGTCCATGCAACCAGGAAAAACTTTGAAAAAGAAAATTATCAAAACACTTGTTAAAGACGCAGGATATGATGTCAAATCCATTCATAAGGGATGTGACTCTTAATAAGAATGAATAAAAAGAATATTTTTGTTTTTCTTGGATTGTTTGGTTCTTTAGGAACTTTACTGTGTTGTGCTTTACCCGCTTTATTTGTGAGCTTGGGAGCTGGTGCTGTATTGGCCAGTATGATTGGTTCTGCCCCCTGGTTGGTGGTTTTTTCAAAATATAAACTTATTACTTTTATGATAGCAGGGATGTTATTGTTATTGGCAATTGTAATGCAGAGACAATCCCGTTTAAGAGAATGCCCCATTGATTCTAAGCAAGCTACAGTTTGTGCCGGATCCAAAAAGATCAGTCACTGGATGCTATATGTTTCTGTGGTGATTTATATCACTGGTTTCTTTTTTGCTTATCCTGCTTCTTATCTTTTTCATTAGTTATAAATTTATATAATATCTTCATAGTTGAATAAAGATTGTAGTTGCAAACCTGTAGATTGAATTTTTTGTAGAGAATCTTTTTTTCCTCTAAAAATAACACAGACAGCGTGTTGTATATTAGCTCCTTCTTTTCGTAAATCTTCTGTACTTAGAATAAGTTGTCCACCAGTTGTAATAACATCTTCTACAACACAGATTTTTTTATTATTCACTGAACAACCCTCGGAAATCTTCTTTGTTCCATAGTTTTTTGCTTGTTTTCTCACAAAAGCACAGGGCAGTCCGGTTTCCAGTGAAAGGGCAGTGACTAAGGGAATTCCTCCCATTTCCAATCCTGCCAACACTTCTATGTTAGATGGAATTAACTCTTTCATATAGGTGGCGATAGCTTTTAACAAAGGGGGAGAGGATTCAAACAAGTATTTATCAAAATATTCCGTGCTGGTTTGTCCGGAGCGTAGAGTAAAAGAACCTCTTAAAAGAGATGTAGATTTTATTTCTTCTGCCAATTGTTTTTTATTCATTTAAGATTTTTTAGCAGTTTAATAAATATTTGTCTATAAATGTTTTCCTTTTTACGGTTGTTATACCTGTGTATGTTCGTCACTCCTGTATAACTGAAAGCTATTAGATAGCTTTCAGTTGCTATTAGATAGTTTTCAGTTGCTATTAGATAGTTTTCAGTTGCTATTAGATAGTTTTCAGTTGCTCTCTAAAAGCTTTCAGTCCTGCGAATGCTGGAATCCAGTTTCCTGGATTCAATCAAATTGTGTCTGTTTTCAAAATATGCTAGGTTCATTGTTAATGAAAACAGCTAAAACTTCCTTGCAGGAAACTGTTAAAGCTTTCCCCAGATCCTCTGGTGTCTATTTGATGAAAGATAAAAAAGATTTTGTACTGTATATTGGCAAGGCAAAAAATCTCAAATCCAGAGTGCAGTCTTATTTTATCAATAACAAAAGTTTCAAAAATAAATTTTTAGCTCCTCGTGTTCATCAAGTTGAATATATTTTAACAGACACAGAAACAGAAGCTTTTTTATTGGAAGCCCATCTTATTAAAAAACAAAAACCTCGTTATAATGTTCGTTTAAAGGACGATAAATCTTACCCTTATATTCGATGTTCAATGGAGGAAGATTATCCTCGTTTTTATTTGGATCGCAAAGTGAAAAAAAAAGGTTCTGTCTATTTTGGCCCATACACGGAGGCTTATTCAGCTCGTCGGATGATTCATTTTTTAAACCAGCATTTTAAAATTCGAGATTGTAGTAATCATTTTATGAAAAGCAGAACCACTCCCTGCCTGACTCATCAAATGGGTCATTGCACTGCTCCTTGTGTGAATAAGGTAACAAAAAAATCTTATCAAGAACAGATAGAAAAAGCTGTAAAGTTTTTAAAGAGACAAAATAAAGAATTGTTAGAGGATATGAAAATACAAATGCAAGAATTCGCTCAACTGGAGAGGTTTGAAGAGGCCGCTCGATTGAGAGATTATATTCACTCTATTGAATTTTGCAAAGGTCAGCAATTTGTTGTGGATAAAAAAAACAGTGACAGCGATGTATTAACTTGCTTTGGAGATAAAACAAATATTTTATTTCAGACTCTGCACATTCGAGCTGGCTCTGTGGTTGGAGAACGACACTATTATAGTCAATACCTGCCTTCTTGTTCTTTTTTCTACGATATGTTCTCTACCTTTATTCTACAGTATTATATAGATAACTATTTGCCGGATCTGGTATTAGTGGACATCAGTCCTTCATTTATAAGTGCTGAAGAAAGAAAGAAAACAAATAAGAATTTTTTTTCCGGATTAGAAAAAGCTCTTTTAAAAATACACGAAAAACCAGTTTGTGTTCGTTCACCTAAAAGTCAATTGGAGAAAAAACTGATGAACATGGCTTTGAAGAATGCCAAAAACCGTTTAAAAGAAAAAAATAGTAAACAGAGTTCACAGTTGGAGGGTTTAAAAGAAATTCAAAAGAAATTTCATTTAAAGAAAATCCCGGAAAGAATGGAATGTTTTGATGTGTCTCATTTTCAGGGAAGTCATTTGGTGGCTTCTCAAGTGGTTTTTGAAAATGGGATTCCATGCAAAGAAGATTATAGAAAATACAAAATCAAAACAGTAAAGGGAGTGGATGATTTTGCTTCTATCAAGGAAGTTTTATCCCGCAGGTTGAAACATACAGAATATAAAGAACCTGACTTGTTAATTGTAGATGGTGGTAAAGGTCAATTATCTCAGGCAATACAGGTTTTAAAGGAATTGCATTATACGCATATTCCGGTGGTGGCTATTGCCAAAGCTCGAGTCAAATCTGATTTTTCAGCACAAAAAATAAATTCTGGAAAAGAAAGATTTTTTTTACCCAATCGGAAAAATCCAGTGATATTTTCTGCTCACTCAAAGGCTTTGCCTTTATTGGTACATATCAGAGATGAAGCACATCGTTTTGCTATCAGTTATTATCGTCAATTGTCACAAAAACTAAGTTGATATATTTTCAGCTTGTCTTAATACATTGAGAGCGGATCCGGCTTTAAACCATTTGATTTGTTCTGCATTCATAGAGTGTCGAACCAATAAAGATTCTTCTGCGTTTTTATTTTCGCGGTGGAGAATCACTTCATGATGACTGTCAGGCGCCAAGTCTGTTAGATTTAAAATACTGATACGATCCTTTTCTTGAAATTTTTTATAGTCTTCCGGATTATCAAACATTAAAGGCAGAACACCTTGTTTTTTTAAATTGGTTTCATGAATGCGGGCAAAACTTTTTACAATAACTGCCAGGCAACCAAGATAACGAGGAGTCATAGCGGCGTGTTCACGGCTACTACCTTCACCATAGTTATCTTCTCCTACAATAATCCATCCCTGTTTTTTTTGCTTGTAGTCACGAGCTACTTTTGAAAAAGGTTGTTTTTCCCCTGTGAGAATATTCAAACCTACACCTCTCTCATTACTAAAGGCATTGGTTGTTCCCAATAGCATATTATCGGAGATACGATCCAGATGTCCTCTGTATCTCAGCCAAAAGCCGGCTGGAGAAATATGATCCGTTGTACACTTTTCATGAGCTTTACAAAGAATGAGTAGATTGGTGAAATCTTTTCCTGACCAAGACTCAAAGGGTGTTAATAATTGCAATCTTTCTGACTGTGGATTCACTTTAACTACTGATTTCTGTCTGGAAGGTGCTACATAACCTTGTTCATCCGGCAAGAAACCTTTTTGTGGAAATATTTCTGCAGAAGGTTGTTGGAGTTGTAATGATCCCTTGGGAGTGTTTAAAGAATCTGTTTCTGGATTAAAGTCCAATCGACCAGCCAAGCCCAAGGCCATAGTGATTTCCGGGCTGGTGATAAAAGATAAAGTTTCCGGGTTGGCATCATTTCTACCTCTAAAATTTCGGTTAAAACTGTTCACAATGGTATTGACTTCGCCTTTTTTGTAATCTGTTCTTCTCCACTGCCCAATACAGGGACCGCAGGCATTAGCCATGACAACAGCTCCAACGGATTCAAAGTCTGTGATATACCCATCTCGTTTAATGGTTTTGTAAATCATTTCAGAGCCTGGAGTGACCAAAAAATGCTGAGGCATTTTATAATCCGCTTTTGCTGCTTGTGCAGCTACATGAGCGGCTCGTCCAATATCTTCATAGGAGGAATTGGTACAAGATCCAATTAAAGCCGCTGCAAGTTTTAATGGCCATTTTTCTTTTTTACAGAGTTCTTTCATGTCGCTTAAACTATGAACGGCATCTGGTGAATGAGGGCCAGCGATTTGAGGCTCCAAATTGGAAAGATCAATTTCAATGACTTCATCATAATATTTATGAGGTTCAGAAATAACTTCTTTGTCTGTCTGATATAATTGTTTGTTGGATTCTATGACTTCGGCTAGATCCGCCCTATTGGTTTTTTGTAAATATTCGAGCATAGCTTTATCATAAGGAAAAACAGAACAGGTGGCTCCCAGTTCAGCTCCCATATTAGTAATTGTGGCCTTTCCTGTACAGCTGATAGACTCACAACCTTCACCGAAATATTCAATAATTTTATTGGTTCCACCTTTGACGGTCATAATACCCAATAGTTTTAAAATAATATCTTTTGGTGAGGACCATCCTTTTAGTTGTCCCTTTAAGTGTACTCCAACAATAAGAGGATTTTTTATCTCCCAGGGGAGACCGGCCATTACATCTGATGCATCCGCTCCGCCGACTCCTACTGCCAGCATACCAAGGCCGCCGGCATTCGGTGTGTGTGAATCTGTACCAATCAATAATCCTCCGGGGAAAGCATAGTTTTCCAAGATGACTTGATGGATGATCCCTGCTCCCGGTTTCCAAAAACCCAGATGATAATGATTGGAGGCAGAAGATAAAAATTGAAAAACTTCGTTATTTTCTGTAACAGCTCTTTGAGTATCTTCTTTAGAACCTTTCCAGGCTTGGATCAGATGATCACAATGTATTGTTGTGGGAACTGTTGATTGTTTTTTACCAGAAAGCATAAATTGTAAGAGTGCCATTTGAGCGGTAACATCCTGCATCGCCACTCGATCCGGTTGTAAAGATAAAAAGCCCTGTCCTCTTTTTTGTTCCTGCTTTGGTTCTGTCAGGTGAGCGTACAGAATTTTTTCAGTCAATGTAAATGGTTGAAGATGCCAATTTTTGACAGTTTTTAGCTGATTTTGAGATTTTTCATAAATCTGCCGAAGCTGATGGGCGCTTGTTTGAATATCCATAGTGAGATAATTTTAAGACTTTTGTTTAGTCAAAGACAAGACTTTTATAAATTGATCGACTTTTCCCTGTTTCTCAGTGCTATAATTCTATTAGGAAGCTTAAAAAACAGTTTGTTATTTTATAAAAATCAAAAAGTAAAGGAAGAGCAAATGAGATATTTTATTTTACTCTGCTTAAGTTTTTTTGTATTCATCCCTGTTTCTCAGGCGGATATTCATCTGGAGCCTTATGGAGGTGCCGGTATTTCTTATTCCCGCTCTTCTGAGAGTCAATTATTTATGAGTTATACGGGAGGTGCTCGTTTAGGTTATTCCTTTTCCCTGCTTTCTGCTGGAGTGGATTTATCTCTTCATCATCATAGAATGGGTGATAGCCTTACCACGTTTTCCAGTGTTGTGGTCAATAAACCTGCTACATCTGTGGGATTTAGTCAGGCCAGAGATAATGTAAATATTCAATATTCTTCCTCAGGTAGTTCCTCATTTACCCCTTTTTCAGTAGGAGCTTTTGTTAGAGTGGACTTACCTTTGCTTTTTGATTGTTATGGCTCTGCTTTTATGTCTTTTGGTAAAAAAGATAATACTTCAATGATAGGTTATGGTTTGAAGGCAGGGGTTAGTTATCTTTCTCTTCCCTTTGTTCAACTGAATGCAGAGTTACAATGGACTTATTATGGAGGTGGTTCTGATCGGCAAATAAGGAACAATGGTTTTCAGTTATTGTCTGCTTTGTTATCTGTGAGTGTTCCTCTCTCCTTCGATGCTGATTTCTTTGGTGATGATCAACAAGCTAGTAGTGCAGAGAATAGAAATGATAGAGATGATAAAGAACAACAGTCGCAATCAGTTGAAAATTTTGATACCTACTAATTTATATGTTCATGTATTAAATTTAGAATAAAAAACATCTGCTTTCGATTAACTTTTAGTGAACGCCATTTCTGTGGATTGAGTAACCAATTGGAAAAATCTACAGGAGAGGATACCTTATATGAAGGATCATAAATAGGTATTTCTCCGAAGTGTATTAAGTAAGTAAAGAAGGCCAATCCCTGTTCTTGATTCTCTATAAATGGAATAACCTGGTGCAGTTTGTTTTTTATGGTATCGTAAAAAGGTGTTATTTCATCCAGACTTAAATTACCTGAGGAGTCTTTATCTAAAAATTCCAGGATATTTTCTTGATAATGTATGAGAATATATATTTCAAATAAATTACCAATAGAGAACTGTTCAACTGGATAAAATTCTTTGATGTAACTGATATACTGTTCTTGATTCTCTGGTTCTGTTGACCACCATTTTTGTAAATCCGGAAACCCGGAAAGTATTTTTGTAGAAGATGTTCGAAACAATTTCCATACACAGCTGGATCGAAAATAATGATCTGTATTTTTTATTTTACATTTATTGAAGCGGTCTATATTCAAAATCATCATGTTTATTGAAGATGAGGCTATAGTCATTAATTCTACAGATTCTTCAGGTTGTAATTGATTATCTCCATTAGCTTGAGAGGTAAGTAAGTCACCATGTGAGAAAAAATTAAGAGCTGATGTTTCAAAATCCTGCCAATTAAGATGTTTGTAAATAGAGATAACCAATGGAGTCCATTCTTGAACCAACGTAAACCAATTGTTCCAATTTAAAATACCATTTCTATTATTGTGATAGGCAGATACTAATAAGTGTGTTAAATGTACGTGCCAGTTTAAATAACTCATTAATGGGGTATCCGATTGATTGTGTTGCTCTTGTGATTGAAATACTAAATGTCTGTTAACTCCGCTATTGATACCTATGTTTCTGTTCATCCAAAGATGTGGAGAGCCAAAAATAGATCGCAGTTTCTTTTCTTTTCTTAGTTTGATTTCTGTTCCAGTCCAGGATCTTAGATAATCAAATAATATATCAATATGTGAACTATTTAGTTTTTCTGTATCAACTCCTGTAGATTGTATAAGGATATTATTTTTATTATCTATGGTATAAGAGCGACTGGTGAATTCCAAAACCACTTCTTTTGGATTCAGTTTATAATCAATATTATATTTACAGGCTTTGTTACTTGTTAAGCGTTTTATTAAAAAACAATGAACAGATCGCAAGGTTAAGCTGAAAACAGGTGTGGAAAAAATAGGGATAAACCATATACGCCTAGCTAGCTCTTCGATATCTTTTAAATAAATACCATTGGTTTGATTATTTGCCGATTTAATTAAGTTGAGAAATAAATAGAGGAAATGTTGGAAATGTTGTACTCTGGGAACACCCATCCAGATTGTATTTTCTAAGAAGTTTTTATAGTAAAACCACATTCTTATGACTTGGCTGAAAGAGTTTAATAGAATAGACCACTGTTTTTCTTTAATTAAACTTTCCGGCGGTCCGGAAAAAATCTTTTTCCATTGACTGATGAGTAAAATCAATGGTCGCCAATATCTCAGTCCTTCTGTAGATAGTCCAAGTTTATTAAGTTTGTTTGGTAAGTTTATTAACAAAGATAGATTGGTCGTCACAGATAACTGTGATAACTGCTGCCCTAAAATGGTTAAATTGTTTTCCATGGCATTTAAAGCACGAGTCATAATTTGTCTATCGAGTGGATGATTGTTTAAAACTTTTATAAGCTGTGGCACATGAGAATTCATATTTTTCATACGAGCTTGAATAACTCGAAATATTTTTCTGATTTTTTCTATTTCATGTAGTGTAATTCGTTTGTTTCCACTATTTATTAAACTTTCTTTTATGTCTAAAAAAGCCTGACTGATTTCATTGGCTCTGGCAGGGGTGGCTCCTAGGTATTGCATGAGGTGCCGAAGTTCCCTTTGTGTATAGAAATTAGAGTTCCCTGTTTCAGTATGGTTTAAGGTAAACTGAATGACATTATCTATACATTCAAAAAAGTCATCTATTTGCTGTACAGTGGACAGACCTTTAAAATAGTTACTGATCAGTGCTTTATTGATAGTAACGCAATTATTTTCAACAAAAGCAAAAGCACTGGTTTTTATAAAAAAAAACATGAGTATTATAAGTAGTTTTTTAAAACACATATTTTAGACCTGCAAATATTCGACTTTTATTGGAATACATTGCTATATCATCTTCTATCTGTTTTGTGGAGAAAGGAAAATGAGAGAAAAAGAAATCACCGGAAATAAAAATAGATAAAGTGCGTGCCATAGTCAATGCGCTATAAAATGAAAATAAGAAATATTTTTTCTCTAATTCATAGATAAGTCGAACTTGGGTTTCTGTACTGGTAGCCTGATCAAAGTAAATGGAGTAGCTCATTCCTGTGCTAGCCGCTCGATTGATCTTTAGTAAATCGTCTCTAAAAAAAGGTTCTTTATTCACATCAGGAAATATTTTAAAAACAGTATTAACATTGGTATTGTTATCGGTATTGTTATCTGCGGTTATAGGGATTTGATGGGTATAGGCCAGGTGCAAGTCAAATTTTTCTTTGGTACTTCCTGTAGACATTTCCCCAGCTATTGAAAACATATATTCTTTAGGAGGTTGAGCATAACTTAATTCCGATTTTTTTTTGCTTTCCTGACTTTGTTTAGGATGATTATAAGTTAAGGAAAGTTTAAGTCTGTAAATTTCTTTGTTTTTTGGTTCACTTTCTAGTATCCAGCCTATGCTGGTTAAATGATGTTGTAGCACAATATTTTCCACTGGGATTTTTAATTTATAACCTGTTGAATGCTCACCTGCAGGGGCTTTATTAATAGGTATGGAAAAATCGGCTTTGAACATTGTTTTATTCATAGGCTTATAGAGGTAGGCAATATAAAAACTTTTATAAGAAAATTGTCCACCCAAAGACAGATGTAAAAAATCTTTTATTTTAAAACCTTGTTTGTCATAGATGAATACAGTATTGCCAATAGAGGAGGCAGGAGGGGAAATAAACCATGGATTATCGGAATAGAGTGTTCCATTGCTTTCTTCGATATAGGGACCTAATTCAGGAATAAATAAAAAAGAACCAAACAATCCCAGTTTTATTTTTTTAAACTGAAAATCTCTAAAAATACCTGTTAAACCGGCTTTACGAGGACGTAAAGCATCTTCCTTATAAAAAGGTTCCCATAACCCTCTGTTCCAAAAAGAATCTGTCCAATCCCACTCTTTCAATTTTCGCCCGATAAACCACTGCCCATTAGCTCCACGGAATTTTACAGCCAGTTCATAAGGTTTGAAATAATGGTGGTTCTCATTAAAACTATACTTATGTCCTATTTTTAGATCCATGAAGGAGGGATGTATATCCAAAAGATTTTCAATAAAATAGCGAGGGTTATTTTCCTGAAAAAATTGCATGACCTGACTACTGACTTCCAGTTGATAAATTTTTCCATGGTTTACAGGGTGCCCTTTTGGTTCAGTCAATGGAAATATAGCCAGGGTTTTTATAGAGAATAACAGACAGAAAAAGATGAAAAACAGCAGGTTTAAAAAACTCATTTTGTAAAGATACCTCCTTATTGTGAAGATTACTAAAAAATCGGAGAAAAACTAAGAAAATTCAATACATGATGTAATTTTTTTATGTTAGTATATATTTTATACACTGAATAGAGATATGTAACGATTATATTCGGACTATATAGACTATTTGGTGATTTTTTTACTTTTTAATTTACTGACAGGATGAAATGTTTACAATAACTAAAATGTTTTTCACTTCCTCTTATTATAAAAATGGAGCTATTGTTGATAATGTACTTCAAATATTTATTATTGGTTTGCAAAAAATTACTATTTTTGTCACCTGTTTTATTATTCGTATTGCCAGCCACCGGTCAGTTTAAACTTTCCATTGGTCATTCCTATTATCTCACAAAAACTACATTGGAAAAACAGCTCAATCAATATACAAACTTGGGAATGCAATTAGAGAAATATGCCTATTCAAACCGTTGGTTTTATGGTGCTCGAATCAAATCATTATTTCATATTGATAGGAGTAATCAAAATTATATTAGTATACCTGATCTGTTTGTTGGCTACGAACTTAATGTAGATAAATATCATTTTAATTTAGTTCTTGGGCGACAAAAAAGATCAAAAGAGCTTATTTATCAACAAAATAAAAGAGAATCTGATAAGTCACTGAGCGTTCAACCTGAACCTTGGAGTTTTATGGATGAAATATGGTCATTAGGTCTTTGGCAGGGGCAGATTCAGTGGGATCTTTTATCTCTGGAGGAACAAGGTTTAGTAGGATCTTTTTTTACTGTTCAAAGAGATGTATTTTCTCTTACTGTTTTTTTATCGGGATTATTTATTCCAAACAGCACTAATTCTGTGGAGGTGAGTCCAAAGGGAGAATTATATTCCGGTAGTCGTTGGTTTACTCCCCTTCGTTCTAATTTTGTTGCCTTCAATCGCAAAATAGAAGCGCTATATTGGATGAAACGACCTTATTTACAAAGTGTACTGTTGAATGACAGTATAGCTTTGCGTTTACGTTTTGGTAATATGAACAACCATTGGTTTAATATGGCCTATGCTTATAAACCTATCAATCAGACTTATTTTAAAATAGACAGTAAATTTGCAATTAATAAAACAGCTATTGATAACTTTATTCATTATCACGCTTTTAAACATTCTTTAGTGTCTATGGATTTTGGTATGAGAAATACATTTTCTACTTCTGTGTTATCAGTTACTCAGGAGATTCCCAATGCTCCAAAAGTTCCAGAGGATTGGATTGCTCCTGTACTTCCACAGGCCCTGTTCGTATCAGCCTATTTTCAATTATATTTAAAACAATACCCTCTATTATTGGATAATGTGGAGTTGCAATTTTTATATTCAAAATTTTTTCAAAAGATAAAAGAGACAGAAAGAACAAATCAATTGAGATTAAATTTGACAGCCAATCGTTTTAGACTACATAAGGGTTTCGCCTTTTCAATGAAGACACAAGAATTAAGGTGGAACAAGCAGGCTTTGTCGCTTAAAGCAGGATATTGGTATTCTTTTGATACACAAGGTGGCTGGTTAAATGCAGAAGTGCAATGGCGTATAAGCCCTCAGTTGGCTTTGTTTGTAGGGGCAGACATTTTAGGAACAGAAGAGGATAGCAAAAACAATTTTTTCAACACTTATAAACAAAATGATCGAATGACTGTGAGAATGGCTTATGCATTTCAATAATTTAAAAACAGTTTTTTTATTTTTATTATTACTAAGTAATATTCGTTGTGGCTTGCATATAGGAGAGCCTTCTGATGTACAATCTATTGGAGGTTTTTCTATTGGTTGTTTAAATAATGTTGGGAAAAAAATAGAATCTTATCTATCAGGTAAGGCAGAAGTGAATCAAATTCATCAATTATCCAACTGTATTAAAACAGCTCTAAATGTTTTTAAAGAGCAGGTGCAGGGAAATAAAGTGGATGAGTTTACTCCAAATGAATTGAGAAAATTTATTCAAGAACTTTTTCTTCAAGATAGAACAATTAGTGATCCTCTTCTGGCTCAAATGATTCGTTTGAAGAAGGTCATTATAGGAGGCTCAGAAGATAAATTAACAAAAGCAGATATTGATCGATTTATTATTTTTATTGATATACTTGGAAAAGAATTAGTATTGTTACAACCTTATATACAGGTATTCTATGATCCGGAAAAAAGCTTTTTACAATTAAGTAAAACTGGACAATTGGATGAATTGCAGAATGATTTGAAGAAATCTATCAGTCGTATTTCTGATTTTGCCAAACGTTTCTCTCACCCCTATGCTTTTGCAGATATTGAGATTCTAGTTAGAGAGTTGGATATGATTGCCAATGGTCAGATTGATATTCAGGACTTGGATAAAAAGATGGAGGTAATAAAATCTTTAAAGGATATTAGTGTGAATGGTTCTGTGGAGGAAATTACACCTGAAGAGTGGGGAGATTTACTTTTAAGTTATTTTTATTCTATTTCATTTACAAGTTATTATTCAATATTAAGAGATCGTCCTCTTATTTCTGTTCAATCTATGCAACATGCACAACTGATGGTAAACAATATTTTAAACTTTCTATCACAAGCGGTTGATAGTCATTCTGATAAAGTCATTCCCGAATCTGTATTTATGGAGTTTATGTTTAAACTGCAATCAGTTCAATGGATACCAGCTACATTAACTGAACAGTCTATTAGAGGTATCCTAAATATTTTTTTCGGGAAAATATTTAATGTAGATAAAGAACGATATGGAACTGTGGAATTGTCTAAACCTCAATTACAAAAAATGAAAAAAATATTGGAAACTTGGATGGAGACACAGACTTTTTTAGATGATTCTATGACAGAAAATAGATCTATATTAGATACTATGACAGCTCAAATGGTAGCTCCTTTTATTGTTACTGAAAATATTTTATTTGGGGAGAATAGCAATTTTCTTTATGATATATTTTCTTTAAAGCCTTTGTATAAAGAGAGCAATAAGGTGCACTTATCGCGGGAGCTTTATGCTACACAATTACAAGAATCAAGTACAAATTACAAAAATCTGACAATATATAATTTTTATTATTTAATAGCTGAAATGATAAGGATAGGGTATCAATCCGAAAGCTCTGATGGTTCAAGTATTAAGCAATCAGAGATTGAAGAATTTTTCACTGATTTTTATCCCATTCAGATGGCAATGGGTCTGGTTCCAACAGTTGATTCTTCTCATCTGGCACAGGGAGAAATGGAATTTCTATTTACTAAACTGGCGGTACCTTTTGCTAAGGGTTTTGTATTGGATCTTGATATAGAACAAGAATTATCTGCCATTGAAATTATTCAGTATCTTTCTTATGCTTTTTCCATAGGGTTTTCTTTAAGAACAGTAAGCGATGCTTTATCAAAGCGATGCTTGAAAAATGATAATATAGAAATAGATCCACATTTAATCAATTATAACAAAGACTGTGTACAATTATATTTTCTATCCAAATTATCTACTCATGTGGAGAATATGCCTGATCTTATATTGGTTTTGGAAAATATGAGTAATGAAGATAAAAGTGATTTTATAAAAGCTTTTATGGATATCGCCTTTGAATCAGAAGAGTTGGCACAATCCAGTCAGATTATTACAAACTATCAGGTAAAATATATGTTTACAGCCTTATATCTTATAGAGACAACGATGAATCGTTTCGATTTCAATAATGATTCTCTACTACAGGAAGCTGAATTATGGGAGGCTTATAAAATATTTGAAGGGTATCTGCGTCGAGCAATGATAAATCTGGTATGTAGAGATGATTTAGATGATTTACCTGTTATATATGCTTATGCTGTACATAACAAAGGAGTGCTTCCATATAGAGGCTCTATGGGTTTCTGGGACAAATTATGGATAGAAAGCTCAATAAATCTGTTGAGTTCATTATATAACAGTTTTGATTATAATTATTGGGATATAGAACTGGATCGTATAGGTTTAACACAAGTATATTCGAATCTGGGAAAAGCCTTTATTAAGAAAAAAAAGAAACTGCAAGAAACATCTTGTGAGGAAATAGCAGCAGAAGAAGATCAATAAACCGGTAAATTTATTGTTCGTGGTTTTGCTATATCACGGGCGATCACATCATGACCTAGCCAACATACAGCTCGTTCAGGAGGGGACATTTCCTGTAAAATTAATCGACCGCAACTATTTAAAATGGCTGAGCTTAACTCATTTGTAATATTATTCTCTTGTGTATTCAGATGGGCTAACTGACGGGATGTGTTCAACATGAGTTCCATTTGTTCTGGTGTATTATGTTGAGGCCATTTTTTAAAATCCAATTGCTGAACCATAGTATCAGAGAGAAAATATTCCTGTGTAATGTGCATAATTTTAGGGATTACTTCTTTTTGTAGTTTCTTTTCACAATGAGTTAAAACAGTTATTTCTGCCTCTTTTTCTAAAGCTCCCAGTAGTGGATAGAGGGGAATCTCCACACCTGGAAAGAGTGCACTTGATTTGGTTAATATCTCCGGCACATTAAATACACAGCTGTTAATATTTTCTTTAAAATATCTTTTTGAAATGTTTTCCAATTCTATCTTGGCAAATCCCTGTAGATAAGGAGCATAGCTTTGCCATCTGTAGTTATTATTAATGAGGACTTCTGTGCCGTGATAGCTATAGGCTGTGTAAAAGATTTTTCGATTTTGTTTTTCTAATTCCTCTCTTAAAGAAGAGCTAAGATCTATTAGATGATGGTATGTTTTAGCAGTGACTTCACTAAAGTTTTCCTGACAGAGCCAGCCCAGATCCGAATTCCAAAAAACCTCAGAAGAGAAGTATCTCTTTCCTGTTCCTTTGAGGACACGGTTTAAAATAGGCAAGAGTATTTTTGTCCTTGGCACACCTCCAGCCATAGTGTGTGCGATGAGGATATTGCCAGTGGGAGGAAGTGTTTTTTTTAACTCTTCTATCCAATCTTTTGTTCTTTGGCGAAACGAATTGCTTGCTTTTTGTTGAGCTGATTTCAGAATGGCTTTGTCCAGTTTAGCCTCTTCCCAGTTTTGTAATTTAATATTTTGACAGTGTTCAATTGGACGGATTCCATTTTCAGAAGCTTGTTTATCGAAGCCGGCTTCTAATGGAATATTGATTAAAGGGGATGGCATCTGTTTAAGTTCTTCATCTGTCAAAGGTCTCAATACATCTTCGGGAGTACGGCGACCTACAGTGGAATAAATAATATTCATGCCTCTGGATTTTGCTGCTTGAATCAATCCATTGACATAGCCTCCTTGAAAAACTTCTCCAAAAATGACCAGTGTATCTTCTGAATTGAAAGGAATATCTTTTAATGTTCTCACTGCTTGTTGTTGCATAAGAGTTTATTCCTTTAATCCTTTTTGAAGAGAGCTTCTGCATCTGTTAATTGTTTTTTCTTTTTTTCCGAATGAGAACTGTTTTTTGTGGAATGATTCGTATTTGCTTCAAAATATTCGCAATAATTATTTCTATCTTTATCTTGTACTTTTTCAGCAGAAGGCTCTTTGCATTCATTGTAAGAAGAAGTATCATAAAAGCGGCAGTTTAAACAGACATGCATATCCGCTCCACAATGTGAGCACTCTTCTCTAAAGCTGATTTTAGTTGAGAGTTCTGAGCTGTGATTACATTGAAAACAAATAACTTTATTCATAAAGCTCTTTAGAGGTGTGTAAGTTATGATGAGTGCGGATGATAGAGTATTGTCCTTGCATAGAATCCATATAAAGACTTTCTGTTTGCCAGCTGTTTTTTAATTTCTTCACTCCTTTAACTAATGGTCCATCGGTAACCCCAGTGGCGCAAAACACAACTTGTTTTTTAACCAATTCATTTTGACTGTAGACTTTATCAAAATCATTAATACCCATCTTGTTGGCTCTTTGTTTTTCTTCTTCATTTTTAAAGACCAATCGACCTTGAAAATCTCCACCCAGACATTTTAAAGCGCTGGCGGATAACACTCCCTCCGGAGCTCCTCCTGTACCCATCATTAAATCTATTGACAGGCGGGTAGGGAACAGTTTTGTCGTTAACAATGAAGCGGAGAGATCTCCATCTTCTATAAGCTGTACTTTAGCACCGGTTGTTCGTATATTCTGTATCAGTTTTTCGTGTCTTGGTCTATCCAGCACAGCCACTGTCATATCTGTTATGCTTTTGTTTAATGCTTCAGATACCTGTGTTAAGTTGTGTTCTATACTACTGTTGAGATCAATGACTCCTTTTGCCGCTGGTCCACCGGCGATTTTTTCCATGTAAATATCAGGGGCATTAAATAGTCCTCCCCTTTGGGAAATAGATAAGACAGAGATGGCGCCGCTGATGGCTTTTGCGCACAGGTTAGTGCCTTCCAGAGGATCGACAGCAATATCCCACTCTGGATCCTGTTCTCCCCATTTTCCGGTTTTTTCACCAATATAGAGCATAGGAGCTTTATCCCGTTCTCCTTCACCAATGACTATTTGTCCTCGAATATTCATCTTTTGAAAAACTTGTCTCATGGCATCCACAGCATATTGATCTGCCTGATTTCTATCACCTGATCCAATATGAGGATAACAGGCAATAGCTGTATGTTCAGTCAATGATAAGATGTCTTTAAAATATTTTTTGAAAAAATGCTTATTTTTTTCCATTATTCAATTTCCCCTTTCCAGTGTTTTATACATAAATATTAAGGCATGAAAAGTTGGTGAAGAGATTTTCTTATGGATTCTCATATTCTTGTTTACAAAATTCGTCATTCCCGTGCAAATGGGAATCCAGTAAACAAGGCTAAACAGCCGTTTTACCACAGGGGAAATCTGACGAAGCCATAGCCGCTTATTATGACGAAGCCAGGGCCGCTTCTGACGAAGCCAGGGCCGCTTATGACGAAGCCAGGGCCGCTTATTACTTAGCCAGGATCTCTTTACCACAGAAGAAAGCTCTTGACGAAGCCAGGGCCGTTTGGACAGCTTATTACGAAGCCAGTGCCGCTTATGACGAAGCCAGGGCCGCTTATGACGAAGCCAGGGCCGCTTTACCAGAATGGCGAAAGTATGAGGAGTTTATGGAAGTAAATCATGAGTGTAAGTTGAAAATAGTAAGCACCTTTAAAGCTGCTTAAGTGAAACCCGATCCTATAGTGGTCCACAGTCACCTGCAACAGGTTCTTATTATGACGAAGCCAGGGCCGCTATGAAGGCAGTATAATTTCATTTCTGGAGAAAACAGATTTATTGATATAGTTAAGATGATATTTTAGCATTTTTAAAACAATAGGATAGATGATGAATATAGAAATAGAAATACAGGAAATAAAAACACAGCTTCATAAAGTGAAGCAAAAAGTCCAAGATCTACGGAGGTATCTTTGATCTGGATAAGCAGATAGAGATACTGAAAAACCTGGAGTTAAAAAGCCAGGATCCATCTGTCTGGAAAAATCATCAACAAATGAATCAATTGGCCAAGGAAAAGACAGAAGTTGAAAGAGTCATTAAGGACTGGCAATCTGTTCAGGATCAGTTGGAAGAAAGTATTGTTTTTCTGGAGATTTTAGAACAAGAACCAAATGAAAAATCTTTTGTTGAGTTAAAAACAGATGTTGCACAGTTAACAGAGAATCTGGATAAATTGGAGCTAAAAAGTTTTCTCAGTGGAACTCATGATAAAAATAACTGTTATGTATCCATTCATGCTGGAGCTGGAGGTACAGAAGCGGCGGACTGGGCAGGTATTTTACACAGAATGTACTTCAGATGGGCTGAACAAAAAAACTTCCAGGTGGAGATTATCTTTTTAAATGAAGCTGAAGAAGCTGGTATCCGATCTGTTGGATTTTTAGTAAAAGGTGTATTTGCTTTTGGATATTTGCAGGGAGAAACAGGTGTGCATCGTCTGGTGCGTATTAGCCCTTTTGATGCAAATGCAAGAAGACACACCAGTTTTGCCAGTGTCTTTGTGTGGCCGGAATTGGATGACACGATTGAAATTAATATTAGGGAAGAAGATATAAAGGTAGATACTTACAGAGCCAGTGGGGCTGGTGGTCAGCATGTCAACAAAACCAACAGTGCTGTACGTATTACACATTTATCAAGTAATATTGTGGTTCAGTGTCAAAATCAAAGAAGCCAGCATACGAATCGCAATCAAGCCATGAAAATGTTGAAAGCGGCTCTTTATAATAAAGAAGAGGAGAAACGAAGAACGGAAAAACTTTCCATGGAATCTTCAAAGAAAGCTAATGAATGGGGAAATCAAATTCGCTCTTATGTTTTACACCCATACCAGATGGTGAAAGATCATCGTACTGGTCAGGAAGCCAGTGATCCATCAGCTGTATTGAGTGGACAGCTGGATGTATTTATTTCTGCCTGGTTAAAAAATAAAGAAAGATAAGCAATGTATTTTTATCTATGGTTTAAACGATTTTTCCTTTCCAGAAATCACTTTATTCGATTGAGTCCTTTGATCAGTATCGGCAGTCTAACTTTGGCAGTAGCCAGTTTGGTTTTGGCTATGTCTGTTTATAGTGGTTATGAGGAAACTGTGAAGAGATCTATTGTGGATATGACTGGTCATCTCATTATTACTGAACGAAGTAATAATGTTAGTGAAAAACACTTGATACAAAAAATACAAGATGAAAAAAAATATATGGAATCCTGGCTTCCGTTTTTATCTTTAAAGGTTTTATTAGTGTATGAAGGAAGGCTCAGTGGTGTGGTTATGGAGGGAGTGGATTCAGAAAAATTTTATGAAACTTTAAAAATTCATGAGCGGTTGCTGACTGGTTCTTTTGAGTTGAAGGATTTTAATTCTGCGGTCATTGGTAAAGATATTGCTAAAAAGTTTAATTTAAAGCCGGGTGATTCTTTTCATGTTGTTCTGCCGGATATGGGTCAATCGGAGAGTTTTCAAAGAAAGCATCAAACATTTTATGTGGAAGGTGTTGTTGATTTTGGATTTTATGATTTTAATTCCCGGTATATCATCACTGGATTACAGGCGCTTCAAAAGTTAAATGGTACACCAAAAGCGATTTCCGGTTTACATGTTCTTGTTAAAGAACCAAATCGAATTAAAACATTACGAAACCAATTATCCATGAAGTTGGGTGAAAATTATAAAGTCAGTGACTGGCAAAACATTATAAAAAGCTTTCACCCCAGTTATTTTCATGCTGTGCAGAAAGAAAAGTTTCTTATTTTCTTTATTTTAATGATTTTAATTATTGCTGGAGCTTTTAATGTATCTTCTCATTTATCCATTTCTGTTTTAAATCAAATTTGTGAAATCAGTATTTTGAAAGTAATGGGTGGTAAAAAAATATTTATTTTTAATTTATTTCTTATGCAGGGTATGTTGATTAGTTTGGCAGGGACCACTTTAGGGATTGTAGCTGGTTGGTTTTTATCTAAAGGTTTAATCTGGATTCAAACTGTGATTCCTGTTGTTCCTCTGGAGGCTTACAAAGTGAGTGCTATTATTACTCAGTTAAGATTTTCTGATATTGTATTGATTTTTTTATGTTCTCAGATTATTTGTCTTCTTTCTTGTTTATTTCCATGTTGGAGAGCTTTAAAGCTTTCGTTGCGGGAGGGTTTGCTTTGTGAATGAATTATTAAGGGCACAATCGGTAAGTAAACACTTTGTTAAAGGAAAAGATCGTGTGGAAGTTTTGAAAAATATTAATTTCAGTGTAAAAAAACAAGATGCTGTTTGTATTACTGGTGGATCGGGTGTGGGAAAAAGCACTTTTCTTCATGTGATAGGTACATTGGATCGACCAAGTTCTGGTCAAGTGCTTTACCAGAAAAAAAATCTTAGTCGGGCTTCGGATAAAGATTTATCTACATTCAGAAGTCAAAAGCTGGGTTTTATTTTTCAATTTCATTATCTGCTCAGTGAGTTTACTGCCCTGGAAAATATTATGATTGCCGGTCAAATCAATAAAACACCTTTTAAGGAATGTAAGCACAGGGCAGAGTATTTAACTGAGTTGATAGGCTTGGCTGATCGTAGAAAGCATTTTCCATCTGAGTTAAGTGGAGGAGAACAGCAGCGGGTGGCCATTGCTCGTGCTTTGATGAACAAGCCGGAAATTGTTTTGGCCGATGAACCCACAGGTAATTTAGATGCAAAAAACACAGAACATGTTTTAAAAATTTTTATGGACTTAAGAACACAGTTTGGCATCACTTTAATTGCTGTCAGTCATGATCCTTTGTTTTCCAAAGCTTTTCCTAATGTGTTGAAAATGAAAGACGGAAGGTTTTTTTCTTGAGTGTGTTTGTCATGCCTGCGAAAGCAGGCATCCAGCCCACTAGATTCCCGCGTTCGCGGGAATGACTTCATAAATTTATAAAACCATTGTCAGAAATAAAAAGAAATGATAAAAGTTTTTAAATTATGAACACTTTAAAAGATCAAACCATCATGATTACCGGTTCCAGTCGTGGTATTGGCGCTGGCATTGCCAAACATCTTGCACAACTTGGCGCCAAAGTGGCTATAACTTATTCTTCTAATGAGGAGCAGGCACAAAATACTTATCAGCAGTTGGAGGGAACAGGGCATCTTCTTTTAAAAATGAATGTGCAGGACCCTCAATCTGTACAAAATGCTTTTACACAATTTATCGATCACTTTGGAAGTATTTTTGCTCTGATTAATAATGCAGGTATTACCAAAGATAATTTGCTTATCAGAATGAAAGACGAAGATTTTGATGCAGTTTTAAAAACTAATTTGTATGGCGCTTTTTATTGCTGTAAAGAAGCCGCCAAATACATGATTAAAAAACGTCAAGGTTGTATTTTGAATATTTCATCAGTCGTAGCTCAAACCGGTAACCCGGGACAATCCAACTACTGTGCCAGTAAAGCCGGCTTAGAGGGACTGACTCGCTCTCTAGCCTTGGAACTAGCTGGTAGAAACATTCGTGTCAACGCCTTGGCTCCTGGTTTTATTGACACAGATATGACTCAAAAGTTGACAGATGAACAACAAAAAATTTTAAAAGAAAGAATACCACTTAAGAGAACTGGCCAGGTACAAGAGGTGGCTTCTCTTACAGCTTTTCTTCTGACGGCTGATTATATAACAGGGCAAGTCATTGGCTTAAATGGAGGCTTGGCTCTGTAAATAAAAAATTGACCTCTTTCATAGAAAATAATAAATAATATTTTTGTTTTAGGAGAAAATATGGATATTAAAGAGAAAGTGATTTCCATTATTGTAGATCAATTGGGTGTGGAAAAAGAAACAGTTAAATCAGAAAGCGCTTTTGTAGACGATCTAGGCGCTGATAGTATGGACATTGTAGAATTGGTCATGGCTTTTGAAGATAATTTTTCCATGCAAGTGCCGGATCAGGAAGCTGAAAATATTAAAACAGTTCAGGATGCCATTGACTACATCAACAAAAATTACAAAGGCTCATGAAAAGTGTTGTTATTACTGGTTTGGGGGCTGTTACTCCCTTAGGTACCGGTGTCAAAAAAACCTGGGATCAGGCTTTAAAAGGAGTTCCAGGTGTTCATAAAATAAAAAGTTTTCCCGTAGATTCCATGCCGGTTCAAATTGCCGGAGAAATTACTGATATCAATATAGACGATTGGGTTCCTAAAAAAGATCAAAAAAAACAAGGGCGCTTTATACATATTGCAATGGCTAGTGCCAAGCAAGCGATTGAACAATCTGGTTTAAGTTTTGAAAATGATTCCAAACTACAAGAACGAACAGGTGTGTTGATGGGTGTGGGAATGGGTGCTCTTCCTGATATGGAAGAGAGTATTCGTAATCTGGAAAATAACAAAAGAATTTCTCCTTTTTTTATTCCTTCTATCATTGCTAATTCTGCTTCCGGACACATGAGCATTCAATGGGGATTGAAAGGTCCTAACTTTTCCACAGTATCAGCTTGTGCGTCCGCGGCGCATGCTATTGGAGAGGCTTTCAGATGGATTCAGGAGGGACGCTGTGAAGTGGTATTGGCAGGGGGGGCTGAATCGGTTTTATCTCCCATCAGCTTTTATGGTTTTCATGCCATGAGAGCCTTATCCACTCGTAATGAAGAACCTGAAAAGGCTTCCCGTCCCTGGGATAAAGATCGAGATGGTTTCATATTAAGTGAAGGAGCGGCTGTTTTGGTTCTGGAAGAAGAACAAAGAGCCAAAAAGAGACGAGCGCCGATATTGGCAAAATTAAAAGGCTATGGTGCCTCATCTGATGCACACCATATTGTGGCTCCCCATCCTGAAGGAGCAGGAGCTGGTTTGGCTATGGAACTGGCTTTGCAATCAGCGGCGGTCAATAAAGAAGATGTATCCTACATCAATGCGCATGGCACCAGTACTCCAGCTGGTGATAAGGTGGAAGCTCTAGCTGTGCAAAATGTGTTTAAAGAGCATAGCTCAAAGTTATGGATCAGTAGTACAAAAAGTATGACAGGTCATACTTTGGGAGCGGCGGGAGCTGTTGAAAGTGTTTTTTCCGTATTAAGTCTCAAGGATCAGGTTGTTCCTCCAACGATCAATCTGGATAAACTGGAAGAGGGAATACCTGCTTTGGATTTTGTACCTCATCAATCCAGGGAAGGTAAAATAAATATTGTATTGAATAACAGTTTTGGTTTTGGTGGAACTAATGTATGTTTGATTTTTGAAAAATATAACTAAACTTACTAAGTAGAATTTTTTGGAATAATAAAAATGAGTCAAAAAAGTAAAATATTGATTGCCAGTGATCATGCAGGCTTTGCACTTAAAAAATTTTTAATGGATAATAATCCTGACACTCAATGGAGTGATTTGGGAGTTTTTAGCGAGGAAAAAAGTGATTACCCGGATCAGGCCAAAAAGCTTTGTCAGGCAATAAAACAGGAAAATGAATGTGGAGTACTGGTTTGTGGCAGTGGGCAGGGTATGGCCATGCAGGCCAACCGATACTCTGGTGTGCGAGCGGCCGTCGTATGGAACGAAGAGAGTGCTCGATTGGCAAGAGAGCATAATCATGCCAATGTGCTTTGTTTGGGTGCGCGATTTCTTTCTTTCGATAAAGCTAATCAGTTGTTAAAAGTGTTTCTGAAAGCATCTTTTAAGGGAGGACATCATAGTGAGCGGATCAAAAAACTCGACAATACTTAAGCAAAAAGATGAAAAAATTTTTTCTGCCATACAAAAAGAATCTCAACGGCAGAAAGAAGGTTTAGAGCTTATTGCCTCTGAAAACTATGTGTCTCCTGCGGTGCTGGAAGCACAAGGTTCTATCTTAACTAATAAATATGCAGAAGGTTACCCTGGTAAAAGGTATTATGGTGGTTGTGCTTTTGTGGACATCTGTGAAGATTTGGCTATAGAAAGAGCAAAAAAAATTTTTTCAGCTGAACATGCCAATGTCCAACCTCATTCCGGCTCTCAGGCCAACATGGCGGTGTATTTTGCTGTAGCCAAGCCTGGCGATAAAATTATGGGAATGGATTTGTCCCATGGAGGGCATTTAACTCACGGTTCTCCAGTGAACTTTAGTGGTTTTATTTTCGAAGCTTGTTCCTATGGTTTAAATACAGAAACCAACCGATTGGATTACTCTCAGATAGAAGAGCAGGTTTTAAAGCAGAAACCTCGAATATTGATAGCTGGTCATAGTGCGTACCCTCGTCATTTGGATTTTAAAATTTTTAAAGAGATCGCTGATAAAGTTGGAGCTGTTTTGGTTGTGGATATGGCTCACTTTGCCGGATTGGTGGCAGGAGGAGTGCATCCTTCACCAGTACCTTATGCGGATTTTGTCACTTCCACAACACATAAAACTTTACGAGGTCCAAGGGGAGGATTGATTTTATGTAAACAGGAACACAGTAAAAAGCTAAATAAGGCTTTATTTCCAGGTATTCAAGGTGGGCCTCTGATGCACATTATTGCCGCCAAGGCGGTGGCTTTTCAGGAAGTGGATACACAGGAGTTTAAACAATATGCCAGGCAAATAGTGGCCAATGCGCAAGCCTTGGCTCAAGCTTTAATAAATAAGGGGTTTGCATTGGTGACAGGTGGTACAGACAACCATCTTATGCTGGTGGATTTGAGCAATAAAAATATTACCGGTAAGCAAGCGGAACATGCTTTGGAGGTGGCAGGGATCACTTTAAATAAAAATACAGTGCCAGGGGAAACTCGATCTCCTTTTGTGACCAGTGGCATTCGTATTGGTACACCGGCTGTCACCACCAGAGGCATGAAAGAAGCAGAAATGTCATTAATAGCAAATTGGATAGATCAAGCTTTAAACAATGTGGAAAATGAACAGGTGTTAAAGAAAGTATCCAATGAGGTAAAAGAATTATGTTTAAATTTTCCCTGTCCGGCTTAAAGTTTATATATGTTGTAGTGTTTTTAATAAATACAGGTTGTATGTATTGGGTTAAGACACCTGATTTTACATGGCCGGTTGAGAAATCT
Organism: Bdellovibrionales bacterium; assembly: GCA_965226095.1. Classification (GTDB taxonomy): domain Bacteria; phylum Bdellovibrionota; class Bdellovibrionia; order Bdellovibrionales; family UBA1609; genus JANQSP01. Next base: position 1,325,835 of record OZ245336.1, on the reverse strand, counting down.
TATTATCTCTCCAGAAAATTTTCCATTTATCATGAGGGTATCGATTTTCCTAAAAAAACCGGACATCCAGTGAGAGCGATTGCAGATGGAAAAGTAATTTATACCGGTCAACAATTTTCCGGTTATGGGAAGATGATTATTATTGAGCATGCACATAAATGGTCTAGTTTATATGCGCATTTAAGTAAAATTTCTGTTCGGCAGGGGCAAAGTGTTCGAAAAAAAGATAAAATTGGTGAAGTGGGCAATACAGGTGTGTCCTACGGCGCTCATTTACATTTGGAGCTGATGTACAAAAAACAACCTATCAACCCTGTGCGGTTTTTATCTCAATAATTTCTATTGCTTAGAGTTTTTGCTGTACTAAAAGTATTGTTTTTTTAAGAATGAAGATGTTTCTTACATGAATTGTATGCATAAAATTTTTACACGGTCTTATAGTGTATATTTTACACTATTTATGAAATATTTTTAATTTAAGCTTTTTTTTGTTGCTTATATTGCATTTTATAAATATTATTTTTTGAATTGACTTAAAAATTACATATTGGAGTTATTTATGATTAGGATTTTATTATTTTCTTTGTTTTTATCTTTATCTTCTTACACTTATGTACAAGGTGTAGGTGCAGACTCTGGTAGGAAATGCAGTAAAGCCTTTGATCCTCAGGATCGTTATACTTTTGAGGAAGTGCTTCAGAAAGTCGTCGAACATAATTCTAAAACAAGTTTAAAGGAAGATAGAATAGGGAGTCTTAGTGCTTATAATAAGTTTCGGGCCAGTGATCCAAGATTACCTGCTGAGACTACTTTGAGAAAGCAGTTTAAGGAGTTTGCAGAAACACAGGATATTGGTACTGCCTCCTTGTCTGATATTTTGTTTTCTAGGGCAATAGAAACCGGGGAAATTAAAAGTGATTCTGTTGCAGTTCAAGAAGGATCTAAAGATGTAAAGAATGAAAATGCAGAAGAACAAAACAAATCTCTACTTGAAGGAGCAGAGCCTTCAGGTGGTGATGCTCCATATACACTTGGACAAATGTACACTAAAGGCTCACAGAATAAAGAATCTGCATCTGAAGAAGCTAGCGAGGAAGCTAGCAAAGCCACTCGTCCCCTTGTAGCACCACAAAGAGAAAGGGCATCAACTGCCAGCGCACAAGAAGGGGCTGGTTGGCTCAGAAGACTGATGGGCAAAGGAGCACCGGCTGGTGGCGGCCAATTTTTCGGAGATGCTTCTAATTCCAGACGACCTTATAGGGACTTATCAAACACTGAAGAGGGCACAAAGCCTGCAGGTGAGACAGTAGCACCTGTTCGTGCCACTCGATCTACTACTGCACCGGCAGCAAATAGAAGAGGAAGAACTTCAACGGCTTCATTCAATAACAGGCAGGCTCAAACATTCACTGCCGAAGAATTACAAAATATAAAAACAAGAGTACTTCGTAATATTCAGCAACAATTGTTGCCGGAACAAATATCCTGGTTAAAGCCAGAGCAAGTTAAAAATCTTAACTTTGGTAAGTTAACCATTAAACAGGTGCAAGCCTTAACTGAGAAACAAGTACAGGCCATACCTCCAAAAAATGTGCAGGTCATTCAAAGTAAATTGTTGCCGGAACAAGTAGCTTGGTTAAATGAACAGCAATTAAATAAGATTCAACCCAAACTTTCGGCACAACAATTGACCAAGCTTAGTACAAAAAGTTTAGAAGGTTTTTCTGTTAAGCTATTAACTAGAGAACAAATAGTTGAATCTAGTATCGAAGTTCTTCAAAAAATAGGTGTTCATAGGTTGAGTGTTGAGCAATTGAAATACTTGAATGCAGAAAAAGTACAAAATTTAACTCAAAATGAATTGAATAAATTAAATGTTGAACAAATGCAAAGTATTCAAAAGCATTTGTCACCAAGACAGATAGTAGAGTTAAAAGAAGAGTTTCTTAATAGTCTCATTGTTGGTGATTTAACACCTGTACAAGTGAGGATTTTAAGTGAAAGCTCTTTACTAAGAGCTCTCCCGCATTTTCTTAATGGCGAACAACTGAAGCAGACAAGTGATGATTACATTGAAGGTATAACTGGAAAAGAACTGAACAAAATGAATATGACGCAGTTAAAAGCTATTCAAAATCGATTGAGTTCATCACAGTTAAATGAAATAAACAGGAAACTTTTTAAAGGCTTATCATTTGAATCGCTGAATGCTGAGCAGATAGAAAACTTACCTTCAAAATATCTTGCTCTTGTTCAAAATAGAATAAACAGTAAGGTAATACCTTCTGTAGAGCGTCTTGTTAGTGATTTTAATTTGAAATGGATGACAGTTCAGCAAATACAGGCAATGACCGTTGAACAATTACATACTGTTTTAAATAAAATGTCTGGTCGTCAGATACAGGTATTAACTAATGAACAAGTAGATGCCTTGTTGGAGGACTCTGTGGGTCTTTCTTCAAAACAGTTTAGATATCTTAAGAAGAATTTGTCAGTTAATCAAATGTCAAAATTGTCAGACGAAAAGAAAAACAGGTTAAAATTTAAAGGATTTACAAATGCTACCCGCTTAAGACAATTACAGGTTGATGATTCACTCACTCCAAGAGAAGTGAGAAGATTGGTTCGTTCTACTCCGGAAATGGCTTATGTGCTATCAGGAAATCACTTAAGTAATTTAAGCAAAAGACGTTTAAGAAAGATTCAAAGATATCTTTTAGCGGAGCAGATTGCCTCTTTACAAAAACAGAAAGTGGGACTTCTTAATATGAAGTTATTAAGTACAGTTCAGGTACAAGCTTTCACTTCAAAGCAGTTAAACTTTTTGAGTGCAGGACAATTAAAAGCTATTCAAGCGGAGTTATTGCCAAACCAAATTGCTGATTTAGGCACAAGTGTTCTTATGAAGTTAAAGTTGAAAAAACTAAGCAAGCAACAAGCAGAAGCTTTAACATCTGCTCAATTGAAAGCATTAGGCTATCAAAGAGTGTATCCTATCTGGGATAAATTACTTCCTGAGCAGCAGCAATTGTCAGAGTGGCAACCGGCAATACGCCGTCAGAGGTAAAGCGGTAATCAGCTAAGATGGATAGATAATAGTTGATGTAGAATTTCTTCCATGCTTTGTTGAACCTTTTTATTAAAAAATGCTGGTTTCCAATTTGCTGGTGATAATTGATCAGAAATAACACCTAAACAAAATACTTTGGTTTTATAATGTTCACCGACTGACAATAGAGCAGAGGATTCCATATCCACACATTGTGCGCCCAGTTTTTGAAAATGTAACAGTTCTTCTTTGCTTTCTTTGAAAGGAGCATCTGTTGTCCACACAGTGACTTGTTTTGTGTGTAGGTTTTTTTCAATATTAAAAACATCATCAGAAATAGATAGTTCTACAAAATCAGAAGCGGCTTTATAGTGATAGGAACACCCTTCATCTCTGAAAGCTCGAGTGCATAACACTTTTTCTCCAATAGATAAATCGGGTGTTAGAGAACCCATTATTCCTACACTGAAAAACTGTTTTACACCTAGGGCTAACAATTTTTCCATACACACAACGGCCGCAGGAGCACCAAAGCCAAAACTACTCACTACAGCTGTTTTTTGTTGAGCATGTTGATAAACATCAATAAACATACCCAGTTTATTGATGGGGAGAGTGCATTGAAATTCTTTTTTTTGTCTCAGAGAAGTAGCCCACCCTTTTGAAAAGCACAAAATGGCTCGTTCAGGTAAATTCTTTATAGTGTCTGTTCCTTGAGTATAAACAATTAAATCACGAGCTTGCGTTAACGAAAGTAATGTATGTTTTTTGGAATAAAGAGGATACGACATTATTAAAAATTAGGTTTGTAGTGAAAAAATAAAAATTGGGTTTTTTGATCAGGTGAAAAATTATTGTCACTCACCAATACTAAAACAAATTGACCAGGTGCCACCTCCGGTCCTTTGGCAATACCTTCAATATTGTCCACATGGCCATTAACAACTTCAGAAAGGTCGCTAATAATTGGCTTTTTACCACATGTCACAAATTGGTTTCCTTGTAAGGCTTGATACCTGGATACATCGTTGGCTCGTGAACAATCAGCTAAGAACAATTGTATAAGGTTGGCATTCTGTTTTGTGCTTGCTGGTGCGTCTCTATGTCTTAAATACGCTCTTTCTATAACAATAAATCTTTTACCGTCCAGAAATAAAAAATCTGTTACTCCATTTTCACCTGATAGGGCACCTTGTTCAAAATAAGATTGCATTGGATAAATATATTGTGCACTCATTTTCATATTGTTCAAAGCCAGTTGGGTAAAGCGAATATATTCTGTGTTTGGTTGTGGTTTATCACCCTCTGGCTCCATAAGGTCGTCTTGATGGAGAGATTTTTCTGTAGCCAACCATAAGTGATTATTTTTAACATCTACAGTAAAGGCTTCAAAACTTTTATTTTCTTTAACACCATAGCTACCTATTTGCTCAGAACTATTTGGCCAAAATACGCCGGATAGAATTGTCTTTGATCTTAATTGACCTTTGCTATTATATTCAAACACAGCAGGTGGAGTAGTCAGGGTACTCATTTGTGCTCCTTCTGAGCTGATAAAAATTTTATCAGGACTTAAGAAAACCATTCCTTCCGGATCTATTCCCTGTATAAGCTGATCATTTCCGCTCTGAAGAAAAATATGTTTTTTTAAGTCAAAAATATAATTTTCTGTGTCTAATTTCATTTCATAGAATCTGGGATGATAACGTTGGCCATTATTATGTAGATTACCTTTATCATCAGACAAAGCAAAAAATGTTTCTGTAGTGGGATCGTAAGACAGGGCAGACAGACCTCCTACAGGGACATTTTCTAAATGGTGACCTGGTTCTAAAGTTTGTGTATCGACAAAACTAATGGAAAAATTTTGTTTCGGAGGAGGGCTTTCAATAAAAGTGGTAGCGTTCGTAACGGAGGGGATCTGTTGTACATCTGTTTTTTTGGAAGAAGGTTTTGTATTTTCTTCCTGTGACAATTTCTGAGTTCGTATCGGAGAAGTTCTCAATATTCCTTGAGAGTTAGCATTAACCGGTTGGTTGGTGTTGTGGATTCCTGTATATTTTTGAGCTTGTTTTTTAGGCTTTGGAGGCAGTGATTTTATGGATGTTGAATCGTTTGGTACAGAGGGATTATCATTTATCTGATCACTTTCTGATGTTGGCACAAAAGAATCACTTCGAAATGTCTTTGCAGTGCTTTGTTTAACAGAAGAAAGCATATAATTTGCAAATACATAGATCAGCAAAAAAGCTGGTGGAAGTACAATAAAAAACCACTTCCTCATAGGGAACTATTATGAAACAGAAAGACTAAAGAAGTCACTTTATATTTTTATGAATTAGTTGATTTTTAGTAGGATCGGCGACGTGCATAAGAGTCATTTCTACGGGAATCATCTTCATAGCGGTAGTCATCTGCATCATCATAATGGAAACTATTGCATTCGTTATAAGATTCTGCGTTAAGAATATCTCTGAGGGCTTCTGCTTCTTCTTGCCCCACCCAGTTCCAAATACGTCCCCCCACACTGGAACTATCTTTATCAGCATAGCTATTTGCTTTGTCATTCAATTTATTGGACTCTTTATAAAGTCTTTCATTAAAGTTAAATTGAAGTTCATCTAGTCGGGCAATAGAATTTTCTATTCGATTTCTGTCAGCATCAGAATTAGCGTCCTGTCTCTGTCTCTCCAATTCATCTCTGGTTGAACATATTTTGTTATGAGCTTCTGCCAGCTTGCATCTCAAGCATTCTCTTAATCTTCCAGGTGTATATTTGTCCTGTAGTCCTATGGCACTTACTACAACATCAATGGTATTATCAGGAGTACTAAACCCTGTTCTACAGTTTTGAAGCCATCCATAAAAGGAGGTAGTTTCTACATTTTCCAGGCTGGGGGCTCCGTCCTTTTCATTTTCTTCTTCCTCTCGAAGTTCTATACATACAGATGAAGATAAAATGGCAGTGTTAGGACTGGGTTGTCTTGTGTAAGATCTATCTCTATCGTTTGCTCCTAAATCTGAACAGGCGATGAGTGCAGGTAGTAAAAAGGTGATTATTATAATCTTAAACGCCATAACCATAATATTTTATTCGGTCCAAATTGGAAAAAACTACAAAAAAAAAACTTTATAGACTTAAGTCTTCAGTATTTTGTCTAACTTAAGTGGTTATTTAGTAAGATAAATCTTGCTAGAGCATGGCGAGAGTGAAATAATCTTCGTTTGTGCCAGGTATTATTATTATAGGAGCCCAATGGGGTGATGAGGGCAAGGGAAAGGCAGTAGATGTCTTCTCTGCTCAATCTGATTATGTCATTCGCTATCAAGGTGGAGCTAATGCCGGTCACACTTTAAAAATCAAGGGCCAGACAAAAGTTTTGCATCTCATTCCATCCGGTATTTTTCATTCCAATACCACCTGCCTTATTGCGGCTGGCGTGGTTTTGGATATAGAAAGCCTTTGTGATGAAATACGCGCTTTGAAGGCCAGTGGATACTTGCAAAACCCTTCTCAATTATTGGTTTCCGATTCTACGACTGTGTTATTAAAATACCATCGATTGTTGGATCAGGCTCGTGAAGGTCATGCTAATGGTGTAAAGATTGGCACGACGGGCAAGGGAATAGGTCCAGCCTATGAGGATAGAGCTTCCAGAAAAGCGCTTTTATTTGCAGATTTATTCAGTAGTCCTGATCAATTAAAGCAAAAGCTGGAGAGAGCTATAGAGGAAAAAAGATTCCTCATTGAAAAGTTCTATAACTTAAAAGTTCCTTCTGTGGAGGAGTTATTGGAGGAAGTTTTAAAACTCAGGGAGGAGCTTCGGCCATATCGTTGTCGGGATATTTCTCGTATTATTTATAAGGCTCTTAAGGATAATAAAAAAGTTTTGTTTGAAGGCGCTCAAGGTTGTTTATTAGATCTTCTGCATGGCACATATCCCTATGTCACCAGTTCCAACACTGTAGCCGGTGCGGCATTGACAGGCTCCGGAATTGGGCCAAGGTCTATACATAAAATCATTGCTATTGCAAAATCTTATACCACTCGTGTTGGTGAGGGGCCTTTTCCAACAGAATGTCATGGAGATTTGGGTGAGCATTTACAGCAAGCTGGTGGAGAGTGGGGAGCAACAACAGGCAGAAAGCGGCGCTGTGGTTGGTTGGATTTGCCAGCACTGAAGTATGCTATTCGCATCAATGGTATCACTCATTTGGCTTTGATGAAATTGGATGTCTTGTCTGGTTTAAAAGAAATTCCAGTGTGTACTTCTTATCGACTGAATGGAAAAACTCTTGGCACAGATGAATTTCCAGTGGCTTCTGAGGAGTTGCACAAGTGTGAACCGGTATATAAAACTTTATCTGGGTGGATGGAAGATATTTCAAAAATTCGTAATTTTACCGATCTGCCACAAAAAGCCCTGGATTATGTTGGGCTTATTCAAAAAGAATTATCTTTACCGGTGGATATTATCTCTGTTGGACCAAGTCGTGAAGAAACACTTTGGTTAAAAACCTTATTCGAGAAATAGTTTTTATAGTTTTTTAAATCTCTGAATCCTTGACATTTTGCCTGAAAACTGAAGAATAGGGAAGCTAATGATCCGCTAGCTCAGTTTGGTAGAGCATCTCCCTTTTAAGGAGAGGGTCCTTGGTTCGAGCCCAAGGCGGGTCACTGCTTTTCAGTGGACTACTATTTGATAATACATTAAATTATAAAAGTGAGTTCCCTTCGTCTAGTGGTTAGGATACCACCCTTTCACGGTGAAGACACGGGTTCAAATCCCGTAGGGAATGCCATGTTTAAAATGCCAAAGTGTCGTAGTGATTAAGAACCTGCCACCCTTGTCACGGTACAAGACAGGTGTTCAAATCCCGTAGGGAATGCCATGTAAACAAAGTGTCGTAGTGATTAAGAACCTGCCACCCTTGTCACGGTACAAGACAGGTGTTCAAATCCCGTAGGGAATGCCATGTAAACAAAGTGTCGTAGTGATTAAGAACCTGCCACCCTTGTCACGGTAAAGACAGGTGTTCAAATCCCGTAGGGAATGCCATGCAAAGTGTTTAGCCAGTAGCTAAACAGCAAAAGTCCATATCTGCATCTGTTGTCATACCTGCGAAAGCAGGTATCCAGCAAACCATAGAAATAAGATTCATAACAAAGTGTCGTAGTGATTAAGAACCTGCCACCCTTGTCACGGTACAAGACAGGTGTTTAAATCCCGTAGGGAATGCCATGTAAACAAAGTGTCGTAGTGATTAAGAACCTGCCACCCTTGTCACGGTACAAGACAGGTGTTTAAATCCCGTAGGGAATGCCATGTAAACAAAGTGTCGTAGTGATTAAGAACCTGCCACCCTTGTCACGGTACAAGACAGGTGTTCAAATCCCGTAGGGAATGCCAGATGTAAAAACGCCAAGTCTGTCATAGTCTTTTATGGTAGTTTTGTTTTTTAAAGTTTTTTTAAAAATAAGTAAATGGTTTTAATATATTATCTTTAATTTAAACTTGGAGGTTCTTTGGCAAAGTTATCAACACTTGAGAAATATTATACACTTTATGAAAATCGATTTAAGAAGAGAAAAGAATATGAAAAGTTGTTAAAGGATTTATCTAATAGAACGACTTCTAGAGATTATTTTAAAGAGAGCTCTTCAAATAAGATATATAGAAAAAGAAATAAATTACACGAAGATATTTTAGAATCTATTATTAGTAAATACAAGAGTTCAAATAAGCCTCGTATCCATTTTCTGTTAGGTTCGCTTGGATCAGGTAAAACTTCTGCTAAAGATCAGATCGTGACAGATAAAACTAGCAAGAAGGAGTTTGTGTTTATAAATTTTGATGATTTAAAAAACCGGCTTCCAGAGTATGAAGTGTTAAAAAGAATAAACCCTAAAAAAGCAGCTCAATTTGTCCAATCTGAATCTTCAAAACTTGCAGGGAAACTTTTTAAAAAAGCTATCCAAAAGAAGTGCAATATTATATTTGAGAAAAATATCAGAAAGGATGTAAAAGGTAAAATTCAATTAAAAGAAGAGATAATGAAGGTAGTAAAAAAAGATTACTTGATATTCCTTCATATTGTGTTTCTTGATAGTTATGGAGAAGCTTGGCACAGGGTGCAGAAAACTGCAAAAAAGAGCTGAGGAAATTAAAAGGTTTGTCCCAAAGCAAGAAGTAAAAGAAACATTTAATAATTTATTTCCTAATTTCAACGCTTTATATAAAAGTCTTTCTGAAAAATCACTATTTATCAGTTTATGGTATAACGGATCTGATGTAAAGGAAGCTGTGTGGCTCTCCTCTATTTTAACAGGGGAAAAGTTTTATAAATATACAACAGGGGAAAAGTTTTCTAAATATACAGTTGATGGTTTTGGGAAAATAATACCCATCAATAAAAAAGGACTTTATTTTGGTTGGATAGAAGGATTAAGATTTAGTTCTTTACCTCTGAAAGTGTTGAAAAATTTGAAGCAGCTTGATTTTTTCAAAGATATTTCTTAGTCTTAAAAAAACTATGATATAATTATGGAAATGAGAGGAAAAATGAGTAAAAGCATTGTATTAAAGCGGAATCTTTCAAAGAGAGAGAAAAAACAAGCGTTTTCATCTAAAACAACCGGGAGAATTGTGCAGGTGATGGAAGATGCTATAAGAGATCCGCAGGTTAGAAAAGAAGCTGTATCTATAGTTAGGGCTTTGGATTTAAAGAGAATAAGAAACACTTCAAAGATTTAAAAAGTCTTTTTACGGGATTTTTCTCAGAAATTCTGAGAAGACAATTCAAAACAACTAAAATAAATTAGTTACAACTGACTGTTTTTAAAGAGAGCAGAAAAAGTTTTTTCTCCTGTCTCGTGACTCAAGAGTGCCACAGTCTTTGCATATCTTTGAGTCATTCTTGCTTCTGTATGTCCAAGGCTGGCTTGAACAGCAGAAAGATTTTTTGTTGCCATTAGTGCAATAGTTGCAAAAGTGTGACGACAAATGTGAGTTGAACGCCACGGTAAATCTAGTGCTACAAAGCCAGCATTAAAAGCTGATTGAATAGCATTGTATTTTACAAGTTCACCTTTGGTGTTTGTAAAAACCAAGTCACTTACAGATTCGTTTTTTATTTGCTTAAGAATATTTCTTAACTTTTCTGGAAGCATTAAAAGTCTGGCTGACTGAATTGTTTTTGTTTTATCTTCTAAAAACGGCTTACGAGTAAAATGATCCCATCTAACTTGTCTTACTATTCTGGCACTTCCTTGTTCTAGATCAATTTCCTCCCATTTTAATCCACAAGCTTCCCCAACACGGACACCAGTGGAAAGCATGAAAATAGCGAGTCTCCAATACACAGAATTGTTTCTGTGTTTCTTAAGCCACTGAACCCACTTTTGAGCATCTTCAGGTTTAATATAATGATCTGGCCTTCTTGGGGTATTATGTTTAAAGATACACATTTGCTTATGCTTCTTAGTAATAGGAACATTAAAATCTTCATTTATAAAATTCTTGTACCAATTTAAAATTGTACTTAGTAAGTTTAGTTCATGAATAAAAGTTTTTCTTCCATTATTTTTTGCTGTTGGATGCTTCTTAAGCCAACTGAGCCACTCCACAATCTTTATACCTTTGAACTTAGACATTTGTAATTTTGCTAAAGGACTTGAATAAAAGTAAATTAGCTGACATTCATATTTTTGATAAGTGGATTTTGCCAGTCGGGTTTTGGCATCTATTAAAAACTCATCTACACATTTCTTAAACAACATTTGTTTCTTTGTTTGGTATCTTCTTTTTGTTATTGCCATTGTGGTTTCTCCCTTCGGTTTGACCACTACAGGTTTCAGTACAATAAAAAATAAAAAAAGAAAAGAGAGGAAGCGAAGAGTTTTTAAAATTGAAAAGAGAGATGAGAAAGTCCGTTTTATATATGTAAAATGGATATAACTTTATAAATAGAAAATTTATTTGTTACTAAGAAGTGAGAACATGATAAACTTGAAAGTTTTGTTCTGTTTATGAATCTATAATTTGCAATCTCTCCTTTCTTTAGTGCCATCAAAAGAACAAGGGCCAGCCAATATGGCCAGCCCTTGCAAACAAACCGATGGGGGTTTTGTTTTCTTAAGTATCAATTACCCGGCAATACATCCACGACAGTTGTAGCATTCCATGAGCAATCGCTGTCACCATTGCAAGGCGTCGAAGTGGTGTGCGCACAAGTCGCAGAGCCGGAGGGATCTTTTTTCTCACAAGTTCCTGTATTAAAGTCGCCTGTTGGAGCCAGAGTCTGAATTACTCATATAATAACCAGCAGCTTTTGAATCTCCTTTTTGATAAGCCGCACCGAATAAAAGAATCTGGATTAATTATACAACCGGCGGCACTAGTACCCAAACCATTCTCTCTCTCTGTGGGACAGAAGGCTGACATGCCAGTGTGCAAAGCGGCAAAGCTTTTGAACCTGACATATAAAGATTGTTGCCTTCCTAAATCGGACTAGTACCAAAGCACCCATATCCCAATGTAGCACAAAAAGTGTTATTAAAAGTCATCATGTGCCATATAAGCTTTATGCCAGATTCCCTACTTCCGATTTTACAGCGGTCATGATTCGCAGTCTTCTTTATATTTTTTATAAGCTGGTATAGCAATGGCTGATAACACACCCACAATTCCCACTGTGACCAGGACTTCCAATAAGGTAAATCCTTTTTTATTTCTTAAAATGTTTTTCATAAAACCTCCTCGTTTTATATTTTTATTAAACAAAATTTGTTATTTCCTCTCCAAATTATAAGTCTCCTCAACTCCTATACTTTTATGCTCATACCTGTTTTTGAGACTTTGCACCTTAGCTTCCGATGCCCGTTTTGTGATTTTCATTTTTTAGGAATTGGCTATACTTAGCTAGCTCTTTAGTCTCTTCCCACTTTTCAGCCTGTTTAAGCCAATAAAGCGGACTGAACATAATCAGAGCGGCTAACAACCCCGTCTGTGCAAAAATCAATGCGACTAAAAATTTTTTATCTTGATTGTTCATTCTCTTTTTCATCTCCATTTTTGACTTTCCAAAACTTGATGTGCTTATCTTGTTCAAGAAAGTTGGTAGGATAATGTATGCCCTACCAAAATGAATCCGGTGAAATTTGATGGAAGTAAGAGAAAATAATGTGGAAGTTTTAAGAAATATAAATAAGTAAAGCCTTATAAAATATTGAAAATATTAAAGTTTTATACTTTGTTATTTTATCTCTATAAAAGAAAATTAAGATTAGTATTTGAAGAAGTTGTTATTTATTTAGATGCAAAAAGATTCAAATGGAATAGCTATGGTTTGGGTTTTTATGTCAATATTTTCTGCAAGAATATCATCAAATTTTGAGTAAAATCTTACTCTGAGACATAAAAAATGTTTATAACTTGGACGATTGTACTAAAATGGGACATAAATAAGTGCTTAATATTATTAGTTTTTTTAAAAGTATGGAATTTTCTTTTAAAATTATATTGATTTACCCGAAAATCATTATAGACTTTTAATTGTAGGGGAATAAGATTTTAATTTCAAAGCAGAAAAAATTGGTAGGGCATACATTATCCTACCAATTCATTCTTTAAACTCCTATAATCACCAGAATTTTTAAGATTGTAAATTATTTTTTGCGTAATTTTAACGGGATTTTTTGCGTAATTTTCCATTTATAAGAAGTATTATTTTTGCTTTTCTATTTGTTCTTTTAGCTTTGATAATTCTTTTTTTATCTTTATGAGTTCTGTTCTGTGTCTGAAAAGAGAGGCAGCATTAATTATAATTGCTATTGATACTAAAACTTCAAACATAATTTTACTCCTCTTTATCTTTATCATCAACTCTACACCAGTTAGGGAGTAAAATTTTACATATAAGAGTTACAATAGAAGTATAAATCCGGCTGTACGAAATATAAAAAAATTGTTTGTCAAAGCAGAGCGACCAGAGTTTAAAAAAATAAAGAGAGGAAAAGCGGACTAAAGAAGAGTTTAGGAAATAAAAAAATAACCTCTTTTTGTTTAAAGAGGAATCCTTTTTAATAAAACTGGCTAAAGTAATTTTAAGACAAATAAGACATGAAGTGCTGATTGACGAATTTAAAAGCTTCATGTATAGAAACTTTTTCATCAATAGAATCCATCATATTTTTAAAAGGTTTTTCCCATGACTCATCTGGAAGTGAAAGTTCTTTAGGAACTGTGTGAGTATTCCTTTTGACAAAAGTCTTCTGTATACAATCCTTAACTTTTTTATTGGAAAATTTCTCAAATTTGAAGATTAAGAATAAATCAACTAAATCTTTGACTCTGGAGTTAGATACATCACGTGGAAGCGTTAAAGCGTGTATTTTTTCAGCTATATGATGCTCAATAGGAATAGCTTTCACTGTAAAACTCTTCAGGCCCAGTTCTTCCAAATGGCTTGATAACTGGAGAGTATCTTGTGGCTCTATCCATGCATCCCCGATACCTATATCTATTAAAAATTTACTGAATGTTTTACCATCAATCATTGTTTCAACATGAAATCTGGTTCCACCATCAGGGGCATTATCCAAGTATAAAACAGGCTGAGAGATTTTAAATTCAAAATAATCACCAAGGTCTATTTGAGACTTTTCCAAAAGCAGTTCTCTAAGAATAGAGGACTTTTCTTCTTTTTTAGAATGAATCCCTTTTATATCCTTCATAGCTAAATCAACATCTTTAGTCGCTCTGGATTTTTGCAATCTTAATTCTAAAGCATGACCTCCTTTTAATACCCAAGAAATATCATCATTTAAAAATAACCTTGCTAAAAATTGAGCATAGGCCACTTGACGATAAAGCCTTTGGATATCTTGTTCTGTATTCTGACTTATTTCGTTCAGTTTGTTTTTTACAGCCATACGAAAATTAGCTGCATTTTTATATTTATCTACAGGTTTCAAAGAGCATACCTCGCTAGTTCAGGATTCTTTTTAAGATCAAATTTTCTAATATAGCCTTTTTCCAATGCTTCTTTTACAGCCTGTTCTATAAGATTCTCAGGCAAAGCTTCCTCTTCATGTATATCAAGTAGTGTTCTCAAAGGTGTTGTTACAGGGAGTCCTTTAAATTGTTTAACATCTTTTTTTGGCAAATCTTTTTTATATATTCTCAGTGCTTTAGAGGGCCTGGATCGTTTTTGAAATCTTTTTGGTACTGTCATTGTTATTTTACTAGGGTTAACATCAGACAACTCATAAAAACTCAAAGCGGTTTTATGAGAAAAAACAGCCGTAGGATCACTATCTTCATTGCGACTCCACAAAAGCAACTTCCAATAAGAAGTCATTTCATCCACTGGAATATGAGCCAGCCGATAAATACCCCAATCCTCTCTAATCCAATTCCCTGTTTTAATATGATAATGATGATTACTTCGTGTATATCCACAAGCTTCAGCCTGTTTGGCCGTGAAAAGTCCACCTTGGATAGAAGCAATATGATACAATTTTTTATATGTCTTCATGTCAAAATACCTTAAATTTTAATGTAATTATACACTATTTAATATAGTATATCGTCAAAATACCTTAAAAATTAAGGTATTTCTACAAAAATAAGATATTTTTTAAGATTGTAAATTATTTTTTGCGTAATTTTCCAATTATAGGAAGATATTATTTTTGCTTTTCTATTTGTTCTTTTAGCTTTGATAATTCTTTTTTTATCTTTATTAGTTCTGTTCTGTGTCTAAAAAGAGAGGCAGCATTAATTATAATTGCTATTGATACTAAAACTTCAAACATAATTTTACTCCTCTTTATCTTTAACTCTACACCAATTAGGGAGTAATATTTTACATATAAGAGTTAAAATAGAAGTATAAACCCGGCTGTACGAAATATAAAAAAATTGTTTGTCAAAGCAGAGCAACCAGAGTTTAAAAAAAATGATCTACCTTTTAGGGAGGCATCTGGTAACTATGGCTGATTAATAATCATGTTTTATGGTGCCTTGTAGGGCTCCAAAAAATATATTTATGGTGCCTTGTAGGGCTCCAAAAAAGCTTTACAAAGACAATTTTTAATATATAATACTTAATATGAAGACAAATAGAAAGAAACTCAAAAACCAAAGACTTATAATAGAGAAAAAAATCAATCCCTGGAAAAAACTAAGAACACAGAGAAGGCCCTCGAGTGGATGGTTAAAAGCTGTACGGGGAGCTTTGGGAATCAATACCAGACAATTGGGAAAAAGATGTGGTGTTCAACATTCATCTATTTTAAAAATTGAGAAAAGCGAAGTTCAAAATAAAGCTTCCATTGAATCACTTAAGAAGCTGGCGTCGGCTATGAATTGCCAGTTGGTATATGCTATTGTTCCAAAAACAGGATACAACAGTCTTGAAGAGATTATAAATCATCAAACACAACTTCTTGTCCGTAAGTTAATTGAACAGGCAGATCACACAATGCGACTGGAAGCTCAAGGGACTTCATCTAAAGAAATACAAAATCAAATCAGAAAACTGACTGATGTATTAAAAGATAAAATGGATCCAAGAATTTGGGAAAAGAGTTTGAAAAAGAAAAGAAATAAATGAGTAAGTTCAAACTGACATATCCCTCCAGTGCAACTCCACTTGATCCAAATGAAATTGAAGACCTAATTCCTGATTATATTACGACTCAAAAAGAGTTAAATATATTAGAACAACAAAATATTATAGAAGGGATAAATTGGGCTGATCGACAGAAAAAACCTGATGTATTGAATATAACATTCAATTACGAATTGCATAGACAGATGTTTGATCAAGTATGGAAATGGGCAGGCAGTCCACGAATAACAGATAAAAACATTGGTTCCTATTGGCAACAAATACCAACACAATTAAATAATCTTTTTAGTAATACACGACATTGGATTGAAAATAAAACTTATAAGTGGGACGAGTTAGCGACTCGATTCCATCATAAGTTAGTTTTTATTCACGTTTTTCCAAATGGTAATGGTAGGCACGCCCGATTGATGACAGATATACTGCTAAAATCAAATAATCAAAAACCATTTACTTGGGGACAGAAGATGCACTCATCTTCCATTGACGTTGAAGGTAAAATCCGCAAAGCTTATATATCCGCGCTTAGGAAAGCGGATGGAAATAACTTTATTGATCTGATTAAGTTTGTTAAAAGTTGAGCAAAAACTTCTTTTCATAAATCATCATTTCACGCTGTGATTTTCGCTGTGATTGATCAGGTATGAGCGGGAAACTAAGGGACTGAAAAAGTCCTCAGGAGTATTTTTTCAGTTTTTCTTTGTTTTAGGCTGTTGCCCTCAGCCGGCCCGTAGGGAATGCCATGTACTTTCGTAACTTATTGATATTATTTGTATTTTTTAGATTTAATTTTTTTTGCGTGATTTCTCTTGAAAATTCTGAGAGACATATCAAAACAACTAAAAGTAAATCGATTGGAATAGAAAATTACTTTCCGCAATTCTTCTTGCCAGCTAATTTTTCAGAAGTGGTCATTACAAAAATACATTCTTTAATATATTTACCTTTCCCAGATTTGCCATATACCACATCACCATTTTGATCGTAAATAGTGTGGGTCACTGATCCTATCTCTCCCTGATAGTGTTGAACAATGATTACCTGGTTGTTTTCCAGTTCTCCAATAAAAGTATCTGTGCGATATTGATCGGTACTCGTGCTGACCACAGGAATAGCAACATCTCCTAAAAAATTGATTTTTACAGTGTTACCCTCACTAACTGTCACTGAACAAGATTCTCCTGTTCTTTTAAAACCCACCATTATTCTTTGAATAAAACCTGTAGCAGGAACATGAACACAACCATAAAAAGTTCCTGTTTTTAATTGTTCTTGGTTTTGAGGAGGGTTTTCCAAAAGTTTTTTATTATTCTCTTTTGTCAAAGGCTGTACAGCAGAACCACCACAGTTTGTTATAAAAAAGAAAACAGGTAAAAAATATAGAATAAATTTTATTTTTTTCATTTAACGCCCTTAATTCTAAAAGAATTTCAATCTGGTTGCAACATTTAAATATAAATAAGGAATAATCATAAAAAATAAGCACGACTGGTTTTTTTAAGTAAAAAAATTATTGCTTTGCTCCAAAACAATATTCTAATAATTATTAAAGATATTATTTTTTATGCCAATAAATCCAATCATAACATTTCCGAACTGGTTTTTATAAAAACTTAAAAGTTATTATATGTAATAGTTACACAGTTTTTTTTGATCTCGTTTGAAATTGAGATAGTGTATTCAGTTTAAGTACTGAATTTTATGTCAACAGATATAGAATAATAATCAAAATGCAATCAGATATTATCTGAAAGATTTCATGCAAGAGCGATTCGAATAACTTTGTAAAGTGGATCCATTTTGCCTTTCTGCGTTTTGAAGAAGTCGAATAATTTTATATTGATTGGCAGAAAAAGAAAAATACCAGTACCATTTTAAATTAGCATTGACAGGAGGGATGTTACCGGACATAGCTTTGGCTACTTGAATTGGTGTCATGTCTTGTTTATTTGTTAGATCCAATCTTGCTTTGGCTTTGATAAGAACACGAATTGTTTCCTGATCCCCCATTGTACTGGCAATATGTAAAGCCGTGTCTCCGTTTTGATTTTGAGCATTGAGATCCACTTTGTATCTAACCAGAAGTTTAATAAAATCATTTCTATAAGCTTTATCCGGCCATTGGTGTAATAGCTGTATAGCGTTCATTAATGCTGTATTGCCTTTGTGGTTTGTCACAGAAGTATTCAGACCATTTTGAAGAAGCAATTCTACAATTTGCAAAGAAATACGGAGTGTTTTATCAGTTATTTTAATCAAAGGGGCTATCTTTTTGGAAGAAGCTCTCCCGTTCACTATGGATTCCTGATACTCAATATTAACCTCTGCTTTGTGTTGAAGGAGCAAAGCTACAGCTTTTATATTATTATTTAAAATAGCTGATTGAAGAAGTGTATTTCCTTTTTTATCTGTTGAGCTTGGATCTGAACCATTCTGTAAAAAATGACTCAAATGAGTTAGTCCCATATTAGGGTGAAAAAACATATCAAAATTTTCAAAATCCTCGGCCACAGCAGAAGAGATAAATAAAATGAGGGGCAATATAATTTTCAAAATGTGCATGTGATTTTCTTATGTAAGTTTCAAGTAAAAAAATATAAAAGCCTTTCATATATAAAAATAAAGAGATAGGCAATAGTAACTTAAAGTGAACTCTTTAATAGAGCGGTATTTTTTGAAAAATAAATAGAAGAATGTATTTATTTCACATATTTATCATTTTAGTTTATAATTTTTATATATGAAGCTTGGTCGTACTTATCTCTTGTATGTGATTTTATTTTTTCTTCCTTTAGCTGGTTGTGGCTCTATGTTATGTACAAAAGGAGATTCCAATCAGGGTCTGTTTTTCGATTTTGGTTCTTTATTGGGACATCCTTATGTTGAGATAGGAGGGAGTCCTTCTTTTCATTTGAATGAAAGTTATGTAAAAAAGCTTTTTGTTGATAGTAGAGGTTTTTTACTGGTATCTTCTTATAATACTGTCCATTGCGATAATAGGGAGGAAATGAGAAAAGATATCAGTTCCAGTTGTAGGGGGCATAGAATTATAGAAAAATATAGGGTTCGTCGCTATAGAAAACAGTATGGATATGAAGAGTGGGAAAGTAATGACATTCCCGAAGTTGAATGGAAAACAATTACAGATATTGATGATTCTTTTTCAAAAAAACCAACTTATCATTATGAAAACTGCAGATATTCACTATTTGGTGGTTTTTATCAGTTCATACAGGCTATTCGCAGAATATAAGAAGTTTTATCTGATTTAAAAAAGACTTTATTGAACACTTCCTGTTCCTTCACCACCTTCGTCCTCATCATCTTTTTCTTCTTCTTTCTCGTCGTCTTCTTCCTCCTCAGTATCATCAGTTGTAATGGGAGTACATTTTTTTGTCTCGGTATCAAATTCTTCATTTTCCAAACACTGATTGCAAGTATCATTATACTGGTGAGGTGTGTCCTCGGGACATTGATTGCAGGTATCGTTGTACCAATGAGGTGTATCCTCAGGACAAGCAGTTCTACATTCTTCCTTAAACCAGTAAGGTGTACTTGTTGGACAACATTCAAAACTGGTGTTATTAGCTACAAACTCTTCTGTACAGGTTGTGTTACAGGTTGTGTTATCTCCACTGCCGAGAGCATAAGGTCGGTGAGCAGGACATCTATAACACTGATCTAAGCTTGCATGATAATTGGGCTTATCTTTGGGACAGCATTTGTTGTAGGGGCTTGTTTTCAGGTTATTTTCAGGACATTGATTACAGGTTTTCTTGTCATCTTCATCATCTTCATTGCTATCATAAAAATAAGGTGTCGTGTTGCCACAACAGGTTCCATCCACCTCCACACCTAAGCTCCAACACTTATTGCATTTTCCACCATAATAATGAGGCTTGTCTTTTGGGCAACATTGTTTGTTGCTTTTTATTGGGCTATTTTCAGGACATTTATTACAGGTTTTCTTGCCATTTTCATTGCTATCATAAAGATAAGGATGATTGTAGTCACAACAGGTTCCATCCACCTCCACACCTGAGCTCCAACACTTATTGCATTTTCCACTATAATAATAAGGCTTGTCTTTTGGGCAGCATTGGTAGTTGCTTCTTTTTGGGCTTATTGGGTTGTTTTCAGGGCATTTATTACAGGTTTTCTTGCCATCTCCATTACTATCATAAACATAAGGGCTACTAATGGAACAACAAACTCCATTCGCTACTGCACCCGATTGACACGTTTCTTCGCAAACTCTTTTATTACCAAGGCCGCACCAAAGCGTTGTGTTACCCGATGGACACGCGGCCAGTGTTGTTTCTTTTTTTGTGCAACTATTACAACTTCCATGATGATAATAAGTATCTTTAGGGCAACAAATAGGGCTAGGTTTTTTACCTGGTAGAAGTGCCGCCTGATAGGCTATAAAATGTTGATTTTTAGGACATTTATTACAGGTTTTCGTGCCACTGCCCGAGACATCATAAACATAAGGAGAACTGTTGTTACAACAGGTTCCATCCACCTCTATGAGAGTGCTGCTACATTTATTGCATTTTTCACTATAATAATAAGGCTTGTCTTTTGGGCAACATTGGTTGCTGCTGCTTATTGGGCTATTTTCAGGACATTGATTACAGGTTTTCGTGCCATTTCCATTGCTATCATAAACATACAGCTTGTGTATGGCATGATAAGTATATCTGTTGTTACAACAGGTTCCATCCACCTCCACATCTGAGCTCCAACACTTATTGCATTTTCCACCATAATAATGAGGCTTGTCTTTTGGGCAGCATTGGTTGTTGCTGCTTATTCTTATTGGGTTATTTTCAGGGCAGTGATTACAGGTTTTCGTGCCATCTTCATTGCTATCATAGACATAAGGTGTACTGATACTACAACAGGTTCCATCCACCTCCTTCGTTGAGTCAGGACACTTATGACATTTACCACTGTGCCAATAAGTCTTGTCTTTTGGGCAACATTGGTTGTTGCTTTTTATTGGGTTATTTTCAGGACAGTGATTACAGGTTTTCGTGCCATCTTCATCATCTTCATTGCTATCATAAAGATAAGGTGTACTGCTGCTACAACAGGTTCCATCCACCTCTATGTTAGTGCTGCTACACTTATTGCATTTTTCACTGTGCCAATAAGGTTTGTCTTGAGGGCATTCAGTACCAGTAGCTACACCAAGTATTATTAAATTACTCACAAGAAACAAAGAAACAAAAACAGATTTTCTGAACATTGTAGTAAAAAGAAACATTTTTCATCACCTTTCCATGGAAATAAAAAGAACTTAAATTATATCATATACTTAAAAGTATCTTTTTGCAAATATATAAAGACAGTGCCTCGGGGGAGACTTGAACTCCCATGACCTTGCGGTCACACGATTTTGAGTCGTGCGCGTCTACCAGTTCCGCCACCGAGGCCATAAGTAAGCCATTTTAGGGAAGTGCATAATCCTATAAAAAGACTTTGGAGGCAAATAGAAGTCTGGCACGGAATTTGCTAGCAAATCTCTAAAAGAGACAATTTTTTTACATAGTGTATGAAAAATATACACATTTCATGTAATATGTTCATTTTGGAACTTCTTCCCAGAATATAAAATATCTAATAATATCAATAGGTTATTTAATATACTCCACTCAAATTTTGGGATCGAGGTGTTTTTGCAATATAATAGGGCAGAAAGTACAAAACAGGAGGTAACAATTATGATCAATCTAAAAAACAGGATGGTGAATACTTTATTAGTATCTTTATCACCAATCTATAAATTACAATACCATATCCTATTTCTGATAGTGTTTCTAGGAATTGGTATTCCACTACACTCAATAGCAGAAGAGTATGTGGAAGAAGATATTATTATAGAGGAATTGGCACCAGCTTCTCAAACACCAGCCCCTCAAAATCAAACCCGAGTTAAATCATACTCTGAGATACAGCCAAAAGTCGTGATATACAACAATCATAAGGTGGATCAATCATCTGCTCAGGCTCCCAATATTTCTACTCAGCCAGTCGTGAGAGTGACAGGTGTGCCTATCACTAAAGCTCCAACTGTTGAATTGAGACAATCCAGACAGGAAGCAGAGTTGATGACAGAACAAAAAATTGTTGAAAAATTAGAGAGCTCCCGACTCAGGGACGAGCAGGAGCGTCTCAATAAGTTGTTTCCTTTAGAATCAGCTAAGACAGTTGTGGTCAATGGAACTGCAATAACCCCGGTTGATATTTCTGCTCAGGTTCAAGCTCCTTCTGTTGTTCAGGATACTCATAGAGAGAACTTATATTTTGGGTTTCATGGTGGACAATTTGGTACTATTTTAAAATATGTAGAAAACCTGAAATCTTATGGTAGTTTCGGTGTCTCAGCGGGTTCTCACTTTCAAAGTGGAATCATTTTAGAAAGTTCTTTGCTTTTCACTACTCACACTATTGTTCCAAGAAAAAGGGACGCTAATTATCGAAATCATGCTGATGAAGGTTACTACACTGATGTTGATCAATGGAGTGGTATGTTGGCTGTAAAGTACACCCCTTTTTCCAGTCGCCTTAAGCCTTATTTAGGTGTAGTGATTGCTTATAACCAATGGATATACAGAGATCAGTATAGTTTTGATTACGACGACTGTGAAATATTACGTACTCCATACTGTCCTTCACGGGGTTTCAATAGTCACTCTGTTGATGTTGGTTTGAATATAGGTGCAGATATGAAGTTGAATAACAAACTGTCTATAGGTTTAAGTATTTTAATGAATGTGTATAACATTTATCATAATAACACAACAACAGATCCTTATGCCGCTCATCGAAGAGAATACAATAGACAGGCCCAACGCTTTGGGGATTACCCTTATAAACATTTTAAGATGGAAGAGATGACATGGATTATTGCCTCCATAAATGCCAAACTGTACTTCTAACCTAAACTCCATTCTCTCTTCTCCAGAAAAGCCGGCTTATTGTCGGCTTTTCGCTTTTCTAAACCAGTGTAGTTCAAAAAACAGGTAGTCAAACAGATTCAAAGCAGTTCTTTTTTGTTGCAATTCCACTATGTCTTTGATAATTCATTATGACTGAGGGAGCGAAGCTCCCTCTTTTTTTTCATAAAAATAGAGCTATTAGGATTTTAATGTTGCAGAAAGAGAAGATTACTCATCTGGCGGAACAGGCTGGAAAAATGCATAACGTGCTCATTTATGATATGGAGTTTACAGGGGATCGTTTAATTATTTATATTGATAAAAAACAGGGACAGGTGGATGTGCAAGATTGTGAAAAAATTAATAAAGCTCTCCAATTTTTATTCCTGTCTGAGAACATCCCTGATATGGATGTTGAAATTTCCAGCCCCGGTTTGGAAAGAAAATTAACACACAACTGGCACTTTCAATCAGCACTTGGAAAGAAAATTAAATTACAAACTTATCAATCGGTTTTGTACGATGAACGGCAAAAAACCAGTTTAAAGGGAAATCTGCATAGTTGTTCCGAACAGGGTATTGTGGTTAATGATGGTGATAGAGATTGGACAGTATCTTTAAGTAATATTAAATCAGCTCGTATTGTTTTTGAGAGTTAACAAAACAAACAGGAGAATAAAATGGTGACTATATCAAGTGTGTTTTCAGAGATGGGGCGATTGATCGATCAAGTTAGTAAAGATAGGGGAATAGAAAGACAAATAGTTGTGAATGCTATTGTCAGTGGTTTATTGTCTGCGGCCAGGAAAAAATTTGGAACTTATAGGGACATTGAAGCTAAGTTCAATGAAGAGACTGGAAAGTTGGAGCTTTATGAGTTTAAAGAAGTCGTGACAGATGAAAAATTTATTGATGAACAAATTGAGATCAAGCTCACTGAGGCTTTAAAAATGGATCCGGAAGCTCAAATTGGAGATCAAATTGGGGTCGCCTTGGAACCAGAAGATTTAGGGCGTATAGATGCTCACACAGCTCGGCAGGTCGTGGCGCAAAGTTTGCAGAGTGCTGAGAATGAAGTGGTGTTTAATGAGTTTGAAAAACGAAAAGGGGAAATTGTATCCGGTGTTGTTCGTCGAGTGGAGCGTGGAATGATCGTGGTGGATATGGACAGAACAGAAGCTTACATTCCAAGGCGGGAACAGATATATGGAGAGCAATATAATCCGGGAGATCGCATTCAGGGTTATATCTTGGAAGTGCGGCAAACCACAAGAGGGCCGCAAATTATTATGTCCAGAGCACATTCTAATTATTTAATAAAACTGTTTGAAAAGGAAGTGCCTGAAATTTATGAAGGTATTGTTAAAATTGTCTCTGCCGCCAGGGAACCTGGGCAGAGAGCTAAAATTGCAGTCTATAGCAACGACTCTGCTGTGCACCCGGTAGGCTCCTGTGTGGGTATGAAAGGAAGCCGTGTGCAGAACATCACTCAGGAATTAAAAGGAGAAAGAATTGATGTGATTGTTTGGGAAGATGATCCTGTGCAATTTGTATGTAATGCCTTGGCACCAGCTAAAATCAGCAAAGTCTTGGTGGATGAAGAGAACAAAGAAATGGAAGTGATTGTTTCTGATGATCAACTTTCATTAGCTATTGGTAAAAAAGGTCAGAATGTTCAATTGGCAGTTAAACTGACAGAATGGAGACTCAATATTGTATCTTTAACTGAATTTGAAGATAAGAAAAGGAAGTCGATTTTTAATTTAAAACTATTGTCTGATGTTACAGAACCCATGTTAGAAAATATTTATCAGTGTGGTGTTACTTCTGTTCAGGGATTGGCAGATTCTTCATTGGACACAATTATGAATATTCCTGGTTATGAATCCCAACCACAAGCTGAAAAGTTAATTCAAAAAGCAAAAGATTTAGTAGCAGAATACAAAGAAGCCGGTAAGGAATTTCCAAAAGCTCCAGAGTTACAAAAGAAAACAAGAATACCTGTTGGAGATATTAAAGCTCAGGCGGATCAACAATTGAAAGAAGAGTTAGCTCAGTTGAGTGATGCAGATAAGAGTTCGTCTTCTTTAGATCCTGTTGTTGATTCTCAATCTGCAGATGCGCAAGCAGTAACAGAAACTGCTGTTTCTAAAGAAGAATCCTGTTTCAGAAGATACGAAAGAAACTACTTCAACAGCCAGTCAAGAAATCAAAGAAGAACCTGTTTCAGAAGACACGAAAGAGACTGCTTCAACAGCCAGTCAAGAAATCAAAGAAGAACCTGTTTCAGAAGACACGAAAGAAACTACTTCAACAGCCAGTCAAGAAATCAAAGAAGAACCTGTTTCAGAAGACACGAAAGAAACTACTTCAACAGCCAGTCAAGAAATCAAAGAAGAACCTGTTTCAGAAGATACGAAAGAGACTGCTTCAACAGCCAGTCAAGAAATCAAAGAAGAACCTGTTTCAGAAGACACGAAAGAAACTACTTCAACAGCCAGTCAAGAAATCAAAGAAGAACCTGTTTCAGAAGACACGAAAGAAACTACTTCAACAGCCAGTCAAGAAATCAAAGAAGAACCTGTTTCAGAAGACACGAAAGAAGTGAAAACAGAAACAGACAGTGTCAAAGTAAAAAAAGAAAAGCAATCAGACAAACAGTAGTAAAAAAGGTTTATTAATGAAAGTATATGAATTAGCCAGAGAACTAAAGCTGAAAAGTGTTGAGCTGGTGGATGTGCTCCGCAAAGAGTGCGATATACCTGTTAAGAATCACATGCAGGCATTGACGGATCCAGAGGTGGCTAAGGTCAGAGAAGTGTTTAAAATGAAAGTGGAGAAACAAAAGGCCACTACTGGAGTTAAAAAAACAGCTGTACGAAGAAAAAAAGTTGCTGCTTCCAAATCTTCTACTACCGCTTCATCTACTCCTATTCTTTCTCCTAAAAGAAGTATTATACGTAGAACAGCCAAAGCTTCATCGGCTGTGAAGAAAATTGTAGAACAAGAACAGGATGTTATAAAATCGGAACTTGAACATCAAACTATACAGGCTCAAACAGCTCAGGATTTGGCGAATCCTCTAGCGGAAAGATTAATTCGCCCAGGTATGATGGTTGGTAAAACGGCAAATGTATTTAAAGATGTCGATGCAATTATTGATACTGAACTCTCAAAGTTGGATAAGAAAAAACCAAAAAAGCTGACCATTGAAAAAGAAGGTCAAAATAAACAGTTTAGAGCAACAGATTTTAGAAAAAGGGAAATTATTTTTCAACCAAAGAAAAAGCGAATTAATGTAGGTGCTTCATCCAGGAAAACAGTTCTCACTCAAGCGAAGGCGCATAAAAGAGTGATTCAAATTCACAATACTATTTCTATTGAAGATTTATCTCATCATCTGGGGATGAAAAAAAATACACTTGTTTCCAGAATAAAAAAAGAGGCTTTGTTGGATAACTTTGATGTAAGCACCTCTTTGGATCATGAAAGCGCTACTCTGATTGCATCTGTATTTGGATTTGAAGTGAAGAACTTATCTAAAAGTGATGAAGATATTATTCAATCTTTGGAGTTTGGAAAGCTGTCTGCTGAAAAACAAATTAAACCTCCTGTTGTGACGGTGATGGGTCATGTGAATCACGGAAAAACCACTCTTCTGGATGCAATTAGAAAGAGTCATGTGGCCAGTCAGGAAGCAGGTGGAATCACTCAGCATATTGGAGCTTATAGTGTGCCTGCAGGAAAAAGTTTTGTCACTTTTGTGGATACCCCCGGGCACTCCGCTTTTACTGCTATGAGAGCCAGAGGTGCAAAGGTGACTGACATTGTGGTGATTGTTGTGGCCGCAGATGATGGTGTACAACCTCAAACCATAGAAGCGATTAACCATGCTAAGAATGCGAAGGTACCTATTATTGTAGCCGTTAATAAAGTGGATTTGCCGGATGTGAATCCGGATAATATTAAAAATCAGCTGAGTGAACAGGAATTAGTGCCGGAAGAATGGGGAGGAGATACAATTTTTTGTTCCATATCCGCTCTTAAAGGAGAAGGCATTAAGGAATTATTGGAACATATTCAGTTGTTGGCAGAAGTGCATGAATTAAAAGCTAATCCTGAGCGATCCGCCAAGGGATTTCTCATTGAAAGTCGCATGGAAAAAGGAAGAGGATGGGTAATGACCTTGTTAGTGCAGGACGGTACTCTCGAATCCGGACAGGTTCTTATAGCAGGTGATACGATTGGCCGCGTTAGGCAAATGACCAATGATGTTGGAAAGGTTATTAAAAAGGCTGGTCCAGGAACTCCAGTAGAAATTTCCGGCTTCACACAATCTACTCAGGTGGGTGATATTTTTTATGTTGTGAAAGATGAGAAAACTGCTCGCAGGTACCTGGATGAAAAAGAAAAATATAAAGAAAAGGTTGAAGATAAAAAACTCTCCATAGAGGAACTTCTTGAGAAAACACATTTAAGCACCCGTAAACAATTAAATGTGGTTTTGAAAACAGATGTGATTGGCAGTCAGGAAGCTATAAAATATTCTATTGAAAAACTTAATACAGATGAAGTGGAAACAAAAATTCTACATGTCAATTTAGGACCGGTTAATGAGAGTGATGTCTTGTTGGCTTCTGCCAGTTCCGCTATCCTACTTTGCTTTAATGTTGGTGTTGATTCCAAAGCACAGAAACTTATTCGTGAAAAATCTATTGTGAGTAAATCTTATAAGGTGATTTACGATCTTCTGGAAGATGTGGAAAAAATGATGGCTAATTTATTAGACCCCGAAGTGAAAGAAACCCCTAGTGGTCGTGCTGAAGTACTGCAGATTTTTAATATTTCAGACATTGGCATGGTGGCTGGTTGTAAAGTGGTAGAAGGTAAAATACAAAATAAAAACTTAGCTCGTGTGCATAGAGAAGGGCAAGTTATACATGAAGGTAGTGTGTCTGGCCTTAAAAGATTTAAACAGGAGGCAAAAGAAGTTCCTGTTGGCCAGGAATGTGGAATCTCTTTGAATAATTATAAAGATATTCAGGTAGGGGATGTGATAGAAACTTTTACACAAGTTAAAATTAAAAAGGACAAGTTATGAATCGTCGAATTTTGAAATTAAATAAACAGTTGCAAAGAGTGTTGATGGATTATTTTATGAGAAAAACAAAAACTCCTTTGCCTGGGTTTATTTCCATTAAAGAAGCTTCTATGGCTACAGACATGAAATCTGCCAAAGTTTTTTTATCTGTGATGAATCCAGTTGATTGTAGTGAGGAAGTGTTGGCGGCTTTGGATCAAGAACGTTATTGGATTCAGAGGACAGTTTCCAGAGCACTTCAAATTAAGTTTTGTCCGCACTTAAGTTTTTTTGTCAATCATGTTTCTTATTCTTTAAATCAACCGGTGGAAACAAAGCCTCCGACTATGGAATCTATATAAGGGGTTAAGTACAATATGGTTCATGGAGTCCTGCTGATTAACAAAACCTCTGGAAGTACCAGTCATAGCTTAGTTCACGACTTGAGAAAAATTTTGAATCAAAAAGAAGTTGGGCATGGCGGTACTTTGGATCCTATTGCAGAGGGTTTGATGCTGATTCTGCTCGGACAGGGCACCAAGCTTTCTCAATATCTGCTGATGAACAATAAAAGGTATGATTATACTTTGAAATTGGGTGTGACAACCGACACATTGGATAGGACAGGTAAGGTATTGGCTGAACAACCTGTTCATTGCAACACAGAGGAGATAAGAAAAACGATTGAAGACAGTCAGGGGTTGTTATCTTTGCCTGTCCCTGTATTTTCTGCTGTAAAACTCAAAGGTCGAAAACTCTATGAATATAGCAGAGCTGGAGAGGAAATCACTCCTCCTAACAGAGAAATGTATTTTTATGATTTAAATATAAAAGACATTGATAAAGATAGAGTGGAAGTGGAAGTTTCATGTAGCAAGGGGAGTTATATCCGATCTTGGGTATCTTTTGTGGGTGAGCAGTTAAAAACCGGAGCTTGTTTGGAAGAATTATCCCGTACCTGGTCAGAACCTTTTTATTTAAAATCTGCTCTCAAGGTTGAAGAAGTGGCTGAGAGATTTAAAAATGAAAAAAGCTTAAATACCAGTATTATGCGGGAGAAACTATCCTCTGCCTTTATTCCATTTTCAGAGGCATTACCTCATATCAAGGCTGTATCCAACCCACCTCAGGATAATAAAAGTATTCGTCAAGGTCGTGTTTCAGGGGCATTGCTCCTCAATCTAAAAGAGGCCCAAAAAAAGACCAATCAGACAAAAAAAGATCAAATTGTTCGTATTATGAGTCTCAACAATCAGGAAATGTTGGCTCTTTTAGAGCTTAAACCATTTAAACCACCACGTATACGAAGAGTATTTTTATCATCTTTATGTTGACTGCGCTTAAAAACTTTAATTATATATTCAAGAGGAATAATAAGGGATGAATATGACAACAAAATCACTGGCACGATCTCAGGTAGATACCGGTAGCTCTGAAGTTCAAATTGCACTTTTGACAGCTAAAATCAATAAACTCACAGGTCATTTTCAAAAACATAAACAAGACAAACATTCTCAAAGGGGTTTGATGGGAATGGTTGTTCGAAGAAAAAAGCTGTTAAGCTATATCAGGAAAAAAGCTCCTGAGATTTATCAAAAAACCATTAGTCAATTGTCTCTAAGAAAGTGATTCGTCTGTCAATATTTTAAAAAATAAGTAAACAAAAACCAAAAAGGATAAAATAATGTCTCTATCTAAATTTACGTCTTCAACAAAAATTGATAATCAAACTATTACACTGGAAACAGGTACTTTAGCTAAGCAAGCTGATGGCTCTGTATTGGTCAGCTGTGGTGATGATGTTGTATTAGCAACTGTCGTTTCTTCTCGCACTCCAGTGGATATGGATTTTTTTCCGATGACTGTAGAGTATCAGGAAAAGTTTTATGCTTCCGGTAAAATTCCGGGTGGTTTTTTTAGGCGAGAGGGACGTCCATCCTACGAAGCCACTTTGATTGCTCGTATGATCGATCGCCCTATACGACCCTGTTTTCCAGAAGGGTATCGTTACGATACTCAGGTTGTAGTGACTACATTAAGCTTCAGTGGTCAATTTCCTCTTGGTATTTTGGCTAACATTGGAGCTTCTACAGCATTGCATATTAGTGATATCCCCTTTAATGGTCCGGTGGCGGCTGTGCAAATGGCTAAATTGGATGGTAAACTCATAGCGAATCCAACTTTAGAAGAACTGGAAAATACTTCTTTAAACATTATTGTAGCGGGGACTCGAAAGGGTTTGCTGATGGTGGAAGGGGAAAGCTCTTTTATTTCGGAAGAGGAGGCTTTGGAAGCTTTGAAGTCTGCGCATAAA
The DNA here is from genome assembly GCA_965226095.1 of Bdellovibrionales bacterium. Classification (GTDB taxonomy): domain Bacteria; phylum Bdellovibrionota; class Bdellovibrionia; order Bdellovibrionales; family UBA1609; genus JANQSP01. Next base: position 1,295,809 of record OZ245336.1, on the reverse strand, counting down.
TTACTCCAGCCGATTTTGGACATACAGGACGATTTAAGAAAACAGACGGGTAATCGTAAAAAAAGAGAGTGGACAGGCTTTACAGTGGATAAAAGTTTGGAAACGGAAATTACAAAATTTTCAAAAGATAAATTAAAAACAGCTTTAAAAATTCCTGAAAAGATACAGCGCTATCAGGCTTTTGATGAAATTAAAGCGCAAACTAAAGAACATTTAATTCAGGAGACAGACGACAGTGATACTGTACAAATGAAAAAGAAAAACATATCTGAAGTACTGGGAAAGATTAAATACAATGAGGCTCGCTCTGAGATTTTTAATACGGGTGTCCGTATTGATGGTAGAAAATCCGATGAGGTGCGTTCTATTTCTTCTGTCGTAGGATTACTTCCGCGGGTACATGGTTCTGCTGTGTTCACTCGTGGTGAGACGCAGGTGTTGGGTGCAGTGACTTTAGGTACAGGAGATGATGAACAAAAAGTTGATGCCTTATCCGGTTTTTCCAAAAAACATTTTCTTCTACATTATAACTTTCCTCCCTATTGTGTGGGGGAAACAGGTCGAATGGGTGGACAGAGCCGTCGGGAAATTGGTCATGGCTTCTTAGCGGAAAAAGCCCTAAAGGCTATTTTGCCACAGCATGATGCTTTTCCTTATACCATTAGAGTGGTGAGTGAAGTTTTGGAATCCAATGGTTCCAGTTCTATGGGTACTGTTTGTAGTGGTTGTTTGGCTTTAATGGATGCGGGTGTTCCTATAAAGGAACCGGTGGCTGGAATTGCCATGGGATTGATTCAAGAAGGTGATAAGGTAGGTATTTTATCTGACATATTGGGTGATGAGGATCATTTAGGTGACATGGATTTTAAAGTGGCGGGTACTAAAGAGGGAATTACTGCTTTGCAAATGGACATTAAAACAGATAGTCTCTCATTTGAAGTATTGGAGAAAGCTTTGGCGCAGGCTAAAGAGGGTAGATTGCATATTTTAAATGAAATGAGTAAAGCTTTGGACCAACCTAGAACAGATGTTTCTCGTTTTGCTCCTCGTATTCACATTATTCAAATTAAGCCGGAAAAAATTCGTGAAGTTATTGGTTCTGGGGGGAAAGTCATTAATAAAATCATTGATGATACTGGAGTGAAAGTGGATATTCAAGATTCCGGCAAGATCTATATTTCTTCTACAGACAAAGATAAAATTAAAGAGGCTTCTGATATTATTGAAGGTATTGTGGCCGAAGTGGAAGAGGGTGCTACCTATGAAGGTAAAGTGGTAAAAATTGCCGCCTTTGGAGCATTTGTAGAACTTTTACCTAATACGACTGGCTTACTGCATATTTCAGAAATATCCAATCGCCGCATTCGTCAAGTGACTGATGTGATTAATGAAGGAGATACTGTGAAAGTCAAAGTGTTGCAAGTGGGTGATAATGGACGTATTCGTTTAAGCCGCAAAGCTCTGTTGGAAGAGGATAAAAACAGTCTCAATTAAATGCTGAGATGATATTGTTTTATATGTATCAGTTTATTTAAGGTCACTGATGCGATTATTAAGTGTATTTTTATTTTTGTGTTTGCCAGTGCTGGCCAATTCAACTGTTGATATAGATTTGAAAGTTCTACCTGTGCAGGCAGGAGGCAGGCTACAGCCTTTCGATACTTTTGCAAAAGACAGCTTGCATTTTATTTCAGGACAGCATCAGTTTAAGAAAAAACCGGCGGTAGAGATTGTTTTATCCTGGATTTTATTTTCACAGCTTTGGGATCAAACAGAATTAGTATATATCAGAGAAGCTTCTTTAAAAAAAGCTTTGGAATTGGATATAGAGAGACTCTATTTTAGTCCTCTGGAAATTTTACAAAATACGGTTTTTGTTCAGGAAAGAGTGGAACTGCATTCCCGTCTTCGCAATAAAGAGAGCCTGGATACCTATTTTAAAGCTTTGCAAAAATTAGAAAATCAATTGGCTTTATATCAAGCCATTCAAACACAGTTTGTTCCCGGATGGGTGCCTCCAAAGTCGAATGATAGTGAACAACTTTGGCTTAATTTGGTTCAGATCAAACAAGAGGACAAGCTTTATAAAATATTTCAGGATATATTTTCAGCTTACATAGCTTTGGCGGTAAAAGTGGAGAACAAGGCGACAAAAGAAGACAGGCAATTAGTGCAACAAAAATTCCAGGAAATTATCTTACAGTTTCAACAAAAAATGCAGGAAAGAGATCCTGATTATGAAAAGCACTTATCCAAAGCTTCTACAGAAGTGCACTACAATAATTTAAATCCTTTTCATTGGTCATGGATTCTCTATTTGTTGGGTTTGGTTTTTGTAGGTGTACGTGCCATTTTTAAGAAAAAGTTTTTGTTGTGTGGGTTTTTGAGTTTTACATCTATTGCCTTTTTGTTGCAGGGTTATGGGATGCTTTTGCGCTCTCTAATTATGGAGCGCCCTCCTGTTACCAATATGTATGAAACAGTGATTTGGGTTCCCTGGGTGGCAGTCATCATAGGTTTTATTTTATGGCGTTTACATAAAAGCTTTTTTGTTTTTGTGTGTTCCTGTGTGGTGGCCTTATTTTGTCTGCTTTTGGCAGATTCAGCTCCTTCTTTATTGGAGGGTCGATTGGAACCTTTGGAAGCAGTTTTACGATCCAACTTTTGGCTCATGACTCATGTATTAATCATTACGATGAGTTACTCAGCTTTTTTTCTGGCCTTTGTTATCGGAGATGTTTTATTATTTTTGTTCCTTAGGGGAGAGAAAAAACATAAAGAAATCATTCAAAGATATGTCAGGTCCATTGATCGTTGTTTACAGATAGGTGTGATACTTCTGGCATTGGGGACTATATTGGGTGGTATCTGGGCGGATTACTCCTGGGGACGATTTTGGGGTTGGGATCCCAAGGAGACTTGGGCTTTAATTAGTTTATTGGCTTATTTGGCTTTGTTACATGGCCGCCTGGTTGACTGGGTAAAAGATTTTGGTATGGCCGTGGGATCTGTTTTGATGTTTTTTCTGGTTGTGATGGCCTGGTATGGAGTGAATTATGTTTTAGGCCAGGGACTGCATTCTTATGGCTTTGGTTCCGGTGGTGTGGAATATGTTGCCGGCTTTGCGCTGTTACATCTTGTGTATGTTTTTAGTGTCTATCTGTTACGAAAGTAAAAACTTCCTGTTAAAAAAGTAGTGAGGATGAGATGAGCTTTAAAATAGGATAAAAAACTCATATTTTGGAATGAGTAATGTTAACAGCACTTAACATTACTCATGAGTAATATTAACTACACTTAACATTACTCATGTTCAGATGTAGGGTATTTTTATGTCCAAAAAGCGGTATTTATTTTCTGATATTAAGAAAGATTTAAAGTCTAAAATGGTGTTTATTGGTGGAGCCCGGCAAGTGGGAAAAACCACCTTGGCTCTGGAGTATCTTAAATCTCCCAAACCCAGGCATCCTGCTTATCTAAATTGGGACATTGCACATCATCAGGAAAAGATTATTAAAAATCAAATTCCACTAAAATTTAAAACAATTGTTTTTGATGGAATTCATAAATATGTAAAATGGAGAAACTTTATGAAAGGTTTATATGATGAATACCATGAAACACATCGTCTTTTGGTGACAGGTTCTGCTCGTTTGGATTTTTTTTCCAAAGGTGGTGATTCTCTTTTAGGAAGATATCATTATTATCGTTTGCATCCTTTTTCTTTGTTTGAATTAAATAAAAGAGCTACAAAGGGGGATTTAAAACAACTACTTAAGTTTGGAGGTTTCCCTGAGCCTTTTTTAAAGCAGTCTGAAGTATTCTCGAAAAGGTGGGTGAGAGAAAGACGAAGAAGAGTGATAAATGAGGATATCAGAGATTTACAAAGGGTAAAAGAAATTTCCACTATCAATTTATTGGTAGAAGCGCTTTCGCATAAGGTGGGTTCCCCCTTGTCTATTCGGTCTCTTAGGGAAGATATTGGAGTTAGTCATCAGGCTGTTGAAAACTGGACACAGATTTTAGAGAATTTGTATATGGTTTTTAAAATTTCTCCTTATGGTGCTCCCAAAATTCGAGCAGTAAAAAAAGAACAAAAATTATATTTTTTCGATTGGTCACATATTTCAGATAAGAATATTAAGTTTGAAAATTTAGTAGCCAGTCATTTATTAAAGTATTGTCATTATCAGGAAGATGTAATGGGCGATGATATGGAATTGAGATTTTTAAGAGATACAGATAAAAGGGAAGTGGATTTTGTTATATTGAAAAATAAAAAGCCTGTGTTTGCTGTAGAGTGCAAAACAGGAGAGGCTAATTTATCTTCTCATATTAGATATTTTAAAGAGAGAACACCTATTCCATTATGGTTTCAAGTACACCAAGGGGAAAAAGATTATGGAGATGAACGAAAAACAGGACGTGTTCTACCTTTTATTACTTTCTCCAAAGAATATTTAAAGATTTAAAATAACAATAATTTGTTTGTAGAATGAATATAGAAGGGTAAAATTTACACTCTAAAGAAGTTTTTTAATTTGACTTTTGTAAAGTGTGTGATAATAAAAAAAGCACAATGAAAAATATTTTTTTTCTTCTAACTTTTTCATTTATTTTTTTCACCTCATGGGCAGATTCTCATTCAGAGAGTTCTCAGTTATATCAGGAGTCTGAGCTTCATCAATATATTCGGAACAGAGATGTTAATGGAGTGGAAAAACTACTACCTTCTGAACCCGATTTATATGTTCGAAATAGTAGAGGACAAACTCCTCTTACACTGGCTGTATTATTATCAGAAAGAGATATCGCTACTTTGTTGTTGGACAAGGGAGCCAAACTGGATTTAAAAGATAGTGTGGATCAAGTGGCTTTGGAATATGCCAATCGTTCTGTTAAGAAGCTTTTAAAAAAGTACGGTCAAACTGGATCCTTTTGTCAGCGTATATTCAGAAGATAAAAACAGAATGCCAGTTTAACATAACAAGTCTAGGTTTGTGAGCAAGACACCTTTATCAAAGGTCCAATTCTGTCTCAAAAAACAGTTGAACCCATAGTTTTTTTTTAATAGGATAAAATTTCCTTATATAGAAGGGTTTCATAATAATAAGCTGAAAAAAAAGGGCAAAAATGGGGCATCCATTAAGGCGTCGCAAAAAAAAAATTATTTCCGCCTGTTTTTTTCTTGTTATTTTTGCAGGGTTGTCACTGTTTATTTTTCTCATTTCCAATAATCAACTGGTCTTAGGGTATAACGTTAATTATCAACCGGATCAGCCAATTTCTTTTTCTCATAAATTACATGCAGGGACATATGGTATAGACTGCCGTTATTGTCATACGGCTGTGGAGCAAGGGCGTCATGCCAGCGTACCGAGTTTGGATATTTGTATGAATTGTCATTTGAGTGTAAAGGTGGAGAGTCCTGTGATTCAACAGTTGCGCCAGGCCTATGAAGATAATCAACCGGTGCTCTGGGAAAAAGTGCATCTTCTGCCGGATTTTGTAAAATTCAACCACTCAGCGCATATTAAAGCTTTGGCGGGTCGTTTTGTTTCCGGTAGTTTACCTGCTTCAGGTGAACAAGTGCGTAAAACTTGCACAACTTGTCATGGAACAGTGGAAAATATGGAAATAATGTATCAACATGAATCCTTATCAATGGGTTGGTGTATTCAGTGTCACAGAAAAGAGGAAAATCAGGCGCCCATAAATTGTAGTACCTGTCATTATTAAATTAAGGAAGAAGAAATATGAGTAATAAAGAAAGTAAAAAATCTGTAAAAAAATATTGGCTGAATTTAGAACAGTGGAAGGCCTCTGTTTTTCCTGAAAAACCGGATGCTAATAGTAGAGAGTTTCTCAATTCTTTGCCCAATCAGGAAGAAACTCAGGATTTGTGGGAGCGCAGAGAGTTTTTACAATTGATGGCGGCAGGGATGGCTTTAGCTGGTACCAGTTGTATGCGTCGACCAGCAGAAAAAATTGTTCCTTATGTGAAAAGGCCCGATGATGTTGTGTTGGGTGAAGATAGTTTTTACTCTTCGTCTTATTATGATGGTGGTGAGGGTTTTGGTACATTAGTGAAAAGCAGAGAAGGCCGACCCATTAAAATTGAAGGAAATAAAAACCATCCAATGAATGCGGGGGCTTTATCTGCGCGTGCGCACTCACATTTGTTGAGCCTCTATGATCCGGAACGCCTAAAGGATCCTCAAAAAAATCTTTTTAATGATGAAAAAAGCAATCGGGAATTTGTGCGGGCTGAGTATTCATCAGCGGATAAAGAAATTGTAGAAAATATTAAAAAACGGAAAACCGCTTTTCTAACGGGAGAGTGGCCTTCACCTTCTTCCAGTGCGCTTCTTAAAGCTTTCTGTCAGGAAAATTCCTGTAGACATTATGTTTGGAATCCTTTGAATTTGTCTTCTATAGCACAAGCCCAAAAACATTGTTATGGCACAAAGCTTGTTCCTCGCTATAGATTGGATAGAGCACGACTGATTGTAGCCATTGACTGTGATTTTTTAGGCACATGGCTTTCTCCCACCGAATTTAATCGTATGTATGCCAATGGCCGAACAGCCGGCAGGGATATGAATCAACTAGTGGTGTTTGAATCTTTGCTTTCTTTGACAGGAACTAATGCTGATTGGAGAGTGCGTATTAAACCTTCACAGCAGTTGGATTTGGTTTTGGCATTGATACATACTCTTATTCAAAAGGGATTAGTAAAAACCAGTTGGCCAAAACATTTAAAAGTTCCCTCGACAACACCTTGGAAACTTTTTTCCATTGAGCAAAAAAACTGGGATCAATTCGTACAGGATCTGTGGAATCATCGAAGTCAGTCATTAGTGTTGGCGGGTGGTTTAGCTGGTCAGACACAACAGGCAGAGAGCCTACAAATAGCTGTTCAGTGGTTAAACAATCTTTTGAGCAATGATGGTTGGACTATTGATTACACATCTTCTTACTCCACTTGGCCCAAGGCAAATCGAAATATCACTGAGTTGATTACAGCATTAAACAATAAACAGATAGATACAGTGATCATTCATAAAACCAATCCTCTTTATACTTATCCTGACAGGCAGGCATTAGAGAGTGCTCTCAAGCAGGCGGAGTTAGTGGTTTATACAGGGGACAGAGAAGACGAGACGGGAAGGCAAGCGCATTATATATTACCGGATCATCATGATTTGGAGAAATGGTCTGACTGGGAATTTCAAAAAGGGGTGTTAAGTATACAACAACCTACCATTCGACCTCTCTATCGCACCAGGGATTTTGAATCTGCTTTAATCAAATGGACTGTGGATCTAGGTAAAGCAAAATTTTTAAATGGAAAAGAGAATTGGTTTACCTATTTAAAAAGCAATTACTCTGATTGGAATAACTTTTTAAAAACCGGTGTAAAAATTAAGAACTCTTTTAATCAAAAGCAAAGACAAGTATCCCGTAGGTTTAAAAAATCCGCTTTGCTTAAAATACAACAAACATCTGAGCCCGCTAAAGGGGAGTATGAGTTGGTTCTTTATTCCACTGCTGGTTTAAAAGACGGAACTTTAGCCAATGTGTCCTGGCTTCAGGAGTTTCCAGATCCTGTGACGAAAATTTGTTGGGATAATTATGTCTGTGTATCTCCAGCAACTGCCAGAGATAAGAGTTTAAAAGAAGGGCAGATTGTCCAATTGAACAGTCAAAAATATTCTGTGGAAGCGCCAGTGCATATTCAACCTGGTCAGATGGACAATGTGTTGGCTTTAGCTATTGGTTATGGAAGACAGAGAGCTGGAAAAGTAGCTAATAAAGTGGGAGTCAATGCTTATCCATTCATGGAATTTTCCAAGGATCATACACCTGTTTTTTCCGCTTTGCCGATTAGTATGACAATGACAAATAAAAAAATTCCCTTAGCCAATGTACAGGGACATCACTCTATGGAAGGTCGGCAAATTGTGGTGGAGACCACTTTAAAACAATACTTAAAAAATCCTGGAGGAGCGATTCATCGTCATAAAAAAATCAGTTTATGGCCAACGCATAAATATCCAAAACATAAGTGGGCAATGGTGATTGATCTTAATTCCTGTACAGGTTGTGGAGCTTGTGTAATAGCTTGCCAGTCAGAAAATAATATTCCAACAGTGGGAAAAGATTTGGTTTTGCAGGGAAGAGAAATGCATTGGATTCGAGTGGATCGTTATTATAAAGGTGAGCCGGAAAACCCCAGTGTGGTTCATCAGCCGGTGGTGTGTATGCATTGTGATAATGCTCCCTGTGAAACAGTTTGTCCGGTCGCCGCTACTGTTCATAGTGACGAAGGTACCAATGATATGATCTATAACCGATGTGTAGGGACCAGGTATTGTTCCAACAACTGCCCTTATAAAGTTCGAAGGTTTAACTGGTTTAACTATGCCAAAAAAATAGAAAAACCGTTGAATAAGGCTTTGAATCCGGATGTCACTGTTCGATCCAGAGGTGTGATGGAGAAATGTACATTTTGTTTGCATCGTGTTCGTTCAGCCCAAGCGAAAGCCAAATTGGAAGATCGTGAGTTAAAAGATGGGGATATACAAACAGCTTGTCAGCAATCCTGCCCAGCCGGAGCTATTGTCTTTGGTGATTTAAAAGATGAAACTTCAAAAGTGTCACGCTTATTTAAAAGAGAAAATAGCTATTCTCTGTTGGAAGAACTGAATACTCAACCGGCGGTACGCTATCAGGTGAAAGTGAGAAATAAGGAAGCAGATCATGAATCGGATGAACAGGGCAATCATTCAACAGAGACAGATCATGGGTGAATAAAAAATGCAACTCAAAAGACCTGCACTTATAACAAAGAAAAAATCTTTAAAAACCATTACAGATGATATTTGTTCTCTGGTGGAAACTTTACCAGGAATAAAATACTTGTCTATGCTTTTGAGCGCCAAAACCTTGTTTCTGTTTTACATTTGTTCCTGGGGAGTGATTGTTGCAGTAGGTATTGGTTTGATGGGTGTGAATCATCCAGTGGGTTGGGGAACCGGTATTATTACTTTTGTTTTTTGGATTGGTATTGGTCATGCTGGGACATTGATTTCCGCCATTTTATATTTGTTTCGTCAAAAGTGGAGAACGTCCATCGCTCGAACAGCAGAGGCCATGACGGTGTTTGCAGTGATGACAGCTGGAATTTTTCCATTACTCCACATGGGGCGTCCTTGGTTGGCGTATTGGCTACTACCTTATCCTAATCAAAGAGGTCCTTTGTGGGTCAATTTTCGTTCTCCTCTGATATGGGACGTTTTTGCAGTGAGTACCTATGCTATTGTATCAATTGTATTTTGGTATATTGGTATGGTGCCTGATTTGGCTACCTTAAGGGATAGAGCCAAGGGGATTCGCCGGCATATTTATGGTATTTTATCTTTGGGTTGGCGGGGGACCGCTCGCAACTGGAGTCATTATGAAATGACTTATATGATTTTAGCAGCCCTATCCACTCCTTTGGTGTTATCTGTGCATAGTATTGTATCTTTTGATTTTGCAACAGCCAGTCTGCCTGGTTGGCACACCACTATTTTTCCTCCTTACTTTGTAGCCGGTGCTATTTTTTCAGGCTTTGGCATGGTGGTGACTTTGATGTGTCTGGTTCGATTATTTGTACCGAAATTTAAAGACTACATCACACTTAATCATATGGAGTTAATGAATAAAATTATTTTATTAACAAGTATGATGGTGGGTTATGCCTATGCTACTGAGTTTTTTATTGCCTGGTACTCCGCTTCGGATTTTGAATTGTATGCTTTTATCAATAGAATGTCGGGGCCTTACTGGTGGTCATATTGGACGATGATCACTTGTAATGTACTTATTCCTCAGATTTTTTGGTTCAAAAAATTCCGTAGAAATATTTTAGTCATGTTTATTGTTTCTATCTTTATCAATATTGGAATGTGGTTTGAAAGATATGTGATTATTGTGACTTCCCTGCATAGGGATTTTCTGCCTGCCAACTGGGGAATATTTGATATGACGTTTTTTGATTTTGCTGTGCTTTATGGAAGTTTTGGAATGTTTTTTACTTTATTTTTGTTATATATAAGAACTTTACCGGCTATTTCTATCGCTGAAATCAAAACCGTGGCTAAGGATGGACATACAGATAAGGATGGACATACAGATAAAGGTGGACATTAAAAGAGTATGAAAGAAAAAATAAAAAAACTTTTATTGAGCGTTAAGAGTTCAGTCCAAAAAGACACAGACCCCGTTTTAGCTGGTATATGGGCAGATGAAAAAGAATTTATATCTGCTATAAAAGAATTAAAAACAAAAGGACATAAAGGTTTTTCAGCTATTACTCCTTTTCCTGTACATGGGTTGGAGGAGCTATTGGAGATTAAGCGATCCTGGATTCCCTGGGTGACTTTTGTGTTTGGTCTCAGTGGTTGTTTGTTTGGGTTATGGTTTACCTGGTGGACCTCAGCGGTTAATTGGCCTTTGATTATAGGTGGAAAACCTTTTTGGTCTTTACCGGCTTTTATTCCTGTGATTTTTGAATGCACTATTTTATTCAGTGCCTTATCGTCTGTAGCGGCTTTGTTGGTGGTTTGTGGCCTGCCGGCAGTGGATCCGCCGGTTTTGGATAAAAACTTAACTTCTCATAAGTTTGCTGTCTTTTTTAAATTGAGTGATAAAAAATGTTCAACAGATGAATTAAAAAATTTATTGAAATCTTTATCTGCGGAACAAGTGGTGCAATCCAATTTTTAAGAGGATTTTTAAAGTGAAACAAATTTTAATTTTTTTATCTATTGTGTTTTTAACGGGTTGCAGTTGCAATGCCGGGAAAAATCGAACAAATGTGGAGTTGATTCAGGATATGATGAAGCAAAAAAATATTAAAGCGCAGGAAGGGTCAGAAGAGGGTACTTTCATGCGAGTGCCTCCTGAAAACACTCGTGCCAGAAACAGATCTTATTATCCTTATACAAATGATCCATTGGGAGCTGAAAAAAATTTAAAGAATCCTTATGAGGGCAATTTTTCAGCAATGGTGATGGGTCTTGGTAAAAGGCAATACGATAGAGCTTGTATTTATTGTCATGGTGGTGCAGGAACTGGTGACGGACCGGTGGCACAAAAAATGATCGTTAAGCCACCTTCTCTTTTGGCGAAAAAAGCCATCAATTATTCAGATGGCAGGATTTATCACATCATTCATGAAGGTCAGGGTTTGATGGGCAGTTACAGGAAACAGATACCTGATGAACAGGCTCGTTGGGCTTTGGTGAACTATATACGAATGTTACAAAAAAAAGCCACCAAGGATGAAAAGTGAAGAAGGGAATGAATAATGTTCAGTGTTGAAAAAGTAAAGCAGTTAAAAAATATTTCTGTCATTTTTATGTTTTTGGGTTTTTTAAGTATGTTGTTTGTTTTCTTTCCTGGGTTTCAGGATAGAGTATGGCATTCTTATCTTTTAAGCTATGTGTTTTTTATACTGATTTCTTTAGGTGGAGTATTTTTTATTAGCATACATTATGCTTCCGGAGCGGGATGGAGTGTTAGTGTTCGAAGATTGTCAGAGGCTTTAACAGCTTATTTGCCAGTAGCGGCTGTGATGACAGTGCCTTTACTCTATGGAGCTTTTGTGTTGTATGATTGGTTGGATCCGGCAAAAGTAGCGCAGGATCATTTGTTGGAACATAAGAAACCTTATTTGAATTTCCCGTTTTTTTTAGTTCGCTGTGTATTGTTTATTGGTGGCTGGGTTTTCTTTGCCAAAAAATTATTATCTTTTTCATTAAAACAGGATCAGGATGGTGATGTGATTTGGGCTCAGAAGGGTGCTAAGTATTCTATTTTATTTCTTTTGTTTTTTTGTTTTTCTTTATCTTTTTTTAGTGTGGATTTCTTGATGAGTCTGGACGCTCATTGGTTTTCAACTATTTTTGGTGTGTATATTTTTGCCGGTTTATTTCAATCTATATTTGCAGTATTGATTTTACTATGTGTGTTTTTTATAAAAAGTGATCCACAAAATAAAAAATGGATTAACGAAAATCATTTACATGATTTAGGCAAATACTTGTTTGCCGCTACGATATTTTGGGCATATATTGCCTTTAGTCAGTACATGCTGATCTGGTATGCCAATTTGCCGGAGGAAACCACTTTTTTTGTACCTCGCTCAAAGGGTGCCTGGGCTGTTTTATCCATTTGCCTTCTGGTTTTTAAATTTATTGTACCCTTTGTTATTTTACTTCCCAAGTGGGTGAAGAGAAATTTGAATATTGTCAGTGGGGTTGCAGCTTTTGTTTTAGTTATGCAGTTTGTGGATTTGTATTGGTTGATTTATCCTAATTATGATTCAGAATTTCCTCGTTTTGGTTTTTTGGAAGTAGGTGTATTTCTGGGATTTCTAGGTATTTTTATCAGAGTTCTACTTAACTTTTTTGATAAATATTCACCACTACCACAAAAAGATCCACGGATGATGGAATCCATCAAACATCACGTCAATTACTAAGAATCTGAGTTGAATCGTTGTATAGTTTGGCGATATAATAAGATAAAGAGGAGGTAAAGGTTATGGCAGATAAAAAAGAATCCATTGTAAAAGGTTTATCAAAGTTATTGGCGGATCATTACATTTTATCATTGAAAACACATAATTATCATTGGAATGTAACAGGACCCTTGTTTTATACTTTGCATGCGATGTTTGAAGAACAATACACAGAGCTATTGAAGGCCGCAGATACGATTGCTGAAAGAATACGCGCCTTGGGTGTATTTGCTCCGGGATCTTATTCCAGCTTTAAAAACTTAACTTCTATCCAGGAAGCTGAGAATGTTCCATCAGCGGTGGACATGATTAAACAACTGATTATGGATCATGAAGCGGTCATAAAAACCGCTCAAGCTGTTTTTCCTGAGGCTACAGCAGGAAAAGATGAAGTGACACTGGATTTACTCACTCAAAGAATTGAGTGGCATGAAAACATAATCTGGATACTCAAAAGTTCCTTATAATTTTCTTACTTATTCGCCGCTACCGCCACCCATACCATCAGTATAAATTGTTCCTGGGTTTTTACGATCTATGTAATAGAGGATAGCTGTTTTAGTTTCTGCAATTTTCTCTTTATAGGTGGAGGATAATAGTGGATCAGGTTCTTCCAACCAGTGTATATCAAAAGATCCACGATCATCATTATCTCTGCGTAACTCTAATAAGGGTTCTATTGTCTTAAAAGTTTTATCTCTTGTTCTACTTGCTTGTAAGCAGGAGCTTTCCATAAACCATAAGTTGTTAGATAGAACAGGAGTAGTATCATCACTACTGTTCTTCTTCTCCAGGCCAGTAGTCAACAGTGCAATCGGTTTTTTTGAACGATATATACTCAGCTCTGTTTTTGATTCACTAAAACTTTCATCTCTAGTGTCCAAAGCATATACTTTGAGATCTTGAGGAGGTGTATATATAGCTCCTAACCATCGAACCTCGTCACCTGTTTTAGCTTTCTTGCATAAGTTGGAATCAGTAAGAGAGACTGGTATTTTTACTTTAGTATGAGGTTGTAGTTTTAAAAGTAGTCCGTCATCAGTGTTTTCTGTGGTTGCTTGGCCTTGCTCAACAATGGGGTTTCTTAAGTTGATATTAAAATCATCTGATACATAAAATGGGAGGTACATTTTATCGCTCTCAGTATAATCCATTCCATTATAATTAACTTCCTGATATAAACTATAAAGATCCAATTCCATACCGGGTCGATAATTCATCCATAGAGTGACTGGATAGGAATGAGGATTGTTAATTTGATAAGAGTACATATCAATTTCCACATCTTTTGACTTATTATCTTCTTTATCTCCCATGATATCAGCATAAAAATCATCAGGGTCATGGTTTATAGTGTCTATGCTGACATAAGGTGGTTGATGAGGATAGACTAAATGGAAAACTTTGGAGGCGGCTACAAGGGTATCTTTATTGTAACCCAAAACTCGACATTGTTGATAAGGATTCTGATCAATAGTTTTATTTTTAAATTTATTAGAAAAAGCAGAGAAAGGGAGCCATTGTTCAGAACGGAGTGAAATAGAATTTGATAGATGTTTACAGTTTAAATTCAATGTATCCATTGCTGTTTCATGGCCTGTATTGACTGAGTAATCTTTTCTTTTATTCATAAATAAATACGGGGTTTTATTTTTGTTATCTGTTTTTGAGTTATCAATGATGGTGATAAAACGGTCAGATCGATAATCTGTTATTGGTAGTTGTGGCATTTCAAAATGGTGTTCTGCTCCTGCTGGATTTTTTGCCGTAAATGAAAAACCACAAGAAGGAGTGTTCTGAGCTAACAACACTGCTTCCGGAAGTAGTTCAATAATAGGAATAGCTGGTCTGAGTTTCCTTTTAATATCTTTAATAATGACTTGTTGATTATCTACCAGGCAATGAGTTGTTATTGTTAATTGGACCTTATTAAATCTTTTTTTATTTTGTTCAATATCTTCTATGTCATTAAAAATAATGATGTCATTTATTTTTAATGATGGGTTTTTCATCACTGAGATATCTGTTAATTTAAATCGTGCATTCTCCGGGTTAGTGATAGAGAGTTGATCGGATATAACAGGCTCCGGTACGGAAAAATTTTGCGAATCTATATTTTGATTTGCCGGATCACAGGAGAGTATGAATAGATTAAAGAAGATAACCTTAATAAAACTTTTCATAATGTTATGCTTGGTTAAGCATAAAAAAATATTTTCTGTCAACATAATTGAGACATGGTTATATTTTAAGTGTGAAAAAAATTCACACTGTTCAAGTTTGAGGTCGTGTTCAGGGTTTTTCTAGTCGTGTGTTCAAATACAAATCTCTTTGTTTTAATGCTTCTACGATTACATGGATATTTTTTTTATTAATTGGGAGTTCTATTATCCCCAAGCGCAAGTTTAGTAAATCCTGTTCACTTTTTTGGATCAACTCTCCAATGTATAATATATTATTTGCTTTAAAGGTTCTAATAATGCGGGCTCTGACTTGAGGCGGAAGAAAGTTAATATTTAAATAATTAAAAATTCTTTGGTTAAGTATATCTGTTGCTATATATTTTTTTTGTGGAGGTCGTGTCCAGGGTTCTTCTAGTTGTGTACTCAGATGCAGATCTTTTGGTTTCAATGCTTTTTCAAATAAATAAATTTGTTTTATACCAATACCTGATATCCGTAATAACTGCAGTTCACTTTTTTGAATCAATTCTCCAATATAATGAATATTTTTTGTTGCCAGGTTGTTTTTAAGGCGATTGCTCACCTTACTGTCAATGAAACTAAAATCCAGGTAATCAAAGATTCTTTGATTGAGTATATCTATTGCTATGTGTTCTTTTTGTGGAGGTGGAGTCCAGGATTTTGCTAGTGTAGTGTTCAGGTGCAGGTTTCTTTGTTTTAATATTTCTACTAGGATATCAATAATTTTTTGGTTGAATGTATTTGTAATTGTTTCTAAATGCAAATAAGATAACTCGTATTCGTTTTTCTGGATCAGTTCTCCAATATATATTATATTATTCGCTTCGAAAGTTCTATTTATACGAAATCTCATTGGAAAGGGAATAGAATTAAAATCCAGATAGTCCAGGATTCTTTGATTGAGTATATCTATTGCTATGTGTTCTTTTTGTGGAGATCGTGTCCAGGGTTCTTCTAGTTGTGTACTCAGGTGCAGACCTTTTGGTTCCAGTGCTTCTTTAGCTACATTAAGTTGGGTTCGGCCAAAGCCAGGTATTTGCAATAAATCTTGTTCACTTTTTTGAATTAATTCTCCAATGTATAATATATTAGATAATCTGAATATACTTCTCATCTGGTTTTTTATTTTAAGAGTAATGAAATCAAAATCCAAGTAGTCAAAGATTCTTTGATTAAGTGTTTCTATTGGTACTTTTTCTTTTGAACTTTTATTATTAAACACTTCTTCACAACTATAAGAGATAACAGTAGAGAAAACTAAATAAATAATGATACAATAGGAGATGTATTTCTTTTGATTTATTAACATAGTTTCGAATCCTTAAAAGGGTAGATAATAATATTTATATATTTTTAATATTAAAATATATCATTGTAAATGAATGAGTTAATAAAGTGATGATAAGGTGTAGAAGTTTTATATATAGTGAAATAATTACATAGTGAGTGGTCGGACCGACTGGATAAAAAATAAAGTATTCAAAACACTAAAATAACTTAATAAACTAACAGAACTGCTTCTGTTTTTCCTGTTAGTAACCGCCACTAACCTCTAATACCCAGAGTATCCCGTTAAAATCCCGTTAAAATTGGTCGGATTTTTTCGATTCGACACTATGTTTTTTTATAGTAAAATTTCACTAAAATATGTCATAACTTCAGATGTTTTATACTGCCATTTATTCCGCCATTTATACTGCCATTTATTGTGCCACTTTCACTGATTTAATGGGCCACTTTATAAGGCCACTTACTGGTTTTAATGGGCCACTTTATAAGGCCACTTTCACTGATTTAATGGGCCACTTTATAAGGCCACTTACTGGTTTAATGGGCCACTTTATTAAGGCCATTTTACTGATTTAATGGGTCTTTTATAAGGCCATTTTCACTGTTTAATGGGCCATTTATACCGCAATTTATACCGCAATTTATACCGCAATTTTATATCAAATAAGTTTTTTATATTTATCAGTAACCTTATATCTACCTGTTTTACGAGCTCCTTCAAAGTAGATGAGGTTGTTATCTTTTAAAAATTTTATATAATTTTCTATTGTTCTTAATGCGATACCTTCTCTTTTTGAAAAGGAAACAACCGAAAAATCCTCTCTATCTATTGCAGTTAATAATTTTAAAAGTTTATCCCTTTTTTTTCCTTTTACTCCAAAATTTATACCGTAATTTCTATCCTCTGAAATAAACCTTTCAGCAGATAATGGTTTTCGGAAAAATATCACAGTAGTAAAACTGCTAAATTCAAATTTAATAGGTTTCAGATCGGCTTCTTTAATTAAATCTCTCATTTTTTTAATTCCTGTACCCATTTTCTCAATATGTCCCATTCTAAGCATTAACTCAGCAATCAAATGATTGCGAGGAACACTCTTTTTCCCAAATTGTGCTTTCTTTAACCCTTTGGGTAATCCTCCAAAATTAGAAATTTCTACCCTATCATCATAAATCTCAACATCTACATAAATTCCTTGATTCAAATAATCTCTATGGGTGACAGCATTGACCAAAGCTTCCCTTAAAGCGTCCTCTGGAATTTCCAAAATTTCTCGTCTTTGAATCTCACCTGGAACAACATCATATTTTAATCTCAAATAGTTTTGTAAAAACAAAAGAGCCTCATCAATGTTACTGAGTATATCTTTATTAAACATTTTTCTATCAAGCACATGGCGTTTTTCTCTTCCTTTTAACCGAGCACATGATATTTTAGTGTGAAAATAAATATCTTCTAAATTTTTAGAAAAAAACAAAGCTCCCGCATTATTAAAGATAACTTTTGAACCCTGCCTTTTAGCGATTTTTAAATTTTCCAGTAGAGATATTACATTTTTTCTTTCATAAGTTATTTTAGCTCTATCTAAAAAAGCAAAAAACTTTTTTTTATCAAAATGTTTTTTATAATCAAATTCCCATAAAATCTCTTATTTCTTCTGTATTCAATTTTTGAGAGGTAGCGTCTGATCTAATATAAAATCCGGAAGAGCACCTATGAGGTCTTTTTACCTTCTTTCACTTCTACAATTAAAACTTTTTCTTTTTTTAACTCTTGTTAAATACTTTTGGGTCACAATTTTTGGGATCTTTTAACTTATTTGTGATAATACCTTTTATTTTACCTTCATCAGTGATTCCAATATAAATTTTTCCACCAGAAGCATTGGCAAAAGCAACAATTTCTCTATCAAGTTTTTTATATACTTCTTCTTTAAACTCGGTTTTATAATCTTCTCCTGTTTTAAGGATTTTAAGGTTTTTTAAAGAGGTAGGCTTTTTCATTTTAAGGATTTTTTTCCACAAGACAAGCCTTTAATTATATGGATGTCTCCCTAAAGGGAGACTATTTTTTATTTTCTGAGCTTTCATTCGTTCGCTTTCCCTCTCTTTATTTTTTTAAACTCTGGTTCTGCTTTGAAACAATTAGAATTGTTCTCAAGAAAAAAATCGTCTCCCCCATTCGCTTTGCTCTGGTTTCTCCCAATTTATTTTCTTGCAAAGCGCTCCCGTCGTTTCTCTTTATTTTTTAAGAGGGTAAGCAACATAATTTATTTTTAGTTGTTTTCGAATGACCTTCTCAAAAGTTTTTGAGAAAAATCCCGTTAAAATTTTGTAGTCTTTTTAATATAAAGATGAAATTTTTACATAAGATTTATTATATTGACAAATGTTAAAGAAATATAAAACAATAATATGCTGAAAATGGAGGTTGTGCTATGAGATATTTTTTACTTGTCATCTTATTTAGTATAAGTATCAATTCATTTGCTGAGTCTAAAATAGATAAACCAAACTTTGTATCTGTTGCTGTGACGAATGATTTCTTACCTTTACTAAATTACAAGTGGTCCACTGCATTTGGACATTACACAGGAATACGACTAGAAGTTGCTTATGGAAGAGAAATTTTTCCTGATATTGCAGTTGTCTTGAATTTGGCTGTGGATGAAAGTTATGACTATATGGGTGTATTAGGATTTGAATACGATATGTTCAAAAGAAATCGAATATCCATAGGTGCAGGTCTAGGCATACTTTTTGATTATGCACACAGATTGGATAATACAGGCAGCAGGGACTATGACGAGAAGACTTTGAAAGTGGGATTAAAGAGTCAAGTATATTTAAAGTTCAATTTGTATAAACAACTTGAAGGAGTACTTGCTTCAGGTTTAAATTTTAGACCTTCTTTTCCATCTACTATAGATCCTCCTAGGAAAGGTGAGTCTTCTGGTGATAACGTTCCTTCTTCTTCATCAAAGAAAATTCAAAACAAGAAAAAAATTTACCCTATTTCACTTAAACGAAGTTTAATTCATCATGTTTCTTTAGGGTTAAGATGGTCTTTTTAGAAATGGTAATGGTAAAAGTACGGGACTTATAACTGAAAGCTCTTTTTGTTCATATAACTGAAAGGCCCTAAAAAGTCCTCAGGTGACTTTTTAGTTTATGGGCCTAAAACTGAAAGCTCTCTAAGAGTCTATAACTGAAAGGCCACCTGAGGGCCTTTCAGTGGTCGGACCCGACTGGGATAAAAGATAAAGTATTCAAAACACTAAAATACCTTAATAAACCAATAAACCCACTCCTGTTTTTCCTGTTAGTAACCGCCACTAACCTCTAATGACCAGAGTATCCCGTTAAAATTTTTAAAACAGAGTCTTCATTTTGAAGATGCTTTTTTGAGCAGCTTCTTTATTGTTATAAAATTTCTTTTTATTTTAAGACCATTATTACTTTTTAAACATCTAAGATTAGGAGATTTTTTTCAATTCCTTAATAAGATTTTTAAAACTATCTTCAAATACAGGAGTTTGTTTCATTCCTGAAACGGCACTTGCCCAACCTTTCTTTAAAAGTGTTACATCTATACGACTGATAAAGTTAGCCAAGTTTTCTGGCAGTTTTGTATCCCGATAATTAAAACAAGCTTTCAATGCTTTTTTTAGAAGAGGTTTATTTGCTTTTGGTAAAAAATGAACCAAATCAAAAATATCTTTGGATCGAGAGCTGCCTTCTCCTCTATCCACTAACGCGTGGATTTTTTCCGCAATCATAGTTTCAATGGAATAAACAACCCAATTTAATTCCTGTTCACCTATAAGTTCAGGCATATTGGCCTTTACAGGTTGAGGAATAATAGAGTCACCTGTACCAAGATCAAAGTGAATTATCTGAGCACGTGTAATATTTTTTGGTATTTCACCAATACCTCCCCTGAAAACTTGGCGTATGCCTCCGTACTCTCCTTGAGTTTTAAGATCAATTTCTTTTTCCAGTCGGAACCATACAGCATCACCAATGTCTTTTTCAGCAGCTTTTCTAACCTGCTCAAGAGTTTCTCTAATGTGATGCTTTAATAGGAGAGCATCCAGATCAATGGTGTACCGGTTAGATTTATAAATGCGAAGGGCGACATAACCCCCTTTAAAAACAATAGATTTGTAAAGTTTGTTATCAGATACAATATGTGCAACCAATCTTTCAAGAAGAAAGGAAGTAGCAATATATTGGTAACTCACACCTTGCTTTTGAGACAGGTTGGAAAGTTTTTGTCTTATGGATTTAGCTTGATCTTTTAGTTTCATATAATAATAGCTTCCCAATATTTTTCCAATACATTTTTTATTTTAAGACGGGAAGACATTTGAACAATTTTTTTTTCAGTAGTTAATTTTTCTTTGAGAGCTTTTCTAGTAGAAGATATAGCTGTTCTTTGTCCAATCTTCGTAGCAAATTTCATAGTTTCCAATAAGGTACGTTCTATATTTGTGATTTTAAAATATTTTTTTTTATCAATACCAATTCTTAAAGAAGTATGAGTCCTTAAACATTTATATTTCTTTTGAGAACTTTCATCTTTTCGATAAGGAGGAACAATTAACCATATCTGTTCCGGGGCTTGTTCAATAAGTCCATAGTAAAAGAGAGCAGAAAGACCTCCAATAGCAGATTTAAGGCCAAAATGAGAACAAGCTATAGCAAAATCCAGATGCTCTGGTGAAATAGATGAGTTAGGGTGAAGATATAAACCACGACTAACATGTTTGATAAATCCTTTATTGACCCAACGGGAAAGAGTGGACTGAGAAATACCTATTTTCTTTAGAGCTTCATTGGGTTTAAACAAACCCAATGATTGAAGTCTTTTATATATTATTTTATCCATATGTTTAGTATGAATGAAATCCGACATTTTTCAATAAAAAAGTCGTTTTTTATTCATATAACTGAAAGGCCCTGAAAACCAATAATGCCAGCTACAGCATCTTTTGATTTTTCTTGTCCGAATAGGTCAGTCGCTTGTTTTTTATCCACAAGCTCTTTTTTTAAGTTGCCTAAACCCTTATTTAACTCTACAGCAGTAAAGGACACTTGTTTTTTTGTCCAACCTTTTTTAGGAAATTGGTCCTTATCATAAGCTTCAAGAGAAAACCAGGTATTAGCAAAAACACTGATGAGTTCTAAAGCCTCTTCAGCAGGAACAGACTTGTTTTCTGGCAATAAAGTTTGTATTTCTTTTAGGGTTTTTTGAAATTTCTGGTAATTTTTAATAAGTTGTTTTTTATTTATAGTGTAGCCTTCAAGTAAATGCTGCTTTAAAGTTTTTGTTGCCCAGATGCGAAACTGAGTGGCTTGCTTTGAATTTACACGATAATCAATAGATAGAATAACGTCCAGATTGTAAAAATCTGTTTCCCTTGAAATTTTTCTCTTTCCTTCTTGTTGAACTATTCGAATTTTTCGAATAGTTGACTTTTCCTTTAATTCTCCAGTTTTAAAAATATTGTTTAAATGTTTTGTTATAGCAGGTCTTTGAGTGCCAAATAATTGAGCAATTTGTTGTTGTGTACCCCATATCGTATCTTTCCTAAAGTCTCCACGAAACTCAATCTTTCCGGTTTTAGATTGATAGATAATAAGTTCATTTTTTTATTTTTAAGTTTACTCATCCCTTAACCTTTTCCTATATTTTAGGGATTTTTTTCTATAAGACAAGCCTTTAATTATATGGATGTATCCTTAAAGGGAGACTATTTTTTTAAATTAATAAAGTTTCATAAATAACATTCCGATTATTTGTATCATCGGTTTACAAGAATTTAAAGTTTAAAAAAACTATATATCAAAAAAGGAAATAATATGTCTGTGCCTAAATTCCATGAGTTTCTTCTTCCTTTATTAAAACAGTTGAAGGATGATAAGGAATTGAAAAAATTGATTCAAGATTGATTTTAATTGATGGTCAAAAATTTGTAGAGCTTTTATATGAACATGATTTAGGTGTAAAAAAGCAAAAGATTTTTGAGTATAAAGAAATTGATGATGACTTTTTAATGATACAGTCTCTTTTTTTAATCTTGAAAAAATAGCATAGAAACTAAAGATACATCCCATCGTGGTTGCATAACAGCTTCAGGAGTAATTGTAAGAACTATGTGTTGTTGAATTTACTATACTAAAAATAATGTAGCAGTTTAGTCAGATAATTCAAATAAAATGGCATTGAACATTTGTTTTTTACTATTATGTATTGAAATATTTTTCACTTCTTCAATGGAAATTATTTTTTTTTCAATAGCTATCTTCAATTGTTGTTTAATCCATTCAGGATGGTAAGTACTACTTGAGATTAAATCCTGAAAAGTTTTTCGTATATTAGTTATATGTAATCCATTTATTTCAGCTTTTTCAGAGGTATGTAGGTTTTCATAGTGTAAGATTAAGTTGTTATTATAAGTGGTGCGGCGAAAATTATCTGGAACAGTAACATGAAATGTTTTTGGATAATCTGTGGTTAAGCCTTTTAAATAAAGAGCAGTATCATAGGAGAAGATTCCTACTTGTTCGCCTTTACGGTTTCTGGCCCAAAGCTGAAAAAGAAAAAAATCTCTTTTTATATTTGTTTGAATGATATTAAGATGATATATGCCTTTTTCTATTCGAGACCAGTTTCCTACTTTTAAATGATAAGCATGATTTCTAGGATCAACGCCTGATGCCTTTGCTTGATAAGCAGTGAAAAGACCTGATTGGCTTTGGGCTATTTTTAGTAAAGGATGATTTGCCTTCAAAATAACTCCTGATTTAATATAATTATGTATTTTATGTGATTATTGTCAATAATAAACAGAATATAACATAATTTTTATGTATTTTATGAAGATTCAACTTGATTTTAAGACATTAAAGAGATAATTCGTAGGTAAAAAACAAGGAATCTATAATGATAAAAGATATAAAAATCCGCAATTACAAGCTTTTCAACTCTTTTGCTGTAAATAATTTAAATCAAATTTTATTAATTGGAGGAAAGAATAATAGTGGTAAAACCAGCCTCTTGGAAGCAATATATTTGCTTTTAGACTATGATAATCCTGCTATGTTTATGAATCATTTCAGATGGCGGGGGATAGATAGTGTTTCTAATAATGCAAAGTCTTTACTTGCACCAGTCTATCATAATTTTGATTTAGACCAACCTATGGTACTCGAATGCAATACTCAATTAAAAAAAAGAAAAATAGAATATCAATTTTTACAATTAAATAAGCAGCATCTTACTATTCAAAACGGGAATAGTATTGAGTTATTAAAGGAACAACCTAGTAATCTTGGTAAAATAAAAATAAGATTTTGGGAAGGAGGAGAAAAAATAAATGAAGCTGACTTGGAACTAGGAGTTAATGGTGTTCAATTAAAAAATTACCAAAAAGCCACACAATATAGTGAACATATAAAAGCTATTTTTTTACCTTTAACAGATTCTGTTCATCCTGTAGAGCATGCTCGTCAGTATAGTGAACTTGATAAAGTGCATAATACAGAAGGTGTTTTAAATGCTTTACAGATTATAGAGTCTAGGCTTAACTCTTTGAGTGTTATTTCTTTTGCTAATAGTTCTGCTATATATGGAGATATTGGTCTCGAACAAAAAATTCACTTATCTTTGATGGGACAAGGAATTGGCCACTTATTGTCCATTTTATTAGCTATTACCTCAGTAAAAAATGGTATTGTTTTAATTGATGAGTTGGAGAATGGGTTTCATCATTCTATTTTACCTCGTGTGTGGGAAGTAATAGCTCGTACAGCCAAAGCCAACAACACGCAAATTATAGCTACTACTCACAGTTATGAATTAATGAGAGCAGCTATTACGGGGATTCCCCAGGAGTTAAGACATGACTTTCAATATATGAGAATAGATAAAAAAGAAAATGAATTTAAAACTAAGCAATATAGTTCTGAAAATTTACAAGTTGCTTTAGAGAATGAACTAGAAGTGAGATAAATGAGTAAATTGCATCTTCCACAGCGTATTACGGAAAGAAAAGTATTATTTGTAGAAGGCAAAGATGAGGAAGTATTTTTTAAGGTTTTGCTACAAAAACAAGGCTTGCAAGGAGTACAGATTATCTCTAGTGGTGGGAAGGAGCAGTTCTCCTCTATATTTCCAGAGATAGTAAAAATGCCAGATTTTGATGAGGTGCAGGCGTTAGCCGTAATACAAGATACAGATACAAATAGCGATTCTGTATTTCAAAGTATTTGCCATACTTTAAAAAAAGAGCAATTAAGTGTTCCAAAAGAAATGTCACATTTTACTTCAGAAATACCTAAAGTTGGCATCTTTACTCTTCCTAATGGGAAAGACTCAGGTAGTTTAGAATCTTTATGTTTATCTACAGTCCAATCAGAAGGTATTACAAATTGTATTGAACCTTTTATCGAGTGTATAAAGCAAAAAACCTCTTTAGAAGATTCTCAATATAAACTTCCGAAAAGTTTTAATAAAGCCAAGTGCAAAGCTTTTTTGTCAGCTATGGAAGATGATACTCCTTCTTTGGGAATAGCCGCTGAAAAAGGATATTGGAATTTAGAGTCTGATAAGTTGAGCCCGTTATTAAGTTTTTTAAAAATATTAGCTGGTGGCAGTTAAACGATATATGAATGACTCAATATTTTTTGAAATAGGAGTTTTATATGGAAATACCAAAATTTTCATTAAAAGGTAAAACTATATCTGCTTGGAAAGAGATCAAAGATAACGCTGCACATGGAAATTTTGATGAATATAATAAAAATGATGTTAAAACAATGATAGATGGTATTAGAAGATTTTTATCTGAATATTTTTGATATATTTCATATTGTTCTTGCCAACTAAAAAGAAACTACCGTCTGAGCTAACTTTATAAGCCACTTTATAGAGCTATTGAACTGACACTTAGACCGACATTTAGACCGACATTTAGACCGACATTTAGACCGACATTTAGACCACCATCACTATACAGGCTTTTTGTATTTTTTAGTGATTTTATATCTACCAGTTTTTTTAGAACCTTTAAAGGATATGAGATTATTATCTTTCAATAAGATGATATTCCTATCTAAAGTTCTCAAGGGCATATTGTATTTTTTAGAAAAGGACAATTTGAAAAAAGTGTCTTTCTCTATATGATGTAATATCAGTAAGTTATAAAAATATATGGTGTTCCCTACGGGAGAAAAGATAAGGTCTCAAAGCACTAAAATAAGCCCAAAACTAAACAAAACACTGCCTATTCACCCGTTGGTAACCGCTAGTACCCCCCTATAATCGGAAAATCACGCAAAAATCACGCAAAAAAGTTTCTATTGAGAAGCACCTTCTTTGAAGGTTTTTTGTCTAATACAAATTAGATATCAAGCAGTATCTTCTTATACCTTTCGCTTGGTTTCAGAGAGATTAGGTCTTTGCGTTCATCGATTAACTTCACTAGACAATCACGAGCAACATTACAGACAAACTTTTTTATTTTTTCTGCCTCTGAAGAGTTGCCAAATAGATTGGATTCGCCACCATGAACAATTTTACTTCTTATATCATATGCTTTTTTTAATTTTTTATAAAACTCTTGTTTATCTTCTGGGTTAAGTAATTTTAAAATAGACCCACATATCTTAAATGATGTTTCACCTGATACTCCAAAGAGTGATTCCCAAGCGATTACACCATCAATTATTGAATCAATAGGGTCTCGGCGTTCAGAAAGAATTAAATACAATCGCTCAAACGCAATTTGAAATTTCTCATAAATAGGATCATCTATCTTTTTTAACCAATCTGAAAATGTATTAAAGTCATTTTTTTCTAATATATTAAAGCTACGGAAGGTGCTTGAGTTAGAACCATAACTACCTGGACGCTCTAAAACGAAGCCATTTTCTACAAATGTAACAATAGTACCGTTAGTTTTATGTAATGAAAAAAATAATGATAAATTTATTTTTTTTATTAATTTAGAGATGTCTTTATCAGGGTAAACTGTTCGAGAAACTCCTTCTTGCCCTGGACCGGTTACCTTAATAGGAATTTTTATACATGCAATTGCCCCAAGAAGTTTATTATTTTCATGACTAGCAATAAGAGATGTATGCAACCCTGGATTATCTATTGAATCTAGTGGGTGAAGCACCCCATCTTCCATTGCAATACTTTTTTCAAGGTGTATCCACGAAAGTCCTATAAAATACAAGAAGTTAGTTTGTTTTCCTTCAGCAAGTTCCCTAAAGTTCTTTAACAAGAGTTTTAATTCATTTAGGCAGTTCTCAATTGTATAATCCATTTGGTTACATGAGTTTTGAAAGGCTCTCCACATTACTGTTTCAAAGAAGGAATTTATGTGATGGTAGATTTGAGTTCCATTTGATAGTTTAAACTGGAATATGTAATTCAAATTATCCTTCCTATGAAGGAGTTTATTTAGAATATCTTGTTCTAATAAAAGTTTGGGTATTTCTAGACCTATTGTTATTGAAAGAGAGTGGGAAAACGGAGATAATCTAAATTTATGCTTTATAAGTAAATGAGCGTAATTTTGGATCATTAAGTTAGATAAAAACTCAAAAACTGGGTCATCACCTCTCTCAACTTGAAGGAATATCCCACCACAGCTTTGTCTAAGGTTATTGAAAGTTGGGGGATCCACTTGTTTAACTTCAAATTTAAAGCCATCCCCAAAATCATTTCGGTTAAGGTGTGATTGTCGGCATTTTCTCTGTATGTCATCAAGATATACCAATGCTTTTTTTTGGTTACTGTCTAACTCTAATTCTTCAAATTTGGTCTTGCTACTAAGTTCACCACCGTAATTAATGATATACTGAATAAATTTAACTCCGAAATATGCCTTAATAGTTTCATAATTCTCTTTGTTCATTATTTCTCCATAGGATTTAGTTTAACTAAATAATTTAGCTGTTTTTGATTGAGAGTTATTATGCCATTTATATTCTATCATTATATGAGCTTCTGTTCTTTTTATAATTTCTCTGAATACTTCTTAATTCTATTCAAAATTTTTATAAAAGGTATTTGTCCTTTGTAATACAAGCTCTTTTGTTTTATATATTCTCTCTCAAACAACTGTTTTTCTTTTGGACTACTAAGAGAAAGAGCTGGATGACCTTTTATGGTGTCACTGAGTTTTTTTAATCTCTCTTTTTTATGAATTTGATAAGGCTTTGTTCCTATAAAATATTGAATGTCAGCTTGATCCAACAAACAATATAAATCATAGTAATGGCGAATAAAATTCTCTGAAATTTTTCCGGAAGCTTGATATTTATTGTATTTACGAATAATAGCATCCAGTTTTTCAACAAATGTATATTCCGGTTTATAACAGACAACCCCTTTAGCCCTATTGTCCTTTATAGTCTGCAAGTCAGCTTTATCAAATATCCAAGAAGAAATATCTTTTTTTACATTAGGAGTTGTTTTGTCAAAACCAAGTTCTAATAAAATACCTTCTTTTATATCCGGCAATAGGGAAAACATACTTTTGTAATAAAGCCGAATACCAGCATTTCTATATTTGAGATCATCAAAGTTAATGTCTCTTTTTACTTCTTCAATCCCATTGATTTTTCCTTTTAATTTGTTTTTTATCCATTCAAAATATTTTTTTCTGGATTCTATGTGTTTGTCTTTATCATGGTTTTTTCCATAATAAACCTTAAAAGTTAGTTGATTTTCCGGAGGTTTGATTTGCAAATCAATATCTTCAGAAAATCTGTCAATCATTCTAAACGCTTTGGATAAAGAAGTTCCTCCTTTCATTTGAAATTCAAATACTTTACTTAAGTGATGTAATACATTCATAATCCAGTAATCTTTTTCCACCAAAGAGGCATTGATATTCATTTTACTGGAAGTGATTTCTATTAAGTCTTTAAAATTGGGATGATTATGTAAGTACATTATTAAAATAAAAGAGATTGGAATTTCTTTTTTGTGGATTCTTTTCCATAATTTTTAACAACTCTCTGAAGTTTTTTCTGATCTAACTTCCTGAGTTGTCTTTTTAACAGTTTTTTATTTTTTACATTATCTTCTGCTAATTTATCAAAGCGGTTTAAAAAATCAACATACAAAAATTCTTTGGACAGTTTGCTTGGGGCTTCCCTCCATCTATAAAAGCTATAACGTTTTCCATTAAATTGAAACTCTCCATGCCGTTTGCGGTTAAAGACTATTCTTTTATTATGCAATTGAGTTAATCCCAAATCTAAACTATTAAACATATTTAAATCGTATACGACAAATCTATCGTCTTTTAAAAAAGTTTTTAGGAGTTGAGTTTCTTCAGGAAGAGCTTTTCCAAAAGGAGTTTCTTCAGGACACATGTAGAGACCATTTTGTATTTTTACAAGAGCTTTTTCTGAAATCAGTGCTTTCAAATGACGATCAACATTACTTGATAAATTTATAAAATCCTCTCGTCGGTAGATTGTTCTTGGCTTTAACTTTCTTCTTATTTTTTCTAAACTGTTCATACTTACAATATCAGTTATACTAGCAATTTTGTCAATTATTTTATTAAAAATTCATGTATTATTGGACAAACTTTTTACTACAAATTGAAAGTTTTGAAAAAAAATCACGCAAAAATAAAATGAGAGACTAAAAATACTAGTAAAATCAAATAGTTAGAAGCATGGCATTCCCTACGGGAGAAAAGATAAGGTCTCAAAGCACTAAAATAAGCCCAAAACTAAACAAAACACTGCCTATTCACCCGTTGGTAACCGCTAGGACCCCCCTATAATCGGAAAATCACGCAAAAATCACGCAAAAAAGTTTCACTTTACAAACTTTTTCTTCATATAATATTCGTAACTTTCTACAGTTTGAAAACTTTAATTATTAGATATTTTAAAAGAAGAAATTTCATGTAATGATATTGCAACTTTAAAATTAATCTTTTCAGGTTATTTTATGAGTAAATTAAGTTATAGATTTTGAAGCAATATTTAAAATGACACATTTTATTTAAAATAATTTTTATTACTTAAAAAAGGAAGGAAGATGGGAGAATATAGCAATGTTCTTATTGGTAGTATAGAAAAATCAGATTCAATAGAAGTAGATGGGAATAAAAATAATCTTCCTGTGCGATTCTTATCAAAAATATTTTTTCAACAAAAACATTTTAAACAATATGCAGAAGAAATGGAAGATGGTGAAATCTATGATCATTACTACTATACAAGAGCTATCTCTGAAATATTAACTTGTCTAGAATTATTAGGTAGCACTCTTGATAAAATAAAATCTGCATACATACGAGGATTAGATTTATATACACAAGAACTGAGTGTATACAAACCAGATGATGATTATTTAAAAGATAGCTTTTATTACTCTCTTTATGACAAATACATTGAAGATAAAAAAGAAAATGTACAAATAGAGGTTGACGCATTTTTTGATGAAATAAAGCTATTACCTATAGAAAACTTTAACAAGTTTAACTCTAAAAAAGACTTAAAAATAAATGTTGATTATCAAGATGTGATATCTAATTTTAGTAATTTCGGATTATTTTTTCATAAAGTAATGCTAGACAAATATGGAAAAAATTTAGGGAAATTCCATTTATACTTCTTAACTGCATTAGATTCTTTTGATTTCATCCGACTTATTTCAACAAACAATTATATATTAAAACAAAATTTAACCTTGGATTATACTCATTTAGTTTCTGGCGGTTATTACTCAAAATCCCCTTTGGATGACGATGATATAAGAGATATTGGTAGGTTAGAAAGATTTCTTATTATTACAGAAGGTTCATCAGATACAGAGATAATTAAACGATCAATGAATACATTAAAACCTCATTGTTCTATATTTTTTGACTATATAAATATGAAAAAAGATTATCCTTTTGCAGGGACAGGTAATTTAGCAAATTTTATAAAAGGCTTAATAAAAATAAATGTTCTTAATAAAATTATGATTTTATTTGATAATGACACTGAAGGATTAAGTCAATATAACAAATTACAAGATCTCTCGTTGCCGAACAATATAATAGTAAAAACCCTTCCTGAATTAGATGATATGAATAATATAAAAACTATAGGAACATCTGGTGAAAAACAACAGAATATCAATGGAAAAGCTTGTTCAATAGAATGTTTTTTAGATTTAAGTTACAAAGTTAAAGACGAACCAGCTATTCGTTGGACTAATTACAATAAAGATTTAAAACAATATCAGGGCTCTTTAATCAATAAAGAAATATATGTAAAAAAATTTATAGAAGCTCATAACAATAATTTATTAGATAAAAATAAGCGAAAATATGATACTAAAAAAATAGAATACTTATTGGATTATATAATACAGGAGTGTTCTATTTTATCTTCAAAAACTGAATTTCATTTAGGAAGTAGAATTTTAACTCTTAGATAAACTATTTTCTTTTTAAACTCTAGTTGATTTATTTTATTGTTTAACTACTCTCCAGTAGCCACCTTTATCAGGACCAACTCTTTCTATAAAACCTTCTCTTTTTAAGATACTAATATTCTTATCAATTGCAGTAGTACTAATACCAATAACTTCAGCCATCTTTTGTTTTGAAATTTTAGGGTCTTTAAGCATCAATTCAAGTATTTTAAATTGATTTTCTACCAACCTTTTACTACCAACCTGATACTTTTCTAAGTCATTGAATTCTCTAATATTTTCATTAGTTTCTACCAACCTTTTCTGGGTAGTTTCTACCAACCTTTCTTTTGTGAAAATAACACTGTAAAACATACTATCATCACTATATTGAATATCGAGTTTCACTTTCTTTTTATGATTCGCAAGAGCTTTTTTGATACGACCTATTCCTGTTCCAGCTTGTTCTATGTAATTTGCTCTATGTAACATTGAAGCAATAAGTAGATTTCGTGGAACACTTTTTGTTCCAAAAGTTTTTGGATCAAGCCCATTGGGCAAACCACCTGGATTGTAAATTTCTACCCTATTAGAAAATACCTCTACAACAACATGACATCTTCTTTCAAAGTAATCTCTGTGACAAACTGCATTGACAATCGCTTCTCTTAAAGCAGTTTCAGGGTAATCATGAATTTCTTCTCTACGAGGCTTACCCGTAATAACATACTCTGTATTTGTATGCTTTTGAATAAAAGCTAAAGCATCTTCAATATTATCTATGATATTTCCTGTGTATTGTTTTCTATTTAAAATTTTCACTTTTTCTGTTCCTCTGAATAAAACACAATCAACAAGGGCATAATTCATAATGAAATCTATATCTTGAGCAAAAAATAGAACACCTAAGTTTGTGAGTTTTTTATCAGATGTTAGACAATCAAGATTCTGTAGAAGTACTTCTCTCTTAATAGTCGAGCTAATACCTGAAAGTTTCAAAAAGTGTTTAAAAGCTTTTGGATCAAAATCCTTTGCGAAATTAGCTTTTTCATTGATTAACTCTTCAAAATTAATACGACCTTCTTTTTTAAAAAAGTTTATAATTTCATCCCTAGTCATTTTCTGAGAGTTTGCTCCTACTCTCATAAAAAAACCTCTTGGAGAGCCGTATGGTTTTTCATGACCTTCAGGGACATGAATAACAATAATATCTTCTTTAACTTCAATAGAAATATCTAATTTTGGTTGCAACCGGTTTACTGTATCTTGAATCTTAGATCGAATGCGATTATCCGTATCAATGCCTTTAACTATTCCATTATCAGCTACTCCCATTAAAATATGTCCACCTGATGAATTGGCAAAAGCACAAACTTCTTCAATAAGAGATTTATCCAAAGCCTGTTTAAACTCTATATGGTATCCTTCACCAGTCAAAATGAGGTTTTTAATTTCTGTATCTGTCATGTAGATAATGCCTTCTTTTTATAATCCCATAGGGTACTGAAAATACTACAACTTTTATATATGAAATCAAGAAATAATATGGATGCCTCTCTAAAATGGAGGTTATTTTTTTATTTTCTAAGCTCTCTTCTGGTTCGCTTTCCCTCTCTTTATTTTTTTAAACTCTGGTCGCTCTGCTTTAACAAACAATTTTTTTATATTTCGTACAGCCGGGTTTATACTTCTATTTTAACTCTTATATGTAAAATTTTACTCCCTAACTGGTGTAGAGTTGATGATAAAGATAAAGAGGAGGAGTAAAAATGGACATAGGTATTATATTACTGTCGTTAGCCATTATGTTTATTGCTTGGCAGTCGATAAAATCAGAAAAAGTAATAAACAATCTGAAAAGTGAATTATCAAATCTAAAAGAACAAATAGAAAAGCAAAAATAATACTTCTTATTAAATGGAAAATTACGCAAAAAAACACGCAAAAATTACGCAAAAAATAATTTAAAATCTTAAAAATTCTGGTGATTATAGGAGTTTAAAGAATGAATTGGTAGGATAATGTATGCCCTACCAAAATGAATCCGATGAAATTTGATGGAAGTAAGAGAAAATAATGTGGAAGTTTTAAGAAATATAAATAAGTAAAGCCTTATAAAATATTGAAAATATTAAAGTTTTATACTTTGTTGTTTTATCTCTATAAAAGAAAATTAAGATTAGTATTTGAAGAAGTTGTTATTTGTTTAGATGCAAAAAGATTCAAATGGAATAGCTATGGTTTGGATTTTTATGTCAATATTTTCTGCAAGAATATCATTAAATTTTGAGTAAAATGTTACTCTGAGACATAAAAAATGTTTATAACTTGGACGATTGTACTAAAATGATACATAAATAAGTGTTTAATATTATTAGTTTTTTTAAATGTATGGAATTTTCTTTAAAAATTATATTGATTTACCCGAAAATCATTATAGACTTTTAATTGTAGGGGAATAAGATTTTAATTTCAAAGCAGAAAAAATTGGTAGGGCATACATTATCCTACCAATTTTCTTGAACAAGATAAGCACATCAAGTTTTGGAAAGTCAAAAATGGAGATGAAAAAGAGAATGAACAATCCAGATAAAAAATTTTTAGCCGCATTGATTTTTGCACAGACGGGGTTGTTATCCGCTCTGATTATGTTCAGTCCCTGGTACTGGCTTAAACAGGCAGAGAAGTGGAAAGAGACTAAAGAGCTAGTTAAGTATAGCCAATTCCTAAGAGAGCAAACAGCTCACATGGAGTCCGAAGCTAAGGTGCAAAGTCTCAAAAACAGGTTTGAGAAAAAAGGTATCGGCGTTGAAGAAACTTTTGATTTAAACAGGAAATAGCAAAGGAGGGCTATGGAGTGAGGCTTAGGAAAATAAAAAAAATAACTTATTTAATAACAATATAAAACGAGGAGGTTTTATGAAAAACATTTTAAGAAATAAAAAAGGATTTACCTTATTGGAAGTCCTGGTCACAGTGGGAATTGTGGGTGTGTTATCCGCCATTGCTATCCCAGCTTATAAAAAATATAAGGAAGGTGCGAATCAGACCGCTGTAAAATCGGAAGTGTCATCTGGCCATAAAGCTTATATGGCACACGAGACTTTTAATAACACTTTTTGTGCTACATTGGACAGTGCTGGTATCCAAACGGTAGGAACAAGTAATCTTTATACTTCAGCTACAAATAGCTTTGCTGGCTTTGGAGCTGTGGCTGTACCTCAGCTCTCCCCACTATCCGCTGCGTTCTGAAGCAATAAATGTCAATGGTACTGCTTTACCGTTGCTAAATGTGAATTGAATCCAGATTCTTTCATATTCGGTGCAGCTTATCAAAAAGGAGATGTAGCGACTGGTTATTTTATGAGTAATGATGACTCTGGCCCAAAGGCGACAGACACAGGAACTTGTGACAAACAACAGTGCTGGGGCAACCAAATGCACAAAATGGCTTAATGTAACTCCCTGTATGCTTGCAATAGCATGTGTTCAGCTGGAGACATGGACAGCAACGGGACTATTGCAGATGTTTGTCAAAATAAAACTTAAGAAAACAAAACCCCCATCGGTTTGTTTGCAAGGGCTGGCCATATTGGCTGGCCCTTGTTCTTTTGATGGCACTAAAGAAAGGAGAGATCAAAGCATATTATAATCCTAATTTGATTCTTATTATAGATTCATAAACAGAACAAAACTTTCAAGTTTATCATGTTCTCACTTCTTAGTAACAAATAAATTTTCTATTTATAAAGTTATATCCATTTTACATATATAAAACGGACTTTCTCATCCTTCTTTTCAATTTTAAAAACTCTTCGCTTCCTCTCTTTTCTTTTTTTATTTTTTATTGTACTGAAACCTGTAGTGGTCAAACCGAAGGGAGAAACCACAATGGCAATAACAAAAAGAAGATACCAAACAAAGAAACAAATGTTATTTAAGAAATGTGTAGATGAGTTTTTAATAGACGCCAAAACACGACTGGCAAAATCCACTTATCAAAAATATGAATGTCAGCTAATTTACTTTTATTCAAGCCCTTTAGCAACATTACAAATGTCTAAGTTCAAAGGTATAAAGATTGTGG
The DNA here is from genome assembly GCA_965226095.1 of Bdellovibrionales bacterium. Taxonomy (GTDB): domain Bacteria; phylum Bdellovibrionota; class Bdellovibrionia; order Bdellovibrionales; family UBA1609; genus JANQSP01. The sequence goes on along the minus strand of OZ245336.1, from coordinate 1,261,208 downwards.
AGTGGCTCAGTTGGCTTAAGAAGCATCCAACAGCAAAAAATAATGGAAGAAAAACTTTTATTCATGAACTAAACTTACTAAGTACAATTTTAAATTGGTACAGGGATTTTATAAATGAAGACTTTAATGTTCCTATAACAAAAAAGCATAAACAGTTATGTGTGTATAAACCTCGTATTCCTAGAAGGCCAGATCATTTTATTCAACCAGAAGATGCAGTAAAGTGGATCAATCGACTTAAAAAATGTAATAAGAATCCTGTTTATTGGAGGCTCGCAACTTTCATGCTTCTTACAGGTGCTAGGGTAGGTGAAGCTTGTGGTTTGAAGTGGAAAGTTGTTGATTTAGAGCGTAGTGTAGCTAGAGTAATGAGAAGAGTGTGTTGGGATTATCATACAAAAGAACCTTATTTGGAAGATGTGACAAAAACTGTTCAGTCTGTAAGACTTCTGATGCTTCCAGAGAAGCTTAAAGAAATCTTTAAGGAAATAAAGAAGGAATCCAAAAGTGACATGGTTTTTATAAGTGGTACAGGTAAGATTTTAAAATACAATGCTATTCAGTCAGCGTTTAATCACGGTTTTAAATCGTTAGGGTTGCCTTGGCGTTCTACCCATATTTGTCGACATACTTTTGCTACGATGGCACTTATAGGGACAAAAAATCTTTCTGCTGTTCAAGCCAGCCTTGGACATACAGAAGCAAGAATGACTCAAAGATATGCAAAGACTGTGGCACTCTTGAGTCACGAGACAGGAGAAAAAACTTTTTCTGCTCTCTTTAAAAACAGTCAGTTGTAACTAATTTACTTTTAGTTGTTTTGATATGCCTCTCAGAATTTCTGAGAAAAATCCAGTTAAAGAATATTTCTACCAAAAAACTTCAATGATTTCAATAGTTTATGCTAGTGGTCGGACCGACTGGATTTGAACCAGCGACCTCCACCACCCCAAGGTGGCGCGCTACCAGGCTGCGCTACGGTCCGTCCAATAGGTCAGCACACCAACACTAAAATAAAAAGGACTTTGACCTGCCAGAGCAGTACTAAACTCAATATTGAGAAACAACTTTCTAAAATCAATAAAAAACATTTCACCTTTTACACCTAAGGCAAATCTCAGTGGTATTTGTACTTGTGTAAAATTGTTAATATCTATAGATACGGGAAAAGCCAGATAGGGTGAAAAGCTTCCTACAGGAGTATCCAGTTTTTTACTTATAAAAGGTCGAATATGTAATTTTATGATATGTGTTTTAATACCAGCAAACTGATATTCTCCACCGCCGGCAATACCTAAAGCCGGTTGCCATTTATAATCAGGAAAGGGAACCCATTTTAAAAAAGCTCCTCCATTGAATCCTGTTGTTCCTCCGCCCAGAAAATACCTCATGTTGAGTGATTTTTGACTCCAATGTGCTTGATCTAAAGTAAGTACTAAATGAAATCCTGTTTTTTCTTCTGCAGATAGATGATGAATAATAGCATGAGCGGAGATATCTTTTTCATCATCACGTAAAAGTTTTCCAGTATCTACAAAAGGTGTGATGGCAAAAACTGTTGGACTGAATAAAATGCCAGTGAAAATACAATAGAGCAATTGCTTTATTTTAACTGAGGGACTATGAGTAAGAGGGAGTTTTATTTTACTATTTAACATTTTCTTGTAGTGGTATTATGATTTTTTCCACTTTCTGGCAATAATTTTAAAGAGGAGAGTTGATTTTTTGGCTTTCCATACATAAAGTTCAAAGTATATGGCGGTCGTAGCTCAGTGGTAGAGCTCCAGATTGTGGATCTGGCTGTCGCGGGTTCAAATCCCGTCGATCGCCCCAAAAAAATTTAGACACTGAATTTCCATTGTTTTCAATGATATGATTTAATGGAGAATTAGAGTAGTGGGAGAGAGCAGGATTTAATCGATACTAAAGCCTTGGAGCAACTAGATGAAGTTTAAATGTGTTCAAACATTTTCTATTGGAGTATTTGCAAAAATGTCGGGCAATGGCTCCTGATGAGATCCTTCAATTTTTGGATGATTTCTCTCAGCTTCATGCGGCGTCTTTGAATCCAATTTCTAAGGAGCTACAGAAAGATTTGGGTAATATTGATGATCTACATTTTCATGAATAAAGTCTTTCTATCAAGATGTGTGGCATTTATATTTTTGTTTGTTTTAATAAATTCAGCACATTCAACAGATTCACAAAAAGAACAATCACAAAATCCACCAACCGTGAACATTCTGGAACAATACCCAAATGCCAGCGAACCTTTTGAAGTGGCAGTGTTAGCTGAAAACCAGGGTGTAATATGGGCTATGAGTTTTATTGATGATCGCCACATACTATTCACAGAACGAAAAGGCCAATTCAAAATATTAAATATACAGAATAAAAAAATCCATACTGTATCCGGTTCCCCCCAGGTGTATGAAAAAGGGACAGGGAGGCTTGATGGATATTGCATTACATCCTGATTTTTTAAAGAATAAAAAAGTTTATTTTACTTACTCCAAAAAAATGGGAAGAAAGCAAACGACTGCTTTAGCTCGAGGGATTTTTACAGGTATGAGAGAAAAAAAGATCAAGCAGGTAAAAGATATTTTTTTAGCAAAACCATTTATTTCCTCTTCCATTCACTTTGGTTCTCGGCTGGTTTTTGATAAGCAAAAATTTTTGTTTATGACAGTTGGTGATCGACACCAAAGACATAAAGCCCAAAGCCTGAATACTCACTTGGGAAAAGTTTTGCGACTTACTGATGAGGGGCAGGCTCCTCAAGATAATCCTTTTTATAAAAAGCGCAGCAATAAAACTGAGCTAGCTTTACCGGAAGTATGGAGCTTTGGTCATCGCAATCCTCAAGGTTTATATATTCATCCTGAAACAGGGGAACTGTGGGAGCAGGAACATGGTCCCCGTGGAGGAGATGAAATAAATTTAATAAAAAAAGGTTTAAACTACGGCTGGCCAATTATTACTTATGGGAAAGAGTATTGGGGGCCTCGTATTGGTGAAGGTTTTGTAAAAAAAGGATTGGAACAGCCTGTCAAATACTATGTGCCTTCTATTGCGCCCTGTGGCTTACTTATCTATTCCGGTAAGAAATTTAAAAAATGGAAAGGGCATTTTTTTTCAGGTGCTTTGGTTTTAACGCACTTAAATCGTCTAAAAATCAGTCAAAAAAATATTGTGAAAGAAGAGGAAAAATTGCTTTCTTCCTTGGGTTTAAGAGTGCGGGAAGTGATTGAAGGTCCAAAAGGTTTTATTTATGTTTCCACAGATGATGGAAAAATTTTAAGGCTTCAACCTTTAGAGCAAAAAAAATTGTGATTGTTTAATAAATGTCTGAAGTTTTATAGATGGAATATTTTTTTAAATATCATAGTGTATTGTAAATCATAGAATTAGTTGAAAATATTAATAAAAAATGGCAAATAAGATTGAGTGTCAGTGATGAATAGAAAGTAATCATAGGATGCCAGAGTTATAAATTATAATCAACAGGAGTTGTAAAAAATGTTTTTTACAAAAAAGTTTTTATATTTTGGTATATTCAAATTTTCTTCATTCATGTTGTCTGTACTTGCTGTGCTTTTATTGGGTGTTGTTTTAAACTGTACTGACAGTGATGATTATTTATATTCTTATGAATTTCCTTCATTGTCACTTGGTCAATTAGTTGATTTGAAAAAATCTTCTGAATCCATGGAAGGTTTTTTTATGACAACAAATATGAGTGATTTTGATGAATCCTGGGCAAGTAGAGGGCTTTATTTATATACCTGTGTTCGATTTTTAAATAATGAAGGTATTAACAATAAATTGAAGAAATCATCTATTCCCTTATTAATTCAAATAAATAATGCAAAAAATAAACCAGTGGCTGAGGCTATTGTTTTACTTCATTCAAATACTGATGGAGTGTTTTACCATGTGGAGAGGCGCTATTTTAATTTCTTATCTGCTCCTATTCAGATTGGAAAAGTAAAATATTTAATTCATGATGTAAAATTTAATAAAAAAGGAAAGATCACTGATATTTCTTTTGTGGAGGAAACTGTAGATTTAAAAGAGCTAAAAGAATTGTTGCTTGAATATGGAGAGGATATTTATAGTAATTATGCGGATTATGCTAAGAGTACAAGCAGTAACAGTTCAGAACATCCCTTTATAGAAGCAACAGGTTTTGCAAAATTATTTAATAGTTCTTGTGAATCATGGGATTTTATTAATTATCATCATAATGATACTGTGCCAAGTTATCTAAAAGGCGAGCAATCCCAAACTGCAAAAGATTCAAATGGCTCACAGCCAGCTGATAGTAATGATACACCGGAAGAAGCATCTGTGGAGGAGGAAAAGGAAAAGCCCGCGGATAGTGGTACTAACACTGTTGCCTTCAGTTCAGAGTTACCAGATACAGAAGAGGAAATAGATAAGACAGAGAAGATAGAGGTGGATGAGATAGAAAAGACAGAGAAGACCGCTGAGGAGGCAGAAAAAGTAGGGGCAGATGAAGCAGAGATTGCTGAAGAAGTGCAAGAAGAAGGAGAGGAGTCAGCAAAAGTAGAATCAAATACAGAAGTGCAGTCAGAGGTGGATTCAGAGGCAAAAATAGAAGTAGAAGTAGATACAGATTCAGAAGTGAAGGCAGAAGATAATATAGAAGTATCAAAGGAAGCAGATTCAGAAGTAAAGGTAGAGCAGACAGAAACAACATCTGAAGATCAAAATGAATAGAGCTATTTCTATAAAGACCAGTTTTTTTAAAATATTTTTATTTGTATGTTTATTGTCTTCAATCGCTTGCTTTAAAAAAAAACAAAGCCAATCAGAAATTCTACCAATAAAAGAGACATTTCGTTTTAATCTTTCAACAGAACCACCTACCTTGGATTGGAATAAAGCTACAGATACAACTTCCAGTCTTATTTTGTATAATATTATGGATGGTCTGACAGAGGAAAAATTTTCAGAAAATGGGGACGTGATAGGACTCACGCCTGTATTGGCAGAAAAATGGGAATCTTCTCCTGATATGAAGGTGTGGACATTCACTATTAAAAAAGGTGTGAAGTGGAGTGATGGTAAAGTATTTACCGTTCAGCAGATAGTGGATGGTTGGGAGAGATTGTTAAACCCGGCTACTGCTTCTGAGTATGCTTATTTTTTATTTGTTATTAAAAATGCACGACAATATAATAAAGGAATATTAAAAGATTTTTCCAAGGTAGGTGTATCTGTGAATAAATCCGGCCAATTAGTTGTAGAGCTGGAGCAAGGATTATCCTATTTTCCTGCTTTACTCTCTCACCCTGGAACTTATCCAATACGAAAAGATATTATTCAAAAGTATGGTAATCAATGGACAGAGGTAAAAAATATTGTCACTCTAGGTGCTTATCATCTGTCACAGTGGACACATGACAAACAACTTATTTTAAAAGCAAATCAGATGTATCATAGGACAAAAGCAAAAATACAAAATATTTTAATGTATATTATTCCGGAAGATGTGACCTCTCTAAATATGTTTGAGCAGGGAAAATTAGATGCTGTCAATCCACTTCCTTCTACAGAGATACCGATTTTGAAAAAAAGAAAAGAGCATCGTTCTCAGTCTATATTGGCTATGATGTATTATGGTTTTAATGTCGAAAAGAAACCTTTTGATGATGTTCGTGTCAGAAAAGCAATTAGTATGGCTATTAATAGAAAGCAAATTACAGATCTTCTGGACGGAGGACAAATTCCTTTGACCAGTTGGATTCCAAAAGGACTTTTAGCTTATGCACCTTCTGTAGGTGTTTCATTTGATCCAGTGAAAGCCCGAGAACTTCTGGATTCTGCCGGTTATAAAGATCGTTCTACTTTTCCAAAAATAACCATTCTTTATAATTCCAATGAAGGAAATAAAAGAGTATCGGAAAACATCCAGGCACAAATTAAAAAAAATCTAAATATTTCTGTAGAGCTTTCCAGTGAAGAGTGGAAGACATATTTACAAACCCTTAAGACCGGTCAGCATGATATTTTCAGAATGGGTTGGGTGGCGGATTATGCTGATCCAGATAATTTTATGTCTGTGATGACTTCTGATTCAGATCAAAATCGCACGTACTGGAAAAATCTGAAATTTGATTCTTTGGTAAAGAAAGCCCGCTCCAATCAGAATGTTCAAGAACGTATTCAACTTTATATAAAAGCACAAAAGATATTAGTAGAGGAAGGAGTTCCTGTTATTCCTTTGCTTTCTTCCAAATCGCATTGGCTGATTTCTCCACGTGTGAAAAAATTTTCCTTAAATGTTATGGGTCAGGTGCGTTTTAAAGAGGTTGTATTTCATTGAAAGGTTATTTAGGAGTTTTCAGCTCTTTTTTAATCTTCGGATTTTTATTTCTTACTTTGGTTTTAAGTTTCTTTAATTATGAAATTCCAAGCTGGTTGTGGTTTGTTAATGTTTTAAGTATCTTAAGTGTATTTTCTTATTACACGATAAGAAAAAAAATAATCACCTATGTTTTGAAAAGAATACTGGGAGCAGTAGCTACTGTATTTGTGATTATTACTATTACTTTTCTATTGCTTCGTACTTTGCCAGGTGGTCCTTTTGATCAAGAAAAAGTTTTACCTCCTGAAGTTCAAGCGAATATTGAAGCTCGTTATCACCTAGATAAACCTGTCTTTTATCAATTCGCTTCTTATATAAAAAATTTATTAAAAGGGGATATGGGAGAATCCTATAAATACGTTAATCGTAATGTTTCTGATATTATAAGGGAAACCTTGCCTATTTCCATTCAACTGGGGATATATTCTTTGATATTGGCCTTTCTTTTAGGGATTCCTTTCGGAGTTTTAGCGGCCGCTAAACAAAATACTTTAACCGATAAATTTTTAATGATTAGTGCGATTAGCGGCGTATCTCTCCCCAGTTTTCTTATAGCGCCCTTATTGATCTTATTTTTCTGTTTTTATATGGGGTGGTTTGAACCGGCTCTTTGGGAAGGGCCTTCTTATTATGTTCTTCCTTTGGTGGTATTAGGGACTCGCCCGGCATCTGTGATTGCCAGGCTTACCCGAGCCAGCGTGTTGGAGGTGATTCAGGCAGACTATGTGAGAACTGCCAAAGCCAAAGGTCTCAATCATTTAGTAGTGCTTTATAAACATGTGTTGAAAAATGCTTTTTTACCGGTGTTGACTTACTCAGGTCCATTAGTGGCTGGTATATTAACTGGTGCTTTTATTGTGGAACATATTTTTGCTATTCCTGGATTGGCTAAACATTTAATAACGAGTGTAAGCAATAGAGATTACCCATTGATATTGGGAGTGACCCTTCTTTATTCAATAGTGTTAATCTTTTCCAACTTGATAGTGGATCTACTTTATAGTCATTTTGATCCAAGGATTCGTTTGTCATGAGTACAGTTACTCAAGCCATTCATTTGAAATCAAAAAGTTTATGGCAGGAATCTCTCGAAAGATTAAAAAAAAATAAACTAGGTATAGCTTGTGCTGTTTTTATTTTCCTGGTGTGTCTGATGAGTTTATGTTCCAACTGGTTAGCTCCTTATTCTTTTGAAGAACAGTTAGAAGGAAAAGTATTACTTACTCCTAGTAGTGAACATTGGCTGGGTACAGATAATCTGGGGCGTGATTTATTGTCTCGTTTAATTTACGGTGGACGTGTTTCCATGGCCATAGCTATTATAACGGCTATTGTATCTTTATTTTTAGGAGTTATCTATGGCGCTGTTTCCGGGTGGTTTGGAGGAAAACTGGATGCAGTGATGATGAGGGGGATTGATGTTATTTATTCTATCCCCACATTGGTTTTGCTGATTTTGGTTAAAGTAATTTTTGATTCTGTTTCATGGATCACCAATCCTGAATTAAGAGCTTTGTTGGGAATTTTAATCGCTCTCAGTGTGGTTGGATGGGTGACTTTAGCCAGAGTCGTCAGAGGGCAGGTGATGCAGGTCAAGGAAAGACTTTATATAGAAGCGGCTCGCTCTATGGGATATAAAGCCTGGCGTATTATTTCTTACCATATTTTTCCAAATATCCTAGGCCCCATTATTGTACTTTTAACTTTTCAGATTCCTGGTAATATTTTATTTGAAAGTTTTTTGAGTTTTTTAGGTCTTGGTCTACAGCCTCCGTACAGTTCCTGGGGTGTACTGGCAGAAGAAGGTTGGAAATCCCTACGCACTTATCCACATTTGATGATTGCCCCGGGTGTAGCCATTTTTATGACAATGATGGCCTTTAATTTATTGGGAGATGCTCTAAGAGATGCCTTTGATCCACAAAACTCCTCTGCGTGAGTGTTTTTTTAAGTTGGTGAAAGATGATGAATAACAAATTTCACTTAAGCCGGATTCAGTATATACTCAAACAGGTTTTAAACCGTCCTGCATGGGTCTTGATTATTTGTATTGTACTGATATTATCTAATGTGATGTTTGACGGTACTTTTTCGCGCTTGATGAATTTGGTTCGTAGCCAGAAAGCTTTGGAAAATCGTATCAAGGATATAGAAAAGAAAAATGCCTTAGTGGAAGAACGTCTCAAAAAACTTTCTGATTCAGAGTTTTTAGAAAAGGAAGCTAAAGATCGTTTTAATCTCATAGGGGAAGAGGATATTGTTTTTATTTTTTCAGATGAAAATACAGATGATTTAAATAATGATCAGAAAGAAGTGGATCCATGAAACAAAATAAAGAAAAACTCTATTTGGTGGATGTTAGTTCTCTTTTTTTTCGATCCTATTACGCTATATCCAACCATTTAAGTAGTCCCTCCGGTATGCCAACTAATGCCTTATATGGTTTTTTATCCATGACTATTAAATTTTTGAAAGAAAATGAAGCGGAATATATTGTGTATTGTTTTGATCAGAAAACTCCTTCTTTTCGTACTAAAATTTATAAGGATTATAAAGCTAATCGAGAAGAAACTCCTGAAGATTTAAAACCGCAGATTCCATATATAAAAAAATTAACAAAAACTTTAGGGATACCCATTGCAGGAAAAAAAGGATTTGAAGCGGATGACATTATAGGTTCTTTAGCTGTTCAGGCTAAAAAAAAATATCAAGTGATTATTGTCAGCGGTGATAAGGATTTTGCTCAACTGGTATGTGATAATGTACTTCTTTTTGATCCTATGAGAGAGAAACACTATGATCCTGAAGCTGTAAAAGAAAAATGGGGTGTTACTCCTGAGCAGATGATAGATTATTTGGCTATTGTGGGGGATAGTTCTGATAATATTCCAGGTGTGTTTGGTATTGGCGCCAAAGGGGCTCAAAGTCTATTAACTCAATATGGGAGTTTGGAAAATATTTATAAAAATCTGGATTCCATTAAAGGGAAAACAGTTGATAAATTAAAACAATCCAAAAAGGAAGCTTTTTTATCTCAAAAACTAGCTCGCATTGTTCTTGATATTGATTTTTCGAAGGTTTTACCTACTTTTCAAATTCAACCTAGACAAACAGAAAAATTAAAAAAGTTATTGCAGGAATTAGGGTTTAAAACCTTTGAAAAAAAACTTTGTCCTGATGAGAAACCTTCTGTTCCGAAGTCTACAAGTAGCAATAAGGAAAAGAAATTATCTTCCAATTTGAAGGTGCATTACTTAAAGTGGACAGAATTACAAACCTTGATTCAGTGCTATGTAAAAGTATGGGTGTTTTCAGTAAAAGACAAATACTTTATTTCTTATAAGAATAAAGTAATTAGTTTGGAAGATCATAATTTAAAAAAAGTTGGTCAGTTGTTTTCAGAAAAACGAATTGTCTGGCGTGGTCATGATTTAAAAAAAATATGGAAAGATTTCAACTGTACTCGCCCTATGACTGATTGGGATAGTCTGATAGCGGTCTACCTTATAGAATCGGCTCCGCCAAACAGGATAGAGAGTATTTTTACCAAGTATTTACAAAAAGATTTTTCATTGGAATCTCTTTCTCCTGGTGAAATTTATCATGCTTGTAAAAAATTACGAGGAGCACTGATTATTAAAATGGAAGAGTTGGATATTATTGATTTTTATCAGAATGTAGAAATTCCTCTTATTACTGTTTTATTTGAGATGGAACAAACAGGTGTTTTATTGGATACACAGGAATTAAAACGACAAACAAAGGATATTAACCAGCAAATATCCTTGATAGAAAAAGATATTTTTAGTCAGGTGGGTCATGAATTTAATCTGGCCAGTCCCAAGCAATTGGCGGATGTATTATTTATGGAACTGGAACTTGAGCCTCTTAGAAAGATAAAGACAGGTTATTCAACGGATGTGGATGTTCTCACTCGATTAAAAACTGAACACCCGGTTATTACTTTAATATTGGAACATAGAGAGTTATTTAAATTAAAAACCACTTATGTGGATGTTTTACCTCTCTTGGTTAAAAAAGAAACGGGGAGAGTGCATACACATTTCAGGCAGGCTTTTACTATGACGGGACGATTATCCAGTATCAATCCCAATTTGCAAAATATTCCTATTAAGACAAACAGAGGAAAACAAGTGAGGAAAGCCTTTGTGGCAAAACAAGGTTTTAAATTAATTTCAGCAGACTATTCGCAAATTGAATTAAGAGTGTTGGCGCATCTAACAGAGGATAAAGCTTTATGCACAGCTTTTGAACAAAATGTGGATATTCATAAAGCCACAGCCAGTCAAGTGTACCAAATTCCTGTTGAAAAAGTAAATGAAGATCTTAGGCGTAAGGCCAAGGCCATTAATTTTGGTTTAATGTATGGACAGGGACCTTATGCGCTTTCTGAAATTTTAGGAATCTCTATGGGAGAGGCCAAGGAGATTATAAGTAATTATTTTAAACGATTTAAAAGGGTAAAGGAATATATTGAAGATGTGATAAAAAAAGCTTCTCAAACCGGATATGTGGAAACCATGTTTGGTCGAAGACGGCAAATTGTGGAACTACAATCATCTCGTTTTCAAAGTAAAAAATTTGGAGAAAGGGTGGCTGTTAATACTCCCATTCAAGGCACAGCCAGTGATGTGGTTAAAATGGCAATGGTGGAATTAAGGAATAGTTTATATTCCTCTTTGCTATTGCAAATCCATGATGAACTATTGTTTGAATGTTCAGAAGAACTTCTGGATGAAGAAACGAAACAGATTGTTAAAATTATGGAAAATGTCGTGTCTTGGAAAATACCTTTGAAGGTGAATACCTGTACCGGAACCAATTGGATGCAGGCTCACTTTTCTTAAGAATAAAATCCTTTTAATTTTCATATTTTAAAATACAAATAAAGATTTTTTATTAAGTTTTACATTTTTCTTAAATAAATTTATATTATTTAATGGAAATACCGATAAGCAAATGTAAGATTTGCAAAAAGGTTTATTGTTCATGAGTAAATATAGAAAAAAATATATTATTTTATCTGTTTCAAGTGTTTTAATTTTATATTTGATAACTAAAATAAGTGGAGAAGTTTTTGTTAAAGGCAGACAAACAGCTTCTACCAGGGGACCTGCTTCTCTTAATAGCTCCGTTACCCTCTATACTCATGAAATAGAACGTACTGCCGAACAAACCATGCAGGAGATTCGAAGTTTAAGTAAGGCTGGGTATTATACAAGAGCTAATACTTTATTATCAGAGTTTCTCAGAAGCAACCCTACTCATCCTCTTGCAGAAGAAGCCTATTTTTTGATGGCTGAAGGATTATTTGAAGAAGAAAAGTTTTCAGAAAGCAAGCGAGTGATTGAAGATTTTCAAGAACAGGAACCGGATTCTATTTCAATATGGATGGGACACTCTTTACTGATTTTAGCTCAGATCTATGTAAAAACAGGTCAGGTGGATGAAGCTATTCAATTATATCGTAAAATCATTTCTGAATTTTCTGATGAAGATCTCATAGAACAAGCCGAAGATCTATTGATGGGACTGTCTATATAAATGTTTAGACATTGTTAAACTTGAAAGCTCTCTTGGGGAGCTAAACAAAAGTACAGAGAAGTTACATTAGTTGAAAAATACGAGCTTCATTTACGATATCAACATCGTAAACTGAAAAGCTCTTGGGGAGCTTTTCAGGGATAATAGACACAGCGGAAGCCAATGTTTGGTTTGGCAATGCCAGAGCTGTCTTTTGTGGTATCAGCAGAAAAAATACCAGCATTTTGTTGATTAGCACCACCACGTATTAGGCTACCTCTAAAAGAATCACTGTAAATACGACCCAAACCGTTTCTGCCTTCTCTTTGTGTACTACCCTGTAAAATCTTATAATCTCTTCGAGGTCCGAACAGGCTTTTTAAACCGATTGGCATTTCATAGACAAAGCCACTGTATTTTTCTGAAGAAGTTGGTGAGTCCATTTTCACAATTTCCCATAGGTGGCCGGAAAAATCCCATATACAAGCTTCATTGGATAGCTTGTGGGAGCGTTTGTCATAGCGCCAGTTCGTAATATCACATTCTTCTCTATCGTCGCTAATGTTTCTTATGCCACCAGTACTACCTATATTCAGCCGGTTACCACTTTCAATCAAAGCACGATTACGGGACCAGTTGCTATCCACTACCTCAATACTGCGAGCTATCGTTTGCCATTCATTGTTACTGATAAGATCGTGACCAGGTCCATTTTCTTTGCAGTATCTGATGGCCTGTGTTTCAGTGACTCTTGTGATCGGGTCACCGTTGGTTCTGGATTCGGCTTTTATTACTCGTCCGGATTTTATATTGTCTCGACTAGTCGTTCTAGCTTCATATTTCATGACACAAAAATCCCTGTCAGTGAAATCTTCTAATTTAGCAACACCAATATAACCTTCCGGGCAATAAAATTTATTGGTAACTTCTGTACAAAGTCTACCACTTCTTCCACCAGCAGAAAGAGCCACTTGATAGTCTTTTCTTCGCTCAATAGTACCTGTTAAGTCTGCAGTGGTTTGCCACTTTTTTCTTTGGCATCTGGGAAATTCATCCAACTGTTTGCCTTCTATATAGATTCTAATTTCTGCATTATTATCGTTACAACTTCCTGAAAGTACATAATTACTGGCATTTCTACTATCTGCTGGTAATAGTTCATCTATAGTAATATCAGGATCATTCCATTTACCACAGGCTTCTTCATTAAAGCGATCGTGTCTAGTGTCACCTGATGAATCGGTGCAGGAGCAAAAAAACATAATAATAAAAAGAAAATATATAAGAAACTGCATACTCACTTGATCTCCTATGGGACATTTACTTGAAAGTATGAATGAAAAACTGAGAATATTCAAAAGAATCCAGTGAGATATTATGCTATATGTTCAAACTAAAGTCCTACTATTTACTTAGCAGGAAGTAGATTTTCTGGTATTTTTTTTGAAGTTCTAGCTCCTAATGATTTAATTTTTTCCAATCTGGAGATGATATTTCCATGTCCAGTGTTTAGTTTGTGAAGAGCAGAACTATAGCTTTTATCCGCTTTTTTGATTTGAGTGCCAATATCGTTTAAATCATCACTAAATCCAACAAATTTATCGTAAAGTCGGCCACTAGTCTGGGCAATTTCAATGGCATTGCGACTTTGCTTTTCCCGTTTCCATATAGATTCAACAGTTTTTAATGTTGAAAAGAGGGTGGTGGGACTGACAATGACAATGTTTTTATCCCATGAAAATTGAAGGAGATGGGGATCATATTGCAAAGCCAGGGAAAATGTCCCTTCTATAGGAAAAAACATGAGTGTAAAATCGGGTGTATTTAAGACTTCAGAACTGGTGTATTTTTTTTCACTCAATTGAAGGACGTGAGAACGTATAGACTGAGTGAATTGAGATAAATATCTTTTTTTATCTTCTTCCAGTTCAGAGGAAATAAACTTTTCATAATGTGTGAGAGAGACTTTAGAATCAATAATAATATGTTTATTGTCAGGTAATTTAATTATCACATCTGGTTTTTGTTGTTTGCCCTCTTCATCTTTAAGGCCAAGCTCCTTACCCTGTGTAATATAATGTTCTCCCTCTACAAGTCCCGCAGCGTCAAGAATTTTATTTAAAATCATTTCTCCCCATTGTCCTTGCGCTTTTACATTTCCTTTCATAGCCATACTTAAATGTTGGGTTTCCCTTTTTAATTCTTTATGTATATTACAGAGTTCTTTAATATTGTCTTTTAATGAAAAACGTTCTCTGGATTCATTTTGATAAGTTTCTTCGACTGTTTTTTGAAAAGATTGAATTTTTTCTTTAAGAGGGTTTAAGAGAATGGATATGTTGGTTTCTGCCTGCTCCTGAAATTGTTTGGATTTTTTATCTAAAATATCCTGACTGAGGTTTTTAAAGTGCTCTGCAGATTGGTTTTGCCAGTTTTGTAAGTTACTTTTTTCAATACTTAGCTCTGAATTTTTTTTTTCAGAACACAAATATTTTTCCTGTAGTTGTTGTAATTCATTTTCCAGTTTTTCTCTTTCTTTTGTATTTGTATGTAATTGGGCTTTTAAATTGGCCAAGGAGCCGGTTTGCTTTAATTTATATAAAAAAAAGCCACAAAAAAAAGAAATTAGAGAACTGATAACAATACAAATTATTTCATAAATATTTAACATTGTTTTGGGATAGCTTCATTACATTGTTGCATTTTTAATTGATTATTCTCGATGCAAGAAGGTTTTACAATAATTCTGTCTATACATCTGCTAATAACTTCAATTTCTATGTATCCGATAGGCTGGCCAGGACATCGACAATAAATATTACAACCATCATACCATGCAACACAGCTTGCAGGGATTCTTGACGTAGCACCACCTCTGATTGTTGGAAATGGAATATCTCTGTAAGTTGTTTTATTTTCACTACAACTAATGAACGTCAAGAGCAAACTAAGTGTCATGAAGAAAGCTGTAACAGTTGTATTTTGTATGAATTTCATAGAATTCCCCCTCTTTTATCATTCTAGAAGGTTAGCATTATTCATATTAAAAAAAAAATTATTTTTGATTTTGAAGGCATAGGGGAGTATTTGAGTCTTGAATGTTTAATAAAGCTTTGACTCTGGAGCTGAGTTTTAGAGTTAGCAGATTTGTTTTTATTTTGCTTAGTGTCAAATAACTATACAGTCGTGTAAATTGTATATCATCAGCTAAATCTTTTTGTTTTATTTTTCATATCATAATAAAATGCATAGAGAAACCTAGAAATTATAAAGGATGGAAAGAGTTTTGAGTTTTTTTAATAAGTGTACTGTATTACTTGTTTTTTCTTGCCACATCTTTGTTGGTGGCTCTGTGCTGGATGAAGTATCCGGTGAGGAAGTGGATTGTTCCAATATTTTAAATTATGTTCAATCTTATCTGGAATTAAGCACTATGGATCATACACTGTTGTCTATGTCAGCGCATCGTTTTAGTGCAAAAGCGCATATTTTTCTTCCTGGAGCAATTATCCCAGATAATAAAAAACCCAATAAAGAAGAGTTGGAATCTTTTAAATCGGATATCAGTGATACTGTCGATACTATTCAACAAAATCAAAATGTATTGATTCAAAAAACTAATATTATTCGTGAAGTGTTACCTGAGTGCTTAAAATAAAAATCCTTACGTGTTTAAATGAGAGAGATTTTTTAAAAACTTGAAAGCCCACTTGGGGGCCTTTCAAGGGTCGCTCATTCGCTTCGAATCCCCTGTACTCAAATAAAAAAAGGAAGAAGATTAAAATCTCCTTCCTTTTTTTATACGGAGAGAGAGGGATTCGAACCCTCGAAGTGTTTTAGCACTTACACGCTTTCCAAGCGTGCGCCTTCAGCCGCTCGGCCATCTCTCCAGATAACTTTTATATAGCAGTATACAGAAATTCATACAATGGAGAATTGATTTTTTAATATTTTTTCAGTAGTCGCTTAACTGCCTGGATGGTTTGTGTTAAGTAAAAATGTGTGCAAGGTGAAAATTTAAAAGAAACTTTTATTGTGGGTGATGTACACGGTTGTTTTAATGAATTGATGCTTTTACTGGAAAAGGCAAAATATTCTCCAAAAGAACATCGTCTTATTTTAGTGGGTGATTTAATAAATAAAGGTCCTGATTCTTTTAAAATTTTAAATTGGTTTCGTAAAACCAAAACAGAAACAGTCATTGGCAACCATGAAATAAAGTTTATAAAAACTATTGAATCCAATCAGCTTCTTCCTCCGTCTCTGGAGCAATTAAAACAGCAAATGGGTACAAAACTTTACGATTGGATAGAGTGGATAAAAACCTGGCCAATTTATATAGAAACAGAAGATTTTTTAGTTGTGCATGGTGGTGTAATTCCCGAAGAGCATCCCAGTCAGTCAAAACCGGAGTATCTGGTTAATATTCGTTGCTGGGATTCTAAAACAAAAACCATATATTCCAAGGATTATCCAGCCTGGCATGAGTTTTATACTTCCCCTAAATTGGTGGTATATGGACATTGGGCCAAGCAGGGTTTAAAAGTGAAAACAAATTCTATTGGCTTGGATACCGGTTGTGTGTATGGCGGTCAATTAACAGGTGTTTGGCTTCCTTCTAGAACAATTGTACAGATAGAAAAACAATAAGTTTTATGGAAACTAAGATGAGGGAAAATAGATAGTGAATACGATAAAAAATATATTTAATCCTGTAGCCCTTGGAGCATCTGTTGTTACATTTGTTATTCTGTCGATAGCCATTTTTTTACCGGAATTTTTTTTAACAACTTTGAATTGGATACAAACAACTTTTGTGATCAATATCTCCTGGTTTTATGTGGTAGTTTTGTTCTTTTTATTTTGTGTGTGTTTGTTTCTTGCTTTTGGACCTTATAGAAAAATACGATTAGGCAATCTTTCCAAGCCACGCTTTAATACTTTCACATGGATAGCCATGCTATTTAGTGCAGGTATGGGAATAGGTTTGGTATTTTCCAGTGTGTATGAACCTCTTTATCATTATATTTACCCTCCTTTAGGAGAGGGAGGGACAATGGAGGCCTTTAAAAAATCTTTTCAGCTGACTTTTTTACATTGGGGGTTTTCCGGTTGGGCGGCTTATACATTTATGGGCTTGGTGACAGCTTATTTTTGTTTTTACAAAGGAAGACCTTTTCGTGTCTCCAGTATGTTGGAGCCTATTTTGAAAGACAAAGCTCATGGAGTGATCGGGAATTGTATAGATATTTTTGTAATTATAGCCATTTTATTTGGTGTGGCCACCACACTTGGCAGGGGAACCATGCAGGTGAACTCCGGCCTGAAGGAATTGTTTGATTTTTCTTTTTCTTCAGCCATGCAGGTAGGTATTATTATTGTGATTACATTACTTGCTACAGGTTCTGTATTATCCGGTTTGCATAGAGGTATTCGTCGTCTCAGTGAAATAAATATTTTTCTTTGCCTTTTCTTATTGCTTTTTGTTTTAATAGCCGGTCCCACCACTTTTTTATTTAATACTTTTATAGAGGAAACAGGTGGATACCTGCAGAATATTATTGCTAACATGACTTTGACAAGTACCTTAGGGCCTGCTGAGTGGCGTTCGCAGTGGACTATTCTCTATTGGGCCTGGTGGTTGGCATGGACTCCTTTTGTGGGCTTGTTTATTGCCCGTATTTCAGAAGGGAGGACAATTCAGGAATTTGTTATTGGTTCTTTGTTGGTACCTACATTACTGTCTTTCTTGTGGTTTACTGTTTTTGGTGGCACAGCTATGGAGTGGCAATCACAAGGCAGTATGGACCTTATTCCTTTTTTAAAAACAGAGTATTCTATTTTGCTGTTCAAGTTTTTATCTCATTTTCCTTTTGCTAAAGTTTTATCTTTTTGCGCGCTTCTGTCAGTAATATTATTTTTTGTTACTTCTTCGGATTCTGCTTCTTATGTGATTCATCGAATCTCTTCACGAAGTACCTTTTCTGATATAGCAACTAAAATTTATTGGTGTTCTTTGGAAGGAGTTCTGGCTTTAATCATGGTATTTTCAGGTGGAATAAAATCATTGGAGCTTTTGGTTATTGTAACAGCTTTCCCCCTTGCTATTTTAATTTTGTTAATCTGTTATTGTTTTTTTAAAGAATTGAAGAACCATACGCATGGTAACAATTAGAAGATAGAGGTTGGTTTATTTATTAAAAGTTTTGGCACATTTAGATGTTGTTAACTTTTTTTGTTGACTGACAATTCTTTTTGCTAATCTTCTTAATTTTCTGGGTTGTTGTCGGTTATTAGCTATATTATTTATGATACTTAAAATTTCCGGATATAGATCTAATTCTTTTAAAAGTGTCAGAGCTAGTGTTCTGTCAAATAGTCCTTTTGTAGTGTCAGTAACTGTATTGATTAATGGTTGTTGCAATTGGTTAAATGATTCTAATAGGGAAGTTTGGTTATGGTGTGCAGTTTGATTTTTAACTACTGCTATTGCTCGTCTTAATAACTGAACAGCTAGTGCTTGCATTACTTTTGTTCCAGTTGTTGTTTTCATTGTCGTTTCTATATGAGTAAAAAGACTATTTGTGAGAGGGATTCCAGTTGTTGATCTTATTATTTCTTCTATATGAGCAAAAGGATTATCTGTGGGATGGATTCTAAAAAAAATTGGTATTTGTCCTTGTTGATTCAACAATAAACTTTGGTTGTATTGTAGCCGTTTTGTTGGATTTTTTAAAGTCTCATAGGCTGTGTTGATTTGTTTAAAACGTTCTTCTGCCTGAGGGTGAGGATTACGATCAGGGTGGTATTTACGAGCTTGAGTTTGGTATGCTTTTTTTATTTCCTCTTGTGAACTCTTAGGAGATACATCTAAGGTATCATAATAGTTTTCTCCATGAGCAATAAGGGGTGAGATAAGTAAAATACTGATAACAGAAATTTTTATTTTTTTAAATGTATTCATCAATTATTTATATCGTTTATTTAGTTTTTTTTCAATCGCAACATAAGGGAATGTAATATTTACACTCTGAAAAATTCAATTTGGTAAAACTTGCAAGGAGATGAAGAGTTCGTCAGTCCTTGAGAAGTTTTCCTATCACAAATAAACCAAGTTATGTCTAAGAACTTATTATGGGGTGGCAGGATTCGCCTACTACACTCACTCGCATCCCTTGAAAGGCCCTTTAGGACTTTTTAAGGGGGTGAAGAGTTCGCTAGTCCTTGAGAAGTTGGTATAAGAAAAATGATGATATGGAAAAACTTGAAAGGTCACCTGGGGACCTTTCAAGAGTCCAAGCGAAGTGTCTCAAAAAGTCTGAGTTTTTCTATCACAAATAAACCAAGTTATGTCTAAGAACAGGGATTCGCCTACTACACTCACTCGCGTCCAGCTCGTTCGCTGCGTAGGCTCGCCTCTCTCGCTTAGCAAATCATCCAGATTTGCTATCCTGCACTGTATGCTCCCTTGGTCGCATACACCGCAGGCCGCTCGTTCGTTTCGAATCCTGCACAGTAATAAAAAAGGCGAAGGGTCTGTAACCCTTCGCCTTTTCTATTATGGGGTGGCAGGATTCGAACCTGCGAATGACAGTACCAAAAACTGTTGGCTTACCACTTGCCGACACCCCAATTACACAAAAATATGTGTGATTTTTTAGCTAAAATCAACCTTTTTTCCTGAAAAATCGAAAACTTGAAAGCCACTTGAGGGCTTTCAAGGACTTTTCAGTTTATGGGCTTTCAAGAGTCCAAAAAAAATCTCTTCAGTTTAAAACTTCCGGCTTGTCGGTCCTTAGGAGATGCCTTAGAGGGAGGTCAGGCTTTGCCGAGTCCAAGCGAAGCGTCTCAAAAAGTCTGACCTCCCTCTAAGTAATCAAACTAAGCTACCAAAAGCAAAAGCGTCTCAAAAAGTCTGAGTTTTTCTTATTACGAATAAAACCAAGTTATGTCTAAGAGGATTAATCCTGCGCTTCATTATCTGAGTTAGCTAGAGAATCCAAGTTACTTTCATCGGATTGAAGTTGGTTTAAAATTTTTTTGTATTGCTTAAAGACTTCGTCTTGAATCATTTTTCTGGTTTCCGGATTCAAAGGATGTGCAATATCCCGAAAACTGTTTTTTGTTTTATGTTTTTTACTTGGCATAGCTATAAACACCTTTTCATTGGAAGAAATAATTTTTAAATCATGGACAACAAAACATTCGTCAAAAATAATACTTGCATAAGCTTTTAATCGCTCTTCATTTGGAACGATAGTGACTTTTATTGATGTTATTTTCATTTTCTTCACCCACTCCCGATGTTTCACAATGAAACATACCTAGCAAGGTATATACTCTCTTATCGAACAAAATAAAAAAAAGATTAGCTTAAAATAAAAAAAGTTTTAATAAGAGCTGAAAAGCGCTTATTATTTATTTGTAAATTATTTTTGGCTACTATTTTTGACAACATATTAGACAGTGTATCATTTTAATGTATAAAATTTTATAACCCAGTAGCATTGAGCCTTTATTAAAGCTTTAACTGAAGGGTGTGACTAACATATTGATTTGAATAAGTTCGATAACGAACAATTTTCAAAATGTTAGTTCTATTTCTAAACAGGTTTTGTTTTACATCTGTAGTGGAATATGTGTATTGGCCATTCACTTTTATAATAATGTCTTTTTTTCTAATGCTTGCAGACTCAGCTGGAGACCCTGGGGTGACATTTGTCACAATCGGATGAGTTCGATTAATTGGAGGTAAGCCCATGGAGCTCAGTGTTTGTTTGTTTCCGAGTACCATTGTAAAACCTACCACAGAAGGTTGTTGGTTTTGTTCATTTCGTTTTCTATATCTTGGTGTTTTTCTCTGTTCTGTTTTGGAAATTGTTTCATTTCTTTCTTGAACAGCAATCATTAGTTCAATAGTTTTACCATTTCTGTTTATTTTTATAGGGACTTGTTTATTAACAGGTGTGGAAGCTACATTTTTCAGAAGATCACTGTAGTGAGTAATTTTTTTATTGTTAAACTCTGTGATAATATCAAATTTCTTTAAGCCTGCTTTTTCAGCAGGAGTGTTGGGTAGTACGGCTACAATCATTACTCCCAGTTGTTTCTTTGAAGGAGAGCTTTGTGTCGGCCCAAGTTGTACACCAATAATACCTCGCCGTACTCTGCCGTATTTTTGCAAATCCTTTAAGACGGCTTTAGCATTATCAATCGGAATGGCAAAACTAATACCATGTGTTCTCATAGCGGTATTGATTCCAATCACTTCTCCTTTCAGGTTGACTAAGGGTCCCCCGGAGTTACCTGGGTTGATACTGGCATCAGTTTGTAAAAATGGAAATAAGTTGAGTTCATCAATTTGCCGGTTAATGGCAGAAATAATTCCTTTGGTCATTGTGTGGCCGTGCCCATAAGGGTTTCCGAAAGCGGCAACCCATTCACCTACTTGCAGTGTACTGCTGATTCCCATTGTAGCGACAGGTAGGTTTTTGACTTTTATTTTAATAAGTGCAACATCTGTGAAACGATCTTTTCCGATCACTTTTGCTGGATAAAAATCTGTTCTACCCATCAATTGCACACGGATACTGTCTGCCTGTTCAATCACATGGTTATTGGTGACAATCAAACCATCAGAATCGATAATAAAGCCTGTGCCAAGAGAATGTATAGGTTTGGCTTGGTTTTGTTGAGGAGGGACTCCTTGAAATAAAAAATCTAAAACAGGATCATTAAAGCCTGAAAATGAAAAGTTTTGAAACTGTATGACTTGTGTAGTGGATATATTCACTACTGTGGGGTTAATAGTTTTGGCCAGTTTTACAAAAATCTCTGTGGGTAAAGCTACCGGATCTTTCATATCCACTGTAGAGGAAACTTTAAAAGACAGGGTGCCTGTTGTGACTATGATCAATAATAGTGCGATTATTACAAAAGCTTTATTAAAATATTTTTTTATATTAAACATTGTTTAATCTCCATATTTTTTTATTGTTTTGAGTTTTTACTGTCCGATTCGTCGGAGGCATTATTTTTTGTCATTACTTGAGCAAAAGTGACTTGTAGATCCTGAATACAGTTGTCGAGAAGTTTTTCTTCTTCTTTGGTCAGGTTGTTATTGGTTTTTTCTCTTAATAAGCTAAGAAGTTCAATATTGAACTCAGCCAGCTCTTTATTTTTTTTATCTTTCATCTCGGGAACCATTCCCATAGCAATAAGGGCTGAGGAGGCAATAGAATGTACAAGAGTGGAAAAAACCGGTTGTCCTATTTTTTCTGTCTTATTTGTCATTGAATCTCCTTTTTGCATAGCAGTATATATATTGAGAAATAAAATTTAATAGGTTAAATAGTCAAGAATATTTTCAAATTTGACAAGAAATTTTGTATTATAATGAATATTTTACAAAGTGAGGGGTTTATGAGCATATCTGATTCAAAATCAAAATCAAAAATTGATGAGAAAGTCTCTTCTGCAGCTGGCAAGCTAAAAGCTACGCAAAACGAAGTGCAAAATGTCATTGTTGGTCAACAGGAAATGTTAAACAGTATTTTTATTGGTTTATTAACAGGTGGCCATGTGTTGATTGAGGGAATGCCGGGTTTGGCAAAAACATTAGCGATTTCCTCTGTGGCCAAAGCAACTTCTTTGGTATTTCAACGAGTGCAGTTTACACCTGATTTATTGCCTTCCGATATTATAGGGACAATGGTGTTTAATGCTTCAACACAAGAATTTTCTGCTAAAAAAGGCCCTGTATTTACTAATATTTTATTGGCAGATGAAATAAATCGTGCGCCGGCTAAGGTGCAAAGTGCGCTTTTGGAAGCTATGGCGGAAAGGCAAGTAACCATTGGAGAATCCAGTTACCCTTTACCAGAACCTTTTTTAGTGTTGGCCACCCAAAATCCTATTGAACAAGAGGGAACTTACAATTTACCGGAAGCTCAAATGGATCGGTTTTTGTTTAAAGTGTTAGTGGGGTATTCCAGTCGAAGTGAAGAAATGATGATTTTAAATCGTATGTCTGCCGGTGAACTTCCTGCTGTTCAACCTCTGTTGTCCGGTACAGAAATTTTAAATTTTCAAAAACAAGCCTATCAAATTTACCTGGATGACAAGCTAAAAAATTATATTATTGATCTAGTGATGGCGACACGTAAACCCAAAGATTATGGACTCATTGACCTAGAGCCTTTGATTGCTTTTGGAGCTTCTCCAAGGGCGACAGTGAATTTTCCAAAAGCCGCCAGAGCCTTGGCCTTTATGAAAGAAAGAAAATATGTAACAAGTGACGATATCAAAGCTATTGCTTATCCCATCTTACGACATCGATTGATTTTATCTTATGAAGCTCAGGCAGATAATGTGACAGCTGATGAAATAATTGGTCAGATTATTAGAAGGGTTAAAGTGTCTTGAGCGCACCAGAGCATATTCTAAAAAAAGTGCGTCTTATTGAATTAAAACTCCGTCGTCGGGTGAAAGATCTGTTTGCCGGTGGATATCAATCTGCCTTTAAAGGTCAGGGAATGATTTTTTCGGATTACCGAAAGTATGTCCCAGGTGATGATGTGCGCAGTATTAGCTGGCCTTTGACAGCAAAAAAAGGAATTCCATATATAAAACTTTTTGAAGAAGAGCGAGGAGCTACTTTTGTAGTGGTGGTGGATATTAGTGCGTCTTTGGATTTTGGTAGCAAAGGCTTTAAAGGGGAAGCGGCTTGTGAATTAGCTTCACTCATTACCTTAAGTGCTCAAAAAAATCAGGATTCGGCCAGTTTGTTATTGTTTTCCGATTGTGTGGAACATTATGTGCCACCTGGACGTGATAATCGGCATGCTTTGCGTTTAATAAGGGATATGTATTCTTTTAAAAGAAAATCTGTGCGATCTGACATGACATCAGCACTCACATTTTTAAACAATGTTTTAAAAAAAAGATGTCATATTTTTTTATTCAGTGACTTTTTTATGTCATCAGATTTTACAAAGGCATTGCAACTCATTGGAAAGAAACATGATATTATGGCAGTCGTTGTTAACGATCCTTTTGAAATGCAAATGGCGCCAATGGGGTTAATCAATATGGAGGATGCAGAGACAGGCAGGAGGATTGTTGTGGACAGTTCCTCTTCAGCTTTTTTAAAAAATTATAGGCATCAGGTGCAACACAGAAAACAAATGATAAAATCCAAGTTAACTCGATCCAATGTGGACTTTTTTTATCTTCAAACAGATCAGGATCTTTTTAAACAGTTTTTTTCTTTTATAAATAAAAGGCCCAGGATATGAAATCAACAGGTGAAATGTCATGCCGGTTGGAAGGGCTGACGGAAAAACCCACTGTAGGTGATTTATTTAAGTTGCATTGTGAATGGGATAAGGATGCTTATTCATTGGTAACTCCTGTTCGAATGAAGTTAAACCAGGAGGATTTATCTTATGCTTTGATGATTTTAAATGAAGATTCATTTGTGCCGGGGAGAGTGTCTTTTACAGTCACCAGTTATCAACCTGGTTTATATAATACAAAAATTAAATTGATTAGCCAAAACAACCAATTGGAATCTAATCCTGTGAGCTGGCAAGTGTATTCAGTCATTCCAAAAGATCAACAAGGTCCGGTCAATCCTTATCCTCCTTATGGACCTTGGTACGATCATTTACCACTGTGGTATTGGCCGAGTTTTATTGTTTTTGTTTGTGTGTTTTTAACATTTTTAGGTTTTAAAATACGCACTGTTTTGAAAAGAAAAAAAAATATTCAAAAAATCCATACACGATTGAAGAATAAAACAGCTTTTAGGGAATTTATCAGTCGAATTACTCTACTTACCAGGGAATTGAATGAACTTTCCAAAGAACAATTTTTTAAAAAATTAAAAGAATATTTTAGTTTATTTTTAGAAGATCAGCTTTTTATCTTTGCTATTAATGAAACTCCATCAAGTATTGTTAAACAAATTAAAAAATATTGTCCTTTTGTAAATGCAGAACAAAGAGATTCTATTTTTATATTTTATAAAGAGCTTAAGAGGAGTTTCTTTGCAAAAAAGGGAATCAGTTTACAGGATTTTGAACAATTGATTAATTTGAGTAGAGAGATAGCTATTCAGATTTATGAAAGTAAGGAGTCGTAATGCACTGGCATTCCCCTGAAGCTTTTTTATTGATTATTCCTTGGATGATGTTAGTGGGATATTATTTTTTAGTTGGTCGGGCGAAAAGCAGTAGTTTACCTGTTAGTTCCTTGGAAAACATGAAATTAAACATAGGTTGGCGGGCTCGTTTATCAGAGGTGCCAACGATTATTTATTTCTTAGCCTTATTACTTTTAATTGTGGCCATAGCTCGACCGCAAGAAAGGGATTCTCGTGTTATTAAAAGCGCTAAAGGTATTGATATTATGGTTGTGCTGGATATTTCAGATAGTATGCTCATTGAGGATATGTCTCCAGGGAATCGTATTGATGCCGCTAAAACCGTAATTAAAAATTTTATCAATGAATTGGTTTATGATCGAGTTGGCTTAATTGTATTTTCTGGAGAATCTTATACCAGAGTGCCCTTAACTTTGGATTATCAGGTTTTATTACAGGATATAGACAAGATTCAGACCAGTCATTATGAACTATATATCAAGAAAGGCACGGCGATTGGTGTAGCTATGGCTAATGCTGTTGCCCGATTAAAATCTTCTTCTGCAAAAAGCAAGGTCATGGTGTTTTTAACCGATGGGGAGGATAATGTTGGAGTCATCAATCCACAAACAGCTTTGGACATTGTCAAGCAACATGATATTCGGGTTTATACCATTGGTGTTGGTCGTTCAGGATGGACACGTATTCCTAGAGAGGTTGTAGACACTATGGGGAGACGAAGAGTTATTTATCAATCCATTAACAGTCAGATCAATGAAAAGTTATTAAAGCAAATAGCTGATGAAACAAAAGGGAAATACTTTAAAGCCAATAATGCCAAGGCTTTACAGCTTATTTTTTCGGAGATTAGTAAATTGGAAAAAAGTCCAATAGAGGAAATTAAGCATGTGCAATATAAAGAATTATTTCCGAATTTTCTACAAAAAGCAGTGGTTTTATATCTACTTTCTTTTTTTCTTTCTTTAACAGTTTTTTGGAGAGTTATATAAATGTCTTTTAAAAATCCTGAATATTTATATTTTCTCTTTTTTCTTCCGGTGCTTATATATTTGCTTATTTTGAGATTAAAGCTTAGCAAAAATATAATGAAAAAATATTTTCATCTAAAATGTTTGGAATCTATAAGTGGACGTAGGCATTTTTTTTCAATTCGATTCTGGAAACAATTAATATTTTTAACCAGTCTGTTGTTTATTATTGTCTCTTTAGCTCGTCCTCGACAAAAAGATTTGAATGAAAAGGTGGAGATAAAAGGGGCGGAAGTGATGATTCTGATTGATGTTTCCAATAGCATGAAAGTGAAGGATATGCTTCCTTTTGATCGTGAATCAGCTATGAAAAAAGATGTTAGTCAATTGATTCATTTTTTATCGGGGCATAGAGTTGGATTAATTGCTTTTGCTGGTTCTGCTGTTTTGGTTTCTCCACTCACTTTGGATCACTCCACTTTAAATATGTTGATAGATTCTTTTGCAGGAACTTATGTACAGGGAACAAATTTTGGATCTGCTTTAAGGCTGGCCTGGCAGGCGCTGAAGAGAGGAAGTGCTTCAGGAGATTCGTCTGTTGTTAGAGCTATTGTTGTGGCTTCAGATGGAGAAGATAATGAACAGGAAGCCATGGAAATGGCAACAGTTTTGGCAAAAGAAGGAGTGCATATTTTTACATTGGGTTTTGGTACTAAAAAAGGTGGGGTTATTCCGATTTATGATAAGAAAGGTAATAAACGGGGATATAAAAAAGATAAAAATGGAGATCCTGTTGTGTCTCGATTTAATGTGAGCACTTTAAAGGATATTGCTCGTGTATCAGGAGGTGCTTTTTATACTTCTTCTTTTGGAACAGATACTATCAATAAAATCTACAAGGATATTCAAAAACTTGGGGAAGGACAGTCTTCTTATATCTCTACTCATCGATACAGAGAGCGCTACCAGTTATTGGCATTAGTTGCTTTATTTTTTGGTTTTCTATTTTTCTTCATTGGCACAGGTTCTCAAAAAAGAAAAAAAATCTGGCACTTTTATTTGGAGAAAAATGAGTGAAAGTATATTTTAGATTTTCTTTTTTGGATGGTTTAATTCTTATTTTGTTTATTGTTGGCTTTAGCGGCTTTATTATCTTGCCTTTTCAAAGTGAAAATAATCAAGGTATTTTGTATATGTTAAAGAAAGATTATGAAGCGGCGAATGAGGTATTTATAAAGTGCTTAAATAATAAATTACCTGTTTGTCGAATGAATATAGCTTTGAATCATTTTTTTCTAAAGAGATATGCTGAATCTATAAAGGAATATATGATTGCCAAAGAGTACAGTGCAAATAAACAGTTTTTGTTTTATACATCATTTAATTCAGCAGTTTCAGCCACAGCTCATCAGAACAGGAAGTCGGCCTTAAAGTTTTATCAGGTTTCTTTATTTTACCAACCCCATTCAATTGAAGCGAAAACCAATATAGAGTTGTTGTTTAGAGAGGAACAGAATCAAAAACAGCCTCAAGAGCAAACAGATAAACAGGATCAAAAAAAGCAAGACTCATCTGAGGATAATAAAGAGAAGAAAAATAAACAGGATACTAATAAAGGGGATTCACAAGAGAGCAAAGAACAGCAAGAAGATCCAGAAAAAAGAGATTCAAAAGAGAGTGAAGAGGAAAAAAATAAACAGGATGTAAAGGCACAAGAGAAACCTCTTGAGCAACACGAACAGTCTGCTCAAAAATTCAATGAAAAACAAATTCAAGCGATATTAAAATCTATTTTGGATCAAGAAAAAAAAATACGAAAAAAACAGCAGGAAAGTCAGATGCGATCTCCTGTGCTTGAAAAAGATTGGTGATCTGAATATACTGCCTGAAGGGAGATAAGCGGTAATGATGAAAATCTACTGGTTTTTTTTAATTTCTTTGTGTGTTGGACATTTTTCAATTCTGGCGGATGTCAATGTCAAGGCTTCTGTGATTCCACAGAACTTACCTCCCGGTGATATGTTGGATTTAGTGATAACAGTACAATATGAAAGTACAGCTGATATACAATCTCCACGTTTGCCCAATTTATCTGGTTTTTATTTAGGTGGGCAACAGATTTCACAAAATATTTCCATTAGCAATGGAGTGGTGAGTAAAGAAAAAAAGTATCATTATTCACTTCGTTCCAAAACAGAGGGGGTGTTTACAATTGGACCAGTAGAGGTGGTAGTGGAAGGTAAGTTGTATAAGACAAAACCCTTAAAAGTGGAAGTGTCTTCAAAATTTCCATCCCGTCCTGGCTCCAAAAATATCTTTAAGGGTTTTGGTAAAGGGTTAAAGGGTTTTTTTGCTCCTCATTTTTTTGATGATTTGGAGGAAGATAATTTCCCTTTTGATACAACTATTGAAGATAAAGATTTGTCTTTGGATTTAAAAACAGAAAAACAAAAACTATATATCGGGGAAATGATTGTGGCAGAGTGGAGTTTTTCTATACCGGAAAATAAATATGGGAATATCAATTACCAGCCGAAAAAATCAGCAGATATTGAAGGTTTTTGGTCAGAACCTTTAGTTGTTTTTGGCAATCAACCACTCCCTCCCAGGTTGGAACGTAAAGAGGGTAGTAATTATAAAAAACAGGTGATACAACGCTTTGCGCTATTTCCTGTAAAAACTGGAGCTTTGACCATAGGTTCTTTATTGGTGGATTTCCATGTTCAGTCATTATCTTTTTTTAGTTCGGCAAAGGTGCTGACAAAAAAGAGTCAGGACAAAAAGATTGAAGTGGTTCCATTACCTAAATCAGGAAAAAATGAATCTTTTACAGAAGCTGTTGGGGATTTTTCCATTTCTGCAAAAGTGAATAAAACACAAGTGTCCAGCCAGGATCCAATCATTTATACAATTATTTTTACAGGTAAGGGACATCCTCGCCTCATTCAACTACCATCATTAAAATTTCCGGATACATTGGAAGTTTATGATATCACGGAATTTCAAACTTTTTCTGTGGAGCAAAGCAAAAAAACTTTTGAGCTGATTTTAATTCCAAAAAAATCTGGAAAAATTGTTATTCCGAAATTTGAGCTAAGCACTTTTAATCCTGAACTGGGAATTTATACTGTACATGTTTTACCAGCTGTTGAATTAAATGTACTAGGTGTACCGATTCAAAATGAAGAAGATGGTGAACAATACTTTAAAAATGAAAATCCTGCAGAAAATTCTGTTTTAATTCCTGAATCAAATAAGTCACCATCTATTTTTTCATTCGATAACAGAAAAAAAATGTGGATTGTTTTATATATATTTTTATTCTTATGTTTTTTAGGAACTTTGGGAAAGCATAAGTTTTTCCTTCAAAAAAAACGAAAACCGATTGAAGTGTTGATTGGTAAAACCGAAGAACAAGTAAAAAGACACTTGAAGCGAGAAAATTGGAAAGAATTGGGGATGGAACTTAATCAGTTGATTTATTTGGTGTTATCTGAAAGTACGGGTCAGAATAAAGCTATTAAAAATCTGGATGTCTTGATTCAGAGCTTACACCCCAGTTTGCGAGCCTCCTACGAATCACAAATTAGAGGTCTGGTTTCCAAATTGGAAAAGCTTAGTTTTGCTCCGGAGCAGTTAGCCAAAGATCTCAGAACAAACAAAGTAGCAACAAAAATCAGCCATCAGGTGTTCTCTTTAGTGAGAGAAATCAGGTTTACTTAAGGAATATTGGGATATAAGTCCAGTTGTTTTTTTGCTTCACATCTACTGGTTTTGGTTTTATATTTATAGATATAAGT
The DNA here is from genome assembly GCA_965226095.1 of Bdellovibrionales bacterium. Lineage (GTDB taxonomy): Bacteria > Bdellovibrionota > Bdellovibrionia > Bdellovibrionales > UBA1609 > JANQSP01. The sequence continues at coordinate 1,231,337 of OZ245336.1, read as the reverse complement.
TTATAAAGAAGGAATATTATGCGTTACTTTATCCATTATTGGGTTTGTGGTCTTAGTTTATTTTTAATTTCATGTCAAAACTTCCAAGGTATGCACAGGCAGAAGTTACTAGCAGAGCAGGAGTTTTTACAGGCGCAAAAGCAATCCGTTCACACTATATCCAAGCAAGAGAAATCCTCAAAACAGGTTAGAGAAGATTTAAGCAAACCGTATGTTAGTTCCTATGGTAAAGTGTCCATGGATGATAATGATAAAGTGAATCAGTGGATTTCATATTTTCAAACTGCCGGACGGGAGCGTATGGAAATTTATCTCAGTCGTTCCAATCGTTATATTTCCATGATGAAAGAGGTGTTACGAGAATATAAATTACCGGAGGAATTAGTGTATGTAGCCATGATTGAATCCGGTTTTAGTCCACAAGCCAGAAGTTTTGCTAATGCTGTAGGTTATTGGCAATTTATTGAGGGAACGGCAAAGAGATATGGTTTAAAAGTGAATCATTATATAGATGAACGTCGTGATCCTGTTCTGTCTACACGGGCGGCGGCTGAATATTTTAAGGATCTCTATGGTATTTTTGGTTCATGGCATTTAGCTATGGCTTCTTATAATGCCGGAGAATATCGTATCAATCGTTTTGTAATGAGGCATTATACAAGAGATTTTTGGTTTTTATCTACCAAGAAATCTTTTCCACGAGAGACGGCAAGTTATGTGCCAAAATTTATTGCGGCTTTTCGGATTAGTCAAAATCCTAAAAAGTATGGGTTTAAGGATATTGCTTATGAAGCTCCTCTGGAGTACGACACTGTAAAGCTGGATTTTTCAGTCAGTTTAAAAAAACTTTCTCAAAATTTAGATATTAACTATGAGGAACTACAAAGACTTAATCCTCGTTATCGAGGTGAGTATGTTCATGTTGAGAGTGATCTGGAAACGGTTTTACGTGTTCCATCTGGGAAAAAAGAAATTGTACCAACTATTCTAGAGAAATGCCGTATGGAAAAGCCAAAATTACTCTATACGGATTATTATTGGTATCGTGTACGCCGAGGAGATACTTTGTATCAACTGGCTCGGCGTAATCGTACGAGGGTTTCCACTATTAGGAGAATGAATCGCATGAATCATAGGAGTATTCTGCGAGCGGGTCGAAAAATTAAAATTCCAAGATATAATTACCAAGTGAAAGTCAAACAAAAAGGAGATCGCACGCTGGCCTCTACTCATGTTGTGAAGCCTGGAGAAAACTTGACATTCATTGCGAGCAAATACAGAGTAAAAGTGAATAGTTTAAAACGAATTAATCAATTAAACACTTCCGTTCTGCATCCTGGACAGATTTTGAAGTTGATGAACTCAACTCCTGAAAACGCCAATAGAAAAGTTCATGTTGTTAGGAAGGGAGAAACACTTATTGGTATTGCCAAACAATATAAAGTGTCTTTGCTTTCGTTAATGAAAAAGAATACTCTTAATTTTAAATCTATATTGGCGGTTGGAAGAAGAATTACCATTCCATAGGTGATAGAGAAGAGAGGCTATGAAATACATATTTTTAATTGTTATTTTCTTGTGTTGTACTGCATGTACACCTCCTGATGCTCTTATAGGTGAATGGACTGCTGAACAGAAGGAGTGTCTAAGAACGGAAAAAAATATTCTCGAACAGCCCTTGGAAGGTGATAAACAATACGAATTATCTTTTTTATCAGACGGTAATTTCAAGCTGTCTGCTTTTAATCAAGAGTTCAGCGTTGATAAATTGAAAGAGAGTGGTGAGGTAGATCAAGTTCGTGCAACAGGGTGTAGAGTTGATTATATGGGGACTTATTCATATAATTTTTTAACTGGATTGAGCCTTGTTTTTTCAAAAAAAGAAATAAAAGAAAAAAAGGGAGAGTATTTTTATCAAACAGAAATATCAGGCAAATGCGGGTTGGCAGGTCAAGAGCTAGAAATTCAGACCCTTTCAAATAAAGATTTTTTTAAGGAAGACACTTCTGTCATTATAAAAAAAGTAAGTGAAGATGACTTACATTTAAATTTTTCCGGGTTTGAGAGTTGTACAAATGATAAAATGACGGTGGTCTTCAAAAGAAAAACATAATCCTTTAATAATTATAAAAATGGTTGCTAATAAAATTCCTCTTGACAGTTTTACAGTGAACAGTTTTTAATAAGGTCCCATTTATACAGGAGATTTTAAAATTTTATGATTGAAGTTAATAAAATTACTAAAAAGTATGGTTCTCGCTTTGCTGTTGAAGATTTAAGTTTCTCTGTGCAAAAAGGGGAAGTCATTGGTTTTTTAGGGCCTAATGGTGCGGGTAAAACCACGACAATGAAAATTATTACCGGTTATATGGTGCCTACTGCCGGAAATGTAACAATTGAAGGTGTAGATATTATTGATGATCCTATTGGTATTAAAAAGAAAATTGGCTATTTGCCGGAAGTGCTTCCTCTCTATGCAGATATGTATGTGAAAGATTATTTGGCTTATGTGGCTAGATTAAAAGATTGTCCAAAGGATCAAATTAATTCTTTGGTGGACGCTGTTGTGGAAAAAACAGGTCTTCAGGAAGTAAAAAATCGTCTCATTCATAATATCTCAAAAGGTTACAAACAAAGAACCGGTTTAGCACAGGCCTTGGTTTCCAATCCAGAGATATTAATTCTAGATGAACCCACAGTGGGTTTGGATCCCAGTCAGGTTATTGAGATAAGAAAATTAATTGCTCAGCTAAAAGGGAAACACACTATTATTTTATCTACCCATATTCTATCAGAAGCACAGGTGAGTTGTGATCGTATTATTATTATTAAGGATGGGCGAATGGTTGCTCAGGAATCTTTGGATTCTTTAAAGGAAACACAACTAAGAGGAAGTAGGAAACTAACTATTCGAGTAAGAAATAAAACTGAGGCTTTAATGGAAGCCTTAAAAAAGATGAATGGTGTAAAAGAGCTGAGCGCTTTTCATGGAACTCAGTTCACTGTTGTTGCTGATACACCGGCAGGCAGTGATTTTAATGAAAATGTGGCAAAAGAAGTTATTGCCAGTGGTGCTGGATTGGTGGAGCTCAGTGAATCCTTTAGCTTGGAGGATGTATTTTTGCAATTGACCGGTAAAGAGGAAAATAAATAATGAATCAATTTCTCAATCAATTTAAGAAAGATTTCAGGCAGACATTTATTAATCCAGTGTTTTTTCTTATGGGAGGCTTCTGTTTTGCACTATGGGGCTTTATTTTTCCAAGGATGTTATTTCGATTTGCTCGTGTAGCAGGTGTACCTTCTTTTTCTGGTGGAGGAGGAGGGTTGAATATTTATGAGCATGTATTTAATAGCTATATTAGTTATACTCATATTCTTTTATTGTTTATTGTGCCGGTGTTTACGATGCGACTCATTGCCGAGGAAAAAAAACTCAGAACATTTGATTTGCTTTTAACTGCTCCCATTACTTCTACAAAAATTGTTTTAGCGAAATTTTTTGCAGCTTATGCAGTGGTATTAATATTACTTGGATGCTCTCTTATTCATCCTATGATGACAATAGGGTTTGTGGATTTTAATGTTAATCTTTTGCTGAGTGCGTACTTATCAATTGCTTTGTTAATGGCTGTGTATACGGCTATCGGGTTATTTAGTTCTTCTTTAAGTTCATCCATTATGTTGAGTGTATTTTTAGGAGTGGCTTTTACTGTGTCTTTGCATTTTGTGGGTATGGGATCGCAATTCTCCAATAAACCTATATATACATCAGTAATGGAGTATTTGTCTGTCTCTACACATTTAGGTCACTTTTTTCGTGGCAATATAATGAGTAGTAGTATTTTATTTTTTATTATTGTTACCGGTTTTTTTGTTTTTCTCACACAAAGAGTTATTGAGTCCAGCCGGTGGAGGGTGCAATGAGTTTATGGGGACGTCTTTTACTATCTTTAAGTGGCTTTAGTCTTATTATTACCACTCTGGCTTTTTGGATATTAGGTGGATGGTATAATTTTTTATATATCTTTTTATTTTTGTTTTTTGCAGGCTTGACTGCGGCCTTGGTTGTTGATTTTCGTTTATACTTAAGCTTTTTGATGATGAAGACCACAAAGAATGGAATGTCTATAGGAATGTCCATTCTTATTACATTATTACTATGTTGTTCTGTTGCCTACTTAAGTCTTCGTTTTGACAAATCTATTGATATCACAGAAGAGAAAGTTAACTCTCTAGCGCCACAAACCTTACAATTGCTGGATAACCTGGAAGAAGATATGAGTTTAAAGGTTTTTTATAAAGGTGGAGAGGGTGTTAAGGCCAAGGAACAGATTAAACGAAATTTGGTATTATATAAAAAGAACAGTTCTCGATTAAAGATTCGATACTATGATGCTTACCTGGAAAATAAACTAGCTCAAGAATACTTAAATGAACAGCCGGATAAAACCAAGAGTTTTTTGTTTGTTTTTGTAGAATATAAAGGCAAAAGAGTTTCTGTTGCATCTCCTTATGATGAAGAAAAGATCACTTCTGCTATGATCAATGTGACCAGAAGAGATAAAAAGACAGTGTATTTTTTATCCGGACACGGGGAAAAAGAAGTTGCTGATAAAGGGGCGGAAGGTGTGCAAAGTTTTTATTCAGCTCTTTCTGAATCTGCCTTTAATGTGAAGGAATGGAGTTTTGTGGCAGATGGTTCTCTTCCTTCCGACGTATCTGCCTTGGTTATTATCGGTCCGGATCGTCCCTTTTTAGAAAAAGAATTTCAATGGCTTACAGAGTATTTGAATAGGGGTGGAAGGTTGTTATTAGCATTGGATCCGGATAAAAATCATAATTTTAAAGATTTTCTAGAGCAGTATGGTATCCAATATAAAAAACATTATGTGATGACGACTAATTTGAGTTTATCTGCTGTAATGGGAATGGGCCCTTTGAATGTGCTGGGCATGCACTTTGATAAAGAACACTCTATCACTAAATCATTTTCTCGTGGAATGATGGCCGTATTTCATAGTGCCAGTGATCTGAAGATCACTGGCAATTATTCAAATTTTACAGAGTTGGTTAAAACTAATATACAAACTATTTCTGTACCAGGTTTGAATAAAGAAGACTTAAGTAAAGGAAAAAAGGGGCCACATGCAATAGGAGTGTTATTGAAACAAGGGGTAGCAAATAAGAGTAAACAGAAAGTTTCTGGTACAGAAGATAAACAAGATACAAAATCAATGATATTGGCTGTCTATGGAGACAGTGATTTTTTATCCAATCAATGGTTTAACAACGCTCGTGCCATCAATCGTGATATGTTAATGAATACCATATCTTATTTGGTGGATGAGGCAGATTTAGTAAGTATTCGTCCTAAAAGGTTAAAAGCCACTCAAATAGTTTTGAAAAGTTCTGATCAGATGAGTGTTATATTAGTTTCTATTCTGCTTCCTCTTATTTTCTTTGTGCTTGGTTTTGTGATCTGGTTTCGAAGGAGAGGAGCATGACAAAGCGGTCACTGGGCCGTTTGATCTATCTTATTATAGTGTTAATGATAAGTGGGTATGCTTTTTATGAATATAAAACATTTCAGCAGAAAGAAGATAAAAAAGACGAGCAGAAAAAAATATTTCCTGGTTTAATTGGCTCTCAAATTCAAAAAATACAAATTCAAAAAATAAAAGAAACAATTGTTTTAGATCGTAAAGATAAATCCTGGTATTTGATCAAACCTATCGAAGATAAAGCGAGTGATAATAGTGTAGCAGATTGGTTGGATCAGCTACTTTCTCAAAAAGTAGAAATAAAAAAAGAAAAAGATGTGGATTGGTCAGAGTATGGTTTGGATGAGAATACAAGAAATATTGAATTAAAAACTGATGCAGATAAAAACTTTCAACTCAATATCAGTAATTATAGTGGTTTTGACGGGAGTTTTTTTATTAAAAAAGATGAGAAGTTATTGTTGGGAGATACAAGATGGTCACAAATCCTTGATAAGGATTTTTCCTATTTTAGGAGTTATTATTTAATCAATAATAAGCAACATCCTGTTTCTTTACACTATCGATCAGGTAATACAAATATTCAATTAAAATGGAAAAATTATGAATGGTTATGGGTTAATGAAGGAGGGTTATCTTATCCGCTATTAAATTCTGCTATAGAATCTTATTGGACTTCTTTGGTTAATGTATTGTTTGATAAAGAAGTTCAATCTTATACAGTGAATGCTGTTAAAAAATATAAATTAAATAAGCCTTATATTGAATTAGGATTAGAGTATGGAGAAAATAAAAAATGGTCTGTAAAAATTGGTCCAAAGATAAAAGATAAACATTCTGCAAAAGTATCAAACCGGAATTTTATATTTTCCTTATCAGAATCTCAGGTAAAACAGGTTTTTCAAGAAAAAATGGCTTTTAGAGATCATAAGAAACCATTTCAGTTTGCCAAAGATCAGGTGCAATTTATTGAAATAGAAGGAAATGGCATAAACCTAAAATTGCAAAAACACAAAGAAAAGAACTGGATGATAGTTTTAGGTGGAAAAGATGAGATGGTGTTGAATACAGAAGAATTAGAAAATATTTTAAATCGTGTGTTAGCTCTTTCTGCTAAGAAATACTTTAGCTCAAAAAAGAAATTTTCTTCTGTAGCTAAGTTTATTTTATTGGATAAGGAAAATAATCCAATTTTACAGCTACAGTTCAGCGAATCTTTTTCTAATGATAAAAATATGAAAAACGTCACTGTTAGTAGTAGTAGTGGGACAGAAGTTATGATGGTCTCTTTTGCAGATTTTGAAAATATTTTTTCTAAAAATTTATTACAAAAAAATGAAATGAATGTGAATAGTGAAAATGAAAGAAATAAAGATCAAAAGTCCAACAAGGATTGATTTAGCTGGAGGTTTTTTAGATATTCCCCCTGTACATTCTCTGATCGATAATTGTTGTGTGGTCAATTGTTCACTACCTGTTTTTTCCTCAGTTACTTTTAAATCAGAGAGAATTCATAAGAGTGAATATTCTTCTTCAAAGAAAAACAGGTTTTTAATAAACATACATTCACCATCTGGTAGTTATGAGAAAAGTTTTTCCTCTATAAAAAATTGCTTAAAGGTATCAGATAAGGAGATAATATTATTACAGATAGTATTGCAATATTGGTTGAAACAGGTGGGTGAGAGTGTTTTATCCGGATTATTAATAAATAATTCTTTAGATATTGAATCGGAATCACCTGTGGGAGCAGGTTTGGGTGGTAGTTCCAGTCTCTGTGTTAGTTTAAATAAAGTTTTTTTATCTTTATTGAAAAGAAAATTAAGTGACCAACAGTTAATACAGCTTTGTCGTGATATGGAGACAAAACTTTTACATTTTCCAGCCGGTGTTCAGGACTATATACCGGCGCTAAGGAAAGAAACAGAGGTGTTGTATATTATTCATTTCACACCTTTTGGTCCTCAGTGGAAGTCTAAAAAAATACCAAAAACATTTTTTAAAAATCATGTGTTGTTAGTGGATACAAAAATTAAACATCATTCCGGGCAAAGTAATTGGAAAATTTTAAAGAAAGTGATTGAGAAGGATAAGTTGCTGTTAAAAGTTTTACATCAATTAAAAGAGAATGCTTTGAAGATGGCTTATTCTTGTGAATCAGATATAGTGATGGATTGGAGTAAGTATTTACAAGTGGAGTATAATTTAAAGAAAAAGTACTTCCCTGGATGGTCTAACAGGAAAGTATCTAAAATGATGGATTTAATATTAAGAAGTGGAGCGTCTGCCGTTAAATTATGTGGAGCTGGTGGAGGCGGTTGTGTGTTGGTTTTTTGCAAAGATATTAAAAGTAAAGAAAAAGTAAAAAAAATATGTATTAAAAATAATATACCTATTGTTTTAAGTTGGTGACTTTTAGTTTAATTTTTCCTCTATAAAAAACTGTACTATAATATTTTATAAAAAATTTCTTTTCATTAAGTCTTCTTTATTTTAATTAACTGTTTCATTATATTTTTTCATGGCTTCAGCAACAGTTTCGCTAAATAGATTTGCCATGTTTTCCGCCTCTTTTTGCGCCTGAATGAATCGTGACTTATATTGTTGGAATGAAATATTATTTTGATTAGATGCAGGTAGTAGACTTCCTAGATCCCTAGAGTTAGAAAGACGCCACATAAATTCTCCATCTCTTGTTATGCGACTTTTAACTGTTGCAAGGTTAGTGAAATCAGACAATTGAGTGTTTTCATTGTTTGAGTTTTCATGTGTTAGAAGGAAATAAGCTGTTTCCACTTTCGTCCTAGTTTTCAATTCTAATTCTTCTACAGTATCTATAAAAAAATCATGAAATACAGATACTTCTTTTTGTTTTGATTTTCTTCCATAGCCTGTACTTATGTGTATAAGTTCATGCCTCCAAAATTTATATGATGAATATTCCCTGCCATCAGCAATTGTTGTGTTATTGGTTAATGTAACAGGAGCGATTCCTTGAAAAGCAAATCGATTTAGAGAAAAAGTACCTTGTGGATGTATCGTAGGAAGAGCAATCACATCGGGAAAGAGCTGTAAGACGTGTTGAGCATGTGATGAAAGTTGATAATTATTTTCTTTGAATGAATTTAGGACCATTTCATTACTTAAAGGATCAGTTACTAAGGACAACCGTTCATTGATGCTGAGCCACCAATTATAGCTTATAGATCTTTTTCGTGATTCTATTTCTTTTTCAAGAATACTTAGTATAGCGAGTTTGTGTTGGGTGTGTTCATTTTGAAGTTCAATTCCTCTGCGGATATGTTGAACATGAGATTTTAATTGAATGGCAAAATCTTCAACATGAGTTAGAAAGGGATTAATTCTTAATCTTATTAAGGTACTTCCTAATTGTTTAAGATAGTTAACTATATTCATTCCCTCGATGTCTTTTTTCTCAAATCCTTGTGTTCTTAAGTGCTCTTCTTTATTTGTTGTAGAAATATTCAGATAATCTACATTTTTTAAAATGTTATTTTCTATAAGTTCAAATCTTCTTTTGGAAAGAGGACTGTGCTGGACCTTATTAAGAGTATCACCAGATATTTTAATAATTTCAGATTGACCAAGATGGTTAATAGACTCTACTATAATGGTATTACCTTTTATTTTAATGACTTTGCCTAAAGAGAATACAACGGAACCACTTGATGAACTACTGATCCATTCAATAAATTTAGAATCTTTTGTTAGAAATTTTGTTTTTAGGGATAAATTACTTATTGCATTTTTAAATGCTCCTCTACATGCTGTACCAATAGAAGATGTTGCACTTATAGAAGAATAGTGAAATAAAAAAATAATAGTAAATAATATATTTGTAAGTAGCTTTTTAATAATTTTTCTCCTTAGTATTACGGAGTTATATAATGTATTTTTATCTTATATGAAAGTTTTATTATTTAAAGTATCTTTTTGAAATAGATTATAATCTGTTTTCGAGTTATGTAAATTTTACATCTTTTTGAAGTGTCTATTTGAAACAGATTATAATTCATTTTCAAGTATGTAAATTTTACATTATGCAATGCTTTTTATAGTAGCAGCTAATTGATACTAAGAGAGGGTTTTAATAGCTTACTATTCATATAAAACAAGTGTAATGTTATTATTTAAAAGTGTTATTAAAAAAATAAATTGATTTATATTAAAGGATATTTTATTATTTTATAAAAGTTATTCAATAATTCCTTATTAAAGGTTAATTTATGTTTAAATTTGTTTATTTGTTTATCTTGTTGTTTATTTCTCATTATTCTTTGGCCTTTGTTCCGAGTGGTGACAATAAATATTTAATTTTTGAAGAAGAACAATATCGAATTATTTTTGATGAACAGTACTTGGATTCCATCGATGAAATTAATAAAAAAATTAAAATTCAATTTGACTCCATGTCCAAATTTAAAAACAGAACTTTAGATGAACCTGTTAATATTATTTTATTTTCTTCGAAGTCTCAAATTTCCAATGGCTTTGCCACAGTTGTTCCTTTTTATACAATAGGTATGTATCCAACAGGGGTACTTGCTTTTGATACTTTATCTGAATCTTCCTGGTTTGATGGTTTGCTTGAACATGAGTTAAATCATGTTTTTCAACTTAGCCATTCTCGATTTCCGTCATTTTGGAAAAAAATTTTTAGACTACCCAGCTTTTTATTTGCTGTTATTTTGCTCCCCTTTACTCCTTATCCAAATATGTTTCTGCCTCGTTTTGTTTTGGAAGGGGATTCTATCTTAAAAGAGTCTTTAAGCCATGATGGAGGGCGCCTTTATAGTGGTGCAGCAAGAGCTTTTGTATACTCTCAAATTAAGCACTACCAGCATCAAATCGATTGGTTTAAAAAACGAAAAATTCTCACTCAACAATGGGGCAACCCTCACTTTGGAAAAGAAATATATCTTCATGGTGGGTATTTAATGGCTATGTTGGCTGAAAAATATTCTCATGAAACTATTCATTCATTCTTCAAAGTAGATAAGAAAAAACCTAAAAAAGTTGAAGTTAAAAAAATTAGAAAATTGCCCGTAGAGGATAAATTATCTTCGAAATTTGGGGAGTTATTTTCTTTTAAATATATACACTTATTTATTGATGATATACTACAATCTTATTTTAATCATTATTTAAGTTCAGCTGTTAAACAAAAGCCTTCCACCACTCCTGTTTTATTTGAAAGTGCTACTTGTTCTGCTTTTAATCAGGATAAGGAGGAGATTCTTTTTTTAACATCCAAGGATATGAAATCCATACCTGTATTAAAACGTTTTAATAAGAAGAACAGGGAATGGGTTAATAAAAAAATAGATTTACCTATTGGTAAGGTGTTTAAAATAGATAATAAATATTATTCCCGTTCTTCTGAAGTAGTAGCCCCAAATACCATCCATTATTCATTGTTTTCCAAAGGATTAAAAAGTGATGAATCGTTTGAATCAAAATATGTTACAGACTTAAGGGGCGATAAAGTGCTTTATATTGATACAAAAAATAATTTAACAGGGTTTAAACTTTACCTTAATGATAAGTTTTATTCTGATGTGTACTCGAATGCCTTATTTGATAAATATAAAAATATTTATTATTTTAAACAAAAAGGCAGTAGAAGAGTTTTATATAGGAATAAAAAACCACTTTTTTCTTATTCCGGTTATTATGGAAGTTTATTGCAAATAGATGAAAGGGGATCTGTTTATTTTATTGGTGCCAGTCCTTATGGCTCTTCCATATATGAATATAAAGCTGGTGTTATTTACAGAGTGTCTACGTCTGATACAGTCATTCAGGCAATCAAAATAAATAATAAAGAGTTTTTAGCTTGTGAGATAACGCCTTATAAATATGAGTATAAAATTATACCTTTGATCAAAAGCAAAGAGCAACCTGTATTATATAAGTATCATTTTAAAAAACATAAACCTTTATTATCTAAGAATAATGATAACAATAATTTTATTAATAAAAAGGTGGTTAGAGAAGTTGCTTTTCAAAAGCAAAGTAAAGTGTCTGCTGTTGATCATTCAAATAAAAGCGCTTTAGAAGCGAGTGAAGGTTTAAAAAAATCAAAATCTGCCAGTGTAGATTATAAATCGTATTCTTCATTGAAAAACATAAGATTCAATGGGAGTAACTTTGCCGCTATGTATATTGGAATATCCAGTGCATTATTGATGGGTGTTAGTTTATCAGATTATTTAATGCACAACGTGCTTCAATTTATTGGTATTAGTGCTTTTACTCATTTCGACAGTAATTTAAATTTTACTTATTCAAACTCTCAACTTTTTTTTATTAATTATTTAAATAGAAAATATCGTTTAACATGGGGTTTAGGATATGGATTTCTTATTGAAAATGGTGAGATTTTGGATCAGGAGCTTACTGTTAATTTTCGATATCCTTTATTTCGAAAAGGTCGTTGGTTTTCTTCTCTGTCTTCGTCACATAGTTTTGAAAGGGAATCAGCGATAATAATGGCATCGGTAGATAATAGTGGTGAAAAAGAAGAAGAGATGCTTGTCTCTAATGCTTATCATTCAAGAGGGTATTTTAATATTGGCTACTCTCAAAAATTTCGTTTTAATTATTTATCTAATAAAGTTTCCTTCTGGCAGTTTTTTGTTGATCATAAATTTACAGATCATGATCATGATCATGATATAAAGGAACAGAGTTGGAATGGATGGAAGTTCGGTGTAGTATGGGATTCTACGTGGCAGATTGGTAAGAATTTTTACTGGCTCCCTGAGGCTTCTTATGCCAGATCTTTGAATCAAGATATAAATCCTGTGGAAGTGGCTCTATATAGGAAGGCATTGCCTCAGGGTTTTGATGATCACTCAAATACAGATAAAAATAATTATCAGATTTTATCTGGTGATGATACAGAAGCTGGTTCATTTGTTACTGGTGATATTTTTGGAGCTTTATTACAATCTTATTACTTGGCTCAAAGTGTAGGTACTCTTTCAATGGGATTTAAACATGTGTTTACTTTGCCTGTTGGATTACTCATTCCATCTGTTCGTAGTCGTTGGGTCATTCTGGAGAATTTATCATCTTATAAAAGTATACCGCTTTTAGATCAGGAAGGTGTTTCAACAGCTTCAGATATGTATCAGGATATCGCATCAGATTTGTTACAGTTGTACGGTAACAGAGGGCAGAAGAAACTGAAGAGTACATATACACAATGGTTGGAATGGACTTTCGGTTTGGAATATCTATATCAGGTACGGAGTAGTTTGTGGGTTATTTTGGGGGCTTCTTATGGTTTTAGAACTCCTGTAAAGTTCTGGGAAGTTCAGGCAAGTAGAGAATCTATGTCAGAAGATGATTTTGAAACTACTCAAGTGTATCGTTTACCAAAATCTAAAACATGGTTCCAATCATCTTTTCCTCAAGTTTATTTTAAAATTCCTTTTTAAGATAGAGATACAACTTATGAAAAGCTTATCCGGTAAAAAAGTCAAAAATATTGGATAATGCAGAAGTAGGTGCTTTATACATTTCTGTAAATTTACATTTTGAACAGGTGACTGTAGAAAATTTTTTATTTTGAATATTAAGGTATCTGGAAAAACCTGTACCAGTGGTAGATACTTTATCAGTTGTAAATTCATGATTATTGCATTTAATACATTGCCAATTAGCATGCCTCATTATTTACCTCCTAAGGATTTTATAAAATAATATTATACTCATAGAATTGGATAAAAGAAAGAGTATTTTTCATGATGGATTTTGCTATGATTCACTATAATTTATTTTTTAAAGTATTATTTTCAACAATCTGTGGCAACTAATTCATCTTATTAAGATATTGTAAGTTTTACAAAGCAGATATTGTAAATTTTACAAAATTGAAGAAAAAAGTGGTGAATGTTTTAGTTTCAATATATAAAAAGAAACATGAAATATTTAATTTTATTTATTCTTTTAATACAACATTTTATTTGTTTTGCATCTCCATGCTCAGATGTATTTGTCAATTCAGCTGGTAAAGGAGATCAGATGTCTTATGTAGGTGCGAGAGATTTTTCACGATCTTTAGAGCTTAGTAAAACAACGGATTTTCTTGAATTGATGGTACAAGAAAGGGAAATTTTTCCGGAAAACTTTCCTTCAAGGCCTAAAGTTTTTTATGAATCCACCGGTGAATGGAAAGGATGGGAGGACTTTTTAGGCCTCAAGAACAACAGGGTAGAATATAGAAGGAATCCCTTTTCTTCTTATTATTATAGAAGAGTAGTGCTTAAAGATAGAGAGAGTGCATTTACAAAAGATTTAGCTGTAATAGATACTTCAGACGTAGTTTATCGCATTGAAAAAAATGGTTTTATTGAAGTTAGCGGGGTTATTGAAGAGAAATCAAAAGAAGTGGAGGAAAAAGCCGGAGTGTTAAATATGTTTGGGGATGTAAAAAAATACTATAAAGGTCAAGGGGGGTATTTACGGTATGCAGATACCTTATATGATCGTGATATGGGAAAAGCATATGATGAGGTAGAAAGTATTTTACTTAAACAAGAAATGGGTCTTTTGGGTTGGATGAAGTATAATGGTACGACACGAGCATATATAAGGTCCAGGTTAGTGGATGATAATGAACATATGAACAGAAGGTATATAGATCAACAGGGTCATTTATTGTATGCACAAAAGTTTCATAATGGTAATCGGCTAGATGCATACAGAGCTGTAGGGAGTGTGTTATCTCAGAGAGAAATGGATCTTTTAAATTGGAAGATGTACGAAGATATAGTACAAAATTATGAAAAAGAAACAGAAACTGATCATTCCTCTGTTCAGAAGGATATTAGCGAAGAAAAAACATCCTCTGTGTTAGATAGAGCGCCACCAATACAAAGGGAGACTACCGTTTTGAATTTAATGTCAGTGCAGGGAAACTCTGATCCTTTGGTATATATTGGTTTTGTAGAATTGCAGGAGTATGTTCAGCAACAGAGTATAAGATCTCAAAAACAATATAGAGAAATGCATAGAACTGGAAATTTACGTTCAGATGTGCCTTATTCTCCAGACAGAGTGTATTCAGATAAAGGTTGGAAAGGTTGGAAAGATTTTTTATATAGAGTACTTTTGAACAAACCGATAAAATTTATTCCTCCACAAGCAATGTATAAGTTAGGGAAAATATATTTACATGGAAATGGTGTTACTCAAAGTTACAAAGAAGCTATAAAATGGTTTTTACTAGCTGCTCAAAAAGAAAATTATGAAGCAATGTATGAGTTAGGGGAAATATATTTACATGGAAATGGTGTTACTCAAAATTACAAAGAAGCTATAAAATGGTTTTTACTAGCTGCTCAAAAAGAAAATTATGAAGCAATGTATGAGTTAGGGGAAATATATTCATATGGAATAGGTGTTCCTAAAAACCATGAGAAAGCTCTTGAGTGGTTTTCTCGTGCCATTCTAGCGGAAGCCTATCAGGCGAGGTAGCTACTAACATCTAATAGATTTAGAAAAAACAATTCCACCTGATATTTTGGTGCCTTAAATAATTAATTTAGATACTCTTTTTCAAATGGATATTTCTCAGCTCTTCTATTAGTTTGTTTATCTCCTCTCCTAATCATGTTTTTAGAGTGTTTTTTCCAATTTTTGATGGGTAGAGGAACTATAAAAAGGGGATAAAATTGCTATAAATAGGGTAATATATATACTGACATTACCCTATTTAAGAGTTATACTACCACTATAATGTCATCATTAAACCCAAAATTCATTGATTCTCTTAATTTTACAGGCTCTCATCTAGTTGATCTGAGGAAGCTTGGAGAGTGCAGAGGAAAGCAAAATCTCTTTAGCAGGAAATCCACAGAGGTATTGAAGATCCTCAAACAGCACGCCATTATTGAGTCTGTTGAATCTTCTAATCGCCTTGAACAGATCATAGCACCTTATCAAAGGATTAAAGGACTTGTAAACAAATCTACAGATCCAAAAAATCGACCTGAAAAAGAAATCGCAGGCTATAGAGATGCTCTTAATTTGATTCATGAATCTTATGAATATATGGAGTTATCAGTTAATGTTGTTAAACAACTGCATACAATGATTTATCAACATTTATCTGAAGACGGTGGGAAGTTTAAATTGACTGACAATAAGATCATTGAAAGAGATTCAAATGGCAATGTCATTCGTGAACGCTTCACCCCTGTCTCTGCTGTTCAAACACCTTCAGCTATGGATAGCCTTTTTCAAAACTATATGGATTTTTTAAATAACTTTAATACAGATCCTCTTATTCTCTTTCCTCTTTTGACTTTAGATTTTCTCTGTATTCATCCTTTTAAAGATGGGAATGGTCGTATTTCAAGGTTGTTAACTCTTCTCATGTTAAATCGTCATGGTTACGAAGTGGGAAAATATATAAGTTTGGAGAGAATCTTTGAAGAAACTAAAGAAGGGTATTATAGAACTCTTCATACAAGCTCTCAGGGTTGGCATGAAGCTCAACATGATCCATTCCCTTGGATGGAGTATTTTTGGATGGTTTTACTGCGAGCTTATAAGGAGTTTGAAGAAAAAGTGGTTCTTATTAAGGAAACTGCTGGAGGAAAAGGTTCTAAATCAGAACTAATTAAACTTTCTATCAGAAATAAAATAGGCCGTTTTTCTATTTCAGATATTGAAAAAGATTGTCCTGGCATCAGTCGGGATATGATTCGTCATATTTTACGACAGCTAAGAGATGAAGGAAAAATTCATGCTCTGGGAATAGGACGTGGAGCTAAGTGGATTGTGAAGTAAAATGGTGGGCCTGAGAAGACTCGAACTTCTGACCCCGCGCTTATCAAGCACGTGCTCTAACCAACTGAGCTACAGGCCCTAACAAGTAAATAACAAACAGGGACAGCTCTGTATTATTTGCTCATGTTAATCGCAAATACCACAGGTCCCTTTTTGCAAACAAACTATTGTACCAAAACTCCTCTCTTCTGGCGAATGTGTAAAACCAGCAACGTTCTAACCCAGGTCCTTATCAAGCACGTGCTCTAACCAACTGAGCTACAGGCCCTAACAAGTAAATAACAAACAGGGACAGCTCTGTATTATTTGCTCATGTTAATCGCAAATACCACAGGTCCCTTTTTGCAAACAAACTATTGTACCAAAACTCCTCTCTTCTGGCGAATGTGTAAAACCAGCAACGTTCTAACCCAGGTCCTTATCAAGCACGTGCTCTAACCAACTGAGCTACAGGCCCCACAACACATCAAAATATAAAACATTGTCAGCTGAATTTCAAACATTTGGCTTTTGTGTCGGCAAAGGATCCGGTCCATAAGCATTTGGGCCTTCTGTTCCTTTTTTGAAGATAAGAAGAATAAAGGCCAAAGATAGCCAGGATAAG
Source organism: Bdellovibrionales bacterium (assembly GCA_965226095.1). Classification (GTDB taxonomy): domain Bacteria; phylum Bdellovibrionota; class Bdellovibrionia; order Bdellovibrionales; family UBA1609; genus JANQSP01. The sequence goes on along the minus strand of OZ245336.1, from coordinate 1,214,405 downwards.
CCGCTTAAGACATATTTTATCCACATTAATGACTCAAACCTTATCTGTCCATTTGCATCCATGAATATCAAATTTAATAAGACAATCGCTGGAAGGAATAAAAAGAAGTAACCTGAAGCTTTTATATCATGCAATCTTTTGACGACTGGGAATGATACAAGAGTAAGAGTAAAAATACCACCAATAACTTTATATATTTGACTATAAACAGGTGACTGGAGTGCTTCAATAACCGAACCACCAGCGACATATATTCCTCCGTTTATCAGTGCAAATAAAAGGAGCGTTGCACACCACACTAGAATGGCAGAAATAATATAAGTTTTGCGTCCAATTCTACCGTTATAAGTAAAAAAGTTTTTTAACATAAAGACTCCTTTTGTTGAGTGCCAGTTAATCACTGTACTAAAAAATGTTATCAAATCTGTGTTTTGTGTTCAAGTTTTAAAATATGCAATATATTTTTGGTTATTGTAGTAGTAGTATTCAAAAAATAATTGTTTTGTTTTTTATGAGCTTAGGATAAAAACGGTAACCCAAATACCTCAAGGTGATGAAAAAGATTTTTGACATATACTTGAACCAGAGTCCATCAAGGGTACATCATAAGAAATATACAGCCCCTGGGTTCTGGTTCTTTCAACCAATTCGTTATATCTATTTATCCAATCTTCTCCAGCAAATGAGTGTTCTCTAAACTGTAGTATAAATTGGCTCAGTAAAAAATTTGCCAGTGCTACACCTCCCTCTGCTGCTTGTCTCAACCAACGTAGCCCTTCTGTGCTATGCATTTTATGTTCTTCAAATAGTATTTCACTTAGTTTAGTTTGAGCATGTAAATGACCTTTTTTAGAAGCTTTTCTTAACCATTTTTTAGATTGTGATGTGCTTTGTTTTACCACTCCACCTTCATAGTAATACAGTCCTAGTTTGTATTGAGCAGTTTTATCCCTGTTCGCAAGACGAGTGAGTTGCTGTAATGCTTGATTAATCCAATCCTGTGGCCTGCAATTGTGACAACGGTTTATAGATTGATTTCCCCTCATTACATGATTTAATTGTTCTATGGTGATTGGTAAATTTACTATATTGTAGTACATCTCCGATACAATTCCGACTACTTCACTTCTAAGATTCATAATTGGAGCACCACTGGATCCTTTTAAAGAAGAAGGTTGGTTCACGGGAAAACTCATACTTTGATCGCTGCTGACAGTAATAGGTTCAACTTGCCTAAGTACTCTCAGTCGCCCTTTAGGATAACCGGCAATAACCAATGGTTGCTGAGAACGCAGTGGCTGGTTTGTTGTTCTTAGATAAGAATCAACTGATTGACTGGTTCGTACAATAGCCAAGTCATGTAATGCGGACATACTTACAATTTTTGCCACGCTAATAACTTGAGTATTTCCATTTTGAATAATATGTATATCTCTTAATTGTGCTTGTTGAAGTAAAGGGGCTAACACATGAAAGTTAGTAACAAATGTGTTCGGTGATATAAAGAAACCTGTTCCTAAGCCATTAGCTCTTTCAGCACTTATTTTCCAGGCGAGAGACAATATTTCATCAGTGGATGCTTGTATATGAATTAAAAAAACGAGAGTAAAAAGTAATATTTTCATGGTCTGGTAGTGTAGTGATCTTACTTTGCAAGTCCAGTTAAACCTTACAATGTGTTTTATCTACATGGATTCATTAAGTTTTTTCTTACAAAAACTGTCTTAAGAGCTATATTGTGTATTTTTTTCATATTAGTGAATCATGTTTTGTTAATCTGCTTGCTTGAGTTGATTACTGTGCACAAAGGTATGCTTTAATTTTTTTAACCAGTTTAAATTTTTTGTTTGAGTCAAAAAAAGCAGTATTACCACCCATTTTTAGTGTGGTGCGTTTTATTTTATATTTTTGTAGCTTTGAAAGCTTATTCATAGGGATAGGGAATAGGAGGGTATAAGCAGGAGTAGCACCTACTTGCGTACCCATAGGGAGCATCGTAGCTGTCATAATTTTAAAACTATCAATAAAGCGGCAGTTTTTCACAATATCCGGACTTGTTGCGATTCTCACTTTCTTTTCTTCTTCCGTGAGAGTTATACAAGCGCTTAGAAAAAATAAAACAGCTAATATTCCTATAGATTTATAGTATTTTCCCATAAACTTTTTCCTTGTTTTATAACCCTATATCTGCTGTTGTTTTATAAAAGAGTTAATAAATTCTGTCAATGATTACCTGTTTGCAGAGGATCCGGCCCATAATTATTTAATCCTTTTGTCCCTTTCATAAAGACAAGAAGAGTGCAAGCTACAAGAAGAGCAAATATTGAAAGTATCCATAAGAATACCATTACTACTGATATTCCTTTTGCTAGCCATGTTATCTCCTCTAATAACTCAAATCTGAATTGTCCATTTAAATCTATACATGCTAAGATCAATAAATGAGGACCTGGGTAGAATAAAAAAAAGTAACCTGATGCTTCTATATCGTGTAGTCGTTTGACAATAGGGAATGATATAATTGTAGCAAATAATAAAGAGAAAATGATTCGTGATGATATTTTATGAGGAATAGCCGATTTATAATCATCAAGAGTCACAATGCCAGAAGTATACATTATCCAAAATAATATCAAAGCTAAAGAAAATACTGCACACAAAACCAAGCTTAAAGAAATAACATAAGTTCTACGTCCTATTCTGCCTTTGTAAGTAAAAAATTTTTTAAACATAAAGATTCACTCTCAATAAAATTTTAATAAGTTATTATATTAAATTTTTGATTTTTCATGTCAATTGCTATCTGTTTGCAAAGGATCCGAGCCATAAGAGTTAGACCCTTTGGTTCCTTTTTTAAATAAAAGAATAAGAAGTATGGAGATACTAATTACTAAGAGAGGTATTTCTATTTCTAAGTACCTTACATTGTTCAGATAGATTCTACGAAACAATCTGTATGCCACGTCTAATAATAGCAATAAAAAAAACCAACCTGATATACCTATATCATGTAATCTTTTAACAACAGGAAATGAAAAGATGATCCACACTACTATCCATATTAATACAATACCAGGGAGAATCAGTAATGCTTCGAATTTATGAGAAATGCCAATAGAGATTCCTGCTGCTGCTATAAGTGTGCAAATCACACCTGATACTATAATTGCTAAAGTGGTTATGAGGTAAGTTTTGCGTCCTATTCTGCCTTTATAAGTAAAAAATTTTTTAAACATAAAGATTCACTCTCAATAAAATTTTAATAAGTTATTATATTAAATTTTTGATTTTTCATGTCAATTGTTACTTACTTCCAAAGGCTCTGGTCCATGAGGGTTAGGTCCTTTAATTCCTTTTTTAAAAAGTAGGATAAGACTTATAATTAAACTGATTCCTATTAAGCCTGTTGTTAATATGGCGAAGGTCATTTCAAATCCGCTTAGTATCTCGAATCTAAATTTTACACCTAACTTACTATTTACATCCTCCAACATCATCCAATATATAATTCCGATGAGAATAAATGGTGTATAAAACCAAGTTGAAAAATTGATATCATGTAGTCTTTTTATTGCTGGGAAGAAATAGGTTACCACTAAAGAAGTAAACATTATAGCTTCAAAGAAGGCTTTACTATACATAGAATTAGAAAAAAATCCAAACAGATACATTCCTCCAAGAAATACTAAGAAAATGAGAAATGCCATTATGAATGTTATAGGAAGTGAAATTAGATATGTTCGTCGATCTATTTTACCTTTATAACTAAAAAAATCTTTTAGGTATTTTATCATGTATAGTTCTATTCAAGAGTTTTTTGAAAGCAATAGCTACGACCTTCTATACAAGTCGGTTCAGTAGCTGTGATGATATCATTTAAATTAATGCAGTATACATTCATTTCTCCAGATCCAGATATAGTTCCGCAAGCAGGTTCTGTGCCTACAGGGCATTTTGGAGATCCATAGTAGGAACGTGTAGAAAGTAAACTCTCGGTACACTCTGGTGTAAAGGTACTGTTTTTTTGTAATTTTAATTGTGATGATTGTACTTGCTCTAATATTTGTTTGAGTAATTGATTTTGTTCTTCCATTTTTTTTTCCGCTTGGTTACAGCTTATTAAGAACACCAAGAGCAACAAGGGTATAAATCTCATTATTTTTCCTTTTTATTTTAAATTTTAGTTATATCAAGCTTATTTTTTATATTGGCTCACATGTAGGTACACCTTCATCACATTCTGGAGGATCTGCGTATTGGATGTTGTCATTTGAATCAATACTATGGTTTAACATTTGATCCGGATGTAGTTCCACAAGCTGCCTTCTTTGAACCTGTGCAATTTGGTGTAGAGTACGTGTTACTTCCACAGCTTGGTAAAAATGTGCTGTTTTTTTGTATTTTT
>OZ245336.1:0-1207500 GCA_965226095.1 Bdellovibrionales bacterium | reverse complement strand
TCAACTCAGGAGCTGTAACCTCGGAAAAATCATTAAAATCGCAACCTAAATCTTGCATCTCCATCCCTACTTTTTGCCAAACAGGATCAGAATCTATTTCACAGTAGGCCAGGCGGATACATTCATCATTCATATTGCAGGCTTGAGAAATTAAGCGATGACCAAGATCTAATGCAGAAGTGTTTTCAATTGTAGCCGCAATTTCAATAAATGTTTTGGAATTATAACCAAAGCATTGTTTTATGAAACTGGTAAATATTTGAATATCAAACGGGGCAGTATTTCCATCAATAATTTTTTTCATATTGGAAGCTAATAAAGGCTCAATTTCACCTACATCATTAGAGTCCTCTTCATCTGTTATTGTTTGAGGGTTTAAGTACAAAGAAGCCTGGGGAGTGTAGCTAAAATATATATTTTGTTTATTAACCAACGGACAATCTGCGGAACTATGCATATTGAACAAAGCTTTTATTACTTGGTTGTTTTCATCAGCCATTTTGAGAAACTGAGCCACATCAGATTTTTTTGCAATTAAATCCAAACTATCCCTGGCTTGTGTCCAGTCTGTATATTGATGGATTGCGTTTAGCCATAAGTTAGCCACTTGTCTGATAGAGGATTGTTTACAATGAGGTTCTTGTAAATGTTCACACACTTGAAGACAACCATTCATTCCCCGGCATATAGGTTGAATAACCCTAGTGACATTTCTTTTGGTTACATGAATCAGTGAACCATCCAGATTATGAAAATTAACATTCACTTTTTGGTATTTGGTAATATTCAAATTGGTTTGTTCGTCATCAAGCTTGTTCGCATTAGCTTCTCTTTGGCTCTGTCTCTTTGAATTATGTTTGCTTTCTTCAGAGCAGGACAAACAAAAAAACATGAAGGATATAAAAAAGATGGATACCTTCATTATTGCATTTTTCATAATTAACTGTATCGTAATAGAGTGCAGGAAAGTTAAGCAATTTTTTCACTCTTAGTGAAAAGGAGAATTATTTGATTGTTTTGTTACACTTTAGGCTTGTTTAAAATGGATATTTTCCTTTAATTTTTAATGTAATATGTCTTATTAGGTTTTAAATTAAATTTTAAGAGCATTTTATTGATAATAAACCTTTAAAGGTGTTATCTTACTTTAAAGGAAAAAACAAGGGGGTTAGTATGTGTAATGTGAAATGTGTATTAGGTCATGTAAAACAAAAGTATAGAGATTTAGCTGAGCTTGTTTTACGTGTTATTGCATCTGTTTTTATATTCACTCATGGCTGGGAAAAACTGTCCGGGTTTTCTGAAAAAGTAGATTTTTTTCCTGATCCTTTAGGTCTTGGTTCCACTTTGAGTCTGGGCTTGGCCACTTTTGCAGAATTCTTTTGTGCTCTTTTGTTGTTGGTGGGGTTACTGACACGCTTTGCTTCTCTGAGTTTGCTTATCACTATGTCGGTGGCTGGTTTAATTTTTCATTTTCCTGATCCTTTTGCTAAAAAAGAGTTGGCTCTTTTGTATGCGGTGGTTTTTCTCTATTTCACTGTTGTAGGAGGAAATCGTTATAGTGTAGACGAGTGCCTCAGACGTAAATGCCTTAAATAATCGAAGTTATTTTTTGGTAAATATGAAAAATTTTATAAATAGTTTCAAAGATAAAATAGGCATTGATCTAAAAAGTCAGTGTCATAGTTGTCTTATGCCATTTAAAAAAGATCTTATTTCTTTTTAGATTTGATTAGTAGAGTAAGACTGATACCACAGGCTACCAGTAAAGTGCCGGCATATCCATGCCAATTCAAAGGTTCAGGATCAATTATATTTATTCCGTATACACTCATTATTTGAATAATGGCAATGGTGATGAGCGGGTCTAGTGTAATCATAAAACCAACATAAGATGCAGGAGCTCTTTTGAGTGCTTCTGCCAAACATCCATAAGCAACAAGAGTATTGCCACCAAGAGCAATCAGGATAAACCATTGTGTTGCATTAAGGTTGGATAGAATATTAAAATCAGCCAATGTTACAAGAACCAGTGCGGCAACTGTATAAGTTAAAACATTCAGTTGTTGTGGTGCCCATTGTTGAGAAAGTTTTTTTTGAAAGATGCTAAATAAAGCCCAACAGGTGCCACCGATGAAAATTACTAGATTGCCATATAAATGTGTTCTCCAATGTTCTGTAAGTTGTGAGATTTGATCCAAGTAAAATAAATAAAACCCAAATAAAGCACATAATATTCCAAAACCTTGTAGTAGAGACAAGCGTTCTTTGAAATAAAAAATACCAGCTAAAATCAACAAGATAGTACCAGATTGTATCATGACTTGTGTATTGCTGACATTGGTGAGCTCCAGGCCTTTCATGTAGGCAAAATAGTTGATGGCCAAACAGAGAGCAGAGATTATTGCCAATAAAGGCGGTTTTCTAAATATGATCAGTTGCTTTGGATTTTTAATAGAGAAAAAGATTATTAAAACAATGGAGGCAACAGACATTCTGATCCATACCACACTGCCTGCATTTACAAATTCCAAAACGTACTTCAAAATGATGGCTAAAACAGCCCAGCATAAAGACGTACAAAGAGCAAACAGAATTCCTATTTTATGTTTATTCATTATTATTTTCCAGGGTTACATTTGTTGGTAGTTAGGACCGGTACCGCCTTCTTTTGGATTCCATCGTGGTCCTAGCACATCTGTGGCCTTACAGTCCACACAGTTGGGAGCATTGATAATTAGTTTACCATCTTTTCTCTCATAGACACCAGCCGGGCACAGGTTTTCATAAAATTTTTGTATTTCCTCTGGCAGGTTGTCTTTGGTAGTCAAGTGTGGAGGAATGTCATCTCTGGTTTTATTGCCTGATAAGTACACGGCTTCCAATTTACTTATTGTTTTCATGGTTTTCTGATCCTGTTTATTATTTTTTTGAAAAAAATCAGATTGTTTCAACTGTTCACTTATTGAATCTGTTTTTGTTCGTGTTTTTTCAGCATCTTCCAATGTATGCCTGGAATCTCCAGGAAACAAGCCTTTTGTTAAAAATATTAGTCCTGATTTTAATAAACCCCAAAAGATATTTTTATCAAAAGCTTGTCGTACATTACGGACAGGATAAAGTTCTTTTGCAATACAACCTTTTTTTTTCACTTTTTGATCGTATTGTTTTAAAATGGCAGAGGAAAAGTCCTTAGATTTTAAAGCTGAAAAAATCGTTTCTGCCGAGAATATTCCTGCGGTCATGGCATAGTGAATACCTTTCAGTGCCGGGACATTGACCATGTTGGCAGCATCTCCTGCGATTAACAAGCCATCATCATGTAGTTTTTCAGGTATGCTATGATAACCTCCTTCTGGAATAGTTTTAGCTCCCCATTCTATGCATTTCCCCCCTTTTAAGATATTTGCAAACAAAGGGTGTGTTTTTAATTGCTGCAGTTTTAGATGTACATCTAAATTTTTTAAAGAGGAACTTAAGCTGGCACACAGACCAAGTGATACCAGGTTTTTTCCTATAGGGTAGAGCCAGGTACCACCAAAACAATCTATCGGTAAAGGCCAGCCCATGCTGTGCCAAATTTCATTTTGTGGTGCATGGAGTGTTTTCCATATTTCTTTTACTCCCAATACATAAGTTTGTGGGTACTTGGATTTAATATTTTTCCATTGCATCCAGGCTTGTGATAAGTGCCCACGGGAGCCCTCCGCTAAAACCAACACTTTACTGCGAATGGTAACAGGTTCTTGATAGTTAGATGATTTATTTCCATCTCTGTTTAGGCCGGAGGGAACAGTAATAATTCCTTTTACCTGGTTATTGTCTATTAGAAGTTTATCAGCAGTAAAGGAACTAAAAATATTAATATCCAGTGCTTCTGCTTTTTCTTCCATCCATCTGAGAACTTCACATAAGGAAGCCGTATAAAAGTTTTTGTTTTTCATGGTGGGAGGTAGTGGTAAGGGCCATTTCCTGTTGGCAGTTAAATAAAATAATTTTTCTTTTTTTACTTTTTGGCGAAAAGGGAGTTTGTTTTCATTTAATTCAGGAAAGAGTTTTTTGAAAGCAACAGGGTTAATTACAGCACCAGATAGAGAGTGCCCTCCTATGCGGCTGGCTTTTTCCAATACGGCCACTTGAAGATCGGGAAAATCTTTTTGGCTAAGTTGTTTGAGTCGAAGGGCACCACTGAGTCCGGCAGGTCCTCCTCCCACAAACAATACGTCGACTTCCATTGTATTATCACCAGTAATAGGAAGTTTCGATAGGGGTTGAATTTTGGATTGCCAATCAAAGGGCAATTGGTATTTTTTTGGTTGAAAAGTGGAAGGCATAGTTGCTTATCTCATTTTTTTTTTATTTTTTCAAATATTTGTTCCTGCAGTTGATACATTTTGCGGGCTTTCCAACCTCCTTGTTCATGTTCAAAACCCAGCAAGTGTAACAGGCCATGAAGGGTTAGCCATTGCAGCCATTCAGATAAAGGTATTGTTGGTGTTTTTTTTTTAGCTTTTTCACATATTACCACCCAACATAAAACAAGTTCTCCCATTGTGGAATCTTCTGTTGGTGCAAAACTTAAAACATCTGTTGCTTTATCTTTTTTTCTGAACTGTTTATTCAATCTTTGCATTTCTTCTTTGTCTACAAAAACAATGCGCAGATCTTTTTTTAACTGAGTAAGTTGATCCTGGGTAAGAGGATGTTTTTTTAATTCCTTACAAACAGACTTTATCCATTGTTTTATTTGTGTAAATTTTATTTTTTTTAAACTTGTTTTTACCGGCAATCTGGAAACAATTTCGATCTTCATGTATTGTTCCTTTTATTAAACTTTTGTTTAAATAATTGGATACATTCTTTAGCTTGTGGAATCCGTAAAAGGGCACTGATACCAAAATATAATACAATAGATGAAATAATAACAAAGAATAGAGAACATCCTTTTGCTGTTTCTATTTCAAAAAATCGGTTGCTGAGCCATTCTGTTAAAAAATCAAAAGTGAAGTGTAGGTACAGGCTGAATATTATTAGGGCAGGAATGGAGTATAATAGTCTCTTTGTGGATCTCCAGACACATAAGCTTCCTATAAAGAAAGGGTAAGCTCCAATAAGAAGACACATCAGAAAGGCATTGGAAATAACAGTAGCCCATACTAAGCCTTTGAGTTCAAAATGTTGAATCAGGTGGGGTGTTAGTAGCCAGTGAAACGAAATATATAGAAGAGTGGTCAAGGCGGGATACCAGGTATTTTTAATGGCATAAAAGCAGGTAGCCAGGACACGAGACAAAGAGGATGTAATGAGTAGGACGGAATAAATTTGTAAGACCTCATTGGTTTTATAGGATGTATAGGATGTAAAGTGTCCTCTTTGAAACAGTACTTCCACAATGGGCAGACCCAGATAGTAAAAACCTAAAGCACAGGGTAAAATGAGAAAAAGGAGAATATCTCTTTGATGAGCGGCCATATTGATCATAGCTTTTTTTTGTTCATTGGCCAGCATATAGGACAGACTGGGCAATAGAGCTGTTCCCATACTAATAGCGATAAGAGAGCGAGGTAATTCCAGCAGGCGATCTCCGTAGTAAATAAAAGTATGCGTACCTTCTTCTAGCAGGCCGGAAAAATACAGGTTGAGTAGGCCAATAATGGCAAAACCACCTACTCCTAAGATACCTGGAAAAAAGTTGCTGGCCATGAGCTTTAGGTTTTTAGTTGGAAACGAAAAAGAGAGAGTAGGTAAAAACTTCATTTTCCACAAAAGCCCTGCTGTCAGTGCTACTTGTAGTACACCTCCTATCAATACTCCGTAACATAGAAGTATGGGAGGAATTTCCATATTTTCCTTAGGTAAAAAAGAAAAGGCAATCATTCCAATGTTGAGAAATGCGGGAGCTAATGCAGGAATGAAGAATCGGCCTAAAGCATTGGCGATAGCTGTTAAATATGCGTACATAGTGACTAAGAACAGGTAAATAAACAGAAGCTTGGCCATGATGATAGTCATGTTCATTTTACCTTCTACTTCTGCATAAGAAGTGTCTGTGAAAAGCCAATTCAACAGGGGCTCCGTAAATAAGATACCCAGTACAGTGATGATGGATACGAGTGCCAGTAGAATAGTGTAAATGCTATTCATAAAATTTTTTGCCTGAATGGTATTTTGTTCTGTTTTGGATGATTGAGATCCAGTTAGATTACTGATAAAAATGGGAATGAAGCTGATAGTGAGAGCGCCTTCCCCTATAAATCTTCGAGAGAAATTAGGGATACGAAAAGCGACAAAAAAGGCGTCTGTTTCTGTACGGGTAAAAAAGGCGGCAATCGCCATATCCCTTATTAATCCTAAAATTCGTGAGATGAGTGTACCGGTTGCCATTAGCAGAGCTGAAAGCACAACTTTTTTGTTTTTCTTGTCAGGTTGTTGATTGCGTTTTAAAAATTTTGAAAAAAAAGCCATATTCACGGGTTCTTTCTGCTACTTTCAAAGACTGTTTTCAGGGTTTGCACAGCCGGACGAGTTTATGGTAGCATACTCTTCTTTTAACGCTATTTACAAGGAGTCTTTGCTTTTGGCTAATCACAAATCTGCAAAAAAAAGAATTCGTCAGACGATCCGGACCAATTTAATTAGGAAGAGTCGTCGCAGTCGTCTTCGTACTTTGGAAAAATCTTTACATGAATTGTTGGAGAAAAAAGATAAGACAGCTGCTATTGATTGTTTAAAGGTTTTTAACAAAGAGATGGAAATGTCTGTTAGAAAAGGCGTTCATCATAGAAATAAAGCCAGTCGAAAAAAGTCCCGCTTATCCGTATTAGTTAATGCGTTATAGCGGGATACTGATTATATAAATACTCGTCATGCCTGCGAAAGCAGGCATCCAGTATCTTAAACAATGGCTAAACAGGAACAGTCCTTAGGGACTTTTCCTGTTTAGCTCTACAATCAATGTATCTTTACTGAGCATTTCTTTCCCTTGAAAGCAGGAATCCAGAAAGTTGGATCTCATTTTCACAGAGATGCATATTCTTTACCCATATTTCTGATACCTAGAAAAAACAAATTGATTATGATTGGCACAAAGTAATCTCAAATTATCAGCTTCATGTGTACCACATAGAGAAAATGGCTTTATATGATCTATCTGCAACAGATGATTAGATGAGCACCTTCTTTTTGTCTTTGGACATACATAAGTGCATTGTCCCTGATCTCTCATCCATACATGATGTCTCACTACTGAAGGAATATATCTGGTGGATTTTTGCATTAAGAATTTTTTTGTTGTTTTATCAGTTATTTTTTCTGGTTTTCTTTTAGGTGTACTTGCTTTAACTGAAAGCTCTCTAAGAGCTTTCAGTTAAAGCAAGCAGGAAGCCGGTCATTTTTCTTGTTTATTTTTCTTTTAGGATCGTATTTGTTTAAACCTAATTCTGCTAGTATGGCAATTAGCTCCCCATAAGACATATTGGGATTTTTGTGGGATAAGAGTTTTTTTAAATCCTCTAGTTTTTGCTGTGAATCTTTGTCCAAAATGACTTTTATTTCTACTTTATCACTATTGATATTTCTAACTTTTTCTCTTTCATTACACACTTCAGGGTCTATATCAAAAAGGGTCTTTTCCAATTCACGACTGGACTGATTTTCTGCTTTTTTTATTAAATTCAATTTTTGAGTGGAATCTAACTCAACTGGTGTCTTGTCTTCTTGTTTGCTCTCTTTTTTTCCATCTTTATCTGTATTATCATTAACGCACCCAGCTGCCGGCAGGTAAGTAGACTGTACATTGCACCTCTCTTTATTGTTTGTTTTAAGCATATTGGCTGTTTTCAGAATTTGTATTTTATCTTTTCTTTTTTTCTTCTCAAAAAAAGTTTGTAACTGTGAAGCTGTTGTTAAATTCAAATTACCTGTTTTTATTTTTGATGTGGCTTGCGGTATATCGCGACATAATCTCATGGCTTTAATTCTTCTATAAGCTGCACTGTGACTATAGCCAAGCTCTTTAATGGCATATTCAAAAAGACTGGGAAAGCCTCTATCTAAATAGAGTTTTCTTTTTTCTATTTCCTGCAAATGCTGAAGCACAAAGACATTAATTTGTCTTTCTTTTTGCACTAGGTTTTTTGTCTGTGAAAGTAGTTGATCATTACTGAGCTTTTTTAAATTTGTATTTGCAGTTGTAGCCATTCCTGTATTTTTTGTCATCCTTGTATTTACCGTCACCCCAGTGAAAGCAGGGGTCCAGTCAGCTCTTCCATTTTGTTTTTCTTGTTGTGTATACATAAAAAATATCTCCTTTGTTGGTAATTATTTTTTTAAACAAAAACAATATAACATGGGTTTTTAAAAGGAGTTTTTTATAAGATTGGAACTTACTCACAGCTTTGCTTTAAAACCACTCTATAGCTTCATACACTAGTTGTTTAATCTTTAAAGTTTCAAAAACATTCGGATGGTATATAAAAAGCAACCACAGCGAAGTATAAGTGTCAAAAATATTGTCAAGATTTTTTTATTGGAAACACATAGCATATAAATATTAATTGTTTAGTTCTTTAAATTTTTATCTATATTTGAGAGGTTTGAATCTTAAGATCGATAACTTAAGATTGCTTTGTGCAAATCATAATAAATTTACTTTTTTTCGGTATCAGAAATATGATCAATAAAATGAAGTTATATAGGGTTGATACACTTTTCACGAGGATGGCTATAAGCTCCAGAAATATATATTTTTATTTAAATTGAACAGGTTTTAATAATAAAATTTTCCAGCCATATATGAGAAGATAGGGGCGAAGACTTCAGTGCTTTATCTGTTGCTTGTAAGGATTCCAGTGTGGAAATAATTTTTTTTTCTGTCCAATTGCTTGCCTCTTTTTTATAGTCTGCAATAAAGAAATGAGGCACACCAGTCTTGGCACTGATGGTTTGTAAAGTGTAGCCCCTCTTCAATCCTTCCTTAACTCTGGCCAAAATTCGTATATGCCGTATAATTAAAGCTAAAGCACCGATCGCGCTTTGATTGTCCTCTAACAAACGAGCCAAACATGACAAAGCGGAAGAGAGATTTTTATTACCGATAGCCCTGGAAAGAGCAAAGATATTTTCAGGCCGGGTTCTGGGGACAATTTTTAAAACATCTTCCATTGAAATTTCTGTTTTATCATTTGAAAAGTTTTTAATTTTTTTTATTTCATTTTCCAAGGACATTAAATCATGACCGGCATGTTCCTTGAGGATCTGCACAGCAGAGTTTGAAAAATTTAAGCCCTGTTGTTTGGCCATCCATTGTATCCATGTGGGTAGTTCACTCTCTTTGGCTTTTTGAGCAGAGATAATTTTACAATGTTGGCTCAGTAGTTTAATAATCTTTTTTCTCTTATCAGGAATTTCGGAAACAAACACAATAATACAATGATCTGCTTTGTCTTTTAGTAAAGGCTCTATATATTTCCAATCTGTTTCTTTAAATCGATGAGCTTCTTCACAGATAATGATTCGTTTTTCAGAAAATACCGGCAAACTTTCAGCAGCTTCCTGAAGTTTTTCTATAGACATCTCTCCAGCTCTAAATACTTCATAATTAAAATCATAGGATTGTTTTGATAAGGATCGGGTTTTAATCATGTTTAGGCTGTTCTTAATGAAAAATAATTCAGGCCCCATAATGAAATACAAGCGGGGAGCTTGTTTTTGAGATAATTGTTTTTCCAGGTTTTTGAGTGTTAAAGCCATTACTTATGTATTATTAACTGGAAATGGCTGGTAGGAAATATTTACCACAAAGTGTCATACTTTTTAAATGTCTCAGTCTTTCAGTTAGATAGTGTAAATAATTCATATTTAAATACACAAATAAATGATTGTCTTAGGTGTTTGAAAACAGCTATAAACCATTATTATGAAAGAAATAATCTGTTTAAATGTATTATGTTGATTTTAAGGGATATCTCCTACGTTAAATAATAAAGAAATAGTTATGAAATTTAAATTTTTTTTTGGTGCCTTTTTTTGTGTTTTTTTCATTCTGCTGTCCAGTTTGGCACAGGCTGCAATGGTTCAGAACATTGTAATTAAAGAAAATAAAATTGTTTCAACAGAGGCTATTCGCTCCAAAATATACTCTAAGGTTAAAAGACAATATAAAGTCCAGCAAGTTCGAAAAGATGTTCAGCAAATTTTCAATACAGGATGGTTTGAAAGTGTTGAAGTAAAATTACAGAAGAATAAAGCTGGGGCAATCACTTTGATCTATAAGGTGGCGGAGCAACCTATTGTTGAAAAAATTATATATAAAGGTAATAAAAAATTAAGTAAAAAGGAACTGAAGGATCTTTTTTATTTTTCTGAGTACGAATTTTTAAATCATAAAAAGATTCAAAAATCCATTCAGGCAGTGCAGGAAGAATATAAAAAGAAAGGTTATTATTTGGCAGAATTGTCCTATTCATTAGAGAAAACATCTGAGCCAGGTAAAGTTCAGTTGATGGTCGAGATTAAAGAAAATAAGAAAGTCAGAGTAAAGAGAATTCAATTTATAGGCAATGATTCTATTGAATCCAAGGAATTAAAAAAATTTATGTCTACCAGAGAAGCTAATCTCTTAAGTTTCTTATCTGGTGCAGGTGCTTATAGCGCAGATAATCTGGAAAAAGACATGAATAATGTTAAATATATTTATTTGGATAAAGGGTATTGGCAGGTCTATGTAGACAAACCAAAGATTTTTATTTCTCCGGATCAAACAGAGATTTTCATTACTGTTTCAATTAAGGAGGGGAAACAGTACAAAGTGGGTAGTATGAATTTTTCGGGAGATCTTATTTTTAGTACCAATTATTTGAAAGAAGATATGAAAACAAAAGAAGAGGAAGTTTTTTCTTATGGAAAAATGCAAAGGGATATTAAGAGCATTGAGACAAAATATGGAGATAAAGGTTATGCTTTTGTGAATGTGATTCCTCGGTTTTTTAATGATCAAAGTCAAGACGATATTATTCATGTCTTATTTGAAATTCAAAAAGGGAAAGAAGTGAGTATTCGACAAGTGCATATAGAGGGAAATGATTACACAAGAGATAAAGTTATTCGTAGGGAAATGAGGATTTTTGAAGGGGATTTGTATAGTACAACCAAAAAGAATCAATCCGCTGCGAATATTCAACGATTGGGTTTTTTTGATGAAGTGAATATTTTACCTAAAACATTAAGCAAGCAGGACGATTTGGTCGATATGGAGATCTCTGTTAAAGAGCGAGAAACTACAGGCATCTTGGAGGGTGGTATTGGCTACAATGGCTACATGGGTTTTGAATTAAGAGGAAAAGTGCATAAAACAAATCTTTTTGGGAGAGGATATAATATTGGTTTGGATGTTAATTTAAATCAGATGAGACAAAATATTAGTTTGAACTTTTCTGATCCTTACTTTTTGGATTCCAAGTGGCACTTAGGTGGTGAGTTTTATGTAGATTACTGGGATGATACTCCTTATGGGTTAATTAGTGAATGTAAAGAATATGAACAAATTGAAAAAAAATATATAGAAACAGCGCCAAAGAAAAATACCTGGGTTCGCTTTTGGGAGTGGTTGGTTGGAAAGGACCTTCTGCCGATATATAAACAAAAACAAGAAGAGTTGTTGGCGGCTAAAAGAAAATGTTCTTTTTCTCTTCCTTCTATTAACTATCGAGGATTTTCAGAGCAGAAAATTAGTACTGGGTTGACGCTTGGACGCTCTATCACGGATTACTTAAAATTGCTATTGTATTACCGTATAGAAAAAATCAAACTTTTTAATACAATAGATAGTAGTTTATTTCCTGTTAAAGAAGCTAATGGTGTTCGGGATCCTATAGAGGGAATCATTGAATACGATAGCAGAGATGATCGAATGTTTCCCACTGCCGGTATTTACTCTCGAGGTGCTATAACCTACACTGGTATTTTGGGTAAATTTGATTATTTTACCTTTTCAGGTAATTTTCGTTGGTATCAAAAACTTTTTTGGGAATTTGTTTTTCGGTTGAATATACAATACAGTCGTCATTTTGACTGGAAGGGTAGAGTAGAGAATATGCCTTTTGATCGTTTGTTTACATTAGGTGGTATTAATAGTCTAAGAGGATTTGATTATTTTTCCATAGGGCCAAGAAAAATATCAAATGCAATTTTAGAGGATGCCAGGGAGGTTCAGCAAAAAGGAGTTGATGTCAACCCTGAATGGGTGGCCAATCGAGTGTACGGTGGACATCAGGAATTTTATACCAATTTGGAGATTCAATTTCCCATTTTACAGGCTATGCGTCTGATGGGAGTGGTATTTGTGGATATAGGGAGAGTGTTTGATAATTTTTCAGATATGAGCAATGGAGCTCAATTTAGAGGGAACTGGGGGGCTGGTTTGAGAATCATTACTCCTGTAGGACCTATGCGCTTGGAGATGGGTTTTCCTTTTCAACCTAGAACAGAATGGGGAGAAAAGCCATCAAATTTTAATTTTACAATGGGATTTTCATTTTAAAAGAATTAATTTTAGAAGTTGTTGAATTTTTTATCAATTCAAGATAAGAATTTTGATTATAAAGAGGAGGTTTTTATGAAAACAAAATTTTTACTTATTTGTGCTTTGGTTTTATCTCTTGGATCTTTTCAAGTTTTAGCTGAACAAGGTGTGGGTTATGTGAGTGTCAATGAAGCGGTGGAAAAAACCGGAGAGCAAGTACGAATATTACAAAACTTGGAAAGTGAACGTGATAAAGTACAAAAAATTGTGCGTAAAAAAAGTGAAGGATTGAGTAAAGAAGCTGAAAAAATCAGAAAAGAAATGGGACTTTTGTCTGATAATGAAAAGATGAAAAAGTATGATGAGTTACAAAAGATGCAGTTGACTATGGAACAATTTGTGAAGACCAAAGAATTGGAATTTCAGAAGAAAGAAGCAGACTTACGTAAACAGTTTATGGGTCAATTAAGAGTGGTTGTAGCTAGTGTTGCTCAGAAAGAAAAGTTAAAAGTAGTTCGAAACAAGGATTTGGTATTATGGGTGGACTCTAAAATGGATTTAACTGGAACAGTGGTTAAAGCCTATAAGAAGAAGTATAAAAAATAAAAAAGTCTTCCATGCCTTCGAGCTCTTTTCCTTTAGGAATTCTTGAGATAAGAAAACTGCTTCCTCATAGATACCCTTTATTGCTGGTGGATCGTGTTTTGGAAGTGGTTGAGGCCAAACCAGGACAAATTGTAGGTCGGATTTGCCGAGCTGTAAAAAATGTTACTGTTAACGAGAGTTTTTTTGAAGGTCATTTTCCGAATCAACCTATTATGCCTGGAGTGCTTATTTTAGAGGCTATTGCACAAACAGGGGCTTTGTGTTGTTCGGCTATTCCTGGAGATCCGAAAATTGAACAGTTATACCTGGCTGGGTTGAATAATGTAAAATTTAAAAAACCGGTTGTACCAGGTGATATTTTACATTTACAGGTTGAAATGCAGAAAAATAGAAATTCTTTTTATTGGGGAACAAGTATAGCTTCTGTGGATGGAGAGGTAGCTGTTCAGTCGGATATTCTAGCTCATATTACTTTTAAAAAAAATGTGAATTGAATTATTCATATACTTAGGTAGTGAAAAATGAAAGTGATATCAGGATGCCATAATTATAGGCTACAAGCAGGTGCCATTTTAACAATAGGGAATTTTGATGGTCTTCATTTAGGGCACCGAAGGCTTATTGACAGTGTTTTGGAGTTTGCTCGTTTACATAATAAACCATCTGTTTTGTTAACTTTTGACCCTCATCCTTTGCGTATTTTGTATCCTGACAAAAATCACCTTCGTATTTGTTCTTTGAAAACCATAAAAAAGCTTTTGAATCAAGCTGATTTGAGTGCTTTAGTGGTAGAGTCGTTTACTCTTTCTTTTTCCAAATTGTCTCCGGAAGCATTTATTAGAGAAATGGTAATGTCTTATATTAAGCCCTCTATGGTTGTGGTAGGTCATGATTTTCGTTTTGGAGCTAAGAGCGAAGGATCCTATAATTTGTTAAATGTATTGGCTAAGAAGTATGGTTTTAGCGTAAAAAAAATTTCAGCGGTAAAAAAAGAGAATTATATTATATCAAGTTCTATTATTAAGGAGTTGATTTTATCTGGTCAATGGGAATTGATTCCAAGATTGTTAGGGAGATTTTTTTCTATTACAGGTAAAGTGGTTAAAGGGCAGGGATTAGGCTATCAAATGGGTGTTCCTACTATTAACTTAAGGGTGGATAAAGAGCAGATACTGCCAGTAAATGGAGTTTATATAGCCCTTGTGAGATGGAAAAATCAATTATTTCAATCAGTTATGAATATAGGAACGAATCCAACTATTTCAACAGATTGTACAAAAAAAATAGAAATTCATCTGATAGAGGAAAATATTCGGTGGGTGGGTTTAGAGTGCAAGGTGACATTTCTGAATTATCTACGTCCGGAAGTAAAATTTTCTGGACCATCGGCCTTAGTTATTCAGATTAAAAAAGATATAGAGGAAGCAAGAAAATATTTTAAGATTAAAGCTCATTTCACCGATTAAAACCTTATGAAAAAGGTTAAAAGAAGGACAGTATCCAGCCATGTGCCTGCTGTGTTAAACACACAAAGTAGTGGTAAAGAGCTGAAAAGCAGTACTCGTACTATTCGTTTAAACAAATCACAATTGGATAAATTAACAATGTTAACGGATAAAGAGAGAAGTGACTTTTTATCTGATTTGTTTCAATCCGATCAACTTTCTCAAACCGATATAGCTAATCGTCTGGCGGATCACTATAATCTGCAAAAATTGGATTTATCCACTTTTGAGCCGGATAGTGAAATTATTTCTTCTATCCCACGGAGAGTTTGTGAACAACATAATCTTCTGCCCTTAATGTTGGTAGGTGATACGATTATTGTGGCTTGTTCTGATCCTGGGAACAGGGAGGCTAAGGAAAGTATTTCCATGCTTACTAATTATAAAGTGGAATTAGTAGTAGCAGAGCATGATGCAATTAAAAAAATGATCCAACGTTATCATGTTGGAGATACAAAAAAAATTAAGAAAATTTTTTCTATTATTGAATCCTCTAAGTTAGGGGCAGCAGGAGAGAAAGCAGGTGATGCTGTTGATTTAATGGAAATACAAAATGATCCTATTGTTCAAAGTGTGAATTTTATATTTGATGAAGGTATGCGTCTTAATTGTTCAGATATTCATATCGAAGTTTATGAAAATATTTTTCGTGTCCGTTATAGAGTGGATGGAAAACTTTATGAAGGTATAACACCTCCTTTAAATTCAGCACAAGCCATTTCTTCTCGTGTTAAAGTAATGTCCAAATTGAATATTAGTGAAAAACGTTTACCACAGGATGGACGATTAAAAATCAAACATAAAAACAGAGTTATTGATTTTCGTGTGAGTTCTATTCCTGTTATGAGTGGTGAAAAAATTGTTATGAGGATATTGGATTCCTCATCATTGATGACAGATGTGTCTGAATTGGGAATGAATCCAGAACAAGCACAATTATTTAATAAGTACTTAAATTTGAGTCAAGGTTTCATTTTAATTACTGGTCCCACCGGTAGTGGAAAAACCACAACTATTTATTCTGGCCTGATGGAACTTAATAAACCGACAGTGAATATCTCTACAGCAGAAGATCCAGTGGAATATAAACTCCCTGGGATTAATCAATTGCAGGTTAATCCTAAAATAGGTTTAACTTTTTCTTCTGCTTTGAAATCTTTTTTAAGGCAGGATCCGGATATTATTTTAGTGGGTGAGATTAGAGATGTGGAAACAGCTGAGATGGCTTTTCGAGCGGCGGCAACAGGTCATTTAGTGTTAAGTACTTTACACACCACTGATTCTGCTTCGACAGTTACTCGTTTATTGGATATGGGACTTCCTTCGTATAGTGTAGCAGAAAACATATCTATCATTATAGCTCAGCGTTTATTGAGACTGTTGTGTCCTATTTGCAAGGCTCCTGATAAGGTACCTCCCTCTGCCTTAATGCAATTGGGTTTTACAGAGGAAAAGGCAAAAGATAGTTCTAATAATATTATGAAACCAGTTGGTTGTGGACAATGTAATCATTCAGGCTATGCCGGTCGAATAGCTGTTTATGAGATACTGGAAATGTCTGGTGTTTTGAAGACAGCTATTTTTAAAAACCCTTCTCCTAGAGAATTAAAACAAAAAGCTATCGAAGAAGCTAATTTAAAAACATTAAGGCAAAGCTCTTTGGAAAAATTAAGTAGTGGTATGACATCTGTAGATGAAATCATATATGGAACAATGGAGGATAACTAATGATTTCCATGTTACAAATTTTAAAAACAGCCAGTAGAGAATCTGCTTCTGATATTCATATTATGCCCGGTTCTCCTCCACTTTTAAGAATAAATGGTGAGATGGTTCGTCTTAATGTAGAATCATTAACAGATCGTCAATCCAAGGAACTGTGTTATTCGTTAATTACTGATCAGCAGAAGGGAGCATTTGAGAGTACAAAAGATTTAGACTTTGGTTTTACTATTGAAAAAACCAATCGATATAGAGGACACTTATTTTACAGCAAATCTTCTGTAGGTGGTGTATTTCGTCAGATTACAGCGGATATTCCTAATATAGCTGATATTCACTTACCTCCAATTGTACTAGAGTTAACCAAATTGCCTTTTGGATTGATATTGGTGACAGGTCCTACCGGTAGTGGGAAATCAACCACCTTAGCTTCTATTATTGATGCTATTAATGCAGAAAAAAAATGTCATATTGTGACTGTTGAAGATCCTATAGAATATATATATGTTAATAAAAAATCTGTTGTTACTCAAAGGGAAATTCAAAATGATACAATGGATTTTCATACATTTTTGGAATCAGTTGTGCGTATGGATTGTGATGTGTGTTTAATAGGGGAGATGCGGGATAAAAAAACAGTGGAAGCTGCGTTGAAATTGGCAGAGACAGGACATCTTACTTTTGGGACTCTTCATACAAATAATGCTTATAAGACGATTGATAGATTATGTGGAATGTTTAGTGGTGATGAAAGGCTTCTTGTTCAAAGTCAGTTAAGTTCTGTTTTACAAGCTGTTGTCAGTCAAAGACTTTTACCTACTGTAGATGGTAAAGGACGTGTTCCAGCAGTAGAATTACTGCTCTTTCCATCATCCATAAGAAATTTAGTCAAAGAGGGAAAAATTAATCAGATTTATAGTATTATGCAAACACAGTCTAATATAGGGATGATTACATTAAATCAATCACTTTTTTCTTTATATAAACAAGGTGTGATCTCTGAAGAAACAGCTTTATTGACCAGTTACGACAGAGCTGGTTTAAAAGCTTTGATTGAGAAATCACCAAAATTAAAAAGAATGTAGTTTATGAAAAAGTTTAGATTTACAGCAAAAGATACGAATGGAAAAATGATTTCCGGCACAGTTAAAGCTAATAGTCGCAATGATGTTGTGCGGAGAATGAGCAATAAAGGTATGGAACCTTTATTGATTGAAGAGAAAACAAACATCTTTCTTGGTTCTGGTAGTTCAGTTGACACAAAACACATCGTTTCTTTCACCCGGCAATTGGGATTTTTAATTAATGCGGGAGTGCCCATTGTACAAGCTCTTCAAATTGTTTCTGATATGGTTCAGTCCGCTATATTAAAAGTAGCGATAAAAGATATAGTTAGTAATATTGAAGGGGGTGACACATTTTCTGGAGCTTTAGCACAGCACTCTCAAATTTTTAATCATTTATTTGTTAGTATTATTGAGTCAGGTGAAAAATCTGGTAACTTGGATCAAATGTTGAACCAATTGGCTACCTATGTGGAAGAATCTGATAAAATAAAAAACAAAGTTAAAAAAGCAATGATGTATCCTTCATTTATTTTAGTAATAGGTCTTGGGATCACTATTGGTATTATGGTATTTGTTGTTCCTAAATTTGCTTCTATTTTTGAAGGTAGTGATCAACCTCTTCCTTTGTTAACTAAAATTTTATTAGCCACCAGTAATATGTTTGTGGATAATATCCTTATTGTTTTACTGGTGACTATTGTTATTCCAATGGTATCAATGATGTACTTAAGATCTCCAGCCGGCAGGAGTATGAAAGATCAGCTTTTGATGATAACTCCTATTTTTGGTAAATTGTTGTTTCAGAACAGTCTAGCTCGTTTTGCAAGGACTTTGGCTTGTTTGATAGCTGCAGGTGTGAATATTACTGAAGCTATGGATACATCAGCTATGACAGCTAATAATGTATTTGTTGAAACGGCTATTAAGAATATTCGCAATCAAGTTGTAAAAGGAAAACCTATGGGCGTTGCTTTTAAATCACAAAAGATTCTTCCTCCCTTGGTATCCAGTATGGTGTCTGTTGGAGAGGAAACGGGAAGTATTGATGCTACTATGGAAAAAGTGGCGGAGTTTTACGAAGAGAATGTGCGTGTAACAGCTAATAATATGGCAGATCTTATTCAACCTTTTTTGATTGTATTTCTTGGTGGGATCGTAGGTTTTGTTGTTATATCTTTGTATTTACCGATTATTAAAATGCCTGGAATTTTAGGAGCATCATAATGATTAATATATCACAATTATTTACAAGTAATAATCGTTCTGTTTTACCCAATCGATTAACTTCTGAAAAGTTTTTTTATGTATTGGGTTTACATGCACTTATTCATTCTTTATTATTATCAGGTTTTATTTTTTATCAGTTTGTATACCCTGTATTTTTAAATTCAGAAACATGGGTATTTATATACTTAACTGCATTCATTACCTTATCAGTAGATTTTCTATTTTTTTATTTTTATGAAAAAATAAAGCATCGTCCACTTTTTCATGGATTGTATTTATTATTAGATGCTGTATTGCTGACCATTTGTTTAAGTGCTGTATTTTCTGCCTTAGACTTTGTATTAGTATTTATCTATCTTTTACAAATTACCAGTGCTGGTGTGACAGGTCGATATAAAGGGGCATTTGCTCAAGGTTTATTGGTTTCATTTTTGTTTTCATCGGTTTTGGTTTTAAATGTTAGTCAAATAAACCAACCGCTCTTGATGTCTTTTGTATTAAGTAATGTGGGGTTTTTGTTGGTGGCAGGATTGAGTGGTTTTTTTGGTACTCAGTTGGAAAAAATGAATTGGTTTTTGAAAAGAGCAGATCAAAGTTTTTCTAATTTGGAGAATTTAAATCAAATCATTATAGAGAATATCAAAATGGGTTTATTAATTATGGATAACAAATTATCTGTATCTTATGCCAATAAAGAAGCTATGAATATTCTAAATCTTTCTTCTGCCTCCTCTGTGCCTATAAAAGTTATTTTTCCGGAACTGCAACAGTTTGTTAATTCTGATAAACAAACAGAGGCGGATTATTTTAAAACAGAGTATATTGGTGGCAATGAGAAAAAAATGATAGAACTCTTTTTTTCACCTTTAAATGAAGAGCATAAAGATAACAAAAAATATCTTTTGTTATTTCAAGATTGTAGCAAGAAACATAAATTGGAGCAGGTAGAACAAGAAAGAGAGAAATTTGTTTCTATAGGTAGAATGGCCGCTCGTATTGCACATGAATTAAGAAACCCTTTGGCTAGTATTAGCGGTAGTATTCAACTACTTAACGATGGTAAGACACATATCAGTGATGAGAACCACAAATTAATGAACATTACATTAAGTGAAGTGAGTAGATTAAATAGAATGATAGAAGATTTATTGGATTATGCTTATTCCTCAGAAGAAAATATTGATTTACAGGTTCAAGACACTATAAAGTCTATGCAGAATTCTCTTGTTAATCCTGTGCTTGAAGAGATGGAAGAACAGATTCAAGTACACCCAAGGTGGTCACATATTGGTTCTCATTTTGAATTGCATTCGAAAGGAAATATCCTTATTAGTGGAGATCATCTAAAACAGATTTTTTGGAACTTGGTTAAAAATTCTTGTGAATCCATGGAATCTATGAAGGAAGGGAAGCTTACTGTAGAATCTTTTGATGATAATGAATGGGTGGTTGTACGTATTAAAGATACTGGTACAGGCATCAGTGAAAAAGATAAAAAACTGATATTTGAAGCAGGTTATTCTACGAAAGAAAAAGGAACAGGATTAGGTTTACCTATTGTGAGTAAGTTGGTGTCTCTTTATAAAGGAGAGATTATTTGTGAGAGTGCCAATCAATCAGTAGGTACAGTGTTTACTATTCGATTTCCTATTCAGCCTAATCATGTTCCAGGAGAGCGAACAATGAGAAAAAGCGCATAAAATATGTATAGAAAAATTCTTGTAGCGGACGATGAACAATCCATCCGTGAATTTTTTCAAATCCTATTTAAAAGAATGTCAGTTGAGTACACAGATTCTTTTGATGTCAATTTTGCTAAAGATGGTGTGTTGGCATTAGAACTTGTCAAAAAGCAATCTTTTGACATGATTATTTCTGATTTAAATATGCCAGGCTTATCTGGTTTGGATTTATTAAAACAAGTAAAAATTATTAATCCACAGACTATTTTTTTAATGGTGACAGCTTTTGAGACAGCAGAGACAGGTGTGGAGTCTATGAAACAAGGAGCCTATGATTATATTTCCAAGCCTTTTAATGTAGATGAAATCAAGGAAATCATTTCTTCAGCTCTTAATACTGAAGGATCATCAGATAAAGATCAACATGTAGAAACAAGTAAGAGTAAAAAGCAGTATAATTTATCTCTGATTGGTCAATCAGTATGTATGAAAAAAATCATGTCAGATGTTAAGCGCATTGCTGGTTCAATGGCTAATGTATTGATCACTGGAGAAAGTGGGACGGGGAAAGAAATTATTGCTCGCTCTATACACATTCATAGTTCGTTTAAAAATAAAACTTTTATTCCGGTAAATTGTGGAGCTATTCCTGAAGATTTAATGGAATCAGAAATGTTTGGACACAAAAAAGGTTCTTTTACTGGTGCTATTGCAGATAAGAAAGGTTTTTTTGAGTCTGCAGATGGAGGTACTTTATTTTTGGATGAAGTAGGTGAATTACCTTTAAGGATGCAACCCAAGTTATTGAGAGTTTTACAGGAAAAAACAATTAGAATGGTAGGAGCTGTAACAGATAAAAAAGTAAATGTACGTTTGATTTCTGCCACTAATCGTAACTTATGGGAAATGGTTCAGAAAGGAAATTTTCGGGAAGATCTTTTTTATCGATTGAATGTTGTAAATATTCATTTACCGCCATTAAGAGAAAGAAAAGAGGATATTTCTCTTTTAGTTAATCACTTTATTGTCAAATATTGTAAAAAACTAGATAAACCAATCAAAACACTTTCAAATCCGTTAATGGAAAAACTACAGTCTTATGATTATCCGGGTAATATTAGAGAATTAGAGAATTTAATTGAACGAATAATCATTTTAAGTGGTGATGAGAGGGTTGCGTCTGAGAGTGTATTACCTGTTTTACATAAAAGCACTTCCGAAGATTCAAAAACAGTTGGTATGGATTTTAAAATACATTTACCTTCAGAAGGTTGTGATCTGGAAAAAATAATGGATAATTTGGAAAAAGATTTATTAAGCCAGGCTTTACAAAAAACAGATGGTTCCAAGACATCAGCTGCTAACTTATTAGGTTTAAATTTGCGTTCTTTTCGTTACCGCTTGAAAAAATATGGAATGGGTGATTTTATTGAAGAGGAAGAGGAAATAAAAAATAGTTAAAAGAGAAGTTTATTATGATAAAAAAAGCGATAATATCAAGTCCTGTAAAAGAGATATTTACTGAGTTGGCTCCTAAGCCAATAGGGCCTTATTCTCAGGCAATTAGTGTTGGTGGGAGTGATCTTATCTTTATATCCGGTCAAATTCCCATTGACTTAAAGACACAAGAGTTGGTTTCAGAGGATATAACAATTCAGACTGAACAAGTATTTAAAAATATTCAGGCTGTTTTACAGGCCACTGGTAGGGATTTTAGTCGTGTTGTAAAGACAACAGTTTTTTTGCAGGATATGCAGGATTTTGAGAGTGTGAATAAAGTATATAGTTCCTATTTTAAAAAACCTTTTCCGGCTCGTTCCTGTGTTGCTGTAAAAACTCTCCCTAAAAATGCCAAAGTGGAAATAGAAGTAATAGTTGCCGGATAACAATTTGTTATGAATAAAAAACAGACTCTTGTTTATTTGCGTTTTAAATGGTTAATGATCATAACACTTTGTTTTTTATTGATTTTCAGTAGTGTTTTTATATTTTTATTAGAGTTTAGAAAAGTATCTTCCGGTAAAATCACTGCCTGGGATGAAAACTATAAGGCAGATTGTGCAGTTGTCTTGACAGGTGGTACAGGTCGTGTACGAGAGGGTTTTGATCTACTTTCCCGTAAATCTATTCGTAAATTGATTATTTCAGGTGTACATGATAGAGCCACTCTTAGAGAAATTTTTCCATGGTGGCCGTTTTATGGAGAGTTAAATCAAAAAGATGTGATTTTGGAGAAAAAATCAACAACCACTTATGGAAATGCCAAAGAGACGAAAAAACTGGTTACTCAACTTGGTTGCAAGAATCTGATTCTTATTACTTCTTATGTGCATATCTATAGAGCCAACAAAGTGTTTAAAGCTTTTTTTCCGTATGATTATGAAATATATTTAGCTGCAGTGGCTCCTCAATTATCGTATATTTCCTTTGAAAGTTATGTAATAGAGACTTTTAAGTCTTTATTTTATTCTTTATGGGCTTATTAGTTTTGAAATACATGCTTGTAATCCGATTTACCCAATGAGCTTTTCTAAAAAATTATTCTTATAAATTGTTTTGAAAAAAATACACACTTAGTGTATAAGATTTTCATATAAAAAAAACAAATGAATAGAAAGTGTAAAAAATAAATAAAAAATTATGTTTTTAGAGTAAAATGTTTTAAATTTTATTCAAATATAATTGCATCAGGAAAATGGCTTTTAAATTCTTTATTATTCTTTTTTTACAATATTTTCTGTATCTATCTGCTTTTGCTGTACTTTCAAAAGAGACTACACGTGATCACAATAAGAGAACACGTAATAAAATAGCTAAGATAATTGACTTTAATTATATTAGAGAACTTTTTATTAATAAAAAATTTGGTGTTAAAACTAAACATAGTAATAATTTAGCTCTTCTGAATTTGGTATTAGAATCTGGTAGTGTTCAAGAGATAGAAACTCTTATCAATAAGGGTGCAAATATTAATATGAGAACGATGAAAGGTCAAACTCTTCTGCATTGGATGGCAATGTTTGGTGATTATGAGTTAACAGAGGTTCTTATTAATAATGGTGCTGATGCTCATGCGAAAGACAATAGTGGAGCAACTCCCCTGCATGTGGCAGTGAAGTATGGCAACTTTAAAGAGGCAAAGGTTCTGATTGGCAGAGGAGCTGATATTCATGCCAAGAACAATAATGGAGCGACCCCTCTACATGAAGCAGTAGCAAGACAGGGAAGTTTAAGAATGATCAGATTGCTTATCGACAAAGGAGCTGATGCTGATGTTCATACTAATAAAGGTATGAGCCTTGTTCATATTGCAGTTATAAACGATAATGTTGCAGCGGTAGAGTTTTTTATGAATAGAGATTTTGATATTCGTTTTAGAAACAGTAGAGGTAGCACTTTTCTACATTTTGCAGCAAAATATGATAGTATCAGAGTGGCTAAGTTTCTGTTTGATAATGGTGTCGATATTCATACTACAAATGAATATGGGTTAACTGCTTTGCATGTAGCAGCAAGATATGGTGGAATAAAACTGGTAAATTTTCTTGTTGATAATGGTGCTGATGTTCATGCGAAAGACAATGAGGGTAGAACTCCTTTGTATTTGGCAAAAATACAGGGTGCTTTAAGGGCACTTGATACAGGAGTTACAAATGGTCTTGAGATAACACAGTTTCTTATGAATAAAAGTGCTGAGAAAAATGGTGCTAAAGATTCAAAAAAGAAAACAACACAGAGGCGACAAGGACAACAACAAAAACGATCCAGAAAAAGAAAATGTAGCTCCAGTTTTATTGGTACTTAATTTGTAAATGTTTATTTCTTCTCTTCTGATGAAGTATTTTTGCAGGAAGATCGGCTACATCGACCATAGAGTTCAAAGATATGATGTTCAATTGTGAAGTTGTGATCGGTACTAATTTTTTTAATTTGTTTTTCAATGGTGTTGTTTTGGAATTCTACAATTTTCCCGCATTTTATGCAAACAATGTGATGATGATGTTCTCTGATTTTTAATTCATATCTGGTTGGTGCATGACCAAGTCGTAATTCAGATGTGATACCAAAGCGGGAGGTTTGTTTTAAAAAACGATAAACAGTGGCAAAACCGATATTAGGGTATTCCTGTCGTACTTTTTCGAAAACATCTTTAGCAGTAACATGGCTTTTTGGTCCTTTGTTTAAGGCTTTTAAAATAGATATTCTTTGATGAGTCACTTTTAAGTTCATACTTCTCAACATGGATTTTAAATTATCTTCTGTGAGTTTAGCTCTTGGTTGAATAAGTTCATCTTTTGCGTGACCAGTTGGTAAAGTAGGTATTTCCATATATCTTTCTATAAGAATTTGTAGCGATGGTTGTCAAATAGAAATGACAATCATTTTCATTTATTCTTTTTGATTTGTTGTATAAGAATACCGGGTGTCAGCCATTCAGGCACAATGACACTGGTAGAACTCATCCCTTCCGGAAAATATAGATAAAATGGAATGCCGGAGCGGGCATAGGAATCCAAAATATTAGTGATTTCCTGATTTTTATGAGTCCAATCTCCTTTAAGAGCATGGATTTTTTTATCTTTAAATAATTGGATGACTTTTTTATTTTTAAAAGCAACTTGTTCATTCCATTTACAGGTTAGGCACCAATCTGCAGTAAAATTAATAAATATAGGTTTTCCTTGTGAGCGAAGTTGATTTAACTTTGTCTTGGAAAAAGTTTGCCATTCAATTTGCATTTTTGGATCTGTTTTCTGATATAAATAATAACTTGAGAATGCTCCTAAGCTGGCTATAATGACTAGTATTTTAGCTATCCATTTTAAATATTTTTTTGTGGTTTTCATCAGATAAAAGCTAAAAGCCAATAGTAAAAGGCTTAGAAGTAATGGTAAGAGAATGTCTGGTTCCTGACGGTTCAACAGGTGAATGAGCCAGGCGGAAGTGGCTAGCATGGGGAAAGCCATAAAATGTTTTAGTTTTTCACTCCATGCTCCTGGACGAGGGGCATAGTGGATCCATTGTGGGAAAACAGATAGTAATAGATAGGGGGAAGACATTCCCAGGCCTAAAAAAGAGAAAATAAGGACAATATCCACAGTGTTTCCACTCACAGCATAGCCAATGGCAGCACCCATAAAAGGCACTGTACATGGAGAAGCTGCTGTAGTGGATAAAACCCCTGTTAAAAAATTTTTGAAGTATTCTGTTCCTCTATGAAAAGAAGCAAAAGAGGGGATAGTAATAGAGAACCATCCCATAAAGTTAAGACTGATTAAAACAAAAAGAAGTGTGATGCCGATCAGGAAATAAGGGGATTGCATTTGAAAGCCCCAACCTATGGATTCCCCAGTAGTTTTTAAGCCAATCAGTAGAAAAGCCAGGGCAAGAAAAGATGAAATGACCCCTAAGCTATAAAAAATATTGGATAAAATAACAGCCATTGACTGTTTTTCAATTTGTTCCAAGGTATGGGAAAACTTTAAGAATACAATAGGTAAAACACAGGGCATGAAATTTAAAATAAAACCTCCTAGAAATGCCAGTAATAAAAACCAAAGAATATTTTTTTTATATTTTTTAAAAGTGAATATATGGGCTGTTTTTGTGACCTTACCAGTAGAGCGATTTTTCTCTTTAAAAACAAGCACTGCTTTTGTTTGTTTTCTTGTGTTTGTTTTGGTTTTTTTTATTTTAAAGCTATGTTGTTTTGAGTTTGTGGATAAAATCTCAGGAGTTTGAGCGGAAAACATATTTAGTGACAGGGGGAAAATATCCAATAATTGGCCAGGTGATGGAGTTTCTACATCAGTTTGCCAATAAGTATTTTTTAATTTCATGGAGAAAGTTTTATTCATTGGCTTTGGTATTTTTTTCTGAGTTTCATTAAATACTTTTGCCCAATAAATATTTTTTTTTATTTCTTTATTGATTGGTAAAGAGAGATGGATATTTTGGTTGAACGGAATACATAGTTCTTTACATATCAGCCAATCGACCTCAGCAGAAATTTTAATGGCTTGATTTTTTTGTGTTGTTATTTTGATATATTTATTTGGTAAGTATAAAGTTGTATACAAGAGGAATGGTTGTTTATAACCAAAACTAATAAGAGATTTATTTAGTTGAGGTTTGTTAGAGTTTTCTGTAAATATCGGAACAGAGCCAGCAGTAAATCTTTCTGGAAAAGGCCAGCTAAGAGGATCTATTGTTGCGCCTTTAGGTAAAATCCATTTTACTGTTAGGGCTTTTCCACTTTCTCCAGGTTGTTTCCAATAACTATGCCATCCTTCTTTCAGATGAATATAGATTCCAATAGGGACTTTTATTGTATTTGTTTGTAATAGAGGTAAAGACTGAAAAGGACTGATTAATTTAGCATTGGAAAGCTTTAAAGTTTCTGCTATTGATGCAGTTTGAAGCAGTGCAAAGGGAGTTATAAAAAAAATAAAAATTAATTTTTTTAAATTCACTTGACTATAATACCTGATTTTGATGATTTTACCATGATTATCGCGGGGTGGAGCAGTTTGGTAGCTCGTCGGGCTCATAACCCGAAGGTCGTAGGTTCAAATCCTGCCCCCGCAACCATAAAAAATAAAAAAGACCTCAGGTCTTTTTTATTTTTTACTAGGGCAGGATTTGAAGGGAACGAACGACTTGTGTTGAATATGATCAGCGGGAGTATTCAATACAAGGCAGAAAATCTGGACGATTTTTTGAGTGAGAGAGGGGAGCCTACGCAGAGAGTATAGGTAAACTGAAAAGCCGCTGTGGGGCTTTTCAGGATGCGAACGAATAAAGTCAGGAAATCCTGCCTCTCCTTGCAAGGCCCTCAGGAGGCCTTGCAAGTTTTCAATTTTTCAGTTATAGACTCATTTTTAATCACTCTGGTTCCTAGTTTTAGATACCATAAAAATAAACGGGATAATTTCTCCAGTTTTTCCTGATTAGACTTTTCCTTTAAGAGGAGTTGGTCGAAATTTTTAACAGCATGTTCTTTTTTTGGATGAACTATCAATGTTGTATCAACAATTTTATTTTTTAGAAAAGTATTATAAATGCAAGCTATTTCCTCAGGGTTACTATCTAGAATATGAACTTGTCCAAACATATAATTAGAATGTGTTTGGCGAAAATACTTTGCCAAGCCTAGCCATAGATAGTGAATAGTGCGACTAGTTCTTACGTTCTTGTGTAGACAAGCCCATTCCATCTCTACTCCATTCCCTGTTTTTTCTCTTATGAAGTTACGCATATCAAAGGCTTCTCAATTACAAAAGTGAGGGCTACTATTAAAAATGGAAGAAGTTAAACGATAGAAACCTACTACTTGATTATTGTTCTTACTGATAACAATCAATTGTTCTCCATAAATATCAAATTCATCAGTACTTATCTGTGGCTCTAAAACAACTCCTCTCCACTCTTTCTGAAAGACATTATGACGAAGATGGGATACGCCTAAAAGCTCCTCTGGAGTTTCGGCTACTTTTACAATAAATTTTGGAGTGTCAATATTGAAAGTTATATTGGGTTTATAGGATTTAAACTCAGATGGCAGACGTAAGTTCATTTTTTGGTTTCTGGTATTCTAAATTGGATAAAGTATAGAGGTACATAAAAACTGCCAATATAATAGTGGGTGTATTTAGAATTTCTCGCCGGGATATCAACCCCTTTATTTCAGTGCAACAATTAAAAATAATGTTGTCAACAAATCCTTGTAAATAAAATGGTGCAAAATGGTTCAGATTTTTGTAAAATCAGTGTTATGAAATATAAGATGTCTGTTCAAAAAATGAATCACTCTCTTTTTCATCATGTCTTAAATAGTTTAAAAGCTAAAAAGATAAAAGATAAAAAATTGTTGATTGCTGTGTCCGGTGGTGTGGATTCTATCTGTTTGCTCTATCTTTTTTTAGAGCTTAAAAATATTTTAAATATTGAATTATCGGTAGTGCATGTCCATCATGGCTCTCAAAGTAAAAAACAAAAAAAGTTTCAAGATCAGGCTCTTAGTATGGTGAAACAGTGTTGTGAGAAACATAAAATCGTATTTTATAGTAAAATATTGAATATTGGTGTTAAATCTTCAGAGGAAAATATGAGACAGAGACGTTATTATTTTTTTTCAGAATGTATGAAAACAAGTTCCTCTGATTATCTGGTATTGGCTCATACTACAAATGATTTATTGGAAACAAGACTCATTCGTCTTATTAGAGGAACAGGTAGGCAAGGCTTGACTTCAATGATTTTAAAAAAAGATAAACTACTTAGGCCTTTTATTAATGTGACTCGTCAACAGGTTTTGGATTATGCTAATGAAAAACATCTTTCTTGGTGTGAAGATCCAAGTAATCAATCTTCAGAGTATAGTTTTAGAAATTGGATCCGAAACAATTGGCTAATGAATTTAGAACAGAAAAGATCGGGGGCTTTAAAAACTTTAGCCAAGTCCATAGAGTTGATAGTGGAAAATAGTGTTGAAGCTCAAAGTAGAGTGGAATATCTATATAATTTAGTGGTTATTGATGGAGTTGTTAATAGAAAGAGCTTGCAGGCTCTGTCAAATAAAGATAAAAAAGAGGTTTTAGCTTGCTATATGCACAAACAACAATTTAAAAATTATTCTGTATTTCATATAGAGGAATTAATAAAACAGCTTGACAGATCTCAAAAAAGGTTCACATTTTCTTTATTAGGAAAAGTTTGGGAAGTTACTCCTTTATGGTTAACTCCTCAGAAAAAGGAAAGACATTCCTTGAAAAAGCAAAAGCAACAAATACAGGGGTAAAAGCAGTATGAATAAAACCAGTAAAAAAGTATTTTTAGTTTGGATCTCTTTTTTATTGATTGGGTTGATCTTTTTTCAATTCTACGGACGGCATCGTCAATCTTATGTGAAAGATTTTAATTACCCTAAATTTATAAAAGCCTTGGAGCAGGGTGAAATAAAGGCAGATAGTGTAATATTCAATGAAAATCGAAAGACTATTTCTGGAGAGTTAACGGAAGAGGCTGCAAAGTTACACAATGGGAAAAAATTTCGTATTGATGCTAATGTAGGTGATAAAGGTTTTGAAATTGTACGTGAAAAAGGTATCACGCCCATTTATATAAACGATGATAGTTCTTTTTGGAAATCTTTGTTTTTAAACTGGCTCCCTTTGATTATTTTTGCCGGGATCTTTATTTTCTTTATTCGCCAGTTACAGATTGGAGGAGGGAAGGCATTAGCTTTTGGGAAAAGTCGGGCACGTTTAGTTTCCAATAAAAAGAAAATGAGTTTTAAAGATGTAGCTGGTGTTGAAGAAGCTAAGGATGAGCTGAAGGAAATTGTGGATTTTTTAAAAAATCCAAAAAAGTTTACTCGATTGGGTGGTCGTATTCCAAAAGGGGTTTTATTAATAGGGGCTCCTGGGACAGGTAAGACATTATTAGCTAAAGCAGTGGCAGGTGAGGCGGATGTGCCGTTTTTCACTATCTCCGGGTCGGATTTTGTGGAAATGTTCGTAGGTGTAGGTGCCTCTCGAGTGAGAGATTTGTTTTTACAAGGTAAAAAGAGTGCACCTTGTGTGATTTTTGTGGATGAGATTGATGCAGTGGGAAGACACCGTGGCTCCGGCATGGGAGGTGGTCACGATGAAAGAGAGCAAACCCTCAATCAGTTATTGGTGGAGATGGATGGTTTTGAAAGTCAGGTAGGTATTATTTTGATTGCTGCCACTAACCGTCCGGATGTGTTGGATCCTGCGCTACTTCGTCCTGGTCGTTTTGATCGGAGAGTAGTGGTCAACTCTCCGGATTTAAAGGGGCGTTATGAAATTTTAAAAGTACATACACGTAAAGTTCTTCTTTCCAAAAGTGTAGACTTAAAAAAGATTGCAAGAGGTACTCCTGGTTTTTCCGGTGCTGACTTGGAAAATTTAATTAATGAAGCGGCTCTTATGGCCGCTCACGTGGATAAAAATCAAATTGAAATGTTGGATGTGGAAAAGGCTAAGGATAAAGTCATCATGGGTCGTGAAAGAAGATCTATGGTTATTAGTGAAAAGGATCGCAAAATCACCGCTTACCATGAAGCCGGTCACACTATTGTTGGAAAATCTTTTTCTAATTTGGATCCAGTGCATAAAGTGACTATTATTCCACGAGGTATGGCTTTAGGACTTACACAGACTCTACCTGAAGAAGACACTTTGAATCTCTCAAAA
The DNA here is from genome assembly GCA_965226095.1 of Bdellovibrionales bacterium. GTDB lineage: Bacteria > Bdellovibrionota > Bdellovibrionia > Bdellovibrionales > UBA1609 > JANQSP01. The sequence goes on along the minus strand of OZ245336.1, from coordinate 1,176,951 downwards.
AGTAAAGTGGAAAATACTTTGGCTTTTTTATTTGGTGGGAGAGCGGCAGAAGAATTAATTTTTAAAGATTACACGACGGGAGCGGTGAACGACATAGAAAAAGCTACAGAATTGGCTCGTCGTATGGTGTGTGAATGGGGTATGAGTGAAAAATTAGGGCCATTAGCTTTTGAAAAAAAGGAAGGACCAGTGTATTTAGGTATTCAATCCACACAAGGAAGAGAGTATTCAGAAGCCAAAGCGGAGCAGATCGATCAAGAGGTTTATCGTTTAATACATACAGCTCATAAACAGGCACAGAATATTTTGAAAAAAAATGAAGATATTTTACATATAATGGCTAAAGCTCTATTGGAATATGAAACCATTAATGGTGAGGAAGTGGAGATGATCATGAAGGGAGTAGATTTGAAAGAATTAAATAAAAAAAGAATAGAAAAAGATCAACAGTTAGAACAGGAAAGACAGGAAGTAGCGCAAAAACTGAGTAAACAAAAAAGTTTAGAGAAACTTGATTCTGCAGTAGGTAGCAGTCAATCTGATTCTATCAGTAGTCCCAAGCCAGTAGTGAGTTAAAGATATTATGAGTGTTAATCGAAAGCTCTTTGGAACAGATGGTATCAGGGGAACAGCTGGTCAGTTTCCCATTCAACCAGAAATTATTCTGAGAGTTGGACAAGCTATGGGTTTGTTGCTCAGAAAAAAAAATAAAGCACATACTCCCATGGTTTTAATCGGAAAAGATACCCGTCTATCCGGCTATATGCTGGAGCAGGCTTTGGCCAGTGGTTTGAATTCTATGGGAGTTTGGGTGCAATTGACGGGGCCCTTACCTACACCTGGTATTAGTTTTTTGGCTCGTAATATGCGAGCAGATGCCGGTGTGGTGATCTCCGCTTCTCATAATCAGTACGAGGATAATGGTATTAAAATTTTTGATAAAAAAGGATTCAAATTTTCAAAAGAAATGGAGCAGGAAATTGAGGATTTGGTTTTTTCGGAAAAGTTGAATTCTTTAACTTCTCCTTCTGATCAAATTGGCCGAAGTCGACGCATTGATGATGCCACCGGGAGATATATTGTTTATGTTAAAAATGTTTTTCCCTTAAATCATTCTTTGGAAGGTTTTCGTATTGTCTTGGATTGTGCCAATGGTGCTGCTTATAAGGTCGCTCCTACAATTTTTAAAGAACTTGGCGCAGAAGTTATTGTTTTAGGGAATCATCCGGATGGGTACAATATTAATCGTCAATCAGGAGCTTTATTTCCTGAAAATATAAAAGATGCGGTTTTGAAATATAAGGCTGATGTGGGTATTAGTTTAGATGGTGATGGTGATAGAGTGGTCATGGCGGATGAAAACGGAGAATTGGTGGATGGAGATCATATATTAGGGATATGTGCCTTGCATTTGCAGAAGATAGGAAAACTGGAGGGTAATAAAGTGGTTTCCACTTATATGTCTAATGTCGGTTTGGAGCGAATGTTGGTTGAAAAAGGTATCGAGTTGATGCGAACGGAAGTGGGAGATCGCAATGTAGTCAAACAAATGCAGAATCATAATATTATTTTGGGAGGGGAACCTTCTGGACATATTGTTTTTTTACAACAAAATACCACAGGGGATGGTTTAGTGGCCGCTCTTAATGTGCTGGCTGTAATGCTTTTGGAAAACAAAAAACTATCTGTCTTAAAATCAATATTTTCACCTTTGCCTCAAAAGCAAATTTCCATAAAAATAGAAAAAAAAATACATCAGAATTTGGAAAAACACTCATCTTCTGTATTATTGTCTCAAATTCCCGGCTACACTTCTTTAGTTAATAAAATCACAAAGAAGTTAAATAATAATGGCCGCTTATATGTTCGTTTTTCTGGAACTGAACCGATTTTAAGAGTTTTATTAGAAGGGGAGGATAAAGTTCTTATTCAAAAGTGTGCAGAGGAATTAAAAAGTTTTTTAGATAAAAATATTTCGCCTTGTATATAACTTCTCAGTAAATATTCAGGTATTTTAATTGTATTAGAGAGTATATAATTTTATTGTGAATTAAGAGCTCATCAATTAACTACTAAAGGATAATTTTGCTATGCTTCATTACTCTTATGTTGATTGACTTTATATTTAGTTTTAGGTCCTTTTAATTAGGAGAAATAATATGCCGTTTATTGTATTTGAAGGTTTGGATCATTCCGGTAAAAGCACCTTGGTTAAATCAGTGGCCAAGGAGCTAAAAAATAAAGGAGTGGACTTTGTCTTAACCAGAGAGCCAGGTGGTACTCCTATAGGGGAGAAAATTAGAGATATTTTATTAACACCTTATACAGATCTCATTTCTCCGGAAACAGAAATTTTGCTTATTTCCTCCAGTCGTAAAGATCATGTGGAAAAGGTGATCATACCAGCTTTGGAACGAGGTCAGTGGATTGTCTGTGATAGATTTTGGGCCAGCACTTCAGCCTACCAAGGAAGAGGTCGTCAATTGCCGGATGAAACTGTAAAGTGGCTTAATAAAATGACAACTTCTGAAGTAGAGCCGGATTTGTGGATTTTATTGGATTTACCAGTTGTAGAAAAAGAAAAAAGAATACAGATGCACGGCAAACTTTCTGATCGTTTTGAGATCATGGATAGAAATTTTCATCAAAGGGTCAGAGAATGCTATCTGCAGTTGGCCGAGGCAAAAAAAGATCGTTGGCTTGTATTAAATGCTCTCTTACCTCCAGAAGAGTTGGTTACTCAGGTTTTGAGGGAATTAGTTCGTCGAAAGTGGCTTAAGTCAGCTTAATGGCACAACTATTTAAAAGTATTATCGGTCAAAAATCTCAATGGGAACGTCTTTTAAAGGCCAAAGAAAATAAACGATTGCCGCATGCACTATTACTGACAGGTTCATCCGGCTTGGGGCAAAATCAAATGGCTTGGGCGTTAGCTCAGGTTTTACTATGTAAAGAAGAGAATACGGCTTGTGGTGAATGTTCTTATTGTTTAAAAACAGAAGAGAAAAAAAGTGAGCACATACTTTTTATTGAACCAGAATCTTTATTTATTAAAGTGGAGTCAATTAGAACTGTCTTAAATTTTTTATCTCTTCAAAGTCTCGCTCCTGCTCGAGTGGTGATTATAGATTCGGCACATAAAATGAATCGACAGGCCAGTAATAGTTTATTGAAAATTCTGGAAGAACCCCCTTCTAATGTATATTTTATTCTCATTTCTTCACATCTCTTTGCCCTACCTTTAACCATTCGGTCCCGTACACAGATTCTACGTTTTTCACCACTAGAAGCTAGTGATATGAAAGAGTGGAATACACTAGAAGAGGAATGGATATTGCGGGCTTGTCAGGGGCGTATGGATGAATTGGAAAAGTGGGTGGAAAATAAAGAGCTTAGAGAGCAAGCTTTTGCTTTACTTAAGCAAGCTTTGTCTGTAAAAGAACTTTCTTCATTTAATGATCTGGCAGATTTGGTAAAAGATAGAAATCAGGCTTTGTTTGTGTGTTTATGTTGGCAACAAATTGTGAGAGATGCCAGGCAAGCACAAATAAGCGAAGAAAGCACTATCCATACAGATCAAAAAGGATTGATTAATCAATTAAAAAAAATTCCATCTGGTATATTGGATAACTTGTTTATAAGCTTTATTTCTGCAGAAAGAGATATTAAGAAATATTTAGATACAGTTTTGATTTTTGATAATTTGTTTATTTGTGTTAGAGAGCAATCACGGAGGATATCTGCCTAATGATAGAGTGGACAGATGTACATACTCATTTAAATATGTTGGATGACTCTGTAGAAAAAGTGGTAAAGGAGGCTCGTTCTCAAGGAGTGAATCACTTAATTACTATTGGTACAGAATCAAAGGACTGGCCTTTTGTTATTCAATTTGCCAAAGATTTTAAATCAGTAAAGGGAACTTTAGGTATGCATCCCCATTCTGCCAGTCAGTACAATGATGAGGTAGAGTTGATATTGAGTAAAGGTTTGGATGAAGAGGGTATTGTGGCTTGTGGAGAAATTGGCTTGGACTACTATTATGAGTATTCAGATAGAAAAAAACAAAAAGAAGTTTTTTTAAAACAAATGAATCTGGCTAGTGAAAAACAACTGCCGGTGGAAATTCATACTCGCTCAGCAGAGGTAGATACAATCAGTGTTTTGAATGAATTTAAAGGGCGAGTGAAGGGACTCTTGCATTGCTTTACAGGCACTTGGAATTTGGCAAAAGAAGCTTTGGATCGAGGTTTTAATATTTCTTTTAGTGGGATTTTGACTTTTAAGAAAGCTGATGATTTAAGGGAAGTTTGTCAAAAAGTTCCATTGGATCGTCTACATTTAGAAACAGATGCTCCTTATCTGGCTCCTGCCCCTAATAGGGGCAAGCAGAACAGGCCGGCATGGCTTATTCATACAGCACAAATGGTGGCGAACTTACATAATATTTCTCTTCAAGAACTTTCTATAAAGACTCAAAATAATAGAGATTTATTATTTGGAAAAATATTTCAATAGATGAATAAAGAGAGTTTTATTTTATCAATAGGTATTGGCTTTTCAAGCTAAAATTGTTGTAGTATTGTTATTCAATTAAGCTCAAAAGACACTGTGGTTTTGTGATAGAAGGTTTCACTTAGCTGTGGTGTTTTTGGCTTGTTTCAAATTTAAAATTAAGAGTAGGAAGTTATTACTAAAGGAGAGACGATATGAGTGATTCCAAGCAAAAAGATAAAAAAACAGAACAAAAAAAGATAGAAGAAAATAAATCTCTTTCTTATTCACCTCCTAAAGGAGCAAGTAAAAAGTGGACATTCAATGTTGGTAAACAAAGCTTTGGGTATTCTGTTGTATCTGATTGGTTGCTTATTCGTCGAAAAGAAAAACCTATAGCTGATATTTTCTTTACGTATTATTCTTTAGAGAAAAAAGGTAACAATAAGACTCGACCTATTGCTTTTGTGTTTAATGGGGGCCCAGGTTCTTCTTCTGTGTATCTGCATATTGGTGGAATTGGTCCAAAAACGGTGTCCTTTAGTGATAGAGGTGTGGCCTTACCACCACCAGCAAAGCTAAAGGATAATCCTGAAAGCTGGTTGAATTTTTCTGATCTAGTTTTTATTGATCCCATTGGAACTGGTTTTAGTCGTTCAGTAGAAGAAATAGATCTTAGTACACATAATTCTGCAGAAAAAAGTAGTAGTAGCAAACAGCAAAAACCTCCTGGCCAAGAGTTTTACAAGTTAAATAGAGATCTGGAAAGTATCTGTGAATTTATTCAAAGATTTTTATCCAAGTATCATCGTTGGTCTTCTCCTGTTTATATTGTGGGAGAAAGTTATGGTGGTTTTCGTGTGGGAAAGTTAGCCAAGAAGTTACAGGAAGATTATGGAGTGGGTTTAAGAGGGGCTATTCTTATTTCTCCTGTATTGGAGTTTCAATCTTTATCTCATAGTGATTACGATAATCTGTATTGGATAGAATCTTTTCCCACTATGTCAGCTGTAGCTGCACAACATGGAAAATCTAAATATTTCTCCAGTAAGAAGTTGGATTCCAGTGTTAACCTTAGATCTTTTTTAAAACCAGCTGAGGATTTTGCCTTAAATGAATTAAATAATTTTTTAGTTCAAGGGGATTCCATGCCTGAAAAAAAAAGAACAGCTATTTTACAAAAAACAGCAGATTTTTTAGGAGTGCCTTTTGAAAAAATAAAAAAGAATCACGGACGTTTACCTCTTTTTCAATTCTGTCGCTCTCTTCTCAAAGAAGAAAGAAAGTGGTGTGGTATTTATGATGGTTCTGTAGTGAGTTGGGATCCTTTTCCTGACAGAGATTCTTTTGAAGGTCCAGATCCTACAGCGGCAGGCAATGAACATGTGTTCACTCATGGAATTAATACCTTTTTTAGAGATTTAGTAGGTTTAGATTGTGACAGGCAATATCGTTTATTAAACATTGATATTAATAAACAATGGAAGAGTGATCAAAAATCTCACTTTTTTGATTTACAAATAGGCGCTATAGATGATCTTCGCTATGCCATGTCCATGAACCCTCACATGAAGGTTTTTATTTGTCATGGAGTATTTGATTTAGTGACTCCTTATTTTTCCTCTCAAAGGGGAATGGATTTAATGAGATTACCAGCTGATTTAAGGAAACAGTTATCTTTTCGTGTTTATCATGGAGGACACATGTTTTATACCTGGACCAAATCTCGTAAATCTTTTAAAGCAGATATGCAAAAACTTTATAGATAAAATTGAAGCACAAATTCTGTGTAAGTCTTACAAGCTTATTTATTTTTTTATACTTACTGAGTATAGGTATAAATATTATATACTAGGTGTACATATTACATAGTATGAGTTAAATATCTTTGGTAAAGATAGACTTTTTAACTTTTTTCTTTTAAATTCTTTCTTAATTGATAATATCAATTGAGTGTAACAAGTTGTATTTTCTAATTGTTAAAGGAGTATCAGATGAGGTTATTGTTCAGTGTAATGTGTTTTAGTCTGTTTGTTTCTTGTGGTGGTACAGGGACACCTGATAGGCCAGGTGACTGTTCTAAAAATTGCAATCAAATAAAACCGGAAGAAGAAAAAGATCTGTCAAATCATCCTTTTTATAATACTCTTCATGGTACGGATTGTTCTATCCCTGAAGGCACTGAAGTTGTTCACTATCCGATGTTTCATCGAATTTCTAAAAGAATATTTGGTTTCTCAGAACAAGATAAAACTACTATAGAGGAAGTAATGAATGTACATGAAAATGTTTCTTATTCCAGTTTTAATTTTATTCAAATGATCAAACAACATCCAACAGCGCTAGTATTTTCAGAAGCAGCTTGGACACAGGAAATGGTTGATAAGGTCCGTTTTGACGATAATAAAAAGACTATTGAATACCTTCTTGGAGAAGATAAAGATGGTAAAAGTGGTTATGCAGGTAGTGATGCGAGCGATGAATATACTTCTGGAGATGAGGGTGGTGAAAGTGATTATGTGGATGATATAGGCGATGGTACGAGTGGCGTAGAGTCACAAATATCATCGACTGTTAATGAAGTTCTGGAGAATATTAAGATTGCAAACTCTTATGAAGAATTAAGTCAAGATAGTATAAAAGTATTAAGTCAATTAACGGGTGTAGAAGCAGCTTTTTTTACAAGTGTAATAGAAGAATTTTATCCTGCAACTACCTTTGTATCTGGAACTTCTGTTAAAGAGTTTAAAGAAGTTTATTTGGAAATGTATGGTACAGATTCTTTAAGTGTTGCTGAACACTTGATTTCTTTTCAGCAAAGAATATTAGATTTATCCGATCAATTTAATCAGGAAACTGATCAAGTAAAAAAAATAGAACTAAAAGAAAAAATGTATCAGATTTATAGGTCAATGTTGAATCTTAGCAAATTATCAGAGGTGGATTTTATATTTAGCTACAGAGAGCAACTTTTACTTGAATCTGTGGAGAATGTAATAAGTCAGCCAGATAATAAAGGCAGATTGGTGGTGATTAACTATGGTGCTGCACATAATTTTTCTGATGATTTCAAAGATTATAACTTTTACACTTTACCTTATGTTTGTACATTACCTCAATCGTTAGTGTCCAGCAATCAGTTTACCCTTATTCTAATTGGTATATATACACAGACTGTTATGGCAAATTTACAAGATAAAGAAGATGTATTAAGTATATTACGTACAGAAATTATAAATAGATTAAATCATTTGTCGGAAGAAAATCAAGAATTGTTAGAGGGTATTGTTAAGCAACTGGCGAAGTTAAAGCCACTTAAAATATCAACATCAGTAAAAGTAGATCTTGATACAATTAAGATGATGCTTTTGGAACTATCATCTTTCAATAAAGGTAAAGGTGTATTTGAACGTTTATTCAATTACTATATTTCCTTGGACGATAACAATAAACAACTATTGAAAGAACAATATGATCAGGCATTACAAGAAATCCGAAAACAAAAAGACTCTATGCTGGCAAATGAGGGGCTTTCTAAAAGTGAGATAGAGTATCTTGAGCCAACACAGGAACCGGATGAAGAAGAGGAAAAGAGTGCTTGGGAATCTGTTAAAGATTGGTGGAACAGCTGGTAGAAATTAGTCTATTTTTAGAAAGAGTTTATTGATAACAATTTTTTATATAATTTTTTCTGCAAAAGCTTTTTTCTGTAAAAACATATAGGATCGCTTAAGTCCTTCTTCTGATAAGAAGACCTGGTTTTTATCTTCATTGGTATGAAGGGATTTTAATGTAAAATGTTTGGAACGTAGTCCTCCTAAGTACCAACGAGCATCAGATACAAAAACAATATCTCCTGGCTGTGCCTTTAAATGTTCAGCAACTGTTTTAGAGAGCATGATCTCTTTGGAACTTAGTTCATCATTTAAAACTAATTTCAAATTTTTTACTTTTTCACCCAATTGATGATTAACCTCTCCTCCTTTGAAAAAGGCCATGGCATGATCCAAAGTATCGGCAGTTAATCCTTTGATTTTTTTTCTATGCTCTGCCTGTTCAGCTTGAGATTTAGAGCGACATAAACATAACACTACAGCTATGGTTGAAGTTAGAATAACACCAAATAAGGCTCTAAAAAAAATGGGGTCACTGGATTTAGCACCCATAAAAAAATCTCTTAAGTACAAAACGGGTTCCGGAAAAATGCCAGTTAATACAGTTGCCACACCACCTATCACCATTGCCAGTACAGCTGAAAAAGCATCTAACCTTGGCCAAAATAAAGCTATAAATACAGTAGTAACTACAGGAGGGATAATCGTCATAATTCCCTTGTAGTGAATGGACATCAGTGTTCCTTTTTGTTGAAAAAACCAAATCACCAAGAGAAGACTAATGCCAATCACAATAGTGGAGGCCCATCTGGCTACTTTCAAATAGTGCTTTTCGCTTTCTTTAGGTTTAATTAGAGGTTTATAAATGTCATAGACTCCAATAGCGGCAGAAGCGTTAATCAGAGTATCTATGGTGGACATTAAGGCGGCTAATAAAGCCGCAACGATAAGACCCAGAATGATTTCATGTCTTTTTAAAATCTCAAAAGCAACATTAATAAATACATGATAACTATCTGTAATATTTAGATATTCATAATTAGGTAAAGCTGTGCCAATTGTGTTTTGCTTCACAATCATGGACTTAGCTACCCAGCCAGCCACCCCTACAGTGATGGCGGAAAGTGGTAAGGACACCAACACATTAAAGAAGGCGGTGATACGGGCTTGCTTCACACTTCGAGTGGCTAAAAATCGCATAAGAATTCCCTGGTTCATAAATAAAAAAGCGGCACTGCCCACCAAAGCATCTCCCCAAAAAACACCAACGGAATTAAAGTAGGGCTCAGAGTTTAAAGAAGTAAAAGGCAGTCGATGAGAGAGAGGCAAGTAAGACCAAAATTCATCTAAACCACCCAAGGCATAAATACCAAACCCGGCCACTAGAAAACCAGCCAGATAGAGCATCATTCCCTGAAAGAGGTCGGTCAGTATGACTGCTGTTTGTCCACCAAAAGTAACATAGAAACCTAAGATAAGAGTTACTAAAGGAACTGTATAAAGTGGAGAGAAGCCAAACATTCCATCCAAAGCTAGACCGATAGTGTAGAGGTTATATCCTATATAATAAAAAATATAGGCTAAAATTAAAGCAACAGTGACATAGCGTGCAGTTCTGTTGAATCGTTTTTCAAAATATTCTGGAACAGATTTTATTCGGTTAAAGTATAGAATAGGAAGCCAGGCAAATATAAAAACTGGAACAATAAACCATTCGTTCATATACACCATGGTGCTACTCATTCCTGTTTCATAACCCTGTTGAGAATATTTGAGATAGCTGTAGGAGCCGATACCAGTGGCCACCATGCTAAAGGCAGGAAGCCACCAGGAAAAACGCTGTCCGCTAAAAAAGAAATCATTAATGTTGGTGCTAAATCGGGAAAAATAAATTCCCATAAAAGTAACAAAAACAAAATACAAAGTAACAACAGAAAAAATGACAACCATTGTTTTTTGACTGAGAATATGAGTGAGTTCCATTTTTTATTTTCCTACTATAAGATACCTTTAAAAGGAAATAGCACAGCTGTTGCGATCCATGTTCCATGCATTGTCATAGCGCATATAAGTCCCAGTATAAAAATAAACAGCCATTTTTTTTCACCTTCTCTTTTTAGATATAGAGCTTTTGAGCGTAATAACAAAAAAATATTTAAACTGAAAAACAGAATTCCCAGTGTGTAAATGTATAAGTAACTGGATAAGAAGTGGTTTTCTCCTAAGTAATTTGTCAGATATCTTGGAAAAAAGTAAACAAAGGCAATGAAACAGCAAAAAAGAGCTAGGGTCAGAATCTTTAATAATGATTTTTTCATTATCTGTGTGTGTAGACAAAAAAAAGCTTATTGTCACTGATTATCCAGAAAATCCTAAAAACAACTAAACAGAAAAAGTTACTTGTTATAAGTTGAAGCACACAAATGAAAAAAATATATCATTACAAAAAATTTCATGAAGAATGGTCAAAACAGATAGGTGAGTTAAGAAAGCAAGGTTTAGAGAGAACATTGCAAATTGCTCAGGGTTTGGATTTTAGTTCCAATGATTTTTTATCCTTATCTCATCATTCTTTGATTCGACAAAAATTGATTAAAGCGCTTAAGGGAGGTATGCCTTTAAATGCTGGAGCCTCCAGGCTTATCAGGGGACAGACAAAATGGCATGAGCAAACGGAATTTTTATTTCAAAAATGGGTAAAACGTTCCAGTGCTTTATTTTTTAGTTCCGGTTATCTGGCTAATATGGCAATTATCAGTACCTTGGGAAAAGATTCGGTTATTTTTTCTGATGAACTCAATCATGCCAGTCTCATTGATGGATGTCGAATGCTTAATAAAAAAAAATATATCTATTCACATAAAAATTTAGATGTATTGGAAAATTTTTTAAAAAAAGAAAAAAAAGAAAAGAAGAAAATTATTATTACAGAAAGTCTTTTCAGCATGGATGGTGACTTAGCTCCACTCAAAGAGCTCTCCGCTTTGGCTTTAAGATATGGAGCTTTGCTTGTTGTAGATGAAGCGCATTCTACCGGTCTTTATGGTAACCAAGGAGCAGGACTTTGTACTTTGCTTAAACAGAAAGAACATATTATCAGTGTACATCCTTGTGGCAAGGCCATGGGGGCAAGTGGTGCTTTTATTGCTGGATCAAAAATCTTAAAATCTGTTTTGATTAACTGTTGCCGACCTTTTATTTATTCTACTGCCCCTCATCCTTTTTTACTCTTTCATATTCAATGTGTGATAAAACTGTTACAGAAAAATTCAACACGGCGAATGGTATTGCAGAAAAAAGCGAAATATTTTAGAGATCAATTAAAAACTTTTGCAAGTGTAGGGGATTCAGAGAGCGCTATTGTACCACTGATTCTAGGTAGTAATACTGCTGCATTAAAATTCGCAAAGTTTTTGCAAAATAAAGGTTATGACATCAAGGCACTTCGCTATCCCACGGTGGCAAAGGGGCAGGAGAGACTTCGCATTTGCATTCATTATAACCACACAAAAAAACAATTAGATGATTTAATTAAAAACTTAAGAACGTATATAAAAAAGGTTACAATATGAAAAGTATTTTTGTTACCGGCACAGATACGGATGTGGGAAAAACCATTGTGTCAGCCGGTTTGTGTTTATCCTGGCCGGCTCATTATTGGAAGCCTATTCAGGCTGGCTCTGATCCCTGCACAGATAATGAAGTCATGGCTCAACTTATCCCTAAGGAAAATATTTATCCATCTACCTATAATTTAAAAAAAGCTTGTTCTCCTAATCAGGCGGCTCAGGTAGACGGTATATCTATTGAAAAGGATGTTTTAGTGAACTCCTATAAAAAAGATTGTTCTCATTTGGTGATAGAAGGAGCTGGAGGCTTACTTGTGCCTTTTAATGAAAAAGAGAACATGTTGGATTTAATAGTTCAATTGAGTGCACCAGTGATTATTGTTGCTCGAAGCGGCTTAGGTACACTGAATCACAGTTTTCTGACTTTAAAAGCTTTAAGAACTAGCAATATTAATATTTTAGGTATTATTATGGTGGGGAAGCCACATCCTGATAATAAAAGGGATATTGAAGTTATTGGAAATATTCCTGTTTTATTGGAACTGCCGGTTTTGAAAAAAATAAAACCAGCAGTTTTAAAAGATCATTTTAAAAAATTAGAACCATTTTTATCTGCTCTATAAATATAAGTTATAAGACAGAGTATTGGAGGCGACGGATACGTGTCTCAATAGGTGGGTGAGTACTGAAGAGCCGGCTAATCAATGAAGATTTTTTATTACTGTTGATTTTTAAATAGTTGTATTTGGTACTTTGTTTTGGTTCCTGTCGAGCCAACAGTGCATTATTTTGACTAATTTGAGCTAATGATCGAAGAGCTGCTGTCATTTTGCCTTTGCCAGCAAATTTTGCTCCACCATAATCTGCTCGAAACTCCCTCCATCTGGAAAAAAAGCAAACCAACATGGAACCTGGAATATACAGCAGGCTGGCAACTATTTGCCTGATGATTATGTACATAAAAAAACTTCTACGCACTTTCATTGCCGCGATAATCATATTTGTTAAAACATCAGCGATAATATACACCATTGTGTTCACAACCCCTTGTATTAAACACATGGTGACCATATCTCCATTGGCAATGTGGGCCACTTCATGAGCCAATACTCCTTCCACTTCTTCGCTGTTCATGTGTTGAAGTAGACCGGTGGAGACAGCCACTAAAGAATTTTTCTTACTGGGGCCGGTGGCGAAGGCATTGACGTCAGGGCTATCATAAATGCCCACATCTGGTTTTACCGGCAGGCCGGCTTTATTAGCTAAAAAGTGTACTTTTTCCACTAAGTGTAAATATTCCTGACTAATTGGTTGTTTATTATCAATCAGCTTCACACCCATGGCCCGGATGGCCAGTGATTTAGACATCCACAAACTGATAAAAGATCCACCCATTCCTATAATAGAGTAAAAAATAATATAGAAATTCAAGCCTTGTACTTCTATTTGAAAATGATTCATCACCAGATTGGCAACAATAAATAAAGTGGCTGTGATAATAAAGTTAGTGGCTAGAAAAAAGACAGTGCGTTTAAAAAATACTCCAAAATTTTTCATAAATTCTTTCTACAGGGTTGTGTTGGTATGCATAAAAAACAACTTCAAACTAGCATATTAGAGATAAAAATCAATTATTTTTTTTAATGTTGCAACTACCTTAAGATACCATCGATATCCTGTACTTGCACAATTCTTTTGTAATTATCAATGGTCCAGATATTATTGGTTATGGGGGGGGCAAGTGGATTGTTAACATCAGCAATGGCAACAGCTGTAAAACAGGGAGCACACGAAGGGTCATTGAGTACACTTCCATTTGTATTTGGAAGAGTTGCGCTATTTACAGGAGTATCAGGTGGTTGAAAGCCAGTTCCCTTATAGATAAAGCCGCAACTTTTTAATTTGGTGCCGGTACCGATTTGTTGCCCACATATTTCATATAAATCATTGTCAGTACCTGTAATATCCGGTCCATTGTAGTTTTGGCAGGGGTGACCTGTAGGTACAACACCTCCAGTTACATCCGGAGTAGCTTGATTAAACCCTACATTGTAAAGTAATTCCCCTTCCGGCTTGAAACCAATGGTTTTCAAATCAGAAATATAACAACCCCATTGTATAAAAAACGATTTCTCGGCAATGTGTAATTGCCCTAAATGGGTTTTGGCTTCCGTAGTTCTGGCATTGGCTTTCATTTTTCTATAAGAAGGTATGGCAATGGCTGATAGAACTCCAACAATGAACATAGCCGTCAATAGTTCAATGAGTGTAAATCCTTTTTTATTTAATTTTTTCATAATATTTAGTGTATCTGTTTTTTTACGCTTTACAAGATTTAAAGAGATATTTTGTTGAAAATAGTGGAATTTTAGTTACAATTTTTCGTATGAAGTTAATATTTTTTTTAATTTCCCTGGTTGGGATCACTTTTTTTGGTGAAGTAGTTGATATAAAAAAGAAGCCTTTATATTTTGCGCCACCTAGTATTATGCAACATTTAAGCCTGGGTTATAATGATTTTATGGCTAATCTGCTTTGGCTGAGATATCTTCAATCTGCTGATTTTTGTTCATTTAAAAAAGGCATACCAGTCTACAAAGGAGATAAAAAACATTGTGAATTGGGTTGGGGTTTTCGTATGGTGGATTCTATCACTGAATTGGCTCCTCGTTTTAACCCTGTTTATACTATCTCTGCCAGTGTTTTAAGTGTGTTTACAGGGGATATTAAAGGTGCAGAAAAACTTTTATTAAAAGGATTGAAATATTTTCCCAACGATTGGCAAATGAACCTATATATCTCGTATTTATATACGGTGGATATTAATAATCCTGAACGGGCGGCTTATCATGCTTACCAAGCGGCAGAAAACGGAGGACCTGAATGGCTCTATAATCTATCTGCTAAAAAACATAGCGAAAGCGGCAATCAAATGTTAGGGGAAATGATTTTGCAAAACCTTCTAAAAAGGGATTTGAGTGAAAAACAAAGACGTCAAGTGGAAAAACAATTGAAGGAACTTAGAGAAGAAACACGCTCAAAAGCTCAATAAGTAAGTTATAAAAGCGCTAAAGAAAAATACAAAAGTGTACGAATAATTATATTGGTATAAATCCCGAATCTTTAAGAATCGGGGAGGCCTAAATAAAATGAGGCCTTTTTTTGGTTTACAGCTTGACCTGGCTGGTTTTGTCATCATTTTAAAAAGATAATGGAAAAAGATTATTATGAAATATTGGATGTTCCAAGAAACAGCACTCAAGCAGATATAAAAAAAGCTTTTAGATCCAAAGCCATTAAATTCCATCCAGACAGAAATGAAGGGAATAAATCTGCTGAGAAGAAGTTTAAAGAAGCCGCTGCCGCTTATGAGGTATTGGGGAATCCTGAAAAAAGGAAACAATACGATCAATTTGGTCATGCCGGTGTTAATTCTCAATTTGGGCAGGCAGGTTTTTCAGATATTCAGGACATTTTCAGTTCTTTTAGAGATATTTTTGATGGTGGGGATTTTTTTGGCGGAGGCTTATTTAATGATCGTTTTTCCTTTTCCAGTACAAAAGCTGGATCTGCTTCGCGTGGATCAGATATGCGTTATCATCTGCAAATATCTCTTATGGAGGCTTTGAAAGGGGTAGAAAAAACAATTAGCTATAATGTGGATAGAAGTTGTGATTCTTGTAAGGGTTCTGGTGCCAAATCTGGTACTAAACGGAAAAGTTGTTTGGAGTGTAAAGGGACAGGAAGACTGACTCGTCAACAGGGTTTTTTTGCTTTTTCCTCTTCCTGTCCCACCTGCCAGGGAGAAGGGAGTGTTATTGAAACTCCCTGTAGTCAGTGTTTTGGTACCGGTAGAAAGAAATGTAAGGAAAAAGTGAGTGTAAAAATCCCTGCAGGTGTGGATACAGGTCTTCAACTTAGGTTGAATCAAAAAGGAGAGTCAGGATATAGAGGAGGTCCGTCTGGTGATCTTTATGTAGCTATTCAGGTCAAACCGGATAAGCATTTAAAAAGAGAAGGTCAGGATTTGATTGGTCAGGTTACTATTTCTTATGTCCAGGCTCTTTTGGGGGCTAAAGTAAAAGTGTCTACTCCAACCGGACAAAAAGAAATAGATATTCCTCCTGGTATACAGCCGGGAGAATTTATAGAATTTAAACGAGAAGGTTTTTCTGATTTATACGGAAGAACAAAAGGAAGTTTAAAATATTTCGTTCAGGTTAAATTTCCAAATAAATTGAAGAGAAAAGAAAAAGAATATTTAAAGGAAATTGCCAAATTAAATAATGAAACTGTTTTATTTGATTAGAAAAAAGCGATATAAAGTGAAGAAAAATTAAAAAATATAATAAAAACTTGACTTTATAATCAATAGAACCAGTTTATCTTTTAGCAGTCGAAAAATATTAATTGTTAATGGAAAGACAATACTAACAAGGAGTTACCCATGCACAAAGTAGTTGGAATTGACTTAGGAACAACAAATTCAGTGATCTCCGTGATTGAGGGAGGCAGACCAAAGGTGATTGCCAACTCGGAGGGAAGCCGAACAACACCCTCTGTTGTTGCTTGGAATAAGAATGGAGAAAGATTAGTAGGCGCTCTAGCTAAAAGACAGGCGGTTATTCACCCTGAGATGACTATTTTTTCTTCCAAACGCTTTATTGGGAAGCAGCTTAAAGATGTCAAAGAAGCTGTCAAAAAAATTCCATATAAAGTGGTTGCCACTAAATCCGGTGAATGTGGTTTTAGTATTAAGGATAAAGTCTATAGTTGTGAGGAAATAGCCAGTTTTATTTTAGCTAAACTTAAAGAGGATGCTGAAGAGTATCTTGGTCAGAAGGTTAAAGAAGCAGTGATCACTGTTCCAGCATATTTTAACAATGCTCAAAGACAAGCCACCAAAGATGCTGGACGAATCGCAGGCTTTGAAGTGAAAAGAATTATTAATGAACCCACAGCAGCTGCCATGTTTTATGGTTTGGATAAAAAGGTAAATAAAAAGGTGGCAGTGTATGATTTTGGTGGAGGTACTTTTGATATTTCCATCCTGGAAGTGGCAGATGACCTTATTGAAGTGAAGTCCACTAATGGGGATACATTCCTTGGAGGGGATGACTTTGATGTTGCTATTATGGATTGGATGGTTAATGAGTTTAAAAAAAGCTCTGGAATTGATTTATACCAGGATAAAATGGCTATGCAAAGGCTGAGAGAACATGCTGAAAAAGCAAAAGTAGAACTAAGTTCTGTACAGGAAACACATATAAGTCTGCCATTTATTACAGCAGATTCTTCCGGCCCTAAACATCTGGATATGAAACTGAGTCGATTCAAATTTGATCAACTCACGGCTGATTTGGTGCAAAGATCTATTGAACCTTGTAAATTAGCTCTTAAAGATGGGAGTTTTTCTGTATCTGATATTGATGAAATTATCTTGGTGGGTGGTTCCACCAGAATTCCAGCTGTTCAGGAAGCCATTAAGAAGTTTTTTGGTAAAGAACCAAATAAATCTGTTAATCCAGATGAGGTGGTGGCTATGGGAGCGGCTGTTCAGGGAGGTGTTTTTACGGAGGAAATTAGAGATGTTCTGTTGTTGGATGTGACTCCTCTGTCACTAGGAATAGAAACATTGGGAGGAGTGATGACCCGATTGATAGATAGAAATACAACAATCCCCAGTGAAAAAACGCAAATTTTTTCTACAGCAGAAGACAATCAGCCAGGAGTGAATATTCGCGTGTTTCAAGGTGAGAGGGAAATGATTAAAGACAATAAACTATTAGGTGAATTTGAACTTTCTGATATTGCGCCAGCTCCTCGTGGGGCACCTCAAATTGAAGTGAAATTTTATATTGATGCTGATGGCACGATTAATGTAACGGCTCAAAATAAAGCAACAGGAAAGAACCAATCTATTAAGATTAATAAACCTGGATTAAGTGAAAAAGATATTGAGCAATTGGTAAAAGATGCAGAGGTTCATTCTGAAGAGGATAAAAAGAAAAAAGAAAGAATTAATAAAAAAAACCAATTGGATAATGAGATGTATAAACTTGAAAAGATGATAATGGAGAATAAGAAAATCCTAAAGGAAGATATAGTGGATAAAGCAAATAAAGTTTTGACAGAGGCCAAGGACTTAAAATCAGATACTGCCAGTGTGGAGGATTACGACACTATACTCGAAAAGCTTCAAATTATCAGTCGTGAGGTTGGTCAGGAGGTTTACACAGCCTCCAAGTCTACGGGCGGAGAAGAAGGTATGAGCCCTGAACCTGAGTCAAAAGCTTCAGACACCGATTCATCATCTGATGGTGGTGATAAGGAAGATGTGGTGGATGCAGATTTTAAGGATGTAAAATAAAGCTGAGTTATAAGTTTAGTTTATCAAAGGTAAAACAATTTATTTGGTTAACCTGTATAGATTTTATATAGATGTAAAAAATATATATAAAATAAGTCCTAAAGGGTATTTATTTCGCAGGATACTTGAAAAGTACAAAAAAAATAAAATAAGGGTATTGACAGAATTCCTATGCTCTCACACTCTCTATTAGATGATGAAAAAAGTAGTATTTATTAGTATGTTCCTATCTTCAGCTTGGGCCAGTTCTTACATGATCCCAAAGGACGCTGAATTTCGTATAACAGCTCGTGTGTTGGACACCTATCAATGGTCTGCTGAAGACGAGAAGTATAATCTTAAAAAGATTAATACGAATTTTCAGATCATGGTCGTTTCTGAAAGAAATGGTTTTTCCCGTGTTGTTTATAATGGAAAGGGAGAAGATAAAATCCAGAAATTTGAAAGATTTATAACTGTATTTCCCAATGATGAAGTGCTTTTTGAGCTGCCTCCCACAATTAAACCGGACGATCGTTCCATGTTTGATAGAAACAGTCCTTTATTTCAGGACCCTAATGATGCTCCTTTAAGAGAAGTGGTAGTTAAATCCAATTTATCTGAGGATGGGGAAAGTTTATCTGTGTATTTTGAAAATGATAAAAAGAGAGGTGTATTGCTTGGTATGCTTTATCTTTATGATGTGGTGTTACCTTTATATAGTATAGAAAAAAGTATTTCTTCTTCAGATTATGAGTGTAAAATTCAGGATGGTAAGTTTGTTTGTAATATAGATTATGTATTCAAAACCAATCTAAGAGAATTACTGAATAATATAGATGAGAGAGAAGATCTTCATCAAAAGCTACTTCAACCTTTCTCTACATCTCACAGTTAAGCTTTTTTTCAAATATATTTAGAAATAGACTTCTTAAAAGACTCCCGCTAGAATGAGCTGGATATGTACTTGAAAATAAAGACTTTTTTAGTCATTTTGTGTTGTTTTTTTGGCTTAATTGTATTTTTTACCGCATTTGCAGATAATTTAGAAAATAAAAAATCAACTCCAGCAGATAAAACAGATACTGTTTCAAAAAAAGACACACAGAGAACGCGAAAAGGGGTAGCTCAAGAACTGATAGATAGATTGTTTGAAAAATTAAATTCCAATCCGCTTAAACAAGAGGAAAAAAAGAAGATAGGTCCTGTTTCACCAGAGAATCGGCAGGAGAAAAAAGAAATAAAAGTAATTTGTACCGTGGAGTTGAAAATAGAAGGAGTCATTGGAGCAGCTACACTGGATAATATGGACAGAGCCATTCGAAAAGTACGAAAGAATAACTGTTCTTCTCTATTATTGCTCATTAATACTCCTGGTGGAGTATTATTAAGTACTCGAAAAATTGTAGATCGAATTTTAAATGTAGAATTTCCGGTTCTCTGTCTTATACACCCTGCGGGAGCTCATGCTGGTAGTGCTGGAGCTATTATTATGCAAGCTTGTCATGTCAACGGAGGTTTGGATACTACTAATATTGGAGCGGCTACACCTATCACTATGGGTGGTAAAGATGCACAAAAGGATCTGAGAAAGAAACTGATTAACGACGCCACTTCCTGGTTGGATGCCCTCACAAAGCTTAGAAAACGTAGTCAAAAGTTTGGTAAAGAGATCATTACAGAGGCTAAAGCACTGAGTGCAACAGAGGCAGTTAAGGAAAAAGCCTTGGATTTTGTAGGAAAAACAAAGTGGGAGTTTTTACAGTTTGCTGAGGGCAGAAAAACCATAGTTAGAGATGGACTTGAAACGACTGTTAAAGTGGGAGAACTTCAACCACTGTCTTTAGGTTTTCGACATAAATTAATCTCATTGATTACAGAACCACAAATTGCATATATTCTTTTTTCAGGCAGTTTATTGCTTATTTACTTTGAAATCACACATCCTGGCTTGGGGGCACCTGGTATTTTAGGAGCTATTGGTTTGGTTATAGCTTTCGTTGGAATGCATAAACTGGATTTTTCCATGGGAGGTTTAATTTTGATTATTTTAAGTATACTTCTATTTTTGGCGGAAGTTTTTATAACTGGTTTTGGTATTTTTGGAGCCGCAGGAGTTATATCTTTTTTGGTGGGAAGTTTGATGCTTTTTGATCCCGCAAAAACTGGTGGAGTGGATATTCCAATTGGTGTGATTATTGCCACTACTTTGGTATTTTCATTAATTGTGGCTGGGTTGACTTATTTAGCATGGAGTACGATAAGGATTAAAAAACATAAAGAAGTGAATAAAGATTTTTTGAATCCTAATGAACTGTTTGAAGTGATAAAAGTATATAAAGATAATAAATCCGGACAGATACTTGCCAGTGGGGAGTATTGGAAATTTCAATCTAAGGAGTCGGTAAAAGTTGGTGACAAGGTTAAGGTGCTATGCTACAAAGGCCTGACACTTGAAGTGACTCTTCATGAGAAGCATAAATCTTAAACAAAGGAGTGGTTATGGCCAGTATGACAATTTACCTAATAGTTGGTGTGGCTATTTTAGTATTTTCCTGTGTCAAAGTTCTTTCTGAATGGCAAAGAGGCCTGGTTTTACGATTTGGTCGTTCTGTAGGTGTCCGAGGTCCTGGTATTATTATTCTTATTCCTGGAGTGGAAAGGCTTATTCGTGTGGATATAAGGACAATTGCTATGGATATTCCTCCACAGGATGTCATTACTTTGGATAATGTGAGTTTAAAGGTCAATGCTGTTCTATATTATCGTATTACCAATCCGGAAAGAGCTATTATTAAGGTTGAGGATTATAATTTTGCCACGGCTCAATCAGCACAAACCACTTTACGATCTACTTTAGGGCAATATCAAATGGATGATTTACTTTCTCAAAGAGAAAAAATCAATCAGTCATTACAGGAGATCTTAGATAGAGATACAGAACCCTGGGGGATTAAAATTTCAAAAGTCGAGGTAAAACATATTGATTTACCTAGAGAAATGCAAAGAGCAATGGCCAAGCAGGCGGAAGCGGAAAGAGAACGTCGTGCAAAAGTGATTAGCGCCGAAGGGGAATTCCAAAGGTCTGAAAAGTTAGCAGCAGCTGCAAGAATTCTCTCAACCAGTCCGGCAGCCATACAATTGGCCTATTTACAGGCACTTAATGAAATTTCCGGGGAAGGCACAAGAACCATTATTTTCCCAGTTCCCATGAACCTCATGGAAATTTTTAATAAACACTCACAAAATACCGATTAATTCGATAAAGTCCTGATAAGTTACTAAGACTTAAGTCCTTTAGCTAATTTCAGGGAATAGAGAAAACTGTCATTATATTATACAATAATGACAGGTGTTTGATTTAATAATTGTGAGTGTGAAATGAAAAAAATTATTGTTTTAGGATTTTTTATATTTATTTGTGTTTTTTTCATACAGTGTGATTTAAACGGTCCTTCAACACCTAGTGTGAATGTAAATGTTGATGCAAATGGTATGGGTGGTGGCAATACAGTTACTCCTAATGCTCCGTTGGCCAATAATGCCAGAGGTTTTCAGCCAGACACAGGAAGTGAAGTCTATTCAGTTGAAGATCGAAAAGATGATAGTAACAATGCTCAAAATGATGATCCTCTTTATAAGAGTGATAGTATTCGTGAGCGAGAAGGACGATGGGGTGTCAGTGCTCCTGTCATGGATTTTAATTCGAGTGTTTTCGAAGATTTTAGACTGGGTAGAACATTTCGTTCCAGAGATATAAAAAATATGCGTATTTATGTGGATATGGAGAAAGCCGGAACTGGAGATTATTACCAAGGTAAAGCGACACTGAGTTATAATGATTCCGGAGCCAGGAGCGTACCTTACGCTCAATTTTATTCAGGAGATGGTGATAATGCCAGATACAATGTTTGGTTTCAAAAGGATAAGAATGAGCCAAGAGCTTTTCATGGTTTTTTTCAGGAAAATGAAGGTGCTCTTATTTTAGTAGTGGATCGACAAACTCCAGTACTTCAAAATCTTGATAATAGTAATACAGTTAATCCGGATAATTTACGAGGAGGAAGTATCTGGACTATGATGTTTAGAACAACTTTTAGAGGTGCTACATCTTGTACAAATCATTCTCAAAGTTATATTTCTGAATACAATAAATATCTTCCCTCGTATGAGGAAAAACTTCCATTGGTTAGTGATCTTTCGGTGAAGTGTTGGTTTAAAACTATCGGACCTTATGATTGTCGAACGTGGAGAAGTGGCAATGGTGTTGATCGTTATAAGGTTATTGAACCGAATGATAATTGTTACGCTAAATTAGGTGATTTTGAAGGATTAGATATAACAGAAGCTTTTAATGTCAGGGATTTTAACAACTTGGTTATTATACAATAACATAACAAAGGAATTAAAAATGAAAAAATGTTTTTACTTATTTATAATAATGTTGATGTTGGATGGTTTGATTGGTTGTGGTTCACCCAATGGAAATCGTGGCGTGTCTAAAGGTGTTGTTGGTTCTCCTGTACAACGGAATCAAACTGTTCGATTAAGAGGAGAAAATATGGGAAATGTGCAAAGTATTGACCTTAATATTGCACTTCCATATGACAATACAACCAGTCTTATGGAATATGAAGGTGATATCAATATACAGGGTACTATACAATTGGATAGCAATTTTAAATGCTTAGGTGGAAGTAGAACTCCATTTAATTGTAGAGCTGAAATACAAAATCGAATTATTGAAATGCCCTCTTGTAATATCAGAGGGAATACTTTTCAGATTCGTCTTCCTTTTAAACATAGTGAGAGTAGTATACGCCAGTATGATATATTTAATGCAATAGTTCAGTCTCATAGTTGTCTTTTTAATAACTCTTCTCAAAACCCTTATAATTATTAAACTTATTATATTGTGATGAGGATAACACAAAATAGGGTGGAATTGTTTTTTGAAGAATTAAGTATCAATGCTTCATATTCTCCTCATACTCTAGCGGCATATAAAAGAGATTTAAATCTGTATCAGGATTTTCTAACTAAAAATAAAAATGTGTCTTTATTTTATGAATATATAGATAAAAAAGGTTTGAGTTCTCGATCTAAAGCCAGAGTGATTAGCAGTGTACGTTCTTATTTATCTTTTTTAGAAAGAAAAGGGCAAAAAACTCAATTAAAAAAACTGCTTCCAGTACCTATTAACAATAAAAAATTACCAAAATTGATTTCTGTAAAAGAATTTAAATCTATTCTTGAAGCTTCTGAAACAAAAGACCCTTGTCGTAGTGCCAGAAATAGAATTACATTAATGTTACTCTTTGGATTAGGTTGTCGTATCAGTGAAATTATTCAACTTAATTTACAAAATATTAATGAGATCGATCGGTCGATCACTGTCACTGGTAAAAGAAATAAGCAAAGACTTTTGCCATTAACCAGCATGCTTTATAAGCAACTTAATGAATACATTACTCACTATCGCTGCGGCCTTTTGCTCAATCAACATACAAACTATTCTATACTAATCAATAATAGAGGAAAGCGTCCTTCCCGTATAGATATATGGAGATGGTTAAAAATCTGGTCTAAAAAAGCTGGTTTTAATGAAGTGAAAAGTCCTCATCAATTTCGTCATGGCTTTGCAACGGGTTTGATGGAAAATGGGGCTGATTTAAGGAGTATTCAGTTTTTATTGGGACACTCCAGTATTCAAACAACACAAATATATACTTCTGTTAAACAGGAACACTTGCAGAAAACTATTGCACACCATCATCCTTTATCTGGAATAAAAATAAAAAATTAAATGAAAAAGTGATTTTTAATTTTATTTTTAATAGCAAGAGACAAGTGTAAGAACTATACAGTTTGAATATGTAAAATTTACAATACCATTTGTGCGATTTGACTGATTCAATAAAATCACTATAGTAGCACGAATGTGCCATCTAAGATTTACATACACTTTTTTATCAAATACTCCTGAAGTTAGAGCGAATCCAGAAGAGGCTTCTTTGGCTTTTATCTTTCAAAGCGCTGATGTTTTTGAGAGGATATCTCAGGAGTATTTATCTACGCAAGGTGAACAATAGGTGTTTATTTTATTCAGCTAGGGACTTTAAGTGTGACCATCCTTCTTGTTTTCTTTTTTGTACATCTTCGGAATTTCCCTGGTAATTTTTAACAGTAGATAAAATACATCCATCAATGTATTTATCAGCACAACAGTATCTTATTTTACCAAGTGTTTTATTTTTTATAATCAGGTGTTCAGCTAGCTGAGAACCAAATATGACAAACCCTTGTGGCGAGAAACGAGTAAGTAAATTTTTAAATAAAGAGGGAGTAGGTTTTATATTTTTTATTTCTATTAGGATATAATCAGGTTGTTTCAAGGCTTGATTGATTTTTTGGATGATTGTTTTACCTTCTATATTTAAAGATTCAGCAAAATATAGAATTGTTTTTTTTTGTGTACTGCTAGCAGATGTATATGAATAATGAGTTGTATTCAGTGAATAAGCAAAGCGTAAGTGTTTAGGACGAATGAATGAAGAAATGCCTAGGACTTTGTTTGTGTAGTAAAATTGGTTAACATTCATAATGTATATTCATTTAAAAATTTTCTTCGAAGGAAACTTTTCCTTTAATTCCAACTTGATACGCAGAAGGTTTTCTTTCAAAAAAGTTGGTTAGTTCCTGAGTGTCCTGAAGTTCCATAAAGCTAAAGGGGTTGCGTACCCTAAATTGGGGAGCAATACCTAACTCTTTTAAGCGTAGATCAGAAATATATTGAAGATATGTTTTCATATCTTTAAAACTTAACCCTACTACTCCTCTTTGTAGAATTTCGTCTGCAAAAGCCAATTCACAATTAATGGCATCATGGAACATGGCTATAATCATATTGTTCATCCCTGGATGAAAAATATCTGGCTGTTCTTTGCGTGCCACTTCAATGACTTTAAAAGCAAAGTCAATGTGATAACTTTCATCTCTAAAGACCCAGTTTGTACCAGTGGCCAGGCCGTTTAGTAAACCTTTAGATCGTAGAAAATACACATAGGCA
The DNA here is from genome assembly GCA_965226095.1 of Bdellovibrionales bacterium. Classification (GTDB taxonomy): domain Bacteria; phylum Bdellovibrionota; class Bdellovibrionia; order Bdellovibrionales; family UBA1609; genus JANQSP01. Next base: position 1,151,856 of record OZ245336.1, on the reverse strand, counting down.
AAAGCGGCAAAGAAGAATAGACCTTCAATAGCTCCGGCAAAGCATATTAGATTCATTAAAAATTTTCTTTTATCTTCTAAAGTATTGAGTTGTCGCAGTTTTTCTATGGAATCTATCCATTTAAAACTAAAGTCCGCTTTCTTTTTAATGGATGGAATTTCATTGATTGCAGAAAAAGCCTTAGCTCTTTCATTGTGATCAGGAATGTAGGAGTCTAGAAGAGTTAGATAGAATTGCACATGGAGCATTTCTTCATAGAGTTGCCTTCCCAGGTACATACGGGCTTCCGGTGAATTAATATGTTTATAGAGGTTAAGCACCAAGTTATTTCCTACAATAGTGTCACCTGTAGCAAAGAAAGCCACCAGCCTTTGTATGAGAAATTTTTCACTATTGCTGAGCTTTTCATTGAGGTCAACAGTATCCAGGCTGAAATCCACTTCATCGACGGTCCAGGTATTTTTAATGGCATTTCTATACATTTCATAAAAAACAGGATATTTCATAGGTCGTAAAGTCAGTTCAAAACCAGGGTCTAATATCATTGACAGGCCTCACAAATTTCAGGGTTTTCCAAATTTTTTAATTCGTTCTGTGAAGCATCGGAAAGTTGGTCTTTTGCTTCAACAGTGTCATCAGAAGATTCAATAGTTACCTTACTGATACTGGTGGCTGGACGTGAACGCAAGTAATATGTTGTTTTGATGCCCCTTTTCCAAGCATACATATACATACTGGAGAGTTTTCCAATAGAGGGGTTCTCAATAAACAGATTAAGGGATTGGCTTTGATCTATAAAAGGACCTCTGCCAGCTGATAAATCAATAAGGTTTTTTTGCGATAATTCCCAAGCTGTGCGGTAAATTCTTTTTATGCTGTCTGGAATATCAGGAATGTTTTGAATGGAGCCTTCATTAATTTTAATAGCCATTCTAATTTTATCTGTCCATAAGCCTGTTTTTTTCAGCGTTTCTACAAGATATTTATTCATTTGAATAAATTCTCCGGATAAAGTTTCTCTTTTAAATAAATTGGATATTTGTGGTTCAATAGATTCACAAACGCCAGAGATAGAGGCAATAGTGGCTGTGGGTGCAATAGCAATCAGAAGGGAATTTTTCAATCCATACTTTTTAATTCTGGTTTTTAGTTGATCCCATCGTTCTTGTGAACTGGGTTGAATATTCCATAAATCAAACTGCAAATCCCCTTGGCTGGCGCGAGTGTCCTGAAAAGCGGGGTGCGCTTCTGCTTTTTCACTGAGTGAACAAGAAGTATTTAAAGCGTGATAATAAATTTCTTCCTGAATTTTATTGGAAAGTTCCAAGGCTTCTTTGGATTCAAAAGACCAGTTCAATTTAAAAAATAGATCTTGTAGCCCCATTAGACCCAAGCCTATGGGGCGCCATTTTTTGTTTGAGCTGGCAGAAGTTTTAATAGGATAGAAGTTAATGTCAATAACTCGATCTAAAAAGGTAACTGCTTTTTCGACTGTATCTTTTAATTTTCCCCAATCTACTTTTGTCTCAGGGTGATAGTGGTTGCTGATGTTAATGGATCCCAAGTTGCAAACTGCTGTTTCATTTTTAGAAGTCACTTCCAAAATTTCTGTACAGAGATTGGATAAATGGATAACATTATCCTCTTTTTTTAAAGTTTGGTTGGATTTTTTATTACAGTGATCCTTAAATGTGACCCAACCATTACCGGTTTCTGCCAAAGTTCTCATCATACGAGCATAGAGGTTTCTGGCCAAGATTTGGCGGACAGCTTTTCCTTCCTGTTCAGCAGTTTCATAATATTTTTCAAAATCATCACCAAAGCTATCCACTAGTTCAGGGACTTCTTTAGGATCAAAGAGAGACCACATTTTACCCTCTTCCACTCTTTTCATAAATAGGTCGGGAATCCAGTTGGCTAAATTCAAATTATGAGTTCTTTGGTTTTCATCACCGGTGTTGTTTCTCAACTCCAAAAATTCTTCAATATCCGCGTGCCAAGGTTCTAAATAAATACAGGCGGCACCTTTCCTACGTCCTCCCTGATTAACCGCTGCTACTGATGAATCCATGGTTTTTAAAAACGGAACAATTCCTTTGGAGTGTCCATTGGTTCCTTTAATCAGAGAGCCTCTGGATCGAATACGAGTGAAAGATAAACCAATACCACCGGCAAATTTGGACAGCAGGGCAACATCTTTATATTTGTCATAAATGGCTGATAAATCATCTACTGGGGAATCCAGAAGGTAGCAAGAGGAAAGCTGAGGTCGGTTGGAAGCAGAGTTAAATAAGGTAGGGGAGCTGGGCATGTAGTCCAGGTGAGAGATAAGCTCATAGAATTCTTTAGCTTCTTTAAAAGAATTGGATAGTCCACAGGCTACCCTCAGGAAGAAGTATTGAGGTGTTTCTATCACCTCTCTGGTGTTTGGATGTTTAAGCAGGTAACGATCATACAATGTACGAATACCAAAATATTCCAATTTAATGGATCTGTTTTTATCCACAATAATATTTAAAGCTTCTTTATGTTCTTTCACAAATTTATAACTTTGCTCTGAAATGAGTTTACCTTTGTAACCCACCTTAATGGACTCAAAAAAATTCCGTATATTTTGATTTTGCACTTCTTCGTCAATATATCGAGCCATAAGACGGGAAGCTAATTTGGAATAGTTAGGGTCCTCTCCTATCAGCGAAGAAGCAGTTTGTATACATAGTTTATCCAGTTCTTTGGTACTGGCTCCGTCGAATAGACCACTAATCACTTTAGTAGCGACTCTCATTGGATCCACTTCTTTCAAATGCGAGGCACAGGCTAAGACAACATTAATAATTTTAGTGACATCGACCGGCTCCAAATCACCGTTTCTTTTTTTGACCCGCATAATTTTAGGGCCATTTTCAAATGTGTTTTTTGAGGATTCTGCAGGAAGTGTAGAGTTGGTATCAGTATTTATTATGTCTTTCTGTTGTTCTGTCTGAGTAGGGGATGTTTGTTGTGTCTGAGTGTCTGAAGGAATATTTGTTTGGGTGTCCTTCTCCTCAGTAGCAGGCGTAAATACATCTCTCACAACTAAGATTTCCTTTCAGTCTATAAAGTATAAAGAAATTTGGAGTGACTCCAAGATTCTCAACTATGTATAATATATATTATATAAATAAGTAGAATACTTTTATTTATATGCATCGCGTGTCTCAGAACCAGAACCAAGGCCTAGATTAAAAACGGTGATTTTTTTTAAAACTAAGTTAATGCAGGCAGTAATAGTAATAATAAAAAAAGCATACCATAATGTGTTTTGTGTTGACATCATATTTTTTAATAGGCCCTTTAGTAAAAGCCTTTAATTTTTATATACCTAAGGGGGTATTTCAATATGATTTATGTTTTTACCAAGGTAATACAACTGATAAAAACCCGTTCATTGATAGGTTTTGTTTTGTTGGGTAACTTGATTATGTGCCTTGGTGCCTGGGTGTTTTTTCATTTTGAAAAAGAATTAAATAATAGTGTAGAAAGTTATTGGGATGCTCTTTGGTGGGGTATTTGCACGGTATCCACTGTAGGTTATGGAGATATCGCTCCGGTTACTGTAGGTGGTCGTTTGACAGGTGCTTTTTTAATTATTGTTGGTGCTATGTTTTTTCTGGGCTTTATGGCTATTGTATCTTCTATTGTTTTTGCTATCTTGGTAGAAAAAGAACTCCATATAAAATAATTTTTTATAGATTTTTATGAAAAAATATATTTTCTTATTTATTCCTTTTTTTGTTTGTGCTGAACAGTTGCTCATTACTGAAGTTCAAACCAAACAAAATGTATGTGTTCAAACATTGAATACTTACGGAGTATTTTATGCTGATAATTTAACAGAGAGACATAAACAGACTTTGAATTTTTTAAGAAACGATGCCTGCGACATTAATTTATTGCAGGAAGTTGTTGATCAAGAGCATTACAATAACTTATCGGGTTTATCCAGTGAATTGAATATGACCAGTGCTTACTTTGGTACATCTGATGACGATAAAACAAGTGGGTTAGTAGGTGTATTTAGAGGCAATATAGTCGATGTGGAGATGCAATATTTCCCTGATGTTCAAAATACAGTGGTTAACTTTGTTTACCAATCTTTTCAATCTGTGAAAAAAGGCTTTGGAGTAGCTCAATTGCATCATCCAAACTTACATCACAATACTTTACTGATATTGAACTTACATTTAGATCATATGGCACAGCAAACCAGAGTCCGCCAAATTTTGTTCATTTTGAAGCGAATACTACATCAACCTGATTGGTGGGATACACTTCTTATTGTTGGAGGGGATTTGAATTTTTCACCGGAAAGTCTTGAATTTAATATGATGAAACATCTGCTTAGGTTGAAAGATCCTTATGAAGAAATAAACAAGAAGCGTTTTTGTACTCATTGGTGTGAAGATAGCAGTTATGACATTCTTAATACTCTCTTTGGTGGACAGGTGAGAGATTATATATTATTTAAGCCTTCTTCAAGAATGTCTATTCATCCTGTGGATATTGATGTTTTTCCGAAAAAATACAATGGAATCAATTTATCAGATCATTATGGTTTACGGGCTTTTTTTAATTTTACACCTGTTTCTCAAGCGAAAAATAATCATAACAACTCTTTAGAGGAAAAAGTGGCTGATTTTAAAAGAGTGCTTAATAACATAAAATTTGTTTTGGAAAATGATAGCGCTGAAATGCAATTTGTCCATTCTTTGGAACAAAGTTTAAATCAACCTCATAGCCATGTTATGCGATATCTGAAATTAAATTGATTTAATTTAATGAAGGATTCAATAATCAATAAAATTTGACTTTCTTCCATTTTTTACTAATTTTTAAGTTGTTATAAGATTCTTTAATGCAATAAATAGATAAGCTTGTTGAGTGTGTAATATTTTCACTCATATATAATTTCTTTTATTTTAAATTATAATTATGTTATATTTGCAGTGTTTTTGCTGAGGTTTTTATACTTGGCATTTAGTTATTATCAAGCAAAAGTAGCAAGGTTGAAAGCTCAAAATTTTATTCAAAGAAGAAAGGTGATTTCTATGTTTTTCAAATGGCGATTAATGTATATATTTTTTTCATTTGTAATTTTTTTGTCTGCTATTACACAAGCTCAGACATTAGATGTAAATATTAAAGATCTTTTTAATGCTATCAAACATGAACAGTACCTTCAGGCTGATGTTATGTTTGAAAGTGGAGATATAGATATAAATGCCATTAGGGCCTCTGATAGAAGTACTCTTCTCCATTTGGCAATCAGACAATCGGAATTTGTTAAAAGTAATATTACTTTACGCATAGTTCATTATCTTGTACGTGAAAAAATTAATATAAACGCTAGAGATTCAGAAGGCAAAACTGCGTTGTATTTAGCAATGCAATACAATAAATTTGCAACTGCTGTATTTCTCATTGAGCGCGGTGCAGATGTAAGCATTGGAGAACTTAGTGGAAGAAGCAGAACACCTCTTCATATGATTATGGGAATTAATTATCCTTCTGGCTATACAAAAAAATCGTTAGTACAACTTTTGCTGAATAAGGGTGCGAAGGTGAATGCTAAAGACATTAGCGATAAAACACCTTTTCATTGGGCTGTACTCTACGATAGAGTTGATATAGGTGACATTCTGATCAAAAGTGGGGCAAATATAGATGCTCAGGACTCAAAAGGTCAAACTGCACTACATTTAGCAGTACAAGAGAATAGAGTTCACATGGGTGAAATGTTGATTAAAGAAGGTGCAGATGTAGATGCTCGAGATTCAACAAATAAAACTGCATTGCATTTGGCAATGGAACATAATGTAGTGGGAATGATTCAACCCTTGCTTGATAAGGGTGCTCGTGTAGATGTCAAGGACTCAAGAGGCAGGACTCCATTACATTATTTTGCAACTACAGATATTAATACAACCAAGTCTTTAATTATAGCCGGAGCGAATATCTATGCCAAAGATTCAGAAGGTGCAACCCCTATAGACTTGGTACAGGAACGTGGCGCATCGGTTCTAAAAATTTTTGAAAAAGCCAGAGTGTTATATATAGTAAAAAATAATAAATTTGAAGATTTTAAGCGTTTAGTTGAAAGTGGAATAAGTCTAAGTGCTAGATACTTTAAGAGAACTCTCCTGAATTTGACAGTAGATTACGATAATATTCAAATGGCTGATTTTTTATTAAAAAAAGGAGTAAAAGTAATAAACAGCGTCCGACCAGGAAATAGTAATGGTGACAATGTAACCACTCTTCAACTGGGAGTAAGAAATGATAATGAAGAAGTGGTTCGCCTTTTGCTGAAAAATGGTGCTCGTCCGAATGTTACGTACCAATATGGTCATCGTCCTATTCTTTTTAAGATACCCCCCTTTGTTTCCAGTTCCAGAAATAGTGAAACATCATATAGTAGAAAAAGATATGCTCAACCTCTTCAACTGGCAATGGAAGAAGGCAATGAAAGTATCGCTCAACTGTTACTGGAACATGGAGCTGATGCAAATGTCACAAACTCAAAAGGTGAAACTTTTGTGGCTTGGGCAATAAGGCGTAATAGCGATAAATTGGTTCAAATTTTAATTGATAAAGAATGGATCGTTGTAGATACCAAACAGGCAAGCGGTAGAAGAATGTTCCGATTGGCAGTAGAGAGCGATAGTGACAAAGTGGTTCAACTTTTCTTGAATAAAGGTATCGATGTAGCTACAAGAAATTTATTTGGAAATAAATCGGCCGTGCATTTAGCAATAGAGCGTGGGAGTGAGAAAGTGTTCAATCTATTTTTAGCAAAAGGTGTTGATGTGCATATCAGGGATTCAGAAGGTAGAACCCCTCTTTATTGGGCGATAGAATACAATAGAACTGATATGGCGAAGCGCTTACTGGATAAAGGAGCTAATGTGCATGTCAGAGATTCAGCAGGGAATACACCTCTTCACTGGGCGGCATACAATTTTAATGAGGAAATAGCTCGTCTTCTGATGGAAAAGGGTGTTCATACTGAAGCTATAGCAAAAGGCAAGACTGCGCTTCAACTGGCTGAAGAAAGTAATAACGAAAATCTAATTAAACTCCTTAATAGAAACAATCAACGCCGTGGTGGCAACAGGTGTGAGGCTGCATTTCAGTAACTTCTAATTACTTTCTGTTGTCTTCTTATTAAAAATCAGTAATCATTTTTAATGTATGCTAAGATATCTTACATCTCTCTCTTTATTTGTTTGTATTGTCTGTTCTGTGAGTTATTCCAGAAAAATGAGTGCTACTGCATTTGTGGGAATAAATTCTTCACATATAGAAACTATACAGGCCAGTGTGCTTTCAGATTGGATTGAGATTGTAAAAAAGTATCTTTCAAATATGTTTTCTAAAATAATAAATAAACCGGATGATATAAATTCTGGTAGAACAGACGAACAGGAGAACTTTATAGAACCGGTATATACAACTAGGACAGTGTTGATTTTAGGGGATTCTTTGACAGAGGGTTACGGCATCCAAAGAACAGAAGCTTTTCCACAACTGGTGGAACAGAGTTTAAATAAAAAATTTCAGGATTGTAGAGTTAAAATAATTAATGGAGGCATTTCCGGATCCACTTCTGCCGGAGCACTCGCTCGATTAAAAAAACATTTTGAACAACTGGATCAAAAGCCGGATTTGGTGATGATTGCTCTAGGGGCTAATGATGGTTTAAGGGGTTTATCCTTGAATGCTATGAAGCAGAACTTACAGGAGGCTATTAGTTGGGCATTAGACAGTGGAGTAAAAGTCATTCTGGCTGGCATGCAAATACCCCTCAACTATGGTTTTGCTTATTCCAGGAATTTTAAAAAGGTTTTTTCTGAATTGGCTAAAAAGAATAAGTTGGAATTTATACCTTTTTTATTAAAGAAAGTGGCTATGAAAGCTCATTTGAATTTAAATGATGGGATTCACCCTAATGCAGAAGGTCATAAAACCATAGCTCAAACAGTTTTTCCCTATCTGAAGTCTGTTTGTAGGTAGTGTTGTTATTTTTATAATGGATATAATCTGAAAAAATAAAATCCTGTTTAATTTTTTTTGACTTTTAACTCTTAAATCCACGATTGTAGTTTTTGTATGAGAATGCTGGATCCTATTCATAAGTATATTATCTTTTCCGACTTGGAAGCTTCTATTGTGGATTCACAGGTGTTTCAAAGGCTTAGATATATTCGACAAATGGGTTTTGCAGAATTTTCTTTTCCGGGTGCTGTTCATAATCGATTTTTACATTCTTTAGGGGTTTGTCATTTGGCAGGTAGAGCCTTTGATGTACTTTTCCCTCAAGGGAGTGAATTTTTAACAAATGAAAAAAGAAAACAATTTAAACAAATTTTACGTCTATCCGCTCTTTTACATGATGTGGGACATGGACCTTTCTCTCATACTTCTGAATCGATTATGCCTTTGTTATCAAAGCTTGAATTACCCTATCTTCAGAGTAAGGAAATAAGAAATAAGCAGGCCAGACACGAGCATTACTCTATTAAATTTATTCTGGATTCAGAATTAACAAAAATAATTTCTGCTTTAGATGTGGAGCCATCATATGTAGCGCACTTAATTAATGAACAAGTGCCTTTGCCGGATAATGATTTTTTTATTTCAAAGGGTTTGGACTTTAAACCTCTTCTCAAACAAATTATTAGTTCTGATTTGGATGTGGATCGCATGGACTATCTACAAAGAGATTCTTTTTTTTGCGGAACAGAATATGGATTTTGTGATCATGAATGGATATTAAATAATTTAAAAATCCACCTTAAAAAGGATAGAGCTTTTTTGGCGATTGGGCAAAAAGCTATGTATAGCGTCGAAAGTTTTTTATTGGGAAGACGGCATATGAGTTTGGCTGTTTACTTTCATAATAAAATGGTTGTCATGGAGGAGATTCTCAATAAATACTTTTCCAGTGTGGATTGTGATTTTTGTATTCCATCTTCCTTAAATGAATATCTTTTTTGTACAGATTTTTCATTACTGGAAAATTTAAAATCGGCGGAAAATAGAAATGAGTGGGCCAGGCGACTGGTAAACAAACAACCTTACGAAAGAGTGTATGAAGTACAGTACTCATATCTTAAAAAGGATGAATGGATTGAGAAAATAAAAAAAATAACAGCAGTTTTGAATAGAGAGAACATGTCTTTTATACACACTAATTCATTGAAACACACTAGTCGGTTGTATTTTAATAAGGAACAAGATGTTTTACCAGTTTATATTATAGATGAATTTAATGAGTCTGCCGAACCTTTACGCGAAAAAATGAAAATGTTTGATCAGAAAAATTTTATATTATTAATGGATCGATTGTATGTTGCTCCGAAAAGTAAAGAAAAAGTTAAAAAATATTTGCTTTAACATCTTAAAAATAGATCTTTTTGACAAGGTTAGTCAGTATAAAGTGACTTACTTTTTGTCTAGTGTTATATATAAATAGTAGTTTTACTGACAGGAGGTTCGGTAATATTAACTTTCCTACTTAACAATAAATATTTCAATTTTTTATAAAGTGGTTGTAGATTTTTTTAGCCAGCTAAGAATTTAAACAACATGAGGTGTAACAACAAGTGAAAAAAATATTATTTCTTTTGTTTTTTATAATGGCGTGGAGTTATTCCAATATTGTCTCTGCTGTGAATTATAGAGAGCCTTTTGAATTAAATGTTGGATCAGAACTACCACTTTATACGGGTGTGCAGTTTCGATATAACATAACTGAGCAGTATTACTCCAAACTCAGTGCAGGCTTTGCTATGCAATTTTTTATGCAATCTTATCAAAAGATTTTAGAGAATTTTGGTTATACAAAGAATACTACTGCAGTAATGGAAGCTCTATTTAATTCTTTTGTTTCTGATATACGTATTGGTTGGGCTTTTAATGTGAATAAAGGTTTTTTTGTGGAATTAGGTTATAACTTAATGGTATGGGGAAAAGGAAAAATAAACCAAGGGTTTATTGACAGTGTTCTTGAAATAAATTCCGACAATGTTTTATCTTCTGATGCTATCTATGCTCATGTTCTGCACCATGGTCCTGTTCTTTCTATAGGGTATAAAATTATTTTGATAGATAAACTTTCATTAAGTTTGGCAGTGAGCGGGTATAAGCCTCTTTTTTCTCATACAAAGCTGGAATATGTTATAGATTCTTCGCCAGTCGTGGAAGATGATTCCGATACAGTATCTGATCAACTGGAGAATCAAAGACTTAGTGATTTACATAATAAGGCTATTGACAATATAATTATCAAAAAATTATTCTTTGTATCATTAGGTGTGTGGTTTGGTTTAAGTTTTTAATATTTCATTGTTTAATATTTTTTTTATGATGAGTGAGGGATTATGAAAATTTATGTTATTATCTTTTTCTTTGTTTTTTTAACAGCCTGTAATGAATACACTATTACTAATAAAACGAGTAGTGACATTCAGCTGATGAAAAGTGGTGGAGATCTTTCAACCGTACCAGCTCAGTCTTGTGTAAGATTAATGGAATTTTTGATAGGGATGGGAGGGGATTTCCCTTTTAGTATTAAAGACTGTGACACTTGTGAAAAAGAATACATGAGTGATCATTATGAAATAGATATGAGAAAGGCAAATTCGACAGCAACAAATAAATCAGATTCTTCTGAGAGTGAAAAATTGGTAAAAAAGGTTATTTCCAGCAGTAAAAATACTAACTGTGGTGATACAGAAGATGAAGAGGAAGAACAAAAAGATAAACAAGATAAAACTTCCACGCAACAAAGGGCTCTGCCTTTTTGTGAAAATAATTCTTCACCGGTTTGTCAGAATAAGATTGGAGAATCTGTGTCGAATATAAAAGTTCAATGTAAGAATGAAGAAAGTAATTCTTTTGTGCTTATTTGTGCAGATAATGCAGGAACTACAATATCTGGTTTCCAACCCACTTGTACAAGTGGGGAAAAGAACCAAATAAGTCCAAAATGTCTTCAACCTAAAGAGTGATAAAACTTAATTAACTCTTAATATCCGGTTTGGAGTGTACAAAACGTCTATATAGAAAAGGATTAAGCAATACACTGCTGACTCCCAGAAAAATTAAAATAGAAAACAAGTGAGGATCTATATAGTTTTTGGAAAGAGCCAGATTAGCGACAATAAGATCCAATACTCCTCTGGAGTTCAGAATAATACCAACTTGTAAAGATTCTGTGTTATTCAATTTAGCTATTCGTGCTCCTAACCAAGCCCCAAATATTTTACTTCCAAAAGCTACACTCATTATGATGAGCAGGATTTGCCATTCATTAAAAGCCTTTATAGAAAAGTGCAGACCAATATAGGCAAAAAAGATAGGGGTTAAAAAATGACTGGTGATAGCGTTTAAAGTTTTGGATAAGGAGTGAAAAGCATCAGTTCCTATGATGTCTTTGTTGAGTAGAAGACCTCCAAAAAAAGCGCCAATGATAAAGTGAAAACCCAGATTTTCACTAAAAGTGGAAAAGCCCAGAACAAAAAGAACTCCTACTCCAAAAATAGCCTCTTCACCAAGATAGTTGATCAGACGATTAAATATTTTTTCAGTTTTATTAGCTCTGGAAATTTCATATCGTAAAAATTTGTTCACCAGCATAATGGCTATAAAAAAAGCAGCCATTTGCAAGGTTTTAATTGAGAGGTTTTGTAAAAACTCTACAATATTTTTTGTGTTTTCGGTATCAAAAGTAATTCCCAGAAAAAGAAGCGCAATAATATCTATCAACACAGCAGAGCCCATAATTAAATGACCCACACGCGTATCCATAATATTTAAATTTTGTAAAAAACCAACAACAACGGGTAGGGCAGTAATAGCAAAACATAGACCTACTACTAATGAAGGTAGCATTTTTAAATCTAGAAAATAACCTACAGTGATTCCAGCAGAAAAGGATATAGAGAAGCTGGTAACAGCACAAATCAGGGCTTTTTTCTTTAAGGCTGAAAAAATATCCTGCAGATTCATTTCCAGGCCGGCAGAAAATATGAGAAGAAACACTGCTAAATCTACAATTCCACTCAATTCTTGAGTTGGGCCAATAAGTCCTAACTGTCCTATAATAAGCCCACCTATGATTTCACCTATAATTTCCTGAAATCCAAAGACTTTGAATATTCGACCAAAAATTCTTGCACAAGTTAAAAGTAAAAGCAGGCTGGTGATAAGATGCAAAAGATTCTCCTGTTTTTTATTAAGAGTTTTTTCTATTTTATACTGGAGTCAATGATGAAATCAAGTCGTCCTAAGCTTGAGTTTTTAGTGATTTTTAAGTCGGCTTTGAAGTATTTTTATATCATTTAATGAATGAAAATGAAAAACTTCTTTTGAGTGGTTAATTTTTTTCATTAATCCAGCAAGAACTTTCCCTTCTCCCAGTTCTAAAAAAGGTTGACATCCTTGATCAATAAGATACTGCATAGACTGAAGCCATAAAATAGGCTGTTGAATTTGATTGGCCAGTTTTTTTTTCATTTGTTCGGGTTGAGCCTGTGCTGGTTTTCCGGTAATATTATGTATAATCATCCGATTAGCTTTCTTTAAAGAGAGTGATTTCAAAAAAGCAGCCATTTGCTCGCTGGCTGGCTTCATAAGAGTGGAATGAAAAGGACCGGATACTTTAAGTGGGAGCATGCGAATTTTTTTATTTTTATTAGTAGGGAAGTATTCATGTAAATGGTGTTTTGCCCAATTTAAAGCTTTTAAATTTCCACTTAATACAACTTGTTCGAGGGAGTTGAAGTTGGCAGTCTCTAAAGGTAAAAATTTACTAGTTTTTTCCACCCACTGACAAAACTTTATAGCTTCTTCTGGAGATGCTCCTATTAAGGCGTTCATATCTCCTGTTTTCTGGCAAGATTTCATTAGTAATCCACGGTGTCGTACAGTTTGAAGAGCAGTATTTAGTGATAAAACTCCACTGGCAACTAGTGCGGAGTATTCTCCTACAGAATGACCGGCGCAGTATTTTATAAAACTCATATCCATTTCTTCAGCCAAGCAGTACCAGGCTGTACAGGACACCAGAACAATAGCTGGTTGGGCGTTTTCTGTGTGAGTTAACTCTTTTTCAGAACTTTCAAAGCAAAGTTTTTTAAAGTTAATTTTTAATTCATCACTGGCTGATTCAAATAATGATCTGGCCACTTGAAATTGATCATAATAAAAGCGCCCCATATTTTTGATCTGTGATCCCTGACCCGGGAAAAGTGCACCCCACATTGTTTTAATACCTAAAGAGGACAGAACCACTGGTCATGCCTCCTCCCATAGTAATCATTAGAATATTTTGGCCTTTTTTTATTTTCCCCTGTTCCACAGCCCTACACATGGATACAGGGATGGAAGCAGATGAAGTATTTCCTGTTTCTTTAATATCAAAAATCACTTTTTCTTCAGGGTATCCAGAAACTTCACAAAACTTTTTTAAAATTCTTTCATTAGCTTGATGGGCAAGAATCCAATCTATTTGCTCATAGGTAAAATCTGTATCTTTTAATATTTTTTCATAAGCGGCACACATAATATGAACAGCTTTTTTAAAGACTTTTTGTCCATCCATGTGAATAAAGTAATCTTCTTTTTTAATTGTGTCACTAGGAGGTTTATGGGCACCTGGAGCAGGAATATGCAATAAATGCCCCAGTTCTCCATAAGCTTTCAACTCCTGGTGATAAACAGAACCACTTTCAGGTGTATTATTTTGAGAGAGAATAAAAGCTCCTGCAGCATCTCCAAACAAAATACATGTATTGCGATCCTTATAATTGGTAATATGGTGCAGAGCCTCTGTACCCACTACAAGAATGTTTTTATAAGTTCCATTTTCAATGAATTGATTGGCAATACAAAAAGCATATACAAAACCACTGCATGCAGCAGAAATATCAAGGGCGGCGGCTTGAGGTGCAGTTAGTTTATGTTGAAGTTTACAGGCAACATTAGGCATCAATTGATCAGGAAATAAAGTGGCCACTAGAATAAAATCTAATTCTTTTGCTTCCATGTTGGCTTGTTGCAGAGCTTTTGTAGAGGCCTTTAAAGCCATATCACTGGGGAGTTCATTATCACCAGCAATATGTCTCAGTTGAATACCTGTTCTTTGACGAATCCACTCGTCAGAAGTATTTACCATTTTTTCCAAATCGAAGTTACTTAATGTTTTTTTAGGTAAATAGTATCCCATACCTTTTATACAAGAGTAATTCAATGAGTGTATCTCCGTTTACATAATAAGAATTCGATATTTTTACAGAAAAATTACTGTTTAAAAAAATAATTAATTTTGAGTGAGAACAACTTGCCTTCCTTTATACCATCCACAAGATAGGCAAAGGTGATGAGGCTTAGCTAAAGCTCCACAATTAGAGCAACGATGCACATTATGTGTTTTTATTGCCTGATGAGCTCGCCTCATGCCTCTTCTGGCTCTGGAAATTCTACTTTTAGGTGAAGCCATTTTTACTCTCTTTAAAAAAGAAATAATAAATTAGTTAAGTATTATTTTTTATTTATTAAATGCACTAAAGGCAAGAAAAAAACACTTTTTAAAGATATTCATTAAAAAATAATGGCAGGTTTAAATTTTTTTGCTATAAAAAAATATGGGTAAACAGTGGAAACAAGCCGGGAAATTGGATAAAGACAGCAAAAAAGGAGCTTTATTTACACGATTGGCTCGTGAAATTCAAGTAGCTGTTCGACTGGGAGGTGCTAATTTAGCCAGCAATCAAAGGTTAAAATTGGCAATCAATACTGCTCGCTCCCATTCTTTATCTAAAAGTACAATAGATAGAGCTATTGCCAAGGGAATCGGACAAAAGCCGGAAGATCATATTGAAGAGGTAGTGTATGAAGGTTTTGGCCCTTATGGTCTGACTTTTATAGTGCACTGCCTGACAGATAATCGTGTACGCACTGTTTCAGAAGTTCGGTTTTTATTTAAAAAATGTAAAGGTAACATGGGGACCACGGGTTCCGTTGCCTGGATGTTTGATAAAGTGTTTATAGAGGGAAAACCAATTTGGAAAGCAAAAAGCCTCATAACTTTAGAAGAGAATAAAAGATCTGAAGTACAGGCTTTATTAAGTCTCTTTGAAGGAAATCCAGATTGTCAGGCCGTATATACCAATTTGGCTTAAAATAATACCATTTACTGGTTGGAATATTTTGATTTTCTTTTTCAGATTTTTTATAATTATAGATATTGATTTTTGTCGATTCTTACAAGGTTATTAAAAAATAAAAATTATTAAAGGATAAATATGCAAAAAACAGAAACTATAGCTATAAAAAATATTTATTGGCTTAGTTGTTATATGGAAATGGCTTTGTTAACGGCGAGACTTCTAAAAGTTCAGCTCAGTCAATTATCTGAAGATTCTTCTCAAAAACTATCTGTCAGTTGGGAGTGGGTATTTAAAACTTTAAAAATTCAAGTCCCTGTTGGTCAACTTTTGCAAGAAAATTCCAGTGAATCCAGTGATTTTTGCCAAGCTGATGCCTATACTTTGATGGATCATCTTACTTTTGAGACAGATGTTCCTTATTCTATTGTATCTTATTTTCAAAAGGCTAGAGAGAAAGTGAGTACAGACAAAAGTGATATTGGAAAAATTTTATATAAGCAGTTGGAAAAGTTTTCATATCTGGAATCTGTCAAAGCAACAGATATTTGGCCTGATAAGGTTCAGGAATTTTATGAGAAAATAATCAATGATGTATATTTATTTTATAGTTTATCTAATAATTTTTTATATAGAGATCGAATGTGGTATTTTTTGCAACTTGGAAAAAGAGTGTGTCAATTGGAGTACATATCTTCTTTGTTAGAAAATTATATAAAGTTTGTTATGGGATATAAGGGAAGTAAACAGGAACTAATTGGTTTACTCTCTTGTAGTGGTGGTCTTGATTTATGTCAGCAAAGATACCCTATGGATAAAATTCAACTTTCCGATGTAGTTGATTTTTTAATGAGAGATTCAAAAGCACCTTGTTCATTATATTTTTTTATTGAACAGATAGAAAAAGATATCCAGAGAGTGGATCCAAAAACAACTGAACCTCCTTTTAATGAAACAATAGCGCTTCTACATTCTGTAAAAACTGCTTTAGTGGATTCTCCTTTTTCTCTGACTCAGTTTTTAGAATGGATTCATGAACAATCCAACAAAATACATAAATCTATTGTAAACAATTATTTTACGGCATCTTTGTCAGAGGGAGAGGAGAAGTAAAAATGGTTAAAATTTTAGTGGTTGATGATGAAGTAGATATAGAAAGTCTTTTTCTACAAAAATTCAGAAAAGAAATACGTGACAAAAAAATGTCTATTTTATTTCGTCAAAATGGAAAAGAAGCTTTGCAGGCCTTAAAGGAACATTCTGATATAGAGTTGGTTTTATCTGATATTAATATGCCGGAAATGGATGGCTTGACCCTTTTGGAGAAAATTAAAAACAAGGATTCTACTCCAAAGGCTATTATTATTTCTGCCTATGGAGATATGCAAAATATACGCACAGCTATGAATAGGGGAGCTTTTGATTTTATCACCAAACCTATTAATTTTGATGATGTCTCAGTGACAATAGATAAAGCTATCCAACATATAGAAATATTGCGAAAAGCAAATAAGAACCAACAACAATTGCTCTTTATACATAAGGAGTTGGAGGTGGCTAAGGCTATTCAGGAATCTATTTTACCAACCTCTCGTGTTTTTTGTTCTGAATATGATTTTATAGCTGAGGTACAGCCAGCCAGCGAAGTGGGTGGAGATTTTTATGACTTTTTTTCTATCAATGAAGAACACGTAGGTTTAGTGATTGCAGATGTATCTGGGAAAGGTATTTCAGCGGCTATTTTTGCTGTAGTGATTCAAACACTTTTAAAAGCCACTCAATCCTCTTTACTATCTCCTAAAGAACATATTGAGCGTATTAACCAGATTTGTATGAAGAATAATCAAAAACACATGTTTGTTACTTTATTCTATGGAGTTTTGAATTTAAAAACAGGTTTATTGAAATATGTCAATGCCGGACATAATAGCCCCTATAAAATTGATAAAAATGGTGAAGTAAAGGCATTTTCTGAAGCTGGTAATGTTGCTGTAGGTGTAAAAAAAGAAATGCAGTTCACTGAGAATCAAGTGCAGTTACAATCCGGTGATTTTTTATTTTTGTATACAGATGGTATACCGGAAGCCAGGAATAATAATAAAGAATTTTTTGGCACTAAACGATTGGTAGATACATTGTCACAGGCAAGTAATCAA
Source organism: Bdellovibrionales bacterium (assembly GCA_965226095.1). Lineage (GTDB taxonomy): Bacteria > Bdellovibrionota > Bdellovibrionia > Bdellovibrionales > UBA1609 > JANQSP01. Next base: position 1,134,491 of record OZ245336.1, on the reverse strand, counting down.
CCCACAAAAGAAATGGCTAATAAAATTATACAATCAGTAGAGGATTTCACAAAAGGGGTTCAACAATTCGATGATATTACCTATTTGTTATTCAAATATAAAGTTTAAATTATTTATTATTTCTATTGTTTTTTTTAATAGTCAGATAATCCATGCAAAATCTGGTGCCAAGAAAAAAGTGATCGCATTTGGCCAGTCTGCGGCTCTTTCGGGAGATGCAAAATATTTGGGTATCAATATGCGAACCGGTATATTGGCGGCTTTTGAAGAAGCCAATAGTGTGGGAGGAGTACACGGACATCAATTAAAACTTATATCCATGGATGATATGTATGAACCTGAAAAGGCTATAAAAAACACCCGTAGCTTAGTTGAAAAAGAGAATGTTTTTGCTTTAATCGGAGCTGTGGGCACTCCTACATCTAAGGCGGTATTACCTTTGATTTCAGAGTTGTCTGTTCCCTACATTGGCCCCTTTACAGGAGCTGAATTTTTACGTACAACTAAGAGCCCTGTGATTAATATCAGGGCTTCCTATTATCAGGAAGCGGAAGTCATTGTAGAGCGATTATTACAAGACTTAAAAACACAACGAATTTCTGTTTTATATCAGGATGATTCTTATGGAAGGGCAGGACTGAAAGGGTTGACGCTTGCTCTCAAGAAAAAAAATAAAAAAATTGTTTCTCATGGAAAGTATTCCAGGAATACCAAGGCCGTTAAAGTGGCTCTATTGGAGATTATGTCCAGCAATCCGGAAGCAGTCGTTATTGTAGGCACTTATCTGCCTGTGGCAAAATTTGTTAAACTGGCTGAGTCTATTAACTTTAATCCTGTTTTTATATGCTTATCTTTTGTAGGCACCAGTGCTCTACAAGAGCAGTTAAAAAAGGAAGGAGGTAGTAAAAATCCTATTGTTGTGACACAAGTGGTGCCTTTTCCTTTTGATACCGATCATCCATTAGTTGTAAGTTATCAAAAAGCTGTAAAAAAAGATTTTAACTTTGTTTCCTTGGAGGGTTATCTGATAGGGCGTTTTACTATAGAGGTTTTAAAAAGAATGCAACCTCCTTTTAAAAGAGAACGATTTATGAATGCAGTAAAAAAAATAAAAAAAGTTTCTATTGATAAATTTACTTTGGAGTATGGCCCTAAAGATAATCAAGGATCCAACCAGGTGTTTTTTACTTTAATAAAAGATGGAAAACTGTTTTCTGTTTTTAATTTAAGAGAGGTCTTGTAGTGAATAAAAAACAAGATACTTCACTGATGCTCAAAGAACTTGAAAATAAAAAACCTGAATATAAATCTGTGACTAAACAGAGGTATTGGTTTCAAAGTTTGTCTGTCAAGCTATATGGAGGTTTGATTGTTTTTATCAGTTGTATATTACTTATCAGTATTTTTAGCTGGAGATCTTTGAGAGAAGTCGTGAGTGTTCAACAGACATTAATGACAAAAAATGTTCCGGATTTAGTATTGTTAAACACAATTGTTCAACAGAGTGAAAGACTTATAAAATCAGCTCCTCAATTGATTACCAGTTCTTCCAAGATAGAATTGAATAAGGTAAAAAAGGAAATCGAAGGAGGACAAAAAAAGTTAAAAACACTTATGAATGAATTTAAAAAATCAAGAAATGTTAAATATTTTGCAGAAGTTTTAACATTAGTTGCACAAATTGCCCAGAATTTGGAGAAAATGGAAACTCCTGTCATTCAAAAAAGAGAGCTGATGATTCTTATTCAAGATATATTTTATCAAATCACTCAGTTAACTTCAGAATTGAACAAAACTATACTAGTTGAAATAGATGATAGAACTTTTGATTTAGCTTTAAAATCAAAATCTATAAAATCTGTTAAAGAGGTAAATGAATCTATAGAGTTGAAGGATATTTTAGATTATCGGCAGTTATTGAATTTACAATCTCAAACTAATATTGCTGTAAACCTGTTGCGGGAAGCAGTTGGCCTGTCCAATGCAGATAGAATACAGCCTTTGAGAGAAAGGTTCATTGCAGCTATTGAGGCTTGTGAACAACATGCAAACTTGTTCGCAAATAAATTCGAACATATAAAAGCTAATATTACAAAACTTCGTGAGGCAGGCTTAAATGATAAGAAGGGAATTTTCTATATTAAGAAAAAAGTTCTTGATATAGAGAAACTGCAAAGTCAATTCTTAAAAGAAAATAAAATAATCGCCAATCAGTTATCTGAAAAGATCAGATTGATTAACTATAATATTCACAGTGAAAGCAGTATAACTAATAATTTTTTTAAAAAATCATTAAAAAAGAATCAAAATGTTTTATTAGTTATTAACTTTTTAGGAGTTTTTGCTTCTATTGCACTCGCCCTATTTTTTATAGGACCTTTGATTCAAAGGCTTTCTTATTTAGCCAGGCGAATGAAGGCGATGGTTGTTGATAACTCTCGTAGTTTGGAGAAACCTATTATAATAAAAGGTTCAGATGAAGTGCGACAGATGGGGGATGCTCTGGAAATTTTTCGTCAATATGTTTTAGAGTTAAAAAGATTAAACTTAGTTGAAAAATTAGCTAAAGAAATACAGGAAAAAAATATAGAATTAGAACGAACTATTCAAGATTTGCATAAAACCAGAAATCAATTGGTTATTCAAGAAAAACTAGCTTCTTTAGGGCAATTGACTTCTGGTATTGCTCATGAAATTAAAAATCCTTTAAACTTTATTAATAATTTTTCAAAGTTATCAAAAGATATAGTGGAGGATTTAAAAACAGAGCTTAACAAACCTGAGCTACAAGTGCCAAAAGAAGTGCAAGAATTAATTACTGAATTAACAAATGATCTACAAAGTAATATGAATAAAATTCACACTCATGGAGAGCGCGCTAATGATATTATTATAGGTATGTTACAACACTCAAGAGGGGAAGCTGGTCAAGAAGAGCAAGTGAATATTAATAAATATATGGACATTTACTCTAATTTAGCTTTTCACAGTAAACGATCTGCAAGTTCTGCCTTTAATTTAGTATTTGATAAGCAGTACGATATTAGTTTGGAGCCTATTACAATTATTCCTCAAGATGTAAGTCGTATTATTTTAAATATTGTCACTAATGCCTGCGATGCTATACAGGAAAAAATACAAAAATATAATATAGAATCTTATAAACCTTGTATTGTTTTGAAGACAAAGAAGATTGCCGATCAGGTTCAAATATGTATTAGAGACAATGGCTTGGGGATTCCTGATTCTGTGAAAGAAAAAATATTTAATCCATTTTTTACGACTAAAGATACCGGACATGGAACCGGCTTAGGGCTTTCTTTGGTTCATGATATTGTGACTAAGCATGGTGGTGTGGTTAAGGTGGAGTCACAGGAAGGGGAGTTTACAGAGTTTATTATTACTCTTCCCATAAAGACACCTCACACTGGAGCCGCTTAGTAGAAAGTAAATTATTGGAAGTTGAGAGCAATCCGGCGAAGAATTGTTTTCTATAAAATTAAGCCATTCCATGATAATGGAATTCTCACCACCACAGGGAATTTCACGACCGGTCACTCTTTCCATATAGGCAATATTGCCGATGATATTTTTTTGACTGCCTTCATCCTCATCTAACCAGTTTCGTTTAATAAAATAGACTCTCTTTTTCTCCCAGTCATTTATAGCATATTCGGAGTTTTGCTTCATTTCATCTTCAGCTGCTAACATGTGATCGGCACGATTATAGGAAATAATAGCATTTCTCCATCGATCTCTTTGATTGGTATTCATATTTAACCAATTCAGCTCTTTGGGGTGGGGTGTATCTTGCCCATTTCCTGTTTTCCATTTCTTTCCCATTAAATATAAAGCTTCTTCAAAACCACAGTAAGGGTTGTTTAAACAGGCGTTTGGGTTACGAGAAGATTGACTTTCCTGACAATCTGAACAATCATTGGTTTCTTCTTTTGTTTTTTTGTTTATGAAATAATCAGTACATATATTTCTGTGTTTTATATTTAAACAGGCTTCTTGCATCTCTTTATCAGATGCATCAGGTGGTTTGAATTTGTGTTACATTCTTTTAAGCAAGTACTACTTTTTTTGTTCATTTGCATCAAACCGATGCTATGTTCATTTGGAGTCTCCTCAGTTTTTGCAGTACATTCACCAGTGGATTCTTGCATCACTATAGAAAAAAAGATTTCAGGTGGAATATTTTTTTCTTTTGATCGGGTAGTGACATATTGAATAAAATTTTTAATATTTACTGGTCGACAGGTGCTACAAAATCTTTCTAATACTTTTGGGAACCCTACCCTTTCACTTTTTCCGTCTCTCTCATATTTTGCTTCCTTATATTTATCTACTGTAGTAACTATTGCATCTAAGCCCTCTATGATTTTTTCTCTGTTCTGATGGCATGCTGTGCAACTATCTACAGCTTCTGTTGTTTTTTCCTCTTGAGATGAAGTGTTACATTCTCTAGACTCATAGCCTTTTTCTATTTGTGTTGGTGCAATAAGTTTTGATTCTGTATCTGATGTTTGTGGTTTTTCTGGCAGTTCTTCCGAAGGGGTGTCCTCTTTTAAGGTTGATTCCTCTGACAGCTCTTCTGGAGATTTATCTTCTATAATTGCTTCTTCCGGTGATTTTTCTGGAGAGACTATTGAAGTGGGTATAGGTTCTATGCGGATAGCTTTATCGGAAATGTGTTCACGGTTTATTTGTGTATCTGCTCTGTTTATTGTTATTAAAACCGGCTTATCAGGATCACTATCTTTTTCTAAATAGGTGTTGGTCACATCAAAATACTCTGTCAGAGAAAAATAGTCATCGTCATCATCATCGTCATCTAGATAGGAAGAGCGCAAAAGGGGAACATAGAAGGTATCTTCATCTTCATCAGTGCTGGAAGGAGCCGCAACACTGTAGTTATGTATTAAAAAGTCAAGTAAGGTATTATTGCCAAGCATGGCTTGACTGATGGCCATTTGCTGAAGATATTGCTGTTGAATCCATGGTGGAACAATTAAAGGGGTTCCTGCCGGTACAGTGTGGGAATTAATAAGTTCTTCTACATTGGATATTTGACGTTGAGCTTTTTCAGTGTATGGATTCTTAACTACGTAAGTTTTTAAGCATACAATAGTTAGACATAAACTGAAAAAAATCAGTAATAAAAGATACTTATTAAAGTTTCTTTTAATTTTTTTTATCTGTTTGAAAATCACAATTTAAACCTTTTTTTAATTCTATCATGAGTTTTAATAGTTACGATTTTTATTTATTATATAATATTACCGTTTTAGGATTCTAAAAATCAGCTAAAAACAGGACTTTAGACTATTTAGTAAGAAGCGATGCAATGAAATAAAAATCTCTACTAATAAAAAAGTATTTCAATGGGTAAAGACTTGTCACTTGCTTTGAAATTTGAAAAACAAGGGATATTGTTCTATGCTCTCTGTGGGGCAAACCACTTATGATAAAAAATATATTATATAAACAAAGTACTAACAACACTTTAGAGAATAATCTTCATGTAAATTCTTTTGTACATCTTCATGTACATACCCACTATTCTCTATTAAAATCGTCTTGTACGGTGTCTGCTGTAGTAGATCAATGTGTAAAATACAATCAACCAGCCGTGGCTATTACAGATTATGGCAATATGTTTGGAGTTTTAGATCTTTATTTTAAGGCGCGTGATAAAGGAATCAAACCCTTGTTGGGTTTGGAAATTTATCTCACTTCAGAATCACATAAAGAAAAAAAATTTTCTGCTGTTGGAAGGAAAGCCCCTTCCTTAGTTTTACTGGCTCAGGATATAAAAGGTTATCGTAATTTATGTAAAATTAATACACTTGCGTTTCAGGAAGGCTTTTATTATGTACCGCGAGTGAGCTATGAAATTTTAGAAAGATATAGTGATTCAGTCATTGCCTTAACAGGTGGTTTGAATGGAGTATTAGCGCAAAATTTTCTAAAAAAAGGTCCGGATGAAACTTTAAAAACTATTCATCAATTAAAAACTATTTATAAAGATAGACTTTATTTGCAATTGAATCGCACTGGTTTACCTGAGTGGGAACGTATTAATTCTTTCTTATTGGAAGTTGGTCATAAAACAGGAACATCCTTAACAGCTGGCAATGATGTACATTATCTCCATCAAAAGGATTCTACGGTTCAAGATGTGCTTCTATGTATAGGAACAAACCGCACTTTGAAAGATACAGAACGATTTAGGTTAAAAACAGATCAATTTTATTTAAAAAGCTCTCAAGAGATGAGAATTCTTTTTCAAGATATACCTGAAGTTTGTGATTCCACTTTGGAAATTAGTTCTCGTTGTAACCTCCACTTTCAACTCAACAAGGATGGACGTCCTATTTACCATCTTCCCAAACTTAAATTGGAAGAAAGCGCTAAAAAACCTCAAATAGAATTAGAAGAGTTAAGCCAAAAGGGTTTAATGAGACGATGGCAGGAGGCAAAACAGTGTGGAAAAGCCATTGATGAGAATGAACAAAAAGTATACTTGGAGCGATTAAAGACAGAATTAAAAATCATCATAGACATGGGTTTTACTGATTATTTTCTTATTGTATATGATTTTGTTCATTGGGCAAAAAAACAAAACATTCCAGTTGGTCCAGGCAGAGGATCCGGAGCGAGCTCTCTGGTAGCTTATTGTTTGGGAATTACAGATTTAGATCCCATGCCCTATCATCTTTTATTTGAAAGATTTTTAAATCCGGAAAGAATATCTATGCCGGATTTTGATATTGATTTCTGCCAGGAAAACAGGAACAGGGTTATTGATTATGTAAGTAAAAAATATGGAAAAGATTATGTAGCACAGGTGATGACTTATGGTCGACTTCAGGCTAGAGCGGCTATTCGTGATGTAGGACGGGTGTTGGGAATGAGTTATGCAGAGGTCGATCAAGTGGCTAAACTTATTCCAGAAAAGCTTGGTATTACATTGGAACAAGCTACAGCCGATAACCCGCGTTTAAATGAATTAATGGAAGCGGATCCACAAATTGACAATCTAATAAGTTTGGCAAAACAAATTGAAGGTCTCATTCGTCATGTTAGTATTCACGCGGCGGGTGTGATTATTGCCGATCATCCTATACTTCACTTTTCGCCTTTGTATAAAGGTACAGAGGGTGAAAATGTTATACAGTGTGATTTAAATCACTCTAAAAAAATTGGGTTGATTAAATTTGATTTTCTAGGTTTAAAAACTTTGACGCAGATTAATTATGCCTTTCAAATGATTGAGAAAAATCAAAATAAAACACTTTCTGTAAAAAATATCTCTTTGGAAGATAAAGGTATTTATGGAGTTATGTGCAAGGGTAATACCAAAGGAGTATTTCAATTTGAAGGTGAGGGTATTACTGATCTTATTATTAAGGCACAGCCTTCCTGTTTTGAAGATATTGTAGCTATCAATGCTTTATTTCGTCCAGGGCCTATGGATATGATTCCATCTTATTTGGATAGAAAGAAAGGGAAGGCTAAAATGGAATATTTATTCCCAGAGTTGGAGCCTATTTTAAAAGAAACTTATGGAATTATTGTGTACCAAGAACAGGTTTTATTGATCGCAGCTAAAATCGCAGGGTATAGTTATGGCGAGGCAGATGTTCTGAGACGGGCAATGGGAGAGAAAAAACCTGTCGTGATGAAAAAACAAAAAAATCGATTTTTATCTGGAGCAAAAAAAAATAAATATGATTCTAAAAAAGCGGAAAAACTTTTTGATTTAGTCGCTGAATTCGCCAAGTATGGTTTTAATAAATCTCATGCAGCAGCTTATTGTGTACTAGCTGCTCAAACGGCATGGATAAAATATTATTATCCAGTGGAGTTTTTTGCATCACTGCTTTCCATGGAAATCAACAATACAGATAAAATGATTAATTATATACGTGATGCAAAAAAACATAATATCAAAATATTACCACCTAATATTAATTATTCCGGTTATGTGTTCACTCCAGTTAAAGACTATATTTACTTTTCTTTAGGAGCTATTAAAGGGGTAGGTAAATCAGCTGCGGACCATGTTATAGCAGTAAGAAATTCATTAAAAGGGCAAAAGTTTCAATCTGTCCAGGATTTTTTTGAAAAGATAGATATAAAAAAGATTAATAAAAAATGTATAGAATCTTTGGTAAAAGCAGGTGCATTTGATTCAATGGATTTAAATCGCACAGAGATTTTATTTAATTATGAAAGTATTTTGGAACAAGTAGAACAAAAGAAAACAGAGCAAGAGTCGGGGCAAATCAATTTATTTTCCACACCTACTCATTTAAACAGGCCGTTTATATTTAAAAAGTGTACAGAGTGGCCAGATTCTGTTCGATTATCTCATGAAAAACAAGTCATTGGATTTTATCTAAGTGGACATCCTTTGGACTTTATGGAACCTTTTAGGGCTGTCTGTTCCAGTCAATCAATAAAGTGTTTAGATGAGAAAAAACACAAAGATTCAGTTTGTATATGGGGAACATTAAATGAGTTTCGTGAAATTATTACCCGCAAGGGATTGCCAATGGCTTTGGCTCAGTTAGAAGATAATACTGGAATGATTGAAATAATTGTATTTTCTGATGTGTATTTAAAGTATGAAAAAGTATTGAGATCAGGCGAACCTCTGGTGGTGAGTGGTCATCTTAATCGAGATGATAAGTCTCGTAATAAAATTATTGTGAGAGATCTACAATCAGTAGATGAATGTTTAAATACAAATGCACAGAGAATGGTTTTACATTTAAGCGAACAGGAAGAGACGATATTATCTGATTTGAAAGGCATGTTGGAAGAGCACAGAGGTTCAGTACCACTTTATTTTTGTGTGAACCTGGAAAAATCTTCAAAAATGATTTCTTTAAAGTCCAAAACCTTCTCTGGTGTATCAGTAAGCTCAGAGCTTATAGAAAAAATAAAGAAAACAATGAGTAGGGATAGTCAAGTCAGACTTTTTTAATTGTTTTATTACTTAAACTTATGTAAACCATCTATATATTTAATTTATTGGGTGGTTTTTTAAAATTATAATGATTATTTTAAAATTTATATTATATATTATACTCTTATTTTCTTTTTCAGCATTTGGCAATGAAGTTGTTATAGATATAGAGGTGAAACAGGCCAATGCAAAGGGGGTTGTTGAGAAAGCCATAAAGCAACTTTCTTATAAATTGATCAATGGTATTTTAGATCCATCTAGGGTAGAAGAGAAAAAACAGAAAATAAATAAAATAATAGCTCAAAAGTCCAATCGATATATTCTTTATACGAAAAAAGGGGCTTTTTATCAAAAAAAAGATTCTTCATCTTTTGTTATTCCTATTACTCTTGGATTTTCTGAAGAAAACTTACAACATATTTTACTGGAAGAGGAAATTCTCTATTCTGATTCTTTTCATATTCGTATTTTACCTTTTATTTTTTTAGAAGATAGAGTAGGAAGGGAAAATTATGGTTGGTGGTTCAATCAGTCGGGGAAACTTGTTTGGCAAAGAAGTATGAGTAGTTTTTATAATCAACTGCAAAGTGAATTAATGTCTTATGGGTTTTATTTGGTAAATCCTGAATTTGCCGGTTTTCAAAATTTTATTCCTAAAAAATTTCAAGCTAGATTGCCAAAAAAAAAGTTAATTTTTGATTTGGCTAAACATCTTAATACTCATTTGGTTTTAACAGGCTCTGTTAGGATTAAGGAAATGGATAATGAATCTATCTTTAATGTTAAAGCAGATTTAATAGTTTATCATGCAAAAAGTGGTCGTATATTGGCAGAAATTGAAAGAGTGGAAACAGTAAGCTTGTCAAAGAGTAATTCAGATTCCAAACATGAAAATAAATATAACAAATCTTTGCAGATTTTTTCTATTTTTTTAAAACGACAGAAAGGATTTTCCAAAGGTTTGGGTATGCAATTAGGAGCTCTATATAGAACCGGACAAATGTCATCTAATTTGTTAAAAATTACTGTTCATGGGCAATTGACTTACAGGCACTTTGAAAATTTTAAAAAACAGTTAATTGCAAAAATTACTCCTATAAAAGATTTAAAAGAAAATATTATTCGATCAAATACAATTACTTATTTGGCTAATACTAATGATAATAGTGCAAAAATTACTCCTCTTATTCTCAGAGCTAAATTTTCTGGTTTTAATGTAAAAATCAAAACTCACAATAGAAGAGAAATAGAGTTAAATGTATCTCTTAAATAGCAATAGAGGATAATATGACAAAAGAGATGCAAATAATCTGGAAATCTAAAATTCCTTATATGGAAAGTTTGTCTTTACAAGAAAAACTTAAGACACAGATTCACAAAAGTCGAAAAGCTTTTTTATTAGGCTTCGAGTGTCCTTCCACTATTACACTAGGTTTGCGAGGTACGATTCAAGATGATCTTCAAATTTCTCAAAAAGAATGTCAAAGTCGAGGATTAGAAATAGTATCTATTAAAAGAGGTGGTCAGGCTACGATTCATTCACCTGGTCAACTAGTGATTTATCCGATATTGGATTTGAGAGAATGGAAAATCAAGCCTAGAGATTTTTTACATCTTCTAGAAGATATTACGATAAGAACCTTTAAAAAGTATAACTTGCTTGTTGAAAAAAAAGAAAATTCAGCAGGACTTTTTACAAATAAAGGGAAGATTGTGTTTTTTGGTATACATATCTCAGGGGGGGTTAATCAACACGGTTTATCCATTAATGTGTGTAATGATTTGGAGTTTTTTAAACTTATTAGAAGCTGTGGTAAAGCGGAACGTTCCCATGATAGTTTTCAAAACCAAGGTATTGATATTGGATTAGAGAATTTGTTTTTTACTTGGTGTGAAACAGCTCAAACAGCTCTACCTTAATAAAGTTAAAGATATATTACGATTTAAAAAGCTTGAGTTATTTTATTTAGGAAACTTTTAGAACAACTTTTTTTATGAAAGTTTTGCCACTTTTCATCTGTTTGTATTGCGGGTAGTAAAGTTTTAGCATGTCGATTTCCTTTTTCACTACTTTTTGTTAACCATTCTACAGCCTTATTATAGTCCTGAGCGATACCATCTCCATATAGATACATTTTTCCAATTTTATACATAGCCGAGGAGTTACCTTCTTCTGCAGCTCTTAAGAACCACTTTAGGGCTTTATTGTAGTTTTGAGTGGCACCATCTCCATACAAATACATTTTCCCCAATTCATACATGGATTTATAATAACCTTTTTCTGCGGTGATTTTAAACAATCTGAATGCTTCTTGTAGATTTTGAGTTGTTCCTTCCCCATATCGATACATTGTTCCTAATTCATACATCGCTCCAAGATTGTGATTAGTAGCAGCTATTGAAAGCCATTCAATAGCTATATCATAATTTTTAGGGATACCATCTCCATACCGATACATTTTCCCTAATTCATACATCGCTCGATAGTGATTTTTTTTTGCGACTACTTTAAAAAGTTTAAATGCTATTTGGAGGTTTCGGTTTACTCCATTGCCATATCGATACATTTTTCCTAATGAATAGAGAGCAAGAAAGTTACCATTATCTACAGCTCTTTGAAACCAATGAAAAGCTTGGTGGAGGTTTCGGTTTACTCCATTGCCATATTGGTATATTTTTCCTAATGCGTACATAGAAGCGGCAATATTGCCATTTTCAGCTGAATCTTTAAATAATTCAATTGATTTCTCGTAATTTACTTTAGTGCCCTTGCCGTATCGGTACATTTGTCCCTGTTCATACATCGCCAAATAATGTCCAGCTGAACTAGCTGTTTGAAACCATTTAAGAGCTTGTTTATAATTTTTCATGGCTCGATATAGTAACCCTAATTCATACATAGCTTCTATATTATTGGTTTTTATTTCTTCTTTTAGTTGATGAATGATTTCTTTTGGATTTGTAGGAACTTTTCTTTTTTCAATATAAGGTTTCTCTGAGAGAGGAATAGTTTTTGGTTTTTTTAAATGTTCATAGAAATTGTTGAGAAAGTTTTTAACTTTTGAATTTGATACATTCGGTCGGACGTATCTGTCTGTAGATTCTAATTGTTCTACAGCAATGACTGAGAAGTGCAAGTTCAGTAATAAAATGAGGATAGTTTGATATCCTAATAGGGTAAATAGGTTGTGTTTCTTCATTACTGAGTGTTTATATATTGTTTTTCACTATGTATCAAATTTATTTATACTTAATGCAATGACAATGTAATTTTTACACATTGATAAAAAAATAAATTTATTGAAATACTTTAAGGCAGTTGTGCTTTGATTTCATGGACTGTTGACTATGTTGTGATTGTTCTGCCTGTATTTTAGATAGAAAAGTTTGAGATTCATGATGCCCTCCTATAATAGCTTTATTAAGCAATTTCAAAGCTTTATTTTTATCTTGAGGTACCCCTTTTTTTTCATTTAGAAGCATTTTTGCTGATTCATACATGGCACCATAGTGGTTTCCTTTTTCTGCGGCTGTTGAAAGCCACTTAAAAGCTTCTTCATAGTTGCGAGGTATTACTTTTCCATGAAGATACATTTTTCCCAATTCATACATCGCTGCATAGTGACCTTTATGGGCGGCTCTTTCAAAAAATTGTAATGCTTTTTTTTTATCTTGTTTCATTCCTATACCATTTAAGTGCATGATTCCTATTGGGTATAAAGCTAAAAAGTTGCCACTATCTACAGCTTTTTGGAACCATTTAAGAGCTTTTTTATAATTTTTTTTAATTCCATAACCATAGAGATACATTTTTCCAATTGCATACATAGAAGAAATAATATTTCCTTTTTCTGTGGCAAGTTTAAACAATCTAAAAGCTTCTTTGTAGTTTCTTTCAGTTCCATGGCCATATCGATACATTTGTCCCAATTCATGCGTAGATATATAATGTCCAGCGGAAGATGCTTTTTGAAACCACTTAAAAGCTTCTGTATCATTTCTAAGGGTGGTATTGTATCGATATTGTCGTCCCAATTCATACATTGACTGTACATGACCCATTTCTGCAAGCTGAATAGTTACCTGTAGACTTGTAGAACTTTTATTTTTTTTTAAAACTTGTTCTTCTGTTTGGGAAACAGAAGTGTCTGATTTTTTAGCTCTATTTAAACCTTTAATTCCTGATATTATTGAATGTTTATTTGAGATTGTTTCTGTTGGCTCTACAGAAACTGCAGAAAAGTGTATACTTAAGAGTAAACTCAGAATAGTTTGGTATATACAAAAAATAAGCAGACGGTATACTTTCATAACTTATTGTATACATTAAATTTTTCGTTATGTCTTAAATTTATTTACTTTAGAAGATAATGATGTAACTTTAATTGATTTTTTAGACAAAGCTTTAGGATATGTATTTTATATTTTGTTTTTTTAAGAGAAAAAACTTAAAGTTTAGTTATTTTATTTGTTAAATATATTGTTTTGTTGAATACACTTGCAAATCAATAGATTTACAGGATAAAAGAAAATGAAGGTAAGGAGATAGAAACAATTGAAAATAGGTATAAATGGTTTTGGCCGAATTGGTCGTATATTATTTCGTAAGGGTTGGGGTACAGCTAATATTGTGGCTATAAACAGCCCCTCGCCTATAGAGATGGCGACACATCTTTTAAAGTATGACAGTGTCCATGGTATTTTTTCAAAAGATATTCAGGCTCATCCCAAAGAATCTTGTATTCAAATTGATGAAAAAAGGATTCATTATAGTGCCTATACTCACCCTTCAAAAATTCCTTGGAAGGAGTGGGGAGTGGATTTAGTATTGGAATGTTCCGGTGTTTTTAAAAAAAGAGAAGATTTAGAGGCTCATTTAAAGAGTGGAGCTGAGAGAGTTTTTGTAGCAGCACCTGTTCCCAATGATGATTTTACTTTAATATACGGTCTTAATGAATCCACTTATGAACCAGAGGATCATAAAATTATCAGTAATGGTTCTTGTACAACCAATTGTCTGGCTCCTATGGTGCAGGTATTAAATGATCGCTTTAAAATTCAGGAAATGATGTTTACAACAATACACTCCTATACTATGGATCAGAAACTATTGGACTCTAGTCATAAAAAGGATCTACGTCGAGCCAGGGCGGCGGCTTTGTCTATGGTTCCTACCAGTACAGGGGCGGTAGGGGCGCTTTGCCGTGTGTTTCCAGAAATGAGGGGAAAAATAAATGGTCTTGCTGTTCGAGTACCTACAGCTAATGTGAGCCTTGTGGATATGGTATTTCAACCTCGTATTAAGGCCAATGTAGAAGAAGTCAATCAAGCTCTTTTATCTGCATCTGAAAAAGAGCCTCTAAAAAACATTTTATATTGTGAAAAACAGGATTTAGTGAGTGTGGATTTTAATGGAAGCCCTTATAGTTGTATTATAGACCTTCCTTCCACAATGGTTTTAGAAGGAGGGTTGATTAAAGTATTGGCCTGGTATGATAATGAGACAGGTTTTTCACAAAGAATGTTGGATTTTATTCAATATATACAAAGTAAGTAATATAAAATGCCTGAAAGTTTTTTATCCTCTATTGAAGATTTTGATTTAAGAGATCAAAGAGTTTTCATTAGGACTGATTTTAATGTTCCTGTTAAGGATAATCAGGTGGAAGATCATCTTCGTCTGCAGGCTTGTCTACCTACTATTCAATATGCTCTTCAAAATAAAGCTCATGTTATTATTGGTTCTCATCGAGGACGTCCTTTACAGGGGAATAAAAAAGATTTTAGTCTTGAGCCTTTTGGTTATTATTTGGGGGAGAAATTAAACTGTGAAGTATTATTTATTGATAATCTTGAGGAAAAAATTCCACAGGTTTTATTGACTTCTTTAAATGCAAAAAAAATTATTTTATTGGAGAATTTACGTTTTCAGCCAGAAGAGGAAAAAGCGGGTAGCGACTGGACAAAGCACTTGGCCTCTTATGTGGATATTTATATCAATGATGCTTTTAGTGTGTCTCACAGAAAACATGCCAGTATTTATACTCTTCCCATGAAGGTAAAAAGAAGGGGACAGGGTTTTTCTTTAAAAAAAGAGCGAGAAACATTAAATTATATTCGAGACAAATCGACTGCACCTTTTGTTTTAATGGTGGGTGGGGTGAAAGTAAGTGATAAAATGCCGGCTATTAACGCTTTGGTTGATCGTTTGGACATAGTGCTTATTGGCGGTGTTATGGCTTATACTTTTTTAAAATCGAAAGGTATTTTTACGGGCGAGGCATTCATTCAAAAAGATAGTATGAATATTGTGGAGGAATTTATGAATCGATTGGAGGCTAGAGGTAAAAAAATTCTTTTACCGGTGGATCATGTTGTGCTTCCTTATGGAGTATCACCGAATGAAACAGAAAAGTTATATATTACTGAAGGACCGGAATTACCAGTTACCGGTCAACCTGTAGATATTGGTCCAAAAACAATAGAATTATTTTCAAAAGCTTTACAAGGTGCTAAAACTATTTTTTGGAACGGCCCATTTGGTCGATTTGAACAAGAACCCTTTGACAGAGGAACAATGGAACTCTGTTCCGCAGTAGCTGGTTGTCAAAATGCTTTTCGAGTTGTCGGAGGTGGTGATTCCATCTCAGCAGTTTTAAAATCTGGACTGTCTGAGCAATTTGACTATATTTCTACAGGAGGAGGGGCGGCTTTAAAATATCTTGAACAAGGTAGCTTGCCAGGGATACAAAGTTTGATGACCAGGAAATGAGTATGAAAAAAAGTTCTTTTTTAATATGTGCCAATTGGAAAATGAATAAAAATCCTAAAGAGACTGAAGATTATTTACAAACAATTAAGAAATTGATACCAAAGGAGCAACAAGAGTATTTTATATTTTTTATGCCGGCTTTTGTGTTATCTACAGCTAGCAAAATATTATCTACCAGCAATTTTCGCTGGGGTGCTCAGAATTGCTACTTTAAGGACAAAGGCTCTTTTACGGGGGAAAACTCTCCTTTGATTTTACGGGAAATGGGAGCAACAGATTGCCTGGTGGGACATAGTGAAAGAAGAAAATATTTTAATGAAGATCATTTAATTATTCAAAAAAAATTGGAAGCATTATCTAGAAATTCTCTTATACCCACTCTTTGTGTGGGTGAAAATCAGGTACAACGAAAACAGGGCGAGCATTTGATAGCGGTGAAGAAACAATTGGAAGTGGTTTTAAAGAGCCAAAAACAAGAACCTGTTCAGATTGCTTATGAACCGATATGGGCCATTGGCTCAGGGCAATCTGCTGATGTTAAGCAAGTCCAGGAGATGCATCAGTTTATTCACAACACCTGTCAACAAGCTGGAAAAGATGCCCTTGTTTTTTATGGAGGCAGTGTGAGTAAAGAGAATGCTTCTGAACTCTCCCATTTTCCTGAAGTTCATGGTTTTTTGGTAGGTGGCGCTTCACTGGATCCGGAAGAATTTGTTAATATTTTTGAGGCTACAGGGAATTGATCACTTTAAAATTTTACAGTGGCTGATGTATATAATAATATCTATTTCGTCAGAGATAAAAAAAAGGAACATATGAAAAAACACAATATTTCAATAGAGGATTTTAAAGAGGCACAAAAAAAGATAAGTCCGTGGATTTTTAAAACACCTTTAAATTATTCTCGAACTTTAAGTGCTCTCTCTGGTGTTAATGTGTATTTAAAAATGGAAAATGAACAAATCACCGGAAGCTTCAAAACCAGAGGAGCTTTGAATAAAATTTTAAATATCAGTGAAAATGAGAGAAAAAGAGGATTTATTTCCTGCTCTGCCGGTAACCATGCTCAGGGAGTCGCTTATGCCGCAAAGTGTATAAAAGGTTCTGCTCTCATTGTCCTTCCTGAGAGTACGCCACTTGTGAAGGAAGAGGCTGTTCGAAACTATGGAGCTGATATCATTATGGAAGGTCGAATGTATGACGAGAGTTATTCCAAGGCGCTTCAATTGTGTCAGGAAACAGGACGTATATTTATTCACGCCTATGAGGATCCTTTAATTATTACCGGACAGGGTAGTATTGGTTTAGAAATTATGGAGCAATTAGCTGATGTGGATTCTGTCATTGTTCCTTTAGGTGGTGGAGGTCTGGTGAGTGGAATAGCTTCTGTTATTAAACAGATTAAACCTTCTTGTCGGGTTTATGCCGTGGTGTCTGCCTTGGCGCCAGCTATGGAATACTTTTTTCATCAAAAACCTTATGATCCGGATAAACATTTTAAAGGACCAGGTTTGGCAGACGGAATCACTATAAAAAAGGGCAGTCGTAAGATGTTTGAAGAATACATTTCCAAATATGTGGATGATATTATTAGTGTAGAGGAAAATGAAATTGCCTCAGCAATGGTTTTACTGTTGGAGAGAGGAAAGACTTTAGTGGAGGGTTCCGGTGCGACAGCGGTAGCGGCTTTGTTAAAACAACATAAAACATGGAACTTGGGTCAAAAATGTGCTGTAGTTTTATCTGGTGGAAATGTCGATCTTAATATTTTATCTAAAATCATTGAAACTGGATTAAAAGCAAAAGGGCGTCTATCACGTCTTTCTGTCATAGTAAAAGATGAACCGGGTGCTTTAAATAAAATTACTTCTATATTATTTCAAATGAAATCCAATATCTTGGTTGTTCATCATAACAGAAATTCCCCGGAACTTTCACAGGGATATACTCGTATTGATATTGTGATTGAAACTCGTGGTCAAAAACATTTAGAAGAGATTTATTTAAAATTAAAAAAACAAGTTCATACTATTCAGGGAATGAGATGAAAAATCTCATTACAATTGATGGTCCTGCAGCTTCTGGAAAAACCTCTCTCAGTCGTCATTTAGCCCATAAATTGGATTGGCAGTGGTTATCCACCGGTGTTTTTTATAGAGGTATAGCCTACTTATCACTTTTAAAGAAGGCAGTTTCTGAAGAGCAAATCGTTCACTTAATTAAAACTCTTACCTGGTCGGTGTATCTAGATGAAGAGCAAACCAGATTTATTTATGAGGACAAGGATATGACAACAGACATTTATACAAATGAAGTAGATGAATGTGCGTCTCGATTAGCTCGTTTTCCAAAGGTCAGACAGTTTCTAAGGCCTTTCCAGAGACACTGTTATGAAGAAAGTGTAAATGGCCTCATTGCAGAGGGAAGAGATTGTGGTACAGTGGTTTTTACATCAGCTATATTGAAAGTGTATTTGACTGCCAATCCAAAGATTAGAGCTCAGCGACGAGCTCATCAGAGAGAGGAGGGCATTTCATTAAATGAAGTCATCCATTCACAAGAAAAGAGAGATCAACAGGACATTAATCGTGAAGAAAGTCCTTTAAGGGAGCCGGAAGGCGCTTTAATTATTGACGCCGGACAGGTTCATATAGAGAAAATGGTAAAAAAAGTATATGAAAAATACCAGGAATTGATTAAGATTCCTTGAACATTGGTCTTTTTTTGTATATCGTAAAAATTCCTTTGACAGAAATAAAATAAATAAATTAAGAGCCATTGAATGGCCGGAAAGGGTGTTTGATTTGAGTACAAATGCGACAGAAGTAAAAAAGACAAAAACACAGATGCAGGAAGAGAAACTATTGGCTCTCCTAGAAGTGGAAGATCAAAAAAATCTGGAAAAACCCTCTAAAAGTGAAATGAGTAACTCTTCAGATAATGGTTCTTTTAAACAACTCTATGAAGAGTCCTTAAAAAAACATGATTTTAACGTAGGGGATGTGGTTAAGGGTCGTGTAATTTCTGTTGAAGAGGATTATGTACTTGTGGACATCAACTATAAAAGTGAGGGTTTAATTCCAAAATCCGAATTTAGAATGGTGGCTGGTCAGGAAAATATTCAAGTTGGTCAGGAGTTGGATGTTTATATTGATCATGTTGAAAATGATCAGGGAATGATGGTTCTCTCCAAAGATCGAGCGGATATTATGAAAATATGGGAAGATATTTCCAGAGTTGTGGAAAACGAAGAGGTGATTGAAGGCACAGTCATTGCCAAGGTTAAAGGTGGTTTAAGTGTGGATATTGGAGTTAATGCTTTTTTACCTGGTTCACAAATTGATTTCCGTCCGGTTCGTGATTTAAATGGTTATATTGGAAATAAATATCAATTTAAAGTAATTAAATTTAATCAAAAACGCGGTAATATCGTATTGTCTCGGCGGATTTTATTAAATCAGGAAAGAAAAAATCTTCTCATCCGCACATTATCAGAAGTTAAAGAAGGTGCAGTGATAAAAGGGGTAGTTAAAAATATTACTGATTATGGAGTATTTCTAGATTTAGGAGGTATGGACGGACTTTTACATATTACAGATATGAGTTGGAATCGTGTCAAACACCCCTCTGAGTTGGTTTCCATGGGAGATGAAATGGAAGTAAAAGTATTGAAGTTTGACGAAGAAAAAAATCGCATCAGCCTGGGATTAAAGCAGTTAACAGACAATCCATGGAATAAAGTTAGTGCAGAACTCAAAGTAGGGGATGTTATGAAAGCTCAAGTGGTGAGTTTGACTGAATATGGTGCTTTTATGAAACTGATAGAGGGTGTGGAAGGATTAGTTCATTTGAATGAAATGAGTTGGGGAAAGAAAATAAAACACCCTTCAGATATGCTAAAAGTAGGGGATACAACAGATGTGAAAATTTTGGATGTCGATGAGGAAAACCATCGTATCAGTTTAGGTATTAAACAACTAAAGAACAATCCTTGGTTAGATTTAAAGGGCAAGTATCCTGTAAATATGGAGCTTGAAGTAAAAATTAAATATGTTACCGACTTCGGTTTATTTGTGGAAATACCGGGGGAGGATGTAGATGGCTTCATACATAGCTCTGATTTATCCTGGACAGAGCATATCAAACCCAAAGTAGTTTACAAGGAAGGTGATCCTGTAAAAGCTCGTGTAAAAGGCATCAATCCGGAAGAGGAACATTTTAACTTAAGTGTGAAGAATCTGGATAATGATCCTTGGGTTAATGTGGAATCCCATTATCCTCCAGGCTCCTGCCATGAAGTTAAAGTGATTAAGCTAATGGATTTTGGTGTATTTGTAGAATTGGAACCAGGGATTGAAGGCCTTATTCATATTAGTGAATTAAGTACAAAGCGTATAGACAATCCGGAAGTGGTGGTAAAGCTTAATGATAAATTAAAAGCAGAAGTGTTGAGCATTGACTTAGATGCCAGAAAAATTAGTTTAAGTGTAAAACAGTTGCAATTTAGAGAAAGTGGAAAATCTTATCAAAACAGTTCGTCTACAAAAACAATGGAACAACCATCAGATACTAATAAAGATAAATCTGATAAGAAGAAGAAACCATCGGAGAGTTTTTTTGGCAAGGCCTTAAAAGCTTCTTTGGGAGGCTTAATGTCTGCGACTGATGAAAGTGAAAAAAATAATAAAAAAGTAGAAGATTCATCAGAATCGTTAAAGAAAGAATAAATGAGTAAAAAAAGATCATTTTATCAAAAAATTATCATTATTTCTGCTGTGATAGCCATGTGCGTAGCTTTTGTCAGATGCTTTTCCAGGAATAATCTGGTTGCTCGTGCCAGCCAGGATGCTGTATTAGCTTTGGATCTGACAGGGGTGATTCTAGGAAAGAGTCAATTTTTAAAAGACTTAAGAGAACATATAAAGGATATAAAAATTAAAGGAGTCCTGGTTCGTTTAGATTCTCCGGGTGGTTCAGTGGCTCTTAGTCAGGAAATTTATCATGAATTTAAAATGATACGGGAAAAATTAAAAAAACCGGTGGTTGTATCTGTTGGTTCAATAATAGCCAGTGGAGGTCTCTATGCAGCTTCCGGAGCTACTTCTATTGTAGTTAATGAAGGTACTTTGGTTGGTTCTATTGGTGTAGTTGTGCCTCTGGTTAATATGGAACGCTTATATAATTGGGCAAAGGTGGAACCCTATTCTATTAAAACGGGAGAGTTTAAGGAGTTAGGTTCCAATTATCGTCCTATGACAAATAGAGAGCGTAACTTATTTCAGGATATAGCAGACGAAATGCTGGAGCAATTTAAGAAGGCTATTGTGGAAGGGCGAAATATGTCACCAGATGAACTGGAACCCTATACAGACGCTCGTATCTTTTCCGGTGAAACAGCTGTGTCAGCTGGTTTTGCTGATTCCATTGGAACTTATTCAGATGCAGTGAAACTCATAGGAGAGTTGACTGGTTTAGGTGAGGATGTGGAATTATTCAGACCTAAAAGAAGTTACTTTAGTTTATTTAGCCGTGGATTGTCTTCCCAGTTTAAACCAGAACAAAGTATATTTTCTTTTTTTATTTCTCAATTGAAAATGAATGCCAAACCCATGTACATCTTTCCACCAGCGATTGGCATGTAAGAACGCAGGTGTGTCATGCGAAATTTTCAGACAGGGTACTCTTTAGCTCTTAGAGCTGGTTCTGGTGTAAAATTTTTAATTATTACCAATTTAATTTGTTGGTTTTTTTTAGTTCTCATTGTTCAAAATTTTTTCTTTAAAACTCCAGTTATATTTCATATTTTTGGTTTTGTTCCAGCTGAAATTAAATCTCATTTTTTGATATGGCAGTTTTTTACTTATATGTTTTTACATAGTGGGGGAGTTTTTCATATTTTATTTAATATGTTGTTATTATGGATGTTTGGTTCAGAACTTGAGCAATTATGGCAAAAAAAGTTTTTTCTAAAGTATTATTTTGTGTGTGGTGTTGGTTCTGCAGTAATGTATTTTTTATGCATTCAAATTTATCAATTATTTGGAGGCAATGAGCTTATTTCACATATTCCTGTTGTAGGAGCTTCTGGGGCAGTATTTGGTTTGCTTCTCGCTTATGGTTTAATTTTTGGTGAAAGAATGGTGCTTTTTATGTTTATTTTCCCTATGAAAGCCAAACATTTTATACTGTTGGTGGCAGCTGTTGAGGTACTTTCTGTATTGAGTGCAGGGTTTGGCAGTCCAGTGGCTAATTTAGCTCACTTGGGTGGTTTGCTTTCCGGTTTGTTATTTTTGAAATTCAATGCCACTTTCGAAATAAATCCAATGAAAAAATGGATGAATAAAATTTTTTCTTCAAGATTTAAGGTATTAAAAGGTGGTAAATCTAATAA
Organism: Bdellovibrionales bacterium; assembly: GCA_965226095.1. GTDB lineage: Bacteria > Bdellovibrionota > Bdellovibrionia > Bdellovibrionales > UBA1609 > JANQSP01. Next base: position 1,112,348 of record OZ245336.1, on the reverse strand, counting down.
AGAAAAAGAAGGTAATAGTAAATCTGATCACTGGATGTAAATTCTTTAATTATATCTCTATAAAATAGATTATGTTGTAATAAAAGAGTGTAATGATTACATACATTGAAAATATATATTTACTATATGTTATTTTTTTGATATTAATTGGTTCTTATGAGTAACAGTGGTTTTTTTGAAAAACTAATAAACTATTCAACATGTTTTTTACAAAAAGTTTTAATTTTACTTATTCTATTCACACCTCTATTTATCTGGTCACAACCTGATTCAAGTTACAGGCAAAGTACCACTTTAGGTTCAACTACTTCAGATAAAAATCGATCTCAATATAAAATAAATTCTCGAAGAGAAGCATTATATAATTTCCAATAGGGATTACTTTAAACCTCAACAATGTTTGTATAGAGAAATAAATGAAGAGAAGAACCAAGAATGAAAATGCAAATATTAAGAGTTTTACATAATATATATTTATATATTTTTTATATATTCTTTATGTTTGATTTAATTAGTTGTACTGCTGAAGTACTTCCTTATAATATTGATCGAACTAAGAATTCTGACTTTTATGCAGATCCAGATAAAATATCTATAGATGAGTTAAGAAAAAAAGTTAAGCAAACAATTACTTTTGATGAAATTAAGAATATGTCTCGTCAAGAGATAGATAATTTTTTTTCTATTAGAAATTATTTTGCTAATCTTCGGAAAAAAAATATAAAAGATACAGATCGGATAATATGGTTAAAAAATTTTAAACAGTGGAAAATTCATGAACTTAGCACACCGCAAATATATATACTAAGTTTTTGGATTTCCATTCTTGGAGAGAGAAAAGAAATTATAGATAATGATGAGGTTATTTTCCATTTTACATGGGAGCAGTTAAATAGTTTAACCGTTGAACAGCTCGAAAAATATTATAATATTAATATTGAGGATTATCCGGTTGAGTATATCAAACGATTAGATAATAAGAAACTACGAGCTGTTTCTTCTGGGTTATCTTCACAACAAATTCTAGCTTTGAGCAATAAAAGAATTATTGAATCTTATATTATATCTGAAATCCAGTTGGTGTAAAGATCAAAACAATTCTGCTAATGGAGTGATATTTCCTCCAAATCGAATCAAAGAATTTGGTAAAGATTTAAAAAAAATAAACCCAGAGATTTTTAGTTGTTTCAATAAAGAACAATTAAGAGTTTTAACTCCCGAGCAAATTTCCTATGGTACAAGGAATCAAGGTTGGTATGAGGAGTTTTGGTTTTGGACAGAAAAACAGCTTCCCTGGTTGAGTTTGGAGCAAATTCCAGGTTTACAAATAAATCAGTACACAACTATAACACCAGAACAGGCGCAAGCTCTTTCTGATGAACAGTTAGAAGCATTTTCCAGTGAACAAGTGGCGCCATTGCTACCCAGGCAATTAAGATCTTTTTTACCGGAGCAATTAAAAATATTAATTAAAATAAATGCTGAAAATTCAGATCTAAATAGGGTTGTGCGCTATCACAGTAAAGGAAAAGATATATTTAAAGATTTTCCGGATTTCATACATTTTTCAATTAAAGAACACTTATTGTGTTTAATGCCAGAGCAATTCAGTTCCCTAAGTTTACAACAGGTGGAAAGCCTGCCTTTTGATTTTCATATAGAGTTAACACCGGAGCAAATTTTTTATATGCCTCATTTTGTAAAAACACTTGATTATTACGAAGTAGCTCAAAAAAAATTTGATGGAGATGATTCAGATTATTCTCCTTATGGCAGAGAATTTGCAATCCATAAACATCTGGAAAACATAAGACAAAAGCATGGAACAACAAATCGTTTGAAATTATTAAGTAAGGAACAAATAAAAGCTATTCAACCTAAACAAATGCCGGACTTTACTAATGAACAAATTCAATATATTTTTTATAAGTTTAAAAAAGAAGATAATGATGGTATTGGTTTTACTACAGAACAACTTACATATTTTACTTTAGAGCAGTTTAAATTTTTATTTACTGAAATAGATAGTATTTTAAGCAGTAACTGGTACCTGGAACATACTCTTTTTCCTGATGAGTATTTACATATTCTTTCAATAGAAAAAATAGACTTTCTGTTAGATGATATGGATACATTTTGTAATAAATATACCCCTTGCGATGAAAGATTAAAGCAACTTACAACAAGAAGACAGGAATTAGTAGAACATGGAGATGTTGTTACTCAACCTAAATCTAAAATTGAAACTCCGTATTCTATGGCTTCTGATAATTACTTAGATTTTCTTGTTAATGGCAGTGATGAATATCCTTATGAAGGGATCTGTCGTAACGAATATAAGCAACTTATGGAAGAAATAGCTCCCAACCCCTTGTCTGATAAAAACGATAATTATTTAAGTCGTTGTATTGGCAGTAATATGCATTATAATGCAACTCGGGAAATTATTTTTGAAGGCTGTACAAAGCTCTTCTTAGATAGCATTGATGATGAAGAAAAGGGGAAGTGCGGTTTAGAATGTTTATATATGTTGATAGAGAAAAAAGTAGAGATATGGGGAGATTATAGAGTTTGTTTAGGAATAGATAGAAATAAACCTATTTAATAAAATCTTTGATGTATAATCAATAAAATGTTAAAACACAGGGAGAGGATATTATGAAGTTAAACGACATTATGAATGAATTTAAACTGGACAAAAGAATGGTTAACTGGAGTTTGGATTCTAAACTTCTGACTCATAAAGAATATGAGCAACATTTAAAATCCTTGCCTGATTTATCTTCAGAAGCTGAAAAATTAGATATTCCACACAAAGAAGACTCTGAAGAATAAATTATTCTTTTGTTGCGTCTTTTTCTGATTCCATACTGTTTTGCATGGAATCAGAATCATCTTGTTCTGTTATAGTTAAAACATTCATGAATTCAGAAAAATCTTTTTGTTGATTTTGAGTAATTAGATCCAAATTAAATAAACCATAAAGTGTACTAGCTGCATATCTGACTTTTAGACCTTTAGGGTGAATATAAATACCTTTAATTCCTACATCCACATTATCCATAATTACCTGTACTGTTGGATTTAATCTACTGGCTAATGTGAATACCTGCATCTTGGAAATAACACTATTAATTACTTTGAGTGGTTGTAGTACAGACAGTGTATTCATTACTTTTGTAATAGGAGTAATAATGCTTCCGGCTGGATCTTCAATAATAGGTACAGGAGACACAATAACTTCTGGTTCACGATAGAAGGTTAATATATTTCTAATAATAAGATCAAAATTAGTAACAACATCTTTTAAACTAACAACATTAAATTTTGTGGCGGTTAAAAAATATATATAAACAGCATTTCTTGATTCATCATAAGCGTTCAAATGTATACAGGTATAAATAATAGTATTTTTATTTGTTTCAAAACCAATATTTAAAAATGGAATTTTAAGTAAATTATCTTTTGGAGGAGTAAAGAACACCTCCATTTGTATATCTCCATAGTAGATGTCATTGTCACGAATGGAAAAATTTAGTTTTGGAGGGTATAGAAAATGAGGCTGTTGCATAGGTTCTATTTCATTATTTATAGTATCTATAAGGTGTTGTAGGTCAGTTCTCATGGCAACAGCTTCTCTATACAAAGTAAAACTGAAACTTTTCCTAGCAAATAAACCCTTAAGCGCACTGTTAAATTTTTCTTCTAATTGAATATTTTCATCTAAAAAATGATGAAATCTTATTTTCCTTTTATCTCTTATGACATTATTCATGTGTTGATATTTATGACCTCTATTAGGTTGTTTGACATATTTTTTGAATAGAATCTTTTCTAACCTTTGAATTTCCTTTTTTAATTCACGAATTTCCTTTATTTTATTCTTGAGATAAGGGTACTCTGTTTGATAGATTGAGGAAATTTTATTTTCAATATTTTCTTCAAAAGAATGAATGGATTCTATAGACTTTTCATCATAATCTTTTGGTTGGAGTATACAAAATGGTTCTGCATTTGTAAAAATAGAAAAAATAAAATAAAATTTTATTAGTATAAAATATTTAATGAATTTCATTTTCTTTATACTTATCTTTGGAAATTATGAAAAAATTTTCACTACCTAAGTAATAGTTTGTAATTATCTCCATGCTGTAAGCTACCTCTTCTTCTAAAATAGAAAATATGATAGAACTTATATTTTCTTCATTGTTATAAGGTGCAATATCTATTTGTAGTGCATCTATGTTAAGGGCATTGGAATCTGTTGATTCTATTTTTAAAACTTTACTTAAAAAATCAGAGAGTGTGTGAGGTGGAACTACTCTTAAAATAAATCGATTGTTAAATGGGTCAAGAGTTTCATCCCAATAAGAGTTAAAAATATTCATCATACTGATAGGATTCCATGAAAGAGTTAAAGTAATTTCTTCTCTTTTATTTATTAAAGTATGAATATAAATCTGTTTTTTACTGTTATTTTCTTTATCTCTTTTAAACGGGAGTGTTTTATATAAACATGAACCAAGGCCTCCATAGACATTTTTTTGTTTTGAATTGGGATCCATAATCTGGCAGTGAGTGACTTCTATGTTTGATCCCTGTAAAAGTTCATCTATATTCAATAGAGGTTCAAGTAGATAATTATAAATAAAGGCTGGTTTGTAATTATTTTCATTAGCCCATGCTGTGTGTACTAATAAGATAAAAATTATATTTAAAATAGAAAACAGCGTTTTCATAAGCGATACTCTATTGGATGGAAAAATCAATAACTGGAATAATATCATCATCCTCTTTTTCAGGGATAAAAATTTGTCCTTTAATTGGTGCCAAAACATTTGTATCTTCTGTAACATTGTTCACAGATGTGGGGAAGGTCAGTTGAATAACACCATCTATATTTATAATTTGTGTAATTTTCACTTTTTTTAATTCAGTAAGGTCATTATTTTCTTGTAAATTAGATGGTCTAAGTTTGTTATTTAAAGGTTTCCAAAGCTCGAGTGGTAAGATGTAAATCTCATCATTGTCTTTATACTTTTTAAGTTCTTTTGAGAATTTCATAACATCTCCATGAGAGCTTACCAGTATTTCCTGATCCACTTCTTCAGTGATAACCTCTATTTTTATGGAGTACAGTTTTATCTTCAATTGATTTTTATCAAAGGCATTCACTCCTAATTCATAGTAAGAATCTTTAAGATTTTCATTTTTAACAGTAAAAGAAATGTTGAAATGATTTCTATCTGTACTAGTACTTTGTTCTCCACAGGAAGCTTTAAAAAATAACCATCTAGGTTGTCCAATATTCATATTCACTGGAAAGTTACCTGTGTTACTGTCTGTCACTTGGTATTGGATGGTTCTCAGTTGTTTTAGTTTAAGTTCCAAAGAGCAGTCTATCAAGGCCACTCCTTTTTGTGTATAATGTACACTAAATGAAGGTTTAGTTGTAAGAAGTATATGTTCAAAACCTCCAAAGGCAGGAATAACTTCTTCAACTAAAAAATCTATAAATGTTGAATCACTTTCTTCTAAAGAACTTTCCACTGCTTGTTCATTATTTAAAGTGTTTTCTTGTTGAAGATTAGTTGTAGTTTCTTCCTTTGCAATTGCTGTTTGAATTATTGTTGTAGAAGCAAAGAGTAATAAAAATTTTATTAATTCTTTCATAGAATTTCACCTTTTTTATGGTTATGAAGTTATATTTTTTAGATTACTTTTTACAAGTTGTATTTAATATCTAGAATAAGTAAACAGTGTTATTACAGTGCTTCTCTAAAAAGAAGTCAATTTTTTTTATTAACCTATGTAATTTTTTCACTATTGTTGCAAATTAATACAGTCAAACTTATTAATAATTTACCTTATAAAGAATTAAGCTAAGTGATGTTGTTTTTGAAGAAGCATTAAAAAAGTATTTATAATTCTTTGCTTTTTTTCATTTTGTGTATCGCTATGTCTATAATAAGCTTTTATGTTCATGGAATAATCCACTTCTTCTAATTGAATGACGGAAAGTCGACCTGTTCTAATATGTTTATAGATACTATGATTGGGTAAAAATCCCCAGCACATCCAAAGTTCTATTAATTTTTTTAATGTACCGATATTATTACTTTCGAATACAGGTTGCAGATTCAAACGCTGTTGTTCAACTGTATGGCTAAAATAATATCGAAAACGTGGAAATAAATTTTTAAATGTCACAAAGGGGCGAGTTTCAATGTCTTTGAGAGATATGGATTTAGGTAAAGAGCTGTCTTTTCCGGATCCTACAAACAAGAGGTCATCTTTAAATAAAAACTGGGATTGATAGTTAGTTAGTTCCAATTGATACTCTTCTTTTAGATCTGGTAAGATAGCTATATCCACTTCTTGTTTTTTCATTTTTTCAATGACTTCCGCTCCTGTACCATAAAAAAGTCCCATTTTGAGTTTTCTTTGATTCGGGTTAAGTATAGTACCAATAATAGGAGTAATGAGATTTAATCCGATAGAGTTCAATGTTGCCACCTGTATGTGACCTTCCAGCTCATCTGACATGTTATGCAAGGAAAGTTCTACTTTATGTGTGAGATCTAGTATTTTCTTAGCATAGTTATATAAAAGTTGACCTTGTACGGTGAGGCGAATATGTCTTACCCCTCGTATTAGGATTTTTACACCAAGTTCCTTTTCCAAACTTCGGATTTGTTGACTGACTGCCGGTTGTGTAACAGACAGTTTATTGGCCGCTGCAGTCATGCTTCCTTCTGAGATGACTGTACAAAATGTCATTAATTGCTGTATATCCATGTCTTATCTCTAACTATATGAAATATTTTATTTGATAGGCAAAATAAAAGCAATGCATTACAAATATGTAATTTAGTTAATATCAAAAGGGAACTCTTCATGTCTTTGCACAAGATCTATATGTTGTCCATTATGTTTTAGTTTAACAACCAGGAAGTAGCCTTCATTCAGATCTTGATTCCACATTTCAGCCAACTGATGACAATGTGAATCAGAATCATTTCCTCTGCATTTCATATACTTATATCTTTTTTTATCAATAGCAATATAAGCATAATTATTCCAGCAAGAAGTTAACCAACAGTCGTACCATTCTTTATCACTACCAGTTTTATAAAAATCTCTTTGAGGGTTAATGATGATTTGATCTAATGGGTTATTTGAATATTTTAAAACTTCTAAGACTTTTAAATTTTCAAAGGCCTGCCATTCCAATGAGTTTAATTCATTGTTGGAAATATCCAAAGTAACCAATTGATGAAGTTGATTGAATATACCTGATGCTAATTCAGAAATTTGGTTATAAGATATATTCAAGTTGACCAGGCTATATAGGCCAGCAAGATCTTGAAAAGATATTTCTTCAATGTAGTTATGAGACAAGTTTAAATTCACCAGTGTATATAAATAACTAAGCGCTCCTAGTTCAATTTGATCAATTCGATTATAGGATAAATTCAGAGTAATCAGGTTTTCCCACATTGTTGAAGGTGTGTCCGGTGTGTAATAATCAAACTGTGGTTTGGGGCTAAAGGTATCTTTAGTTATCCTATTTAGGAAATTGTAAGAAAGATCCAAGTGAGTCAGTTGAGGGTTATTTAAAGCAGGGAAATCTCTTAAGAGATTATGAGAGAGATCTAAATAACTTAACTGAGGTATATTGTTGAGTTCAGCGGTGTTTATTTGTTCTATTTGATTATGAGAGAGATCCAAGTACGTTAGTTTTTGTAAGTGATTAAATGTACCAACTGGAATTTCTTTTAATCGATTGTTATGTAGGCTAATCATGGTAACATTGTTTAGTTCATCAAAATCTATTTGGCTAACCTGGGTTATATTCAGATTATTCAAAGGTAAACTTCTCATTCTTTTTAAATCTTCTGGAGTGATTGCCTGACAGGGTTTGTTTAGTAAATCGCTAACAGCAGTTTTTATAGCTTCTTGTCTTGGAGTATTGCAGAAATCGTACTGTATTTTTTTAGGAGGTGAGATGTTGACTTGTTGTACAGGTTGAGGTTTAACTCGAGGGCGAATATGTATTCCAATAGAGCCATCCTCCTCTATTTCTTTATAGACCTCCATCTCCACATCTTTATTTTTATCTAAAAACTCATGGAGTTGTTTGGTGTCTGGCGACACAAAACGGTCATGTGGATTTTTGTTTTCACTTGTTTCTTCTGTTATTGTATCTGTAGTTATAGGAGTTGCTTCAGAGTTACTGAGCTTTTCTTCAGCCAGGCTAAAGCGGATAAAAATTATTATTAGTAGAAGCAAAGTGTACTTCATAATCTCGTTAATATGTCATATTTTACATAAATTGTGAAGCACTTAATAGATGTAAAAATTACTCACTTTGTCTTTACTATCTACCAATTCCAATCTGAACCGGAAGGTTCTGGAGTCAGACCGCCGCTAATGATTGTTTGTAGATGTTCCTTATTTATCATTTTGACAGAATAGCCGGTGCGTCCGCCGGTGACACAGCCAGTGGCCAATCTGGCATCTCCGTCGTCATCTAATTGATAGTCCCATTTATCGCATTTGGCAAATGTGGTTTTGTTCTCATCTGCAGGATATTCACCTGTATTTGTGTATTTTTCTTTTGGAGGATTCCAACCTGTTAGAAGATTTGATAAGTCTTTTATAACATAAAACGGTTTATTCATATTTGGGTTCAGAGCAGGGACCGGCCATACTCCAGTTCCAGATACTTGCTGTTTAATTCCACCACCAAAATCCTCTGGTGGATTAAAATCCCAAGCTTGTAAATTCTTATAATAAGTATCCATATAGGAGGGGAGAATAGTAAAGTAGGTGACATCAAATAAGTCAGGGGCAACAGCCGCCAACTCCCATTGTTTTGATTCAGTGTCTTTTGATAAAGGAGAGTTAGGTAGATTGGGGAAATTACCTGGAATATAATTTTCAATATTTTTAAATGTGCTAGTTGCATTATAAATTCTTTCAGCCCATTGCCTTTGGACATAGTGAGAAGCAAGGCCAAATTCATCCCCTGGATATTTAGCATAGTTAGGGCTCCACTTAGATACTTGTCTTTCTGTTGGCATAGTGCCTACTGCTAATCGAGGTAAAGTTTTATCATCTTCGAATTTTGGACCAATACGACCACCGAAGGGTTTGGCAAAACCCTGGGCTTTTAATCTTAATTTATTGTTTTTAAAAAAAGGCAGAAAGATTTGGTTCTTATATTCCAACTCAGCTTTAGCTCCAAAGTAGACAATAAAATCATCTTTTTTAGTGAGTCCTGCAGAGGATTCACAGAAGTTATTGGAACCGGTTTCTTTACATAAAGTCCTGTTATTTGAATATCCTATTAAATCATTGGTGGCTAATTGTATCAAAGAAGAATCAGTCACATTATCTGGTAGATCATTTATAAAAGTACCCTTTCCTGAACAATCACCTGGTTCTCCAGTTGTTTTTACATATAAAGGGGGATAAGCATAAAAGGATTCAGATGAAAGCCAATTATCTGGTGGTTGTCCTTGTAGAGAATTAAAAACTTGAAAACTATTCGGATTAGAATCATAAGCCTGTCTGTTAATATAAGTTAAGTTGCTCATAAAAGTTTGTCTTGCTCCGGATTCAATATTTCCTTTCTTTTCAATTTCCATTCCATCGCCGGCAATTTTATCGGCAATTTTATAAATGAGTTTTGCTTTTCTGCTTTGATCTACTCGAAAATGATAGAAAGAAAAAAAGGCAAACAGCCAATTAGTATAGCAAATAGCTAAGCATTTTCTTGTAATTTCTTTATTTCCTGTTTTGGCTGTAGATATGATCGCATTTACCAAAGGTTTTAAAAAAGAGCTAGCATTTGGTATTCTTAGGGCAGAAATATCTAACCTTATATTTGTACAAAAACCATAATCTGCTCCACTCTTTGGGGTCCACAATTCATCAGCACCAGAGCCACCTGGTAGGCGAAATGTTCCCCAACCTTTTTTCTTGCCAGCATCAAAGGCTCCTGTACAGACAATATAAATATCAGGAGAGCCTGTTTTTGGATCAAACTGTAAATTTTCTTGCTCCCTAGGATGTCCCTGCTTTGCCGCATAAGGATTACCGAGTACGCGGTAGCGCCAAGCTAATAATTTCCAGGATTGCCGAATTTGGTAATTGATATGGGCGATGGCATTTAGGGTTTGGGCTTGTTTCATCGCGCCGTAGTAGGCGGCCAGATCTACTGAGTTTTGCAGGTTGATTTTATCGTGCACTACTAGAGCGACATTTAGGGACATGGCAAACAAGATAAAGACCAGTTGAAAAATGAGAGCGATAAAGATGGCCAGTTGTCCGCACTTTTGTTTTTTTCTTTTTGGATACATTTCTTTTAGTATAGGGTGTTATATTTAAAATCTCTATTTTTTTTTAATAAAACTGAAGTTCGTCATTGTGCAAAAATAAAAATGTCTAATGTTTAGGCAAGCGCATTAAATCTGAACAGGGTTTGTCATTTCTATGAGGTGTTCGTTATTCCCGTATACGCAGGAATCCAGTCCTGGATTCCGGCTCAAGGCCGGAATGACAACGTCTACAGGAATAACATCTTTATATGTATTCGCAGATCCTGTGATTTAATGGGTTGTATGTAATTTGAGTAAAACTTGAAAGGTCACTTGGGGACCTTTCAAGGGTCCTTAGGGACTGAAAAACCCTCAGGTGGTTTTTCAGTTTATCAACAATTTTTTAAAAATGTGGCATTTAACATTAAGAACTTGAAAGCCCGCCTGAGGGGCTTTCAAGGGTCCTTGAGAAATTGTTAGGTTGAAGGTTGCAGGCTTTGCTTCAATAAAAAGCATTTATTCGCAAATCCTTTGAGAAGTGTGGATATTTAAAGTTCAGATAAACTGAAAAGCCACCTGGGGGCTTTTCAGGGGTCCAAGCGAAGCGTCCCGAGCAAGCTGCATGAATTCGCAGGTCCTTGAGAAATTGTTAGGTTGAAGGTTGCAGGCTTTGCCGAGTCCAAGCGCAGCGTCTCAAAAAGTCTGCAACCTTCAACCTAACCAATACATCAAGTTATGTCCAAGAATTGGGATAGGCAGACTCGAACTGCCGACCTCTACCATGTCAAGGTAGCACTCTAACCAACTGAGCTATATCCCATTTTCATCACTTTAATTTACAATAGATTCTTCGTAGCTGGCAGATTTTAAATTAAGTTTTTTAAATAATTCTTCATCTTTTATGAGTGTGGGGTTATCGGAGGTTAATAGTTTATCGCCGATGAAGACAGAGTTAGCTCCGGCAAAAAAGCATAAAAACTGATCGGATTCACTCATACCGAGTCTGCCGGCGCTGAGTCTTATCATGGATTCGGGCATGATGAGGCGAGCAACAGCGATGACTCGTACTACCTCTAAGGCAGGCAGTGGTTTTTGATTTGCCAGGGGAGTGCCGGGGATAGGTATGAGTTTGTTTATGGTAACGCTTTCCGGTTGTGGATTGAAGGAGGCTAGTGTGTGTAAAAACTCGATACGGTCTTGGTGTGTTTCACCCATACCCAGGATACCTCCTGTACAGACGGTGATACCTGCTTCTCTGACATTATGGATGGTTTGTATACGATCTTCATACTTTCTGGTGGTGATAATATTGGGATAAAAATTTTCAGAGCAGTCAATGTTGTGGTTATAGGCGTAAAGCCCTGCTTGTTTTAACCGGTGAGCTTGTTTTTTATTTAGCATTCCCAATGTACAGCACACTTCAAGTCCCAATTCATTAACAGCAGAGACCATTTTCAGTACTCGATCAAATGGTGGACCATCTTTAATTTCTCTCCAGGCGGCTCCCATACAAAATCGAGTGGCTCCTTTTTGTTTAGCTGAACGAGCGGCGGAGATCACTTCCTGCAATTCCATGAGTTTTTCTTTTTTTACATCTGTTTTATAGTGGGCGGATTGTGGGCAGTAGAAGCAGTTTTCGGGGCAAGAGCCTGTTTTGATAGACAGGAGTTGGCTGGTTTGTATTTTTTGTGGATCAAATTTTTTGATATGTGTGTTATGTGCTTTATGTAATAGCTCTGCCAAGGGCAGTTTATATAGTTTTTCAACCTGTTTGATAGAATTTTTTTTAAAAGAATGATTCATTTTATTATTTGTAGCATTGTAATCAGAGTTTGTGAATTTATTTTTTATACAGCTTTTTCACAACTATAAGTTACCGGATTGCATATCTTTTAATTGATTTTTCAATTCTTTTAATTCATTTGTAGGAAGTTGGCAGGCGCCTTCTTCACAAATATAGACAGTGGCTTTGCCATCAATAGTTTTTTTTCGGCTAACAGGTTTTAAGAGTTTACTATATTTTTCCACTTGTGAATTTTGTACAACTGTTAACACTTTATGAGGCAAGTACCATTTTTTTATTTCATCAAGTAAAAGAGGTTTGCTCTGTTCTGCTTCATCTGGTTGAACTAAAACAACTTCGTGGGTTTTATTATGATAAAAATCTACGGCCACCATCCATTCGGAGTAAGAAAGAGGATTTTTATTTAAATTTTCTGCTACTGTGTTAAGTGTTTTTTCAGCCCTTTGTTTGTAAGAAGTTTCCCCTGTCAATTCGGCCAGGCGTAAAAGATTTAATGTGGCAACAGCATTTCCGGAAGGCTCTGCTCCGTCGTACAAAGGTTTTTCTCTAGCCAGAAGTTTTTCATATTTATCAGCTGTCATAAAAAACCCACCATTTTCTTTATCTTCAAAAGAAGTTTCCAAAATTTGATCTAATTCCAAAACTTTTTTCAACCATTTTATATTTCCGGTCCACTCAAATAAATCCAAAAGTCCGGCTATTAGAAAGGCATAATCTTCCAGGTAGGCGGGGATATAAGCTGTGCCATCTTTCCATGCGCGGTACAGCTGATTTTCTTTAAACATATTGTCTAGTACAAATTGAGCTGATTTTTCAGCCTGCTCCAAATATTTTTTTTCATTTAAAACAGAGAAACCTGTAACGAATGCGGAGATCATTAAACCATTCCAGGCAGAGAGCACTTTTTCATCTCTTAAGGGGAGGGGTCTTTTATTTCTGGCTTGATAGAGTTTTTCTCTGGCAGAGTGTAATTTTTGTTCAGCAGTTGAGAGAGATAAGTTTAAATTTTTTGCTATCTCAGATAAATCAGCATGCACATAAAAAATACTTCTACCTTCAAAGTTTCCGGAGCCACTAACATTATAGTATCCTTTTACTAACTTAGCTGAGACTTCATCCAATACCTTGTCCAGCTCTTCAGCCGTCCAGGTAAAATAAAAGCCCTCTTCTTTATGTCCCTTATCAGATAAACTATCTGCATCAGTTGCTGAATAGAAACCTCCTTCTGCAGACTGCATATCTCTTATTATATAATCCAGAATATTTTTTGCAGTTTGTTTATAACTATCTTTTTTAAATAAGTGAGTGGCTTCCAGGTAAATCACTGCCAAAAGAGCTTGATCATAAAGCATTTTTTCAAAGTGAGGGACTAACCATTGGGAGTCTGTGGAGTAACGATGAAACCCCCCACCCACATGATCTTGTAAGCCCCCATTCATCATACCGGTTAGTGATTTATGTAAAATTTTTAAAATTTGTTCATCTTTGGTTTTTAAATAAGATCTTAGTAAAACTCTGGAGGGGAAAGAGCTAGGGAATTTGGGCGCTCCTCTCATACCACCATGCACAGGGTCCCAGTTAGTTTTTACTTGTTGGTAGAGTAGTGAAACAACATTTTCATCTGGTGTATTTTGATTACCTGTAGTTGGTTGGAGAGTTTTTTGTAGTATTTCATGCAAATGATGACTGCTTTGCGTAACCTGTTCTGGTTTATCCACGTAAACTTGTTTTAACTCTTTTAACAAGGATAAGAAGCCTTTATGTGAACCTCGATCGCCAGTCCTGGGAGGAAAATAGGTACCTCCATAGAATGGTTTTTTATCAGGAGTCAGCCATACTGTCATGGGCCATCCTCCGCTGCCAGTCAACATCTGCACAGCACTCATATAAATAGAATCAATATCAGGTCTTTCTTCCCGATCCACTTTAATGGCTATATAATTTTCATTCATATAACGGGCAATTTCCAGATCTTCAAAAGATTCTTCTTCCATGACGTGGCACCAGTGACAGGTGGAGTACCCTACACTGAGTAAGACTGGGAGATTGTGTTTTTTTGCTTCATTAAAAGTCTCTTCAGACCAAGGGTACCAATTAACTGGATTATGGGCGTGTTGAAGCAGATAGGGGCTACTTTCCAGAAATAAACGATTGGTAAAAAGAGCCCAGCCTTCTTTGTCCAAATGTTTTGTACGAGGACGATAATTACTTTTTCTCTTTATTGTGGTCATTTTGCTCAGCTTTTTACTCAGTTCTGTATTAAAGCTATGTATGCCTGGCACAGGTTCTTTTACTTCCATTGTCTTTTCTCCTAAGGACCACAGTGCACCGAGTGTAGCAAAGCTGATAAGAGTGGCAATGATAAAAAATTTCATCTTATTAAGTTAACACGCTTTAAAAGGTGAAGCTATTACTGTTTATTTTTCTGATCCGAAGTAAAAAGTAGTTTTCAAAAAACAGAAATATAGGGTATTATATTAGCTTAGAGAGCAAATTAATAGAAGAAATAGGAGATTTTAAGTCTTCTAATCAATGAGAGAGGTCATATCATTTGAGATAGTCAAGACTTTGACCTTATGGAGGAGGTATTCATGTTTGTTAAGTGGCTTTTTCTATTGGCTACTGTTATACCTTTAAACCCTCACTTATCTATAAAATCCAATATTTGTAAAGAAAATGCGCAAAGAGGAGGAGTTGAAATCAAAATAAGTGCTGCACAAATCATACCGGTTTTTAAAAGGGATCAAAGCAAGCAATGCACAGAAGAGAGAGGAATAGAACTTAAGATAATGAAGCAGGATTTAACGAGCACAGGAATTAAAGTTTTTAAATCCATAAAAGGTCAACTGCTTACTGAACGTAGTATAGCCTTGTGTGGAGCTCTTACCAGCAACATTAATATTTTCTATATCCCAGTAAAAGAGAAAGAAAAGGCTATAGAAAGAGGTTTTTATAGCTGTACACCACAGCTTTAACTTTTAGACTTGCTTTATTAAATTCGCTACTACTATAAGACAGACTTTTATTTTGACAGATTTTAAAAATTTATGGTACTGTTTTACCTTTAGAGGAAACAATAAAATGGCTAAAAAAAGCTCTGTTATGAAAAATGATAAAAGAAGGGAAAAGGCCCTTAAGTGTCGAGTCTATCGAACTGAGTTGCGTAAAAAAGTTACTAATCTAAAATTGTCAGAAGAACAAAGATATTCAGCCAGTATTGCCTTGCAGAAAATGCCTAGAAATAGTTCCTTGTGCCGTGTTGTCCGTCGTTGCAATATCACTGGTCGTCCCAGAGGGAATTTACGCCGCTTTGGTTTGTCTCGTTTGATGTTTCGCGAATTAGCTCATCAGGGCAGGATACCTGGTGTAATCAAATCCAGCTGGTAATGAAATACATTATTTCAGCTACCAATCGTCCAAAATCCAAAACCTATCAAGTAGCTTGTATTATTGAAAAAATCTATCAAGCGCTGAATTATCCAGTGCAAATCATTTCTTTAATGGACATTGATTTTCAATCTTTATTAAAAAATCCCTATCCCAATAAATTGCCAGAAAATATCCAAGTGGTAGTGGAAAAAATTAATAATTCTAAAGCTTTAACTATTGTTTGTCCGGAATATAACGGTTCTTTTCCTGGTATTCTTAAATTCTTTGTGGATCATTGGACCTGTCCTGATAGTTTTGAAAAACCTATGAGTTTTGTTGGATTAGGAGGCAGGTGGGGAGGCTTAAGAGCCGTGGAACAACTTCAACAGATCATGGCTTACCGGAACGCTTTTATTTATCCGGAGAGGGTATTTTTACAGAATATAGAAAACATTTTAAAGCAGGGACAAATACAAGATAAACAACTGCTCAATCGTTTGAATAATCAGGCAAAAAATTTTTTAAAATTTATTGATTCTTGTGCGCAGTTTTCAAGGAAGTCATAAACCTGTAAAATTGTGTATTATTTACACTATTTGTCTCCCAGGGTCGTGAAACTGCCTATAAAAAATAAAAATTTGTAATTTTATATAAAGTGAGTATAATTTATTGTAGCAAAAAGGGAATTAATAATGAAAAAAATCATATATTTTTCAATACTTAGCTTATTTTTTTCATGTTATTTACAAGCTCAGCAAAGCTCCCAAGATCCTGTAAAAACTCAATCACCTAATAAAGCAGTAGATAAAAAAGAAGAAAAAAATCGCAATGTAGCCAATAATCAAAATACCTTATCAAAAGCAAGTGTATTGGGTGAGGATTATTATAAACCTTTAGAATCAGCACCATTAAGAAAAGCAGTGGGTACACATTTACAAGCTATTACTGCTGTTTGTGAAACACAAAAATCACTAAACGAAAAAGTGGATCATGTGCATAATACATTAAAAGATTTAATGCGTGTAATTCAAAATTATTTAAAGCAAAGATTAAAAAGTGATGATGGTTTATTTTTACGTACAATTAGAGATAATATTGAAGAACTCATACCTCTTTTTGATGCTATAAAACAGTCTCCTTCAATTAATATACTTGATGCTTTTGTAAGATATTATCATTTTTATTATAACCTTCCGGACAATACGTCTGTGAAAGAATTTCCTGATGAATGGGCAAAACAAATTTACTATGGTTTAGAATGTTTATATGAGAAATAATATTTTATAATGAAACTAGTAAATTTCCTATCAAGCTGTTGCATTCTTTTAACCACCCACTTTGTTTACAGTTCAACTTTTTATCAATCGGAAAATACCTGTTCAGATAGTGCCAATAAATATACAAAGCAAGTGGTCATTGGTGCAAATAATTTCATACCACTGGATGTTTGTAAAAACTTTGAAAATTTAATTAAAACAGAAGAAGCATCATTGCCAGCGGCAACAGAGGCGCAAGCGCCTTGTGTGGAATGTCCTACAAAAGAAGAACCAAAAGACTCCTTAAACTTTGGAGATAGCTTTAGCATGACAGGTATGATTGCTAGCTATATGGCTCATATATATAAAAAGCATTTTATGGATGCCAGTGAGAAAAACAATGAGCCCCCTCAACAACTTGCAAAACCATCTGAAGGGAACAGTGAAGCCAATGTTGTAAATGACACAAGTCCTACCAATGAAGAAGTTTTTACAGATACAGAAGTTGATGATACTCCAGGGCAAAAATTAATTCAATTTTGTCAAACACAGGAAAAGTCTGAAAGTATTGCTGATATCTGTTTTTTCTCAGGTATGTTAAGATCTCATCATATACAAATGAAGCATTATCATTGTAACAATAAAAATGATATCAACCCACCTAAAGCTAAAAATGCTAAGGAAGGAAGGCCTTGTTTTACAGAAGATTATGTAAAGATGACTGCCCAGGCTTTTAATGAAGTAGCTGATTGTTTTAACCTTTCGACAAAAGAAAAATATGATTTTTTTGCAACATTTAATCATGAATCGGCATTTAACTTGAATGTCAAAAGTGGAAGTGGTGCTAGATGTTATGGACAAATTACATTTGGTACCTATAATTCCATGAGACAATATATAAGCCCGGAACATGATGAAGATCACCATAGTGGTTATCATAATATCTACGCTAAAGCTAAAGATCGTTGTCCAAATTTAGAGGAAAAGTTAATACATCCAAAAAATAAAGAAGAACCAAAATCGGCTCCTCTTAGTTGTAGTTTAACACAAGACCCTTATTCTTGTTTTTTTTATTCCATGTATAATATCAAAAGACATATGCTTGCATTAGAATCAAACTATAATGATGAACCTTCTCTTTCTGATACAGGAAAAATATATATAGAAAATATCGAAGAAGATTTTTTCATAGAGCAAAAATTCAAGAAGAAATTTATTGGGTATAATGACATCGTCACTGTCGAAGGTGTAGCTACTGACTCCGTAACAGGAAAAATTCCCATTGATGAAATTTGGATACTTGTAAATGATACAGACGCTTATAATATTTTTCATAAAAAACTTTCCTATAATAAAGATAATTTAACAGTAAAAAAACTGAAATTATTTAATCCAACAGAATTAAAAAAACATTTTGTACATACAGCCCATAATGGAGGGCACACTTATGTCAAAGGTAGATTTGAACAGTTTATGGTAGATTTAAAAGAAGAAATTGTTACCGCACAAAATTGTCCTAACACTTGTAATTACTCTACTGAGCAAGAGTGTGAAGAAGATAGCGCTTGCGATTTTATTATTGAAATGAGCGTTAAAGATAATAATAATAATAAAACTAATCCATATTCGATATTGAGCGCATATTCCAGTAAGGATACACGGCTTGAAAAATGTGATGAAATACAATATGAATGCAGGAAACAGAATGAAAACTGTGAAAAAAATAATATTTGTGATTATAAACAAAAATTATTCAATAACTCTTTAAGGTCAAATGATTCTTTATTAACACGACAAGAACTTCAAAAAGAGTTTGAAAGATATAATAGTAAAAAACATGGCAATTCACAAACCAGCACCTTTATGGTCAAAAGGAATGAACATATAAATGCCTTAGTAGATGAAGAACAAATTACAGAAAACCTCGATAAATTTTATCCTAATGTAAGTGAGGAAGAAAAAACCAAATTTATTGAAGATGTAAAAAATCAATGCTCTTTTCAAAATGAACAAGCTGTGCAGTAATTAAGCCACTATAGCTGGTGAATGATAAAATAATCTTTTGATTTATTATATCGTTTAGTATACATCAAAATGTAATATTAATTAAATATCGATGTGCAGAGGGTGAAAATATGTTTCAAAAAATACTTTTAGCAGTTGTTATATTACTCAATATCTCAACAGGTTTCGCTCAAGTGGAAGAAGAGATTTTAAAGGAAGAAGAAGGAAGGGAAGAGGAGCAACAAGATTTACCTTTAATCCCACTTCTACCTAGTTCAAAAAAGACTGTTTGCGATAGAACTTTGGAGGTTCAAAAAGCCATTCTGAAACAACTTCTTCATAGAACTGATTGTGCAGAAGTAAGTGATGAGGATTTAAGCATTATTAGGGTGTTAGATTTGCACAATAGAAATATCATTACACTCCAATTCGATGATTTTTCAGGTTTAACTTCTTTGGAATGGCTTTCTCTTTCTTATAATAAGTTATCTTCCTTGCCTGAAGGGATTTATTTTCTCTTTAGATTTACAAGCTTTACAATCTCTTTACCTTAAATATAATAACCTGTCTTCTTTACCTAAAGATGTGTTTTCAAATTTAGATTCTTTATGGGAGCTTTATTTAGCTAAAAATAACTTATCTATAACAGAAAGAGAACGTGTAAGGCGAAAATGGCGCGGTAAGGTTAAGTTTTAAATGGACTCTCAAGCATAAATACTCAAATCCCCGATAAGTTATATTATGTTACACTAAAAAGGCCTTCAGGCGGCCTTTTGAGTTTACAGGCCCCAAGCGGCCTTTTAGTTCTCAATTAAATTCATCTCTCTGGATTTCTGCTTCTGTGGAAATGACAGCGTGACAGTCATCCCCGTGCAAACGGGAATCCATGGACAATTAGAAGAATACACTTGAATTTTTGCCCTTATTTATAGAAAATTCCTTAAAAAAGTAAGAGATTTTATGAAAGATCAAAATTTGGAAAAACTGATATTTGAAAATGGTCTAGAGCTTTTGAAAAAAAGCCAGAAGGGAGGTTCTGTCTTTTTGGAAAAAAACTGGTGGTACAAAAAGATGCTCTCCTGGACCATGAATAATCATGATCTAAAAACCCGCCTTTTTCATTTTATAGATGTGCTATCCAGTTTATCAGAGTCAGAAGATAAAAAAGTGCTTTCTATTTTTAATGAGTATTTCAAAGATCAGGAATTAGGTTTTATCAGTTCTGGATTAGGAAAACTCAGTCCTGGTTTGTTTGTAAAAAATATTAAAAACCAAGTGCAACAAGTGGCTAAAATATTTATCACAGGTGCTAATGTGGAAGAAGCCTTACCTGTTCTCCGTAAAAACTGGAATAACAATTTAGCTTTTTCTATAGATATTTTAAATGAAGCGACTCTCTCCGAAAAAGAAGCTAAAGACTGTTTTCATCAATATCTTGAACTTATGGATCTCCTTACTCAAAATATAAAAAACTGGCCACAAAAAGAAAAACTTCAGTCAGATAACTTAGGCCCTATCCCTTCTATCAATGTGTCTGTTAAAGCCACTTCTATTTTTTCTCAAATTAAAGTGGAAGCCTGGGAATTTTCCAAAGAAGAAATAAAGAAAACACTGCGTCCCCTTTTTCAAAGGGCCGTCCATGATTTTATTTTTATCAACTTAGATGTGGAACATTATGAGCATAAAGATTTACTGCTGGAAACTTTTAAAGAACTTCTGATAGAGGAAGAATTTAAGAACTATCCTCACTTTGGAATCGTCCTTCAAAGTTATTTAAAAGATAGTTTTGAAGATTTAAGGCAATTAGTTCGTTTTTCTGAACAAAGAGGAAAACCCATTACTATTCGCTTGGTAAAAGGAGCTTATTGGGATTCCGAAGTTTTATTGGCCAAGCAAAAAAACTGGCCTATCCCCGTCTATACTCATAAGTCGGAAACGGATGTTAATTTTGAAAAATGCACCAAGTATCTTTTTGAAAACGCACCAAAAGTAAAAATAGCTATAGGTTCTCACAACATTCGTTCAATCGCCTATTGTTTGGCTTTACATAAATTACACCCTAAAGCACAAATGGAGTTTCAAGTGCTTTATGGGATGGGAGAAGGTTTAGCTCAAGCGCTTTTAGAAAAAAATTATTGTGTTCGCCTCTATTCCACAATAGGAGAACTTATACCTGGTATGTCCTACCTTGTTCGAAGACTTTTAGAAAACACCGCCAATCAATCTTTTGTTTTAAGTTCTTTTTTAAAAAATAAAAAGCCAGAAGAATTATTGGCGGATCCTAAAAAATATTTAAACTCTATAGAGCAAAAAACAAAATCACTGGAAAAAGAAGTATTTCAAAACCATCCCATGTTGGATTTTAGTAAAAAAGAAAATAGAGATAACTTTCAAATAGCTCTTCAGAAAGTAAAAAAACAATTTCCTTTAGAAGTACCTCTTATTTTAAAAGGAGAAAAAATAACTTCCGAGCAAATTTTAGAGAGAAAAAACCCTAGTCGAACGGATCAAATTATAAGCCATAGTTTTTTAGCTAGTAAAGATCAAGCAGAGGAAGCGATTTCTTATACCAGTTCTTTTTTTGAAGAATGGAAGCATAGCGCCCCTCAAAAACGAATAGACAGCACCAAAAAACTAGCGCTTCTTCTTCAAAAAAAAGAATTCGAACTTGCGGCTCTTCAGGTTTTTGAAGTGGGTAAAACCTGGAGAGAAGCGCAAGGCGATGTGGCAGAAGCTATCGACTTTTGCAATTACTATGCCTCGTCTTATAAAATGCTCCTCCAAAAGAAAAAAACGAGTGATACCGCTGGAGAAGAAAGTTTTTATCATTTTGAGGCCATAGGCCCAACAGCCGTTATTTCCCCTTGGAATTTCCCCTTAGCTATTTTAACAGGTATGAGCATCGCTCCCCTCCTCTGCGGAAATACGGTGCTTATTAAACCCGCGGAGCAAAGTAGTTTAACTGGCTTAAAGCTGGCGGAGCTTTTATTGGAAAGTGGTTTTCCCAAGGAGAGTTTTGCTTTTCTCCCCGGAATAGGAGAAGAGATAGGTGATTATTTGGTCTCTCACCCTAAAGTTTCTATTGTTTCTTTTACCGGCTCCTTTGAAGTAGGCGCGCAAATTATTAAAAAAGCAGGTCAGATTTCCAAGAATCAAAAAGACATTAAAAAATGTATTGTGGAAATGGGAGGAAAAAACACCATTGTTGTGGATAGCTCGGCGGATTTGGATGAAGCAATTCACGGAGTTTTGGATTCGGCCTTTGGTTTCCAAGGGCAAAAATGTTCTGCTTGTAGTCGTGTGGTGGTGGTAGAAGATGTTTATAAAAATTTTATAGAAAGATTTATTCCTGCTGTTCAAAGTCTTATCATAAGTTCTTCAGAGAAACCAGAAGTGAGCCTGGGTCCCTTGGTAGATGAAAGAGCTTTTAAAAGAATTAACAATTTTATAGAACAGGAAAAAAGCAAAAAACTTTTTGAAGGAAGTTTTGAAAAATCTCATTCCTCTTGGATTCATCCTCCTGTTGTTTATTTAGCAGAAGATGAAAATGCAGACCTTATGCAAAAAGAACTTTTTGCTCCTGTCTTAGCTATTTTTAAAGTTAAAAATTTGGAAGAAGCTATTAAACAAGTTAATAAGACCGCTTTTGGTTTAACAGCGGGGTTTTATTCCCGTCAGCCTTCTCATATAGAAAAGTTTAAATCTTTAGTAGAAGTAGGTAATGTTTATATCAATAGAAACTGTACAGGAGCTTTAGTAGAGAGGCATCCTTTTGGTGGTCGAAAAATGTCCGGCTTAGGAAGCAAAGCTGGAGGGCCGGAATATCTCAAACAATTCTTGCACACTAAAATTTTAACAGAAAATAAACTGAGAAGAGGTTTTGCTCCGGAACTTTTTGAGTAAAAATTCGTCGTTATATTTCAATTCCATTATAATAAAAGCTTATAAAGAGATGGTTTTTACAGAAGAATCTATTTTTAGAGGAGCGTCGGTGATCTTTTGTATTTCTTCCGGAGAAGTCCCCTCCACTACTTCCCTTAAAATAAAGCCTTCTTTGGGATCTATATCAATGACTGCATAATCTGTAACAACACGCTGGACACAGGCCACTCCTGTTAAAGGTAATGTGCATTTTGTTAATAGTTTGGATTGGCCTTTTTTATCTGTATGTTGCATAGCCAGCACTACTCTTTTAGCACCAGCCACCAGATCCATAGCTCCTCCCATCCCCTTCACCATTTTACCTGGTACCATCCAGTTGGCCAAAGATCCTCCTTGATCGACTTGTAAGGCTCCTAGGACGCTTAAATCAATATGTCCTCCTCGAATCATAGCAAAGCTATTGGCTGAAGAAAAAAAACTCGATCCCTTTACAGCAGTGACGGTTTGTTTGCCGGCATTGATGAGATCTGCATCTTCTTCTCCTTCATAGGGAAATGGACCTAGCCCTAAAAGACCGTTCTCACTATGAAACAGGACATGAATATCTTTTGGAATAAAGTTACTGACTAAAGTGGGGATTCCAATACCTAAATTAACAACAAAGCCATCTTGCACTTCTTGAGCAATTCTTTGGGCTATTTGATTACGATTAAGAGGCATTTATTTAATATCCTTATATATTTATCAAATTTTATTAAAGCTATTTCTAAATAAATTGCATTTCCTATTTTCTCTCTCTAATAGTTCTTTGTTCAATTCTTTTCTCATAGTTTTTTCCTTGAAATATTCGTTGCACATAAAGGCCTGGGGTATGAATAGTATTAGGCTCTAGTTCTCCAGCTTCCACTAGAATTTCCACTTCTGCAATAGTGATTTTTCCAGCCGTGGCCATAACAGAATTAAAATTTTGAGCGGTATGCCTGTAAATTAAATTACCAGCCTTATCTCCTTTCCAGGCTTTTACTAAGGCGAAATCTCCAATGAGTGCCTCTTCCAACAGATATTTTTTACCATTAAAACTGTCCGCTTTTTTTCCTTCGGCTACCTTTGTCCCCACTCCTGTTGGTGTATAAAAGGCTGGAATACCTGCTCCACCGGCACGTATTCTTTCCGCCAAAGTGCCCTGAGGAACAAGTTCTACTTCTAAAGTTTTTTCTAAAAATTGTTTTTCAAATAAACTATTTTCACCAACATAACTGGCTACCATTTTTTTTATCTGTTTGGTTTGTAATAAAAGTCCTAAGCCAAAATCATCCACACCCGCATTATTAGATACACAAGTTAAGTTTTTAATTCCTTTTCTTTTAATTGCAAAAATAAGATTTTCGGGAATTCCACATAACCCAAAACCACCTGCTAATAAAACAGCTGAATCTTCTAAATCAAAAATTGCCGCTTCTGCATCTTTAAACACTTTATTCATATCATTCCTCTATCATTTAACACTTCTCCACCAATAAGGCTAAAGCTTCCCCTCCTCCTAGGCAGATCCCGACCATTCCATATCTTTTATTATATTTATGTAAGGCATGTATCAGAGTAGTGAGAATACGAGCACCACTAGCTCCAAGTGGATGACCTAAAGCCACGGCTCCACCATGCACATTGAGTTTCTCCATGGGAATAGATAGTTCTTTGGCAACAGCCAAAGCCACTACAGAAAAAGCTTCATTAATTTCAAATAAATCAATATCTGTTATTTTCAAACCAGCGTTTTTTAAACAATTTTTAATAGCTGAAACCGGTGCAATAGTAAAAAATTCCGGTTGTTGTGCAAAGGCTCCACTGGCAATGATTTGAGCCAAAGGTTTTTTCTTTTCAGATTTTATATAGTTTTCTGAAACTACTGTGCAGGCACTTGCTCCATCATTAATTTTACTGGCATTGGCGGCAGTAATACTACCTTCCTTTTTAAAGGCAGGTTTAAGTTTTTGAATTTTTTCATAGATCACTCGATCGGGTTCTTCATCTTTTAATACAGTATACTGCTCTTTATCTTTTTCTACTTTTACTGGAACAATCTCTTCTTCAAAATAATTATGTTCTTGAGCTTTTTTGGCTTTTTTATAACTGTTAATAGCAAAGTTATCCTGCTCTTCCCGTCTGATCTTATATTCTTTTGCGCAAATTTCTCCAGCATTCCCCATATGAAAATTATTATAGGGATCCCATAAACCATCTTTGATAAGACTATCTTCCAGTTCAAAGGAACCCAGTTTAAAACCAGTCCTCATATGGGGAACGATATATGGACTTAAACTCATATTCTCCTGCCCTCCAGCCACTACGACATCATGACGTCCGCAAAGAATAGAATCCTGAGCCAACATAATAGCTTTTAAACCGGAACCACAAACTTTGTTAATTGTCATACATTGAGTGGATACCTTTAAACCTGCATAAAGCGCGGATTGACGTGCGGGTGCCTGACCACTCCCGGCAGTTAATACCTGTCCCATAATACATTCCTGTACATCTTCAACAGATACTGATTTTACTTCATCTTGTTGAGAACCTGAAGTAACTAAGGCTTTAATAACTGGAACAGCCAATCGTGGAGCTGGTATAGAAGAAAGTCCTCCCATAAAAGAGCCAATGGGTGTTCTCTTAGCTGATAGAATATAAACATTCATCTTTAAAGCTCCTTACTTAAAGAAAAAGCTTGAGTTTATACAGCCAACCAAAATTGGAGAGAAAATATAGTTCCGAACGAGTGGAAGACACCACTGGTACTGCTGACATTCCAGAACCAAAAGCAAAGTGCCCCACTTCCCTGCCGGTTTGTTTGGATAAAAACCTTAAATCGCCATGATATTCTCCATAGATTAAAGTATCTTTATACATGACTAATGAAGTGGAAACAGGTTTTGGTACTTTGTGAGTCCATATAATTTTTCCGGATTTTTGGTGAAGTGCCAATATTCTTCCATCCTTGGTTGGATAAAATAAAAAAGAGCCCGAGAGTAGAATATCTCCATGAGAAGGAATGGAATTTTTCCATATCACCTTTCCATTTCTTTTATTCAAACAAAATAAACCGGATTCAAAATGAGCTGTATAAAGACAAGTTGTACTTAAAACTGGAGCGGAACCTGCGAAAGCCAATTTAGAATGAGAAGAGAGTTTTTTTTGCCATTGTAATTTTCCTTTTAAATTTAAAGCTACAATTGAATTATTGGCCGGTTTAAAATACACTTTGTTATTTGTTACCAGTGGAGCAGTCACTCCTTCTACAATAAAAGCTTTATCTTCAATGGTAACTCCATAAGTCCAAAGATTCTTCCCATTATGAGCGGATAAAGCATACAGACGATGGGGGCTTGAAAAGTATATGATACCTTTATGTAGAACCGGCGCAGAGCTGTTAACAATTCCTGTATAGTACTTCCATATTATTTGGGCGGTCTGTAAATTCAAACTGTAAAAAAAACCATCTGCCCCACTAAAAAAAACTCGATTAGCGGTTAGAAAAATTCCTCCTGCCACTCCATTTTTAATGGGAAAAAACCATTTTTGTTTTCCATTTTTAGTTGTGTAAGCATAAAGACCCGTGGATTTATTACCTTGAACCAATAAACTTCCAGCTAAAGTTGGAGAGACAGATTGTAAACGAGAAGGATATTTAAAAGATTCCTGTATTGTTTCTTTAACCCATATTTTTTGAAATAATTTATTGTCTTTATTACTGGAAGATAAATTTTTACAAGAGATGCATATAAATAATATACACAAATATAAACAACCTCTTTGTATTAAAAACTTTAGTTTAAGATAAAGATTCACTTCTACTTCCCTTCCTTCGTAACAGATTTTGATGCTTCATTTTTTTGATTTTCTAATTTTTTTAATTTAAGTTCCACTGTCATCAGATTTAAATATTGAGTGGCTAGTTGGCTGGTTTGGCTGTCTGCATAGTCGGTTTGTACAATTCTATAAATATTTTTCGCTTCTGTTATTTTATTTTGTTTTTCATAAATGAGAGCTTTTTTTAGTAAAGCTTCCGGTCGAAGCCATTTACCTTTTTCACTTTGTATAACAAAATCAAAATAAGGCAGTGCCAGATTGTAGTCCTTTTGATCCATGAGATACAAACCAAGTTGATAGGAGGAAAGTAAACGAATAAGGTTATCTTTTTTATAAGAGCTTAGTGTAGACTTGAGGAGTTTCACTGCTTGCGTCGATTTTTCATACTGGTATAAAAAATGAGCAAGTTCTATTGCTGATAAAATTCCGGCTGAAGTTCCCTGCCATTTTTTAATAAGCTCTTGATACTTTTGAATAGTGTTTTTTATTTCAGCACTGTATTTTGATTTTACTGTTTTTTTAAAAAAAGTATTATCGGCATCTGAAAATACATTGCCACCAGATTTTTTTTCTAAATCTATTAAAGTTTTTTTGATAGTATAGAGTTCATTTTCAGCTTTTTGATTTTTTTGTTTTTGTAAATATTCATAGGCTAAAAACCCAACACCGGCAAAAAAGGCGATGCATAAAACAACTAAAATATACTGAAAGTAAGCTTGTAACCATCGAGTGGCTTTTTGTATAAATATGTGTAAAGGATCTTTTTCCACTAAATTAGTAGAGTGCTTTCTGGACAATGTACTATCCTTTCCAACTGGGTTATTAGTTATTAAATCATTTTTGTAAAATTTTTTGTTCCGCCATTTGAATAGCTATGTCAGTAGTGTTATTGTTTTTACTGGCATCTGCCATACAAAAAATTTCTACTAAAGTGTCATAAACCTTGTCAATTCTTCTTAAAGTTTCTTCTTCCTTATAATCACCTTTAGAAGCAGATTCCACAAAAACATGAATTAATCCACCTGCATTAACAACAAAATCCGGAACATATAGAATACCCTTTTGCCTGATTATATCTTCTGTCTTTATTGTATCTAATTGATTATTGGCCGCACCGGCAATAATAGAACAATTTAAATGGGATACAGTCAGCGGAGTTAATATAGATCCTAAGGCACAAGGTGCGAAAATATCACATTTAGTTTCATAAATTTTATCGTGATGCACAACCTGTACTTCAGGATATTTCTCTTTAAATGTAGTAGTTTTTTGTTCGAAACAATCACAAATGGTTAGTTTACACTCTTCTTCCAAAAGATACTGTGCCAAGTACAGACCTACATTACCCATGCCCTGAATAGCCACATGCAATCCTTTAAGAGACTTGTTTTTAAACTTATGGGCTACAGCGGCTTTCATACCGATTAATGTACTTTTAGCGGTATATGGACTGGGATCTCCAGCGCCTCCAAGATCCGGAGGCAAACCGGCAACAAACGAAGTTTTCTCTCTAATGTACTTCATATCCTCCACACTGGTTCCTACATCTTCTGCGGTAATGTATCGACCGTTTAAAGATTCAACAAAACGACCAAAAGTATTAAAAAGCTCTTGATTTTTTTGTTTTGGATCAGCAATAATAACCGCTTTCCCCCCACCAAGAGCCAAATTAGATACAGCAGCTTTGTAAGTCATTCCTCTGGATAATTTCAACACATCTTTTAATGCTTCCTCTTCAGAAGCATAAGGCCACATACGACAACCACCTAAAGCAGGACCTAAATTCGTATTATGGATTGCGATAATACACTTTAGATGAACTGTTGGATCGTGAAAGAACACAACTTGTTCATGCTGACCATACCTTTCTATTTCCCTAAAAACCACTTTATACCTCTGATAATTCTATATATTTTCGACAAACTTTGCCTACTTTACAAAAAAAACAGAAAAAAGACCAGTAGCAAACAAACTCTAATATGGAAAACTTATATAAAAACCCTTGAAAAACACTGAATAAACACCTATACAATACATTAAAAACTTATATCTTACCTATTTAAATAATGAACAAAAATTTTTTTATCATACTTATTTGCTCTATTATATCATCTGGTATTCATTTATACCTTAGCTCCAGAGCTCAATCTATTTCTGCCGGGCAAATCAATGAATCTTCCATTTGCCATATCAATGATCGTTTGAATTGTGATGTTGCTTTGGCTTCTGACTATTCTCAGTTTGCCGGACTTCATTTATCAGATATGGGTTTTGCCACAAACTTCATTATTGCTTTGTTGACCTTTACCCTGATAAGCGGCTTAGTGGAACAAGCCCCTCGTATTATACTGGCTCTTCTTGGATTGTCAGGTTTATCTGTCTTGGCCTCTTTGGTGATGATACTTCTGTCAGGATTATTTCTCAAGGTATTTTGTCCTTTCTGTCTGATTTTATATTTACTTTCTTTTGTAATTATGATCTCTATGTGGCCAGCTTTTAAAAAAAAGTTTCTACTTTCTGCTATCAAAACATTAAACTTCCGTTTTTTATCGGGTCTCTTGCTAGCCTGGGTAATCACTGGAATTTTATCTCACTTGATATTTATTAATTTAAGCAATACTGCATCTTCCAAACAAGTGGTCCATGTTAATTTTTTGGATTGGTTATCTGCTCCCATAAAAAATACATCGAAAACTCCGCTATTAAAGTATGGTAAAAAAACTGAAACCAACAATTCTATCAGAGTGACTGAATTTGCAGATTTTTTATGTCCTCACTGTAAAAATAGTTATTATACATTAAAACTTTTAAAATCATCTCAACCTAATATATACGTGGAATACTACTCCTTTCCATTAGATCAATGCCAAGGTAATGGAGTATCTTGTGCTTTAACAAGAGGAGTGTATTGTTCGGAACGACAACAACAGGGTTGGAATATGCATCATTTGGTATTTGACAATCAAAAGAAATTTATACCTTTATCTGATCAGGATAAAGCGATTGAAACACTTAAACAAATCAGCTTACATTTACCCATTCAATGGCTTGAGTGGAAAAATTGTATACAATCCACAGCTGCTATGAATATACAAGAGGAACAACTTCAAGCCGGTAAACACATGAATATTACAGGAACACCCACTGTACTGATCAATGGTAAGAAAGTACCACAAAGATATTTTATTAAAACTGTCCAGGCTATTCAAAAATACCTGAGAAAAAAACAACAAAGTCTTTAACTTTTATTTTATTGTTTCACGAATATCACTAATTTTTTCTAAAATAAGATCTAATTTTTTGGATAACTTACCCTCTTGAACATTCTGTTTCTTATATATTCGGTTTTCTTTTTTAAGAACTCTTAAAGCTTGTTTAGCGCCTTTCACAGAAAAACCATCTGTATATAAAAGCTTTTTTATCAATAAAGCTGTTTCCACATCTTTTTTAAAATAAAGCCTTTGTCCATTAGACATTTTTTTTGGACGAAGAAGATCAAATTCCATTTCCCAATATCTCAAAACGTGAGATTTTATTTGTAATAAGGACGCCACTTCACCAATTTTAAATGAAATTCTATCCGGAATTTTACCTATTTCTTCTTTGAGTATTGGATCCAGATGACCAATTTGTATTTCTGGTGTTTCTATAAAATCTATCTCCATACCCATTACTTTTATCCCCTTCTCTTTTTAACCTTTTCCTTTAAAATCGGACTGGAATGAAACACCACTACTTTTCTGGCCTTAATAGTAATTTGATGACCTGTTTTTGGATCACGTCCTATACGGGGTTGCTTGTCTCGTAACAAGAAATTACCAAATCCGGACAATCGAACATGATGGTTGTTACATAATTTATCCGAAATAACATCAAACACAGAATTAACAAGGTTAGCAGAATATTTTTGGGAATAACCAATTTTGTTATATAGATCTGTATAAATATCAGCTTTCGTCAGAGTTTTACTTTTTTGATACGACATTTTTACTCCACCTGAAAAAGAGTGTAAGTTTTCCTATGTTTTAAAGTCAATAATCCTTTTTATTTAAACAACTTATTTTATTAACTTCCTTGTTTATCTTAATTTAATTGGCCGTTTAGCGCTTAGTTCTGTAATAATTCTTTGTTGAAGCTCCGTTAAATCCTGTTCTGTTAGAGTTTTATTTTGAGACTGTAAATAAAGGCGAAAAGTGATAGAGCGATTTTTACTGTCTCTTGGTTGATCCTCTATTCTATAAACATCAAATAGTTTGACATCATAACACAAAGCTCCAATCATTTGTTTGAGATCCTGCACCAGTTTTCCAGCTGGAAAATCTTCAGGAACAAGTAAAGAGATATCTCTTTCCACTTGTGGAAAATAGGAAAAATTTTTAAAAGATTTTTTCTTAGATTCTTGTTTTAAAAGATTTTTTATATTTAACTCAGCAACGGCCACATTAGTTCGAATCTTATATTTTTGTAATAATGAAGAGTGTAGTGTGCCTATATAGCCTTGAACCTGATCCTGCACTTTTAACTGCATAAACTGCCCTGGATGTATAAAAGAAGGTACATTTTTAGATACTTGGTCCCACTCATAATCTTCAATCAGCAAGTGTTCTAACAAACTGGATATTGCTGTCTTCAAGTCATAGACACAAAGGCGCTTTTTGGTCCCGGACCAAAGCTCTTCTTCTTGTCCCCAAGCCAATAAACCGAGACGAGGGTGCTCCTGATAAGATTTTTGCTCTTTGGAAAACACATAACCCAGTTCAAACAATCGGCCATAACGAGAACCATGTTTCAAATTATGAATTGCATTTTTAAATAAAGAGGGTGCCATACTTACTCTCATCATGTCGTACTCTAAACTTAAGGGATTTTTAATATAAACAGGATTCCAACACTTTTTACTATGCTCCAAATAGGTAAAAAATGAATCCTTTATGGTTTCTGAATCATCATTTGGCAGCTGTGTATCGTTTGAATAATTAACAAAATTTTCTATAAAACTATTGGAAAATTTTTTGGAAATAAAACTATGATTGATACTTTGAAAAAACCCTTCTTGGACTAAAATTCCAGCTATCTGGCTTTCTCTACAATAACTTTGTACGTCCTTTGAGCCAACTGACAAAGAAGGAATTAAATGATCTGCTTCAGGGAGTTGATCGTACCCTTCCAGTCTGGCAAATTCCTCTATTAAATCCTCTTTAATATGTAAATCAAATCGATAGGAAGGTGGAATAACCTTAGTTGCCTTTTCTTGTTTTAATGGTTCTAGTTTACAATTTAGTTTTTTCATCCATGTACTGAACTTTTTAAAATCCACAGGTACACCTAAGCGCCTTTCTAAATCTGTTTGTCTGATAGAAATGCTTTTACTTTGAGTGGGACGCAGGTATTCATCATAGTAATCTTTTGAAACTTTTCCTCCAGCTAATGACTGAATGAGTACACATGCCTCCTGTAATACTTTTTCCGTCATCTCCGGATCTACCCCTCTGCTAAAGCGATAAGAGGCATCTGTATCCATTTGCCATTGTTTGGATACAGATTGAACATGTGAAGGGGAAAAACAAGCAGATTCTAAAAAAATATTTTTAGTATCAGAATGAATACCACTGTCCACTCCACCAATAACACCTGCCAAAGCTATTGTGTTTTTTGCATCTTTGATGCAAAGTTCTTTTCCAGTCAGATGAATTTCATTATCATCCAGAGTTTTAAACAATTCTCCTTTTTTTGGAAAATCCACTAACACTTTATCTGATAGTTTATCCATATCGAAAGCATGTAAGGGTTGTCCGGTTTGAATCATTAAGTAATTTGTAGCATCCACAACATTATTAATGGATTTTAACCCCAAATTCTCTAAACCGGTTTTAAGCCACAGAGGTGAAGGTTGAATTTGAATATTATAAACTGCCCGTCCAGTGTAACGAAAACATAAGTCCGGTTGTTTTATTTTCAAGCCCAGTTTTTCTTTAACCGAATCCCCTGTGCCTGAATGTTTGTTTGTAAAACACTCTTTTATCGGACGATTTAATAAACAGGAAAGCTCTCTGGCGACACCAAAGTGACTTAAACAATCAGATCTATTAGGCGTAATGGCCAATTCAAAAATAATATCCTTTAAACCGACCAGTTCTGCAAAATTCTGCCCAGGGGTGCTCTCTTTAGGTAAAACAATAATTCCTTCATCATCTGTATTCTGAGGAGCAAAACCCAGTTCACTAAATGAAAGCATCATTCCATGACTTAACTCTCCCCTGATTTTTTGAGTCTGAACACTTATATCTCCAGGCAATACTGCTCCCGGAAGAGCTAATACGGTTTTATCACCTTCCTGAAAGTTAGAAGCTCCACATACAATAGATCGGGATTTTT
Source organism: Bdellovibrionales bacterium (assembly GCA_965226095.1). Classification (GTDB taxonomy): domain Bacteria; phylum Bdellovibrionota; class Bdellovibrionia; order Bdellovibrionales; family UBA1609; genus JANQSP01. The sequence continues at coordinate 1,079,469 of OZ245336.1, read as the reverse complement.
CAGAACCATCAGTGACATCACAAAGTCTCAATCGATCTGCTGAAGGGTGTTTTTTAATTTTTTTCACTTCCACAACTAATAAATTTTTAAATTTTTGAGAAATATCCTCCCAACTTTCTACTTCAATTCCGGCTTTGCATAAGAGTTCAGATAGTTCATCTATTTTATTATGAAAATCATGTAAATCTATGTATTTATTAAGATAATTAAAAGAAATTTTCATTCTACAAACTCTTGATATTAGGAAATTGTCGTAAAAATCTTAGATCATTTTCCAAAAATAAACGAATGTGTGGGATGCCATAATAAATAATGGCCAATCTTTCCACACCTAAACCAAAAGCAAAACCCTCCCACTGCTCGGAATCAATATTAGATAGAGATAGCACATGAGGATGTATCAATCCACAACCTCCTATCTCCACCCAACCGCTTTGTTTACACATGGAGCAACCTTTAGATGTACAAATCGGACAAGAGCAATCATATTCAGCGGAAGGCTCTGTAAATGGAAAATAACTGGGACGAAAACGAACTTTCGTGGCAGAACCGAACAATTCTCTGACAAAATAAGCCAAGGTGCTCTTCAAGTGAACCATGGAAACATTTTGATCAATGAGCATCCCCTCCACTTGATGAAAAACAGGAGAATGTGAAATATCATTATCTCTTCGAAAAACCTTACCTGGCGCCAATATAGCTAAGGGAGGTTTTTCTTGAGTCATTGTTCTTACCTGGATAGGACTGGTATGGGTACGCAACACATAATTATCATCAATATAAAAAGTATCTTGTAAATCTCTGGATGGATGATCCTTAGGAATATTCAAAGCTTGGAAGTTATGCCAATCGCTTTCAATGAGTGGACCTGTACGAACAGAGTAACCTAATTTTTTAAAAATACTTAACATTTTATCAATCATTTGTTGAACAGGATGTAAAGCTCCTGAAGAAGAGGAAGGACCAGGGAGACTAAGATCTTCTTTTTCTGTCAGCATTTTTTTTTGTAATTCGTCACGAGAAAGTTTTTGAAAAAGCTCTCTATACAAATCTTCTAAAATCTGTTTTTTTTCATTGAGCCATTGACCAAAAACCGGCTTATCTTGTTGAGATAAATCTTTCATCCCTTTTATTACTTTCTGCCATTCACTTTTACTACCCAAATATTTGGTTTTTAACTCGTAAAGCTTTGCAGAAGTTGTGGCATTGGGAAAAGCTTTTTGGCTTTCTTCAAAAATTCTGTGCAAGTTTTTCTTTAGTTCTTTGATAGAAGAAGACATTCTATTATTCCTTTTTTTATTTTTTTGAGACTATCCACTTTATCCAATCCAGGCAATAATTTTTATAAATTTAAAAACCATACAATAATTCATCTTTTATTGCTTGAGGAACGATTTTTGTAGGCCACAAACTTAAAACATAACCGCCACCGCCGGAACCGGTGGGTTTAACCGCTAAAGCCCCCTGCTTTTTTAAAAGTTGAATATATTTTTGCATATCTTCTCCAATAAGACCCCATTGAAGAAAACAATCCTCAGCCATAAGAAAAGCTTCTGTCAGTGCCTTTAATCTATCATCGAAACTTTTATCAATCTTTTGTTCCAGGTTATCCTTAGCTTTTAACACGGCTTCTTGCATTTTTTGATTTAAAGATTCCATTTTTTTAGGCTCTTTTTGCCAAAGATTTTTTACTACCTGAATATTTGTATCTGTATTTTGTCCGGGACCGGAATAGGATAAATAAATAGCCGGCTCCCATGAAGCTTGAAAGACTTCCCACTGATCTGGATTTGTGTATAGAATGGCCTGTTCTTCCAAGACCACTTTAATATCCAAGCCACTACTCTCCCCTTTTTGCAATAATTTCTCTAAAGCATAACAAAAAGAAAAAAGTTTTTCTTCTTTAAGCCATTTTAAACTACAAAATAATTTACCTACTAAGACACAGATAACAGAAGAGGACCCAAGACCTGAACCACTAAACATAAAGGATTTTAATTTTAATAATCCATTTAACTCCCATCTCTCCCTGGAAATCATTTTTAATGCTTTTTGAAGTGTGGATTCCAAAAATATTTGCAGATTTTCAGAATCCTTATCAGTAGAGATTTGAATATGCAGTTTTTTCTCTTTGGTTTGGGAGAAATGCAACTCCATAAATTGAGAAGGCAAAGGAAAAGCTAAAGCAGGGTGACCTTTCAGCACAGCGTACTCCCCGGCCAGGATCCATTTTCCACAGGCTTTAATAATTATTTTATTCATTTAAAAATACCTTGACCAAATCCGTACTTTACCAGACAATCCTTCTCTCTATGAAAAGAATTTTGTTTTATTTTTCCATTCTTATATTTTTCACTGCCTGTGATTTTTTAAAAAATGCCAATCTGCGTAAAGAATTGAATAAAAACCCTGAACTTCAGAAGAGTTATGACTTGGGCAAGAGAGTGGCTAAAGGACTGTCTTTAACCCTAAAAGAGGATAAAAAGAAAAATGCTTTTGTATTGGGACTCCAAGATGGTTTGAAAGAAGTTAAAACCGATTCCAAAACAAAAAAATCAAAGCCGAAAGAAATAAAAAATAATAGTTCTAAACAGGAGAAATCAACAATGGACACAACACAGAAAAAAGATAAAGAGTTTTTAGAGAATAATAAAACGCAAGAAGGTGTGAAAGTCACTGCTTCCGGATTGCAATACAAAGTTTTAACAGAAGGCAGTGGAAAACAACCTAAAGCCACAGACACTGTGGAGGTTCATTATCGTGGTACTCTTATTGATGGTACAGAATTCGACAGCTCCTATAAAAGAAATCAAAGCATCAGTTTTCCTTTAAATGGTGTCATTGCCGGTTGGACAGAAGGTCTCCAACTAATGAAAGAAGGATCCAAATATAAATTGTTTATCCCTTCTGAACTAGGTTATGGAGCTCAAGGGACCGGAAATGTAATCTACCCAAATGCCACACTTATCTTTGAAGTGGAACTCATTAAAGTAAAATAAAGGTTATTGTAAATTCATTTCCATGATTTGAAGTTTTTTGATTTTATCTCTTAAATGCCCTGCCCGTTCAAAGTTCAATTCTTCAGTGGCTTTTTTCATCTGCTGTCTTAACAAGGTAATTTCCTTACCCAAATTGGTCTCACCTTTTTTGAGCTTCTGTTCTACCTGCTCTAAGTTATCCTCATCATTAAAACCATAGATTTCCAACAAACCCTTGGGTGCTGATTTTTTGATACTCCTAGGAATTTGATTATGTTCTTTGTTAAACTCAGTCTGAAGTTGTCTTCTCCTGTTTGTTTCCAATAGTGCTTGCTTAATGGATGCTGTCTCTCTATCTGCATAGAGAATCACCTGACCATCTACATGGCGGGCTGCCCTGCCAATAATTTGAATAAGAGATCTCCTGGACCTGAGAAAACCTTCCTTATCAGCATCCAGTACAGCCACCAAACTCACCTCCGGTAAATCCAGGCCCTCCCTTAAAAGATTGATCCCGATCAAGACTTGAAATACCCCCAATCGTAAATCACGTATGAGTTCCATACGTTCAATAGTTTTTATATCACTATGTAAATATCTCACCTGAACACCTCTGGATTGATAACTGGCTGTCAAAGCTTCTGCCATTTTTTTTGTCAAAGTCACTACCAAAACTCTTTCCTGTTTTTTTTCCCTTTTTTGGATTTCACTCAATAATTCATCTACTTGTTTTGCAATGGGTCTGACACTGACTTTCGGATCCAACAGACCGGTGGGACGAATAATTTGTTCTACAACAACTCCTCTACTCTTCTCTATCTCATAATCCCCAGGTGTTGCAGACACATAAATAACCTGGTTAATAGATTTTTCAAATTCTGTAAAATTTAAGGGCCGGTTATCCAAAGCGGAAGGTAATCTGAAACCATGTTGAACTAATGTTTCCTTTCTACTTCTGTCTCCGCGATACATACCACCAACCTGTGGCACACTAATGTGGCTTTCATCTATAAACATCAAAAAATCTTTTGGGAAATACTCCAATAAGGTAGGAGGTGGCTCTCCTGATCTACGTCCAGTAAAGTGACGGGAATAATTCTCAATCCCCGGACAAGTCCCCATCTCTTCAATCATTTCCAAATCATATAAAGTACGTCGCTCCACTCTCTCTCTTTCCAGCTTTAACTGTTTTTTGGATAAATCCACCAAATGAGATTTCAGTTCTTTTTTTATGGATCCTATAGCTAATTTATTCTTTTTCTTTGTACTCACATAATGACTACATGGATAAATAGATAAATAATTGAGTTCCTTTAAAATTCGACCATGTAAGGGATCTACCAATGCCATACAATCAATATAATTTCCAAAAAATTCTATGCGAAAAGCTTTTTCCTCTTCATAAGGAGGGAAAATCTCCACTGTATCTCCACGCACACGAAAAGTTCCACGATGAAAATCAAAATCTTTTCTTTGATATTGAATATCTACCAGTAACTTTAATAAAACATCTCTTTCCAATTTCTGATTTAATGTTAAATGAATTTTTAAATCCTTATAATCAGAAGGACTACCTAAACCATAAATACAGGATACACTGCTCACAATGATGACATCTTTGCGTTCAAACAAAGCCATTGTAGCGGAATGCCTCATGCGATCAATCTGATCGTTAATACTGGAATCTTTTTCAATATAAGTGTCTGTGGATGGAATATAAGCTTCCGGTTGGTAGTAATCGTAATAACTCACAAAATATTCTACAGCATTCTTTGGAAATAACTCCTTAAATTCCACAAATAGTTGAGCGGCTAATGTTTTGTTAGGAGCTAAAACCAAAGCTGGCCTTTGCATTTTTTGAATAACATGAGCCATTGTAAAAGTTTTTCCGGAACCGGTGACTCCCAGTAAAGTTTGATGCTGTTCCCCCTCCTTTAAAGCCTGGTAAATTTGTTGAATAGCTACAGGCTGATCCCCTGCCGGTTGATAAGAACTCTTTAGCTGAAATGTTTTCTGCATTGATTTACTCTGTCTAGTAGAACAGTTCGCCTAATTAACGGCACAATAAGTTTTAATTCCGCACCACTTGGTTGACCTAATACTGCCGTTCGAATAGGCATAAACAAAAACTTGCCTTTTACATTCACTGTTTTCTGAATTTTTTTACAGATCTGAGAAAAATCTTCTGCTTTGATGTGAGCTTCCTTATAATTTTTTAAAAAAGATTCCCACTCATCCCAAACAGAAGAGGTGGATTCCCAATCAGAAATCTCTTTAGCCTCATCTTGAATATTAAAATGATTCTCTGATAAAAAACGAAACACATTCTTTGCTTCCAATAAATTGGAAAAAGAGTGCTTTAGGGATTCTACTGCTTTCAAAGCCCAACTTTCTAGTGGAGGGAATTTAAAATTCTCTTTTTCAAAATTTTTTTTTAAAATACCCCACAATAAAGAATTATTCATGCCCTTGATATGCTGAGCCTGTATCCACTCCAGTTTGTTTTTATCAAACACAGCCGGCGAAGCATTTAAGCCTTCCAAAGAAAATTTTTTAATTAAATCCTCCAAAGAAAAAATTTCTTGCTTTGTTTTGGGATTCCACCCCATCAAAGCTAAAAAATTTAAGAGTGCCTCAGATAAAAAACCCTGTTTTCGGTATTCACCGCAACTGACCGCCCCTTGTCTCTTGCTGAGCTTTTTACCGTCCTCACCTAAAATAATGGACAAATGAGCAAAGTGAGGCTGTGACCATGAAAAAGCTTCATAGAGCATCACTTGTCTTAAGGTATTAGCCAAATGTTCTTCAGAACGAAAAACATGAGAAATTTTCATTAAATAATCGTCAATAATACAAGCAAAATTATATACCGGCAAACCATTGGATCGTAAAATAACAAAATCACCCACCATATCCGAAGGAAAATTCACCTCTCCCCGCACCAAATCCTGGATACTATAAGTTTTTTTCTGCTCAGGAGTTTTAAAACGAATGACAGCTTTCTTACCAAGAGAGATTTTTTCTTCTGCTTCACTTAAATCTATATCTCTATAAGGACTAACTACCCTTATTGGTTTTTTTTGCTGAATGGCCTGCTCTTTTTGTTCCTCAATCTCTTTATCAGTTAAAAAACAATAGTAAGCTTTTCCTTCCTTCACTAACTGTTCTGCGTATTTTTTATAGGTATCTGTTCTGTGGCTTTGCTGATAAGGACCATACTCTCCTTGGCTATCTAATGTGTCAGGGTTTAAACCTTCCTTCCAATTTAAACCTAACCACTTTAAATCCTGTAATTGCTGTTTGAGAAAAGACTCATTACCTCGGCTGAGATCTGTATCTTCCACCCGAACAACAAAAACACCTTGTTGATTTTTAGCAAACAGATAATTAATGAGAGCTGTACGCGCTCCACCTAAATGCAACTGACCAGTAGGACTGGGAGCAAAACGCACACGAATACTTGACACTATTGTTTAAATTTCTCCAATAAGCCTGCAAAATCCAAAACTTCCTGTAGTTCTTCTTTTTTAACCACAGTAGCCATTTCATCAAATAGCATACGACAAATAGTGAGCATTAACTGCCTTTCGTAAAAACTTAAACCCTTTTTCTCATCAATATTTAATAACTCCCTCAAAATACAGGCAGTTTTTATCATATTTCCTGTCTTTATAACCTTCATGTATTCCTGGTATCTTTTACTCCAGTTTTTTCCATTCTCAATCAAATGATGAACAGTATTACTGTCTCTTAAAATATTTAAAACCTTCTCAGCCGTTTCACGAGTGATCACATTTCTGAGACCGGCGTTCTTCATACGATTTTCCGGTATCATGATTTTCATATCTGAATTCATCAGTAAAATAGAGTAAAACTTTTGCTTGGCCCCTGATATTTCTTTTGTCTCTATAGAAGTAATTTGCCCTAAGCCGTGTCCTGGGTAAACGGCCTTATCCCCTACTTTAAAATGCATTCTACACTCCTTTTATTTTATATGGACTTTTGTCTGAATGACGAAGCCTATTGCCTATCAATGACACTTATAGCAATAAAATAAAAATAGATCAATATCTTTTATCGAATAAATAGATTTTTTATTTTGTGCAACACTTCTGTATAATACTTACAATCTATTCTTTTCTACTCACACTAATAATATGTTTAGTAGATCTTAAAGATTTTATTAGCTCTTGAAGCTGTTGGAGATTTCGCACCTCAACATTAAGTTGAATGATTGACTTCATGTCCTTAGTATGACTTACCATCAAATGAAAAATATTCACACTTTCTTCAGCAAAAACTGCAGATACCTTATTGAGTACTCCAGGTACATTGTTAACAACAATTTGGATGAGACTGATGTGCTTATGCTTGGTCTTAGGTGAAATATTCCACTGCACATCCACATACCTAGCTGATTCCATAGATAAAAGAATTGCACAAGAGTGCCGATGAACAGTAATTCCCTTTCCACGACTAATGAAACCAATAATACTGTCTCCCGGTAGGGGACGACAGCACTTAGCAAAATGCACCATAATATTACCCATACCATCCACCATCACTGGACAGGTGTTTTTATCACCCGTGTCCTGTTGAGAATATTCCGCTTCACGCTGAAATGTTCCTGGTAATACATCCGTATGAGTTAATTTTGTTAACTCTGGCATTAAAATAGAAAATAGGTCTTGAACCAACACTTTTCCGTAAGCGAGACGAATATAAATATCCTCTTTTTTATTTAATCCATTTTCCTTCATATACTTAGCCCACTCCAGAGTATTAAAAACGGTGTCCAGTTTTATTTTTCTATTTCTTAATTCCTTTTCAAATAACTTTTGTCCTATATCAATAGCTTTGACCCGACTTTCCATTCTTAAAAAATTTTTGATTTTTGATTTAGCCTTGGAAGTGACACAATATTTAAGCCATTCCTCTGAAGGACTTTGTTGTTTTGAAGTGGTGATCTCCACTTTATCTCCATTTTTTAACTTATATTTCAAAGGAACCAATCGACCATTTACCTTAGCACCACTCACTTTATGCCCCAGATCCGTATGAATGGAATAAGCAAAATCAATCGGAGTGGCACCTGTAGGAAATTCTTTAACCTCTCCCTTTGGAGTAAAAATATAAATTTCCTTATCAAATAAATCTGTTTTAACTGATTCTAAAAACTCACTAAAATGCTGATTCCCTTTATGTAAACTTACCAGATCCTGAAGCCAGTTAAACTTTTTCAAAGTCTCTTCATCTACAGAAGACATACTTTGCCACGACTTGGACTTATACCTCCAATGAGCTGCAATCCCCTTCTCAGCTAATAAATGCATTTCAAATGTTCTTATCTGAATTTCAATTCTTCTACCCTGTTCAGCCAACACCGTACTATGTAAACTTTGGTACCCATTCACCTTTGGAATGGAAATGTAGTCTTTAAAGCGTCCAGGGATAGGTTTCCATAAAGCATGGATCACTCCTAAAACTTTATAGCATTCCTCTACCTTGTCCACACACACTCGAAATGCCAATACATCATAAACTTCATGATAATCCAGGTTTTGATTGATCATTTTTTGATAGATAGAATACGTATTCTTAGGACGACCTGTAATTTCAGCCTGTATATTCATTTTCTCTTTAACTTCCCTGGTTAAAATTTTAATAACTTCTTTTATATAATTTTCCATTTCTAACTTTTCTCTATCCATTTGTTTTACCAGAGAATGATAGTTCTCAGGATTAGAGTATTTAAAAGCTAAATCTTCCAATTCCACTTTAATAGAATTGATTCCTAAACGGGAAGCTAAGGGCGCATATATTTCTAATGTTTCCATCGCTATTTTATTCTGTCTTTCCGCTGGAAGATATTGTAAGGTCCTCATATTGTGAAGCCGATCCGCCAACTTCACCAGAATAACCCGAACGTCCCTGGACATAGCCACAACCATTTTTCTCATATTTTCACTATCTTGTTGATAGGTGCTTTTAAACTTAAGATGAGAAATTTTACTCACACCATCCACTAAAAAAGCCACTTTACTATTAAACTCTTTTTGAATATCAGTAACACTGACAGAAGTATCCTCCACCACATCATGCAAAAGACCTGTAATGATAGTGTAAAGATCCATTTGTAAATCAGCCAGAATACAAGCCACTGCCAAAGGATGTGTAATGTAATGTGAACCATCTTTTCTGGTTTGACCGGTATGAGCTTTTTTAGCCAGATTATAAGCTTTTTCGACAATATCTAAATCAGCTGAAGGATAGTATGTTTGAATACGAGTAAGAAGTTCCTGTAGATCACTAGTCTTTTTAGCTTTATGACTCATATCAATTGCTTGGCTTACCATTACAAAGCTATTATACTCGATCTGAAAAGATTTTAGGAAATATTTTTTCTCTTTTTCAATAGTTTTAGCTGATTTTATTACCTTTAAGATATCACTAGTTATATAGTGGTTAACTTTTCCCCTAATTCCTGTTTAAGACGACTCTCCTCTTCATCAGAAAACTCATTACCACCCAGATACATTTTTTCCAAAGAATCCAGGTCATCAAATAAACCGGCAGGGAGAGAAGACAACTGATTTCCATAAAAATTAACTTTTTCCAATGAAGATAAGCCATTAAAGAAGTTTTCAGGTAAAGTCTGTAACGAATTGTTATCTGCATAAAAATATTCTAAATTGATCAAATTATCCAATAATCCAACTGGCAAAGCCTCTAAATCATTGTTTGAAAGATAAAGTTGTTTAAGTCCTGTTAAACCGGCAAAATCTCCAACTTTCAATTCCTGCAGATCTTTATTGTTAAAACTCAAAATTGTTACCTTAGCCAAGTCCTCAACACTCACCTCTTCACATTTAGATGTTTTAACTGCCTTTACTATAGTGTCTCTGACTTGCTCTGTCCTCTCACATATTGGATTGGCGGCTACAGCCTTTTTTGCAGCTTCTGCAGATTCTTCGGCCTTCTCCTCATCAGATTTAACAAAAATATTATCACAAGATAACAATAGTAAAAAAATAAAACTTAAGCAAAATCCAGTTAATAATACTTTATTTAAACGTTTTAACATTTCTTCTTATTCTTTTTATATTTTTGATTGATTAAAAAATTAATTTGCTTCAGGTAAAAAAAGATTTTTTTTGTGTTTCTTTTCAATTCTTAAATCCTGCTCAAGTTGTATTTCTGGAGGTGTATCGCCACAATCGAACTTAATTTTATCGGCCGCCACCTCTCTTAATGCGTTCACCACTACATTATTTTTACCCTCTAAAAGACATTTATCTCCCTTTAAAAACTGCTTTACACGCTTTGTCACTAATGCCACTAAGGCAAAACGATTAGATACCTTTTGTAAACAATCCTCAACAGTTACCCGAGCCATACTATCCTCTCTTTAGTAAAAAAACCTTCACATAAGTCTAAACATATTAAATATAATTATCAATAATTATTTTTAATTTATTAACAGTTTCTAAAAGGTCCTCATTTACTATCTGGTAGTCAAAGCTATGAGCTTGTTTCATTTCCTCCTCAGCCGCTTTAATCCTGATATTCATCTCCTTATCGGTGTTCTCCTCTCTTTTTGAAACCCTGTTTTTCAAAGTTAATAAGGAGGGAGGCTGAATAAATACTCTTAAAGCTTGTGGAAAGCATTTTTTAATATTTTCCGCTCCCTGTAAATCACAATCTTTGATAATCGCACACTCCTGTTGCCAATGTGAAAGCACCTGATCCATCGCTGTTCCATAATAGTGCTCGTAAACACGAGCCCATTCCATAAAAAAATTCTGTTCTGCTAATTCCAAAAAACGCTTTTCACTCACATAATAATAGTCTTTAGAGTCTTTTTCCCGACCTCTGGGAGGGCGAGTGGTATAAGAAACAGTTGTTCTTAGTTTATCCGAACCATAAAGCTCAAGTACCCGCTTTAATAAAGTGGATTTACCGGAACCACTGGGACCGGATAAAACAATAAAGGGTTTTGCTGTTTTCCTCTTATTCATTCCACATTTTGAACCTGCTCGCGCATAGTCTCTATAAGAGTTTTAGCATTCACCACTTCGCGAGTCAGACGAACCTCCTGAGATTTGGAACCAATAGTATTAATTTCCCGTATCATTTCTTGCAAATAAAAATTCATCTGTTTTCCCATTATAGATTTTTTCGTAATCAGTGTGCGAAAAATCCGTATATGCTCAACAAGACGACTCAACTCTTCCTCAATATCCACCCGACTAAGCATAACCACAGCTTCATTAGCGCTTTGTTGCTGAGTGGATACATCACTGGATAGGTTGCGCTTTAACTGTTTCTTTTTCTCCCGTTTTTGTTTATTGGAAATACGTTTAATCAACTGCAAACAATGAGACAATGTAGTTAGATTTTTTTGAAATTCTTTTTTTAAAGCCAAGCCTTCTCTCGATTTTTCTTTGTCACATAAGTTAATAGCTTTTTGTAAAAGATTTTTTATGATTTGTTTTTCCTGCGTGGAAAGGCTTGGAGTAACAGATTGTATGTCCAACACACCAGGCTGACGAGATAAGCTTAAAAGATCCAGATTATTTTGTAATTTCAACGCAAAAGCCATTTTTTTATAAAAAGCTTTCCAGACAAGAGCTTGCTTATAATTCCATTTCAATTTTGTTTTCACACCAGGTTGAGCAGGTTTTCTGTTGATCAAAATATCAATATTTCCTCGAGTAAATTTTTTTTGAACTTTTTTTCTTAACTCACCTTCCATCGAAGAATAGAAATCCGACATTTGAAACCGAATTTCCAAAAATCGACCATTTAATGCTCGAACAACTATTTCAACAAACCTGTCTTTTTGCTGGCTATAAGCAACCCCATGCCCTGTCATGCTTTTCATTGCGCTTTTCCTCCAATTTACTTTCTCTGCAATTTTTATAACAGGAGAAATATCTGCCTTGATAACCTGTTTTTTAACATCTGAAAATGATGGATATTTTTTATATTAAACATAAGGCCCGGCTTTTGGCAAGCTGACTGATTGATTTTACAGTTCTTTTAACTCTAACAAAAGATATTTTTTTGTAATTTACCTAAAACAATAATTTCTTTACTAAAGAAGATCTTCTTTCCGATAAAGACAATATGAAAAATATATTGTTTTTTATAATCTTTTTCATCAGTGTGATTGCACCGCAAGCTCAGGCATATACTTCAAAATGTTCAGTATACACCTATGGACACGGCAGTCCAGATGACCTATCTAATTTTTTACAGGATTTGAAACAATTTGTGAAAAATTATAAGTGCTTCAATAAACAAACACTGGATAATAATGAAACAGAAGCTGTAGCGGCATGTATAGAATGCAATTCTTTTTCACCAACTCACTTTTTTATTCAAATGAAGAGTTGGATTGTTGAACAACAAGAGGAAAACCTTCAACCATGCGAAGGTAAGCACTCTTTTGAATCATTAAAAGAACATATGCCAAATATACTGACCTTCCCTTTACAAGTGATCTCAACTTCCGGAAGTTTTACACGCATACAATCTATAGAGGAATTTTATCATTCACTCCCATCTGTTTTTAATGCCCATGTTCTACAAGTTATCCAGGAGCAAAATTTTGAAGACATGTCCTGTAGCAATACCGGTGCCTCCATAGGTCAGAATAAAATCTGGATAAAAAAAGATAAAGATCAACAGTTGAAAATCTTTATGATAAACACTCCCCATCAATAAAATAATATAATTAAAAGTTTACACTTGATAAACAACTGCTTTTATATCATACCAGAATAATGAAAAACCCTTTCGATCAACAAAGCTCCATTAAAGGAATTAAACATACTATCGCTATTGGTTCTGGAAAAGGCGGTGTTGGAAAGAGTACGGTCTCTGTCAACCTGGCTATGGCTCTCAAACAAAAAGGCCATAAAATCGGTTTGATGGATGCCGACCTCTACGGCCCCTCCATACCCCGTATGATGGGTTGTTTAAATCAAAAACCGGATATCTCTGAAGATAAAAAAATGATCATCCCTCTGCGTCGCTATGGAATAAAACTGATGAGTATGGGCTTTCTCGTAGAAGAAGAAACACCCGTAATATGGAGAGGCCCCATGCTGTTTAAAGCTATTGATCAATTTTTAAAAGAAGTCGATTGGGGAGAATTAGATTATTTATTAGTGGACCTTCCTCCCGGTACAGGAGATATAGCGCTCACCTTGGCACAAAAAACAACCCTCTCTGGAGGTGTTGTGATCTGCACTCCACAAAACATTGCCCTGGCCGATGCTAAAAAAGCTCTGAATATGCTAAAACACCTAAAAGTTCCCTGCCTGGGAGTTGTGGAAAATATGTCCTCTTTTAAAATGCATCCCTCTGAGGAACCTATTAGCTTGTTCCCAAAGGGACAATTAGATACTTATCTAAAAAGTAATGACATCAAAAAACTAGCCAGTATTCCCTTTCACCCCAATGTAGGACTCAGTTGTGAAACCGGACTCCCCTTCCTGGAAAGCGAACCGGACTCAGAAGAAGGAAAAGCATTTTTACAATTAGCTGAAAATCTGGAATCCATCTTAAAAACTTAAAGGCCACGTAGCTCAGTTGGATAGAGCAAGAGTTTCCTAAACTCTAGGTCGCAGGTTCAAATCCTGCCGTGGTCATTTAAAATAATCAGGGGGCTATCGCTCCCTGATTATTTTATCTGCGCAGGATTTGAAATGAGTGAGCGACTCGTGTTGAATGCGATAAGTATTCAATACGAGGCAGAAAATCCGGACGATTTTCTGAGCTCACGAGGCGAGCCTACGCAGCGAACGAGCTGGACGCGAGTGAGTGTAGTAGGCAAATCCTGCCGTGGTCATTTAAAATAATCAAGGGGCTATCGCTCCCTGATTATTTTATCTGCGCAGGATTTGAAATGAGTGAGCGACTCGTGTTGAATGCGATAAGTATTCAATACGAGGCAGAAAATCCGGACGATTTTCTGAGCTCACGAGGCGAGCCTACGCAGCGAACGAGCCGGACGCGAGTGAGTGTAGTAGGCAAATCCTGCTTATTTATTTCTTAAACTTATGAACCTGTCCATTTCATAGATAGTTTTTTTTGTTTTTTTACACAATCAAGAAGATAAAAATTAATAAGCTGTTGATAAGAAACATTTGCCTCTTTGCTTAGTCTTTTAAAGTAGTCTATTACTTCATGACTTAGATTAATTCCTATGCTCTTCTTTCCTTTAAGAGAACTTTTTACTTCCTTCATTTTTGAAAAATTATATTCCTTCTTCATAAAACCTTACCTATACAATATATAGATATGTCAAGGTTATTATATATTGTATAACTGGAAAGCCCTGAAAGGCTTTCCAGGAATGTGCGTCCCGAAAAGACTAAATTTACCTCCTGTAAGTAAGATATAAACGTTTTGATTTATATTAAAACCATAGTATAATCTTCCTCAATAGGAGGCCTGAAAATGAAACCAATAATTTTTTTATTTTTAATCTTCTCAATACAAGCCGTTATGGCCAATGAAACTCTACAAGAACAAATGGACAATATATTAAATAGCGAATTATCAGAAAATGAAATCATCTTTGAAGAAGATTCGTTTAACAACCCATCCGTATACATCTATAGAGGAAGAACCTATTACTCACGAGGAAGATACTGTAATTATCCTTATCCACACATACGACGCTTTGGCGACTGCTCCTACTACACCAGCGTTAACTTTAACTGGAAAATGAATTCTAGAAATAGACTGAATGCCATAGAAAGAGACATAGTTAATCTATTCGATCAAGCTTTCTTGGGAAAAACTAAAGCCCAACTTTCACTGGGAATACGCTATCAAGATGGAAACATGGGGTTATCAAAAAATTTATCGGAAGCCTATGCATGGTTTAATGTAGCTCTACAAAATGAACATAAATCAGCCCAATATATGATAGATAAATTAATGGATCAAATGATGGCCCATGAAATGGCAGAAGGCAAAGAAAGAACTGCCTGGATACTAGAAAAAATTACAAAAAATACTAGAGAGCGCAATATTTGGATCAGAGAAAACCTTTTGAAACATAATTCATCAGAATATTATAACTCTACTGTACAAGACCACCCTCAGGAACAGAGCGCTCCTCATGACCAACATACTCGCACAACGGACGAATGATACGGTTGTTTTTCCGTTGTTCCATGATATGTGCCACCCAACCGGAAATACGACTCATCACAAAAAAAGGCGTGAACATATCAATATCAAAACCCATCATGTAATAGGCCGGCCCTGCCGGAAAATCTAAATTAGGATGAATACCCTTTTGCTCCAACATCGTATCCTTTAATATATTGTACATCTCAATCCACTTGGTGTTGCCTGTCACCTCCGCCATAGCCTGAGTACAGGCAAACATTTGAGGCACTCGTGAATCTCCCTTTTTATAAACCCTGTGACCAAAACCCATAATCTTTCTTTTTTCCTTTAAAGCCTTCAACATCCACTCCCTGGCATTGGAAGGCTCTCCAACCTCCTTCATCATGTACATCACCTGTTCATTAGCCCCACCATGCAAAGGCCCTTTTAAAGATCCAATAGCACCAGCCACCGCTGAATAAACATCAGATGTGGTGGAAGTCACCACACGAGCCGTAAAGGTGGAAGCATTAAAACCATGTTCAGCATATAAAATTAAAGAAGATTCAAAAGTTTTTAAAACTTCTTTTTGAGGTAATTCACCAAAACCCAACTGAAAAAAGTTTTCCACAAAAGATAATTGATCAGAATGTTTTAAAATCGGTAAATTCTTTCTGATACGACTATGAGCGGCTATCCATAAAGGAATATTGGCTAAAAGATTGAATGCTTTCCTCTCCAATTCTTCATCACTGTCATCCCATGCAGAAGAATCCAAAGCACCGGCCATGGAAACTGCTGTCCTAAGTGTATCCATAGGATGTCCTTTGGCACATTCCTGAAGAGTTTTTAAAATGCGTTCATCATTTTTTCGTGCTTGTTTTTCTTCCTCTTCAAATTTGTTTAACTGTTCCTTGGTAGGAAGCTTCCCTCTCCACAACAAGTAAACTACAGCTAAAAAAGAAGACTTCCTGGCCAACTCATCCACAGAGTAACCTCTAAAAATCAAAGAACTTTTTTCAGAAATAACTTTGGATACCGCGCTTTCATCTGCAATAATCCCTTCTAATCCTTTTTTTGCCTTCATTAATAACAATCCTTTCCTGGAATTTTAGAAATATTGAATAGCATTTTCACACTGTTTATATAAAAACTCAATAAAAAATCTCAATTATCTTTCTTAACGTATTCAGAATATTTTAACAACTCATAAAGTTCTTGTCTGGTTAACATCTGATCCAATAATTTCTTTTGATGTCCCTCACTGGCAATCGACTTAAGCCCCTGCTCTACAGCTTTTAAAGCTAATCTCCAAACTGTAACAGGATATAAAACCATATTATAACCCAGCTGTTCCAGACGTTCAGCAGAAAGCAATTCCGATTTTCCAAACTCTGTCATGTTGGCTATTAAAGGAACATCCACAGCTTGTCGAAATTGATCAAACTCTTCCTCCGTTTCCAACGCCTCTGGAAAAATGGCCTCCGCTCCGGCAGATACATAATGCCTGGCTCTTTCTATCGCCTTCTCTAAGCCCTCCACTCCCCGTGCGTCTGTTCGAATCATTACCAAAAAATTAGGATCTTTTTTAGCTTCAATTGCACCTTTAATTTTTTTTTGCATCTCTTTAATATTTATGAGGTTTTTATTGTCTAGATGCCCACATTTTTTAGGGCTTGCCTGGTCTTCCAAGTGCAACCCGCAGAAACCAGCCTCCTCTATTTGTTGCACTGTTTGAGCCACATTACCAAATCCAGTATCCGCATCAACCAAGCCAGGCAAAGCACTGGACCGAACAATTTTTCCCCCTCGCTCCACCAATTCAGATAAATCAAATAATTCCAAATCTGGTAGAGCCAGGTCACTGGAAATCACTGCACCAGAAATATAAATCCCATCAAATTTTTTTTGTTCTTCAATAATTCTGGAAACTAAAGGAGAAAAAGAACCTACAAAACGCAAAAGCTTTTTGTTCTTTAACTGCTCTCTAAACTTTTTTCTTTTTACACTTGTTTCAGGAATAGAAAATACCATTTGTTCACCTTTCAACACTCATTCTTTATATGAAAAATACTAAAAACTCCGTCCTAAATAAAGCTTTATTTAATTTAAAACCCGGTCAAAAAAGGATCAAAATGAGTTCGGCTTTGAACTTGAGAGCGACTGAAAGTTGCTCTGTGGCAAAACGCATGTTTGAACTTTTGAGTCTTTTTTGACCGGGTTTTGAATTATTATATTTATCAATCTAACACTCCAACAGACTGTTTCCGCACAGGAGTATCACTTATCTGAACATTTAATTGACTGATTTCCACAGCAGACAACTCAGGTAGTCTTTGCA
The DNA here is from genome assembly GCA_965226095.1 of Bdellovibrionales bacterium. GTDB lineage: Bacteria > Bdellovibrionota > Bdellovibrionia > Bdellovibrionales > UBA1609 > JANQSP01. The sequence continues at coordinate 1,062,018 of OZ245336.1, read as the reverse complement.
CTAATGATAAAAACCTCTTTTGTTCTTTTTCTTTAACACCTACACTCTCACTTAATTTTACAAATTTCTGAATATAATCCTCCCTCTGAAAGGGTCTATCTCCGGCAGGATGAGCATTTGCTCTGGCCTTCTCACCCACTATTTTTGTGCCATCTTGAAAAATAATCTCCACACTGCCACCAAAACATTTTTTATTTGGATCGGGATGATGATAAAGATCTGTCCACTTTTTTTCTTCCTGGGTTTTAATTTTATGCCACAGTTGAATGGTTTCAGGTCGATTCGCCCTCTCTGGTTTATAAGAATCAACATGATGCCAATAACCATCCTCTAAAGCCACCGCAAAAATATAAGTAATACTGTGATCCAATGTTTCCCTACTGGCTTTGGGATCTTGTTTTTGTGGATCCTCTGATCCGGTACCAATCACATAATGGGTATGGTGAGAAGTTTTTATTGTAATCTCCTTGATGAATTTTACATCTTTAATTTTTCTTCTCATTTCAAAAGCTAAATCAATTAAGGCTTGGGATTGATATTCTGCTGAATGTTCCTTCGTATAAGATTCCAGAAGTGCTCTTTTTTCTTCACCTTTTTCAGGAAGCTCAATGGTGTAATCTGCTGAAGGACCATCCAAGAGCCAGGCCATCACTGAATCCTCTCCCTCATAAATAGGAGAAGGGCTTTTCTGTCCTCTCATAGAGCGATCCATCGCCTCTATAGCCAATTTCCCTGCATGAGCAGGAGCAAAAGCTTTCCAGGAGGAAATACTGCCTTTACGAGACTGTCGAGTGGTGAAACTAATATGTACCGCCTGATTAATAGCCTGATATAAAGTGTCTGGTGAAACAGAAAGTAAAGCACCCAGACCCGCTGTCTGCGCTGGACATAAGTGAGCAATATGATCAATTTTATGTTTATGCAAACATATCGATTTTACCAAGGCAATATGAATTTCATAAGCGGAGACAATGGCTTTTAATAAGGTCTGACCATTGAGAGATTTTTGCTGTGCCACTGCCAAAATAGGAGGGATATTATCTGCCGGATGAGAATAATCCTGCGCTAAAAAAGTATCATGAAAGTCCAATTCACGCACGGCCACACCATTGGCCCAAGCCGCCCAATTAGCTGAAGTTTTTTGTTTATTTGAACAACCAAAAATTAAAGCCCCACTCTGATGAGTATGAGCCAATGCCTGATCTCTGGCACAAACCACTGAACTGCGATGAAAAGAAGCCAAGGCCAGACCAGCATTATCTATTATACGGTTAATAACCATATCAACAACAGATTCTGAAAGTGAAACTGAATCCAAAGCACATTCAGCTAATTTCCAAGCTAACTGATCCTCTTTTTTCAAACATTCCTTTTCAGGAAAAACTCTAATAGAAAATTTTTTCATTTTTTATCCTTTAAAAGTTAATCTTCCAATATAAGACTAGGCTCAAAAAATTTATTATTTTCAAGACTATCTTCTTTTCCCAAATTCTCTACTACTTTTACAAAGATATTACTTGCATCCAATTGACCGGCGCGTATGAGATCTTCCCGACACAGGTCAAATAAAACAGCCTGTTGTTTACTCATCTTCATCTCAAATTTCTTAACTTTGGTAGAAAGACTTTTTTGTTTTGATGCTTTAAAGGATCTGATTTTTTGTAGAATAAAAAAAGAAAACTCCAACAAATCATTATCTTGTTTAGGAACTCCCCAAGAGAGAATTTCTTTTCTTTCCAAGTCTTTCATTCCCCAATGTTGTACGTGTACAGATTTTTTACTATTTTTATTTTCACTGGGATACATCTCACTATATCTTTGCCGCCAGATATGATCGGTTACAAAAGGCATATAAGGAGCCAACATTTTTATAAAAAAATACAGACTGATATCCAATGCTCTTATACTGGACCTACCACTTTTCTCTGATTTTAACTGATAAGCTCTCCCTTTCACTAATTCCAAATAGTTGTCACAAAACAGCCAAAAAGTTTTTTCAAGTTGATCCAAAGCACCAGCATATGAAAAATTTTGTAAATTCTTTGTCACTTGTTCATGAACTTGTAATAAATGCCCAATCCAACTGCGATCCATCTGAGTACTTATTTCCTTTAAGGAACCCAATAAGCCTACAGATTTACTACCTTCTGTGTCCAGATTCTGTATTTGTATTTGAACAAACTTGAAGGCATTTTGTAATTTAGTGCTCAATCGCTTTCCATTTTTCATCATGTTTTCATCAAATACAGTATCCTGTCCCAAACGAGCCTTGCCCGCCCAGTACCTTACTGCATCTGCACTATATAACTGTAACAGTTGTTCCGGCGACACTGTATCACCTTTGGATTTGCTCATTTTTAATCGATTGGGATTCATCACCCAACCACTAATCGCAATATTCTTCCACGGAACACTTGTATCTTTCGAAGAATGAAAAAAAGTTTTCACGATAGTATAAAATGCCCATGTGCGAATAATTTCATGTGCTTGTGGACGTAAGTCAGCCGGAAAAAGTGTTTCATGTCGCTTGTTATTAATGCCCCACTGACTGTTGATTTGAGGAGATAGAGAAGAGCTGGCCCATGTATCCATCACTGAGGAGTCAGCCAGAAAACCACCAGGCTTCCCTCTTTTATCTTCTGTATAATGCTTTAAACTTGGATTCCAATCTGCTGGCGCAGAGTGCATTGGATCCACTGATTGTTGTTCATTTTTCAACAAAGTGGACATCTCAGGTAGTAAAACTTCATTATAGTTCACTTCCCCTTTATCGTCTATTGAGTACCAAACTGGAAAAGGCACTCCAAAAAATCTTTGTCGTGAGATACACCAGTCTTGATTAAGTCCTTCCACCCATTGCTCATATCTCTTTAACATGGAAACAGGATGCCACTGAATTTTTCGACCTTGATCTATGAGTTCATTTTTATAATCCATAATTTTCACATACCACTGACGAGTCGGTATTAACTCCAATGGGTACTCCCCTTTTTCATAAAATTTTATGAATTGTTCAGTCGACAGAGGTTTTGAAGCTAACTCTTTTGTTTCCGATAAAATTTTAACAATAGCCGATCTGGCTTGTTTAACTCTTAACCCTTTCAATTTAGCATAATGTTTGTTAGCGGATTCAGGGTCTTCACTCACAAACAATGAATCTGAAGTTTTTTTAAATTGAATATCCTTTATAAAACCGGATTCATCTATAATCTGTCGAATGGGTAAATTTTGTTTAGTCAGTTTTGAGCCATTTATCTTTTGCCAAAAACGCACATCCTCCATATCACCAAAAGTACAAATCATTAAAATACCTGTGCCTTTTTCCGGATCAGCATGTGTAGACGGTAAGATAGGCACAGGAACACTCAACAAAGGAGTAAGGGCTTTTTTATAAAAAAACTTTTTATATCTATCATCTTCCGGATGAGCTGCAACAGCCACACAGGCCGGCAACAGCTCTGGACGTGTAGTGGAAATAATAAATTCTCCTTCTTCTCCCATTATTTTAAATCGAATATTATAATAAAAACCCTGCTTCTCTCTATCTTCAATATCTGCTTGTGCCACTGCTGTTTGAAATTGAGTGTCCCAAAACACTGGCGCCAAGCGATTTTCCACAAAACCCTTTTGATACAAATCTAAAAATGATCTTTGTGAAACATTTTGTACATAAGGAGAAATGGTTTCATACGTTTGATTCCAATCCACTGATAATCCAAGATTCTGCCATAGTTCTTTATATTTTTTTTGATCCTCCCTAGTTTGTAATAAACAGGTCTTAACAAAAGTATCTCTGGAAACTTTTTGAAAATCAGTGACTTGTTTTTTTACTTTTCGATCCAACAGATTCTGCCATTTCTCATCTGATAATTCAGAAGATAAAGTAGAATCACAAAGGACTTTATAAAGATTTTGGACACGTTTCTCCGTAGGTAAGCCATTATTATCCCAACCCATAGGATAAAAAACATTTTTTCCCGACATTCTTTGAAAACGAGCTAAAATATCAGTTTGTGTATAGCTAAACACATGGCCAATATGCAAAGCGCCAGAGATAGTAGGCGGCGGAGTGTCAATTACAAAATTCTGACTACGTATTTTATGAGAATCATAGGTATATATTTTTTCCACATCCCATTTTGAGATGAGATCTTTTTCTGCACTCTCTACTGATTTTTTCATAAGATTGACTTATATCATCTTACATATAAAGAAATCAAGACAGACTAAAGTTGACCATTTTTCCTTGCAGGTATAAAATCTTTGGCATGACAAAACAAAGTCAATTGGAAATAGTCTGGAGTACGGAACACAATTATAGTCTTATGAAAATAACCGGAGAAATCAGTTATGCTGATTCACCGATCTTTGAAAAAAAGGCAGAAGAAGCTTTAGTTCAAACAAAAAAAAATATTTTAATAGATTTATCCAACCTCACTTATATTTCCAGCGCTGGTCTTCGAATTTTATTGAAATTGGCAAAAGAACTGGCTGGTGCTAAAAAAAACCTGGCCTTATTTGGCCTTAATGAATTTGTCAGTTCAGTTTTTCGAATCTCCAGCTTTGATAAAATATTTAGTATTTATAAAGATAAAAAAACCACACTTGAAAAGCTTTAAAAAATGAACCAGGTAGCCTACACACGTACCATCAACAATGATTTTGATGAATTAGAAAAGATACAATCATTTATTACTGAATTAGGTAAAAACCACAATATAGGAACAAAAAATATCTCACATATTCAACTGGCTTTAGAAGAACTCATTGTGAATATTATTTCTTACGCTTATGAGGATCAAAAAACCCACCAAATACAATTAAAAGTAGAACTCAGCCAAAATAAACTGATTTTATGCCTTAGTAATCAAGGAAAAGCTTTTAATCCTGTTACTTATAAGAGCACAAATACTCACACCAACCTGAGAGAACGTACACTAGGAGGTGTAGGTGTATTACTGGCCAGAAATTTAGTGGATGATATGTCTTATTCTTATCAAAATGACACTAATCAACTCACTCTAATAAAAAATTTAATATAAAACATATTTCCCAATAGCACCCACCATCAGACCTTCAGTCTTCTTACTCTCGTATGCATCAGATTGCGCGTGAATAAACTCTCTTATTGTATATACTCGCTAGTAGCATAAGGAAGAATCGGCTCGTAACCATTAACTCCATTTGAAACACTTCGGGTACTTTTTCTAATTACCTCGATACAAGAAGTATGATTACAAAAAACCTCTCTACTCGGAGCATCAGAAAGTACAATTTGAGTGTATTCTTGCTCTTGTTTTTCACCTTCTTCATTTGCTAAAGCCACATGTCTGACCATTGGATTTACATTCACTAATGCTTCAACTAAACATTGATTCCTATCACCACCAGGGACGATTTTTACACATTTGATATTGTTTGTTTCTTCACAAAACAATTCTGTTTTACCCGTTTGCAAATCCTGGCACGATAAGAATTGGCGTGAAATTGATTGAAACACAATCTTTTGTAAAGGAACTCTGGATTGATGCCTCAATTTTCCTCCTCCAAGATGAACATATGTAGAACAATGATCATCACTACAGGATGTAACTTTTGCACCTAATTCGATATCTTCTGCATCATCAATAATTGAACTTGCTAATACAGTTTGTGAAAAAATAAAAATTAAACTCCCAAATAAGTAGTAGAACAGATTTATTGTTTTCATAGACGCCCTCCTTTATTGGCTTTTATTTCTCTATAAATAAATTGAAAATTAAGAACTCATTCAGAACTTTCAATAACTCATTGAAGCTATTGTATCAAAAAGAAACAGTTTTTTAAAATTATAAATTTAAGAAGTGAAAATATTACACGTTCTTACAATTTTTATACAGTGTATCTATTGTTTTAATTGTATCTAGAAGTGAAACGGTGCCTTTTTCCAGAATTGAGGCGACTACGTTCATCCTCTGACTTTTCTATCTTCAGAATGCAAGGTTCACTATAATTATCTGTTTGCTCTCCAGCTCCTGTTGTTTCCACTACTGCATCAGCATCTTGCTCTCCAGCTCCTGTTGCTTCCACTGTTTTTGGATGACAGAAGGCTGTCGTACTACCATCAGAAAAGTCACTTTCACTTTTCGTACCTTGAAACTCTTCACTATTATAATATATACCATCTTTCTCTACCCAATAGTATTTTCCAAATACTAATTTTGTACCTACATCTGTTTCCTCTTTAGGTAGTACAAGTTCTACTATTCTACAAGATTCAGCAAGCTTCTCTCCATTTTCAAATAGTGGCGTTGCATACATACAGCCTGCCTTATTACAAATCATTTTTTTTTCTTTTATGCTATAATTCCCACAATAGAGGCCATAAGATCTAAACGGTAGCAAAGGGTACTTAATATCACCATTTTGATATTCGTATGTATAATCAACACAATACGAATCTCTACAATTTAGTGGAACCTCATACTTATCGTCTGCACCAGTTAAAACAACATAAAACATGAGGCTTTGTAAAAATAAAACTCTCAGTAAATGATATACAATATTTATTTGTTTCATAGATTATCCTTTTGTCTCAAACCTTATCATAATCATACCACAATCGATTCACATTGGCATATTATAGTTTTAGCAATAAAGGCAAATGCATTATATCAGAATTTAATATTTTTTAAAATATAAGTTTTTATAAATGAAAATATTACACTCAATTGTTTAAATTAAAGCCAAGTTTTTAAAATATTCAACCAGCCTACGCATAAAACATCCAAAATGTACATCTATGTCTTAATTCGCTCTTTGAGCTTACCAGGCTTAAAAAAAGGTAATCTTTTTGCTGAAACTTGTATTTTTTGCCCAGTTTGCGGATTTCGACCTTGATAAGCTCCATACTTTCTTATTTCAAAGGTTCCAAACCCTCTAATCTCCACACGATTATCTTCCTGCAGACTTTTTGCAATAGAGTCCAATACAGTATTGACACTTATTTCTGCCAATACCTTCGTTGTTTTATGCTTCTTAGAAAGCTCATCAACCAAATCAGACTTTGTAAAATTCTTATAAATAGGTGTTTTTTTTACCATCTCTTAATAAAGGATAATTTCTTTTTTGAAATTTGACAAATAAAAAACAAAAAATAATCAAAGTTGGTTAAAAGTGTTTTTTGTCTTTAAGAAAAAGCAAGGACCATCAAAAATAAGAGCTGAATACACCTGAACCAGATCAGCACCCATATCCAATCTTTCAAACACATCTGTCGGTGTTAACACTCCACCAGAAGAAATAAGGAGATATTTTTGTCTATTAACAGCCAAATGCTTATGCGCTAAAATCAACCTCTTTTTAGCAGTATTCGACAGAGGGGCACCAGATACTCCACCTCGCTTTGGAAAAATATCTTGTTTTAAATCTCGACCCAAAACTTCACTGCTATTGCAAATAATATGTCCTTCCACACCACATTCTCCAGCCTGATCCAAAGCATGTAAAAAATCTTTTTCACTCATATCAGGACTCCATTTCACAAAAACTGGCTTTCTATATTTCATGGAAGACAAGTGAGTGTTAATTTTATTCAAAAGTGTTTTTAAATAGGCTGGAGTCGATAAATCCCTTAAATCCTTAGTGTTAGGGCTACTAATGTTTATAACGAAAGCATCTACATAAGGATTTAAAGTTGAAATACATCGAATATAATCCTGATAAGCCTTTTCCAGATTGGTATCCCTGTTTTTACCAATATTCGCAAAAACAGGAGTTGGTCTCGATGAGTTGTTTGCCAGTCTATCGCGTATACGATTTAAACCATCTCCGGGAAAGCCCATATAATTCCATAAAGCCTGTTCCTTAACATTTCTTTTTAAAATGGCACCTTTGTTGGCTTTTTGAGGGAGAGGAGTAATTGTTCCCACTTCTATAAACCCAGCCCCTAAAGCCCACCAAGCCTTCATATGCTTTGCAGATTTATCCACTCCTCCTGCAGGAGCCAATGGATTGGGGAACTCCATATTACCCCATTTAAAAGGTTTCCATTGAGGAGGTTTTTTGTCTCCCACTACAGAAGAAAATACAGATAAACAAGGAGAGGCCAGCTGATGAGACCAGGAAGCCGGTAAATATAACCAGGGTTTTACCAAGCTTGCCCTCTAAGTTTCATTGCTTTTTCCAAACGCAGAAGAGAAACGCTCATAGCTGCCAATCTTAAATTTTTCTGTCCATTTTCTTGAACAGGGTGATCTTCAGTAAATTGCCACACTTTATCAAAAGACATTCTTAAAATATCTCTCAACTTGTTCCTGACTTGTGTTTCTGTCCAAAACAACCAACCTATATCCTGCACCCATTCAAAATAACTGACAATGACTCCTCCACCATTGGCTAAAATATCTGGAACAACTAAAACTCCATTTTGAGTAAGGTACTCGCTGGCTTTGGGAGCAATAGGACTATTGGCCCCTTCAATAATCAGCTTTGTTTTAATACTAGACTGATTTTTTTCGTTGATAACATCCTCCAAAGCACAAGGTAAAACAGCATCGACATCCAAAGCTAAAAGCTCTTCATTGGAAATTTTTTCTGCTTTTGGATAATCTTTTATAAAGCGATTCTCCGTAACATGTTGAACAATTTCTGTAATATTCAAGCCTTTAGGATTAAATACCCCTCCTGATTGGTCACTGATAGCAACAACACTAGCGCCTAAAGCATGAGCCTCCACACAAGCGTGCATACCCACTTTTCCAAAACCCTGTACAGCCAAAGTCGTATCACTTAAGTGCCTGTTTTGCACTTCCAAAGCCTTTTCCAGCACATACACCACACCCAAGCCAGTAGCAGAACTCCTCCCCTTGGATCCGCCAATTTCAACTGGTTTACCCGTCACAACTCCTGTCTGGGAAAAACCGGATTCCAATGAGTAAGTATCTAGCATCCATGCCATTGTTTCAGAATCTGTACCAACATCCGGTGCAGGAATATCCTTGTCAGGCCCTATAAAAGGACTTAATTCCGATGTAAAGCGACGAGTAAGAGCTTCCAACTCTGCCTTTGAAAGGGCGGAAGGATCCAACTGCACCCCACCTTTAGCGCCTCCAAGTGGTAAATTTAACAGAGAGTTTTTATAAGTCATTAAAGCGGCTAAAGCCGCCACTTCTCCCATACACACTTTTGGGTGATAACGAATTCCTCCTTTAAATGGACCTAAGGTATGATTATGCTGGACTCGATAACCATTAAAAACCTGTACACGGTCGTTATCCATGCGAACCGGTATGGAAACACGAATAGCACGACGCGGTCTTTTTAACCGTTCCATGACATTGCGATTTATACCAATATGTCTCCCAGCCTGTGCAAGGCTATAAAGAATATTCTTATAAAGTGGATTATCCAGTATTTCGTCTTTGTAGATTTCCATGAGTGAATCTCTATTTATCTAGTTTTTTAAATATTTATAGCGATTAGCTCCACTGTCAATAAATTTTAAAGCTCAATATATTTTTCCGATAAGGAAACAGACTGATAACCCGGTTTTTTTGTATAGGTAAGTTATGAATAGAAAAAAAAACACAGCAATGATTGAAACTGTAATGGAAGATTTGGTCCAGGAGTATCAACAAGAGTCTTCCCTATCTGAAGTTGCTAATTTATTGGACGAATCAGCTGAAAATGTGCTTTCTATAGAATCCGAAGAATCCGAATCAGCAATAAAAGAGCATATATCGGCAGATCAGGAAAAGAGCAATTTGTCTGAAATAGATGCATCAGTGGAAACAGGTATCCCATTTTTAGACCAAAAAGAGGATTTAAGTGAAAAGGAAATAATAAAGAGCAGTGACACAGAAATCATGAGTTTAATGGAATTTAAACCAAATGAGTCCGGTCTCACTTCTGAAAACAAAGAAAAAACAAAGAAAAAATTAAAAAAACATAAGATTTCCTCAACATCTGCATCAAACTCACTCACAACACAGCTGAAGCCAGAGAACCTAAATAACACGGCTTCCATTATTCAAATGCCTTTAAAAGAGAAGAAAACTTTGGAATCCCCTCCCTCCCCATCTTTCTCAATGGATGGCAATGTCGGTTTAGCCACTCATTCATATCAAAAAAACCAAGAAACTCACATGCCTATTCAAATCTCCCTTCAACAATCAGAAAATTTGAGCCTGGCTCAAGAGAGAATGACTTCTTTAGAGGAAGAAATTGAACGATTAAGACAGGAAAATGAAAAACTCATCACTACAGCTAATATTTTTAAAGAACGCTTAGACAAAGTATTAGTAAAAAATGACGATCTTAAAAAAGCTTACGAAGAAAGTCGTGAAGAATTTCTCAGTGAAAAAAAAGTTCTCATGAACACTCTATCTGATCAAAGCAGAGAGATGGATAAAATGCAGGTAAAAAACAAAGAATTAGAAAAAAGGTTGTCTAACAATTTGCAACATATTCGAATCCGTGAAAAAGAACTGGAAAACCGTCTGGAATTAGTAAAAGTAGACAGTCAAACTCTTGTGAGAGAAAAAAATCGCTACATATTGCAATTAAAGCAACAAATTGAACGCTCTAAAATGGATTTAAACACACATAAAGATAAATACAGCGAACTTCAGCAAAAACTCGAAGAACACTTGGAACAATCTCGAAGAGCTGTTCGCGGTATACAAATGGTCACGCATATTTTAAAGGGACGTTCTCTATTGCGAGAAGAAGATGAATCGATAGAGTCTAAAATAAAATCAACTGATGAAGATCAGATTTGATGTATTAAACCCACAGGAATAATACTTATGAGTTCTAAAAAAAAATGGAAAATTATGGAAGAAGCATTTGAGTTTTCATCCTCAAATAAATCTCTTTCAGCAACAAAAAATATGAAAAAGAAGAAGCCAAAAACTGGAAAGAAGGCATCTGCAACAAACGTTCAGACAACCCATATTACACAAACCACTCGAGCCACTACCATTGGTGATGATAAAACTGTTATCGCCCGAGATACTGTTTTATTGAATCAAATAAAATTGGTGGAATCTATTCCCTCCAATCTGGTGATGATTTTTGGCCCGGAAGCCATGATTGGAAGTTATTGGCCCATTAATAAACAGGAAATAATCATTGGTAGAAACTGGAGAAGTGATATTTGTATTAGAGATTTATCCATCAGCAAAGAACACCTAGCTATTTATTCAGACACTGGTGACAAAATCTCTATAAAAGATCTCAACTCCACAAATGGCACTTATGTTAATGAACACTCTATCCAACCACAAACTTCTCTTTCATTGAATGATAATGACATTATTAAACTAGGCAATGTTGGTTTTAAATTTTTAAATAAAGGGAACCATGAACTTTCTTCTATTATCAAAAATTATCAAAAATCTTTTTACGACATGCTCACTGAAGTGGGGAATCGTTCTATGCTGGAAGTAAAGTCCCCTGAATTTTTCCATATTAGTAAAAGAGCAAAAAGCACCTTATCTCTTATTTTACTGGATATTGATTTTTTTAAAAAAATTAATGACACTTATGGACACCAAGCCGGTGACTTTATTTTGAAACAGATTGGACAGATTCTTCGTTCCAACTTTCGTTCAGATGATCTGTTAACCCGTTGTGGAGGAGAAGAATTTTGTATTCTTTTACACAGCCAAATTACCCATGCTCAAAAGGCCATCGAAAAAATGAGAAAAACTCTGGAAAACCAAACTTTTAATTATAATGGCAAAAACTTAAAAATAACAATCTCCGCAGGAATAACTGAAAGAATAAAAACAGATACCAGTTGGAAGAATATGTATGAAAGGGCCGATCGGGCCTTGTACGAGAGTAAAAACACCGGACGCAACAAAGTGTCTATGAGCGTATAGCTTTTTAAAAAACATTCATGCTACTTATGTAGGATGCAAAAACAGCATTTACTGATACCTGGTCGGTTTAACAAAAAAATAGTGCTGGACACAAGCACACTACTGTATGACGCCCTGTCATTTAATACTTTTAAATCCTCAGATATTTATATCCCTTTTTCTGTGCTGGAGGAAATTGATCAGTTCAAAAGGGATATGGGAGAAAAAGGAAGAAATGCCAGACAATTTAATCGATTTGTTGATTTGTTACGACAAAAAGGTTCCTTAACAAAAGGTATCCAACTGGAAAATGATTCCTATCTCTATGTCTGTATGAATGTTCCTATGACTTCACCGGAACTGAGTTTTTCCAAAGCGGATCATCGCATTTTAGCTACTGGTTTATATATTCAAAGCTGCCATTCCTCCGCCACAATTAAACTAGTCACAAAAGATATAAACTTGAGAATTAAAGCAGATGTCTTTGGTATCGAAGCAATAGATTATGATCCCTCTCCAAGCACAGATGTGGAAGATCTTTATACAGGTATTCGGCAATGGAGTATCACTGAGCAGGAAATGGAAACTTTTAAAAATAAAAAAATTTTGGCTGTAGATAATAAAGTTACCAAATTTTATCCCAACCAATACATAGTGATGAAACAAGATACAGAAAAAGTTATTGGGCGCTTTACTGCCAAAACAAATCAAGTTCACACCATATATCAACCCCAAGGACCAACATGGGGAATACATCCAAGAAATATGGAACAACATTTTGCATTAGATGCTCTTATGCAGGATGACTTTAAACTGGTATCACTTTTGGGAAAAGCCGGAACAGGAAAAACCCTATTGGCTTTAGCTGTGGGACTATATAAAACACTGGATGAAAGCCGCTTTCATAAACTCCTGGTGTCCCGCCCTGTTTTCCCTATGGGAAGGGATATTGGCTATCTTCCAGGGGATATTGAGCAAAAACTTAATCCATGGATGCAACCCGTGTTTGACAGCTTGGAATTTCTCATGGGACTTGGAAAAAAAGCCTCCCGACTGGCGCAGGATCTAATGAATCAAGGGCTCATTAATATTGAACCATTAGCTTATATTCGAGGTCGCAGTATTCCCAACCAGTATCTGATTGTAGATGAAGCACAAAACCTTACTCCACATGAAATTAAAACTATACTGACTAGAGCAGGTTTGGGAACCAAAGTTATCCTCACAGGAGATTGTTATCAAATAGATAACCCTTATGTGGATTCTTCTAATAATGGATTAACCTTTTCGGTGGAAAAATTTAAATCAGAATCTTTAGCAGCACATGTCACTTTATCCAAAGGGGAACGTTCCGAATTAGCGGAAACAGCGGCTAATATTCTTTAATTTATATTGTTATTTCTAAATAAGTCAGAAGCAATAAAATAAATAATTAAGAGGGTCGTTACTATAGCAAAGAGAAAAATAATTTTTTTCTGAAATATTATTTTCATAAACTTATTCTTCATTTGTTTCTCACCAATCACCTCATAAGGCACATCCTCTGCTACAGTGGTGGATGCAACTGTGTCCAGTTCACTGGTGTCCGTCAGTGTATTGGTGTTAGTATTTACAAATATCGTATCTGTGATTCTAGATAATAATGTCTGAGCCGTTGCGCTGGATGAACCTTTTACTTTATCCATAAACTCTGAAAAGTTCTCGTAGTTACCAAGACAAAGCCACACTTGTTCACCAGGCAGGCAGGCAGAATCCAAAACTGAAAAATTTCCAGTTTTTAACCCCTCCTCCACTTCTTCGTTCGAAAGAGGTCCTATAATTTCAGCATTTTTTTTTATCAACCATCTTTTGCTTTTATCTTCACTCATTCCAAAATTATCCTGTTTTTTTTATAATTTGTCTAATGTAAAAAACAACGGCTACTGGTGAGAACCATGTTAACAGATAACTCCTTAGCTTTTGCAATGATCTCTTTATCTCTAATGGAACCTCCAGGTTGAATCAGCCATTTAATACCGGATTGACAGGCTGTTTCAATAGAATCAGGAAAAGGGAAAAAACCATCACTGGCCAACACCGGATCTTTGATATCAGGATGAAAATGTTTCCAATTTTTAATCGCTCCTTCCACTGCGGCAATACGGCTCACCTGCCCCATACCTAAGCCCACTGTCTGGCAATTCTTTACTATGGCAATGGCATTGCTTTTTAGTTGGGAGCACACTTTCCATGCCATCAATAAGTCTAATTGAGTTTTTTCAGAAAGAGATTCACCGATGCATTGCCAATTTTCATCCCATGAAAAAGTTGTGGGTTGACCATCTTGTGACAATAAACCACCTTCCACTGAGTAGATTTTAGAAGAGCTAACAGGTTGCTTAATTAAAGCTGACCACTCCAGCACTCTTAAGTTTTTTTTGGTTTGAAAAACTTTTAAAGCCTCCTCCGTATAAGAAGGGGCAATGATCGCTTCTAAAAATAAAGAGCTCAGTTGAACAGCCACTGCTTCAGACACTTTTTTATTAAGAGCTAACACTCCTCCGAACACACTTACTGGATCTGCTTTTAAAGTCTTTTCAACAGCTGATTCCAAAGTGTCTCCACAGGCCACTCCACAGGGATTATTGTGCTTCACAGCCACACAACAGGCTGTTTGTGTAAATTGTCTAAGCGTGGAAACCGCTGATTCCAAATCGCGAATATTATTAAACGACAATGGCTTACCCTGTAAACAATTGGATTGATGCAATCCCTGTTTATCTATTTGAAACCAAGTCGCTTTTTGTGATGGATTTTCTCCATATCGAAGTTTTTTAAAAAAACGAGCTGTAAGTTGAAGGTCTTTTTCCTTGGAATCCATAGAGTCCGCCATCCAATGAGCAATACAGGAGTTATAATGTGCCAAATGAGAAAAAACTTTTGCCGCCAACTGTTTTCTGATCTGTTGCTCAGGTAATTGACCAGCCAGAAGAATTTTTTGATAATCTTCGGGGTCACACAATACGGTAACCTGTTCAAAATTCTTGGCACCAGCCATCAACATGGAGGGGCCACCCACATCAATCTGTTCAATCCCTGGTTTTGTTTCAAAGGGATAAAGATTACAAACCAAGAGATCAAAAGCTTGTAGATTTTCTGAACTCAGCGCTTGTTGATCTTCGCTGTGATTTTTTCTAGCCAATAGAGGCATATGCACTCGAGGATGCAAGGATTTAACTCTCCCACTCATTACTTCTTTAAAGCCGGTTTGCTCACTCACTTCCACGACATCAATTCCCGCCTCTTTTAAATATTTGGCTGTTCCACCTGTGGACACCACGCGCAGTCCCTGTTGAGCCAAAGGGGCAATAAATTCTATCAATCCTTTTTTATTGGATACACTGACTAAGGCATTCTTAAACATTACTTTTCCTTCTTCACTGCTATTTGTAAATTCTTATGACTCTTTTTCCAAGTCCAGTCATCAATTGATAGGGAATAGTTCCTAATTTATTTGCCTGTTCTGTTGGAGAAATACTGGCTTCTTGTTGAGAACCAAAAATCACCACTTCTTCCCCTCTTTTCAACTCCCCTCCCTCCACTACTGTTGTAGCATCCACCATAAAAAAATCCATACAAATTCTTCCAATCACCGGCACTCTTTTTCCCCTTAATAAAACTTCCATTCTATTGGAACCCTGAAAAGGAAGACCATCTGCATAACCCATTGAGACCACTGCTATAGTGGACTGTTTGGAAGCTTTCCAGGTTTTACAATAAGAAACCCCTTCTCCTCGAGACAGGGAACGTGTTTGAACAATAAAGGATTTTAAACAAGACACCGGTTTTAAGTTTAAAGATTGATATTTTTGCTCTGCCACAGGAGAATTAAATCGTATTTTAGGCTTGATACCATACAGAGAAATACCTGGTCTAAACCCTACATTTAAGCCCTCAAGAGAATGACTCCACATTGAAAAAAAACCAGAACTATTGAGAAGATGCACATTCAGATTTTGTTGTGGAAAAGAATTTTTAAAACTATCTAAAATACTTTTAAACTTTTTGGATATAAAATGAAAATCCGAAGCCAGTTCTTCTCCGGTACTTAAATGAGAAGCTATACCCTCTAATTGTAAGACAGGATTTTTTTTAATATAATTAATAAGAGCTTCCGCTTCAGAGAATTCAAATCCAGTACGATTCATATCCATATTAAATTCAATATGAAATTTTTGTTTTTTTTGTGAACGCAGGAGAGCTTTTAAATCCTGCCATTGACCCACAATTGGTATAAAACAATAGCGATCCATTAACTCAATATCTGCCGGTTTATAAGGGCCAAAAACATAAACGCTTAACCCAATGTCCTTAATTTCCATGGCTTCTTCAACAGATATAACTCCCACTTTTGTGATGCCGGATTTTTTGAGTATTTTTACAATTTCTATGACCCCATGACCATAGCTATTCGCTTTCACCATTGGACAGAAAAAATTTTTTAGTGATTGTTTTGAAGGATGAACCATTGCTGTTTCACTTAAAGAATGAAGTGTTTTAATATTATCAGCTAAGTATTGTAAATTTACTTCCAGGCAAGCGCGCATTGTAACTTCCATTTTGAAAAAACCTCCCTGTGGTTCATACTTGCGCCGCCTCAGGGGAATATTCTTTTTGATCCATTTGCTTTAAACCCTGCATGTACTCCATATAATCCAATGGAATAAATAGTGACACTTTTAACCCACTGAATTTTTTTGAAGAAGATAACTTCATAATGCCACCGATACGCGACAATACCGATTGCACAACACTAAGACCCAATCCGACAGAAGATTTTTTTGTACTGAAATATAATTCACAAGCTTGGGCTATTTCTTGTTCACTCATACCCGGTCCATTATCCTCTAATTCACAACAAAACCACTGTTCATCACGAAAGGATCGAATATGAAATTCTGCCATGTGCCGGGTACTTGGATTAGAACCCATAGCCTCGCCCGCATTTTTTACTAACTCCCAAAGAGCCTGAAAAAGAGCTGATGAAAATACCGGTAAAGCAATATCTGTATTGATTTGAGCTTGAATAGATAAAAAAGGATAAAAATGAGCGCTTCGCCGACAAAGTCTGGATATGAGTTCAGAAAATAAGGGCTCTTTTATGGAACTTCCTGATTCTTTGTTTTCCTGAGATTGTTCCTGCAAAATAGAAATAAGCCCCTCTCGAAGTGCAAACAGATAAGGATTTGAAGCATGTGCTATAGCCACTAAAGCTTTTTTCCGATCCGAAGGACTTAAAGGAGAGGAAAAGGTTTTTAATAAGAGAAACTTAGCTTTAATAAATATCTTTAAATATCTAAAAATAAAGAAAAAAATCACTATAGATATAAGGCCTGCCACACTGAAACTTACAATTAAGTGAGATAAAAATATCGGCAAAGTTTCCCAGGAAAAAAAAGCAGAACTCGAAAAGGAAAGAGATTGTTGAAGTTGATACTCCTGTCTTTGGTGAAATTGAAAAACGGATATGAACCAATTTAAGCCAAGAGAGCAAACAGATAGAGAGATAAAAAGAATACAGAATAGCTTAAACCACCATTTTCTCTCTGTTTTCATTATCCCCTTATCTTTCTTTACTCTTTTTATTTCTTCAAATTCCTTATGTACTTCACCTAAATAAACTATTTAAAATAAAAATCCAAAATACAATAAAGCTTTTCTCCTTTTACATTATGAAATTCAAACTCTTCACCTTTTTTTCGACCAATGATACTACGGGCCAAAGGGGAATTGATAGAAATTTTTCCTTTTTCCACATCTGCTTCATCTGCTCCAACAATCTGATAAGTCACTTTCTTTTCTGATTCATCCTGTAAATGCACATAAGCTCCAAAAGTCACTCGATCGGATTTTATAGTCGAAGGATCCACCACCTCAGCATTGGACAAAGTATGGCTAATATTGGCAATACGCCCTTCAATATGGCCTTGTCTCTCTTTTGCCGCCAGATAATCCGCATTTTCGCTTAAATCACCATGCGCTCTGGCCACCTCAATTGTTGAGATCACATGAGGTCGCTCGATCTCCATCAATTGCTTTAACTCTTTTTCCAATAACATCTTTCCATGTACAGTCATTGGTTTTCTTCTTTCCGACATTTGCCTACTCCATTAAAAAGTTATATTGTTTATCAAAGAATTTTCATATTACTTGTGAAATAATTAAAGACTGACTTTACTTTTATTTTGTTCATTAAGGAACTTTTAGTCAAATGAAACTCACCCCTGGACAAATTGCCAGAGTTAAAGATTTATTAAATAACCACGATAATCAAAAAATTGTGCAACTGGTTAAATCCTCTGAAACAGTGGATTTAGCAGGCTTAATGACCTCTTTCAACAAGAACCAAAGTGTTGAGTTTATAGACATTTTACTCATTTTGGGACGGGTCTCTTCGACCTTGGCAGAAATGCCGGAACCGGCTTTAAAGGATTTACTCTCACACATCAGTGATCAAAGATTACTGGCTCTATTTCACGAAGGTACTCCGGAAGAATTGGTATACTTTTTAGATCTCATGGATGAACAAACTCAAACAGAATTATTAAGTAAAATTCCTCTCAATAAAAAAATTCAAGTTGAACAATTTTTAAAATATCCGGAAAACAGTGTGGGTCGCTCGATGCAGGCCTATGTATTTTCTGTTCCTTCACACTTTACTGTCTCCAGAGGAATTGAACTTCTCAAACAAAGAGCTAAAGAAGAACCTATTTATTATGTCTATTGTGTTAATCGAAAAAATCAATTGGTTGGTGTCGTGTCAATGAGACAGTTGGCTGTTGCAGAAGAATCTTTGACGCTGGAAAGTCTCATCGATAAATCCACTATTAATATTAAAGCCAACGCCTCCTTGCAGGAAGCTGCTCAAACAGTGGCGCATTATAATTTTTTAGCTGTTCCCGTTATCAACGAACAACAAGAACTCATAGGTCTTATCACTAAAGATGAAGTGATTGATCTTATGCAGGAACAAGCAACAGCAGATCTCTATGCAAGTGCAGGGTTAGAAGAGGACGATCGTATTTTTACTCCTATCAGAACCAGTATTAAATATCGACTTCCATGGATGGGATTAAATTTATTATTGGCCGTAGCTGTCAGCGCTGTGGTGAGCTTGTTTGAACAAACTATGTCTCGGTTAATTCTCCTGGCCAGTTTAAAAAATATTGTCACAGGCATTGGAGGCAATACCGCTATTCAAACTTTGACAGTGATCACACGAGGCCTGGCTCTTGGAGATTTTCGTTTTATCTCTGTAAAAAAAGCCTTAATGAAAGAATTGGGAGTAGGTGCTGTTTTAGGAATAACCACTGGATTCGGAGCGGCCTTAGTCACTTATTTTTGGAGAGGTTCTATTTTAGTATCTACAGTGATCTTTATAGCCATGCTTTTAAATTCTTTAATGGCCGTTGTAGCCGGAGCCTGTATTCCTATTTTTTTAAAACGCTTGCGAAGAGATCCTGCTATAGGTAGCGGTGTTTTAGTGACAACCATCACTGATATATTTGGTTTCCTTTTCTTCCTTGGCATTGCCGCTTTAGGATTAAAATTGATGGGGCAAACACTTTAAATCATAATTCCTGTATTTGTGGGAATGACGAATTTATCTGCAATGCTGTCATTCCTGCGAAAGCAGGAATCCAGTTATTATTTTTGTTTATTTTTCTTTTAGGATCGTATTTGTTTAAGCCTAATTCTGCAGTGTCATTTCTATGGGAGTAAAAATTGGAAGATAATTTTTTTGAGGGGCTAAATAGGAAAAACCGCCTGAGGGCTTTTCCTATTTAGCTCTACGATCTTTGTGTTTTTTCTGATCACCTCTCTATTAGGATTTTTGTGGGATAATAGCTTTTTTAAATCTTCCAGTTTTTGCTGGCAGTCTTTGTCCACAATTATTTTTATTTCCACTTTGTTATTATTTATATTTCTGACTTTTTCTTTCTCATTACAAACCTCAGGAAAAGTATTGGACAGTAATTGTTCTGTTTCCTTCCTGGACTTGCCTTGCACTTGCTCAATCAAATCTCTTTTTTGGTCTTTACTTATAGGTACTTGATGACGCAGCAATTCTTCACTGTGAATAATAGGTGCGTTATTTTTAGTAAGCTTTTGATTTAACTTATCTTTTTTATTTTTATCCAACAGCATTTTAGTTGTCATAGCCTGCTGTTGAATTGCCTTATTTTTTATCTGTTTTTCCTGCTTTTCAAACACACTTTGAAGCTTGCTGGCAGTGCAAAGATTCAATTCTCCTTTTGCCATTTTCAGTTTTGTTTCTGGCAGTTCTTTACAAAGCTTCATGGCTTTGATTCTTCTATAGGCTGAGCTTTCGCTATAGCCAAGTTCTTTAACAGCATATTCAAAAAGGCTTGGAAAGCCTCTCTCCAAATAGAGTTTCCTGTTTTCTATTTCCTGTAAGTGCTGAAGAACTTGGATATTAATTTGTCTTTCTTTTTGTACTAGATTTTTTGTTTGCAAAAGTAATTGATTATCTGTCATACCTGCGAATGCAGGTATCCAGCCCACTGGATTCCCGTTTTCACGGGAATGACGAACAGTTTGCCTATTTTGTTTTTCTTGGTTTTTGTACATATAAACATGCCTCCTATGTTGATAATTATTTCTTAACAAAAACAATATAACATGAGGTTTTAAAAGGAGATTTTTATAAAGGTTGAACACAGTTATAGCTTCACTTTAAAGCCACCTAATAGTCTTATACACTGGCTTTTTTATTCTTAAGCTGAAAAAAACATTTGGATGCTATAAAAATAGCAAGTGTGAAGAGATATAAGCATCAAAAAACCTGTCAAGATTTTTTTATTAGAAACACAGAACATATAAAAATATTTTTATGATAATTAATTGTTTAGTTTTCTGGATCCCTGCTTTCGCAGGGATGACGGCTTTCAGTTATACAGGGATGACGGCTTTCGCAGGGACTGAAAGCTCTTAGAGAGCTTTCAGTTATACAGGGATGACGGCTTTCGCAGGGACTGAAAGCTCTTAGAGAGCTTTCAGTTATACAGGGATGACGGCTTTCGCAGGAGAGAAGTGATTATACAGGAATCCAATCAAATAATTTTTTATGGCTCTGACATTAAAAAAATGTTACTTTTAAATAATATAGGAAATACTGGATAAAATATGCCTCAATCTGTAAGCAATATACAAATTAACCAATTAATCTCAGATATTCAAAAATCTGAATCTATTTTACTAACAACACATAAAACCTGCGATGGCGATGGCTTGGGTTCCATTGTAGCGCTTTATCATAGCTTTAACCAACTCAAAAAGAAAACACGAATCCTGACAGTGGATCCAATTTCTAAAAAATATGATTTTTTTATCCCTAAAAAAGATATTGAATCTTTTGATCATTTAAAAACACCAATCGAAAACTGTGATTTAGCTCTCATTTGTGATACTAACGACTGCCGTCTGATCGAACCTCTATATACAGAGTTAAAAACAAAATGTAAAAAAATTATTTTTATTGATCACCATTGTTTATTAAAAAATTCACCTCCTTCCTATTGCACGGATGCCGAATATTTTGTGGATGCTACGGCCGCCAGTACTGGAGAAATCATTTACTCCTTACTTAAAGAATTAAAACTGGAAATGAATACTAGTATTGCCATTGCTTTATATGTGAGTATCTTATCAGATACTCAAAACTTTCAATTTATTAAAAATTCAGCCAATTCTTATAAAATTTGCGGAGAACTGTTTTCCTATATAGAAGAACATCGAACTATTTATCACCATCTGTTTAACATGAGCAAAAAGAAATTGAATTTACTAGCACAGACAATCCAACAAGTGGAATATTTTAATAAGGAAAGCATTGCCATATTAAAAATAAATCAAGATATTTTATTAAGCCATGATCTTTATGTGACAGACGCTTGTGATTTTATTGAAATGACTTTAAAAATACCATCTATCAAAGTAGCGGCACTGATTGTCCAATTAGCAGAAAATCAATATAAACTCAGTTTTAGAAGTAAATTTATAGATGTCTCCGGCTTGGCTGAAAACTTTAATGGTGGCGGACATGCACACTCTTCAGGAGCTTTATTACAGAATTATACAAAAGATATTAAATTAGAAATTTTACAAAAAATTCAAGAACTTATTTAAAATACTTTATTCTAAATCTAAATTAATTTTCTTCTGAATCAGATCCGTGCTGGTGTCTGATATCGTCACCGGTTTCCAAAAAGATCACTTCTTCAGCAATATTGGTCACATGATCGGCAATACGTTCCAGATCTCCGGCAATAGTAATTAAATCAATACAAGGTTTTATGACTTGAGCATTAGAGAAACAAATCTTTTCTACATGTGAGCGAATATCATCTCTGATATGATCCACAATATCATCTTGAAGTAATATCTCGCGAGCCAACTTTTCATTTCCTTCTACAAAAGCGGATAAAGACTCATGAGTCATCTTAATCACCTGTGAAAACATTTTTTCAAATAATTTAAAAGAGGCCTCCAGCAGAGGATCTCTTTGTAGAACCTGTCCCTTCACAGCGATATTAAAAGCCAAATCCCCCATTCTCTCCAAATCCGTGTTGGCATTGATAATGGCCAGTATCAGCCTGAGATCACGAGCCACCGGACTTTCACGAGCCAAATTTTTAAAACAGGAACGAGCTATCTTTAAGTGAAACGTATTAATCTTCTCTTCCCGTTTTTGCAGTTTTTCCAAAAACTGATTATTTAGTTTATCTTTCAATAAGCAGGCACTGGAATCGGATATGGTTTTCTCCACCAGTCCCCCCATATCCAAAATAAGACTCTTAATATAATTGAGTCGTTCATCCAATTTACTTTGTAACTTGCTCATCCAAACCTTCCTGTAATGTAAGCTTCTGTTTTTTCATGAGAAGGAGTTGTAAAAAGTGTAGAGGTTTTTTCATATTCTATCAATTCACCCATAAGTAAAAAAGCGGTTTTATTAGAAATACGCGCCGCCTGTTGCATATTATGAGTAACAATCACCACAGTGACTTGTTTTTTCAACTGTTGAATCAAAGCCTCCACTCGGGCAGTAGATATCGGATCCAAAGCAGAAGTCGGTTCATCCATTAAAATCACATCAGGATTGACGGCCAAAGCTCTGGCAATGCATAACCTTTGCTGTTGACCACCAGATAAAGAGGTACCTGGCCGCTTGAGAATATCTTTCACCTCCGACCATAAGGCCGCATCCTTAAGAGAGTTTTCCACTTTCTCTACTAATACTGATTTTTTCACTCCCATGAGTCTTAAGCCCACTGCCACATTATCAAAAATACTTAGTCCTGGAAAAGGATTGGCCTTTTGAAAGACCATGCCAATTTGCCGACGAACTAAAACCGGATCCATATTTGTATCATAAATATTTTTTTTATTGAGATAAATCTCTCCACTAACATAAGCTCCCTTAACCTCTTCATGCATTCGATTAAGGCACCTTAAAAAAGTGGACTTCCCACAACCAGAAGGTCCAATCACTGCCAACACCTTATTGGGCACCACCTTCATACTAATATTTTTTAAAACCTGAGTGCCGGAAAAACCAGCTTCCAAATTTTTTATTTGTAACAATACATTTTCGTTAAGAGACATGTTTCCTTATAAACTTTAAATTTTTGAAATGTCCAGACAAAACTTTTTATTTCCTTTTATAAAAAAAGAAAGTAATACGGGTGAGAAGATTGACCAAAAAAACAAAACCCACCAACACCATTGCACCGGCCCAGGCCTGTCCTTCCAGTTGCTCAAATCCGCTCTTGGAATATTCATAAATCTGCACAGGTAAAGTGGCTACTGGCTCTGTCAGATTGGAGATATGAACTTGATTACCCAGTGAGGTGAAAAGCAATGGAGCTGTTTCTCCAGCAATACGAGCCACGGCCAACATCAGCACTGTCAACAGCATACTGAAAACACTTGGCACTAAAATAAATAAAATTGTTTTCCATCTGGAAATCCCCAAAGCCAAACCAGCTTCCCTTATGGAAACAGGAGTGAGTTTTAAAATCTCCTCTGTACCTCTAGCTGTCACAGGTAGCATAATCAATAGTAAGGCCGCTGAACCGGCATAAGAGGAAAAACCAAAGCGAGTCACCAAAATAACATAAATAAAAATACCCACAACAATAGAAGGAGCACTCAACAACACATCAATGACAAATCTTAATAAACTGGCCGTTCTTGTATCCCTATACTCACTTAAATA
Source organism: Bdellovibrionales bacterium (assembly GCA_965226095.1). GTDB lineage: Bacteria > Bdellovibrionota > Bdellovibrionia > Bdellovibrionales > UBA1609 > JANQSP01. The sequence continues at coordinate 1,037,892 of OZ245336.1, read as the reverse complement.
AATTCCTAAACTCAAACCCCAGGGCATTCCCACCACAGAAGCCAAACCTACAACAATCGCACTACCTACAATGGCGTTGGCCATTCCTCCTCCGCTTTCACCGGGTGGCTTAGGTAAGCCGGTAAAAAAGTCCCAGTTAATAGCCATAAAACCTTGCTGGATCACATAATAGACAATGAAAAAAAAGGGAATAGCCGCCAGTACACTCATGAATATCAAAAGCCCCACGACCCATCTACTACTCCACTTTCTCCAATAATATCTAGGAGACTTGGCTCCACCAGAGTGGTGTGATAATTTGTCGATCATGGTATTCATTACATCTCCTCAGCTTTGCTCTGCTACTTGTTGTGTTTTTTTCAAACCATGAGGTACTTTTGGTGGGTGATAGCGTCTTTCCATTCTCCAAACCAATCCTCGAGCCAGCAAATTAATGAACAAAGAAATACAAAACAAAGAAAACCCAACAGCTGTTAAAGCGGCCAAATGTAATTCGTTATCCGCTTCCACATATTGATTGGCTAAAATACTGGCCATAGTTTGTGCTGGTCCAAACAAAGAGGCTTTAATAGAGGTTGCATTACCAATGACCATTGTTACAGCCATTGTCTCTCCCAAAGCGCGACCAAGACCCATAACAATAGCTCCCATAATCCCTGAAAACCCCCCTTTCAAAACTGCTATTTTTAACATTTCCCACTTTGTAGTTCCTAAACCTATAGCGGCCTCTCTATGAGATTCAGGAATAGTGCGAAACACTTCCCGGCAAACCGCAGAAATAGTGGGCACAATCATAATTGCTAAAACCACTCCACCACACATCATACTCACACCATAATAAGGACCGGAAAAAATGGGTAAAAAGGAAAAGTATTCAGATAAAAAGGATTGAACATGATCCCTTAAAAAAGGAGCCAGTACAAACAAACCCCACAAGCCATACACAATAGAAGGCACGGCCGCCAGCATTTCCACGACAAAAGACAGTGGTTTACTGAGCCAGTCCGGCGCCAGTTCATTTAAAAAAAGAGCAACGCCTACACTCACCGGCACAGCCAACACCACTGCTAAAAAAGAACTAACCAGGGTGCCATAAATCAGCGACAAAGCTCCATACTCTTGAGTCCAGCTATTCCATTGCGCACTGGAAAAAAAAGAAAAACCAAAATGGGAGAAGGCCGGCCAGGACATTTGAAAAATTTTCCACATCATGTAAACAAAAATGAAAATCAAAAGCCAGCCGCCGCTCCTTAATAACAAATAAAAAATCTGATCTGAAAAATGATTTTCTTTTTTAAAACTTTTTTGCAAAAAATTCCATAAAACAAGCAAGCCTGTAGAGGCTTTTTCCCTTGCTTTACTCATGGACCGAAGGAACAATTTGGATTGATTTTACAATTTTTTTGATTTTTTTCACAACGGGACTGGGAAGGCGAATATAATACAATTTTTCAGAAAAGTTTTGCGCATCTTCCAAAACCCAACCTAAAAGTTTCAATAAGGCTTCTCCCTTTTGTCCCGACATTTGCTGATAAAACAACAGGTATGTATAAGAAGACAAAGGGTAAACATTCTCCCCTCCAGCTTGTGTCATAGGATGAAATAAATCCTGTGTTTGATCGAGAGTTTGTTCCGCCGCCTTTTTCACAGAAAGAACACTAGCTGTGACAAAATGCCCTGAGCTATTTTGAATCTGCGCCATGGGCCACTGTCTGTTTAAAGCATAACTCATTCCTACATAACCAAGTGCTCCCGGGGTTTTTTGCAAGAATCCCATAACACCCTCATTCCCTTTTCCTCCAATGCCCAGAGGCCAACTGACCGCTTTACCCTTCCCCACTGTTTGTAACCACTCTGGTGAGAACTGCGCTAAATATTCTGTAAAAATAGCTGTTGTACCACTGCCATCTGCTCGATACACCGGTAGAATATTTCTATCTGGCAAGCTTAAGGAAGGATTAAGCTGTTTTAATTCCTTATGATTCCATTTTTTAATCTGACCCATATAAATTTTTGCCAATACTCGCGCATTGAGACGAATCACTGCTGTTTTTTCCAACTCAGGCAGATGATAACTAACAACCACTGCCCCTAATGTGGATGGAACATGAAGAATCTTTTTTTTATGTTTTATAAGTTGTTCTTTTTTTATAGGAACATCCGTCGCTCCAAAGTCTGTTGTTCCTGCTAAAAATTGACGAATGCCACCGCCACTTCCCACTGAACGGTAATTGATTATCACAGAAGGGTTTACTTTTCTGTATTCTGAAAACCACTTGAAATATAAAATATAGGGAAAAGAAGCGCCAGCGCCATTAATAAGAAGAGGTTTTTTCTCTGATGCTTTCTGTGATGAAGGAGAGCAGGCAGATAAAACTGCACAACAAAACAATAGCATCCATATCCAACTAATTGGCTTTATTCTTATATTTTTAAACAATATAAAACCTCATTAAATTTGAAACATCCGCTCTATGTACTATTTCATTGACCTACTACACACATTAAAGCAACTTATTTTTGTAACTAACTTTTTATGAGAAAATGATATGGTTAGACTGAGTGTAAATGTCAATAAAATTGCCACTCTTAGAAATGCACGAGGAACGGATCAGCCTAATTTGTTATCTGTCGTTAAAGATTTGATTTCTTTTGGTGTGCGAGGTATTACCGTCCATCCTCGACCAGACAAACGCCATATTTTATATGAAGATGTCCGCGCCATTCAGAATGTTTTACAAAAAGAAGATGTAGAATTTAATGTAGAGGGCACTCCCAATCCTGTTTTTTTAAAACTCCTGCAGGAGGTAAAACCCCATCAATGCACACTGGTTCCGGACGGACCAAATGTTTTGACCTCTGAATCCGGTTGGAATTTTCAAAGTCAATTCAACATTTTACAGGAAACACTTAACTTTTTAAGACAACAAAATATACGAAGTTCGGTTTTTCTGGATCCTTTTACTTTTGATGAAAAAGAGCAGGAGGCCTTGAGCTTGTTAAAGCCAGATCGAGCGGAGCTTTATACCAAGGCTTATGCGGATTCCTTTCATACTGCACAAAGACAAAAGATCACACATGTTTATCACAGTGTTGGTGATAAAGTTCAAAACCTAGGAATTGCTCTCAACGCCGGCCATGACTTAAATAGAGAAAATTTAACTTTTTTTCTAAAAAATGTTGCCGGTATTCAGGAAGTGTCTATAGGGCATGCTTTGATCTGTGAAGCTTTGTATGAAGGCTTGGAAAAAGTATGTAAAGATTATCTGCGTATTTGCAACTTATAAGTGCTCAGCTATTCACGATAGAGTATTCTTTTACCTTTTTATAATTTTATTACTTTTACAAAGTTTGTCATTCCCGAACACTTGTCATTGCGGCCTTGAGCCGCAATCCCGTCAACCATCATTCCTGTAGATCTTGTCATTCCTGTAAATGTTCAGTAATTCGCTAACAGAATCATTTCTTCACCTTCTCACAAGAATCATTCATTTGTATTTAATTAAAAATAAATATTTTTTATATGCTATGTGTTTCTAATAAAAAAATCTTGACAGGTTTTTTGATGCTCATATTTCTTTATTCTTCCTATTTTCATATCATCCAAATGTTTTTTGAAGCCTAAGAATAAAAAAGCCAGTGTATAAGACTATTAGGTGGCTTTAAAGTGAAGCTATAACTGTGTTCAACCTTTATAAAAATCTCCTTTTAAAAACCCATGCTATATTGTTTTTATTAAAAATAATTATCAACATAGGAGGCATTTTTTATGTACAAAAACCAAGAAAAACAAAACGGACAAGGTACCCGTCATTCCCGTGAAAACGGGAATCCAGTGGGCTGGATACCTGCGTTCGCAGGTATGACAGATAATCAATTACTTTCACAAACCAAAAATCTGGTACAAAAAGAAAGACAAATTAATGTTTTAGTTTTGCAACACTTGCAGGAAATAGAAAAAAGAAAACTCTATTTGAAAAGAGGCTTTTCCAGTTTGTTTGAATATACTGTTAAAGAACTTGGATATAGTGAAAGCTCCGCCTATAGAAGAATTAAAGCCATGAAGCTTTGTAAAGAACTGCCGGAAACAAAGCTGAAAATGGCAAAAGGAGAACTTAATCTTTGTACAGCCAGTAAGCTTCAAACTGTGTTTGAAAAGCAGGAAAAACAGATAAAAAATAAGGCAATTCAACAGCAGGCTATGACAACTAAAACGCTGTTGGATAAAAATAAAAAAACTCAATTAAATCAAAAGCTTACTAAAAATGACGCACCTATTATTCACAGTGAAGAATTGCTGCGTCATCAAGTACCTATAAGTAAAGATCAAAAAAGAGATTTGATTGAGCAAGTGCAAGGCAAGTCCAGGAAGGAAACAGAACAATTACTGTCCAATACTTTTCCTGAAGTCTGTAATGAAAAAGAAAAAATTAGAAACATCAATAATGACAAAGTGGAAATAAGAATAATTATGGACAAAAACTGTCAGCAAAAGTTGGAGGATTTAAAAAAGCTATTATCCCATAAAAACCCCAATATGTCTTATGGAGAGTTATTTTCCTTATTGGCGGAGTTAGGCTTAAACAAATACGATCCCAAGAGAAAAATAAATAAAAAAAATAACTGGATACCTGCTTTCGCAGGTATGACGACCAGTACACCTAAAAAAACTTCAACACAAAAACACAATCAAAAGCTATACAATAATCAAAAACATTTAAAACATACTAGATATATTCCCTCAGTGGTAAGGCATCATGTGTGGATGAGGGATCAGGGACAGTGCACTTATGTATGTCCAAAGACAAAAAGACGATGTTCATCAAACCACTTGTTGCAAATAGATCACATTAAGCCTTTTTCTCTTGGTGGTAAGAGTGAACCTAATAACTTAAGATTACTTTGTGCCAACCATAATCAGTTTGCTTTTACTAAATATCAGTACATTAGAGAAAAAAAGGTAATGAAACTACAGGCTACTTTGTAATCTTTCAGAGTCCTGTCTTTGTTTTTATTTCTGTACTTGTGTTGACGGGATTGCGGCTCAAGGCCGGACTGACGGGTGTTACAAGAGAGAAGTGATCATACAGGAATGGCAACACTTGCAAAAATATATTATCTGCAACTCATTTTATCTTTTCGACAGAGTATCTGAACTCTATTGCTAATTCGTTGAAATATGTTGTCATGTACGGAACCAAATTTTCCTCTGGCATTATCCAGTTTTTTATCTTTGGGCATAAGATCTTTTAGATCCAGCTTAGCCTGTTTTCTTTTCTTTTTATCTTTTCCTTTTTTACCACGACCACCTTTGGGAGCTTTACCATAACCTTTGTGACCACCTTTTCCACCGTAACCTCCAAACTTTCCGGATTGAAAGCCTTGTAAAATATCATTGGGAGAAGCATCATCTTCACCGCCACCACCGGAGCCACCGCCGCTGGAGCCGCCACCACCGCCGCCAGAGCCGCCGCCACCCAGTCCGCCGCCAGAGCCACCTCCACCGCCGCCGAGCAATCCGCCCACGCCGCCAGCTTGGCCAGGTTTTAATCCAAGGCCACCATCTGTGAGATCAAAATCAGATTCTTGAAAAGGTCCTCCTCCTGGTCCAGATTCGTTACCAAGTTCCCTACTGAGACTGGATTCATCCGTGAGAGAGCCGCCACCACCGGCGCCATCATTAATAGCACCTAATACAGGGTTTTCAATTTCTGATTCATTGGGAGAATCTGTGCCACCATCTGTGCTTGCATCAAACTCACACCTACCCTGATCGTTACAGGTTTGTCCTTCTATACAGATATTCATGCACTCCCCATTTCCAGCCATACACACTTCACAAGGACCACACTGCTTGGCCTTACACATACCCTCTACACACTCCATACAAGTGGGACAACCAAAAGTACAGGGTGTAGGTTCTGGAGGTTTTTCATCTTCCAACTTCAATTTACAAGCCTTAGCTGTAGTGAGAAGCCCTACCAACTGAGTAGCTACTTGCGCTGTTTGCCTGTTGGATTCTTTGGAAACCTCTCGACACTCATCAGGGATATCTTCTAATTTTTCATATTTATACTGAGAATCTTCATAAACATCTTGAGTACACTTAAAGCTGTTTTTCCAACTTCTATCTGGATCGATGGAAACACCACAGGCACTTTGAAAGGCATCATCAATATCATTTAACCCCTCATTACATTTGCTCGCACATTTTCTGGCTTTACTTTTACAACTGGCCGCCATAAAAGCATTGATAGAGGAAAAACCGGCAAAGCTTTGTTTGAGTTTTTTACAGGTTTCCGACATGGATCCACCAGAGGCGCTATTCACCTGCCCTGCTACATTGACAATTTGGCCAGTTATCTCTCCACCTGGCAAACAAGAAGCTGGTTCATAACAACACTTTTCAGCTTTTTCTTTAAACTCCTCACAGTTTTCTTCAGCATCACTAACAGCTCTTTCAATTCTTGTTTCACAAGCCATTCCTGCCATGCAACACTCGGCCAACTGAACGCTTCCGGCAACACCACCAAGCGCATTGGGATTACAAGGACCCACACCGGTTGGCTCTACCTCATCTATAGGAACACATTGTTCATCGACACAAACTTCCCCGCCTTTGCAATCTTCATCTTCTGTGTCTTTGGTACAACTGTTTTCATCATCTTTAACTAAACAAAGCTCTTTCCATTCTTCGATAGTTTTTCTTTCTTCACTACCTACTTCACAACCATCGATATTCTCATCCCAAGTGTGATTCAATTTAAGGGCAAAATCCCTAACATATGATAATTTACACCTTGTTATCAGCACAGAGTTCCCTGTATTCTTTCATAAAAAGAGCTTCTTCACTCATCAGCATCATCACCATCATCATCTGCTTCTGCTGTTGAAGATGCAGTGATGCTATACACAGTGAAAACAGAAATAAAAAAAGCAGAGCTTAAAGAGCTGGTGATAAAAACACTGATCATAGTTGTGATAGGAAAAAGAAAAAAAGAAAAAAATATTTTAAATAACATATTCATTTTTCATCCTGAAAAAAAGCACAAAATCCATTTTTTGAAATGGGATAAAAATATAAGAAATATATCGGGTTTTTGACAAAAAACCTTTAAAAAATCTGGATGCCTGTAATAACTGAAAGCTCTCTAAGAGCTTTCAGGGCATGACAATTCTTCGCAGAAATGACGACTGTTAGTCATTGCGGCTTTGAACCGCAATCCAGTACTGGACGGCTGTAATAACTGAAAGCTCTCTAAGAGCTTTCAGGGCATGACAATTCTTCGTAGAAATGACGGATTTATCCAGGTTCATCGCTTTATAAACTCTCCATTCTGAGAGATAATGCGACACTCGTCTGGAAATTTGTCAGGCACATTCAGTTTTTGAAATAATAAATAAGCTAGAGCTTTTCCGAAGTGAGGGCTACATAAGTCCACGACCTGTCCTCCGGTTTCCTTCACAAATTGAGCAATCTCATAAGTTTTTCCACGATTTCTAAACAAATTAAGAATATCCCCAAGGATGACACTAAATAACCAAGCACCGGGATCCGCTGAACTCATGGCATAAGTCTGACCTATTTGACTGACAGCTTTTGCTCCACCAGACACAATATCTCCTGCTGTTCGCACACAATCCTCATGTGTGCCTGGTGGCAAAGCAGCCATACTCATAAAATGATCGAAGTGTCCATAATAACCCGGTTGTAAAACAGATAGTAGTTCCTGACTGGAAGCCGGCTTATTGGCAAACACAGGTTTTTTCTGTTTTTCAGAGGAAGAAACAATCATCACAGCTAAAGGAGTTTGTTCTCTTAAAAAAGTATTTTTCTGTGAGCTTTCCATAAAGGATTTGACAGCGCTTAAAGGTTGAAGTTTTCCCTGATAACAAAAGGGAGGTGCGGAACAACCTGATTGAAGAGAAATAGTATCATTAAAAATACGACTATAAGAATCCCTATGTTGATTTAAAGAGTTTTGAGAAGATTGCAAACCATTGACTTCCATACGCATTAGCTGACCAAAGTTTTCTGATTCCCCTCTATTGTACACACCGGAAATGAGTCCCACTTTCCAATCAATCGGTTTGATACACTGTAAAAATTGATTAAGGTTGGCGGTGATGTGAGGATTGAGGTCCTTTGCTTTATGTGAATTATCCAATACAATAAGGAGGTCCATAGGCTCTTTATACAAAAATGCGGTGTCGCCTCGGTGAAGACAGTGCCCCTCACTATTGCGAACACAATTGGAGCCATCAGAAAAGTACAGGTCAGAACAACTTAACCCCAGTCCCATAAAAATCAGCAATAAAAGCACCGGTAAGATATAAATCTTACAGCCAAATAAATACTTCATAAGTATTTTTTCGGTGAGCATCTCTTTAGAAGTTAAAAAACAGCCAATTAAAACGGAAAGTCTATACTTTTGTCTGTGTTATATGTCCCATTAAGTATTTTTTAATTTAAGTATCTCTGCTTTAGATGCACCTGTTATTTCAGATATATTGGTGATATTAAAATCTTTATTTAACATTTTTAAGATCATTTCATTTTTCTCTAATAGCCTACCTTTTTGCATGCCTTTTTGCATACCTTCTTGCATGCCTTTTTGCATGCCTTCTTTTAACCCCTCTTTTATGGAATAAGCCCTTCTGGCTCTCTCATCTCGCCAGGCTTTTTCCCTGGCCTCCTCAATTAATCTTAAGTTCTCATCTTTTGATAAAACCCTTAACCTTTCTGTTGCCTCTTTCATCCCTCCTCCTTTTTTAGATAAATCTCTTAATTCCTCTGAATTTATATGATGAGAGTTTTTTATAATATAACTCCATAGGTCTTTTTTGTCAATTAAGTGACTAAATGACCTCTCTTTAAATTTTTCTAATTCCACTAATATAATACCTAAGTGATTACTAAATACAGGTCCTCCTTTTTGAGCAGTTCGTAGGCTAAAATGAGAATAGTATTCTTTGAGTTCAGGAAATACTGTAAATTTTGTAAAAACTAGAGAGTAGGCAGGATAAAGTGTTGAGTAGTCTGTTCCCCTACCTAATTGTGAAATATATAAGCTGGACAAATAATATAAAATTCTTTCTTTAAAACTTTCCATTTCCATAGTTTGCATTTCTATGTTGATGTATTCTTTATTATCCAGTTGAACTCTTAAGTCCAAGACAGGTGTTTTATTTTTAATGTTTTCAGGAGTCATTACCGGATCTAAGAAGTTGAGAGATGTGATTTTTCGTTCTTTAGGTAAAGGTAAGAAGTTTTGTAAGAAAGGAATAGAAACAGATTTATCTTTAAAGAAAGCTTTAAAGATCATATCCACTGTCAGGTTCAGGTAGTGTCCACCATTTTGTTTAACATTCGTTTTATTCAACATACTCTCCTTTTTTTTGTAACTTGATTATTCATAAGGAAAGCACTAGCAAATTAGATTCTACAGTAGATTTATCACAATGTATAAAACAGTTAAGTGATTAAAATCACTGATAAAATATTTTTTATAATTTTCTGGATTCCCGCGTACGCGGGAATGACGACATCTACGGGACTGACAACATTTGTATTATATTAAGGGGCTGTAGAAAGATTGGTAAGGTGTCCTGTTGGATTTTCCAATAAACTCATCACTATCACGGAAACATCAGATCTTACCTTTAATTGCCACTTGCTTGATCCATCTCCCAAGGCTCCAGTTAGGTCTGTTCCTCCTGCCTCTAACTGCTGAGCTGTTACTTTTTTTGTCTTGCCTGCTGGCACTGTGAATGTCACATCTGTACCAGGGGCATTGCCTGCTCCATCCACTCCACTCACACTGACTGCCGCATCCTGTTCTGTTAAATTAATCATATACAACACACTCACCTGGTTGGTATTACTTCCTGGATTAAAAAACGCCACCCGGTGATATAGGCCACCCTCTTCTTCTGTAATCATGTCATGCATGGAAGTGAGAAAACCTCCAGGGGTGCGCACATAAGACATCACATCTATATCTTCTTGTGTACTGGAAAGTGTTAAACGCCACTCTCCCTCACCTTTGCCAGTACTGCCTGTCAGTCCTTTCCCTGTATTACCTAGCTCTAAATCCATGGAATTAAAATGCCTGGTCTGGCCAGCTCCTACACTTAAACTCAATGCACTATATTCAACACCTGCACTGTCAAAAGCCCTTATGGACACACTGACATTTTTATCTGAATGATTAGTCACTCTCACAAAGCCCTGTCTTCCTTTGGCGTCTTCATGTGCTGGAAAAAAGGGCACCATGTAGCTTACCCCACCACTATCGGTGCTCATCTTTTTTGCCATGCCTGAGAGATTGGACAGGTGGCCTGTGGGGCTTTCCAAAAGGCTCATGGCTTCTACAGATTTATCTGACTCAATCAACAACTGCCACTTGCCTGATCCATTGCCCAGGTTTCCACTGGTGATATCTGAGCTTGTTCCTGATTCCAATTCCTGAGAAGTCAGTCTTTTTGCAGAGTCTGCGGGCAGTGTGACTTCCACTGTGCTTCCAGGAGATAAGTCATTATCATCAATGCCTGTAATGGACACACTGATTTCTTCTTCATGAGGGTTGATGAGTCTTAGTGAGCTAACCTGATTGACATTGCTTGCGGGGTTAAACAGTGGCAGGCGGAATTGATTGGTACCTTCTTTAAGTGCCAGTTCATGCATGGAGGTGACAAAACCATCAGTGGTTCTTATGTAGGATAAAACCTCTATGTTCAAACTATCACTTTCTATCTCCAATCTCCACTCTCCCTGACCAATACCTGTGCTACCTGTAAGGCCTTTTGCTGTATTGCCTTGTTCAAGGTCTGTGGAGTTAAAGTGTGTAGCGCTATCAGCTCCTATATCTATTGTTACAGGGTCGTAGGTATTACCTTCATCATCATAGGCTGTTACATTGATGGTGCCGGATTTATTTGAGTGGTTGATAATGCGAACAAAACCTTCATAGTTGGGACTGCCGGCATGAGGAAATAAAGGCACAAGAAATTTCTTATTGTAAAGGCTTGCGACAATATCCCATACCTCATCAATGGCACGAGCGGCATTTACAGGGCCATCCAGATCAATAGTCCATTCATCGCCATCTACCCCTGCGGGATCAGAGCTTACCTCTTCACTTATAAAGTTTACATCAGGGTTTGAGAACATGAGTGCTCGTGGGTTAGCTGTATAACCTTCATCAATACATTGATTTCCATAGGCCATAATTGTCCTGAAACATTCTGAACGACTAAAATTTTGATTCACATAACCAAAACCATAAGCTACTATAGGAAAATTTACTGAATTATCTAAACTAAGATAATTTTCTACATAGCGATCATGGAAAAGACCAAAGTTATGACCTAATTCATGTGTAAAGGTATTTTGTATGGTACAACCATCAGGAATTGCAGAAACACTAAAACTTTTATATCTCCACAACCTCTTCTGCTCTTGTACCATACATTCATCAGGATTAGGTGCATTTGCACAAGCATTTTCTGCAGAGTTTTTATCATATAAATGATAATTCTTCGCTATTCCACAAATACCTATTGGTCGCTCCACAAATAGATGGACCAAGTCCGCTCCAACTCTTTCTCTTATTTCATGAACTTCATCCAATACTCCATCCGGGTCATAGTAATCTCCTTTTTTGTCTCCGAGAACTTGCAAATCATCTACCATTTTACTAACCTGCGTATAATCCACTTTTTCCATGGCTACGAGCTTGATTTTTCTATGGCTTAAGCCACTATTGTTAAATGCCTGATTGGTTTTTTCTATCTCCGCTCTAATGGTAGCCTCTATCTCTGCTTTTCCTCCCTCATGTGCTTCCGCATTGGGGGTATATACTACCAACACATCTACTGTTTGATCGGAAGATTCTGCACTTTGAACTGAAAAGTCGCCTGTGAACTTTTCAGAGGAATCCAGTTGAACCGAACCAAATACTCCTGAAGAAAATTTCCCACGACCACCATTCTCATAAACTGAAAAGTCGCTTGAGGACTTTTCAGGGCCTTTCAAGTTTTCGGTGTTTGTCATTGCCCCATGATCAATCACCGGAAGCTGAGAGGTATCTATCTGTCTAATCATGACATTTTGAGAGCCTCTCTCACCTTTAGAAGTTCTAATGGTATAAGTACCTCTTGGAGAATGTACTTCTCCTCTGATAATTCCCTCTTTACTGATAAATAAAGTGATATGTCCGCCATTTTCTAATGAGCCGGATAAAAAACTGCTTCCTGGTGAAGAGGAAGAGGATTTTTTAAGTGTGGCTTTGAGATCCACATCTTCAAATAAATTTAAATCCAAAGATTGATTACTTAAAGCGGACTTTAGTAGCTGAGCTTTATCCATCCTGGCTACACGATTTCTTAAAATGATGGGATCGGTATAGGGCTCTATCTGTTCATCTATATTCATTAATTGATTGGAATGCTGAAAAAGATTTTGCGCAAATGCTATTGGAATAAAAAAAAGAAACATCATTCCCGTGTACACCGTCATTCCTGCGAAAAACTTCGTCATCCCTGCAACAAACTTCGTCATTCCTGCAACAAACTTCGTCATTCCTGCAACAAACTTCGTCATTCCTGCAACAAACTTCGTCATTCCTGCGAAGGCAGGAATCCAGTTTCTAAGAATTTTCTTACACACTATTATTTCCTTGTTAATATCTTTAATCTCGGTCTGTAAACATTGTCATTCCGGCCTTGAGCCGGAATCCAGTACTGGATGCCTGCCTTCGCAGGCATGACTACATATTTGCAAAGTCTTATCACCCCTGCATTTTATGACAAAGTACCACATCTTAAGCAAAAAATAAAATACTTTCCGTCATTCCCGCGCACGCGGGAATCCATTCTTAATACTTTAGTTACCTTTTTACATACTTGTGTAATATTAAGACAATTAAATACCTATGTGTAATTTACTCAAATAATTCAGTATATACACACCTAAACACAATTATCTACTTCCATCCTCATCAGTACACAATTGATAATCATTGTTCCCAGATTGCACTTTCTCACATATACCAAGACCACTATCACCACCACTACCAAAACTTAGGAGAGCATTAAATATTATCAGCAATTGAGTGTAAGGAAGTGTATGAAGACATATTGCAGTGTAGTCTGAAGGACAAGTACAAGAAGTAAACGAAGCGTGAAGCTCACTAACTTTTTGGCTTCCTGACAGTGATGTCTTATGACATGACAACGAAGCAGGCAGTCCAGAACCTCCTCCACAGCTACAAGTAGTACTGTTCCAGGTCTGGCCAAAAAAACCACAAGAAGTGGTGCTTGGAGCTGTGCAGGTACCATTTTGGCAAGTACCACAGGAAACACTAGTGCAAGAAGTGCCGTTTGCTTTTTGTCTTTCTACTCCACCGACACACTCATGACAATTATCAGAAGGAGTGCATGTTAAAATGGGAGGACAGTCGATTTTCCAAGAGCAACTAGCTTCCCATATGATTCTATCTTCCGTACCAGGTGGACATGTCGGCCTTGGAACAGTTACTGTTTCAGTTTTTTTCTTTGTACTACAATCCGCTAATGTTTTGCCACATGGTACACAAGGGAGACGAGAACAAACCGATATCTCTATCACCTCACCAGGAGTGCTACAGGTTCTCGATTGAAGGGTATAAACCGCATTTGGATTATAGTGCACTGAGTTTACGTCTGTGTTGTTACAACTACTTGTACAGTAGCACTGAGCTGGTTTTGTACCAATTTCCGGTCGAGTGTCAGCAGTAGTATCACAACCACTGGGATTACAAGAGCGAGTGCCATCTTGAGTGAATGATTGTCCAATACAAACTGTATTTGGATTTGGTGTCCATGACCAGGCGGAACAATTAACAGTTCTAGGTGTGCAAGAATTATTTTGACATGTCTGACAAGAGTTGCATGTTACAGAACCAGTTGCTGGTTGCGTTTGAATAGTAGTACTACAACTAATGGGTGTACAAGTGCGAGTACGAGTTTGAGGAACCGAACCACATTTTCCACTTGTACTTGGTCCCCAAGCACTCCAACTTCCACAACAGCATTTCGTTCCAGTTGCTGGTTGAGATGTAACACCACAACCACTAGGGGTACAAGTGCGAGTTTGAGTGAATGATTGCCCACTACAATACTGTATTGGATTTGGTGTCCAAGCTCCGCAACCAGGTGGTAGTGTACCAGTTGCTTGTTGCGTTTCAGAAGTAGTAGCACAACCACTGGGATTACAAGAGCGAGTACGAGTTTGAGTGAATGATTGCCCACTACAAACTGTATTTGGATTTGGTGTCCAAGCACTCCAATTTCCACAATTACAAACAATGGGTATACACTCACAACTAGGGGAATCCCATCGATGATCAGGTGGACAAGGTTTCGGTCCTTGGTTACCACAAGTGCCACCACTACAAGTCCCACAATCGCCGCAAGGACCGGGTTTACTCACACAACTACATTGATCTGATGAAGGTTGCTTACACTCTGCCAGGACAAGAATAGTTTCAGGTGTTTTGCAAGTACCACCACAACATATCTGGTTTCCAGTACAAGTGCTTTCACAGATGCAATTAACGCTATCCCAGGTTTCACAAGAGCCATGACAAGGTGGCGGTGGAGTATTTTGAGTACAAATACCACTACTACAGGTACCACAATTGCTGCAAGGAGTGGGAGGGTTATTAGGTTTATTCTCACAACTGCATCCATCGGAAGAAGGTTGCTGACACTCAGAAGAACAATCGCCAGTAGTTTTTCGTGTCTTGCAACTCCCATTACAACACACCTCGTTTTGTGCACAATTGGTACAAGGATCTTCACATCTACAATTACTGGGATCCCATATTTCTGGTAGGATACAAGTAGGCTGAGAACCTGTACAACTCCCTGTCCAATTACAGGTAGGATAAACCGGCTCACTATAGTTATTAGTTTCCCAACAGTTAGAGCAGGTCGGTTTAGGCGGCGGTGTTGGACAGCTACAACTTGCCTGACAAGTATTACCACAGCACTGTTGACCTTCCTGAACAACCTCCTGTGCAAGTATTGGTATTCAAATCACAACTATCGCAAGGATCCGACGAACATTGAGTATTCATTGTGCAACAATCAGTTATTGGCCCACAAGTTCCACCTACACACTCGCTACAAGTTCCTCCACAAGTCACACCCTGACAAGGATCTACAGGACCACAACTGCACGTACTACTGTCCCATGTCTCACCGGAGACTGTACAAGTATCATCATAACAATTCCCTCCACAACACACTTCTCCAAACTGACAATCAGTCTGACAAACTCCTAATTCACAATCCTCACAATCACCACAGGAGGGAGTACAAATTGGAGAGATACAACTACTACCATCCCATACTAGCCCAGATGGACAATCACAATCACAATCAATGGCATCCCATGTTTGACCGCCTGTACAACTGGTGCTTGGCGTTACACACTTATATGTATAACTACCAGGGCTTCCTGTTCTTTGACATCTGTCACAAGAACTTGGAGCACCACAAGAACCTGAAGTCCTACACAAACACTGTCCATGAGGACTGGACGTAGCCCAATCATCATACTGCACATTGTTTGGAGAGGAATTACAGTCCGTGCAAAAGTTAAAACCACTACAGCTAATTTCTGTATGTAATTTTGCACCACAACTACTGCCTAAAGTATTAATATTCTGCACATAAGTGCTCGATGAATTTCCCGTAACACTAAATCCACCAAATATCGGACTAATACCTTGAGTGGTTATATTCGTACTACTGACCGCATAATTACAACAGTTCTTCTTTATATCCGACGAACTGCTGAGCCCTGCCCCAAAATCCGTCAACAATATCTTGTGCTCATTGATGGGTTTGTTTTCAGGACACTGAGAATCATCCTGACCTACCCAACACTTCGGTGTGTAGTTTTTTACCCACTGAGCTGCATACCTGTAACTCATTGCCCGAATGTACTTGTCGGCATGACCAGTCACCGAAATATCCACAGCTGTATGGCCAGCCGGACAACTCCTCGACCTGGGATCGGTAAAGCTCCTTATATTAGGATGATATAAAGAATTCTGCACACACAAATGACTATCAAAAGCACTGATGTCAGGAAGAGCACACTGTGGCTGATGACCTGTCTGTACAAATACAAGGAGTTGATCCATCTGTACAGCCTAACCAACCATATCACAATAAATAGGCTCACCTTTTCCTGTCACCCCGATGGCACACTGAAGTGACCCTAAAATACCCGTCACATCTGATTGGGAATCAGCATTGAATATGGAATTAGGAGTAAAATTACTGGAACTAAGCTTTAAGTCTTTGGCCTTTATGGAATGAGCGGAAAAACTAAAAGTGAAGACCAAAATCAACACAGACAATAATTTCAAGTAGAGAGCTAAGAAGACTTTTTGCCTCGAACAACAGATCTTATTTGATAAATACTTTATCATATACTCAGCCATAATTTTTTTTAACTTCTTTAAAATCAACATCCTGTTTTCACAAGAATATTTTAACAATATTCCTACAACCTATCGATAACAAATATCCATATCAAACCATATTATAAAACTATTTTCGTGTTTCATGCAAATAAATCTTACAAGAGGTATAAAAACTTTTACACCTGCTGTTAAAATGACATTTTTTCAATGTTTTAAGTAAAAACCAATATTTATTTTCTCATTATGAGATGATTGCGGGACTGAAAACACTTCAAGAACTTTTTATCTTTAGCCTGTTTTCTGGATGCCTGCCTTCGCAGGCATGACGGCTTTTGCGGGACTGATATGACACACTCTTAGTCCTTCATGACGGCTTTTGCGGGACTGACCTTGAGCCGAGCCGGAATCCAGTACTGGATGCCTGCCTTCGCAGGCATGACGGCTTTTGCGGGACTGATATGACACACTCTTAGTCATTGTGGCCTTGAGCCGGAATCCAGTACTGGATGCCTGCCTTCGCAGGCATGACAGAGAGGTACGGGACTGAAAACTCTTATTTGTAATCTGTTCGTGTTGGATATTTTCCTGTAAAGCAAGCAGAGCAAAAACCATTTTCCTTTAATGCTACAGGTTTTACACTGTGTGTTTGAACAGCATTCATTAAACCCTCAGGCGATAAAAAAGCCAAAGAGTCAGCACCTAAATAACTTTGCATTTCCCGTACACTCATTTGAGAAGCAATCAGTTCTTCCTTGTTGGGTGTGTCCACTCCATAAAAACAAGGACCTGTAATCGGAGGAGAAGACACTCGAAAGTGTACTTCTTTTGCTCCCGCTTTTTTTAACAATCTCACCACCGCCTGAGAAGTTGTTCCCCGCACAATAGAATCATCCACCACGATCACTTTCTTACCGGCAATCAGATTCTTTTGCGGATTTAACTTTATTTTCACTCTAAAATCCCGAATACTTTGGGATGGATGAATAAAAGTTCGACCAATATAGTGATTGCGAATAATACCCATCTCAAAAGCGATCCCACTAGCTTCACTATAGCCTAAAGCACTGGCAATCCCGCTGTCCGGGACAGGGATTACAATATCCGCCGGCACTGGAGTTTCTTTTGCCAATATTTGTCCCATTTTCTTTCTGCTTTGATACACACTTCTACTAAAAACCTGACTGTCCGGTCGAGCAAAGTAGACATGCTCAAACACACAGCGACTTAAATTATTTTTTACAGATTTCTCCAAAAACACAGAGTTCTCACCCTGTTTATCCACTTTCCATATTTCCCCAGGCTCAATTTCCCTCACCAACTTAGCGCCAATCAAATCAAAAGCACAGGTTTCCGAAGCTACAACCCAGGATTTTTCTCCATTTTTTAAAGATCTTTCACCTAAAACCAAAGGACGAAAACCCCTTGGGTCCCGCACAGCAACCAGAGAACTCTTGGTTAATAGCACCAAACTGTAAGCTCCCTCCACACGAACCAAACATTTTTTTAATTTATCCACTAAAGAATCTGAAGATAAATCACCCGCCAACAAATGAATAATACACTCCGTATCACTGGTGCCATGAAACACACAGCCTTTTTTCGCCAACTCTTTTTTTAAAACTGGAAAGTTCACTATGTTTCCATTATGAGCAATAGAAAGTTTTTCATTAAAAAACTCTGCCGATAAAGGTTGAATATTTTTTTTCTGATCTTTACCCTGAGTCGAATAACGAGTGTGCCCAATAGCTGATAAACCTTTCAGTTTTTGCAGAGCAGATTCATTAAACACTTCTCCCACCAGCCCCACTCCCCGATGGGTGCATCGCTTTTCTTCATTAAACGATACAATCCCCGCCGACTCCTGTCCTCTGTGTTGTTGAGCATAGAGACCCAGATAAGTCATCCAGGATGCTTCCGGATCCTTCCAGATTCCAAACACAGCACACTTATCATTCCAACTTTTCATCTTTTATTTTTCCTCACTTAAAAAACCCAGTTCTTATTTATCCTCATTGAAGCAAAAATACCACCTAAAAAATCAACTATCCTCTGCCAGACTACCTTTAAACGAAGTATTCCAATTGCTTTTCCAGATAGTGTGCAACTCCTGCACAGACCATTTGGTATGATTAAAGCATAAAACGGACTCACCACTTACTTGACCCAGTTTTTCCAGTTTTATTTGATCATTTTCTGCAAAATGTTTTTTCCATGTAGACACCTCTTTATCTTTTAAAATGAGAATCACTTCATAAAGTCTCTCCTGAAAAGGATCGTAATTCGTATCGATTGTCATGCCCATTGAACCAGCAGAGTTTTTTGTAAAATTTTCCATCAGCATGCGCGCCAAAGAAGTGAGTAGTCCACATTTCCCAACAAACCTTGCGGCACTAGCGGGATTTTTTTTACTGATCTTATATAAACTCTGCACAAAATCCCTACATAATTTTTCATCCAATGAACCATAAAACACTGGTGGCTTTTTTTCTTTCATATAAATTTCCGCTAAAAGACCTGGATAAAAAATCTGATGAAGACTCAATAAGTAAACTTCCCCTTCTTTTAAATCACAAGGCATAACAGAAGAGGAAATATCCTTAGAGTTTTTGATCACTTCACCTAAGCCAATCATTCCGGTGACGGGTGTGGGGCTAATAGCCTCCCCTTTTGTTTCATTATAAAAACTAACATTGCCGCTGACAATCGGTGTTTGAAGAGAGCGACTGGCTATGGCCATTCCCTCTATACAAGCCACAAACTGAGACATAATATTTTCTTTTTCCGGTGATCCAAAATTGAGACCATCTGTTAAAGCCAAAGGTTGAAAACCCCGTAAAGCCAACTGAATAGCCGGTTCATAAACAGCATCCTTACCCCCTTCAAAACTATCCATTCTCATTATGTGCGGACGACCTCCCATGCACAAAGACAAACTCCTGCCAGAATGAGGCAAACGCAACACACCCACGGGAAAAGAACAATCCTTAATCGTTTTGGCACCCACTCGTTGATCGTACTGGTTATAAATAAACTCTTTGGAGGAAACATTGATATTTTTTAATACAGAAAATAAAATATCCTGCACGCTTTCTTTTTTTATAATTGTTCCACACACACGAGTTTGCTCTTTATCTGATACTTTGTTTGTAGCCTGCCACTCTTGAAAAGATCTTTCATAGCGTGGAGCTTTTTTGGTCAACACATTGGGATCTATTTTTAATAAAAACTTTTCTCTCCAAAACAACTCCACCTGTTGTTCTTTTTTTATTTCACCAATCACACAAACTGACAGGCCCCATTTATTAAAAATCTCTTTAAGCTCTTCATAACTTTCCGGCTTGACCAACAACAACACTCTCTCCTGACTTTCCGATAACAAAATATCTTCCACTGTCATTGTGGAATCCCTTAAAGGCACTTTATCCAGGTATAAATGCATACCTGTTTCACCTTTGGAGATCATTTCAAAACTGGAGCTGACAATCCCTGCCGCTCCCATATCCTGTGCCGCCACCACCAGATTTTTTTTCATCACCTCCAGGCAGGCTTCCATAAGTAATTTTCCATAAAAAGGATCTCCGATTTGCACACAGGTTTTATTATCCATCTGTTCCGCACTGGATCCGAAAGATTCACTGGCCATAGAGGCTCCATGAATACCATCTCTGCCGGTTCTGGCGCCAGCATACACCAAAAGATTTCCCGGACCGGTGGCTTTGGAAGTCATGACCAAATCCTCCGGACCAAAATAACCTAGAGCCAAAGCATTCACTAAAATATTTTCATCATAGGAAGAATGAAAACAAGTATCGCCGGTAATAGTAGGGATACCTATACAATTTCCATATCCACCAATACCTCGCACCACTCCGTCCACCAATTCTGCTGTGTGTGGAACACAAGGATCGCCAAAACATAAATAGTTGGCTAAAGCAATGGGACGTGCATTCATAATAAACACATCTCTCAAAATACCTCCCACTCCCGTAGCCGCTCCATGATAAGGCATAATTCGAGAAGGATGATTATGGCTTTCCACTTTGAAAGCCACTTTCTCCCCTTCCCCTAAATCAATCACACCGGCATTTTCCCCCATGGAACTGACGACTCTAGTGGAATCAAACTGCAATTTTTTCAAATGCATAAGTGAACTTTTATAAGAACAGTGTTCACTCCATAGAGCGGAAAATAAAGCCAATTCCAATCGGGAAGGCTCATGTTTTAACAAGACCTCAATAGATTGATATTCCTCATTACTGAGGCGATAGTGTTTTAATAATTGTGCTTTATTCATGCTTTTACATCTCTATAAGAATTCTATAAAAAAACTTTAGAAAAAATTTTTAAAAAAAAGCAAACCATCAGAGCCACCCATCCAATCCCCAGCCGCTCGTTCCGGATGAGGCATCAAACCGGCTACATTTTTTTTCTTGTTCATAATCCCGGCAATGTTTTCCATGGAACCATTTTTTTGTTTGGTCCTGTATTTCCACCATATCAAGTTTTCCTCTTTCAATTCCTCCAACTGCTGTGGATGAGCATAAAAACAACCTTCTGCATGAGCAATAGGAAGGCGGATGGTTTTTTTTATATCACCCCAGGAAGGGCAAGGATGGCAAAGTTCCAGTTCAGTCCACTGATCAATAAATCGTCTATTGGTATTGACCATCAGAGTGCCGCTGAGCAGGCCAGCTTCACATAAAATTTGAAAACCATTGCAGATACCTAATACAGGGAATCCTTTCTTTACGGCCTCATGAAGATCTAACAGTGCTGGAGAGCGCGCGGCCAAGGCTCCAGAGCGAAGATAATCCCCATAAGAAAAACCGCCAGGTAAAATAAAAGCAGAATATTTTTTATAGGAGAAAGAATTATTGTACCAAATGTACTCAGCAGGTATCTCACAATTTTTGAGCACTGTCTCCGTGTCCTTGTCACACTGAGTGCCGGGAAAACATAAAATGCCCACCGGCTTCATTCTGACAAAATCTCCAACTCATAACTTTCTACTAAAGGATTGCACAGAACGGACTCCGCCATCTCACGAGCTATTTTTAAAGCTTTTTTAGAATCATCAACTTTCAAAGTTAATTTTAAAAATTTTCCATAAACACATGATTGAATTGGATATTTTTTATTTAAAAGAGTCTCAGCAATGGCTCTTCCCTGTACATCCAACACCTCTTTTTTAGGTATGATTTTAATACCAATTAACACCTTTAAAACTCCTTACCCCATTTATTTGTTAACAGTTCCTGAACCTTCTTATAAGATTCCTCTACCTGACCCAAGTCCCGGCGAAAACGATCTTTGTCTCTCTTTTCCTCCGTATCTTTTTCCCACAAACGGCAGGAATCCGGTGAAAATTCATCTCCCAACATGAACTGTCCTTTATCATCTTTGCCAAACTCCAACTTAAAGTCAATGAGCTCTAAGTCCACTGCATCAAAGAATATTTTTAATTTTTGATTCACAATTAAAGCCTGTGTTTGCAAATACTGTAATTCCTCTTTATTGGCAAAATCGAATAATAACAATATTTGTTCTGTACTGATAAATGGATCTTTCAGTTGATCATTTTTATAATAAAATTCCACTAAGGGAGCTTTTAAATGAGTGCCTTCCGGAATGTTAAACTTTTGAGCTGTGGAACCAGCCAAACGGTTTCTCACCACCACTTCCAAGGGAATGATTTTTAATTTATGACAAATCATTTCATTATCTAATTGATCTTTAATCCAATGATTTAAAATATTCTCTTTTTTTAAATAACGAAATACGAGAGAGCTGATATTGCGATTGCAAATGCCCTTACCAACAAACGAGGACTTTTTCTCTCCATTGAATGCCGTTAGACTATCCTTAAAAACCATAACCACTTTATCTGGTTGATTTTCCAAAGGATAAACAACTTTGCCTTTTCCCTCATGGAGCATTGTTGAATTTTTTTTCAAATTGGTGAGTTCCTGTTTTCAGGTTAAAAATAGGAATTAATGCTTTTATCTCTTAATGTCAAGTTTTCTGTTTTTGTAAAATAAATCCGCTTACTGTATGTGTTGTCATTGCGGCCTTGAGCCGCAATCCAGTCAACTGGATTCCCGCTTTCAAGGGAGAGAGATGATCAATAAATGTACACTGATTGTAGAGCTGAATGAAAAAAACCCTCAAGTGGTTTTTTTCATTCAGCCAGGCTCTGGATTCCCGCTTTCAAGAGAGAGACAAACACCTACAGATGATAAATCTTACAAAAATAACAACAAAACAATTGATTCAGTTAAAAGCTCTTCTACACTGATTGAGTTGCCTGGCTACACCTTTATTGTTGGGAGCTTTTTTTAATTCCTGTTCCAAAACAAATAAGCCTGTTCCTATAAATTTCTTGTCCATAGCCACATCGACAGCAGATACTCCTGTTTTCCAAAAAGATAACGTAGGGGATACTTCCACTCCTTTGGCATATAACAATTTAAGAGTAGATAAATCACCTCTTACTGTTGCCAAGTCTGCATAGTTCATTCCAAAAAAAGAAGCTCTATTTAAAAACTCTTTTGTTACATCTGGATGATTTATCAAAGCATTCATAATTTTTATATGTTTTTGATAAAGCTCCGGACGATTAAGGAAAAGAGCACCAACTAAGATACCTGCCGCTAAAGCATCTCTGATACCAAAAAAACCAGTAGGATGTATGGGGTTAGCTCCAGCTTCTAACAAAATAGAAACAATTTCCGGCTGATTAAATCGCACTGCCTCAACCAGTAGATTCACTGATTGTAAAGGAATCTCTATACTTACTGCTGAAGTTTGAGTCACATTTACTGGAAAATATCGTTTCAATTCAAATACACTAAATAACCGCAGTACCCTAGGAGTATAAATTTTATAAGTTTTATAAAAAAAAGATTGATTAATATAACGTTTTCTGTTTCCCGGAAGTGAGAAAAAATCTTGTAAGAAAGACACATCGCCAGAGCGAATAGCTTTTAAAAGACGAGCCAGCCCTCTATCACTCTCACTGGATAGATGTTGCCCTGTCACAGATGCTAATATAAGTTCACCACGTTTTTGTTCTTCAAATTGAAACAGTTGCTGAAAAAAATCAAATAAAAAATAATATCTATAGGCTTCTAAAACATCCTTATCCTTTGATAATGTTCCATCTGATACAGCAGTGGTAAATGTTTTATAAGAAGCTCTCATATTATTTTTTACCAAAACACCTATATCAAAAACTGCGGAAAATTTATCAAATAGCACTCCCAAAGGAGAAATAAATTTAAATACTCTAAAAGATTTATCAATAAAAATATTATTGTCGCTCACTATTTCCTGACGAGGCACTCCTTTTTCATATAAAAATCTTGCCAGATCCGGCATGGCAAGCTCTGCCGCCAAGTTGACAGCTGTCCTTTGATGACTATCCAGCAAATCCAATTGGAGACGATCCTTAAAAGCAAATAATTGCTGAATGAAATCCAAAGCCAATACACCTTCATTGGCTACAGCATAGGCCAAAGGAGTCCAGCCTTTATATTCTTGCATATTAAAATCCACCAGTTGATGGTGTCGCATAAAAGATTTAAAATAAGGCTCAGTCTTCTCCCATTCCACACCAGACATCAGATGCAAAACCGATCGATGAAGGTAGTCCGGCGTATTTAATTGAAAAACAGATATGGATTCTGACTTGAGTAGAGCATTAAACACTGAAAGCCGTTGCGCAAAGAAAACTTCATGCAGGAGTGAACTCATAAAAGGAGATGTGAGAGAAAAAACAGCAGAAGACTTTTGCCTGCTCGCTTCTTTATTCTGTTCCTGTAATTCGACACTGACCATGCCCTGATAGATGTTTGCATACTTCTGATAAGGGCGCATATAAATTCCCCTTTGCTCCTGAATTTTCCAGGCCGACATCATCTCCATCAAATCCTGTTCAGAAACAGTGTTTTGATATAAAGCCCGTACAAAAAGATTTAGTCTTTCATGTGAGTTATATTTGTATTTATTTGCCAACTTCACCGCTTTTTCTGCCGGACTCTCTAAAGTGTCATTCCTAAAAACAAAATTTAAAACTTCTGTAGCTTTTATAGAAGATTCAACTTCACTTTCAACTCCTCTGATTTGTTCAATTTTATCAGCTAATATCAACACAGGGAGGTAACCCAAATAAAAAAGCCTAAATACTTCATACAACTTAGATTCTTTGTTCAGTTCCTTAGTTTTTTTAACATGAATAAACATCTCTTCCGGAGAACGAATGGAGTTTAGAGTCTCTTCATTCAGGGTTTTTAAAAAACTCTCTGAATCGACATAAGGCTCTAGTTTTCCACTCTCACTAATAGTGTGTACAAAGACAGGATAAGAATGATCTATTCTTTTATTTTGCTTCGTATCTGCACGAACACCTGTGTCCGTATCTAAATTGGCATGAGCACTAAAAAGACATCCGAATAATAGGAGAAAAAAAATATATATAACAGCACATCGTTGATTATTCATAATGACTGTCGAAATTAATAAAAATTATTTATAAAAACAAGTTTTTATCATTTTTTTATACTATTAGTTAAAAGAAAATCCTGTTATGTACAGAATCCTTTTATAGGTTGTGAATTTTTTACACATCATTAACTATAAATACTCTTTATAATTCTTTATCTGAAGAGGTTGATAGTCCTGTAATTGAAACTCCACTTCCTTGGCTTTGGATAAAATAAGAATTTTTATTTTATCCGGCTTTAAATGTTTTTTTATAGCCACATTTACTTCTTCAAGATCCAATTTATTCATATTATCAAAATATTCTTCAACATAACTATAGGGAATACCCTGGTTATTCAGATACATTAAATAATGAGCAAAATTTTCAGGAGAAGCGGTACCAGAAATAAACTGGGATTTTAAAAGCTGATGAGATTTTTTAAACTCTTCTTCTGTAATTCCTTTTTCATAAAACTCCTCCAGAACTCCTTGTATTTCCAATAAAGCATCCCCCACCCTGTTATTTCGAACAGCCAGACCGATTTTAAAAGCGCCTAGTTCTTTTTTAGATGAAAAGTAAGAGGAGATCCCATAAGTCAAACCTTTTTGCACTCGCACTCTCCCCATGAGCCGGGAACTGAAAGTACCACCTAAAATCACATTAGCCATTCTGAGTGCCAGGTAGTCCGGATGAGAACGAGGAACAGATATATGACCCATTCTAATTTCAGCCTGTACAGCCGCAGAATGATCCACTAACAATAATTGTGTTTTTTTAACATCTGGCACCGGTAAAAGAGAAATATCTTTCTGTTTTTTTAATGGATCTTCTATAGGCTTCCAATCTTTAAATACCTGCTCCAACCTCTCTATGATATCTTTCGGGTAACGGCCCGAGACATTAAGAATTGCTCTCTGTGGATAAAATTCTTTTTCATAAAAACCCTGTACATCTTCCCTTGTAATATTTTGTAAACTTTTTAATTTGCCGTTTACATAATACCCATAAGGATGCGCTTCATATAAGTACTTATTAAACACACGACTGGAATAAGAACTAAAGTGTTCTCCACTTCTCTCTGCAAAACCAAGTGCCTGTTTTTTAACTCTATCAAATTCCTCTTGGGAAAAAGCAGGTTGAGTAATGATTTCAGCAAAAATGTTCAATAAAGGCTCATGTAACCAGGACAGAGCTTCCATAGAAAAAGAAGTATAATCACTCTCCAGGTCAGAAGAAAAAAAACTACCTAAAAGCTCAATATTCTCAGCCAATTCCACAGCTGATTGTTTCTTGGTTCCTTTATCCATGCTTTCCACCAACAAAGATAATAAACCTTCTTTATCCCCTGGATTCTGTCTCACTCCTGTATTAAATAATATTTCAAATGAAATATATGGAAGTCTGTCATCTTTGACCAATAAGACCTGCAAACCATTGGAGAGCTTTTTCAACTCATAAGAATGTGGTTTATAGTGTTCAGCACTCATCTTTAAACCTTTCACAATATAAAACACACTGAAAACAACAACTGAAAAAAAAAACAAAAAACTCCAAAACATTTTACTTTGCTTCACAAAAATACACTCCTATTTTTATATTTTCAAAAACCAACTATTTTTTCTCCAAAGGCAATAACTCTACAACAGAGCTTTTTTCCGGAAGAAGATACTGATAAGCTGTGGTTTTTATTGTCTCTGCTGTTACTTTTCTAAATTGTTCCAAATCTCTAAAAAATTGTCTATAATCATCAAAATAAACTTCATTGATTCCCAAAGAATTCGCCTTACCGGATAAATCCTTTATGGCCGACACATACTCGTGCATGATGGTTCTTGTACTTTTTAACAGTTCTTTTTGGCTGATCTCCCCTGTCATGGTTTTTTTTAATTCCTCATAAATTATTTTTTTAACTCTTTCCACACTGGCCCCTGGAGCCATTTTCACAAACACTAAAAATACACCTGCATCAGCCAGAGAATAATACATTCCCCCCACTGACAAAGCCAATTTATGTTCATACACCAAAGGCTGATAGAGGCGACTGGATTCCCCATTGGTGAGAATACGACTGAGCACATCTAAAGAATAAGTTTCTTCATCACCAGCTTTAGGACCTTTATAGGCGAAAGCCAAAGTAGGAGCCTGAACCGATCGCTGGAGTGCTGAGTGACGTTTTTGTTTTTGCTCCAATTCCGACTGAACCACAGGTCTCTGTATATCAAAAGGCTTCAGCGCACCATAATATTGTTCAATCCAAGCCTTGGTTTTTCTAACATTAAAATTTCCAGCTAAAATCAATACAGCATTATTCGGAACATAATATTGTCCATAAAATTGTTTACAATCTTCAAGACTCATTTTTTCCAAATCTTCCATCCAACCAATAATAGGACGACCATAAGGATGAGAGGGGAAAACCGTTTTCATAATAGGTTCAAAAATTTCATTAGGGTTATTATCCGTTCTCTGTCGACGCTCCTCCTTCACCACTTCCCGCTCCTTATCAAAGTTGCCTTGAGTGAGTTGAAGACTGTTCAGTCTTTCCGCCTCCATGTCCAAAATCATTTCCAGATGAGCACTGGGCAGAGTCACTTCATATCCTGTGTGATCACGTGAAGTGTAGGCATTATTCTTAGCACCTATGGATTCCAGCTTTTCCTCATATTCTTCACCGGTGTATTTAGCCGTGCCTCTAAACATCATATGTTCAAACAAATGAGCCAAACCTGTTTTACCTTTTATTTCATCCTTGGATCCTACTTTCACGAGCAGAAGATGATAGACCTGAGGGATACGCTCATCTGCATGGAGCAAAACCTGCAAACCATTGGATAATTGATACTTTTCCACATCCAAGTTAATACTTAAGGAACTTTCCTTTTGCCCCATAACATACACCTCATTGTTTTTTTGTTGATTTTTATTTTTTTGTACAGATCCTACTTGTTTTTCTATTTCCTGGCCTGCTTTTGCATATTCAATGGATATAATAGAAAAAAATAGAAAGCAAAGAAACAAAAATATTTTATGTTTTTTTATTAAACATGACATAACATCAAATGTTGCTTCAAATATTCATTAAAGACAAGGTATTTTTTTATTTTCCTACAAGCGGGAATCCAGAAAACTATCTGTATATCAAGGTCGCCATTCCTGTGTAACTGAAAGCTCTCTAAGAGCTTTCAGCCCTGCGAAAGCAGGGATCCAGTTAACTGGATTCCCGTTTTCACGGGAATGACAAACTTTGTAAAAGTAATAAAATTATAAAAAGGTAAAAGAATACTTTTATCAGTGAATTACTAATTTCATAGGAAACGACAAAATCTGGTTTCTATTCTCTTGAATTAGAATCAACACTTGAACCATCTGTACGATCTGATGTATTTGAAGGAGTATTTTGATTATCGGAAGCTGAAACGCCTTCACAAGAACTGAAGGAATAACTTTGTCCTTGTTGACCTGTCTGTCGCAGACAATAAGCATTGTCAATGAGCAAAACCTGCCCACTATCACCCAAGCTAATATATCTTTGCAACACACAGTACTTATGACCTATACCACCATACTCTATGACTATTTCACTAACCTTAGCACTAGCATCTATAGCAAATACATCTACCCAATGTTGACAACCCTTTGGAGGAATCCAGTCAAAAATTCTTTTTCCATCAGCTATTGTGCAATAAACCGGACGCCCTGAGTAATCCACCCAGGATTGTTGTTTTTCACTATACTGGTATCCACTACAAGGTGTAGTACTACTATGATTTAACTGCGGACATGACACAACAACCACTGCCGTGAATATAAGAAACAAATATTTTATATATATTGTTATTTTCATTCTTACGTTTAATCATTAATAATAAAGGATTCACTGCTCTGCTTTCGCTGAACACTCTGATCCAGGTAGTATAACAATTGTCCCTTTTTTATCTGTTCCGGTGTAACCACCACCTTTTTATCCAAAAAACCTGATTTTTTAAGAGTTAATGTAAACTGTCGATCCGCTGGGAATTTCTGCACAATAGGAGTCACTCCACTTATTTTTTGGCCATTATCAACAGAAAACTGTGCTCCGGAAGGATCTGTATCTAAAAAAACACGTTTCAAAGTTATCTGACTTTTAACTTTAGGAGGAGTCTTCACTGCCGGAGGATTTTTTTCTGGTGGCGGTGTTACAGGAAGAGGCTTAACTTTTTCAGAAAGCTCACTGGAAACATTCCTTGTACCTTCAAGCTTCGGTGAAAAATATTTTGTCAACTGTGGAAACTCTTTGATAATCCCTGATTTAAAGAAGTAAAAACCTCCAATTAAAAAAACTGCTGTGAATAAAGCGTAAGCAATATACTTCACACCTGACTTTTTATTTCTTACCTGCTTTCTACCTTTATGACCAATCAAAACATTGGCACTATACGGATTATAATCTTTAAAAACTTCCTTCCTGGACGAAGTTTGAACAATATTTCCCTGAAAATATTCATTTGTATTCAAGACCTTTGATTTCTTTACAGGGTTTAGTTTTTCCAAACTATCATCAAATTCTGTTTTTGTAATATTGGCAACAAAGTCACCTGTGCCACCTGATGTTCCTTCTGTTTCATGATGTGTCATTGTGTTGGTAACCATCTGAGCCTTATCAATATCTTCAGGGTTGGACATAAATGTATTGCTCCCCATCTGCATATCTTCGGCACTATTGCTTCTACTTAAAAACGACCATTTTTTTTGACTCCCTTTAGCATTCAGCTTTTGTGCACAGGATTTCAAATTATTTCTTTCTTCCAAAATTTCTTCTATATAAACTTTTTTTACAAAAGAACTAAAATGATTCTGTGTCCAGTGAGGATATTGCTTATTTAAAAATATCGCCAAATCATTACCCAACTCATCCATTGTGTTATATCTCAAATTTTTATTAGCCTGTAAGGCGCGATGAGTGATTTCCACGATTCGATCTGGTAAATCTGGTCTGAGTGTTTTTAAATTGGGAATATTACAGCTTTTAATTTTTTTTAAAATCTGAATAGGATCAGAACCAGTAAATAATTTTTTACCAGTTAATAACTCCCATAAAATACTACCTATGGAAAACACATCTGTCTGACGATCCAAGACTCTCCCTCTCACCTGTTCGGGACTCATATACTCAAACTTACCTTTTAACACACCTACTTTTGTGGCTTCCGAATCATCAATTTTAGCAATTCCAAAATCAATCACCTTGATATCACCATTAAAACTAATCATGATATTCTGCGGACTGATATCTCTGTGAATAATATTTAAAGGCTGCCCAGTAGCACTGTCCGTGCAGTTATGTGCATAATCCAGACCTAAACAAGCATTTCTAACAATATAAGTACATTCCTCCACATTTAATTGTTGTTTTTGACTTTGCAGTTTTTTCACCAATTGACGTAAATTACGACCAGAAATATATTCCATACAAATAAAAAGTTGTTCGTTTGCTATACCAAATTCATGTATAGAAGCGATATTGGAGTGATTCAGATTAGTTGCAATACGTCCTTCATTTTGAAACATTTTATTAAATTCTTTATTCTTGCTTTGGGTGTAAATAATTCTTTTAATCACTACGAATTTTGGAGCGCTTTTAATAGAACCAACACAAGCCATAAAAATTTCAGCCATACCGCCTCTGGCAATTTGTTTCAATAATTTATATTTACCGAATTGTGTAATTTTTATTTTACTCATAACACCTTTTGTTCTTTAATGATTGAATAAAATATATTTCGGTTATTTAATATAATAACTTTATTATACTTGGAAATTTATGTACAAAATTGCTTTAACAGGAGTGATAGGGGCCGGTAAATCCACCATTGGCACAATACTGAAATGCCATGGAATGAGAGTGATTTCCATGGATGACCTTGCTAAAAAAGCACTAATGCCCCACACGAGTTCCTATAAAAAATTACTATCTTTATTAGGCCCCGAATATTTATATAAAAACAAATATTTTAATAGGACTTTAGTCTCTAAAAAAATCTTTAAAGAACCCAGTTTATTGTCTCAGTTTGAGTCAGTCATTCACCCAACAATTGTACATTTAATGAAAGGTGAAGAAAAAAAAGCTTTAAAAAGGAAAGAATCCCCTATTTTTTATGAAGTGCCACTTTTATTTGAAAAAAATCTGGAAAAGCTGTTTGATATCGTCATAACTGTGGCCATCCAACAGGAAAAACAATTAAAACGTTTAAAACAACATCGAAGTTGGAATAAAGAAATGTTAAAAAACCGTATGCAGTACCACATCAGTCAAGAAGACAAAATCAAAAAAGCGGATTATGTAATTTGGAATAACTGTTCACTGCAACATTTAGAAACCCTCCTGCTTGAATGTATTATTAAAATAAAACATAATTTCTAAAGGAAATTCCCTTTATGTTGAAAACAATTACAGTCACTCATCTCTCAGAGAAAAAAAACATTTTACAAGATTTTAACCCAAAAAATTCTGTATGGATTACATCTGATATAAAATCTCAACTTTTTATTTTAAATCACTTAGAAAAAAATAAAAAACCGCCAGCAGAAAACAGTGTGTTCAGAGTTCAGGATTTTTGGATAAAACTTCTTCATGAAATAGATCCTGATATAACTGTAGTCTCCAGAATCACGGGCTGCCTTATTTATCAACAATGGATCTCTGAATCACAGGGTACCACCTGGCAAAACACCAAGGAAACTGGTTACATACTGTGCGAATTTATCTCCATGATGGCACATATTCTACAACATCCACACCAAGAATCGCTCTTAAAAGAATGGTGGAATTTTAAAAAGAAAAACCTAAGTTCTCATTGGAAAAAGTGGTATAGACTCAGTCAATCTTTTCATAATTATTTAATAGAAAAGAAAATTATTGAAACTTCATGGGTGGATACTTATTTGTTGGACAAAAATATCCACCTCCCACAGTGGGAAGAGTTGATATTTGATATTGGCTCTGACATCAACCCCATAGAATCAGAACTCATTTCTCAATTGGCCACAAACAATCAAGTCACTACTCTTATTCCCCTTTCCTATAAAGACAAGGCCTGGCAATGTTCTTTTATTCCTTATCGTTCTCTATTAAAAACACCCAAGATAGAATTACCTCCTCCCAAAGTTCCCTTGATATCTGTTAAAAAATTTTCTTCCATGCTGGCTGAAGTAAAAGATATAACCGCACAAGTAAAAAAAGCTTTAAAAACATTAAAACCCTCTCAGGTGAGTATTTTAGCGCCTAATATTGAAGATTACTGGCCTTGCCTGAAAAGCCATCTTTTGATGGAAAACATACCTTTTAAAAAATCAGAAACTACATCCTTGATTTCCTTTCCTGCCATTCAACTATGGCTGGCTAACATGTGGACACATTTAGGGGTTATTGAATATGAAAATCTGGAAACTATTTTTTATAGTGATAACACTCACTCTGATTATTCACCTATGCGATTTCAAGCTAATTACCTGCACACAAAACACATTGACGATGTACCTCCCTATTTATTCAACAAAGAATGGCTCAGAGATAAATACCTATTAGCAGATTCCACAGTGTTTACAAACTGGGCTAAAAAATTACTGCCAAACACAAACCCAACTATTTTACAAAAAATAAATGCAGAATTACTCCAACTTAATACTTTACAAAATATTCAATTACCTTTTGAATCCTGGCTCACTTTACTAAGCTCTCATTTAAGACAGCAAGAATATCCAATAACCAATGAAAAACAGGAAGGAATTCATTGCCTAAGCACTAATGCTTTGGCTTGGGTAGAAGCCGATTTTATCTATTTGGCCGGTCTTAGCGAACAAAGTCTAAAAACAGATAAACATCATTTCATTTCTTCCATGGAGGTAGATCTTATCAATGAAGATCTTGGTTTTATTATCAAAACACAAGCCAGTGATAAATTGGAACAAAATATTATTCAATTCATACAGCAAGGACATAAAAATTTAATATTGTCTTTTTCTGCTTCTGATTTTCATGGTGAGCCCTTCAACCCTTCTGCTCTCTGGTTGGAACAGGCTCAAAAACATAGCAATAAAAATCTGCAGTTTTTCCATCAACCTGAACACACTTTATGGGATAAACAACAACAAAAACAGAATGTTAAAGATATCCTCTCTAAAAGAAATATCAGCGAATCCCGCATCCAGCTCATTGAACAAAGTATTGCAGAAGATAAAGGGCTACAATCTATAAAAACTTTTTTTACAAAAGATCAAAATGAATTAGGGCAAATAAAAAAACTATCTGCTTCTTCTTTGGATAGATATGCTAAATGTCCTTTTATATTCGCCAGTGAAAAGTTGTTTAATTTATGGAGTGGGCCAGAAAAAGATGTAGATATTGATTTTGCTAAAAAAGGAGTTTTTATGCATGAATTATTTGAAAAAATTAAAACACTTTTACCACAAAATCCCAATCCTTCTGATAAAGATCTTCAACAAAAAATTGAAAATGTTTTAAAGCAAGATAAACATACCAAGTATATAAAAACAATTCATCCTCTAATGTTGGAAAAAGAAAAAAATTATCTATTGGAAAAAGCAAAGTTGTTTTTGAAAAATGAAAAAAAATTAAACAGTATATTTAAACACTTAAAACCAATTGCACTTGAATTTAAGTATGATTGTTTTTGGAATATGGAAAAAGCTTGTTTGGATAAACAAGGAGATATTTCAATTAAAGGCATTGTTGACCGTATAGACATGGACACAGACAAAAACACTTATTTTATTATTGACTATAAAAAAACTCTCCCCACCGGAGGAGCAGTGACTGGTTGGAACCAACAAAATAATTTTCAATTGGGACTTTATATGCAGGCTGTGGAACTGGGTTTAACCAACTTACCACCCCACATTGTTGAACAAGCTCTTTATTTAAGCTACAAAGACTTTAGCTGGGCCGGCTATGCTGAAAAAACTCCACAAAATATCCAATTATTCAATAGTTCTCGCAGTCGTTCTCTAATACCAAAAGACAAAAAACAACAAATCTTAGATGAAATAAATATAAAGATGAATGCACTGATAACCGAAATCAAAACCGGTCATTTTACACCAAAGCCATTTAAAAAAAGTGATTGTTTAACCTGCCGATGGAACAAAATATGCAGAGCTTCCCACCTGAATTAAATTTTAATAAAACATTGGAAGTTATAAAAGCCAGTGCCGGCTGTGGAAAAACCACTGCACTAATTAACAAATTTTTACAATCTGTTGAAAATTACCGTGAACAAAATAAGCACTTTCCCAAAATAGTGATCAGCACCTTTACCCGTAAAGCCACCCGAGAATTAAAAGAACGGTTGATGATTCAAGCTATTGAATTAAAAGATAAAGAGCTTATCCATTACATCAGTTATTCACCACTCCTGCAAATTTCCACTCTGCATGGGGTTTTCCATAACTTTTTACAACTCCATGGCCACCATATTCAGCTCAGTCCGGGTTTTGAAATTATGGATGAGCAGGAATCTTATCATTTGTTTGATACTGTTCTTAAAAAACAACTTCTAAGAAACCAACTGGGAGTTGATCTATTAAAACATTATCATTTTTATGAGATTCGATCTCTTATATTGGATTATCTGAAACACAATCAATACAGCCCCACTTCCCACTCAGCTACAATGGATGAACTACAAGAAGCTCTTCAAAAAAAAATACAACTAAAACAAAAAACAAATAAGAAGCAAGAAGAACTGAACTTACTTCAAGACGAAAAACATTTGCTTTCTGAATTTGTCTCTGTATCCACTGAACTGAAAAACCTGGCAAACACAGTTTTGCATTCATTGACACAAAAAAAGAAAAAACTAGCTCGAGTTACCTTTAATGATTTGGAATTGATGACTCTGGAAGTTTTAAAAAAACAAGCAATGAAACACTCCATTGCAGATTTTTGGTTCTTGGATGAATACCAGGATACCAGTCATACACAAGATGAAATATTGAATCATTTAACAAAAAACAGCCAAGTGTTTATTGTTGGAGACCCTCAACAAAGCATTTATTATTTTCGAGGTGCCAATTCTTCTGTTTTTTTAAAAAAAGCCCGGAGGAAATCTAAACAACTGAATCACAACTATCGCTCATCTCCTGAACTGATTGATTTCTTTAACAAATTTTTCCCTCGCAACCCAGCTTTTGCAAAAATATTTGAACCTATGCATTCAAAAAAGGAAAATTCTTCACCACTGAAAGAATATATTAAATTTATTCCCCACACAGATCATATTAAACAGGAAACAAACCAGAGAATAAAACAACTATTATCCACTGGGGCGGAAACAAAAAACATTGTCATCTTAAGCAAAAAAAACAAAACTCTAATTGAATGGGCGCAATATTTAAAAAAAGAACAGTGGCCGGTGCAACTCCACTCCTCCGGTAATTTTAAACATAAACGAGAAATAAAAGATGCTGTGTTTTTGTTAAAATTTTTACTCAACCCGCATAATGATGAAAACCTTATTGGACTGCTTAGAACTCCCTATTGTCGAATACCTGATCACACACTCATGGATTGGATGAATAAAAAAGACGAAAAAACATCCTTATGGTCTTTTTGCCACAAAATAGAAAACAATATTCTTCATCAGTTAATAAATTTCTTAAAGCAAAGTAAATCTGAAGGTGTTGTTTATACTTTTCAAAATGCTCTGGAATCCCTGGGAATATTGGACTTAGCCCATTATGAAGATCCCACCGGCCTGAGAGAAGCTAATCTATGGAAGATGATTTATTATCTAAGAGATTATGAACTCAAAGGCTCTTCCAGTCTTTTGAATTTTATAAACAAATTTTTGGATTTTCAACCAAGCCAGCCCAGCCAAAGTCAACGATCTGATTCACCCAGCGCCCTTCCTGTCACAGAGTCTTCCAGTCTGCAGTTAATGACTATTCATCAATCCAAAGGTTTGGAGTTTGAACATGTTATTTTACTGGATGATTTTCCTCCCTCTGCCAAAAGTGGTCATGGAACGACAGATTTCTTTACTGCCCATAGAGAGAGTGGAAAATGGGCTGTAAGTATCCGTACAAAACAAGCGGATAAAAGAATAAAATCACAATATCATCAACAAATACTGGAATGGAATAATGAGGAACTTAGCAATGAAATGAACCGACTGATATATGTTGCTCTGACTAGAGCAAAAAAAAGTATCACTGTCGTTCATTTGACAAAAAACAGCTTTTTCTCCAAAAACTTTTGTAGGACAGATTCTTGAGTTTTTACATTCTTAAAATATAGTTCAGTATATTCGATTCAATGATGTACATGCTTTAACAAAACTTGCAAGTATGAACTATAATTGAGTGTATTCGCCGGTGTTCTCCATATGTTGAATCAGATTTTCTGAACAAGGGGATTCCGGATATATTTCAGGAATAACCAAACCACCCACTCCACTGATATTATAGTGACCAGGAGTATGGATATCCACAACATTTTTAATAGCAGAACACTCCGCTGAATCACAAATACTGATCGTTACTGGAAAATCTCTTTCCAATACTTTGACACAACCTGAATCCATACGAAATCCTTCAATAATAGTATTGGACACCTGTACACTGCCATATTGTGCCGGAGGTAGAGTAAAAGACTGACCAACACTGGTTATGATATGAAGATAAACAGATTGATTGGCTAAATTTTTAAAATCATTGCTGAAATAAAACTCCTGCCCTTTACGAGATTCCGCGCTTAAATGCGCAAACTCCACTTCCGAATCAAACTGTCCGGTACTATCACCACAGCCACAAACAAGAAACAACATAGATAACAAAATAATTTTAATAAATCCGGAACACATTTTTCTCTCCTATTTTCAATAGTTTCACACACCCTTTAAAAAGTTTCTCATAAGATGGAAATCCTGCAAAGAATATTCCATTAAAAACTTATGAAATTTAAAAAAAACCAGACCTTTTGCAAAAAAAAAGTCCTCCCCATTATGGGAAGGACTTAAACAGAGGATAACTAATTAGGGGGTTAGATAATTATCCATTCACTTGTTTTTGCCAACGACTATATTCTTGCTGAACCAAAGCTCCAGCTCTTTTTGAAAGTGGTCTGAATTCAAATAATTCTCTTTTGGCTTTTTGTATTTGTCCTGTCTTTACCAGCAAATCAATGTAAGCACGCATAACAGTTATTTGAACAACACCTGGACGAGACATCAAAGCAAACTTATAGTATCTTTCAGCGTCTGCCTGATTGTTGGATTTCTCCAAAAGACGAGCAAAGTTATAAGCGGCTGTTACATCTCTACCTTGATTTTTAAAATACACCTGGTAAGTTTGAGCAGCTGAATGAAAATCCTTTCTGCGGTATTGAAAATGACCCAATTCACTTAAAGCCTGTAAGTCATCGGAAGATCTGTAAAAGGAAGTATAAACGTCTTCAACACAATCATACTTTTTCAAATGCATACAAATATTTTTTAACTCTGCAAAAGAAGATTGATCCAAAGAGTTGGTCCATTGTGCCACTTTTAAAGGAATAATACTCAATGAAGAAGAGCCCCAATAACCAAGATAAGCAACACTAAGCATCAAAGCAACACTAGCTACGACAATGCCTTTAATTACTTTTTTGTCTCGCTGAACGAGTACCTTATTATTGAGTGATGCATGCCATCCACACTGACAAAACACTGTTTGACCGGA
Source organism: Bdellovibrionales bacterium (assembly GCA_965226095.1). Classification (GTDB taxonomy): domain Bacteria; phylum Bdellovibrionota; class Bdellovibrionia; order Bdellovibrionales; family UBA1609; genus JANQSP01. The sequence goes on along the minus strand of OZ245336.1, from coordinate 1,000,212 downwards.
TTTTTTTAGTTTAGAGCCACAAACTTTACAGTTTAAAAGATTTCTTTTCATTTTCTTACCCTCCTGTTTTTTTTATTTCTACTTATTACCTTGCAAATCAAAGGTATAACCTTATAAACTACTGATATAATTGAATATTATTTATCCACTCGATCGAATAAAGCAAAAACATATCAAAATGAGACAGTTTTGCTACCTACATTTCAAACACTGGAACTAAAAGTTGTCCTTTTCTCTGTAATTATTGAATTTTGCTGAAAAATATTTTCAATAAGATGAATTTTTACTATTTTATGCTAAGAAATAAATATACTTTCTGAAAAATACCCCCTGTTTCACATTGAAAAGGAAAACAAGTATGGCTCAGCATTTTGATATCTTAATAAAAGGTGCTCAATGTCTGCTCTCTCACCCCAAGGATCCTTTTCAATTGGTGGAAGAACAGATGGATATCGGTTTATTTGATGGCCAAATTACCGCAATCAACACTTCTTTGGCTTCTGCAAGTGCTGACAATGTATTTAAGGCGAATGGTTTGCATATCTTACCTGGTTTGATAGATACACAGGTGCATTTTAGAGAACCAGGTATGGAAGAGGCTGAAGATATTGAATCCGGGAGTCGATCCGCTTTGATGGGAGGAATCACCGGTTTTTTTGAGATGCCCAATACCCGTCCTCCAACAACTAATCGAAAAGCTTTAGACTACAAAATACAAAAAGCCACTGACCACTCCTGGTGCGATTTTGCTTTTTTTATTGGAGCCAGTCCTACCAATATTGCCACTTTACCTGAGCTTGAAAAAAGCCCTGTTTGTCCCGGTATTAAGATATTTATGGGGAGCTCTACCGGCTCTCTTCTGGTGAATCATACTTCTGATTTAGAAGCCATTCTACAAAAAACTTCCAGAAAACTGGCTGTGCACAGTGAAGATGAACAAAGGTTGAGAGATAGACAATCCATTCGTGAAACGGCTAAAGGAGATGTACACAAACATAATGAATGGAGAGATCCCCAGTGTGCTTTGTTGTCTACGGAAAAAATTGTCAGTCTCGCCAAAAAATACAACAAACAAGTACATATTTTACATGTCACCACAAAAGAGGAAATGCACTATCTTTCCCAGCACCAACAAAATGCCACCGTAGAAGTCACACCACAACACTTAAGCCTTTCAGCTCCTGAATGTTATGATAAACTGGGAACCTTAGCGCAAATGAATCCTCCCATACGGGACACAACACATCAGGAAGCTCTATGGAAAGGTCTTAATGAGGGTGTCGTTACCATGCTAGGATCGGATCACGCCCCCCACCCTCTGGAAGCTAAACAACAAGCTTACCCACATTCCCCCTCAGGTATGCCTGGCACGCAAACCATGTTACCCATTATGCTCAATCACGTAAATAATAAGCGATTGAGTTTAAAAAAACTCACTGAACTATTAGCCGTTAATCCACATCGTTATTATGGCATTAAAAACCAAGGATTAATCCAACAGGGTTTTAAAGCGAACTTAACTTTAATTGATTTAAAAAAACAAAAAAAAATCAGTAAACAATGGCTTCAATCCAAATGTAAATGGTCCCCTTTTGAAAACAAACCTTGCATGGGATGGCCGGTCGGAGTCATTCTAAAAGGACAATGGGCCATGAGGGAAGAAGAATTGATTGGAACAGCTAAAGGGGAAGCCATATGCTTTCAATAAATGATTATTTAAAAATCATACTCTTTACTACTTTAATTGTCCCTTTATCTTTCGCCCACTCAGATGACGGTTATATAAAAAACAAAGATACTACAAACCTCTTCCTCACATTAAACCAGCAGAATGTGAAAAAAATCACCAACAACAGTAAAAAATATTATTCAGAAGCCGCTAAATATTTTAAAGAAAGAAAACGGCCTTTACGTCATTTTTTGGATATTGGAGGTGGACTCAGTCCAATAAAATCCATCTATCCTTTTCAAATCGCAAAGTATCCTCTCTTTATATATTTAAATTATCGCCGGGAAAAATGGGGAACATGGCGTCTTCCTGTTATTTTTTCTGTTCAATATGAACATGGTTTTTTTTATGAAGAAGGACAATCGCATCGACTAACACCATTGATTGGACTCAGATACCCACCTGCCAAAGATTTAAGAACCTTTTATGTGGATCTTCTGGTAGGTACTTCTTTTCTTATTCCTCCCCCCGATTCCTACAATCTCTGGCCATTGCCATTGGATACACGGCTTTTATTCACTCATATTATTGGAGCTAAACATAAAAGCTATCGACTTTATATACAGTGGGGATTGCGTACACGACTGGAGCCAGAGTTTTATTTTTCACCCATTTTCCAATTTGGCCTGGATATTCATTTATAAAACCCAACAATTTAAAGATGAAATATATTGAACGCATTCCTATCAAAATGCTATGAAAACAATATGAAACAAGAACGAAAAATCAGAGAAGAAGTTTTAAAAATACTTTTTTCACAGGAATTTCATACAGAACCTTCTAAATATTTAAAAAAAAACAAAACAGGTGAGGTTTTGGATTCTAAAACTATTCATCACATTATACAGCTCATAGAGGGTATAAAAAATAAAAAAACAGAAATTGATCAACTGATACAGCAAACCAGTCACTCCTGGGATTTGAACAGAATGCCTTTAATGGATCTGAATATTATGAGACTTGCCATCTATGAAATGCTTTATTATGAACCAAAAGTACCTGTAAAAGTCTGTATCAACGAGGCCTTGGAAATAGCCAAACTCTATGGGAGCGATTGTTCTCATAGTTTTATCAATGGTATTTTGGATCCTATTGCCAAAAAAGCTACAGCCATAAATAACTAAATTTATTGCTCTACAGATTCGCTATTTTCTTCATCCACATATAAAGGAATACATTCATATCCAACACCAGGGTTGTATTCTGCAGGTTCCATCACATAATTATCGTATACACTTACTCCAAACAATACGATAGAATCATTGACTAACTCATAATTACCGGGCTCACATACAGAATCATCTGAACCACAGATCGCTGACATAAAATCTGTACCATCTTCAATTCTTAAATCCTGAAATTGTGATCCTTTTAACTCTACACAGGTACCAGGCGCATACAAATCAGCCACCTTACGGGATTTATATTTCACTACAAAATGATCGGATGCATTAATTTCATCAGCAACGTGAGTGATAGTATATACTTGGTCTGCTTCTATTTCTGCCATAATTTCTTCATTCACTTCTTCTTCTCTTGGCTCAACAACCGCAACTTCTTCTACTACTTCCTCTACAACTTCCACTGGCTCATCAGCACTCACAACTTCTGCCGCTTCCACTACTGATTCAGCAGATTCTGTACTCACTTCCTCTGAAGCTACTTCTTCTACTACTTCCTCTACAACTTCCACTGGCTCATCAGCACTTACAACTTCTACTACTTCCACTACTGATTCAGCAGATTCTGTACTCACTTCCTCTGAAGCTACTTCTTCTACTACTTCCTCTACAACTTCCACTGGCTCAGCACTTACAACTTCTTGCGCTTCCACTACTGATACTGACTCAGCAGATTCTGTACTCACTTCCTCTGAAGCTACTTCTTCTACTACTTCCTCTACAACTTCCACTGGCTCATCAGCACTTACAACTTCTACTACTTCCACTACTGACTCAGCAGATTCTGTACTCACTTCCTCTGAAGCTACTTCTTCTACTACTTCCTCTACAACTTCCACTGGCTCATCAGCACTTACAACTTCTTGCGCTTCCACTACTGATACTGACTCAGCAGATTCTGTACTCACTTCCTCTGAAGCTACTTCTTCTACTACTTCCTCTACAACTTCCACTGGCTCAGCACTTACAACTTCTACTACTTCCACTACTGATTCAGCAGATTCTGTACTCACTTCCTCTGAAGCTACTTCTTCTACTACTTCCTCTACAACTTCCACTGGCTCATCAGCACTCACAACTTCTGCCGCTTCCACTACTGATACTGACTCAGTAGATTCTGTACTCACTTCCTCTGAAGCTACTTCTTCTACTACTTCCTCTACAACTTCCACTGGCTCAGCACTTACAACTTCTTGCGCTGGTTCCTCCACAGGTTTAGTTGTTACATCTTCTTTTTCCAATGATGAAGATTTATCACCATTTGTAGCAACATCTTCATTTCCTCCTAAGGGTTTTTCCTCTAGTGCAGGTGACGCTGGTTCCTGTGTCTCAGAAGAACAAGATAACATTAATAAAGCTAGAAAAAGCACAGATATCAAAGATTTAAAAACCACCATTTTACACTCCTTATGTTTGACATATATAACCAGAAAAACAGAATCCTGGGTTTTCGAGTACATTATGTATAACAAACTCTACAAAAAATGAACAACTATCTGTAAAACATCGAATAATATTAAGTAAATATGAAAAATTTACACTAAAATAACAATCACTCTGCTAAAAGAGACAACTCCTGACAGTTAGAACTGTCATTATATTCTGAAGGCTCCATACCATAATCATCCCATATAAGGGGTATAGAATCATTGATCAAATTATAGTTTCCTGGTTCACATATAGAGCTTGTACCACAGATTACTGGAAAAAAACCTGTACCATCTTCAATTCTTAAATCATCAAAATGAATTCCCCTTAGTCGTACACATGCTCCTGGTGTATCCAAAATAATCTCCTGAGATTTATATTGCACCACAAATCCGTCACCCTCTTCACCAGCATGAGTGATACTGAATCTCTCTTCTTCCGTTGAAATGAAAGAAGCTTCTGGCCATTCATCAGCTTCTTTTTCTTCCAAAAATTCACCATTTTCTTCTTCTGCTAACTCCTCTTCTGATTCTGAAGATTTTGTTTCCTTTTCTTTGTCAGAGGACATATCAGATTCTTCTTCCGACACAGCAGACTCCTCATCCACTTCATCTGTATCAGACACTACTACTTCTTCATCTTCATCTGAATCAAAAGGTTGTTCCACTAATAATTCTTCCTGTAATTCTTCCTGCGCCAAATCTTCTTCTACAGGCTCTTCACCTGCCTCCTTATTGGAAGGCACAGGCTGAGTTTGGACATTTTTTCCTTTGAGAGCGTCTTTTTCATCTTTCTGATCAGAGGCTTTATTTTTCTTATACATTCTTCCTTTTCTGTCTTCAGGACGAGAGCGATCCTCCCTATTAGAATCACCACAAGATAACATTAAAGAACTCATAAAAAAAACAACCGTTAAAAACTTAAAAAACACCATTTTTCAACTCCTATTAGATAGTTTACATCTATCACACAAACCCTTAACCTTTAGACATATAACAAATCTTATAGAAAATGAACATTCATTTTTTATATTTTTTAAAAGTGTGAAAATTTTTCTTACATAATAGATAGAGAGAAATTACTCACAATCTGTTGATTTCTGCTAAATAGGCTAATATATGGATATTTGATTATGTTATTGTTAAATTTAGGAAAAACAAAATGATGTTAAAACAACTACAAAAAGATTCTACTTTTGAAACATTCTTTTCAGAGAAAAACAGAAGCATCCATCAACACACTGGTGCTCTTCTCTCCCCCTCCAAAGCTTTTAAACCAGGAGCACAACTTTGGTTGATTACTGACTGTCAACACAGCTCATGGACATCTGTCATAGATTGGTATTTAAATTTTCAAATCACAAAAAATCGAAAAAAGAAAAATATAACTTCCACACCGACAACTCCTTCTCCTTTACTGATAGGCAGTTCTCATTTTTTACCCTGTCAACAGTTATTAGAACTACCTTACACAAAACACTGGCTAAACCAGGCTTACACAATTTGGTCTTCATTAAATCTCCCTTCTTTACGTATTTTTGTTCCCAAGCCCCTATCGATGAGTACAGTACAGAAACAATGGTCGGAATCTTTTGTGCAATTTGTACCAGAACCACAAACAAAACATTAAAACGAAGGACATCTATTTGAAAAAATCTCCATTTACTTTATATATCTTATCTGATGGCACTGGAGAAACTGCTTCAGGAGTAGTGCAAGCTGTGCTGGTGCAATATAAACCGGATCAAGTTAATATTGTCCGCCATCAAAGTATTAGAACAACAGATCAGGCTGTTTCTATTATTAATAAAATCCCCAATATAAAAAACAGTCTCCTTATCTATACAATGGTGCTCCCGGAGATGAGAAAAGGAATAGAGGATATTTGTCGTCAGAAACATATTCAATATATCGATTTATTGGGTCCACTGTTCAACTGTTTTGATCAGGCTTTGAAAGGCAATGATGAAAAAAAGCCAGGCTTACTCAGAAGTGTGGATGAGGAATATTTTAAAAGAATTGAAGCAACTGACTTTTCACTGAGACATGACGACGGTAAATCCCTTGATAAATTAAAAGAAGCTGACATTGTTCTTGTGGGACTCAGCCGAACCAGCAAAACTCCATTATCCATTTATCTAAGCTTTAAAGGTTGGAAAGTGGCTAATGTGCCATTGGTTTTGGGCATACCTCTTCCAAAAACTTTAGCAGAGGTGGATCGCAAAAAAATTATAGGACTTACTATCAATGCAGAAAATTTGATTCGTATTCGAAAAAATCGACTAACAAAATTTGGATGGAATTTTAATAGGGAATATGCAGATAAAAAACACATACTACAGGAAATGAATTATTCACTGGATGTTTTTGAAAAACACCGATGGCCAGTGGTCAATGTCACAGATCGAGCTCTAGAGGAAACTGCTGGAGAAGTGATACGTATTATAACAGCCAGAGCAGGCTTAATAGATAATCATTTTTTATAAATTTAACGACGACGGGGACGACGTTCAGAACTTCTTCGACGACGAGAGCTTCTATCATCTCCATCCCTATCAGGTAAAGAACCTCCACCACCTCTTCGTCTTCTCTTAAAAAGTAAGTAAGATAATAAACCAGCTCCACCCAAAGCTCCACCCAAAACCATAGGGTCACTTAACAAGTCACTCAGATCACCACCTGAATCTTCACCTTCTCCGTCACCAGCCAACTCATCTCCCGAATCAATCATCCCCTCCAGATAATCCTGGAAGGATCCTGCGCCCATTTTTTTATTTTTTCCACCCATACCACTGAACTGTCCAGTACTATGTAGCCTTAAACTGCTAATGGATTTAGCAAAATCAGAAGCATATTTCTGATAATGATCTTTATGAGCACTGTAAGTCACCAACACGGCCATTTTATCTTTAGTGGTGATCAGATAGCGAGTATAATAAGAGGGAACTTCTGAACCTTGATGAAAAGCATCCACCCACTGGTGACTGTTGATTTGCCTTTGTTTTGTATGAAAAATTTTGGATTTAACTTTACTTCCTTTTTTATCTGAAACCTTACGAGGAGCCTTTAAGTGCTTTAAATATTGAGCCAGATTATCCGCAGGGCCTTTCTCTTTGGCTGTCAAAATAATAACAGCTTCGGAAACTTTTTTACGATTAAGCTTATTGGAACAAATCCATTCCGTACCTTCAGGATAACAATGCCAGTTATTTAAAAGATCAAAACTGACATAACTGGTGGAGAATCTCTTTCCATAAGAAACAGATATAAAAGAAAAGACTAAGACCGGAATCAAAAATTTCATAATTAAATCTATCGGCAGATTTTTCATTTTTTTTAATTTAATTGCACATATAGCTCTTATTCAACAAATAAATACAAAAATAGAGTATTTTTAGCAAAAAATGACAACCTAAGTAATATTTTAGAGCCAATTATTTTTTACTTTACAGTCTGATTTTTTTAGGCATAAAACTAAAAACACAGAGAAAAGGAATGATAACAAAAGGTTTTATAAAAATGAATGATTCAGAAACAAAGGAAAAAATTCAAAAAATTAATGTAAAAATTAAAAAATATTCTCATTTTAAAGGTGAGCTCCCCAGCTATGCAAGCCCACTAGCCAGCGGTTTTGATATCAGAGCCAGATTGGATCAACCTTTAACTATCAAACCCATGGAAAGAATTCTTATTCCCACCGGTCTCAGCTTTGAAATACCACCAGGTTTTGAATTACAGGTTCGTCCCAGAAGCGGCTTAAGTTTAAAAAAAGGGCTCTCCATGCCTAACACACCTGGCACGATAGATGCAGACTATAGAGGGGAACTGAAAATCCCTGTGATCAACTTTTCCCACAACAATTTAGTGATTGAAGATCAGCAAAGAATTGCCCAAGTGGTTTTATGTCCTGTATTTCAAGCGGAATGGGCACTTTGTGAAGAATTGGGAAAAACAGAAAGAGGAGCTGACGGGTTTGGCTCAACAGGTGTGTAGAGCATGACAACACGACAAGGTATTTTTATCTTAATAGTTTTATTCTCTTGCTTCCCCGCCCTTGCCAAAAAAAATAAAATATTGCCTAAGCATCTGCAAAAAGCTTATGTCATTCAACAAGACGCCATTGTCTACACCCGTCCGGATTTTGATTCTGTTCAAATTATACGAATACCTTCAGGAAGCCTGGTCACTATTTCAAAAAAAATACACCGTCCTAATTCAGGCTTTGGTACTTTTTATCATATCTATATTAACAAACCAAAAAAAATGAAAGCCTATATTTCAGAAATTGATGTGGTACCACGATATATACGCTCCGGCTCCACACATAAAATGAATCCTAACTTTAACTCAGTAAAAAAGAATCTGTCTCGACTGGAAGATCTACAATTTAACAGAGAACCGGAAAAAGAAATAAATTTCAGCGACACTCCTATTTCCAAGCTCATTCTTCTGGGTTTAGTAACAGATCACTTCTGGATAAAAAATCAGAATTTTAACAAGACAAGAAGCATTTGGTTTTTTAATCTCAAATTAAACTATCCGGACTTTCCTCTATCAGCTTTTGGTACTCATATTAGTCTCGGTTTTTCCCCACAAGCTCCTGTTATTGCTTCTTCTCTAAAAAACAGAGGCTTTTATATCATGGGGAATATTTTACTTAACATAGCCCTCATAGAGAGTTCTCATTTTTTATTTCAACTGGGAGGAGGAGTTGTATTTAAATGGAAGCAAGCTCTGGCTCCGGAGGATCCTTATCTTCATCACCTGGCCATTGGAGTAATAGGTGTGAGCTCCTTTATTATTCGTATCCATGAACGTTTTCATTTTTTATTGGAAGTTAAATTACAACAAGATTTTGTGGAGTATAAGACAATCCCGGGTGTAGGTGGAGGAATTGTTGTAGCCATTTAATAGCTACATGAAAGGAATTATAATGCAAAAAATAATAAAAAAATTACCTCAAAATATTATTAACCAAATCGCCGCTGGAGAGGTGGTGGAGCGTCCGGCTAATATGGTTAAAGAACTTGTGGAAAATGCACTGGATTCAGGTGCGGATAAAATTGAAATTCATTTTTCATCAGCTGGACGCTTTGTCCACATAAAAGACAATGGTTGTGGCATCCAATCACAAGAGTTGGATCTGGCTCTTTCCCCTCACAGTACAAGTAAACTGGAATCCATAGAAGACTTATGGAACATTCACAGTTATGGTTTTCGAGGAGAGGCTCTGGCCAGTATTGCAGAAGTCAGTAATTTAACCTTAATTTCCAAACCTTCCAGTCAAGATCAGGCCAATCGATTAAAAAGTGCTTTTGGTAAAAAACAAAAACCAGAAGAAATAGGAGCCATGAACGGCACTTCTGTCATTGTTGAAGACTTATTTAAAAACATCCCTGCTCGTATGAAATTCTTAAAATCAGAAGCTTCAGAAACCAACTTGATTAAAAACACCTTAAAGGCATTGGCTCTTTTTAAGCCACAAGTGGAATTCCGTATTTTACATAACAATAAACTTTTATTTTACTGGCCCAAAACAGATAATCAGGAATACCGAGTACAAGTTGTCTTAGGCTTAAAACACACCTTCCACACCAAAACCAAGTATATGAATGTATATATAGAGGCGGTGGTATCCGCTCCTAATGAAACGCTTTCCACCAAACGGATGATGTGGTTTTTTGTAAACAACAGATGGGTGGAAGACAGCACTCTTTACTCAGCAGTGATGGCCGCTTACAGAGGTTTGCTGATGCATGGTGAATACCCTATTGTTGCGTTAAACATCAGTTGTCCATCAGAGGATCTGGATGTTAATATACATCCCTCCAAATCCAGAGTGCGTTTTAAAAATCACTCAACAATTTTTCGAGCTGTTCATCATAGCTTAAGAGCTCTATTGGAAAAAGCTCCTTGGGTAAAGGCTAGAAGCTCCACAGAGAATAATATAGATTCTCAAGCATTTGTAAAACCTAAAGAAGAGGAATTAAGCTTTCCAATTAAAAAAACCAATCAATTCCATAAAAAACATTTTTCTTCTAATAACTATGAAAATAAAAACTATCAAAAAGGATTAATGAGTTCTGCCATAAAGGATCTCAATCCGACAAACGCCACAGCAGGAAGTGAATCAATAAATACAGAAACATCACATGTAGAAAATGTAACAACCACTCCGGAATTATTAACAGATATTTCGACAAATGAATCAGGAGGGTATTGGTCTTCACTATATGTTCTTTGTCAGGCTCACCTGACTTATATTCTGACTCAATCAGAAAATAAAATTATTTTTATTGATCAACATGCCGCCCATGAGCGTATTTTATATGAACATCTCATGTTGATTTGGAATAAAGGAAAAGGAGATATTCAAAATCGTTTAATCCCACTTTGTCTGGATATGGAGGAATCCACAGTGGAAGCATTGCTCTCCATCCAATCAGATTTAAACAAGTTGGGATTAAAGTTGGAATGTTCCGGACCATCCAGCCTGGTGATTCACGCAGCACCTTGTCTGCTCAAAGATCTGGCTTTGCAAAAATCATTGATGCAATTGGGAGAAGAAATTAAATCAAAAGGCGGCGGATTCGCTTTGGAAAAAAAAGTCGCTGATCTCTGCGCTTCCATGGCTTGCCACTCAGCTATTCGAGCTGGAAAAGCCTTAAGTATTAAAGAGATGCAAGGTTTACTTAATCAAATGGATGAATTCCCTTTGTCCAGTTTTTGTCCTCATGGGCGTCCGGTTTTTGTGGAATATCCTCTCTCCCGTCTGGAAAAAGACTTTGGCCGAAGGGTTTAATACTTCCTCTTCAATGAAAGCATCTGATAACTACCATAAATTCTTGATCCTTATTGGCCCCACTGCCGTTGGAAAAACAGATCTGGCTTTTTATCTGGCGGAAAAGTGGCAGGCCGGTCTCATCAATTGTGACAGCATCCAAATGTTTAAAGAATTAAATATCGGATCTGCTAAAAAAATAAATTTCACAGAACAACAAAAAAAAATTCCCCTCTTTCTTTTTGATGAATGGACAGCTCCTTTTGTATGCACAGCCGGCATTTTTCGTAAAAAAGCTTTAAAAATTTTAAAAGAACAACTTTCCACTCGTTCTCTTATTGCTGTAGGAGGAAGTGGTTTTTACATTCAGGCCCTGGAAAAAGGTATGTACCCGGTAGAAAAAGTGAGCACAGACATTAAGTACTTACTTAATGAAATTTTAAACCAGAAAGATTTAAATCATTTATACACTTTATTAAAAGTATGGGATCCTGTTTATGCTCAAAAAATCAGCTCTCAGGATCACTATCGAATTTTTAGAAGTCTTTGTCTCATTTTATCTGAAGGCAAAACCATGTCCACTATTCAAATGGATTTTAAAAAACAAAAATTACCTTACCCTGTAACAAAAATAGGTTTATATCTGCCTCGTGAAAAATTGATTCAAAATGTCCAAACACGAACTACAAAAATGCTGAAGGAAGGCCTAGTGGATGAAGTCAAAGATCTGATGAACAAAGGCCTGGAAGATTGGCCCTTAATGAACAGTGTAGGTTACGGGGAATGTGTAAAAGTTTTAAAAGGGGTTTTATCAATGGAAGAACTCCCACCAGCTATTGTCCACCGCACTATGAGACTGGCCAAGAAACAGATGACCTGGTTTAAGCGGGATAAGAATATCACTTGGTATGATTTAACTAAAAAAAGTTTTGAAGACATTTATAGAGATTTAAAATAATTACCTTAAGGTTCTGGACCAGCCGGATTCTCTCAAGTCTTTAAACACATCTTTGTTGATAAATAGATATTCTCTTAAAGTGGATACATTCCTATAGGTTCTTAGAAGATTGTTTTCAAAGATAAGCTCAGCAATTTGTCTTTGGCCTTCTACACCTTGATAATCTTCAAACTGATGAGTTCTAAAGTATGTTATCAATGCACGAAACTGATTAGTGTTTCCTTGAAATGCCTGCCACCCAAGCCTTTTAAACACCTCTTTGGAGAGTACAGAGGACACATTGATAAAGGCTTTTTGCATCTCACCACCAGTGTGGATATCGGCAAACTTAGGATAGCCTTCTTCCTGTCCTATGTATTCCTTTTTTAACTCACCTGTTTCATCTAAGATCTTATCTTTTAAGTCTTTAAACTCTTGTGTTGTGCCTTGAAACTGCTGCCACCCAAGCCTTTTAAACACCTCTTTGGAGAGTACAGAGGACACATTGATAAAGGCTTTTTGCATCTCACCACCAGTGTGGATATCGGCAAACCGTGGATAGCCTTCTTCTTGTCCTATGTATTCTTTTTTTAACTCACCTGTTTCATCTAAGATCTTATCTTTTAAGTCTTTAAACTCTTTTGTCGTGCCTTGAAACTGCTGCCACCCAAGCCTTTTAAACACCTCTTTGGAGAGTACAGAGGACACATTGATAAAGGCTTTTTTCATTTCACCACCAGTGTGGATATCGGCAAACTTAGGATAGCCTTCTTCCTGTCCTATGTATTCCTCTCTCAGCTTACCTGCTTCATCTAAGATCTGATCTTTTAAGTCTTTAAACTCTTGTGTCGTGCCTATGAAACTGCTGCCACCCAAGCCTTTTAAACACCTCTTTGGAGAGTACAGAGGACACATTTTTAAAGGCTTTTTGCATCTCACCACCAGTGTGGGTATCGGCAAACTTAGGATAGCCTTCTTCCTGTCCTATGTATTCTTTTTTCAGCTCACCTGTTTCATCTAAGATCTGATCTTTTAAGTCTTTAAACTCTTTTGTCGTGCCTTGAAACTGCTGCCACCCAAGCCTTTTAAACACCTCTTTAGAGAGTACAGAGGACACATTGATAAAGGCTTTTTGCATCTCACCACCAGTGTGGATATCGGCAAACTTAGGATAGCCTACCTCTTGTCCTATGTATTCCTCTCTCAGCTTACCTGCTTCACCTAAGATCTGATCTTTTAAGTCTTTAAACTCTTGTGTCGTGCCTTGAAATGCCTGCCACCCAAGCCTTTTAAACACCTCTTTGGAGAGTACAGAGGACACATTGATAAAGGCTTTTTGCATCTCACCACCAGTGTGGGTATCAGCAAACTTAGGATAGCCTTCTTCCTGTCCTATGTATTCTTTTTTCAGCTCATCTTTTTCATCTAAGATCTGATCTTTTAAGTCTTTAAACTCTTGTGTCGTGCCTTGAAATGCCTGCCACCCAAGCCTTTTAAACACCTCTTTGGAGAGTACAGAGGACACATTGATAAAGGCTTTTTGCATCTCACCACCAGTGTGGATATCGGCAAACTTAGGATAGCCTACCTCTTGTCCTATGTATTCCTCTCTCAGCTTACCTGCTTCACCTAAGATCTGATCTTTTAAGTCTTTAAACTCTTGTGTCGTGCCTTGAAATGCCTGCCACCCAAGCCTTTTAAACACCTCTTTGGAGAGTACAGAGGACATTTTATCGAAAGCTCTACGCATATTGCCTCTGAAATAGGCATCAGCAAATCTGATGCATCCTTCCTGTCCAACATACTTTTGACGAATCTCACCATTTGTATCAATCAACTCTGATTTTAAAACTTGTGGATCTGTAACAGTTGAAAAAGAATCTTCACAAGGTAATGCAAAAGTAGAAGAGACAAAAAAGATAAGAACAAAAAGTATCAATAAGTGCTTCATCATTAAGTCCTATTTAAGAAATGATTATTTTAAATAAAAAAAGTACCTGCACTATATCAAATCAGCTTGTGTTTACATAGCTGAACATTCATACTGTGTAAAAATTACAATTTTGTTTATAGCTCAGATAGCTTCAATATTGATCCGTTTATATAAGGAGCTTCTATTATTTCCAAATAAGCTCGTCATTTGCTTGCAAAGAATAATCAAGTTTTTATAAAATTATATTTGTTGATTTTTCTAAAGTTTTAAACTTGTTAATTACAAAAACTCTTTCTTTAAAATTTCCCGTACACGAAGACCTATCTCTTTTTTTCTATCTTCAATAGAAAATATTTTATTTAACTCTTCAGGACTGAAACGTTTTTCTATTTCTTTATTTTTCAAAAGTCTCTGTTTTAAATGCTCTCCGGGTTTTAAAGACTGTGTAATTTCCTGAATAAGTTTATACGCAGATATACGGGACAAACCTTTCTTTACCAATTTTGTTAATAAAATAGAAGAAAAAATCACACCACTGTCTGTTTTCATATTTGCTTCCATTTTTTCTACATTAACATCTAATCCCTTCACCACTTCCGCCATTCGATTCAAAGCAAAGTCACATAAAATAAAAGTAGACGGAAAAACAATCCTTTCCACAGAGGAGTGAGAAATATCCCTCTCATGCCATAACACAATGTTTTCCAATACCGGTGATACATAAGATCGTAAAAGACGAGAAAGACCAGTGATATTTTCAGAATAGATGGGATTCTTTTTATGAGGCATCGCTGAAGACCCTGTTTGTCCAGAAGTAAAATTCTCAGATAACTCTCCTACTTCCGTTCTGTGCAGATGACGAATCTCCACTGCCAACCTCTCCAAACCACTGGCTGTCATGGCTAAAGCCAACACCATCTCTGCATATCGATCCCTAGGCACAACCTGTGTCGCCACAAGCTCCACAGTCAAATTCAACTTTTCACATACTTGTTTTTCCACAACAGGTGATAAAGTGCTATAGGCACCAACTGCTCCACTGAGTTTACCCACCATACATTGCTGAATAGCTCGAAAGACTCTATCTTCATTTCGTTTCAATTCCATTAAATAAGATAATAATTTTAAACCCAAAGTTAAAGGCTCTGCCAACATACCATGCGTCCTACCGGCACACAGAGTATCTGCATGAGTTTTTATCTGAATACACAAATTCTTTTTCAAAACACTAAAAGATTTTTTTAATACTTGAGAAGCCTGTCGAATTTGTAAAGCCAAAGCTGTGTCCAACACATCTGAAGATGTTAGTCCCCAATGCACAAAATTGCCGTGTGGTTCACCCACCTGCTCCGACACTTCCTCTACAAAGGCTGTCACATCATGACGTGTGATCTTTTCTTTTTCTAAAATATTTTCTATAGAAAAATCTCCTTTGTTTTCAATAGCTTTTGCAGATTCTATTGGAATTAGCTTTAAATTTCCTTGAACAGCCGCCACCACCTTTTCCACCTCCAGCATAAATCTATATCGACTTTCTATGGTCCATATTTTTTCCATTTCCTCTCTGGCATATCTTTTTAACATATTTTCTCCTTTATCTGTTTTCCAAAAATTCAGAAATCCGTAGTGAATGTTTCATCAGAGAATAAGAATCCAGCTTAGCACAAGATTCTGGATTAAGATGCAAAATTGGAAAAGTTTTTTTAAAAGATAATTTTTCCCTCATCCTATCTTTTTGATAAACTACAAAATAGTTATGATGTTCTCCTTTATCATCAAAAGAAATTTTAACTGATGCAAATGGAAAAAGAGAATTTATTTTCTCCTCCGTGGAAGCAATCAAATGAGATAAGTAAACTTTTTCAACTGATTGCCGGTAAGAGCACAAAATCCATAAATCAGTATCTAATGAAAAAGGATGCTTTTTAATACTCATTATACCTTCCTGCAACTTTACCTGTTCTTCATTCGGTAAGACAAGCAATAAACAAGGTAGAATTCTTTGAAATTTTTCAGGATTCCATTTTAAGGAAAACCGCCGCCAAATATATAAAGGTTCGTTCCAATCGGGAAATAATAAATTAAAATATTTTGGAAAAAGCTTCTGGCTTTCCAGGCCACCTAAGGCCCACACTAAAAGTGATTTTTCTTTCACACCTTCTATTTCCATATAAGCATGATTTTTTTCTATAAAAATATCCATCTGTTTAACAGAGTCTATAGAAACCCACTTAACACCAGTCCTCTGTAAAAATTCACGAAGTTCACTAAGATAAGCATAAGAATTTTCTCTAAAAAAATACTCTCCCTCACATAAATTCCACTCCGTATCTTGAAATGAAAGATAGCTATTGGTTCCCTCCTGAGCTAAATCCCACAAAAACTTTTGTTTTTTTTTCGGAAGAAAACTTAAATTACCGAAACTCTCGATTGGCCCATTTGATGTAAAACAGGAAAAACCCTGTGGCACAGGAAAATAAGAAGCACCACATAAAATTTTCTTATGTAAATCACTTACACTATCAGGAACAAATACACCAAAAGGCCCTTCTGTTTCAGAATTACAAATAGACAAACAAGGAGACACATCCACAAAGGTCACTGAATAATTTTGTTTTTTTAATTGATAAGCTAGAGCACTTCCTCGTCCCCACATAGAAACAATCAACACACTTTTCATGCAGAAGTTAACCTATCAAAAGGTAGAGACCAGATTGGTGCTTTTTCTTTTTGTTTTTGTACAATACCTAAATCTATAGCAGAAAACCCACAATTCTTAATGCTTTGATATATGTACTTTAAATCACTTTTTTCAGAGACGACCACAACCAAACCAATACCACAATTTAAAATTTTCAACAGAGATGACCAATCCATCTGAGCTCTTTTTTTTACTTCTACAAATGGGCGCGGCACACTCCAGGGTTTCAATTCTGCCCGCGTGTGTGAGGGCATGATCCTTAGAATATTATCCAATCCTCCACCCGTAATATGTGCCAAGGCCTTCAGTTCTGGTAAATGAAATATTTTTTTGGCTAAAGAAACATATAAAGCTGTCGGTTTCAACAATTGAGCTTCCCACTGTGAGAGATCTTTTTGAAAAACTTTTCTCAACAAAGAAAACCCATTGCTATGAAAACCGGAACTGTTTATTCCAATTAAACGATCTCCCACCTCCACCTTATGCGCGCCTAGGCTTTTTGCCTTATCCACCACCCCTAAAGCAAATCCAGCACAATCAAAATCTTTATTTGCATAGCAATCCGGCATTTCAGCAGTTTCTCCACCCAATAAAACACAATCACTCTCCTTACAAGCCTCCATTACTCCCTCCAAAAACTCACGAGCAGATTTCTGTTCCAATTTTGCACAGGCATAATAATCCATAAAAAATAAAGGAGTAGCACCTGAGCAAATAAGATCATTTACACACATAGCCACCAGATCTTGTCCCACACCTTGATATTTTTGAAACTGCACTGCCAATTTGAGTTTTGTACCTACACCATCCGTACTGGCCGCCAGACAAGGCTCCTTCATCTCTGAAAAATTGGCCCGAAATAAAGCACTAAAACCTCCAATACCTTCCACCACCTGAGAAGATAACTGAGAAGAGGTTATAGAACTCTTCTTTAACCAATTAACCAACTTGTCCGCTTCAGAAATATTCACTCCATAATCTGAATAATTCAAAGTTTTACCCCTTTTCCAACAGTGTCTAAAACTGTGTAATATATTTTTACATGTGTAATATATTTTTACAGATGAAATATATAAAACAAAACAATCCCTATGTCTTGTTCTACCAAATAATATCCAGACTTTTTTTATTTATTGTCTTAGATAAACCGATAACCCACACATAATGTCATTCAAAACACTTTTTTACAGCTTTTTTCTATTGTTTGCACTCTCCGGCTGGAAACCAGCACTGGCAGAAGACTTCTCATTCAAAACCAAGCCAAATCAATGGTTGATAGCACAAAATGATGAAGAACCAGAAAGCACTTATGACCCTTTCGTAGACTACTCAGAATTTGAAAATACTGCTGAAGAACAAAAAAGTATTAATTTTTTTCAGACTGGACGTTTCTTATCCATTGGTGCACAGGGAGGAATTCAGCTTTTCACACAAAATATGGCTCTACTCTATGAAGCAGGCCCCGTATACGGTGGGTACCTTAACTACTTCTTTAATTTATATTTTGCTCTACAGTTTGGCGTCTTACTCAGTACTCATAACATCACACTAAAATCCAGTGGCGGAGATCCTTTTGTAGGTGGAGCTGATTTTCTATCTATCAACTTGGATTTTAAATATCTCTTTGATAGAAAATTGTTTCACCGTAGTATGCACTGGCTTCAACCATTTGTGCTATTCGGTTTTGGCCACTCTAAAGTCACGATGGTAGCCACTTTAACCGATCAATCTGGCGTTTATGAAGACAGCGGGTATGGACTGAATATTGGTGGTGGGTTGGAATTTTTATTCTCTAAAAAAATATACTCTGGTATTTTATATACCTTTCGCTTTGTCAACTTTCAAAAAGAAGGCCTTCCTATGGATCTCACTACTAAAGAAGGCGAGGAAAAAACTAATTTTGCACCCTTCGGTGATTGGATGCATATAAGTATGATACTAGGCATTAATTTTTAATGCTCTATTCTGTAATTTTATGTTAACCTCTTAAAAAATATAAAATATACTAATCTTATGAAACAAAAACCTTGAAGGAGGACAATAATGAATAAATTAATCACCCTGTTTTTAGCTATCATCTGTTCCACTGTGATGCTTATGCCTCTCAGTTTGCCCTCAGCCCAAGCGGAAGCAGCCGCCTCTGCAACAGAGGGTATGAGAAAGAAAAGACAACGTTACCGCAAAAGAGCACTACGTGTCCAAGTCGGCGCTGATATCACTCCATGGAGTCAAATACAAGGCAAAGCAGACAACTTCCCTTTTAACGTAGATGTAGTTGCAGGTTATAATTTTGGATATTTTGAAATAGGTCCTAATGTTCACCTGAATAAAGATAGTAAGGATTTGAAAGACACAGAAATAGAAGCTGGGCTATGGGGGGAATTTAACTTTATAAAAAACACCAGAAAGCAAAAGCTGGTACCCGCTTTAGGTTTGAAAGTTAATTACAAACAACCTAAAAAGCCTGTACATGAACTCTTACTGAGTCCCTATCTGACGTTGAAATACTTTCCAGCAAGCCGCACAGGTCTGGTATTAAACGTAGATCTTGATATTGTTACACCGTTCAGTAATCTTTTTGCACAAACTAACATGGGTGTAGATGTATCACTGTCGTATGTTCACTACTTTCATCTGTAATATGATAATTTAAATAAAAGAAAAAGGCTGAAGTTTTTTTAACTTCAGCCTTTTTTGTTTTTAGGAGCTATAAAAAGACGAAGCGGAATGCCTTTTAAGTTCCACTTTTTTTGAATCTGATGAATCAAAAAACGACGATAAGCCGGCTTAACTCCTTTTGGGTGATTAGCAAAAGCAATAAAAGACGGCGGGTGTTGCCGTACCTGTGTTAAATAATAAAATTTAACATTATCCACTCCATAAACGGGAGAAGGTGCTTTGCGAATCACCTGATTAAAAAACCGGTTGAGTTCTGAAGTGGAAATACGATAATTTAATTTTTGATAGATCACTTCTGAGTTCTTCATCAACAAACTCAAGCCAACAGAATTTAAAGCACTAGTGAAGACAATAGGTAAATGAGAATAAAAAGAAAATTGATCCTGAATTGTCTTTTTAAATTCCACTTTACTCACCTCCTTGGTTTTAGAAATAAGATCCCATTTACTGACCACTATAATCATTGCTTTATGCTCTACCATGCACAAATGGATAAGCCGTGCATCCTGCCTACTGGGACCGGACACGGATTCTATCAATAACCAAATCAGATCAGCATTTTTGAAGCTTTGCTCAGATTTAAACAAAGCCAGGCTTTCGCTGTTTTCCCTTTGTGCTGTATTTTTTTTTCTATGTTGCTTTAAACCCGCTGTATCCATCAATAAGTATTTTTTACGATTGTACATAAAATATTCTTCTACAATATCCACTGTCGTGCCGGATTTTGCAGAAGCAATCATCCTGTCTTTTTTTAACAATGCATTACATAAAGAACTCTTCCCGGAATTTGGTTTTCCTATAACCAATAAACGAACAACATGTTCCTCAACTTTTAAAGAAGTTGATTGTCGTTTCAAAATCCATTCCACAACTTCAGGTATACCTCTATCCGACTCAAAGGCACAGGTCACAACATCCATGCCCAACTCATAAAAGTCACTTAAGAGTAACTCCGTTTGTTCCTCCTGATCCACCTTATTGACCAGAATAAGAAAAGGTTTTTTACTCTTCTTAAGAGTACGAAAAATTTCCTTATCTTCGTTCTTTAAACCCACTTTGGCATCTACAACAAACAAAATACAATGAACCTGTTGAATGGCTTGTTGCACTTTTTTATCAATAGCCAAACTCCAATCAGGATCTTGGCCTTTCCATCCTCCGGAATCCCATACTTCAAATTCGCCACCCCACCAACTCGCTTTTTCCTTTAAAATATCTCTTGTCACCCCAGGCTTGTTAATGACCAAAGACTTTCTTTTTCGAACTAGCTTATTAAATAAGGAAGATTTGCCAACATTAGGCCGTCCTACAATTAACACCTGTTTCAATGATACGCCCTTGCTTTAATTTTAATAACCACTCGGTAACTCAATATTGAATTTCTTTAAAGCTTCTTGAGCGGCCAACTGAGTGGCTTCTTTTTTACTTTTCCCTTTTCCCTGTCCCAACACCTTCTGTTCCACTCGCACCTCCATAATGAACATCTTTTGATGTTGAGGACCTTTAACTGCAACCATGTTATATAAGGGAATCTTTTGAAATTTTTTCTGCGCAAACTCCTGGAGCATACTTTTATAATCTCTGTTGACCGGCCCTTTTTTGATTTGCTTCCACACCAGTTTTTTCACCAGTGTTTTACAGGGAGCATATCCTCCATCCAGATACACTGCTCCTACTAAAGCCTCCAAAACACAAGCCAACAGGCGAGGTTTCAGCTGACCTCTATCCTTCGTCTCAGACACACTCAATTTTAATTCTTTATCCAAAGATAAAGACAAAGCCAAGTCCGCCAAATCAAGTGTATTCACCAGAGCAGCTCTCATCTTGGACAAGTCTCCTTCATTGGCTTGAGGGTATTCCTGCATCAATAAGTCACTCACACATAAGTCAAATACCGCATCCCCTAAAAACTCCAATCGCTCATTATGCAAATGATTGTTTTTTTCATTTGCCCAGCTTTTATGTGTCAAAGCCTGCCTCTTTAACTTAACATCAGTAAATGTATATCCAATGCGTCTCTCCAAAGGAGTTATAGAGAAATACCTGAATATTTTTTTAATTTTAGAAATAAAAAGCATAATCCAAACCTTTTAAAGGGTTTAATATTCTTCACTGAGCAAAATATTTTTCTGCTCATCAATAGCATTAATCCTTACAGTTATCTCCTTATTAATATGTTTGTTAAACTTTGAATAATCCACCATCCAGTAATCTCGACTCAATCCAATTCCTGCATTATTTTTCAAGGGCAGGACTTTCTTCACACTGCCCACTTGCTTTTGAATCTCCGTCTTATAACGATTCTCACTAAGATGTCTGAGTAAAGCCGCTCGTTTCATGATCACTGAGCGAGGTAATGTTTCATAGTAACGATTCGCAAAAGTATAATGCCTTGGACTATAAGGAAACACATGCATTTTAGTCCATGGTAAATTTTTTAATCTTAAATAACTTTCTTCAAACTCTTCCTGACTCTCCTCTCCAAAGCCGGCAATAATGTCCATTCCAACAAAAACTGAAGGAATTTTTTTATGTATTTCTTCTAAACTATTTTCAACGTCCTTTGCACAATATTTTCTTTTCATTTTTTTTAAAATATTTGTGCTGGCACTTTGTAAACTCACATGAAAGTGAGGACATACTCTCGAAGAAGAATAAAGCTCTAAAAGCTCTGCTGTCAGTTCAACAGGCTCCAGACTGGAAAGTCGTATACGAGGTACCTTTGTTTTAAGAAGTAAAAATTTTAACAAACCTGCCAAACCCTGATTTTTTTGTGTGTCCGGCATTTGATAATCCCCAATATGCACACCGGTTAAAACCACCTCCTGAACACCTTGAGCATGATGCTTATTTACAGAATCCACAAGAACCTCAGGAGCAATACTTCTGCTCTTTCCTCTGGCAAAGGGAATAATACAAAAAGAACAAAAACTATCGCAACCATCCTGAATTTTGAGAAAAAACCGGCTGTGATGATTTTCCAACCGACCTCCTGCCTCCAAAATATTAGGACTCTTAAATATTGAAGACTTAAAAACTCTTTGTTTTGTACTCCCGTCTTTTATAATACTTGCCAGATTGGCTTTATCGGAGTTAGCCACCACTAAATCCACCTCTTTCAGATTGGCAAATCGATCCGTTTCCACTTGTGCGGCACAACCAGTAACTAAAATCCTGGCATGAGGATTTTTTTTACGATAACGATGAATCCATCTTTGTGCTTCTTTAACCGCCTCCTCTGTGACAGCACAGGTATTTACAATATGTGTATGTGGTTCCACGGAATCTTCTTTAAAAGATCTTTCCTGATAACCTTGTCCCTCCATTCGTTTTTGAATAAGAGAGCTGTCATAAGTATTAACTTTACAACCAAAAGTTTTTACGGAATAAAACATATACTTTTCTTTCTATAACAGAATCTACGACAAATGAGAGATACTGCCCCCGCCAACCAGTTGATTCTCTCTATATAAAACCGCCGCTTGTCCCGGAGTGACTGCTTTTTGAGGAGTCTCAAACTCCAATATACAGAAATCTTTTCTCTTGTATACACGTGTCCAACAACCAGCATGATGAAAACGAATTTTAACCTGAAGCCGTTCCCCATCATTTCTTTCATCCAACCAATGAATATTATCTATAACAGCTTTGTTACTATAGAGAAACTTTTCCTCTCCCAACCACAAAACATTGTTCTTTGTATCGATCTTTATCACATAAAGAGCTTGAGCTGCACTGGATACTCCCAGGCCTTTTCGTTGACCATAAGTAAATTGATAAAGTCCACTATGTTGTCCAAGGATCTCTCCTGATGGAGTGAGTTTAATGGGACCTGAAGATGGAAGTTTTTTTCCTTCTTTTTGCAATTGCTTTTGAATAAAACCAGAGTATCCATCAGATCCTATAAAACAAAGTCCGGTGGAATCTTTTTTGGAAGACACACACAAACTTTTTTCTTCTGCTATCTTACGCACTGTTTGTTTATCCATTCCTCCAACAGGAAATAATAAATAGGGAATCACTTCCGGTGGAATAGTGAACAGAAAATAAGTTTGATCTTTCCAATCATCCGTACTCTTATAAATAGCCAACACACCTTCTTTTGTGCGACCCACTTTGGCATAATGTCCTGTTGCCAGATAATCACATTCCAATTCTTTCATTTTCTGTATCAACAGATCAAACTTTAAGTAAGTATTACAATCCACACAAGGCACTGGTGTCTGGCCTTGTAAATAAGAATCCATAAATTTATCAATCACCTTTTCCTTAAATTTGGTTTCACAATTCAGTACATAAAATGGAATATTAAGTTTTTGACAAACAGCTCTGGCGTCTGCCACATCCAGACTGGAACAGCAAGTGCCATAACCTTCCTGAATATCCGACTCTGGACTGGAGTAATCCCACACTTGCATGGTCATACCCACCACTTCATAACCCTGATCCTGCAGACAGGCGGCTGATACACTGCTATCCACCCCTCCACTCATGGCTACCAAAACCCGCTTTTTTTGCTTTTCTACTGTTTTCATATCCACACTTTTTTACCAAATTTCACTCGTTTTTTACAGGAAATATTTTATATTAAGAAAAAGAACGGATTTTTTGTACAGAATCTTTCAAATCAGAAACAAACTGAACAATTTGTTCCTTACATAAACCTAATCCCAAACTGATGCGCACAGCTGAACGGGCCTCCTCTTCACCAAAACCCATGGCCAATAAAACCCCACTGGGATTTAAACTGCCGGAGTGACAAGCAGAACCCACACTAAAAGAATAACCTTTTAAATCCATATTCATTAACAGTGTTTCACTTTGGATACCGGAGATCAATAAGCAAGAGGTATTTGGCAGTCGTTTACTTTTCTGTCCAACAATATGAACAGAGGAAATCTGTTCCAAAATATTATCTTCCATATCATCTCTGAGTGATTTAATACGCTGGACAGCTTCTAAAATTTCCTGACCTTTTTGCGCAACCGCTCCAAAACAGGCAATCCCCAGTACATTTTCCGTTCCTGCTCTTCTTTTTCTCTCCTGAGAACCACCATATATCAAGTTCTCAGGCAAGAGTCCTTTTCTACAATAAAGTAAGCCTGTACCCTTTAAAGCATAAAATTTATGTGCTGAAAAACTAGCCGTATCCACTTCTAAATTATGTAGATTAAATGCCACTTTCCCCAGGGCCTGAACAGCGTCACAATGGAAAAAAGCCCCTGCTTTATGTGCCATCTTGACCATCTTATGGATGGGGAATACATGACCGGTTTCATTATTGGCGTACATGACAGTGACCAGAAAAGTCTTATCACTTAACAAAGATTGATAGCCCAAGAGATCCAATTCTCCTTCACGAGATACAGGTAATGTTTTAATGATCATACCTTTGTTTTTTAAGGCAGATAAAGGAGCCAATACACTGGGATGTTCAACAGCAGACACAATAATTTCGTTTCTGTCTGGATTCTGTAAAAAATATTTTTCATATAAACCCTTAATGGCGTGGTTATTTGCTTCACTACCTCCACTACAGGCAATAAGTTCCAATGGATTACAGCCCAAAAAATCAGATAGATAATTCTTGGAACTCAATAACAGATTTTTAGCAGGTTGTCCGTCTTGATGAACAGAACTGGGATTCCCCCATACAGGGAGCCAATTTTTCCATTGCTCCGACAATAGCGCCAGTGGTGGAGTTGTAGCGTTATAATCTAAATATACTCTGTTTTTACTTAACAAAACATCCATAAAAGTAACCTTTCATTATATTTCAAAGACTTTTTACTCATAACAAATTTCAATAATTTTTTCGTATAATAAGAATAAATCATATTCAAGAAACATTTTCATATATCCGAATATAACTAAAGTATGAAAACAGAAAAAGAATGGAAAAAAGCTTTAAATGTCACTAATGAAGAATACAGTAAGTGGGAATCCAACTGTCAGGATCAGTCACTCACTTTATGGGCATTAAAGCATAAAAAGATACCCTTAAATAAGTACATGAACTGGGCCGTCACGCATTACTCTATTCCCTATTTAAAAGATTCTTTTCTTCATACCAATCCTATGAATTCAAGTCTATGGGATACTATAAAAGATTCCATGGAATGGAATAAAACAATTGTCCCTCTATATAGCTGGGAAGGTAAAATATTTATTGGCTGTGTAGAACCACCGAAGATAAATAATAACACCTGTGTCCCTCTACTCACCTCTCCTAAAATATTGGAATTCTGTTGGAATAAAATACAAAAATTTTCCGATCAGGAAAAAACACAAGACACCGTAAACTACACAATGGAAGATGTTGAAGATGTTCAGAACATGGAGGACATGGAAGATGTTCAGAACATGGAGGACATGGAAGATGTTGAAAAATTAACAGAAGATGAGTCATTGAAGAACACTGCAAATAATACAACCATTTTAGGAAATATTAGCAATCTTTTTAATAAAAAAAATTCTGGCCAGGATTCAGAAAAAGTTTATAATCAGATTTTTTCCAAAACAAAAAAGTATTTCTCATCCGCCGTTGTTTTATCTTTTAAAAATCAAAAGTTTACATCATTGAGATGGACTAAATCCATAAAAGAAACCTCAAAACCCATTGATGTCAAAGAACCTTCACTTTTCAGAATGCTGGTGCTCTCCAACACTCCCCACCATGGAACCATTGTAAGTAATAATCAACATGAAGAATGCTTTAAAGAGTGGGGGTATTCCAAATTACCAAAACATGTCAGTTTAATCCCTCTCCATAACAAATCAAATCAGTTATGTGGAGCATTTCTGGGTGTATTAAAATCCTCTTTTGTTCACCGAAAATACCTGAACAAAATTATACAAACTATAAAACCATTAAAAGAAGTTGTTTCAATATCGGAAGACGAAGAATTACTAAACGCCGCTTAATTTTTTTCTTTAATTACTATCTGTTTTATTCAAAGCTTTTGGGGCAACTGCCGCCACTTCCGCCAACACCTTTTTGTCTTTCTTCAGCAATGCGGGTATTCAGGTCTTTCAATACATCTTCTGATAAGTTTCTAGATACTTCATCTTTCACCAATTGCCTGACTACTTCCATATACTCTAATGACACTTCTCCAGGTTTACCTTTACTAACTTTCTCCCCAAGTGCAAGAACAGTTGCTTCCTGATTTAGGGTCTCTGTGTTCATTTTCGCACCATTTTTCACTAGAAAAAGTACAGCCTTCTCTTGATTATATTTAAAATTTCCACCCTGACCCCGAGTGCTTATAAAGTAATAAAGAAGAGTCTTTCCATCTTCCATAATTGCATTCACATCCGCTCCATGGTCCAATAACACCCGAGCTATTTCAAATTTACCAGTGAAAATAGCAAAATTCAGAGGAACAAACCCCACAAGAAAGGAAAGGGAACTTACAGTTTTTGCATTAGGATTCGCTCCGTAAGCTAATAACATTTTTGCTATTTCCGCACTTCCTACTGCATGAAGAGGAGTTCCTCCATCCATTCCTTCAACTCTTGCGTGGATATCCGCTTCCGCTCCATGATCCAATAAAAATTTTACAACTTTTGCGTCACCCTTAAGACTGACTGCATGAAGAGGAGTCCTCCCACTTGGAGTTTTTTCATTTACTACTGCACCATAATTTAACAATAATTTAGCCATCTCTACTGTACGTGATCTATACAAAGGAGTTTCTCCACTTGACTCTTTTACATGCACCACATCCTTATTTTCCAAAAGGATTCTTTTAACTTTTTCCACATCATTTTCGTCCACCACCTCAAAAATTTCATGTGGCTTCTCCATCTTCACTCCTAATATCTCTGCCACTCCTTCCATTCCTAAGCTCTGAATATCTGCCATTACAGATTGAGTAGAACAAAAAACTACAGATAATAAAAATAATTTAAAGTATAACCGCATGATGTATTTTTCCTTTACAGAGGAGTTATGCTAATTCCAATAAGAGGAGTGTAACTTTTCAATAACCCTTTAACTTTATAGAAGGAACCTTTGTTCCTTTGTAAAAGCATACACATATTATGACAAATTATCAATTTTTTTATAATTTCGAAACACTAAGAATATAATAATTACAGATTCTTTAAGAAAACGTGTAATAATTACAAACTTTTATCATGGCTTTTTTTACAAATTAAATAATAAAATCACAACAATACAAATCAATTAAACCTTTTTAACTAATTCATAAATACGAGAGAACACCTCTTCCGGCGAACCCATAGTTTCTAATTCAAATAAAATATTTTTCTTTTTATAATATTCAATCAAAGGAGCTGTTTGCTTTATATAAGTCTTTAAGCGTTCCTGGACCACACTTGGTTGATCATCTCTCCTATGTAATAATTTTTCACCGGTTTCATCACAAATATTTTCTACTTTAGGAGGCTTAAATTTAATATGATAAACACGACCACTTTTTTCAGCCACTCGACGACCTGATAGACGCTTCACTAACTGTTCCATGGGCATATTTAAATATAACACTTTATCCAAAGTTTTATTCATGCTCAAAAATAAATCATCTAAGGCTTCCGCCTGCACCAATGTTCTGGGAAATCCATCCAGAACAATACTTTGATCATTTGGCAAACAGGACAGTTTCTCCCTGATTAAACCAATCACGATTTGATCCGGAACCAACTGCCCCTTATCCATGTAAGATTGCGCTTTTAAACCCAATGTAGTTTTTTTACTCAAAGCAGATCGAAATAAATCACCCGTGCTGATATGAAAAAAATTCATTCTGGACACTAAAAAAGCAGACTGAGTCCCTTTGCCTGTACCAGGCGCTCCAAAAAGCAAAATATTCATTGTGTCTCGTTTAGTACTGAACACGACGGCTCTTGACTCTCACACCCTTCATAAGTCCCTCATAGCGGGCCGTTAACATATAGGATTGTATTTGTTGAGTAGTATCCAAAGCCACACTGACTAAAATCAATAAACTAGTCCCTCCAAAGTAAAAAGGAATACTCATATTTTCAATTAACAAATTAGGAATAATACAAACAACACTAAGATAAATTGCTCCCCCTACTGTTAATCGATCTACAATTCTTTTAATGTAATCTGTTGTACTTTTACCAGCTCGAATGCCTGGAACAAAACCACCATATTTTTTTAAATTATCCGAAACATCATTAGGATTAAAAACCGCTTCCGTATAAAAGAAACAGAAGAACACAATTAAAACCACAAATAAAATATTAAATAAGGAACTTTGAAAACTTAAACTGTCTCTAAGAGCAATCGCCCAGGGTTGATTCACAAACTGAGCCAGAGTAGTGGGAAACATAAGTAAACTGGAGGCGAAAATAGGAGGAATCACCCCAGAGAAGTTGAGTTTTAAAGGTAAATGAGAACTCTGTGCTGTCGGTTGCTTACTCATGGATCGTTGTGAATATTGAACAGGAATTCGACGCTGACCAGCTTCTATAAAAATAATAATTCCCACCACTAAAATCATAAATAATAACAGCGCTAAAAAAATACCATGACTGATTTGTTCACCACTCACCATTCTAAACAACTGAGCTGTACCTGAAGGAATACCGGCGGCAATACCGGCAAAAATAATCAAGGAAGCTCCATTACCAATACCTTTTTCATTGATCTGCTCTCCCAGCCACATAATCAAACAAGCTCCAGTGGTTAAAGTAATAATAGTTAAAACTTCAAAGGATAAAAAACCAATTTGAGGAGCTATAACCAAAGCACGTCCATCTCCGGAAGACTGTGATAATAACATTTTGGCAATTCCATAACCCTGAACAATGGAAAATAATACAGTAGAGTACCGAGTGTATTGATTGATTTTTTTACGACCAGCTTCTCCTTCTTTCTTCAATTGTTCCAGGTAGGGAACCCCTGTTTGCAATAACTGAAAAATAATGGATGCTGTAATGTAGGGAATAATCCCTAAGGCAAAAACACTAAACCTTTCCAAAGCCCCACCGGTGAAAGTATTTAACATACTCAATACACCACCACCTTGATTAGCAAAAAAAGCCATCAAGGCTTCTCTATCCACACCAGGTGTTGGCACTTGCACACCTATACGATAAATCACCAACACGGCTAAAGTAAAAAATATTTTTTGCTTTAGCTCTTTTGGAAAAGTGATATTTTGCATTAGTGACACAGCTGAACCTCTTTGGTATTTCTATTTATTATCTTTAGCTGAATTAGATTTTTTCATAACTTTAGTTGTTTTATTGATAACCCGTTTTTTATTTTTCCTGGACTTTGAAGAATCAAGAGTCTCAGTTTTTCCCCCTGCCTTTTTAATAGAATCCAAAGCAGATTGACTAAATCGGTGAGATTTGACATTAAGAGCTTTTTTTAATTCTCCTTTGCCCAAAATTTTCACCAAAGATCTTTTACCCACCAAACCGGCTTGTCTTAAAATTTCCGGATTAACTTCCAAATCAAATTGATTCAAATCAGATAAATTAACAATATCATAATGTGTTTTAAACTTTGCATTCGTAAAACCAAACTTAGGCAGACGACGAACCAAAGGCATTTGTCCTCCTTCAAAACCTCTGAGAGGTTTATGGCCAGAACGGGCTTTTTGCCCCTTATGACCCTTTGTAGAAGTACCTCCATGACCACTACCTTTTCCACGGCCCAATCTCTTCATTTTATGCCGGGAACCTCGTGCCGGAGACAACTCACTTAACAGATTCATTTTCCTTTTCCTTTCACTGATTTTTTCACTTTTACTGACTTCTTAACTTTCACTGGTTTTGCAACAACAGATCCTACCAATAATAGATGTTTAACTTTATTAATCTGCCCTTGCACAGCTGGATTTAACTGGAGAGTTACTTTTTGTCCTGGTTTCTTTAAACCCAAACATAATACCGCTGACTTTTGTTGTCGCGTACAACCAATCAGACTTTTTTTTAATGTCAACTCCACTTGGCTCATTTTTTAACTTCCTTATCTGTATCTGTAGTATCTGTGGTTTCCATATTTTCTTCCAATTTTATTTGATTTTTTTTCATCAATTTTTCATTAGATTGAACAGATTGTTTAAGTCGAATGAGTTTCTCAATACCGTCAAGAGTGGCATTGACCACATTATGTGGATTTCGGCTACCCAATCTTTTTGTTAAAATATCCTTCACACCAATACACTCCAAGACAGCTCTGACGGGTCCACCGGCAATGACCCCTGTTCCAGGGGCAGCAGGTCTGAGTACTACTTTGGAAGCCCCAAAACAACCTGTAATTTCATGTGCAATCGTTCTCTGATCTTTAAGTGGTACTTTTATAAAAGATTTCTTGGCAATACGTGATGCCTTATTAATGGATTCCGGCACCTCACTGGCTTTACCCGTGCCGATACCCACTCGTCCTTTTCCATCACCAACCACTATCAAGGCAGCAAAAGAAAAACGACGACCACCTTTTACCACTTTGGTCACACGATTGATAGACACAACTCGTTCATGAAATTCCTGTTCTGTTGTCTGTTTCAAACTGCCTCCTTATTTTTCTACACTTTTTTTACCACTTTTCAGTGTTAAAAAATTAACCCACTCTGTCTAGCTGCCTCCGCCAAAGCTTTTATACGGCCATGATAAATAAAACCATTGCGATCAAAGACCACTTTTTTAATTTTCTTGGAACCGGCTGATTGAGCAACTTTTTTTCCCACCATTTCAGCACCTTTTTTATTTGTCCCCACAGATCCCGTCATCTTAAGAGTACTTTCCTCTACCAATACTTTTCCACCTGCCAAATCATCCACCAACTGAGCATAAATATGCCGACCGGAACGAAATACCACCAGACGTGGACGTTCACCCGTGCCAAACACTTTTTTCCTCAAACGAGCTTTATTTCTAAGTCTCTTTCTCACCTTCAAAGGTGTTCTTTTATTAATTTTAATCCTTATCATTATATACCTCTTGTTATATCACCAGCTTATTTTTCCCCACCGGATTTACCGGCTTTTCTGCGAATAATCTCATCACTGTAACGAATACCTTTCCCCAAATACGGTTCAGGTTCTCTTAAGCTTCTGATTTGAGCACAAAATTGTCCAACCTGAGCGCGATCCGCACCGGAAATAGTGAGTTCATTTTTTCCGGTTTTTACTGTAATCCCCTGAGGGATAACCTTCTTCACCGGATGAGAAAAACCAAGATTCATTTCCAAATTTTGTCCGGCAACATTCATTTTATAACCCACACCTTTATATATTAAAGTTTTTGACCAACCGGAACTGACACCAACAACAGCATTATAAATTAATGCCCTATACAAACCATGCCAAGCTCTGGTTTGTGGTTCATCATTTCTTCTCGTCAAAACAATTTTACCATCTTTAACCTGAATATTGATCACCGGCTTCACCAAAACTTTTAATACTTTCCCATCACATTTCACAATGACTTCATTATTTTGCTGAACGTTCACTTCCACACCTTTTTTCAGCTCAATGGGCAATTTTCCGATTCTTGACATTTTCTATCCTTTATAATTTCTTACCAAACCCGGCAGAGCAGTTCTCCGCCTACATTATTTTTTTTAGCTGCCTCTCCACTTAAAATACCCTGATTAGTACTTAATATCAGCAAACCATAGCCAGCTAACACTTCAGGAATTTTACCACTCCTCACATAATGACGACAGGAAGGTTTACTTAAACGCTCAATTTGTGTGATGGCCGGCTGACCATCATCAATATATCTTAAATAAATTCTCATAATCCCCTGTTTTCCATCATTCACAACTGTATAATTTTTAATATATCCAAAATCTTTCAGTTGCTCAGCAATTCCCTTACGCATATTTGAACTGGGTACATCCACTTTAACCCGCTTTGCCAAAACAGCATTCCTAATTCTTGTACAAAATTCACTAACTGTATCCATTATATTTTTTCCTTGTTTTAAACCACATTGTTTATCAAATAAGACAAAACCTGTCTAATTTTTTCTAAAAGGCATTCCTAAACATTCTAATAAAGCCAAAGCCTGTTTATCATCTTCAGCTGTTGTACAAATTGTAATATTCATACCACGAATGGCATCCACTTTATCATAATCCACTTCAGGGAAAATAATCTGTTCCTTAATACCCATACTATAGTTTCCATGACCATCAAATCCCTTTGAAGACAATCCTCTAAAATCTCTCACCTGAGGTAAGGAAAAATGAATGAGTCGTTCCATAAAAGTCCACATACGGTGGCGGCGAAGAGTAACACAAGCGCCTAATGGCAATCCTTTTCTTATTTTAAAATTGGAAATGGCTTTTTTGGCTTTTGTAATAATTGCTTTTTGACCAGCAATAGCTGATAAATCCTGAACCACATGAGGTAGAATTTTTGGATTCTGCACAGCCTGAGATACACACATATTCAATACCACTTTTTCCAAAGATGGCACTTGCATGATACTGGAGAGAGCCAACTTCTTTTGAAGTTCCCCTCGAACCTCTGCTTTATATTTTTGACTTAATATACTCATTTTATTCACCTCAAATAGTTTACAAAACTTCCGGAGCCATAGAAATAATTTTAATAAAGCTTTTAGCTCTTAATTCTCTGGCTACGGGACCAAAAATACGCGTTCCAATTGGTTCTTTATTATTGTTAATCAACACTGCTGAATTCTCATCAAAACGAATGGAAGTGCCATCGGATCGCTGAATTTTATGTACAGTACGCACTACCACTGCTCTGGCTTTATCACCTTTTTTCACTTTGGAATTAGGTAAAGCTTTCTTAACAGAGACCACAATAATATCTCCTACACCCACAGTTCTTCTACGGGTTCCTCCAAGAACTTTAATACACTGAACCACTTTAGCTCCAGAATTATCCGCCACATTCAGACGGGACTGCATTTGAATCATTTTCACTAGTTCCTTTATCAATCAGCAGAGGATTCTATCACTTTAAACAGTTTCCACCGTTTTGTTTTACTTAAAGGTCTGGTTTCACAAATGGAAACCAAGTCTCCTTTTTTCGCTTCATTTGTTTCATCGTGCGCTTTAAACACTGATTTTCGGCGAATATACTTTTTATACTTGGGATGTTTCATTAAACGATAAATCAACACAGAGATAGTCTTATCCGCTTTATCAGATATGACCTGTCCCCTAACCAAGTTCATTCTTCCTCTTTGTTTATTTGTTTGTACTACTTCTTTTGTCATTTTATTCTCCAAAAAAATTATCCACTTTTTCTTCTAAAAAAACTTTTTTTACTAACTGCATTAAGGTTTTTATCCTGCTTGACCTTCGAACCTATAAAACCAAACCATCTTTTCTTTTCCACTGGTTTTACTTTTTCCTTAGCTTGTTTTTCCTTAGCTTGTTTTTCCTGCGATGAATCAACAGCGGCTGACTGCTCTTTCTTCACAGGCTTTTTTTCTGTCTTCTTTAAAGCTTTTTTTACATCTGTCGACTTCGCAGTTTTTACCACTGGTTTTTGTGCACCTGCTGGCTGTACAGTCTTCGGAGAAGAATTTTTAAAAGCACTCGCCGGCAAAGAAGATAACACCGTTTGCAAACGGGAAATATCTCTTTTCAAAAATCGTAACTGTAAAGGATTGGACTGCCTTTGCATCTTATGTTTAATACAAGCATCAAACAAGTTTTGCTTGTTTTGTGTAAGACGCTTCTGTATTTCCGCAAGCTGTAAATCTTTTATTTCTGAATACTTCATCTTTATACCCTGGATAAAAATTTTGTCTTAAATGGAAGCTTATGAGAAGCTAAACGAAAAGCCTCTTTAGCCTGTTCCACGGTCACACCTTCAATTTCAAATAACACACGTCCTGGTTTTATCTTAGCCACCCAAAATTCCAGATTTCCTTTACCGGATCCCATTCGCACTCCAATAGGTTTTTTGGAAATGGGTTGATCAGGAAAAATTCTAATCCACACTTTACCGCTCCTCTTAATGGATCGGGAAATGGCAATACGACTGGCCTCAATCTGACGATCTGTTAAACGTCCGGCAGATAAACTCATTAAACCAAATTCACCAAAAGACAAAGAACTTCCTCTTTTGGCAAAGCCCCTTAACCGACCTCGATGAACTTTTCTCCATTTTACTTTCTTAGGACTGAGCACTGGTTTCCACTCCTTTTTTTACATCCTTGATTAAATAAACATCCCCATAGTACATCCATACTTTCACACCAATCAGACCATAAGTGGTCAAAGCTTCTGCAAAACCATAATCTACATTGGCTCTTAAAGTGTGCAAGGGAATGCTTTTTTCGTTGTACCATTCAGAGCGAGCTATCTCCGCTCCATCTAATCGACCGGACACACGCACTTTGACACCTCTAATACCCTGGCGAACGGCCGCTACAATCGCCTTCTTTAAAGCTCTTCTCCAGGAAACTCTTTTTTCCAATTGCAAAGCAATATTTTCAGCCACCAACTGGCTATCCAAATCCGGTTTCCTGACCTCTTGAATACTGACACTTAATTTACTCTTTGTTTGTTTTTGAATATCCGATTGCAAAGCATCTATACCCACTCCTTTTTTTCCAATAACAAATCCCGGGCGAGCTGTAAAAATAACCATTTTAATCTGTTCACCTTTTCTTTCAATCTCCACTTTGGAGACACCGGAATTTTTTAATTTCTGTTTTACATAGCGGCGCAGATAATAATCTTCCTTAATATTTTCAGCACATTTTTGACCGGAAGCATACCATCTGGAATCCCAGTTACGGATCACACCAACTCTGAAACCAATAGGATTAACCTTTTGACCCATTTTTTATTTTTCCTTTATCGTTCGTCCAACACAATATGAATGTGACTTTGCTTCTTTTTTCTGTAGGAAGCCTGGCCCCTGGCCGCCGGACGAAACCGACTTAAATGAGGACCTTGATTCACATAAATAGATTTAACATACAGGTTATCCACATCCAACACCTTTTTAGCTTCTGCGTTTGCCACTGCCGACTGAATTAAACTTTTTAAAAGTCCCGCAGTTTTCTTCTTGGAAAAAGTCAATAACCCAAGGGCCGTATTAACACCCTTACCTCGTACCAAATCAGCCACCAACCTGGCTCGCTGGGTACTTACTCTTGTGTATTTTAAAGATGCTCTTAATTCCATTCCCTCATCCTTTTATTTTTTTTGAAGCTGTGATCTCTTACCACCAGCATGTGCATTAAATACACGAGTAGGGGCAAACTCACCCAGTTTTTGTCCAATCATATTCTCAGAAATAAAAATCGGTATAAACTTTTTACCATTGTGTACAGCAAAAGTTAAGCCCACTGCATCTGGTGTGATAACAGATCTTCTGGACCATGTTTTGATCACTTTTTTATCCCCGGAGTTTTGAGCCTTGTTGATTTTTTCAATCAAATGATAATCTATAAAAGGCCCCTTCTTAACTGATCTTCCCATTTTTTATTCTTTCCCTTGAAAGGCTATAAACTGAAAGGTCTCTTTAGGACCTTTCAAGTTTTCCTTTTCAAATTTAAAACACATTAAGCCCTTGCTCCTTTACTATATCGCCGACGAACAATCATGCCGTTGGTGCGTTTGTTATTTCTGGTTCTATAACCTTTACAGGATTTTCCCCAGGGAGTCATTGGATGGTTCCCTTTTCCTACACCTTCTCCACCACCCATAGGGTGATCAATAGGATTCATAGCCATTCCACGCACTTTGGGTCTCCATCCCCGCCAACGAGTTCTGCCGGCTTTTCCCCATCGTATATTTTCATGATCGGTATTGCCCAACTGACCAATGGAAGCCTGACATACTGATAAAATACGACGAACCTCACCCGAAGGCATTTTCACCTGACAGTATTTATCTTCCTTGGCTGTTAAAACGGCACTCACACCAGCACTGCGCACCATTTGAGCACCCTTACCTGGTCGTAATTCAATATTGTGAATACTGGTTCCTGTTGGAATTTTAGCTAAAGATAAAGTATTTCCTGGTTTAATATCTGCTGAATCACTGGAAATCACTTCCTGCCCCACCTGTAGACCAACCGGTGCCAGAATATAGGATTTTAAACCATCTTTGTACACAATCAAAGCAATACGACAGGTTCTATTGGGATCGTACTCAATAGCCGTAACACAAGCTGGAATATCTCTCTTTTGTCTCTTAAAATCAATCAATCGATAGTTGCGTTTATGACCACCACCCTTGTGGCGAACAGTGATTCGTCCTCGATTGTTACGAGCCGCCGTACTCTTTAAAGGACTGATCAATGATCTTTCCGGACGAGTTTTGGTGATCTCTTTAAAATCCGATCCAGACATTTTACGACTGGCTGGTGTTCTTGGTTTTCTAACTTTAATTCCCATTTTTTATTTTTCCTTCTTAGTTTTCTTCAAATAAATTGATCTTTTCTCCCCTTGAAAGGCTATAAACTGAAAGGTCTCTTTAGGACCTTTCAGGGCCTTTCAAGTTTCCTGTTTTCAGGACCTTTCAAGTTTTAATTTCCTTCAAACAAATTGATCTTTTCTCCCTGCACCAATCTCACAACCGCTTTTTTCCAATACTTCACCCGTCCATAATTCCCGCGGGTGCGACGTGCTCTACCTCGGCAAAGTAAAGTATTCACCGACAAAACTTTAACATCAAAATATTTTTCAATGTGCTTCTTAATGGTCATCCTATCTGCCGAACGAGTCACCTCAAACACATAAGTGTTTTGACTGGCCAGCAAATTATTTTTTTCCGTTAAAAGTGGACGCTTTATTACATAGCTCACTTTATTCTTCCTTTCCTGGATCCATTTTCTCTAAAGCCGATACACCGTTTTTACTAATAACCAGCTGATTGAACTTCAATACATCATAAACATTTAAACCTGCCACCGGTAGAATCTGAAAAAATTTTAAATTTTTACAAGCTCTTTTAAACAAAGGATCCAGCTGATGATCCACCAATAAGGCTTTTTTAAAACCAAAAGTTTTTAATCTTTGATACAACTCCTTTGCTTTTCCTTCTGTTGATTTCATGTCCTCCACAAAAGTAATCTTATTTTCTTTAAATAAATAAGAAAGGGTCTGCCTTAATGCCTTCTTTCTGATTTTTAGAGGTAACTGATAGGCATAGCTTCTGGGTTTAGGACCAAAAGTCACTCCACCGGATCTATTCAAAGGAGAGCGGATAGATCCCTGTCTGGCATTTCCTGTTCCCTTTTGTTTAAAAGGTTTTTTCCCGCCACCACTGACATCACTTCGTGTTTTGGCTTTATGGGTACCCTGTCTGGCACAGGCTCTTTGCCAACGAACCACTTCATGAATCAGATTTAAATTGATTTCTTCACTAAAAAAAATCTTAGGTAATTGCACCTTACCCACTTCTTCTTTTTTCCAATTAACACATTTGGCATTCATAGCTATTTACCTTTTTTTTAAGTTTTTCTTTTTTCAACTGCTTGGTTTTTATGTAAATACACCAATGAATTTCTGGCCCCCGGAACAGGACCTTTTATAAGAATCAATTTTTCATCCGGCACAACATCCATAACTTTTACATTTCTTATGCTCACCTGCTCCACACCATAATGCCCGGGCATTTTTTTTCCCGGCATAACTCTGGCTGGTTCCGTTCGGTTTCCAATAGAACCGGTAGTTCTATGTGTTTTAGCACCATGAGAAGCAGGGCCACCTTTAAATCCCCATCTCTTCACCACACCGGCAAAACCATGACCTTTTGATACACCTGTCAGTTTTACAATATCTCCCTTCTCTAAGGAGTTAATAGATACTTCCTGCCCCACTTTAATATTTTCTGTGGAGCTTTGACGAACTTCTTTTACATGAGCCGCACCCTCTTTAAAACCGGCGGCAGACAAATGGACAACTAATGGTTTGGAAACTCTTTTGTTTTTTTGAGGCTTAAAGGCCATCTGCACACTACTGTATCCCTCTTTTTTCTGAGTTTTAATTTGAGATACAAAACAAGGTTTGACTTGCAACAATGTAACAGGAGTGAAGTGACCTTGTTCATCATAGATAGAAGACATACCCAACTTAAAAGCATATAAGCCAGACAGCTTAATTTGTTCCGGCTGAGTTGTTTTTGTTTTTTGTTCTTTAATCACTTCTTCAGGTGCTTTATCAGTTTTGACAGTCTCTGCTTTTTTATCAGCTTTATCTGCTTTATCTGCTTTTATTGGCTTATCTTGGGATGTTTCAGCGGACGCAGTTTTTGCCCCCGACTTTGCATTTGCCTTCTTTACATCTGACTGGGAAGTCTTAGCCGGTTTATCAGAAGTTTTTGTTTTTGATTTTCCACTCGTGGACTTTTTCTCTATTTTATCTTTACTGCTCATTTTGACTGCCCGTAAAAATAATGACATCCACACCAGCCGGCAAATCCAGCTTCATAAGTTGATTGATGGTTTGAGAAGTCGGATCTAAAATTTCCAAAAGACGCTTATAGCATCTGACTTCAAATTGCTCTCTGGATTTTTTATTTACATGAGGTGAACGTAAGACTGTATAACGGTTGATTTTAACCGGCAGGGGTATGGGTCCGGCAACATTCGCACCTGTCCGCTTGGCAGTATCTACAATACCGCGCACAGATTGGTCCAAGAGCTTGTGATCGAAGCCCGTAAGACGAATACGAATTCTCTGTCCTTCCATTTCCATTAACTATAACCTGCCTCTTTTGGGTAATAAAAGCACCCTCCGTTCAGATATGGATACAATGAACTGCTCCACTGTACAAGTAAAAAAGCCGGACAATATTGACTGTTGCCAATAAGGTAACCAGACATAGCAAGATCACTAAGTTCTACGAACAGCCGTACTGCCAAATACATAATAATGCAATGTACTAAATGTACTGAATCTTACTTTCCCCAGTCAAGTGGATAAGTAATATTATTTTGGAAAGATCATTTAGCCCAGGTGGGGTAGAGTGACAGCTTCCTGAACTGCCGGTCATGGATTCGAATCCGGCACTCCTACCACTAAATCTCTTAACTCTTTATATTAGTTTTTTAATACTCTTATTCATGTAACAAACCACCCTTAAATGTATTAAATGAGGGTATTTTGTTACATTATATATTTGTCAGTTAAATATATAAAGAAAAAAACCAAAACAAAGAAATTATGAAACTTTTTAAAAAAATAATTGTGGACAAAAATTACTTTGTGCGAATCACAACCAATTTGCTTTTACTAGATATCAAAAACACCTTTAGAAGTAGGTATTTTTCATTCTAAAAAATGAAAAAATTACACAGTAGTAAAACTAAAAAAAAGAGGTGTTTCACTTGCATAATACTCACATAAATGATATGAGTAAGCACACAAAGGGTCAATATAATGAAGACCATATATGTTCTTACTTTTTCTATTTTCTTAATTGGTTGTTCAAACCGATATGACAGATACTACGATCAATATGACGAATATTCATATCAATATGACAGATACGAATACTCTGATCAGGATAATAACTACTCCGAACAGGATGACAAATATCTTGGGTATGACGAGTGCTTCAACTGGTATGATGAGTACTCTGAATGGTATAATAGATGTCAAAATCAGTATGACAGATACTCTGAGTGGTATAATAGATGCAAGAATCAATATGGTAACAAATTTTTAAACTATTATGACAGGATATGTCCTGACAGATATAATAGACGCTCCACTCAGCCTTATGCACCTAGAGTAATAATCAACCCTTACAATAGAAGAAATGAAGATTCTTCTGAAACTCGTTTCGATTATCAATATAATAGCTCTCCAAATAATAGCTCTCCAAACCTCTTTGATAATTCGCCAGACCCCTTCGATAATAGCTCTCCAAACCTCTTTGATAATTCGCCAGACCCCTTCGATAATAGCTCTCCAAACCTCTTTGATAATTCGCCAGACCCCTTCGATAATAGCTCTCCAAACCTCTTTGATAATTCGCCAAACCCCTTCGATAATAGCTCTCCAAACCTCTTTGATAATTCGCCAGACCCCTTCGATAATAGCTCTCCAAACCTCTTTGATGACCAAGATACCGACTATCAATATCTGGATCCTGAATATTTAAACACACCTGATAGTCCACCTGACATCGTTGACAACCAAGGTGAGCAGGTTGCTAAATCCATGAATAGTCTTAGTAATGAAGAAGAGGAATACTTTGAAGGCATGGAATATCAATACACGGATCCTGAGTACTGGAATAACCACGAAGACCAGGATGGATACGCAGCTGAATAGTTGGATAACTTTTTATAAATTTACAGTTTATTTACATTGGAATTTAAATTTTATGTATCTTCTGTAGACAGGTTTTGTAATAGTGGATGAACCACCATGCACAGAACCGCTTTGACTTTCATGCCCCACACTTTGTGTGCCTGTCCTCACTTGGGCTTGAGGAAAAGGTTGAACAAAAACCTTCCGGCCTCTCCTATTTCTATAAACCCTTCCTCTAGGTTGATGCACCTGTAGGACATCAACATCCTGAGAAAGATCGGAGCGTTGAGTATCACTGTCAAAATAGCTGGAAGTGGAGGTGTGCGTTTCCATTCGTATTTTTTCTTTCTTTTTCACAGCAGAAAGTATTTCATATTCACCACCACAAAACTTCTGCATACTCCTTTTTACGTACCTTTCCCCTTTGCGATAGGCCGTACTGTAATCAAATAAATCAGTTGGAGTGGAAAAAGTAGATACCATTCTCGGGACAACCATAAGCTCTATGGTACCTTTTTTAATCGGCTTATAGGATTTTTTGGTAAATTCCTGTGTCGGATAATACAAGGTCTGGCAGGAAACTAATGAAAACCATGACAAAAAAAGTAATAAATAAATACCTCTGTGACCCATATCCTAATGATTACAAAATACCCAAATATATTTGTCAATTGTTTATTTAGCCCTCAATTGCCGAGGCTCCCATTTTTCAGGAAGTGTTGTGCTTAAATGCAACCCCTTTTGAGCTAGCGCTTGTTTAAGTACACCCATTTCTCTTTCGGTTACTGATCTGGATAACCAGTATGCACTCTCCTGAATCAACTCTCCAATATAAAGTATTTCTTTTCTTTTTAGATAATTTATAATACGAGTCCTTACCTGAGGAGTAGCAAAACTAAAATCCAAATAATTAACAATTTTCTTATTTAAGACTTCTATCGGCACATCTTCTGTTGGTCGAGTCCATTCTTTGGGTATTCTCATCTCCAAGTATAAACCTCTTGGTTCTAACGCTTGCTCAATATTTAAAACAATTTTGTCTCCTACCATCCCCCTTCTCTTCAATTCTTCCCTACTAAACTGAAGTAACTCTCCAATATATATTATTTCATTTTTATAAAAAATAGATCCTCCCAATATTCTACTAACAGCATTTCTAGTATTAGCAGTAGTAAAATGAGAATCTAGATATTCCATAACTTTTTGATCCAATACTTCTACAGGTATTTGAGATCGTATCCAAGGTTCAGCTAATGTTGTGCTTAAATGCAACCCCTTTTGAGCTAGCTCTTGTTCAATGGTATCAACAGATTTTGAACTCAAATTACCTATGTTTAATAAATTTTCTCTACTCATGCTAATCAAATCACCAATATACAATACACCTGCTCTCCTCAACCCATTAATAATACGGGTTCTTATCTGAGGAGTAGCAAAACTAAAATCCAAGTAATCAACAATTCTCTGATTCAACATTTCTTTCGGCACTCTATCTAGTGGTTTTACTTTTTTTACACCAGGAAGATACTCCACTCGAAATATCCCTGGGTGATTAAATGACTGAGAATTTTGTGCCAAATCAACCAACTCTTCAATCGTTAGCCACTTTGATTTTGAATTAGAATCAAAAACATCTTCACAGTCACCACTGTAAGACATGTAACTAAAAAAGAAAATTCCTATGAAAAAATATAATTTTATTTGTAACATAAATTCGGCACCCTCTATATATTTTCACTACTGCAGAATGTTGGCAATAATAACTGAGATTTAGTTTTTTACCAAAATAATAATTGAAAATTAGCAATAATGGATGAAATATTTTCACAGCTTTTATAGTACATTATAACTATACTTTGAAGGCATGGAATATCAACATTGGAATTTAGTGTATCTTATTTAAACCGTAGAGGCTTCCATCTTTCATAAAGTTTTGTGCTTAAATGCAAACCTTTTTTCTCTAAGGCACTTTCAATCACTAAGAGATGGATTAAATTTATTTCATATATTTCCAACAAATCTTCCCTGTTTCTTTGAATTAACTCTCCAATATACACGATCCCGTTTGCTCTTAAACTTTCAGTAATACGACGTGAATTCATATTCTCAAGATAATTTTTCTCAATAACACCACTACCAGGAATAGAAAGTGAATTAAAATCCAGATAGTCCACTACTTTTTTATGAAGTATTTTTGCTATTATATATTCCCCATCAGGAGGTATCCATTTTTCGGAAATCTTTGTACCTAAATACAAACCCCTTTGTGCCAATGCTGCTTCAAGCACTAACAGTTTTGTTTCACCTAAACTATACCTTCTTGATAATTTATTTAATACCCTCACATTTCGAAAAAAACCAGTTTGCCAAGATGAAGTAGAGTTCGCATCAATCAAATTCTCTCTTTTCTTTTGAATCAAATCCCCAATGTACACTATTCGATTTGCTACCAATCCCAGCATAATAAGATTTCTAGTATGATAATCGACAAAACTGAAGTCCAAATAATCAATGACTTTCTCATTCAATATTTGTGTTGTGTACATTACAGGTGGCCTCCATCTTTTGGAAAGTTGTATAGCTAAATTCAGACCGTTTTGTATCAAGACTGTTTCAATAGTTGAAACAGTTTCTAAATCCATTATTTTTAATAAATCCTCTTTACTCTTTTGAACCAAATCTCCAACATAGACTATCATATTTTTTCTCAAAAGTTCGATAATACGAGTTTTCATAGTATGCTTTAGACGTAATGTGTTTCGAGAAATAGAGTTCTTCACAACAGGTGAATTAAATCCTAAATAATCAACAACTCTTTTATTCAGTATTTCTATTGGTACATCCAATGTAGGTTGAAACCACTCTTCAGACAGTTTTGTACTTAAATATAATCCTTTTTGTGCCAAGGCTTTTTTAATGGCTGCAACAGCTTCTCGACCAAAGAAAAGTTTCTTTGATAAACTCTCTCCATTCATCTGAATCAAGTCACCAATATATATAACACCACCTTTATTTAGAAGAGAAGATCCCATGAGGGCTCTAGTAATAATGGCTTCCAGTCCAGTGACAGCAAAACTGAAATCCAAATAATGTAATACCTTTTCATTTAGTACTGTCGGCGGCACCATACTAAATATCTCCGCTTGCTCTACCTTTTTCTCTTTTTTCACAACTAGACGAGGCTGTCCTTGAGGCACTTTAGAACTATTCGTCTCTTGAAATTTTCTTCCTAATTCTAATTCAATGAGCCTTTCAGTAGTCATCCACTTTAGTTCTGAATTAAGCTTAAACACATTTTCACAACCGCTGTAAGACATATAACTAAAAAAGAAAAAAACCATGAAAAAACATAATTTTATTTGTAACATAAACTGGTAACTTCTATACATTTTTACTACTACAGAATGTTGGCAATAATAACTGAGATTTAGTTTTTTACCAAAATAATAATTGGAAATTAAAAGGAGTAGTGAAAAATTTTCACGGAATTTGTAATTTATACCTTATTTCCGATAACTCTCATATGTGATCTGATAGTTATAAAATAACTCAGAGCCACTCAATAGTGCCAGGAGGTTTGGATGTAATGTCGTACACCACCCGGTTGATACCCTTCACTTCATTGGTGATACGATCAGAAACTTTATGTAAAAACTCTGAATCAAAATCAAACCAGTCCGCTGTCATACCATCTGTGGAAGTAATAGCTCTTAACACAATCACTTCATCATACGTGCGTTCATCCCCCTGCACACCCACAGACTTGACCGGCAGTAAGACACAAAAAGCCTGCCATATTTGATCATACAACTCTGCCTGGTTTAATTCC
The DNA here is from genome assembly GCA_965226095.1 of Bdellovibrionales bacterium. Taxonomy (GTDB): domain Bacteria; phylum Bdellovibrionota; class Bdellovibrionia; order Bdellovibrionales; family UBA1609; genus JANQSP01. The sequence goes on along the minus strand of OZ245336.1, from coordinate 955,802 downwards.
TGTATAAAAATGGCGTCCGCCTCCTGAAGTTTTGCCAAACGATCCTGCGTGATCTCACCGCAAATTCGCACAGCCAAACCCGGCCCTGGAAAGGGATGTCGATTCAAAAATATTGCAGGAATATTCAGCTCTTTTCCCAATAACCGCACTTCATCCTTAAACAAGTACTTTAAGGGTTCAATAAGCTTTTGAAAGGGCATGTCCTTAGGCAAACCTCCCACATTATGATGGGATTTAATGGTGGCACTGGGCCCTTTGACTGAAAGACTTTCTATTACATCAGGATACAAAGTTCCCTGTGCCAAACAATTTAATTCCGAATGAGATTCTTTGTATTTGTTAAAAATATCAATAAATTTATGTCCGATAATTTTTCTTTTCTTTTCCGGATCCACAACATCCTTTAAATTCTGCAAAAATTCTGCTTTTGCATCCACACCTTCGACATTCAAATTCAGTTTTTTATAAGCGTTCAGCACTTCCTGAAACTCGTTTTTTCTCAAAAGCCCTGTGTCTACAAAAACACAGTGTACTCTTTTAAATCCCAGCACCTTCGTCAACAAAGAAGCCGTCACTGTGGAATCCACCCCTCCGCTTAAGGCGCATAATATATGATCAGAAGATTTTAATTGCGCATGAATGTCCTCCTCCAAAAACTGCAACATTTTTGCCGGTGTCCATTCTCCTTCACTAACAGAGCATATTTTTTGCGCAAAATATTTTAATAACTCTTTCCCTCTCTCCGTATGAGATACTTCAGGATGAAACTGCAGGGCTAAAATATTTTCTGACTGGATACAGGCTGGGATTTTTGTACTTGTCTCCGCTAGAATAGAAAAACCCTTGGGCAATTCAGCCACAGAATCTCCGTGGCTCATCCATACCTTTTGTCGACTTAAGCCTGGTAGAAGTTCTTTCTTCCAATCAATTTGACTGTTACCATAGGTTCTTTTTTCAGAAGGTACTATCTTCCCTCCCCACTGATGACAAATCAACTGTAATCCATAACAAACCCCCAACAAGGGAGCTACAGACATAAGCTCTTGTAAGGGACGAGTGGGAGAACCTTTAGACAGCACAGAGGCAGGGCCTCCACTTAAAACAATACCTGAAGGATTTAATTTTTTAATATTCTCCAAAGAAAAATCAAAAGGCTCTACCTGAGAGTAATACCCCAACTCTCGAAAACAACGGACAATCAACCAGGTGTATTGCGAACCAAAATCTAAAATTAAAAAACTGTTTGTTTGTTTCAACCTAGATCTCCCATTCATTGTTTTATTTTTCAGAAACTCTAAAAACTATTCTGTTCTGTAGTTAGGTGCTTCTTTTGTAATGCTGACATCGTGAATATGTGACTCAGAAAACCCTTTAGAACTTACTTTAATAAATTGTGATTTGTCTTTAAAATCATTAATATTTTTTGCCCCAACATATCCCATACCAGCTTTCAATCCCCCCAGCATTTGATATAAAATACCACTAGCACTTCCTCTATAAGGCACTCTGCCCTCCACTCCTTCCGGCACCATCTTTTCTTCTGAAAAAACATTCTCCTGTTTATATCTTCCCTTTGAACCTTTTTTCATCGCGGATAAACTTCCCATTCCACGATAAGACTTATAAGCCCGGCCTCGATAAAGCACCATCTCTCCAGGACTCTCATCGGAACCTGCCAGAATATTACCCACCATGACTGCATCAGCTCCCAAGCCAATGGCTTTACTGAGATCACCAGAGTGTTTTACACCACCATCTGCCACCAAAGTTTTTCCCTGCTTGGATAAAACTTCCACACAATTTAAAATAGCACTTACTTGAGGGACCCCTGCCCCGGAAACCACTCGAGTGGTACAAATACTTCCAGGTCCCATACCCACTTTAATAATATCAGCTCCCGCTTTTGCCAAGGCCAGAGCACCTTCTGCTGTAGCAACATTACCAGCCATAATCAGCATTTCTGATGAACAGGAAGATTTTAAATATTGAACCATATCCATCACATTTTTAGAGTGCCCATGAGCTGTATCCACACATAAGAGATCCACTTTTGCTTCCACCAAAGAGTCAGCTCTTTCTCTATCTTCTTCTCCTGCTCCCACTGCTGCCGCCACAAAGAGACAACCATGCTTATCTTTAGTAGCCAATGGAAAGGCTATCGCCTTTTCAATATCTTTAATGGTAATTAAGCCTTTTAACTGACCCTTTCCATCCACTACTGGTAATTTTTCAATACGATGTTTATGTAAACTTTCCTTGGCCTGCTCTAAAGTGGTGCCTTCTGTGGCTGTAATTAATTTCTCTAGTGGGGTCATAATGTTGGAAATGGGTTGATCTAAACGAGTTTCAAATCGAAGATCACGATGAGTGAGAATTCCCTTTAACTGTTGATCCTGAACCACCGGCACTCCACTAATAGAATGCTTCTTCATTACCTCTAAAGCCTTATAGACAGATGTGTCTGGCACAAGAGTGATAGGATCCAAAATCATCCCACTTTCATATTTTTTGACCTTTTCCACCTCATAACACTGGCTTTTGATACTCATGCTTTTATGAATCACTCCAAAGCCACCATGCTGAGCCATCACACGAGCCATTTCATGTTCGGTCACTGTATCCATAGCAGCAGACAGAATAGGCATATTTAAAGTTAGATTTTCATGGAGTTTTACCTGAGTGGAAATGTGAGCAGGCAAAGTTTCCGAGTATCCAGGTAAAATAAGAATATCATCAAAAGTAAGAGCCTCTTGCTGAGGTAAATCAAAAACTTTTCTTTTCATCTTCCTATCAAACTTACCAAACTTATCCATAATATCAATTAAGATATAATGGTTTTCTTATTGCTCTTTTTAAAGGTCTTTCTATTTTTTGATCCAACATATCCGTAATAAACTGATCTGTACAGAAAAAACGACAATCGGAGTACATAGCAAAAGGAATAACCTCATTAGCTTTCACATTCAATGATTGAAACCCCGGATGTCCACTGAAAACCAACTTGGCCAAAATATTTCCTCTTTGGTTTTTTAAAAAATAACATTTCTCCACCCTGATTTTCATCGCCGCTAGTATACTAACAATAAAACGAAAAGGTTCTTCTTTATTCATACTTTGATTTAAGGAAATTTGTCCCTGCAAATGAGACAAAGGTAAAGCAAACCTTTTAGCCCCTGATTTTTCCTTAAATACCATCAAGCATAAATTAGGAATCATACCGCCTACCAAGCCATGAGGAACCACTTCCACCCACTTCTTGATTTGTTTCTTTTCTTTTTTTCTTTCTTCTACAATAGCCTTCTCAATAACAGCAAAAGCAGAATCCAAATTTTTTAATATCCTATCTTTATCCTTCATAATAATCCTCCATATAGTACCTGTGGATAAGCAGTTTTAATTCTAACAGAAACAGTTTTCCCCTTTAAATGCTCTGAGCCGGTAAAATACACCAACTTATTTTGGCTGGAACGCCCACTCAAATACCCGGTTTTTTGATCCTTTTTTTCCACCAATATTTCCAGGATTTTGTCTTTATACTGATTAGCCCTTTGAAAAGCAACTTGATTATGTTTTTTATTCAAACGGGACAATCTTAAGGATTTTTCCTGTTCATCCACTTGATCATCAAAACGGGCGGCCTTTGTAAAAGGTCTGGCTGAATACTTAAAAGAATAAATAAACTCAAAAGGCACTGCATCCAGCAAACTCAATGTATCCTTAAACTCTTTTTCTGTCTCCCCGGGGAAACCAACAATTAAATCCGTAGATAAAACAGAACCAGGCATTTTCTCCAAAATCATGTGAGCCTTCTTGATGTATTCTTCTCTGGTGTAGCCACGATTCATTTTTCTTAAAACTTCTGTATTCCCCGACTGAGCCGGTAAATGAATGGAATCCATAATACGGTCCCGCTGAGATTGTATAATATCTATCAATTCCTCATTAAAATCTTTTGGATGTGGTGAAGTGAAACGAATTCTTTTTATGCCTGTTTCTTTACATAAAGCCAACAGCAAAACTCCAAAATCAGCGCCGCAGGTAGAACGATAAGAGTTCACATTTTGTCCCAATAAAATCACCTCTTTGACTCCTCTTTCCACCAACTTCTGCACATCCACACAAACATCCTGTAAAGCTCGACTTCTCTCTCTTCCACGAGTAAAAGGCACAACACAAAAAGTACAAAAGTTATCACAACCTTTCATAATATTAACAAAAGCAGATACACCTGGATCTCTAATCAAAGTCTGTATATGGTAAGGTTCATTGTGTGTAAATTTTGTTTCAGTAAAAGAAGATTCACCTTGTTCCAAACGGGAAACAATTTTCGGTAAATCATCAATGGCATCCGGACCAAACACGAAATCCACTAAAGGAATATCTTTTAAAATTTTCTTTTTTTCCTGCTGAGCCACACACCCAGCCACACCAATTTTCAACCCTGGTTTTTTTTGCTTCAAAGAGTAATAACGTCCTACTTCCGAATGCACTTTGTGTACAGGTTTTTCACGCACAGAACAGGAGTTAATAATAATTAAATTAGCCTGATCAGGACTCACCGCTGGAGCATAATTAATCATTTCCAAAAGACTGTACATTCTTTCTGTATCGTTGACATTCATCTGACAACCATAAGTGGAAATATACACACTTTTTAAGGTTGTGCTTATCGTGTTTTTTATAGGTGCCCCATTTACCATTTTCAATGCCTTTTTTTTTTACACACAATTAATAATTTGTTTCTATCCCTGGAGTGTCTTCATCTTTACCTGATACAGGGAGCATCTCTTTTGTAGCGGATTCAAATGCCTTTTCATTTTTACAATCAGACAATATAAAATCCAAAGCAATATTCCCAAAGGATTTTTTCAGTTCATCAATGCTTTTAAATAGAAAATCCTTTTGAAGCAACTGCTTTCTCACCTGAAAATGCTTCCACAATGCCAAATAGTGATAACGACAAAAATCACCTGAAACCGCCGGCTGATCACAAAACTCCTCCTGACAGTACAAACGGCCTTCAGCATCTTTGATCTGCACCTTTTCTTTTATTTTTTCTTCCAAATTATTTAATTCTTTTTTCAATTCAGAAATTTTTCGCTGTTCCATTTTCTGTAGCTTGCTTTGCGCTTTTTGTATATTTTTTTGTTCCAATCCAGATTGATCTTTATGAGGCTTGAGAGTTACAGATTTTGTTTTTGTTTTCTTTACCTTAAGCGGTTTGCTGGATTTTGTGTTTTTAGGAACTTTGTTTTTTTCTTTTTTCTTTTTTAGAAAAGATTTAAAGATTTTTTTACTTTTACCGGAATTTTTCTTCTTCATTGATTTGATTTTATTACTGGATTTACCGGACTTTGCAGATTTTTTCAACTTAGCGGCTTTATTACCTGTTGATTTTTTTTTTTGAGATGATTTCTTAATTTTTTTACTGAAAGGCATAGGCAAAGCCTAAATAACCCATGAGCTTAAGGTCAAGTTTTTATTCTAAAAACATCAACCTAAATGCAAGGTTTCGCAAAATATCTCAATTACTACTCTGATACACCCGGATAGAACCGGAATGACTTTTTAAAGCCACATCACCTTTGTTTTTGCCTTTTCCCCTCAAGCGACCTCTCGCCCGATGTAAACCTCCGGTTCTGACACGATAAAAATAAAGAGGAGCCTTAATTCTTCCCTCCCAGCTCTCCATACTGAGCCAGGCTCTGGAACCTGGCAGATCCAAAGAAATAGCTCCTTTTTTGGTTTCAATACTCACTTTATCAGGATATAGTTGCCCTTGGATTTCCGCTTCCGCAGAGTACGCCTTAATAGAACCTGTCATTGGTTTTAAGTAAAGCCCCCCTTTTTCCTGACGAGAGGTTAGTTGGCCTGTGAAATGACTGAGTGTCACAGGGGTTTTAAAAGTATGAATAGAAAGCTCTCCACTGGATTTTTGAACACTCAATCGCCCTTTAAAACTCCTTACTTCCATATTGCCATGACAATTATCCAACTTCAGTTTGGAGTTTTCAGCGTGTATCTTTAAATCTCCTTTATGAGCAGATAAGCGGACTGTGCCACTCTCTTGAAAAATATTTAAATGCCCTTCCGTATTTTTGATTTGGATAGAGCCTTTTGAAAGCATAGATATAGATAAATTGGGAGGTTTGATATCTTTTATTTCAACACGACCGGATACAGCTAGAATACGTAATGATAGTTGAGGAGGAAGCCAAATAGTTAAATTGAATTGTTTTTTATCCACAGCTGTTTGTTCTTCACTATGGAAAGATGGAAAATCTTTTTCAGAAATTTTAAAAATATTGTCTGTTGAAGAAGTTCGAAAATCTTTTTTTGTAATATACTGAATTTTAAGTTGCCTTGTGTCTGGTTGGTTTTTAGCAGTGGTTTTTTTAGCAGGGATAATTGTTACATTAGCTGTTTGCACCTGCACTTGAACCAAATGAGTATCAGAAGATAACTCATAGGTACGCGTAACAGGTGTTGTTTTTGCTTCACTAACAAATCCTGTTGTGAAAAAACACATCGGTATCAAAAAAAATAATATATGATTTTTAAAAAAGTCCATTTGAGTAAGAATTTTCATCTTAAAATCACAATTGTCAACTATTGTTAGTTTCTGTCATTTTTATTAAAGAATCACCGTCTTCAAGAAAACTGTCATCCCTGCGAAAGCACCGTCATCCCTGCGGAAGCACCGTCATCCCCTGAAAGCTCTTAGAGAGCTTTTAGTTATACAGGACGGATTCCGGCTCAAGGCCGGAATGACCGTCATCCCTGCGAAAGCACCGTCATCCCTGCGGAAGCAGGGATCCAGTCAGTTCGAAATTCGAATAAAAAATCCGAGATTCGTTTTTTATTGAAACAAGCTTCCTCTATTTTCAAAAATCAGGTTTTTATCTGTTGTTTTGCTCTAGCACGCTTTTTGCATACCGCTTTTATTATTGAATTATTAACAAATAAAAGACTTTGAGAGGTTGCTTATTGGCTCTTGGCAATCTCTCCTAGTCAGAAAGGAATTTATTTATGAAAACTAATGAACATACTTACCCTGATCTCACATCAGACAGAACCTTTAAAGCCTACTTTAAAGATGCTCCTGGAGTTTGTATCTCCTTACTTCGCCATTTTCTTCCTCTTCCAAAGGATCGTGAAATTAAATCTATTGAATACCTGGACTCTGTCATCCGTCCTAAAAAACCGGAGGATAAAAACTCTTTGTTAGACTTAAGAATCAAGCTGGATAACGGCACTTCAGTAAATATAGAAATGCAAACCGCTTCCATAAAAAGCTTTAAAGAACGAATATTATTTTATTTATCCCGACTTTATTCTTCGGATTTAGAAAAAGGTGATGATTATGATACCCTCTGTCCTGTATATTCTTTAATCTTTACAGATTTTATAGTGTTTGAAGAGTTAAGAAATTATTACTCAGTATTTTTATTAAAATCAAAAGAACAACCTGAAGTGGTATTCAGTCACCATCTGGGTATTATTCTGGTAGAGTTAAAAAAATTTAAAGAAAAGTCAGCCAGTCACTTAATTGACAAAAAAGACTTGTGGAGTTATATTATAAAAAGTTCTAAAGAGCTAACAGATAAAGATATGTCTGTTATAGAAAAAAAGGGTAATGAGATGAAAGAAGCAGTAAAAAGACTAAAGATGCTATCACAAGAAAAGAGTATGGAGATTATAGAGGAAGCAAGAGAGAAAGCCCGAAGAGACAGAGTGGCAGAGAGAGCATTTAATATAGAAGAAGGTATGAAAGAAGGACTACAAAAAGGACTACAAAAAGGACTACAAAAAGGACTACAAAAAGGTAAACAAGAAGTTGCTCTTAATATGTTAAAGCATAATGTTGATTTGGATATCATAGAAAAAACAACTGGTCTGACCAAAGAAGAGATTGAAACCTTAAGAAACAATTAGAAAGAATAATGCAACGATTCTTCATAGTGAAGAAGAACTGTGTCATGAATGAGAATTGAAACTCACTTCCGCGCCGGCAGCTGGGTGTGTTAAATAATATTGGGTATAAGATTTTATGAAAACTTAAGTTAGTTGCTAGCTAGCTTTTACACTCCTATTCGTATCTAACACCTGGATAATCTAATAAGTCTTTAGTAATGCTCGCAGGAATTGCCGGATCTAATATAAAGATCCCATGATAATTCCCTTCTATATCTTTAACATCCGGTAAGTCATTACACTCTGATTCATAATTAATCCAGGTATCTGATCCATAAGCATCACAGCCATCTTGTTCACCATTTTCATTGGCAGTACCTCTAGAGCCATTACTTTCCTTGTACGCATTAAATTCATCTTCTGTATTCCATTCCCTGACAATCAAATGAATACGATGCATGACTTCCAACCCTTTATTCAAACAAGACCAGGTGAAAAAAGGATGTCCTTTAAGAGTGGGAATAAGTAAATCTCCATCATTTGTATACATAGCCCTTGGCCAACTTCTATCTTCTGTTTCACAACCCTCAGGGCCGTCGTCATCTCCCCAACAACTGGCTGAACCCACTGATTTATATATTCTATATCCTGAATACCCTTCATAATCAGGTACAGCTGTATAGGTATAAATTTTTTCTATTCTATATGTACCATCTAAACCATCTTCTCTTATATTTCCATTGTCACCATACACCTTAGGTGCAGGTGCATTCTCAATTGTAATAAAGCCATTATATATTGTTTGTTGTCTACCATCAGTAGGATTGACACGAGCCATGCCACCAATACAGGCATTAAAGTCCGTTCCCCATTCACCTTCTATCCCCTCTCCTCGTTTCCAGAACTCTATACCATCTTCATTTGTTGCCTTAGTATAAGGGTATTCTGTATATTTACCAAAACAACAATCAGCTAAACCATGATCTTTTAAATCCACACCCTTTGCTTTACAATCAAACCTTTTATCATCATGTTGTCCATCAGAAGGAGCATCACCACATGTAGGCTTCCCTGTTTCACAGTACGGTGTGTTTCCACTACAAGCGGGAATAGTACCTTCCGGACAAGTGGGAGTACCTTCACCTGTACATATTACCTCATTATTGGTATTACAACTAGCTGTTTCATCACCACAGTTTAGAGGAGTAGAAGAACGGCAAGTACCATTATTATATGTACCACTCTCACATTCTGCACAAGAAGCCGCTCCAGGATCACTTCCATAGTAAAATGTGCCATCATCATCAGTAACTGACCATATCTCCCTAAGTCCCTGATCCACCTTCTGGTTATAATGCCAGGGGAGTTTGAACTCCAAGTAATCACACATGTTTTCCGGCACATTGTATTCCAAGGTAATATCCTGAAACAGTAAATCACCTTCCAATATATCCAACATACAATACAGATCTTCAGAGGATTCCTGATTCACCGGAACCTTACAAGCCACCCCAGGGCCCTCATGTCTGGCATACATCAAATAATCAAACTTATCTCCTCTGCGGGCACTTCGAGCATCGCTCACCTTGACATAAAAAAAGGCTTCTTGGGGAATCTGTCTTTCATTAAAAACATCCGCTTCCTCTTCTTCCAAAGAGGCAAATGTCGCTACACCACCATTTAAAAAGCTCCAGTCACAACTGGAAAAACCAATCACTGATAAAACAATACAAACTAATAATGCAAAAACAGATTTTATATTTTGAATTTTTTGAATTACTTGTCTCATTTCCCTATTCATCCTTGTTCTTTTACTCTCATCATTCTTGTTAACCCTCTTTAGTTATTTCGGTCATTTTCCTCTTAAAAAAAAATTAATTTTTACAATTTTACCTGGTTTTTCTATGTGCTCTATAAAATTCATTATTTTTATATATTTAAACTGGACTTATGCCCAGCTTCTTTAGGGAATTAATGAATATTTAATAGACAGTTCCAGAACGCGAATGACAGCGCTTTTAAACAGAAATATTTCAGATGTGTCTACAGATTTAATGTTAAGAGTGTTATCAGCACTTGGATATAAAGCCAAAGTGCGTATTACAAAAGTCGCCTGAATGAAAATTCAGTGAGCAAGAAGCTTTATAGTTTCTGGATTCCTGCTTTCGCAGGAATGACGATCTTTCGCAGGAATGACGATCTTTCGCAGGAATGACGATCTTTCGCAGGAATGACGATCTTTCGCAGGAATGACGATCTTTCGCAGGAATGACGATCTTTCGCAGGAATGACGATTTCGCAGGAATGAAAGCTCTTAGAGAGCAACTGAAAGCTATCTAAGAGCTTTCAGTTATACAGGAATAACAACACTACACATTAAAGGAGAAGCCACAGCCACAGGTTTTGGTGGCATTGGGATTGGAAAAAGTAAAACCTTTTCCATTTAAGCCGCCATCAAAATCCAATGTCATGCCCATGAGATAGAGTAAACTTTTGGAATCCACAATCAGTTGCACTCCGTGCAGCTCAAACACTTTGTCATTGTCTTTTGTTTCTTTATCAAAATCCAAATTATAGGAAAAACCGGAGCAACCACCCTCTTTGACGGAAACCCGAAGATAATCCTGCTTAGTAAGCTGATCCCGCGTTTTTAATACTTTGATTTGTTTGACTGCTAAATCGGAAATGTTAATCATCTCTTTCCTCCCTAAATTAAAAGAGTAACATAAACATATAGACAGGTAAATATTAAAATGAAAAAATACGCTTGATTTCACACTTTTTTAATTTTACAAACAAATCAAAATAAACTAAACTTATTTAAGGCATGAATAACTAATAAAAATCAAATTATTCTTAAAAGGAGGAGGTATTATATGTCCAGCCATGTAAAAAATAAAATGGCGGCTCCAGATAACCATCAAACAAAGCAAAAAGAGGAAAGACCAGGATTCCTTGATCGTTTGATTCACAAAAAAGGAACAGCTGAAGAACCTTGGCCCACAGCAGAAGAGTTATGGGAGGATGAAAAAGTTAAGAAGGCTATTGTAGATCACAATGAATCATTAAAAAACAAACAGGAATCATAAAATAAGTGCTGGATTTACAGAATATCCTCTGGGTTGTCCCCGGAGTGGTTTTTATTTATTTCTATAATAGAATAAGACCAGCTGGCAGTATTAGTGTATCAGGTTGGCCCTATCTTTTTTTGTTAGTTATTGTTGCCATTATTGCGTGGCTACCAGCTGAGTTTATAACTTCGAAAATACCCTTTAGCACTAAAATATTTTTCCAAGTATGGATAACATCATTCATCTCAGCCATTTTTTCTATACTATTATTATGGCTGTGTACTGCTTCCAAATCCATTGAGAAATGGATCTTTCCATCTGTACTCGACAATTTTTATAACAAATGTGTTGAATGGGAAAATGAAGAAATATTATTGACACTGAGAAATGGAAAATCCTATCATGGTATTTTATGGAAATTCCCTGAAAATCCTAAATCAAGACATGAATCTCAAACCATTTCCATAATACCATTTAAAAGTGGATACAGAGATGAAAAAACAAAAGAAGTGGTATGGAATACTTATTATCTTGAATATAAAAATAAAACTCATCTCGTTGATATGGAAACAATTATTCCTAGATCTGAAATAATCAATTTTGGAAAATTCAGCAAAGAAACTTTTAAACATTTTGAAAAACAACATCCTTAAAAAGGAATATTTAGCATGAATCTCTTCCCCCTTCCTGATGAACACCAAATATTGCGAGACAGTGTCAAGGCCTTTGTAACCAAAGAAGTAGAGCCACAAGCTCTTGAGTACGATCAAAAAGAGCAATTTAATCTTAAACTATTTAAAAAATTGGGCTCTTTGGGTTTGCTGGGCATCACTGTAGACCCTGAATATCAAGGCTCAGGAATGGATGCTCTGTCTGTCATTATAGCTCATGAAGAACTCAGTTATTCCGATCCAGGACTCTGTTTAGCCTATCTGGCTCATGCCATTTTATGCACGCACAACATTTTTATCAACGCCTCCTCAGAGCAAAAACAAAGATGGCTTCCCTCCCTCTGCTCAGGAGAGTGGATAGGAGCCATGGCCATGTCAGAGGCGGAAGCCGGCACAGATGTGTTTGGCATGAAAAGCAATTTTACAAAATCCAAGGATCACTTTTTATTAAACGGCAGAAAAATGTGGATCACCAACGGTACAATAGATGAGAATAATACCCCACCAGATTGCTTACTGGTTTACGCCCAATCAGAAAAAAAATCCATCTCCAGTTTTATTGTGGAGAAAGGTTTTACCGGCTACAAAGTGGGGCAAAAAATCAAAGGCAAAACCGGAATGCGCGCCTCCAATACAGCAGAATTGGTGTTTGATCAGTGCCAAGTACCTCTCAACAATTTAATGGGTAAAGAGGGTGAATCCTTAAAACACATGATGAGAAATCTGGAAATTGAACGACTCAGTTTGGCGGCCATGAGCCTGGGAATTGCCAAAAGATGTCTGACAGAAATGAACAAATACGCCAGCGAACGTAAAGCCTTCGGTAACAGCATTAGACACTTCGGCCAAATTCAAAAATATTTATCAGAGAGCTATTCCGAATATATGGCCTGTAAATCCTATATTTATAACATTGCCAAAAATATTTCCCTGACAAAAGAGGGTAACCGCCTGGACTCTGACTCCGCCAAACTCATTACTGCTCAAATGGCTAAAAAAGTCGCGGACAGAGCCATTCAAGTGCTCGGTGGTTACGGCTATGTAGGGGAATACCATGTAGAAAGACTGTGGCGGGATTCCAAACTGCTGGAGATCGGTGGAGGAACAAATGAAGCCCTGGAAAAAAATATCAGTAATGAGTTAAAAAATATTCATTTATCTTAAGATTTATCCCATCTTTAAATTTTTTATTTGCATTTAAATAAGTCTCTGATAAAAAATCTTATCAAGGAATTTCATGAGTTATATTAAAACACACCTTTCAACAGAAGAAAAAATCATTGTTTTTGAAAGATTGCACTGGATGGTCTTTTTTTACCCTTTATTTTTCATAACCTCCTTATTAGGTGGCGCCCTGTTTATTGTAAACGCCAATTGGCTCAGTAAAATATATTCATCAGTCACTGCAATGCCAGAAAATATCCCCAATATCGGTGATATTTATGAAGCAAGAATAGCTTACATTCTTATAGCCGTTGCGATTTTTATCAGCATCAAAGCCATCATTAAATTTTTTTCTACAGAAGCGGCAGTCACAAATAAAAGAGTCATTTTTAAAACAGGCTTTATTAGAATCAATACACTTGAACTCAGAAAAGAAAAAATAGAAAATATCCAAGTAGATCAATCCATATTGGGAAGAATACTGGGATATGGAGACCTCACATTTATAGGAACAGGTGGTTCTCCTGTGGTATTTAAGCTTATTCGAGGTCCTATTGACACTAAAAACCGAATCGATAATTATTTGTTTAAGTAAAAATACTTAATCCCAACCTTTTTTATATACTTCATTGTTATTTATGCACATAAATAACAACATAATACATAGCATTTAAAATACTAAATTCAAAAACAGTGAATATTTTTCACACCTGTAAAAATCTTACAAGGTGTGAAAAAATATATTTATTTTTATATAATAATATATATAATCTTCACAAAATTAGTAAAAATAACAAATGGATGAAAGATGAAACTATTTATACCAATTATTATAATATTCTATAGCTTTTTTATACATGCAAATCAAACCAACCTAATAGATACTATAAAAAACCAAACTGCAAGCAATGAAAAAATAGTCGGAGCGATTCAATCTGGAATGGTGGATATTTTTGTTGAGGATAGTATTGGGAATACACCTCTACATTGGGCTTACCAAACAAATAATAAAGAAGTTATTGACGCTTTATTGGAAGCTGGCGCTGAAGAAAATGTTAAAAATGCCAGAGGCAGGACACCTAAGGAAATGGCTAAACCAGTAAAACCATATTCTATCTTACCACCTAAAAAACAATTAGTACCTTCAATTTCAAAGAGTCCCCTACCTATCACACTTACAGATTCCATAAAAGCCAACAATTTAAATGAAGTTTTAAGATATTTAGCTAATAACAGGCTAGATCAAAGCTCACTGAACCTAGCTTTATATACTACAGTAGAGCAAGAAACTGTAAATCAGAAAATTGTATCAACTTTACTGGCGACAGGTGCTGACCCTAATGCAAAATCAGGTTATACAAGTGCTTTATTTAGAGCCGCCCAAAACAATGATATACAAACTGTATCTAATTTATTATCTACAAATAAAGTAAACGTTGATACAATGAGTGAACCTTTTAATGTGGCAATTAAAAATAACAATATTAAAATCATGTCTTTATTATTACAAGCAGGTGCTGACCCTAATAATGGTGGTGAGTATAGTGAAAAACACTTAATTACTGCAATAAGAAATAAAAACCTTGATGCAATATTATTACTCGCTTCTGCTGGTGCAGACCCTAAACAAAAAACAGATAATGGATACACTGCTATTGATGTTGCAGTAGAAAAAATGAACTTAGATGCAACATCTAAGTTAGTGAGTATTGGAGTATACCCTATACATGGTTATTCTTTTATATTAGCAACACAAACAGCACTTGCCAATACAGATAATATAAAAAGAGATAGAGATATTGAGACAATAATTCAAATGTTTAATATAATATACGAAAATCAACTACCAAAGTATAGACATATCACATCTATTCCCACCAATAAAATCGATAAAGTAGTTTCCCTAGTGTCAATAGCCCAAGAGCAATCAAAAGAAAGTACCATTGTTAGCATTGGGTATAATAACAAGGATACCTGTCGGATACTCTTGACACATGTACATGATGTAGATGCGGTTTCTCTATGGTGGATAGCTGCTTCTCAGCCAACAAGATCTAAAAATATATTAGATGTACTATTGAATATGCAAATGATAAGCGATGCTAATATTAAAAATAAAAATGGAAACACTGCTTTACATGAAATATTAACACGAAACCCAAAGTATATACTTACTACATTAGAAGCACTTTTAAAAAGTGGAGCTAACCCTAATATGAAAAATCATGAAGAAAAAAAACCTTTAGATCTTATCAAAGTACATATGTCTGGTTCTGATATTAGATACAAAGCAAGAACTATTCTTGTAAAATATGGAGCTATCCCCGATGAGTGGTCTTCATTCTGGTCGAAAACACGTTTAAACCATGTAGAAAATGTACAGTCAGTGATCTCCTTGTTTGAACAAGCAGGAAACATAAATGCCAGAGATCATCGAGGAAGAACTATGTTACATGAAATTGTAAAAATAAAACATAGTAAATTACACTCTGTGATTATTCCAGAGCTGATACAAAGAGGAATCGATCCCAGTATAAAAGATAATAATGGAAAAACAGCTTTGGATATTGCTGCCAGTAAATATGGTTCTTCTAGAGCAAAAAAACTATTGGAATCATTAACAGTCACAACATCCTGTCAAAGAACAATGGCTAATTAAACTAAGCACTACTTATTGTTAATCTCTAGATCTGTTCCTATTTCTGCGCCTGTTTCTGTTCCTATTTCTATTTCTGTTGTTTCCGTTTTTATACTTCTGATTTCTTTCCCCGGATGATTTATTATTTTCATTCACTTTATAAAAATCATCTCCTTGCTCTGATTCAGAAGAAAGTATAGCCTCTTCTGTGATGTCATCAGCACTCATTTTTCGCATATCCTTATCTTGCTCCAATAAGACTCCACCCAAAGAAGAACTGTCTTCCAAACTGTCTTTATTGATCTTTTTCAAAAATTGTTTTTTTATTCCCCCTTCTTTTTTCTCTCTTTCCACTTGCTCAGATAAGTTTACTGTTAAGTCTCCATAACAAAACAACTGACAGGAAAGTCTTCGGCGATCTACAAAGTGCCCACCCCCTATCAACTCTGTTTCCTTTGTAGAAGGAGGTAGCACATTTTCTTCACCATCCACAATATAAACCCTACACTCCGCACAGACACACATTCCATTACATGAAGAACTAATAGGTAGACTGTTTTCCTTAGCGACTTCCATCACACTTTTTCCTTGTTCCACATCTACATTCAGATTCTGTGGTAAAAATTTAATTTTCATAAACTACACCTTGCTTCATAATTGTTTTCTGCACTATCCTACTTTTACTTTTATAAAATATCTTCTACCGGATTGAAGAATATGTTCTTCTCCTTTTTTTAAATCTATTTTCCATTGATCATCCTGAATTTTTTTGCCGTTCCATTGTATAGCTCCGCTCTTGATGAGACGGCGAGCTGATGAAGTAGAATCTGCTAATTGACAATCCTTCAACAAATAACAAACCCATAACTCTTTATTCGGCTGTACTCTGTGTTCCGGCATATCAGAAGGGACTTCCCCCTTGGAGAACACTTTTTCAAACTCCACCCTCGCCTTTTCCGCCAAAGAACGACCGTGACAAAGCTCTACAAAATAAAATCCCAAATCCATTTTCACCTGTTTAAGATGTTTGTTTTTTAGTTCTTTTAATTCTTGAGGTGTTTTATCAGTCAATAACTCATAGTAATGAAACATCATCTCATCACTTAGTTTCATTATTTTACCAAAAATTTCTTTTGGTGAATCTTCTAATGCGATGTAATTGTCAAAACTTTTAGACATTTTTCGCACTCCATCTGTTCCCTCCAATAAAGGAAAAGTAACAATACATTGCGGCTCTTGACCTGTTTTTTTTTGCAGTTCTCTTCCTACCAAAAGGTTAAACAACTGATCAGTAGCACCCAATTCCACATCAGCTTTAAGCATAATGGAATCATATCCCTGTATCAAAGGATATAACAACTCGTGAATGCCAATAGAATGTTGTTCCTTAAACCGATTGGAAAAATCATCCCTCTCCATCATACGGGATAAAGTATAACTACCCGCCAACTTAATAAATTCCTGAATAGACATTTTATTCATCCACTCAGAATTAAAACGAATCATTGTTTTTCTTTTATTAAGCACTTTAAAAACTTGCTTGGCATAAGTCTTCGCATTCTTTTTTATATCCGATGTTTCCAGCATAGGACGAGTTTGATTTCTTCCGGACGGATCCCCTATCATAGCTGTAAAGTCCCCAATCAAGAAAACCACCTGATGCCCCAAGTTCTGAAATAATTTTAATTTATTTAACAGCACTAAGTGTCCCAAGTGTAAATCCGGACGGCTGGGATCAAAACCAGTTTTAATTTGTAAAGGTTTCTTATTCTTAAAACTTTTTTTAAGCTTTCGTAATAATTCTTCTTCAGAAACCAGATCAACTGAACCAACTTTGATCTGCTTTAACTGCTCTTCTGGAGGTAAAAAAGTCATCGAGCCTGTTCCACCATTCTGCATTCCCGAACCACGCTCACCATTAACTGACCAGCTTCATCCATTTCCCTGTCAATTTTTGTGGCAATATCCTTGCTCAACATAAACGCCTGTTCATCAGTGACTTTTCCACTATCTACAAGTACACGAATTTCCTTCCCTGTCCTCACCGCAAAACTTCTAATCACTCCATCAAAACTATTGGCAATGGATTCCATGTCCTTCAATCGGTTGATATAATTTTCTATTACTTCCCGACGAGCTCCAGGACGCTCTCTAAATAAATTATGCGCTGACTGTAAAACGTGATCCAAAATGGATTGAGCGGGAACCTCTCCATTATGACAGCGAATGGCCTGACAAATGGTAGAAGACTCTCCATGTTTTTTGGCAAACTCAGAACCCACCAAAGAATAACTTCCTTCCAAACGATGATCCACTCCCAGACCGATAGCATGAAAAAGCCCGGCCCTTCTAGCTACTTTCTCATCTGATCCCACTTCGCTGGCAATTAAACCAGCCAAGTGCCCCACTGCCACACTACTTTTTAATACATTATGTCCTGCTATATAACGATACTTCAATGAACCCAAGGTTTCCATCATGGTCGGACTAACATCATGCACTCCAAAGTCAAAACAGGTTTTCTTTCCTTCATCCGCCATGGACATAAATATATCTCTCTTAATTTTTCCCACCACTTCTTCAATACGAGCTGGGTGTACACGCCCTTCTTCCAAAAGCCGGTTGATGGACTTCATAGCCACTTCTCTTCGAACGGAATCAAAACAAGAGATCACAATATTTTCATGACCTTCATCGATGATAATGTCCACACCACAAGCCGCTTCCAAAGCACGGATATTTCTTCCCTCTCTACCAATAATTTTTCCTTTGGTCTCTTCCCCTTTAATAGGAATAGAAGATGTCGTTTTCTCCGTAGACACTTCTGAAGCAAAACGAGAAATAGCCTGAGATAGAATCAAACGCGCTTTTTGTTCTGATTCTTTTTTCATATCCTCTTCTATTTTCATCAATTTTGGAGATACTTCTTTTTTAATACCCTCTTCCAGATTATTTTTTATTTCCTCTCTGGCCTGTTCTTCAGTCATATTAGCTATGTTTTCCATATGATGGTTTAATTCTTCCAATTTGTTTTTTAACTTTTCTTCCGCTTTTCCAAACTGCTCTTTCATGGACACGGCTCTTTCTTTTTGTTCCTTTAAATCAGCAATTTGACTTTCCAGATCTTCTTTCTTTCTATTAAGATCTGCTTCCATTCTCCTTTTACTTTTTTCCGTTTGATACTTGATCTCCTCTATTTTCTTTTTCTCTTTTCGCGCTTCCATTTCCGCTTTGTGTTTCATTTTGCGTTCAAACTCTTTTGAACGATGAATAGTATTCTTTTCAATGCGTCCCGCTTCTGACTTGGCCTGATTGAGAATAAAGTTCGTTTCCTTTCTGATCTTTTTCTTTCTTTGTTCACTGGACATTTTTAAATAAATCAGAAATAATGCCACTCCCAAGGCAAATCCTCCTAGGGAACCAATGAAAATCCATAATATATATTCTATATTCTCCATCTAAGCGATCCTTGTTACAGTGTGTTTAAAAATACTTGAATGTTTGAGAGGAATAAAAACAAACTTCTCTGTGCAAAGCACATCCATAGGCACATCATGTGCTTCAACCGGAAGATTTTCATTATGTATTTGGTAGGAACCCGCCACTCCAATTTTTAATCTTGAAGACTGTGATAAAATTCTGTCATAACAACCTTTTCCACGACCCAGTCTGTTTCCTTTTCTATCGAAGGCCAACCCAGGTACTAAAAAAACATCAATATCTTTTAAAGGGCAAACATCGCCCCCCACTGGTTGTTGAACTCCCCAGGCATTTGTTTCAAAACATTTCTCAGATCCGGACCAGATAAATCGCATCGCTCCCGACGGATCCACCTGAGGTATAACAAATCGTAAATAGTCACTTTGCTTCAGTTCAAAATCAGTGGGAGATAACTCCATAGGCAAAGCCCTATAGGAGGCCAAAACCATGTCTTTTTTCCAAATATCCAAGATGGAGAGACGCAGAGATACCTGATTTGAAAATTCAACAAAATCAAATACTTGAGAGTGCTTTTTGATTTCACTTTTAAAGAACTTACGAGCTTCATTTTTACAGGACCACATTAAAGTCTCTCTTCCACTAACACCAAAAACAAAGAAATAAGAAAAACTTATTTCGTTAAATCTAAGGAGGAAGACTTTAATTCAGAAAAAACAGATTGAGCGGTGGATTCCAGTTGATCCAAGTGTCTTGAAACAGTACTTTTTAAGAAAACAAGCTCTTCAGCAATATTTAGACAACTAAGAGCTAGAGTTTTTTGTACAGATACTGCTCCTTTATTACTATTTTTAAAGCTAGCAATTTGCTTTTCAACCACTTGAAGAATTTTATCTAAAGTAGCTGAATCATGACTGGATTTTAGTCTTAGGGAACAACCTCCAACTTTCACCTCATAAGTTTTTAACTGATTTTTTGAATAAGTAGCCATTCTGACAGATTTCCAAAATTTAAAAGTTTCCTCTATTACATAAACTAAATGAAAGTAAGAGACAGGTCAAATTTTCCTTTATTTTATTTACAAAACTGCCGATGACAGTAATGGCTTCTAAAATGGTTATTCAAGCCCGAGTGGTTTTATAGAAGGTAAATATGCTTATTATCCGTTTTATTATTTGTTTTTTGACTTCAATGCTTTTATGCATGGGTTTTGCACAGGGCCAAAAACTGAAGGAGCAAAATTCCCGTACCTTTCCAATAGGTCAAAAAAAAGAGCTAAAAGCGCCTAAAAAAGAATTCAGTCTTATTATCAATGACCCTCTTATGCAGCAAAAATGGGACTTAAATATAACAGAAGCTAAGAAATCTTTGCTTGATTTTTCACAAGGCAATAGAAAAATTGTTGTAGCTGTGTGCGATACAGGTATTGATACCAATCATCCGGATTTAAAAGAAAATATTTGGCTTAACCCAAAAGAAATCCCTGGAAATAAAATTGACGATGATAAAAACGGCTTCATTGATGATGTTCATGGTTGGAACTTTGCAGGCAACAATAATAGGGTTTTTGATACACATGGACACGGTACTCACATTGCAGGAATTATCGGAGCAGTGGGTGGAAATGGAATTGGATTAAGCGGTGTGGCCCCTAAGGTCAGTCTTATGGCTCTTAAGTATTATGATCCTAATGATAATGGCTCCAACAACTTGAACAACACCATTAAATGCTTCCACTATGCTATTGCCAATGGTGCCCATATTATTAATTACTCCGGTGGTGGTTTAAAAGGTAATGAAAAGGAGAAAAAAGCACTTAAGCTGGCTGAGAAAAAAGGAATTTTACTGGTTGCTGCCGCAGGAAATGAAAAATCCAATATGGATACACATAAATACTACCCTGCCAGTTATCCCTTAAGAAATATTCTACCTGTTACAGCTACAAACCCTTCCGATAAGATTTTAAAAAGCAGTAATTGGGGGAAATCAGCTAAAGCCGCCGCCCCTGGTATTGATATCTTGTCCACTCTCCCTGGTGGAAAGTATGGACGGATGACAGGAACTTCTCAGGCAACAGCAGTAGCTACCGGATTAGCTGTTCTCATTATGGATTATTATAAAATTAACTCTCCTGGTTTTGTTATTAAACAAATGGAAATGACAGGAGATTTAAAAGACTCCTTAAAAGAAAAAACCAGTCAGGGTCGACGGATTAATATTTACAAAGCTCTGGCTATGAGAGGGAAACGATTGGATATGAGAGATCAAATTATCGAAGGCCGCTCCAGTATCAGTTACCACCCACAAAACAAACAGGAAGAAAATCAAAAACACATGGCCCTGATCAATGAAGACGCAGATCCTGCAAAAGAAGAACGACAGCAAATCAAATCATTTGATCCCATTCTATATCCTACTAATGCAAACCCTGATAACAGACTTCCTGCACAGAAAAATGCAAATCCTGACAGAAAACCCGCTCAAAAAGAAGAAAAAAATGCATCCAGAAAACCTTCTTCTATACCTTTAGATGAAGAAGGAAAAGTGTGCACACTTAAAAAGTGGCACTTCCCTTAAAAAGATATCTAAATTTATTCATTAGTAAAATAAGGTATATGTGACTTTACTCATGAGTAAAATAAGATATATATGACTTTACTCACATCTTATTTTAGTGTATTATGACAAATATGAAATGGCATAAAAGATATTTAACAATCTCTATTAAAACAGATTTGAAACAAAAAATGGTGTTTCTATATGGCCCCAGACAAGTTGGTAAGACATCACTTTCCTTCACTCTACTCAAAAATGGAAACGAACAACACCCTGCTTATTTTAATTGGGATTTTGCAAAAGATCGTAAAAAACTTTTAAACAATCAACTTCCACCTCATCAAAAACTACTTATTTTTGATGAACTCCATAAATACTCCAGATGGAGAAATTGGCTAAAAGGTATTTATGACAAACAAAAATCATCAAGAAACTTTCTCATCACCGGTTCCGGAAATTTAAAACATTACAACAGAGGAGGTGATTCCCTCCAAGGTCGGTATTACTCTTATCGTCTGCATCCTTTTTCCCTTATGGAGTTAAATTCAAAACCAATCAAAACTGATTTAAAGCAACTCTTAAATATGAGTGGCTTTCCGGAACCTTTCCTTTCTGGTTCACAAACTACGTTAACCCGTTGGAGAAATGAACGTTTATCTCAACTGATCAGAGAGGATATAAGAGATTTAGAGCAAGTAAGAGAGTTGGATATCATGTCCATTTTAGTGGATACACTACCAACAAAGATTGGCTCTCCATTATCTGTCAAAAGTCTTAAAGAAGACTTAGAGGTTTCACATGAAACTGTAGAACGTTGGATTGGTATTTTAGAGAATTTATTTGTTTGTTTCCGTATCCTGCCTTATGGTTCACCAAAAATTCGAGCCGTAAAAAAAGAAAAAAAACTCTACCTTTATGATTGGTCCAACATTGAGAATACTGGCATCCGATTTGAAAATCTTGTAGCCTGTCAATTATTAAAATATTGTCACTATATAGAAGATACAAAGGGAATCAAAATGGATCTCAGATTTTTAAGGGATACAGATAAAAGAGAAGTGGACTTTGTTGTTTTAGAAGGAAAAACACCTATCTTCGCCGTAGAATGTAAGTCAGGAGAAAAAGTATCACGACATATTTCTTATTTTAAACAAAGAACGAATATACCTTTATTTTATCAGGTACACTTAAAACAGGCAGACTATGAATCAAATGATGTCCGCGTTTTACCTTTTGAAATTTTTTGCAAAGAACTTAAACTTCCATAATCAAAACTGTCTAAAGGCCATCCGGCCAGCGTACTCCGCTTTCTCTGCCAACATCTCTTCTATTCTCAACAGGCGATTATACTTCACAGTTCTTTCCCCTCTGCACACCGAACCGGTTTTGATTTGTTCGGTTCCCCAGGCTACAGCCAGATCCGCTATGCTATCATCTTCCGTTTCCCCGCTACGATGAGAAATGCAACAAGTGTATCCCTCTGTATGTGCCAAATGAATAGCTGAAAAAGTTTCTGTTAAAGTTCCCACCTGATTGATCTTAGCTAAAAGGCTGTTGGCCACTTTTTGTTCGATACCTTCTCTTAAGCGATGTTCTGAAGTCACAAATAAATCATCCCCTATCAGTTGCATTTTTTTTCCCAGAGCCTTTGTGAGAGCCTGCCAACCTTCCCAATCATCTTCTGATAAACCATCTTCAATGCTGATCAATGGATACCTGGCCTGCCAGTTTTTATAAATATCAATCAACTCCACCGATTGCAGTTCTTCATTTTCCCAGTAATATTTTTGATCCTTATAAAATTCAGAAGCCGCCACATCCAAAGCCAAACCTATTTGTTTTTCAGAAGAATAGCCGGCCTGTTTGATAGCTTTTAACAACAGTTGAATCGCCTGCTCATTATTTTCCAATTGAGGGGCAAAACCTCCTTCATCTCCAATAGAAACACTTAAATGATTTTCTTTTAACAATCTTTTTAAACAATAAAAGATCTCTGCAGAAGCTCTGATGGCTGTCTTAAAAGAATCAAAACCATAGGGAACAATCATAAATTCCTGTACACTTAAACCATTATCAGCATGTACGCCTCCATTTAAAATATTGATCAAAGGCACCGGCAAAATATTATTTCCTTCTCCCATAGATTCAAACAACTCCTGCCCTCTTGCTTTAGCCCGTGCCTTTGCACAAGCCAGTGATATGGCTAAAACAGTGTTAGCACCAAATCGGGATTTATTGGGAGTGCCATCCATATCTGTTAACAGACCGTCCATAGTGGCTTGATCCTGTAGTTCCTGACCTTTTAAACGATCGGAAATATTTTCAACATGAGCGCAGGCTTTTAATAATCCTTTCCCAAAAAATCTTTTTGGATCTTGATCCCTTAACTCCAAGGCTTCATGGGTGCCAGTAGAAGCCCCTGAAGGCACAGCGGCGCGCACAGTGACTGAATTATCTAAAGTCAATTCCACTTCCAAAGCTGGCACTCCCCGACTATCCAGAATTTCTCTGCCATGAATTTTTGATATTCTTTGCTTTGTCAGTTCCAATTTTATCTCCTGTTATATGAACAAAAACTAATTATTTTATTAAAAGCTCTTTCAATGTCTGTAAAGCACCTAATACAGAATCCAACTGTTCCGGTAGAGTGTCCATTCCTGCCTGGCCTTCTTGTTCCTCACCGCCGGTTTTTACAGATAATAAGGTATCTTGTATGGATAAAAGTTCCTGCTCGAGCTGTTGAATACGAGCCTCCATCTCATCCGGAGGAGCCAGGCCATGCAATAAGAGCTGATCTTTCAGGGTGGAAATTTTTCTATCTTTTTCCAATATTAACTGACGATTATTATAAAGCTCTCTCTCAACTTTTTCTAAAAATTGTCTGAAATCACTTAATATTTCTGGCTTTAAGTTCACTTCCAGATTTTCATCAAAAAAAGAGCTTTGTTGCTCTTTCGTCTCCTCTTCCCACTTGATTTGAATATAATCCCGAATCCACTTTGCTTCCGCTTTTGGCTGACCGGTATATAAAGGTAGAGCTTCCATTACCGTTCGCAGATACTCTGTAATAAAGGGATACTCCTCTGAAGATAAAGAAGATTTATAACTTAAAAAACCTCTTTCTCTCTTAACATCAATTAAAGAAAAACCATCTGCTATAAAGTACGATAAAAAAACCGGCAGGTTGGCAAATACCGGCTGTGATCTTTTCATTTTTAAAACACTGTCCAACTCTCCCCAGGCGGACATTTCAAAACAAGCTTGCCCCACACAGGAAATAAAATCTTTATCTATAAAATGAGCGGAGTACTCATCTGACAAAGCTTTTAACAACTTTTCCACTTTGGAAATATTTAACCAACTGGAGGGATCCTTTAAAAACTCCATCTCCATGGTGGTGAGCTCAAAAAAACGAGACACATCAAAGCCTCTGAGCCGTAAAAAACAATAAAAAGAATGTGTGATTTTTCCACTGACTCTCATAACTGGAAGACCTTATAGCATAAAATAACTTTTTTCCATAAAAGTCAGATTTTAACCTAATTTTTTTATAAGGCAAGCGGTGCATTATATTGTTTTATATGAAATAAATACTTTTTAAGCCGCAGAGAAAATACGAAATTTTTCCCTTGGAAAATCAAACTGATGATCAATAATTTCATTCATAAAACTGGGTTCTTTTCCAGTCGGTAAAATTTTACCAGTATATTTACCATCTGTCTTTTTCACCAAACGAGACAGTAAATAAATATCTCTGGTTTGATAAGCCCCATTGCTATCCACTCCTAAAACCTCTGAAATAGAACCAATACGTCTCGAACCATCCTGATATCTGGAAATCTGTACAATAATATCAATGGCTGAACTAATCTGATACTGTAAAGCCTTTTCACTCAATTTAGATTCCGCTCCCTGAGCCAAGGCTTCCAAACGAACGATAGCATCACCAGCAGAATTGGCGTGCACAGTTCCTAAACAACCTTTGTGACCTGTGTTCATAGCTTGAATAAGTTCCAAAGCCTCTCCACCTCTTACCTCTCCGACAATAATTCGATCCGGTCTTAAACGAAGAGAACTTTTTAACAAATCCTGAATAGTGACTTCTCCCTGACCGATTTCATCTGCCATTCGCGTTTCAAAGAAAACCAAGTGTTCATATTCAATCTGCAATTCACTGGAATCCTCAATCACAATAATTCTTTGTCCTTTGGGAATACGATTGCATAAAACAGACAACAAAGTGGTCTTCCCGGAACCTGTTCCTCCACTCACTAGAATATTCTTTCCCAAATGCATACAAATATCCAAAAAACGAGCAGAATCCAAAGACATGGTGCCAAAGCGAATATAATCTTCAAAAGTAAACTGCACGCTGGAAAATTTTCTGATGGCAATCGTTGTGCCTTTTCTGGCACAAGGAGGAAGAACGATATGAATTCTATAACCATTAGGAAGACGAGCATCCAGACGAGGATTGTGTTCATCTATCCTTCGACCCACACTCTGGGCGATGTTATTGGCAGCGGCTCTCACCGCATCTTCATCCGGAAAAGTAGCATTTGACTTGTACACTTTTCCACCTTTTTCCACCCAGATTTCCTTATGGCTGTTGACCATCACTTCTGTGATACTTTCATCCTTTAATAGATGCCAGATAGGCGTTAAAAACCCTTTAATGGCAGATTCAAATACCGAGCCTTGATTGTCTTCAGACATGTTTTACTCCTTGATACCTTTAAGTCGGTAAAAGAGAGTAAAAACTTTAAATCTGTCCTATTGATAAATTAAAACCTGTAAGTTATTCCTAATTTTGGACCAATGAGCTCAAATCTTTCACTCAACGAACCATCGCTATCCTTATTAAAGATCCATCTACTAGAAAAATTATGTTCAATACTTAAATTGATAATAAAAGATTTGTTTACCCAAAAATTTAAACCCAGCTCAGAAATTATAGCATCCGAATCCATCACATCTATATTTGTTTGATTTATAAACTGAACCCAGTATCCAATATTAAAGTAAGGTTCAAACCAATTACTCTTATGACTAAATATAAACCCTAAATAATATTTATATAAATAACCCATAAGCTCCGTCATGACAGTCCCTGCAATAGAGAAACCGTTTGAATTATTTAAAAACGCATACTTAGCCGAGAGATTATTATAATAATTTGGAGGTTAAAGATACCTGTAATGCCAGATCAAAATTCTTTGATAATCCACGACTAATCAGAAATCGAGGAGCAGAAGGGCCAAATGAGAATTCATTAAAATCAGTATTACGATTTATATTCTCACGGAGTTTTTGATTAAAATAAAATGTCCATCCATCACTTAGATTCAATCCAAAATCAATCCCCCACTTATCTTGGCCAACAGTTCTTGCAGTCTTTGCCCGCGAATCTATATTACCATAAGATGTGCTACAGATTAAAATTCCTAAAAAAGCAATAAGTGATTTCTTCACAATTGCTTGCTTAATAAAGTGATTTCCAATTATGTTTAAAAACAACATATCCGACCCCCTTTTTTTAAATTTCAATTTAGCATAGATATTCTATAAATATTAAGCAAGCTATTTGATTATTCAATGACAAATATAAGTAAAAATCTGAAAATCAGCAATAAGATTTAGTTTTTATTTTGTTCACAATAAATTCTTCCAGAACCCTTGGGTTTTTAGGATTCATAGAAAATACGGATTGTTGTTCGCATCTCTTTTTTTCTTTAATCAGCCATTTCAAAATATCAGCCAATTTTTTATTTTTCTTATCTTGAAAAAAGGGATCATTTTTTAAAACATCTTTGGCTTTTTTGATCGAACGCATTTCCACCGCATCTTTAGTGGATACTTCATAACAATGTAGATCGTACTTCTCCACATCCTCCGGTAATAACCCTAAAAAGTGTACTTCCGGCGCGCTGAAATCCGCATTTCGAATAAGACTGGCAGCTGAACCGGCTTTTAAAGTTCTGTAAATATTCTGTAGAGTATAAGCATCCAAATCACCATAAAAAAAGATAGGCACCTTGAGCTGATTTTGAATGGTCTTACACCATCCACGAACGGCATTGCTAGGCACACCTTGAGCACCCATTATAATGCAGTTATGCCTTTTGGTCATACCATTAGCCACTAAAGTATTAGCTGTACCCTCTGATTCCACTACTAGACAAAAATCCAATTTACCTTTTTTCTTTAACTGAAACTGTTGTGGTTTATTTTTTGGTTGAAAAGGAGTTGTTCCTAAAGCACTTAAGTCCACAACCGCTTTGGTTTTATCCGGCAGAGTTTCTGTCACCACCAGGTGCTTGGAATAAGTTTGCCCTCCTCTATCGTTGGCAAAACAATTCATTTCCTCTCTATACACTTCCAGCATATCACCAATGAAATCAATAATGGAATCGCTCTCATTTTGGTTGTCAAAATCCAAAGGCTTATAAAGTTTGTCAGACCTAATGAGACCTTTACAAATATAGTAAAGCTCCCTTTTGGTGTTCACCAATCCGATCTTTAAATTATTTAATAAAATCTCTAATAAAAAAATGGATCGGGATATTTTTTGCACAGAAGACACATTAAGTTCTGATTTGACCATTTTCCCCTTGGGAGTCAGGTAACCTTTTTTGGAATCATAGGCGCTGTTATCCAGAGAACACTTGATAGCAGACAACACCGGCCTTCGCGCTTTTTCCAAATCTTTTAGCATTTTTTCACAAACCTGCTTGGCAGACTTGGACACATCCTTATCCAATTTTCTAATCTGTATCATTTTTTCTTTGGCCATTTTTATAATCTCCTAAACTTTCTTCTTTTTTCTCTTTTGTTTTTTCTTTGTTTCTATGTTCTGCTCTACCTTGGTCTCCACTGTTTCCACAACTGGTTTATCCTCAGATAAAACCTCTTTTAATACACCATTCTGTTTGGTATTTTCTTTGAGAACTTCCAACCTCTGCTCTGCGGTTTGTAGTGCTTGTTGGGCCTCTGCCGTATCCTGACCCAAAAT
Organism: Bdellovibrionales bacterium; assembly: GCA_965226095.1. Lineage (GTDB taxonomy): Bacteria > Bdellovibrionota > Bdellovibrionia > Bdellovibrionales > UBA1609 > JANQSP01. The sequence continues at coordinate 927,338 of OZ245336.1, read as the reverse complement.
TTTCATAATCCCCTTAGTGGCTTTCTCTATTCTTTTTTTATCCGCCTTGGTGATATCACCCAGTTTCTTAACCAAAATGGGCACAAACTGCCTAATATATTGTGTCTTTCTCTCCAACTCATCCGCTCTTTTTTCTCTTTTAATATGGCGAGCCATTTTTTGTCCTGTCTGTTGGAGACTGCGACGAATTTCCTCCACCAACTCCTCACTGGCATCAATGGTTTCTTTTGAAGCATTTTTAAACTTAATAAAAGGTGAGGTTACTGATACAGCAAACACATAAGGCCCTAAAGGCAAATTGTTTTTTTGCTGAGCCAAACCATAAGCTCTCCAATTCACCGACTCTACAGCTTTGGTGATAGCACAAGCTGATTTGTCAAACTGAAGCGGAACTCTATTGGCAAATCTCATCAAGCGGATACTGGATTCTTCTGTGTTTTCTACTTTATTCAACAAACGGGCAATAGCTGTTTCCACCACCACCGGTTTGTGATCACAAATTTTAGCTTTTCGGGTGATCACACTAAAAAAGTCCACTTCCCCCATTCTTTGAATAGATTTGGATAAAGCCACCTCTCCTACTGTTAAAACAGATTTTGTAGAAGGATTAGCCATTTCTGTTTTTTGAATCACCTGAAACACTTTTTTGTATTCCATTTCTGAAAAAGATTTAATGGTTTTCTTTAATAAAGGTTTAGGTAAACCACTAGATATAAAATTCTTAATGGAATTTGTAGTGACTTTTGAAAAAGTTTTCTTAAGCAAAGATTCCAAAGTATGTTGAGGAAACAAATGCGCATGTGAAATAAATTCTCCAAGTTTCATAGTATGGGGATGAGGCATAGCCGGCGGAGGTATTTTTGGCACATCATTGCTGACTTTCTCTATTTCTTTCCATTCCTGATCTATTAATTTATAGCGAAGTGTTAAATGAGGATTCACTAAAGTAATACTCTCCAGGTAAGTAATCAATCCTCCATCTCCATTGAGTTGAACTTTTCCGTCAATACGAAATCTGGTTTTTAATCCTCTAGGCTTATCCCAATTGATTTTTTTCTTTTCTTTAATGATACCTTTATTTTTTTTGATATCCACATCAATTTTCATTTGAACGGCACTAGACATACTTTTTGTTTTGCTGATCACCTCCACCCCTGAAGCATTGGTGAGTTGCGCCCAAGTCGTAGCGGCGGAAATACCAATTCCCTGTTGCCCTCGGGAACAACGACCTCTGCCAAATTTGGAAGAGGCCAGATATTCTCCAAATACCTTAGGGAGATCCTCTGGATTTAATCCCGGCCCGTTATCTTCCACAACAATTTCTACTGTTTCCACATTCCCACGGCCTATGGATTTACCAAGTCTTTTAATTTGCACTTCAATGACTGGAGCAATATGAGCTTCTTCACAAGCATCCAAAGCATTGTCCACAGCTTCCTTAAGCGTCGTCAAGACAGCCTTGACAGGAGAAGAAAATCCAACCTGCTGAAGATTTTTTGCAAAATATTCTGCCGTACTGCTTGTGGTGATATTAGACATTTATTTAATTACCTTTATTTTAAGTTTTTCACCTTACATTTATATGCTGTACTCATACTTACCCATCATACCTGTATAACTGAAATCTCTCTAAGAGCTTTCCGTCCACCAAAAGCAGGAATCCAGTTATCATAAAAAACAGAAAATACTTCCTTACCCGTTTTTTCGTTTTGTATTATGCCTTCTCAGATTTATTTGTCGGTGTTTCTTTTATATTTTTTAAACGAATCTCAACTAAGGTCTTGTGTTTTTTATCAAAATTACACTTTTTACAGGCTGGAACCAAGTTATTCTTAATGCTTTTGCCTCCTCTGATCAATGGAACCACATGATCCATTGTTAATTCAGCCTTGGAAAATTGTTTTTCACAATAATAACATTTACCAATTTGTAATTTATTTTGCCACCATTTGGTTTTTTTTAACTCTCTGGCTTTTTCGCGTTCTTTTTTAATAAAAGTCTCATCAACAGCTATAAAAAAATCTTTCATAAGTTCAAACTTATGCCTCGCGCGAAAAACTTTGTCAAAACTTTTTAAAAAAAATTATCTAGAAATAAATTTCACCATTTCCATCAATGTCAATTTAGAGCGCTTTTTCAAGAGCCTGACGTTGCTGGGAAAGTATATTATACTGATTCAGCTCAGATACATTAAATTCGCCTTTATTTAATTATCTTTTACATAGTTTCGTCATTCTTGTCTATTTGAATACATTGTAAAAAAATAATAAAAGAAAATGATTGCGACATTATTAAAAATGTCGTAATATAGCCTTTGATTATGAAAAATCTAAGTAAAAACAGAGTATTTAAAGCCTTAAAAAGATTGGATGAACTTGCTCCACACTCATTTGAAATGATTATTGGAGGAGGTGTTGCTATGCTCTGTGCCTACGACAGCCCTCTACACACATGGGATGTGGATGCTATTTTGAAACATATTACACTAGATAAAATCAAAAAATCAGTCCTACAAGTAGCTAAAGAACTCAATTTACCAGCTGATTGGCTCAATAGCTGGTTTTCCAGCTTTACACATAATTTGCCGTCAGATTTTTCCAAGCGACTACAACTTCTTTTCAAGGGAAAGAAAATCACTGCCTATGCCTTAGGAAAAGAGGATCTATTAATTCTCAAATGCTGTGCACACAGACCAAAAGATAAAGGGCATGCACGCATATTGATTCGTAAAAAAGCCAATCATCATTTTGTCATGAAACATCTTGAGCAATTACTGAAAAAAAAATTACTCCCTGATACAAAACCTATCGAATTTCTGGAGGATTTATTGGATGAGGAGCTAACATGAAAGGGCTTAAAAAAATCCCTTCCACTAGACAATTAGCTACAGCTTATTCTATCCTACAAAACATTAAAAAAGAAAAAATTCTGGAAAAACAACTGGCCTTATATAGCCAATGGAGTCGACTGGATCCTCGACTCGGAGAAATTGTAGTTCAACACCTGGCTTGGTGCTGGAAACAATACCATCCTATAAAACTAAACTGTGCCATTCGTTCACAAATATGGCCCCCCGCCTTGGGAGTGTTATTAAATCATATACCCATATATTATCAACAGAAAGAAAAAAACTGGAAAGAATTTAGTTTTTTTAAAAAATGGTCTGACTGTGTAATGGATTCTGTACCACCAGCTAAAAACGAATTATTTTTTATAAATCTTTATAAAATTGGTTCCAGTTTTTTGTACGAAGAAGCTTTTTATAGTACAAAAATATATAAACAATATGGCTACTTGGGAAAAGAACTTTTAATTAACAAAGTTGAGCCTACACATAGAACTCTCATCCCTGTAAAACAAAGAAGAGTTATTTTAAATGAACTGCTCAAAACAAAAAAAACATTAACGGTAAAAGAATACTTAAGAGAACTGAATTTTCAGATCCATCACAAACAAGCTCAAAGAGACCTGCAAAATCATCCTAAACTTCGATCTTATGGAAACACAAAAAACAAAATTTATCGCAAAAGAACAAATTGACAATTTAAAAAAATCAATAAATACTAAATACTATGTATAAAAGCATCTTGTGGATTATATTTTCAATAACTCTTTGTTCCCTGCTCAGTTGTAGACCATCTAGAGAACCCTACAGAAGACCGCCAGAACAAGTTGACAGAGAGACAGGCGATAGAACACCTGCACCTGCCACACCATTTTGCTCCAGAAACGAAGCCGTACAGGAAGCCATAATGGAACAACTGTCAGTATCCAACTGCTCTTCTATAGACATTTCCGATTTATTTGGTATCACAATATTAGATCTGCCTGACACAGATATAACACACCTTCAACCAAATGATCTTGCTGGCTTAATTGATTTAAAACGCTTATATCTGTACAACAATAATCTCACCTCTCTGCCAGCTGATATATTTTACGGCCTTAACGCCTTGGAAATTGTGGATTTGGATTATAATCCAATCACTGACCTGGCTGTCCATACATTTACCAGTTTACCTGCCTTAAAAACACTGAGACTAAGAGGTAACTCACTACCCAGGGAGTTGAAAGAACAATTACGAGAACAACTCTCTCACTTAGATGAATTAAAATTAACATCTTATTAAAATTTTCAGGAGTATTTTATGAACGCAAAAGAACAAATTCAATCCCTTTTAAAAGAACATTCGGTCATGTTATTTATGAAAGGCAATCCTGACCAACCACAGTGCGGTTTTTCCGCCAGAGTCATTCAGATTTTAAATTCTTTACAAATACCCTTTCATTCATTTGATGTACTCAGTGACGAAAATATGCGATCCGGTATCAAAGAATATGCCCAGTGGCCCACCATTCCACAACTCTATGTGAAAAGCGAATTCCTAGGTGGTTGTGACATTATCCAGGAACAATTTGAATCCGGAGAGTTGGAAAAGTTACTGGCAGAGTTTAAACCCAAAGCCTCCTGATGAGCAAACTTGCCAAAAAAAAAACTAATCAACCCGACAATTTATTTAATATGAACCTGCTGGATTTTTTAAGCCACGAGCTTAAAACTCCACTCAGCACTCTGCGACTGAACATAGAGTTCATACAGCAAACATTACAAAATAAATCTATAAATCCTGAAAATATAGACAACAAACTCGATCAATTCATAAACATTATGGATGCAGAAGTAGAAGCCATGATTCAACTGATCTCTGATATGGTGGATTTGCGACAAATTGATGAAAACACAATCACTTTGAAGCAAAACTGGTGCCCATGGAGCGAACTCATAGAGTCTGTTCAAAAAAGAGTGTCCACACTCTGCAAAAAAAACACTCTAAAAATACAAACAGACAACAAAACAATAAAAATTTATACAGATCCTGTATTATTCAAACAAGCTTTAATCAATTTAATTTTAAATGCTACAGAACACTCTCCCGAGAACAGCACGATAGAAATTTCATTACAATCGGATATAAATAAAAATTTAATAGTGAGCGTAAAAGATCAAGGGTCGGGCATTAAGGAATCAGAAATAGATAAAATATTTATACCTTTTTACAAAAGGCCAAGACAAACACATCTCCCCTATAAAAACAGTGGCTTAGGTTTGAGTATTGTTAAAAAAATTGTTGAATCACAGGGAGGTACTATCAAAGTAGTGAATCACCCAAGCGACGGCGCTCTTTTCTCCTTCACTCTGCCGCAACCAAATATAAAAAAATAACTTTGACTTTATAAACAGTTGTGCTGATAACAAAACAATGTCTGAAAACATAACAGCCCTCAAAAAGATTCTTCCCTCGAATCAAATCAGTCAGGAAAAAGAAACACTACGTACTTATGGTACGGATTGGCTGGGACTCTACCCTCCTTCACCCTCATTTGTTTTGTTTCCACGCACTCGACAAAATGTGATAGACATTGTCAATTGGGCCAAAGAATTTCATTTTCCACTGGTGCCATCAGGAGGACGCACAGGTTTAAGTGGTGCCGCCGCCGCTCAAAATCAGGAAGCTATTGTCTCCTTTGAGCACATGAACCAAATCATAGAATTTAATGAAATTGAACAAAGTCTAAAACTTCAACCAGGGGTAATTACACAAACTGTTCAGGAATTAGCCAAAGAAAAATCCCTTTACTTTCCCCTCTCTTTTGCCTCTGAAGGCTCCAGTCAAATAGGAGGAAATGTGGCCACTAACGCCGGTGGTGTACATGTTATTAAATACGGTATTTTACGTAAATGGATTTTAGGTCTGGAAGTGATCACTGGAGAAGGAAAAACACTGCAATTGGGACGAGGACTTATTAAAAATGTAGCCGGCTATGATTTAATGGATCTCTTTATAGGTTCTGAAGGCACCTTGGGATTGATTACAGAAATCACTTTACAACTCACACAAAAACCACAACCCTCTTGTGTCCTGTTATTTGCTGTACCTGATTTAAAAGGACTGATGGGTTTATATACCTTATTTAAAAATAAAATTTCCTTAACTGCTTTTGAAATGTTTACTCACATAGCCACTGAATATGTACAAAAGATGCACTCCACCCCTTTCGCCTTAAAAGAAAAAGCAGACTACTACGCACTATTGGAATGTCCACAGGATCAACAGGAAGAAGCGCTGACTTTATTTGAAACGGCAGTTGAAAACAATTATGTCGTTGATGGTGTCATCAGTGAAAATAACCGCCAAGCCTCCGAGTTATGGTCTTTTAGGGAAAACATTAGTGAATCCCTGTCTTCACACAGCCCTTATAAAAATGATATATCCATAAAAATTTCTTCTTTACCGAAATTTTTATTGGAAATGAATCAAGTTTTGAAAAAAGAATACCCTGATTTTACAGTAGTATGGTTTGGTCACATTGGAGACGGCAATCTGCACATTAATATTTTAAAACCTGAAAAAATGGATCAAAAAGTATTTATAGAAAAATGCTCTTCTGTGAATAAACTATTATTTTCTGTTATACAAAAGTACAAAGGCTCTATCTCTGCTGAGCACGGAGTCGGACTGCTTAAAAAACCTTACCTACATTATTCCTGCTCTGAAGAGGAGATTCAATACATGAAATCTATTAAAAAGATTTTTGATCCTCAAAATATTTTAAACCCAGGAAAAATATTTTAATTCATTGCCAATGAGGCAGCAGAACTACTGTCACTGTCATTGTCATGCTGATCTATATTAAAAGGCTCTTCCTTTAATAACATAGTTAAAAAACCATTGACATGAGCAAAGAGAGAAATTTTTTCCTCTCGAAAATCCACTTTACGACAAGAAGGATTGGAAGCATCGGTATCCAATGAACTACAGTTTTCAGCCATTTTGTGTACATCCTGGATTCGTTCTAAAAATCGCTCGCTGGCATCAGTGGTCCCTTCACTTTTGTTCTTTCTTTCCATATATTGAATGGCGTTTTGTAAGTGTTCCAGGTTGTCTGTTTCTCTATAATAATCAATATAATGGAGAACAATCATCCAACGACCAAGGTGGTGTTTACTGGCGGCCTCTATGTAAGGTTTGATTTCTGAATGTCTTCTTTCTTTTAAATAGATCAAACCCAAGGCAGCAGCAGCCATACCTTTTGTTTTTACATCCTTCGCATCATAAAAAACTTGATTTAAAAACTGTTCTGCCTCTTCTCTTTTGCCTAGCTGGTAATTCATACAGCCTACTATAGCAATAATAGGGTAGTTTGGCTGTTCTTCTATGATAGATTGACTGAGTTGATCCACTCTTTCAGTTAACTCCTGTTTGTCTGTGTAATCAGCAAAACAGGAATCGAATTCAATGGATGGGAAAATAGCTTGATCTCCACAGGAAATAAAAAATAAAGTTAAAATAAGCAGACTCACCGATCTGATGCAGAATTTTATGTAGTTCAAGATGCAACCTCCCTGTTGACAAAACTACCAACTAATTAATATATTAAGGAACTTTTAACGATGAGTAAAACATTTTATTTTATGACTCTATAAGCTGAAACATAAGGGGAAAAAATGCTCTATTGGCACATAAAAAACAGGCCCAAGGTCCCGAAACTTGGTTTTGGTACATGGATGTTGAGGGGGAAACAATGTGTTAGGGCTACGGAAATTGCTTTGGAAATCGGCTATAGACACATTGATACAGCTCAAATTTATGACAATGAATCAGAAGTAGGTACAGCGATACAAAATTCCAAGATCAACCGAAAAGATATTTTTTTAGTCACTAAAGTATGGATGGATTCCCTCAGTGCAAAAAAAACCATCAGCTCTACAGAACAAAGTTTAAAAAAACTCAAAACAGACTATGTGGATTTACTATTGATTCACTGGCCGGTCGTTCGAGTGCCTTTAGAGGAAACATTAAAAGCCCTGCAAAAATTAGTTCAATCCAAAAAAACCAAATTTATTGGAGTCAGTAATTTTCCAGTTGAATTGGTCAACACAGCAAAAAAAATCTTTCCGGATGTACTCTGTAACCAAGTGGAATACCATCCTTTTTTAGAACAAAGAGCCGTACTAAAAGCTATAAAAAAACACAATATGTTTTTGACAGCCTATTCTCCATTAGCCCGCAATCAGGTATTCAAAAATAAAGCCATTCAACAAATGGCCCAAAAATATTCCAAAACGGCCGGTCAAATCACACTTCGATGGCTCATAGAACAAGATAATGTGGTTGCCATTCCAAAATCCGGCAAAGAAAAACATATTCGATCCAACTTTGATATTTTTGATTTTCAATTGAAAGAGCCCGATCGCTTAATCTTGGGAAGTCTTTCACAAAATAGAAGGCTCGTCGATCCGGAATGGGCACCTGACTGGGATTGAGTTTAGTGCACATCCAAATGAAGAACAAATTTTAAAATAAAAGATATCGCAGACAAGACCAACAGGCCAATAAAAAACCATTTCTTTGTACTTGTGCTAATCACAGCCATAGGTATCAAATGAATCCCACACATATACACAAATAAACCACAGGCAAAAGGTAGAATAAACTGTTCCAAGTCCCTTAGGTAAGAGATAAAAAAGAAACTATAAGAACCAGCTAAAAAAGATAAACAAAAAACAGAAATAATAAGGAGTAGATTTTTACGGGAAAACCTGGATGCCATCCCTATACCTAGGACAGCAATACTTTCCGGTAATATGTGAAACAACAAACCTAAGCTGACTAAAACAGAGGTTTGCAAATCAATTAACAAAGTGGAACTAAGGCGAGCACCATCAAAAAACGCACAGAGAATGAAACAGGGAATCACAGAGCATCCTACTGAAGATGGAAGCAAGTGGTGATGAATATGTTCTTCATCATGCTGATGGCAATCATGACTTTTAGCTGGTAATAAGTGATCCAAAAAATGGATGCGAGGCAAAATCCAAAGCTCAGTGGACATATTGACCAAGAAGCCTAAAATCATAAAAATAAGACTTAAAAACCACGTACTATTTACATAAGAATGCGGAAGGAGATCCAAAAAGATTAAAGACACCAGACAACCCGTACCAAAGGCTACCATGTTTTGAATATTGAATTTGATTTTTTTATAAACAAAACACCAAGTAAGAAGTAAAATAGTACTACAGTACAAAATGGAAAGATATAAAATGATATTATACATAAACATTTATCCGATAATACAACAATTATGAAATCAATATACAATAAAATATTTTTAAAAAAACATCGATGGCTTTTTAGCCTTATTATTTTTGTATCTGTCGGAGTATCACATATCTCTTTTGCAAATAACTCTCATTCACGACAATTCGCATGCACATATAAACATATTGTTGATTACATTAATAGTCTCATCTCATTTGACAAGGATATAATAGTACATTATTTAAATATCGGAGCCACCGGGAACTTGACATACGAAAATAAAATAGACCTGGTCACCATACTCATGCAATACCATTTGCTCCCTTTAGATGAAACCAATCAACAAAACTGCAAATACTATAAATATTTATGTTTTTCAAAATTAAATACCGTTCATCACTATGCCCGTAGGTATTTAAATGCACATTCTGATGGCGGTTACTACTGCATCGTGAATGAGAAAAAACATCCATTACTCAGTAAAATCTGTCAGTTAGAAATAAGAAAACGAATCCAGCCTATCCCTTATCCTCTGGTGCTTGCCCAGGCTTCTTTGGAATCCTCATGGGGGAGATCCAATTTTTCACAAAACAATAGAAATTATTTTGGTCTGCAAACATTATTTAATTCAGAAGAGAAAGTAAGCTCCAATGACCAATGCACGCGAGATCCTAACAATGCTAAGGCTTGCGTGTACCATTTTAAGTCAGTGGAAACCGGCTTTTTCACCTACTCACAAATACTTAATTCCCGATCAGCTTATCAAACACTAAGAGAAATAAGGCATCAGCACAAGTCCCAATTAGCTAATAACCCCTGCGAATTAGCTAATAAAATGGTCAACGGCCTTGAATCCTACGCCGCTGATACACATTATTTACAAAAAGTGAGGAGACTGATTAAAAACATTTGCAGTATTGTTAATAATTGTTAAATTCATAGTGGGTTATGAAGAGATTTTTAACTATAATTCTTTTTATTATTGCTGGAATTTGGTTAATCAATTCCTGTAAAAGCACATCTAAAACAAATAAACCACTATTTGATTACACTGCATTTCCCTTTTCTATATATCGAAACATGAGCTCTGAGCAGGAACAAAAGCAGGAACAAAAAAAAAGACAAATCACCTCTCAACAACAGCCTATACAAACCTTTATAAATAAAAAACCGGGATGTACACTCAATAGTGGCTCCGCCGCTATTTTAGCGTATCACCAATTCAATGAAACGGATGAACCCACCTCTATTACAATTGAACAATTTAATCAACAACTGCGATTTTTTAAAAACCATGGATACTCCATTGTACCTATCAGCACGATTATATCTGCGATAAATGGTTCTATCCCTTTTGGAACAAAATGGATCGCTATCACTATAGATGGTGTCCATAAATCTTTTTTAAAAGTGAAACCCCTTTTGGAACAATTTAACTACCCTTACACAATATTCATTAACACAGGAAAGGTGGATCAAAAAAACACCAATTCTATGAGTTGGAATAAATTAAAGCAAATTGCTGAATCGAATCTGGGAGAGTTGGCTTCACAAGGTCATACAGGATCTCATTTAGTACGGGATTTTACTTCACAGGAAAGACAAGAGGATATTCTACTTTCTGTTAAAAAAATATATAAAAACACAGGAGAGTTGCCGCGATTTTTTTCTTATCCTTATGGAGAAACCAGTGAGAACCTCATAAATGAAGTAACCAATATTCAGGAAGTTATTGACGAAGAAAATTTTTATTTTCTGGCCGCTGTTTCCACTCAATCAGGACCAGTTGGTTGTTCATCCAATCTGTTTTCACTGCCTCGTTTCGTCATGAATGACAAACATGGAGTTATAAATGATTCATTTAAAACAAAAATAAACAGCCGTCATCTTCCGATTTATGATATCTCTCCAAGAAACAAAGCTGCCTGTTTATCCAAATCCATTAATACACTTCAGTTTTCCACTCCGGCAAATATTGATTTACACAATCTGAACTGTTATACAGGTGGAGACAATCGTGTCACTGTACAAGTCTCCAGGGATAAGGTAAAGTTAAAGCTAAAAAATGCATTAGGTGCTGGAGTGAAAAACACCAGAGGTATGAAAGAACAAATTAACTGCACATTAAAGGATAGAGCAACAAATCAACTTTTTTGGTATGGTCAGGAATTTACTATACTAGATCATTCCAAGGAGTGTTCACAGACACAATGAAAAATACAAACATCTTGGAAAAGCTTCGCAACTTAAGAGTGGAAGAGTTTACTACTCCCTGCTTAACATCTGTTTCTCCTGAAACCAGTCTGGCAGAACTGGAACGTTTAATGAAAGAGGGAAACATTCGACACATTCCTGTGAAAGAAAAAGACAAGGTATTGGGAATCATCAGTGAGAGAGATGTGTATTTTTCTTATCGCTTGGGTGATGCAGATAAAATCACTGCTCAGGATATTATGCAAAAAAATCCTTATCAGGTAGATTCTCTCACTAAGATATCTGAAGTGGCTTTTCACATGTCCAAAAATAAATTTGGAAGCGCTTTGGTGATCGGGGCTGATGGAGATCTTGGCATTTTTACTTCCATTGATGCCCTTAATGCTTTAATAGAAATCATCAGAGGTGATGTACTGGAGAATACTTAGAGCTTTGGGGCTGTAGCTCAGCTGGGAGAGCGCAGCGCTGGCAGCGCTGAGGTCAGGGGTTCGATCCCCCTCAGCTCCACCATTATTCTTGTAACTTATTGAAATCATTGAATTTTATAAATTGAAAAATGATTTTAACGGGATTTTAACGGGATTTTTCTTGGAAATTCTCAACAACTAAAAAAACTGTTTAAATATGACTGTCTTTAAAAATAACAGAAGCAGTTTTCTCTCCTGTCTCTGAACTCAAAAGAGCAACAGTCTTCGCATACTTTTGAGTCATCTTTATTTCTGTATGCCCAAGGCTGGCTTGAACAGCAGAAATATCTTTTGTCGTCATAAGAGCAATTGTTGCAAAAGTGTGACGGCAAATATGAGTTGAACGCCAGGGAAGCTTTAATGCCTTAAAACCTGCATTAAAAGCTGACTGAACAGCATTGTATCTTAAAGGTTCACCCTACTATAGCTAAGTGTAGATTGATTGTAACTTAATCTTTTTATTTCCAATTATTTTAAAATAGCCTCATCTTTTAATTCTTTTTGTGCTTGAATGATTAGTTCACGAGCAAAAGAAATGGCCCTAACAATTCCAATACCACTATTTGCTTCAATTAATTTACCATTTATTTCATCTTTTCTAAAACTAGAAACAACTCCAAAAATCTTCATTTTCTTTGCACGTGAATCATAAAACAAAGCTGGACCACCAGAAAATCCTTGATTGATATGCATATCTACATAAATATTTGATGGTGGTTGTCGACTCTCTTTAAAGACTATTGCGGACACCACTCCTTTTTTTACAAGAGGAAAAGGTACTAGCTGTTTTTGTTCTCCAATTTTATCAATTATTGGTGCAATATCAAGGGGGAAACCTAGGATAAAAACATCTTGACTATACATTAAACCTCCTACATCCATACTATTTTGAAAAGCAACAGGAGAGTTCTTACCATCAAAAACAAATAGAGAAGTGTCTTGCTTAGAATTATGAAGCACCTTGATTGCTCTTATATTAACCCATCCTTTATTCGTACGAACAGCTATTGTATCACCACTTCTAGCTTGTGAAATAACATGCTCGGCTGTTATATGATATGAGTACTTTTTTGTTTTCAACGGCTTAAAAGCTGTCCCTACATTATTATTATATTTAATTTGAAAAGTAGTTTGAATATATTCATTAGTGACAAAGTTCATAGCTTGAGTAAAAAAAGAAAAAGAAACAGAAAATAAAACAACCAATAATAATATTTTCATAAAACCTTTAATTTTAATTCCTTTCAAATTTATTTTTTACGACGTTTAGAGACCACTCTCTCTCTTGTTGTTGTACTTGGTCTTTTTTTTTCAGTCCCAGATCTAACAAATCTTCCAGTCCCGGAATCCCTAGTTCTATGTGTTTTATTACTTTTATTCGCCATAATGTCTCCTTCCTAAAGAAAATTTTTGATACGATCAAACGAATAATATAAATAAATGTCTCTTGTCAACTTTCTAAAATATTAAAATTCCTTACATTATTTTGCCAATATTGGCATTGCCTATATTGACATATAGCGATATTTCTATACAAAAGTCTAGTGGAGATACATTATGCCAACACATATGAAAAAGCGCCTTATTAAAGTCTCTGTTGGAAGTAAGCGTTTTAAAATTCCACATCAAGAGGCTAAAGCTGTTCTGGCTATTGTCAAAAGCATTGAACACTTGAATCACTCAACAAATAAATCTACCCATGTCGTTTATAGAGAGTTTGCAAAAAACAGATGTAAAGGAGCTGTATACCTTAGAGGAATTCGAACCCGTGAAAATATTACTCAGAAAAAACTTGAAAAAATGACTGGTATTCCAGTAACTAATATTTCCAAATATGAAAGTGGCTCCAGAAAAATTACTGAGCCGGTAGCAAAAAAATTAGCTAAAGCATTGGATATAAAGAGTAGCAAACTACTGTTAAAGTAATTAGAAAATAAATACCTAAACGCATTTCAAACTCTTGAAGGTATTATAAACGAAACTCATAATCACATAAATCAAGAAATTAAATTTCTCTAAACTTAAGAAGCAGTCGCTTCTTTTGGTTCAATAGTTATCTTTAATCCAACGGTATCCAGAAGTTTCTTTAATGTGTTAAGCTTTGGATTTACAGAGCCAGAAAGAGTTTTATATAAACTTTCTCTTCCCACTTTTGCTTTTTTTGCCACTTCACTGATTCCATAAGCTTTTGCTACATCCTGCAAAGCTAACAGAAAAGTCTCCTCTGCATATGGGCTATCATCTTCAAGATGAACACTTAAATAAGCTGCTGCCTCTACAGGATCTTTCAAAGATTCAATTAGAGAATCTTCATACTTTCTCGTTTTTTTATTCATTACGAACTCACTTAAATCCTTCTCCTTAAAAAAAGAGAGTATCTTATAGGATACAAAATGTCAAGTACATAGCAATCCTCCCCTAAGAGGTATTGATACTTTTTCACTTGCTGTTATTTCAATGCGATGTTCTCTCTCTACATATGGAATATTTGTAACTTCAACAGATTGAATTCTACTTATAGTAAAAGATTTTATCTGATTATCCTCTTTATGAAAGCCATAAAACAAATAATTACCGGTTGTTTGTGCTATCCTGAATGATATAGGTTCTATTGTTCTTAATTCATTTTTGTATTGCATTTTTATACATACTCTATTACCAGCAGCAAATTGGATCTTATGTAAAATAGCATCAACAGCATTTGCTCCAGTAACACGACCTGGGTTAAATATTATTTCATCATCTTTTTTAGATACAGAATCTAAATGCTTCTCCTTAGTATTCCCCTTTAACCATCCAAAAAAAGATTCTAAATCTCCCCAAAAAGACTCTATAGGAGGTAGTATTGGTAACTGATGTGCCAACATATTTTCCCATTCATGTTTCAATTCTTCAAGTTTTTCATGTTGTTGAATAGATTGAAATGTAGGAGTTTCGATATTTTTAAACCGACATTTTTTTTCTAAAACATCATACACTAACTGAGGTTTAGGAATTATATTTCTATTTCTGAAAAAGTGAATCACATCATATAAATCCCTTGGTCGTGCCCTTTGAGCTAAAGCTCTTATTTTTTCTGCAATAACTTCTTCAAATGTATAGCAAGTTGCCATAATTCCACTTGTTGGCGTATCTGAGTAAGGATGGTGAACTCTATACTGTGCTGTACCTAATACTATTATTTCATCATTTGTTAAATCCAGTTTGATAGAAGCATATTTATCTCTTTTTCTTCTCAAAGGACCATTGAAATGAATTTTCCCTTGAGCAGTTTTTCTTCCATTTTCTTTTTCAAAAATTTTGAAAGTAAACTGATCTTTTTTAAATTCAATACCAACTTCTTCATAAATAATGTCGGCTATTTTGTGAAACTCTTGAAGAAGAAAATCTTTCTTAAAATGATTTTGATCGGATATTGTGAAATCAAGATCTTCGGAAAACCTAAAAGTCTCAAAAAAACATTTCTTAAGACTTGTTCCACCTTTAAATATCCACTTATCTTTTAATTCTGAATTAATATTTATACCATATAACATCCAACCTAAAACATAATCCTTCTCAACTGTTTCAGGCCGCAAATCAAGAGAATTAGCCAATTGAAGAACTTCACTTTTTTCTATCATATTCTTTTTTCCATGAATGAGGGATTTTTAAATTCCACCTTCTAAAAAAGTTTTTACTTGTCATAGAAGAATCAAATTCTGAATAACCAGAAGAAATATTTTTTCTTAAAAACTCAATGATATAGGAATCAACTAAACCTCTTATCTCCAACAAAAAACCCAACCTTTTAAAAATAGTTCTATTTCTCATTTTTGTTGCATATTCAATCAACAAATCTACATTTTTATATTTAGATTCCCAATATTCAATAAAAAAATCTTCTATGGCTCTCATACCTCCTCCAGAAATAGGGTCATCAAAAAAATCAATAATTGTTTTAGTAGGATTAGATACTTTAATTTTTGTAGAATTTCTCCAAACAGTTTTTGTTCCAAAAACTTTATAAGGTTTTATTGTCTTTAACTTAAATTTAATACCTCCAAAAGCTACATTTCTATTTGTAACTAAGTTAGTTGTTAAATATACAACAGGCTCGAAAATTTGCTCAGAAAGATCCCAATGCTTAATCGCACTAAATCCACCTATATAGCCAGGAGAAAAAAGATTTTCAGCAATAATCCAAGAATCTTCTATAGCTATGTCATTTGGATCAGCTTCTAATGGAACCAACCAATAAACTCCCTGTTTGATTCTTTTGAGCCAGCCAGCATTACACCAACGAGCAAGTAAACGAGCTGATTCCATTCGTGACAAAGATAATGTATTGGAAACCAACTTAGGCGTTAATACACCATTTGAAGCTTCAATAATTGTTTTTAGCCTTCTTCGTGACTTGCCACCAATGCCAGATAATTGTTTCATAGTATATATATTATACTAAAATTGCCATTATATGGCAAATATAATATATTTTTTATACCAAATTTATGGACTTTTTGAAGGGTTTCAACAATTTTAGTATATATATTATTCTTAAATTGCCATTATATAGCAAACATAGCATATTTTTTATACCACTTTATTAGATTTCTCTTTACAAGACCTCATTTCTATAAAAAAGTATTTTACTGAAATACCATCAAACAACCCATTCAAATATTAATTAAAAAAACAAGATTTTAAAAAGCTTGCTGTGATTTATCACAGCAGAAAAGGCTTTGGTGGAGACTATCTGTACCTGTTTTGGTGATCTGGCTGTGATTTTGCTGTGATACTTCGGTTATGAGTGGGAAACTGGGGGACTGAAAAAATCCCTTGAAAGGTCCTTAAACTGAAAAGCCCTTGAGGGCTTTTCAGCCTTTCAAGTTTTTGACTTTTTCAGTTTATTACCGGGAAAAAGCATGGCGAGTTAATACATATTTTCACTGGAATTTTCCAGTTTTTCTTTGTTTTGAGGCATTGGCTTTCGCCGTCCCCTCAGCTCCACCATTAGGTTCAAGTACATAAAAAATATGTAAGTTTTACAATAAGATGATTAAACTTGGATTTTTTAAACTTATGTAAGTATATTACATTATTATGAATAAATGTTTATTAAAAACCCTCTTTATAATATTTATCCTGAACAGTCATTTTGCTCATACCACAGCAAATAACTGTAAAGATGTCTTTTTAAGTGAAAAAGAATTTGAAACTTATAAAAAACAAATAAAATATGATTACCAACAACATCAACTTATTAATGATATTTGGTCACCTATTTACACTGCAGGCACTGCACATCTTTCCAGGTTTCTAAGGTTAGGTAAAAAATTAAGAAACAGTAATATTGATCCAATAAGCACCCATATTGATGAATTAAGCCATATACTGCTCGAATATATTAAAAATATTGAGCAATTACTACACACTAAAGGTAATACTAACAACCCAGATTTTGTTATAAGGTTTAAGCAAATTAACAATCAAATTCAAAAAAGAATCCATTCCAAAAAGGTCAGTTATAGATGGGCTATGAGTTTTTGTTTTGAATTATTATTCTTAGCAACCGGTTTAATAAAGGGAAAAGAAATTAATAGTGAAAAACTTACAAAATATAGAGAAGAAGCCAGCGCTTTAGTTCAACGAATGATCAATAAATTTCCAGAGAAAATTTTCATCCCTGTGCCTCATAATATAGGAATTATATTTGTAACAAGAACTATCTTTAATAACCTCTTCCCATTTCAACTAAGTACTCAAAAAGTAAAGGCTGATCTTAATAAAATGGATCCTTATCTATTCGCCCTCCATGATATTTATCATGGTTTTCGGAAACCTATGATTATTTATGATCCTGTATTTAACATTGTATATAATGAAGACTTTCATCAGTATTTTATACAAACAGTTGAAACATTAACTATTCAAAATAGAAAAATGGCAGAATGGATCTATTTAAATAGACTACAAGAAAATGCAAATGTAAATCATTTTTGGTATAAGGTAAAAGATGTATTTCCACCAAATTCCAATAAAATTAGGAAACTGCAAAAAAGAACAAGACAAAATAAAATAAATATAGTGGCTTTTTTTTCATCTGAAGGATATGATAAGCTTATTCGTGAGGTACCCTACGACACAGCAGAAAGAGAATACCGAGTAATGAAAAGACAATCCGAAGCTTCACTTTCTTTTATTTACCAAAGTGCTGATATATTTGAGAATATTATTTCGGGATACTTATCTCAGTCCTCTTCTACTGAGCAATCAAATAGTAGATAGTGTGATTTTGCTGTGATACTTAGAGTTGATGATCTCTAAAGATGGCGGAGAAGGTTTTTTCGCTCATCTCAGGATTTAACATAGCGATGGTCTTTGCGTACTTTTGTGTGGTTCGTTGTTCTGTGTGGCCAAGGCTGGCCTGAACAGCCGACAAGCTGTTGCCGGCTATCAGTGCCAGTGTGGCATAAGTGTGCCGGCAGATATGGGTGGATCGCCAAGGAAGTCCCAATGCTCTAAAGCCAGCATTATAGCTGGACTGAATGGCGTTGTATTTTAAAAGCTCGCCACTTGCATTTGTAAAAACCAAATCATTTACAGCCTCTGTTTTCATCTCTTTAAGAATGTCTATCAATCCACTGGGAAGCATGATGAGTCTTGCCGATCCACTGTTTTTCGTGACATTTTCCAAAAAAGGTTTTTTGCTGACCTGATCCCATCTGACCCGTCTCACTACCCTGGCTATTCCCTGTTCCAAGTCTATTTCACTCCACTGCAAACCACAAGCTTCACCAACTCTGACACCAGTCAATAATTGAAAGACAGCCAGCTTCCAATACACCTGATGTTTTCTGTGATCCTTCAGCCACTGAATCCATTTTACAACTTCGTTTGGTCTCATATAGTAGTCTGGCCTCCTGGGAGAATTATGTTTAAAAAAACACATTTGCTTGTGCTTCCTGGTAATGGGTACATTAAAATCCTCATCTACAAAATTACGATACCAATTCAAAATGGCTTGTAACAAAACCAGCTCTTTAATAAAGCTTTTTCTGCCTGAGTTACTGGCAGTGGGATGATCTTTCATCCAACTAATCCAGTTCATAATTTTTATTCCTTTCATTTCAGACATTTTCAAACAAGATAAAGGCGAAGTATAAAGATAAACCAAACGACACTCATAGCTCTGTATGCTTGATTTCATCAGGCGATTTTGGCTATCTTTCCAAAACCTATTTATACATTCTTTAAAGAGAATATGTTTTATTTCTCTGCCTCCATGTTTAAAGCTTCAATGCTTTCTAAAGAGACATCATCCTAAAGTCAAAAACCCTTATGTATTAAACATAGCTGTCATAAAAATAAAAAAGAAAAGAAAGAAAAAAGTTATTGAAACTGCGGTAAAATGAAATTTATCTACCGCTTATGAGATAAAAAGTGATATGCTGAAAAATTTTTTGATAATTATGAATAATAATTACGTATACGATAAGACTAATTATTCATGTTTAACTGAAAGCTCTTTTAAGAAACTTCAACTTGTGTACATAGCATCCAGTTTACTGGATTCCTGCCTGCGCAGGAATGACAATTCCGTCAGCAAATTACTGAACACTTATGGCTATAAAAAAAATCCTCCCCTAATTAAAAAACAAGGACGAACCAATAAATCAGCTCGTCCTTGCCAACAAACAGATTGTTATATTCATTTATAAGAATCACCAGTCTGAAGCACAATTTCAAAACTTTCCCCAAACTTTAGTGATTTTATTTTATTATTCTTCATTGTCTGTGCAATGCTTTCAATTTCCTTCAAAACTACTCCAACGGAAAATCTCTGAAAACTTGATATAGTGATATTTTCCATTATTCTTCTCCTTTTTTCTTAAAAAACAAGGACGAGCTTTTGGCTCGTCCTTGAGATGAATTAACTTTCTACCCAATAGTAGATGTTTTTCTTAAACATCACATAACTTCAATTTCGGGTTTGTTGGTGACGTCCACTCACAGTCAGTTGCAGCATTACAATCGTCTTTATTTCCTGGAGGAGTACTACAGCCCCCACCTCCGTCATCTGCACAGCTTCCCCCGTCATTGGATGCAGTTGGACCAGAGTCCTCATCAGTAATGAAATAACCTTCAGCTACACTACCTGTTTTTATAAAACCAGCTCCCAATTTAAATGAACCATGTGTTAATTCACAGCTAGAAGGATCTAAATCAGTACCAGAGTTATTATCATTCTCTAGATTTGAAGCACTACACCCACCACCAACATTATTAAAACCAGCATAGCCTTCACTTGCATTTGCATAAATAGCACTTGTTCCTATAGTTGCAACACCTGCACCTGCCAAACTAGTACAAAAACTATTGTTGGCAGTATCATAAGCCAGGTAGGCTTTTTGTCCGGAGGAAACCTCCAGTTTTACAGCTGTTCTGTTGGCATTATCTTTGTATTGTTTATAGGCCGGAATGGCTATTGCAGATAACACACCCACAATTCCCACTGTGACTAGGACTTCCAATAAGGTAAATCCTTTTTTATTCTTTAAAATATTTTTCATAAAACCCCCATGTTTTATATTTTTTGTTAAACAAATTATTATTTTAATTTCTTGTTTTCTGTTTTGTGTTTTTTTTTTTTTATCTACACCCCTCCTTTGGTTTTTTATTTGCTGTTTAAATTAAAAGTTTCTTCCACACCGATGCCCTTTTGCTCAAAACTTCTTTTAAGTCTTTGCACCTTCAATTCCGCTTCTATATTGATTGTTTGATCTTTTAAGAATTGTCCAAACTCTGCTTGTGCCTCTTATGTCGTCCCGATGTTCAACTCTTTTAATCCAGTAGTAAGGACTGAGGACAATCAGGACAGCCAGCACACTTGTTTGTGCAAAGACCAGAGCAATTAAAAGTCTTTTTATCATGTTTGCTCATACTTGAAATTCCCTTTTGCCTTCCCTGGCTGAAGAACCAGTGGTGGAGATATGTCGAGTAAAAGGGTAGAGTTCAAAACACTAAAATAGCTTAGTAATTCAATAAAAACCTTCCTATTCATCCCGCTGGTAACCGCTGATAACCGCTACTAACCGATGTATCCCGTTAAAATCCCGTTAAAATTTTTAAAAAGAGCCTTCACTTAAAAGGCTCTTTTTTTATGTAAAGTTAAGACATTTTGTTACTATTAGATCGACATTTTCACCGCCATTTAGACCGCCATCACTATACAGGCTTTTTGATTTTTTTATACTTGTCAGTAATTTTATATCTGCCAGCTTTTTTAGAACCTTTAAAGGATATGAGATTATTATCTTTCAATAAGATGATATTCCTATCTAAAGTTCCCAAGGGCATATTGTATTTTTTAGAAAAGGACAATTTGAAAAAAGTGTCTTTCTCTATGTGATGTAATATGAGTAAGTTATAAAAATATATGGTGTTCTCTACGGGAGAAAAGATAAGGTCTCAAAGCACTAAAATAAGCCCAAAGCTAAATAAAATACTGCCTATTCACCCGTTGGTAACCGCTAGTATCTCCCTATAATCGGAAAATCACGCAAAAAAAATTACAAAATAAGTTCACTCTGTGCAAAGGAGGTCTATTTCAGTTGTATAGTGAGGATAGGCAATCAATCCAATACCTTTAATATTTCCTCTTATATTTCTGAAACGAGGCTTAAGCATATTGAAATATATATCATTTTTTCCTTTTACAGCAGAAGCAACACTACCAGCTACATAGTCTGCTATTTGTATCAATGGATTATGGGGTTCAAAAGAAAAATAAATAGAAGGTTCTAATAAACTAAGAACGACAGGTTTTTTATTTGGAGAACTCCAACTTTTTGAATGAAGAGTAGCTGTTTCTTTCCGAATATTATAATATGTTTCACTAAATGGAAATGCCTCTTCTTTTCCCGGATAGGCTAATATAATAGAACCTCTATGTTTGATAGAAGATTGTTTTTTCGACATAAAGAATTCAAATCTCACAGATAAGTCATTTATAAGTTGAGAAGCCATTTTAGTAAAACTTAAGTTTTTCGTTCCGTCATAGTATGCACTTATTAAAGTAACTTCAGAAGAAGAAATAAGAGAAACAACTTTCTCACGAAATTCATTTTGGTCTCTTATGTTTTTCTGCGGAATATATCTTTTGTTATTCCTTGGATTAAATTTTATTGGGTCAAAAGGATTTAAGTTGAATTTTTCTTTTAGTTTAGAAAGTTTTTCTATTAGAGTATCTTCAGCAGACTCTTCAATAATAAGTCCGCCCCATACCATGTATTTTGGTTCATTAAGATTTCCACCCCATTTACTATCGTCTAAATAGAGGGTGTATAGACTCACTTAGGGTATCATCAAGGTTGTAGGGTTTTTATCAGCCCATTCTTTTTTAAAATCAGGCCGAGATAAAGGGTTCTCTTGGGATGCTGGCTTCAATGGAGGTGTTGGCAATTCAATAAAACTCTTAGGTGTTTTTATTGAAGGAAAAACGGGGTGATATTTTCCATTTGCAGTTTCCACAAAACCAACACATTTTCCGCTTAAATCTCTCAAAACTCCTTTATCAAACCATCCCCTTTGAGTGCCATTAAAATCATGCACCCTATCTTTTTCTATGTATCCTGCGTAGATGTTACGCCTGCAACTTGCAAGATAGCTTTTTTTTACAATTCTTAAGGAAGGTGTGCCTTTTCGGTCAAAAATTACATTTTTCATCATTTTCTTATAATAATAGGTCTTTTAATCAGAGTCAAATTGGCCAACTATTGGCCTTTTTAGGTACTTATAATGCATTGTTATATTGCCTAATAACTGGGTATCGCTTCAAAAGAGAAGCTCTTTTTTTATTATCCAAGCTTCTAGTCTGGCTCGCTTTCCCTCTCTTATTTTTTTAAACTCTGGTCGCTCTGCTTTGACGAACAATTTTTTTATATCTCTTATTTGTTAATTTCAAAACAATAAAAAGCTCTGTTCAATATAATAGTTTTCCAATTAAGCCATAATAAAAAAATTGTTCTCAAGAAAAAAATCGGTTCCCCCATTCGCTTCGCTCTGGTTTCCCCCAATTTGTTTTCTTGCAAAGCGCTCCCGTCGTTTCTCTTTATTTTTTAAGAGGGCAAGCAAGACATAACTTAACAATAAAGGAGGAAATATGTCTAAAAGAGAAACAATTTACAATCAACTGACAACTTTAGCTTTTCAGGAAAGTATACCATTTTGTTATGCTTGTTACATGAAAGCTCCAACAGGCCGATGTGACAACTGTGGAACAGACGACTTGATGAGACTACTTGAAGGGATCGGTTGTGAATGGGGAACAGAGTGGGTTATTGATGAAATTCTTAAAGAACATCTTGAACCCATCAATCAAAAAGAAGCTTTTGAAAATATGGTTGAAAGTTGTTACCCAACAGAGACAAAAGTCGGTTGGCTGGAGCTTTCCACAGTAGATATTCTCAAAACAATGGATAAAATAGCTTGGGACATAGCTAAAGATGAGTATATTTCCAGTCTTGAAGAAGACGCAGAAGTTATAAGCTTTGATAATGGCTCTACTTACTACTGGACTTCGGACATAGAAAGCCTGATTGAAGAAAAATTAAAGCAGGAAGCCTCTTGATAGAGGTTTTCTATATATTCTTTAAAAGGAAAAGTTTTTAATAATCCTTTGAACTTAGATTTACTTATTCAAGTTAATTTTTATATAGCACTTAATTAGAACTAAAGTCTTATTAGTATTTATCCGATGTTTTTCTTATATCTAAAATAAGGTACAGCAGGAGAATAAATGGCTTCAACAAAACCTACTCATTATAAATATAATGAGCTAATAAGTGACATAGAAAAAGGACAAATAAAAATTCCACAATTTCAAAGAGATTTTGTTTGGGATTTAAAAGGGTCAGCAAAATTACTTGATAGTATTTTTAAAAATTATCCTATAGGAACTTTTATTTTCTGGCGTACTAATGAAACATTACGCTCAATTAGAAATATAGGAAATCTTAATTTACCTGAACCAAGAGAGGGTGAGTTTATCACTTATGTTCTTGATGGCCAACAAAGAATAACAAGTCTCTTTGCAAGTTTAAAAGGTGTAAAAATACAAAGAGAAGGAAAATATGAGACTGATTATTCTAAGATTTATATTGATTTAAATGCGAGAGAAGAGGATACAATAGTAGTTACTGATATAAAAGGCCTGCTCGAGAATACTTATATTTCAATAAAAGATTTGATTGCAAAGGACATTTCTTACTTAGCAAATACATATTCCAAAGAGATGTTAGAAAAAATACAAAAATATGATACTGCTTTAACAGGGTATGACTTCTCAATCGTTGAAGTTCAAAATGCAGAAATTGAAATCGCAACTGATATTTTCACAAGAATAAATGTTGGAGGTCGTTCTCTTAGTTTATTTGAAATAATGGTTGCAAAAACTTACGATTTAAAAAGCAATTTTGATTTAGCTCAAAAATTTTCTACTCTACATGAAGAATTGTCCGGCAGTAAATATGAAACAATACCAGCAGCGACTGTGTTACAAACGCTTTCTATATTGTGTAAAAAAGACTGCTCAAGAAAAGAGATATTAAAAATACCGAAAAATGAATTTATTGATATGTGGGAGCCAACGGTTGAGGCTATTAAATCAGCTGTTGATTATTTTCGCACTTATTATAAAATTCCTGTTTCAATGTTATTACCTTATAACGCTTTGATTGTTCCTTTTGCTTACTATTTTCATAAAAATAAAGACAGGCCAACAGGAGAAATACAAAAAAGAATTGAAGATTTTTTCTGGAGAGCTTCATTGGGAGGTAGATACTCTTCTGGAGTTGAAAGTAAACTAGCCAGTGATATAAATAAAATTGATAAAATATCAAACAACGAAAGTATTAAATATGATTGGTCAATAAATACTACAGCCCAATTTATAAAAGATAATGGGGAATTTAGAACAGGGAGAAGTTATATTAAAGCTATATTATCTATTCTTGCAAGTTTAAAACCTCTGACATTTAATGATGGTTCTGAAGTGATAATTGACAATAGTTGGTTAAAGAGAGCTAACAGTAAAAATTATCATCATTTTTTTCCGAAAGCATATCTTGAAAAAAGACCTGAAGTAGATAAGTTCTATATCAACCATATTGTAAATATTACTATTGTTGATGGCCGTTCAAACTTAAAGATAGGAGCAAAAGCACCTTCGGAATATATTCAGAAATACAGTAAAAAGAATGAGTCTATATCAGATTGTCTGAAGACACATTTAATAGGCGATTTTGATAATTTTGGAGTTTTAAATGATGACTACGATAAATTTTTTAATGAGAGAGCTGTTTTAATCAGCAAAGAAATTGAAAAAAGAGTTATCCTAACTGATGCGGATAACCATATAGAAAAATTAGATGAGGATACAGAGCCAGAGGATATAATTGAAAATAGTGATTTTGAGGGATAGAAAATGTATAATTTTTTGATGAGATATGATTCAAACCAAATGTGGTGGGAGAACAATACTCTCTATGAATCCGATCGTCTTTTTGAATATACAAATGAGGAAATTATAAAAAAATATGAAAGCGATTTAGATAAATTGAAAAATTTTCCATGTTTATTTACTTATGAAAGCCAAGGTAGTAATAAAATTAAAGGTCATATAGGCTATATTAGCTCAATAACAAAAAAAGAATTTTTTAGAATAAAAAATTTAAAAGCAATTAAAGTAACCATAACCTATTTACTAGATAAAGAATACCCTATTATTAACATAGATATTAACAATCATTCGACTCTATTAGCTTTAGGAATAGAAAGCTCTGACCGATTTGAATTAAATCGAACTCACTGGGCAGTAAAAAACAGAAATTTATTTCAATTTATGTCAAAATATTTTGCAAAAAAAAATAAAAGCGAACCTACTCTGCAATCGATTGAAATACAAAATATTTGGGGAGAAAGCTATAGAGATAGAACTCGTATTTTTTTTAGCCATAAAGCAAATCACAAAGACAAAGTTTCAGATATAAAGAAAAAATTGGAAAAAGAAAACTTTAGTTGTTTCATTGCCCATGAAGATATACATCCTACTTTAACATGGCAACAGGAAATAATAAAAGCGTTGGATACAATGCATGTTTTTGTTGGTATTGTTACTGATGATTTTCATACGGGAAGTTGGACAGATCAAGAGATTGGATATGCATATAAACGAAAAATACCTCGATTATTTATAAAGATAGGTAAATTTGATCCGAAAGGTTTTATTTCATCAGAGCAGGCTTTAAATGCTAATTGGGGTAATATTCACACAAAAATAATGAGACATCTCAAAAAAGAAAAAGAAGTATGAAGATAACTTTAAATATTACAGTTAATTGCACTACTACACTTTAGGTGTATCTTCACGACAGTATTTTTCGATGTCATCTAAAGCTTTGAACAAATCAGCATGTGCTCTGGATAAGTCAGCATTGGCTTTGGATTGGTCAGTAGTGGCTTTGGACATATCAGCAACAGCTCTGGATAAAGAAGTTCCTTTTCATTTGAAATTCAAATACTTTACTTAAGTGATGTAATACATTCATAATCCAGTAATCTTTTTCCACCAAAGAGGCATTGATATTCATTTCACCGGAAGTAATTTCTATTAAGTCTTTAAAATTGGGATGATTATGAAATTCTTAAAGAACACCTTGAACCCATCAATCAAAAAGAAGCTTTTGAAAATATGGTTGAAGGTTGTTACCCAACAGAGACAAAAGTCGGTTGGCTGGAGCTTTCCACAGTGGATATTCTCAAAACAATGGATAAAATAGCTTGGGACATAGCTAAGGATGAGTATATTTCAAGTCTTGAAGGAGACGAGGAAGTTATAAGCTTTGACAATGGTTCTACTTACTTTTGGACTTCTGATATAGAAAATCTGATTAGAGATAAGCTACAGCAAACCGGTTAAAGATTTCTTTTACATAAGCCTTAATGAGACCGCTCGTATATAAATTGCTCAATACACTAACGTGTGATAGCCTCAATTACCTTGCCGTTTTTTATGTCATTGAAGTCCCAATCTGTTAAATCACCGTTCCATTTTTTATACAGTTTCTCAATTTCCTTGCGACTTTTTATTGTTTTTGTGCGTCCACTCCAGTTATCAATGACAGTATATTCCCCATGCCATTTACCTTTTAAAATTTTACATTTATCCATAATGAATACCTCCTAAAATTCTATACTTTAAAGATATTCGGCCAAGTTTTTAAAAACCTTAAGTTTTTTCTGTTATTTAGTAGGTAATGATTCAACTTACTTTCAGACTTCAGATATAGAAAATCTAATTGAGGAGAAACTGAAGAAGGAAGTCTCTTAATAGGGGATTCTATTTCATATAGACAAGAATTAGTGCGAGAGTTCCTAAAGGCTTCTAACACCAGATCTGAATATTTTATATTAGGCTATTATAATTTCTCTGTTTGTTATATATTTAGTCTGGTTTATGTCGAATTTTCCATCAATTTATTGATATATTTCTTAAATTTAAATTTAAATAAACCGATAGATTTCGTATCATGGAAGCAGTTAAAAGAATTTTACATCTTGTTCATTATCGAATTAAAAAAATAGTTCAGGAATTTTGGAAAGTTTTTACTCCTGAGAAATACATAAATAAAAATTAAAAAATAAAGTTTTAAGAATAATGCCAAGGAGGGCAAGGCTATGGGAAAACCTGCAAGAAAAATTGATATTACACAATTTAAGCATAAGAAGAAAAAAAGAAAAAATAACCCCCCTATTGGCTTGGTTAGTAATGAAACAGAACCTCTTAAAGTTGAAAAGAAAAAGAAATATGCTTTTGATGAACATCTTTCTCCCGAATTAAAATTTGATTCTAAAAGAGGAGAGATTGAAAAAATCATTGATAAAGGACTTTCTGGTTCAGAACAAGAAGCTAAGACAGCTCTTGAAACCTTAAAAAAGATGCAAGAGCCTTATTTAAACTGGACAGGTAAAGCAGAGCAAACCTCCTTTGAAGTGCCGACAGTATCACTACATACTCATGAGAAAATAGATTCCAGAGCTATTATTGAGCAAGTTAGAAAAACAAATTCTGTAAATTACGAACAGCTTTCTCTCTTTAAAAAGGAACAAATCATTCCTAAAAATGAAGCTATAGATTTTTATAAACATGATAAGGGATGGAGTAATCGCTTGATTGCTGGTGATTCTCTTGTGGTTATGAACTCTCTCTTAGAGAAAGAGGGTATGGCTGGGAAAATCCAATGTATCTATATTGATCCACCTTATGGAATAAAATATGGTTCTAATTTTCAACCTTTTACAAATAAGAGAGATGTAAAAGATAAAGAAGATAGAGATTTAACAGCAGAGCCAGAAATGTTAAAAGCCTTTCGTGATACATGGGAGCTAGGTATTCATTCTTATCTTACCTATATGCGAGACAGACTTTTATTGGCAAGGGAACTTTTAACAGAGAGTGGGGTCTTGTTTTGTTCAAATCTCTGACGAGAATGTTCATTTGATACGAAATTTGATGGATGAGATTTTTGAAAGGAACAATTTTATATCATTGATAGCATATAGAACCAAAAGTCCTCTAGGGTCAAATCGACTTAGTAAAGTCTCTGATTACATTATTTGGTTTTCAAAAAATAAGAGCTATTGCAAGTTTAACCCATTATTTATGTCAAAGGATATAGGGGAAGGAACTTCATTTACATGGGTAGAAGAGACTAATGGTCAAAGAAGAAGAATGACAAGAGAGGAGAGAAAAGATGTTTTTAAAATACCTAATGGTGGGAGGGTTTTTACTACAAGTGATCTAGTCTCTTCAGGAAGCACTCAGTCATGTATCTTTGATTTTGAAATTGATGGGGTGAAATATTCACCTTTCAAGGGAAGAAGCTGGAAGACAAACAAAAATGGAATAAAAACTCTTATTAGCAAGAATAGAATTATCGTTAATGGTAACACTCCCAGGTTTGTTTTTTACTATGATGACTACCCTGTTCAAAGGTTGCATAACATTTGGATGGATATGCAAGGGGTTACGGGAAAAAAATATATAGTAGAAACGAATCCAATAGCTATTCAACGTTGTCTTCTGATGACTACAGACCCAGGAGATATTGTTTTTGATCCCACATGTGGAAGTGGTACTACAGCGTATGTTGCAGAAAAATGGGGAAGGAGATGGATTACCTGTGATACTTCACGAGTAGCTATTACTTTGGCTAAACAAAGGTTAATGACTTCTGTTTTTGACTATTATGAATTGAAAAACAAAGATGAAGGTATTAGTTCAGGTTTTCAGTATAAAACTGTACCTCATATTACTTTAGGCTCTATTGCTAATAATGAGCTTTCAAAAAAGGAAGTGCTTTACGATCAACCTCTTAAGGATAATAAAAAAGCTAGAGTAACAGGCCCTTTTACAGTAGAAGCAGTTCCATCTCAATTTGTGCAGGCTATAGGACGGGAGAAAAAATACTCTTTTAAATATGAATGGTTAGATGAAGTGAGGAAAACTGGAATCAGAGGAAAAAAAGGAGTGGCAACTGATATGGATTTTGCGAGGCTTGAAAAACTTTCGGGGTTTAAATATCTTCATGCTGAAGGGGAAACAAAAAATCCAAGAAGTGTGATTATTTCTTTTGGACCAGAACATTCTCCTCTTGATAAAAGGCAGGTAGAATTAGCTTTAAAGGAAGTAGAAGAAAAAAAAGAAAAACCAGATATTCTGGCTTTTGCTTCTTTTCATTTTGACCCAGAAGCTTTTAGGCTAATCAATGAACAAAGCTCAGAAAAATTAAAAATGATTCCAGTTCAAATGAATATGGATTTACAAACTTCCGATTTAAAGAAAAAGGCTTCTTCTAATGAAAGTTTTTGGCTCATAGGTTCTCCTGATGTGGAGATAAAAAACGGAGTTGGTAGTAATAAGAATGAATATACCGTGGAAGTTCATGGTTGGGATTATTACAATCCTTCATCTGGAAAGATTGAATCCGGTGGGAAAGATCGAATTGCAATGTGGATTTTAGATACAGATTATGATGATAGAGCTATTTTTCCAAGACAGGTGTTTTTCCCTATGGCTGGAAAAAGTGATGGCTGGACAAAATTAGCTAAAAGTTTAAAATCAGAAATAGATGAAAGCTTAATTGAGGAATATAGAGGGACGCAATCTCTGCCTTTTAAAAAACGCAAAAATGACAAAATTGCTGTTAAAATTATTGATGACAGAGGGATTGAATCTTTAAAGATTTTTAATTTTCCAAAACAAAAATCAAAGGCGGCATAATGGATACTCAATTTAAAGAAAAAATTGATCAGTTAATTATAAATTCTCCACTTGAAGAACCAAAGAAATATTGGGAGTTTGAAAGAACTAAAGGGAAGCACTTCATAAAAGAAGGGCGAAGACTTGCCGGATATATCATTGCCTCTCAAAGTAAAAAATATCAAGAGGCTGGAGATTTTATTGAATTGCATCTTGTGAATAAAATTAGACCTAGAGTGAAAAAGTGGAGAAATTCTGGTTACCCAGGAGTCACAGGAGTAACCAAAAGACTTTTAGATTTTTGGAATACTAAAGAAGCAGATGGAAGAACCCATGAGTTTTTCTTTTGTCAGAAAGAGGCTATAGAAACTCTTATTTGGCTTAAGGAAGCTCATCCTTCTGAAAAGGTAGGTATTGATATTCCAAAGGATGGAGGAGCTTTTGAAAGACTTTGCACAAAAATGGCAACTGGCACTGGGAAAACTTATCTTATGGCTATGACTATTGCATGGCAAATCTTAAATAAGGTGTCCAACCCTACTGATCCAAACTTTTCAAAATATGTTTTTATAGTTGCTCCAAATTTAACAGTTAAAAGTCGTCTCTCTGTTTTAGACTTCAATAAGTCCAACAATTACTATGAAGAGAAAAAGATTGTGCCTTATGATTTATTATCTAATTTGAGACAGGGAAAAATTTGTATTGAAAATTGGCATGTCCTTATGTGGGATAATGAGGAAGTAATTCAAAAAAGGAAAAGTGTAGATAAAAGAGGAGCAAAGAGTGATGAAGTCTATATTAGGGATGTTCTAGGAGATATGGCTAAGGTAACAACTCCCATCTTAGTTATCAATGATGAAGCTCATCATGCTTGGAGAAGCAGAAGTGAAGAGAAAAAGAGAAGTGCTGATAAAGAAGAAGAAAAAAGGGCTACTTGTTGGGTTAAAGGATTGGATCGGATTCATAATGTTAAAGGGATTTTAAGTTGTTTTGATTTTTCTGCTACACCTTTTGCACCTACTGGAACTAAAGGTAAATCTTCTTACGAAGAGGATATGTTTTCTTGGATTGTTAGTGATTTTGGTTTAATGGATGCTATAGAATCAGGCTTAACTAAAACTCCTCGTTTCGTTGTACGTGATGATGGTCCCATTCCCAAAACTGAAAAGTCAAAACTTTATCATATTTATGATGACGAAGATGTAAAAAAGAATTTAACAGGAAAAGCAAAAAAAGAAGAGATGCTTCCTGAATTAGTGAGAAATGCTTATTTGCTTTTAGCTCATGATTGGGAGAAGACTTTAAAAGATTGGGAAAAGGCAGAAATGCCGACACCACCAGTGATGATTTCAGCGGTCAATAGAAAAGAAACAGCAGATAGAATAAATTATATGTTTGAAAAAGGAACAATCACCATTCGTGAATTGTGTAAATCGGATAAAACTGCTCTTATTTATTCCGATTTGGGTTTATCTAAAGATAAAGATGAAAAAGTAAAGAATATAGTGAATACTGTTGGTCAAATAGGAAAACCAGGAGAACAAATAAGACATGTTATATCTGTTGCTATGTTATCTGAGGGTTGGAACTGCCAAACAGTTACTCATATCATGGGATTAAGAGCTTTTTCTAGCCAACTTTTATGTGAACAAATAATAGGAAGAGGATTAAGAAGAACAGCTTATGATTTGAAAAATGGTTTTTTTGAACCTGAATATGTAAATATCTTTGGTATTCCTTTTTCTTTTATTCCACAAGAAGAATCAGAAGGTGGTAATCCACGACCAGCTTCTCCAAAGTTGCCAATATTTCCTGATCCTGAAAAAGAGAAATATAAAATAACCTGGCCTAATGTAGAAAGGATTGATTTTGATTTAAAACCCGAGTTGAAAGTTAATTTTGACAAAATAGAACCTTTAAAAATTTCAGAAATTAGAAAAATTGCAGATTTAGCACCTGAAATAAACGGCCAGCCAGATTATGAAAAAATAAAAACTATAGATATGGAAAAGCTTATTAAAGAAAAAGATATTCGTATGCAAAGGTTGATTTTTACAACCTCTGCTAATGTTTATGATCAGATAAATCCTGATTGGAAAAAGAAGGTAAATAAAGATTTTGCTTTTTCACAATTGCTTCATATTGTGGAAAGGTTTTTACATTCTGATAAATTTCAAATTGAACCAAAGTCCTTTAGTGAGGACGAAACAAGAAGAAAAATAGCTATTATGATGGGGATGGAACAAATTGTAAGAAAAATATTTTCAGTTATTATTCATCAAAATTCAGAAGAATTAATTCCTATTTATAAGAATCCAAAATATCGTTCAACGAAAAATGCTGTGAGATGGGGAACAGGAAAAAGAACAGGTATTTTTAAGAAAACTCATATAAACAGATGTGTTGTAGATAGTTCTTGGGAGTTAGCTCATGCCAGAGAATTGGATAGAAACCCTAATGTGGAAGCGTGGGTAAAAAATGATCACTTAGGATTTGAAATAAAATATGTTTATAATGGGGCTTTGTGTAATTATACTCCTGATTTCATTGCTAGGCTTTCAGATAAAAGTCATTTAATTCTTGAGGTAAAAGGAGTTAAAAAGACAAAAGATGAATCCAAGTGGGATTATATGAAAACTTGGGTTGAAGCTATCAATCAAGATGAGGAAAACGGAATATGGTATTTTGATGTTTCTCAGGATGAAACTGGCCAGAAAATTCATGAGATTATAGATGAAGCTTTAAAAATCAAAAAATCGGCTTAAAGAAGGAAAGTTCTATGTCGATTTTAAGTGAAATTCTTGAATGGGCAGAACAACAGGATGATTGGAAGCAAGATGCTGTGAGAAGGATAATTGAGAACGGCAATTATACCTTAGAAGATGTGAAAGAACTCACTGATATGATACTTTGTAAGCATGGGTATATTGAAAATGTAGAAGTCCTACCTAAACTAATAGATAAATCTAAGTTTGTTACAGTAGAAGATTCTGAAAAACATAAAGTTACCTTAAAAAAGATTACAGCTCTTAAAAATGTAAATGCTTTATCAGCAGATGCTGAACTAAGGTTTGCTATTAATGGGTTGACAATCATTTATGGAGAAAACGGTGCTGGGAAATCAGGTTATACTAGAATATTGAAAAAATGTTGTAAAGCCAGAGAGGTAGATGATGTTTTACCTAATGTCTATGAAGAAGAATCTCGAGAATCAGGAAGGGCTAATATTTTATACTCTCATAATAACAAAGACCATAAATTAGAGTGGATCAATGATGAATATCAAGGAAGCATCCTTAATCAACTGGTGGTTTATGATAGTAAATGTGGAAAGATACAAGTTACTCATAAAAATGAACTTATTTATTTACCTAGCGGAACGGATATTTTTAAAAAATTAGTTGATTGTATCCGTAGTATTAAAGAAGAGCTTATAAAAGTAAAGCCTCAAGAATGTTCTGTGAATTTAGATAAGATAGAAAAATCTACAGAAACCTATAAGATAATTAATAATGTAACAAAAGAGACTGACAAAGAAGAGATTTTTAAAAAGCTTGAATGGAGAGATGAAGAAGAGAGTAAATTTTCTGAACTAAATAGAAAAATAATTGAAACAAACGAAGAAGAGATAAAGAAGAAAATAAAAGCAATTACAAAAGAAATAAAGAATATTGAAGACTTAAAAAGTTATATTGAGTTTCTTGAAGAATCTTGCTCCCAAGAGGAAATTCAACGTATTTGTAAATTGGTTAAAACTAAGAGTGATTTAAAAATAGCCTTGAATGAACTTACACAAGGAATGCAAACAGGAAATCTTAAAGGTATAGGTAACGAATTATGGCGTGTTATGTATGATGCTGCAAAAGAGTTCTCAATGAAAAATGTATATGTTAATCATGACTACCCTAATTTAGATGGTAAATGTGTATTATGTCAGCAAGAGTTAGATAAAGAGGCAAGAGAAAGAATGGATATTTTTTCTAAGTTTGCTGAGGGGAAAATAAAAAAGAAGCTTGATGAGATTGCTGATAATATTGATATATCTATTCAGTTTTTTGAAAAAGATATAAATTCAAAAACCACAAGTGCATTAAATGTTTTAAAATCGGATTTTTTATGTATATCAGAAGGTGAAAATAAGCAGCTAACCGAGCATATTGAAAAAATAAAAAAAATCCATTCTGAAATTATTAAAATTCTTGAAGGGACAGAATGTGAGGAAAAAATAGAATATATTGATCCAAGTGTTTCAAAGATTTCTTCTGTTAAAGAATTTTTAAAGAAAGCTACAGCTAAAAAGTTAGAAGTAGAAGGCACAATTAATCCTGAATACATAGCGAGTTTAAAGAAAGAAAATTTGGAGCTGAATTCACTAAAGATTGGAAACAGTAGAATAAAGGAGATTGATAAGCGTATAGATTATCTATGTGATATAGAAAAATATGAGAAAATGTTAAAAGAATTAGACCATACTGCAATTTCTAAAAAAGGTAATGAGATTATTACAAAAACTTTAAAAGAAGATTTCCTAAATACTCTGTCTAATGAGCTTACCAATTTAGGGGGTCAAAGAATACCTTTATCTATAGATTCATCAACAAGGGAAGGAAAACCAATATTTCAATTAAGTTTACGTGGAGCAAACATACCACAAAAATCTAAGATAGACTCAATTCTGAGTGAAGGAGAGCAGAACATTGCATCTTTAGCAGGTTTATTAGCGGAGATAGGAACTTCTAAACATGAAAATGGAATAATTTTAGATGATCCAGTTACTTCTCTTGATCATCATTTTAGAAATAGAATTGCAGAGAGACTGGTTGATGAGGCTAAAAAGAGACAAATTATAATATTTACACATGATATAGCTTTTCTATTTGATTTAGATTATTTTGCTAAAAAGAAAGATGTACCAAC
This sequence comes from Bdellovibrionales bacterium, assembly GCA_965226095.1. GTDB lineage: Bacteria > Bdellovibrionota > Bdellovibrionia > Bdellovibrionales > UBA1609 > JANQSP01. The sequence continues at coordinate 892,335 of OZ245336.1, read as the reverse complement.
ATACTTACAAAGCATTCATAGAGATGGAATATACTCCGGTATTGTATATGAAGGTAATCCCTGGCATGCACAGAGTGTCAAGGATCGTATTAAAAATTTAAGAAATGATGTTGAAAATCTGAAGAAAATGAATTTAAAAGGAGAACTATATAATCAGAAAGCAGGTGTAATTTATGGACGTTTGAGAGAAACATGGGAAAGGCTTATTGAAGAAGTTCTATTTAATAAAGTTGTAACTCGATTTAGTCAAGAAATCCAAACTCAAATGTTGAGAGGAGTTTTTGTTAATAATGAGGATTATAAAACTATATATTTTGCTATGTCTGAATGTTCAAAATATATGATAGGCCATGATAAGTCATTATCTTTATCTGATTCTAGACCAGATATTAATGATATACAAGAAGATATAGAGAAAATTGAAATTTTTCGTAAAATTACTAATGAAAGAAGGGAAAAACTTGCCAAGGAGAGAAAGCAGTTTATTGATAAGTTACCACGAGCAGAGGTTGTAGATTAAGTTTTATGAAAAAGAATTGTATTATGATTGATCTTGATGGCACTTTAGCAAATATTAAGCATCGACAAGAAAAACTCATTAATGAAAATAATTGGAAAGAGTTTAACTCTAAAATGGTTTTAGATAAATTAAATTTTTGGTGTTATGAATTTATAGAATTATTTAAGTGTAAATATAAAATTATCATTGTAACTGGAAGAAGCGAAGAATCTTCAATAACAACAAAAAAGTGGCTTGCAGATAATAAAGTTTTTTACGATGCAATATTTTTTAGAAAGAAAAATGATTATAGAGATGATAGAATCGTTAAGAGAGAGATATTTGAACAATATATACAGCCTGTATATAAAACTCTTTTTGTAATAGAGGATCGAGATAAAGTTGTTCGAATGTGGAGAGAATTAGGGCTTACTTGTCTTCAGTGTGATTTTGGAGATTTTTAAGTGTTATATAAACTGTAATATATTAAGAACTAGGGTTCTATTATAATTAACAAAAAGGGGTTAAAAATGAATAAGGAATACAAACAAGTTCTCAATAAAGTTAAAAAATTAGAAATTCAAGAGGCTGAAGCTCATAAAAAATATACTATATCTGAAAGAGGGTCGGTTGAATATGAAATATGGAAATCAAAATGGGAAGAGATTAAAAGTGAATTGGAAACAGCTAGAAATGAATTATCAAAAAAAAATTAAAACTTCTAATTTTTTTTTGATAATTGTGTTTTTATGAAAAGTTAAAGATGTAAAATTTACAGGGTGTTGAAAATTTTTCTTTATTAAAACTAAAGAATTTTTATAAATCCATAGTATTCTAGATATTTTATTTATTTTGTGGTACATAAGTTTGCTGTGTGGAATTGTACTAAGGCAATAAAATGGAAATAGATATTGGGAAGTTTTCAGATGTTCTAAGAGAATACATTGCAGAAAAGCAAAAAATAAATCCTACACTTAGTGAATCCCAAATAGCTCATAAGATCGGTATACCTAGTTCTACATTTAATAGAATGATAAACTGTCAAGCGTATCCCAATATAAAAAATTTAGCAAAACTGTGTGAAATTATACCAAAAATGAGATACTTTGTTAAAAATAATGTGGCAGATGTAAATTCTGAAAGTGAAACTAGTAAGTATGTTGGGGATGAGTTAGAGGATTTATTAGCAGATGAGCATCTGTTTATCACTTATGCTCTAGCTATTTCTTTTCGTGGTGTAACTGAGGATGAGATAATATATTGTATAGGGTATTCTGGACAGAAGGCTCTTCAAACCCTGATAGATAAAGGGTTTGTAAAGAAAACGAAAGATAACCGCTACAGAGCTACAAATGTAAAAAAGGGAATTGTTTTATCATTTGAAATTTTAAAAAAACATATTTCAGTACTTGCTGGGAAATACAAGCCCGATAATTTTGGCGATAATTATGCGTATTATAAAACTGAAACATTAAATAAGGCTGGATTTAAAGAATTGCAGAAAATTTATAAAGAAACTCATAGAAAAGTTCAGAAATTGATGGAAAAAGAAGAATATCAAGGAAATATCCCTACATTTGCTGTGGGTTTTTGTGATATGTTTTTTACAGAGCAACAAAATAAAGGTAACGGGAAAGCAGAATAATGATTTGGATTAGTTTAATATTTTCATTTTTTATTTTTAGTTTTTCTGCTCTTGGTATGCTTAGGGAGCAACAGGATACTTATATTTTTTTAAATGAATATCAAAATGTGCTCGCAAGCGAGAATACGCAGAATGATAATAGTGAAAAAGATACTTCAAAAACACTGTATGTGATTTTAAAGAATGTAGATGATGAAGAATTATTAGAAATGAGAGAGTACATTTTAACAGATAATAAATCGACTTATGGTGATCTTATAAAAGATTTACAAATACAAGGGAAACTGAAGGTTTTTAAAATAAACGATAGTAAAAATTTTCCACAAAATGATAATCCTTTTGTTGTTAGCACTTTAGGAGGCGGAGGAGTACCACAGCAATTAACAGAAGTTTCAAATGATGAAATAAGTGATATTGATCTTTATGAGGCAGAAGTTCTTTTTAAGAACATGCATATAAAAGGAACGGTAAATTTTTCTAATGATATATTAGAAGTTAATGACTTAAATCTTTATGATATTCCTCGTGTAGCAGGTACTTTAGGAGGCGGAGGAACAGCTAGATATTGAAATTTATTTATCTAAAACTATCCAATAATTTATAAAATGAAGCCATCAAACTCGTATTTTTTGCACTAAGAGAATAATAACTAATCCGGAAAATCGCCGGTTTAATCACGTAAAAATCACGCAAAAAATAATTTACAATCTTAAAAATTATATTAAGAACATCAAACATGGCCTACGGCAATGCTGGATAATTGCTTATAGCTCTAATTCTACTTGTTTATTGCTGTCGGTTCCTGCTGTGTTTTTAATTTTTTCGAAGAGTTGAACTCTTTTTCTGTGGATTATTCCTATAGCTTTTTCAACTTCTTTTGTTTTTCTATGTAATTCTTTACAATACTGCACTAATGTTATTTCACCGCTTGAGCGCTTATTGCTTATTGCTGTTTCTTCTTCATCTTTTCTTTTAATATATTTAATGAGCTTATTATGAAAATCAGTATATTCTAACGATATTTCACTTATCTCCTTAAACTTTTGATAATCTTTAAGTGCATATTTAAATACGCCTTGTGTAAAGGCAAAGGTGAGTTCAGAAAATAACTCTGTTCTTTCTTGAAGTAATGCCAACATCATCTCACTGTATGGTTCACATTTAAGCCTAATTATCTCATCTTTGGGTGAGTGTGATAAACAAACATTGCTCCATAAGAGAGTAAGTAATAGTATTGCCTTCATAATTTGCTTATCGTCTCTAATTAGAAAAACTTTAATATGTCTTGTAGGGGAAGGGAGTTGAAAAAAAAATAGGTTCAAGATAAAAAAACTTCCGGGGTAGAGGGTGCTTTCCCTTAATTTAGGATCTCACTGTGATTTCGCTGTGATTTACCGGTAATGAGCAGGAAACTAAGGGACCGAAAAAGTCCTCAGGAGACTTTTTCAGTTTATTACCAGGAAAAAGCATGGCAGGTTAATATTTGATCTTACTGGATTATTTCAGTTTTCTTCTGTTTTGAAGCTTTCTTTTTTTCAGCCGGGTAACCCCCTCCCCTTACCACTTTATCCAATAATACCAGCTCAAAACCGTATATAAAGCTGTGTTAGATTAAGAATATAAAAAATTGCTAAAGTTTTATTAAAAACTACCGTTATAAATTTAATATGAAAACTTTGTTTATTCTAGTATTTTTACCACTTCCATTTCTATGCTACGGAACAAACCACTGTGTTAATGAAGAAGCGGCTATAAACAAAGCAGAAGAGGTTTGGAAACAAGTCTACAAAGATTGGTATCCAAAAGGACATATAAAATATAATTCTTTTGCCGATCAAGTCAGGAAAGAAGTTGAAGAAACGAACAAAGCTTGGATAGCTTGTATTTCAACAAAAGAAACTAAAGAATAAAAAAATTAATAATGAATGGCCAGATATTTTTAATATCTAAACATATTTATATTACGGATTCAGTTAAGAAGCGAGAAAGATTAAAGCAAAAGATAAAGTAAAAGCTATTGGATCTATATGGACCAGAGACATTCGATCGATAGATAACTTAGACGTTGAATCAGATACAAGTAAGGGACAGCATAGAAGGCATGCTAATATAATAAGTTTTCACAATTACAATGATGCAAAAATAAGGCAAATTACTCAAAAATTAGCATCCACAGCTATTTTTTTTAATTCCAGTAATATAATCTGCTAATGTATAATTTCCAGAAGATTGTGTATATATTTTAACAAAATCCGCTTTTCGTAAATAAGTGTTACATATAAGGTAATAAAGCTTTCCTGATTTATTAGATATAAAGAATTATTAGACAATCAACATGGCCATGGCAGTGCTGGTTTATTCTTTAATTGCTTTCAACTTAATATGCCATTACATCCGAGCTATGTTAAGCTTGACGGTACTTCACAAGCTTATGTCTTCGGTAGTTGGCTTAATCGCTGTATAGATAAATCAATGAGAGCTAATATGAAATATCAAGATAGGAGATAATAGCTTTTATACTTATATCTCTACTTCCTTATTTTTATTTGGCCTGTATATACTTTTTATTTTTAATTGTATTTTTTCTATTTCTTTACCTGTTTTTTCTATTGCTTTTGAATATCTTTCATAAGTCTATTTCAAATAGCTCTCTACATAATTGATAATATGTTATTTTTTTCGCCTTATATCTGTCTATTATTGATGCCCTTATAACATTCGTTTCGTTTATATAGTCTATAAGTTTATTTTCATATTCCATTCCAGTATCTATTACTGTAGCTAATTCTCTTAATTTTTTTTCCCTTTTATCATATATATTGGCTAACTGTAATATATGTAATGTGTTTATTTTTATATCAAGCTTATTTAGATAATTAATTGCTATTAGCTTAGAGTCATTTACATCTGCACACTTAATTCTAGCCAATTGATTGTCATGTAATTTTGATAAACAAACATTGCTCCAGAATAGAGTAAGTAATAGTATTGCCTTCATAATTTGTATTGTCGGAATTTTTGTTATTATCTTTAATCTGTTTATTACATTAGTCTGTATAACCGCTTTAAGTGGCTTGTTTTTTTTAGAAAATAGTGTTTCGTATTGAAATTTATTTATCTAAAACTATCCAATAATTTATAAAATGAAGCCATCAAACTCGTATTTTTTGCACTAAGAGAATAATAACTAATCCGGAAAATTGCAGTTTTAATCACGCAAAAATCACGTAAAAAATAATTTACAATCTTAAAAATTCTGGTGATTATATATACTTAAAGAATGAATTGGTAGGGCATACATTATCCTACCAATTTTCTTGAACAAAATAAGCACATCAAGTTTTGGAAAGTCAAAAATGGAGATGAAAAAGAGAATGAACAATTCAGATAAAAAGTTTTTGTGTGCTTTGGTTTTTGCACAGACGGGGTTGTTATCCGCTCTGATTATGTTCAGTCCCTGGTACTGGCTTAAACAGGCAGAGAAGTGGAAAGAGATTAAAGAGCTAGTTAATTATAGCCAATTCCTAAAAAAGGAAACAGCTCACATGGAGTCCGAAGCTAAGGTGCAAAGTCTCAAAAACAGGTTTGAGAAACAAGGTATCGGCGTTGAAGAAACTTTTGATTTAAACAGGAAATAGCAAAGGAGGGCTATGGAGTGAGGCTTAGGAAAATAAAAAAAATAACTTATTTAATAACAATATAAAACGAGGAGGTTTTATGAAAAACATTTTAAAAAATAAAAAAGGATTTACCTTATTGGAAGTCCTGGTCACAGTGGGGATTTTAGGTGTGTTATCAGCCATTGCTATCCCAGCTTATAAACAATATAAGGACACTGCAAATGACACAGCTGTAAAATTGGAAGTGTCATCTGGCCATAAAGCTTATTTGGCTTATGAAATTACTAATAATACTTTTTGTGTTACTTTAACAGGAGCCGGTATGGGTAGTATAGGAAAAAGTCCTGTTTATAGCAAGTCAGATAACTCCTTTGCTGGCTTTGATACAGCCACAGGTTGTTCCTCTGTCCCAACTACAATAAAAGAGGTTAATGGGACTCTTACCGCCACTACTTGTAAATTAGATGATGGTTCCTTCACAATGGGAGCGGCTTTTGAAAAAACTGGTAGTGTATCGTCTGGTTATTTTATTTCTAATACAGCGTCTGGCCCTTCGAAGACGGCGATAGCAGGAAGTTGTACTGGATATACAGCGACTAATGAAACTGCCTGTATCGCAGGTAGTGGAACATGGTCGAGTACGACTATTGCAGATGTTTGTTTGTAAAAACTAAGAAAACAAAACCCCCATCGGTTTGTTTGCAAGGGCTGGCCTTATTGGCTGGCCCTTGTTCTTTGATGGCACTAAAGAAAGGAGAGATTGCAAATTATAGATTCATAAACAGAACAAAACTTTCAAGTTTATCATGTTCTCACTTCTTAGTAACAAATAAATTTTCTATTTATAAAGTTATATCCATTTTACATATATAAAACGGACTTTCTCATCTCTCTTTTCAATTTTAAAAATTCTTCGCTTCCTCTCTTTTCTTTTTTTATTTTTTATTGTACGGAAACCTATGGTGGTTAAACCGAAGGGAGAAACCACAATGGCAATAACAAAAAGAAGATACCAAAAAAAAAACAAATGTTATTTGAGAAATGTGTAGATGAGTTTTTAATAGATGCCAAAACCCGACTGGCAAAATCCACTTATCAAAAATATGAATGTCAGCTAATTTACTTTTATTCAAGTCCTTTAGCAAAATTACAAATGTCTAAGTTCAAAGGTATAAAGATTGTGGAGTGGCTCAGTTGGCTTAAGAAGCATCCAACAGCAAAAAATAATGGAAGAAAAAGTTTTATTCATGAACTCAACTTACTAAGTACAATTTTAAATTGGTACAGGGATTTTATAAATGAAGATTTTAATGTTCCTATTACTAAGAAGCATAAACAGTTATGTGTGTATAAACCTCGTATTCCTAGAAGGCCAGATCATTTTATTCAACCAGAAGATGCAGTAAAGTGGATCAATCGACTTAAAAAATGTAATAAGAATCCTGTTTATTGGAGGCTCGCTATTTTTATGCTTTCCACTGGTGTTCGGGTTGGGGAAGCTTGTGGTTTGAAGTGGGAAGTTGTTGATTTAGAGCGTGGTGTAGCTAGAGTAATGAGAAGAGTGCGTTGGGATTATCATACAAAAGAACCTTATTTGGAAGATGTGACAAAAACTGTTCAGTCTGTAAGACTTCTGATGCTTCCAGAGAAGCTTAAAGAAATCTTTAAGGAAATAAAGAAGGAATCCAAAAGTGACATGGTTTTTATAAGTGGTACAGGTAAGATTTTAAGATACAATGCTGTTCAGTCAGCGTTTAATCACAGTTTTAAATCATTAGGGTTGCCGTGGCGTTCAACTCATATTTGTCGTCACACTTTTGCAACTATTGCACTAATGGCAACAAAAAATCTTTCTGCTGTTCAAGCCAGCCTTGGACATACAGAAGCAAGAATGACTCAAAGATATGCAAAGACTGTGGCACTCTTGAGTCACGAGACAGGAGAAAAAACTTTTTCTGCTCTCTTTAAAAACAGTCAACTGTAACTAATTTTAGTTGTTTTGATACGCCTCTCAGAATTTCTGAGAAAAATCACGCAAAAAAAATAACTCATTTTTCGAAAAAGAATCCCATTTTTGGGATACTCATATAATATTTACACTCTAAGATTTGCTTTTTGAATCTCTATCCCATTTTTGGGATACTTGGAAAGAAGTATCCCACCATTGGTGGGATGTTTGCTTTGACCCCTCTTTTAATTTCTTGCGTTTTATGAAACTCTAAGCGTCCAAAAAAATGCGAGGTGATTTATGAAAATTTTAAAATTATTAGTTTTGTTTTATTTTACTGCTTTATCTGCCTGTAAAGAGTTTCCATTTACTAATGAGGATATTCAAAGTTTAGACTCTGTTTCAGAAAATCAACCTGAATCAATTCCTTCTGAGGAAACTACTGATGAGGAAAACCTTGATTCACTTTCTCTTGAAATTAAGTCAGAAGATGAACTGCCGGAAGAAGACCCTCTTAGTGAAGAAGAAATTACCACAATAACTGAGAATATGAAATTAACAGAAAACACCATTATTCAAAATAAAAAAGTTATTTTGGATATGATAGAGATTAAAACTTTTGAACACGACTTATTTATTATCGCAGATGAGTTTATATCCAATCACGCTACTATTCAAAATTTTCCGGATAGTACGACAGCTAGTAGAGAACAAAATGGAAAACAGGGAGGAAGTGTTTCCATTGAATCACAAACTGCAAGAGGAGAGTTGAAACTTATTTTAAATGGTGAAGATGGAGGTTCTGTGTCAAGAAGAGATATATCTAAAAGGCAAAAAGATAGACTGAACGGCAAAGCTGGAGCAAACGGCCGCAGTGCTGTTTATCAACGATATTGCAGGGATATATATTTTCCTATTGGCTTAGGTCTTATTGGAAAAATCCCTCTTGGTGAAAAATGTTGGTATGAATGTGTTGCAACTCCAACAAGAGGACAAAATGGAGAAGATGGCAGACAGGGGTTTTCAGGTCATGATGGGAAGGATGGAGGAAGTTCAGGTTCATTTCATTTAAAAGCTTCCATCTTATTAGATTTTCATTTGTCAGATATTAAAAACATTCCTGGCAAGGGTTCTAGTAGAGGAAGAGGAAGCCTTGGAGGTTATGGAGGCAGAGCTGGTAAGAACGGAGGTGATAGTAAAAACCTATGTAAATATCGTCTTTCCACTCCAAGAAGAGGAGATAAAGGCAAAACAGGCTCCAGAGGCAAAAGAGGCAATAATGGGAAGAAAGGAGATGTTTGCATTGAGCAAATAATGATCGATCCAGACACTGAGTTTTCAAAAGATAATTCAATAAAAAAAGAAGAAAACTTTCAAGAAGAACAAATAAGTCAACAACAGGAGAAAATGACATGCTATTAAAAAACTTTATATCTGTTTTTTGTTTTATCTTCTTTTTTATTTCCTGCTCTACATTCAAATTAAGCAGTCGTGAAAAAATTTATAGCTCTATAGCCTTGGGTACTACCGGAGGAGTTATTTATGGATTAAACCAAAAACAAGCCAAAGCAAAAAATGCTATTCTTTTTGGCTCTTCCATTGGTCTTTTATCTTCTCTTTTAAGCTACGCTATTTTTAATGAAGAAAGAAAAGCAAATAAGCTTGAGAAGAAACTTTCCAGTTTAGAGGAAGACTTAGGGCTTATGTATAACGGATCAAAAATTAAGTACCTCACCGGAGGAAAAAGTTATCTCACCAAAAAAGACATTCCGGAGAAAATAAAACCATATGTTCATTATGGAGAATGGCATCTTTTTGAACTGGAAAAAAATCAACCAGTAGAGCAATGGACAGCCATTGGAAAAAACAGACTGGTTAAAAAGAATAAAATGTTTGAACTAAAACCATCTAAAATCAAAAAGGATTAAAAAAAGGAGGAAGCAGATGTTTTTTAATAATAAGAAGAAGGTAGAAAAAATAAGAAAAATATTTTTTGGAATATATCTTTTTTCTCTCAGTCTTCCTTACTATGCACTAGCAAAAGATTTTTTATCAAGTGTGGAAAATGCCAGTGATCAGATTAGGCAAATCATTGCTGTTGTGGGTGTTTTGTCTTTGATGATAGCTGGGGTTTGTTTTTACTGGTCAAAAAGGCTTGGAATGGAAAAGCTTTCTGCCGCCATTATAGGCACTGTGGTTTTTGCCGCCGCTTCCACTATTTTTACATTGTTTTACAGAGCATTTAACTAAAGGGGAATAATTTGAAAACTTTTAGTCCGTCAAAAACTCTTAACATTAGATCAAACTTTTTTGGTTTAACTTTAGATGATCTATTGGGGCTTATGGTTTTCTATACAATTTTTCAGATTGGATTTTCATTCATAGGACTTGAGGTTTTATCTATCATACTCACCTTTATTGCATCACTTTTTCTTATTCCAATAAGACTTAAACATAGAAGAGGAGTTATAAAGGATTATTTTATTTATGTTTTTCATAAATTGATTAAAGGGGGTCTTTTTTCTTAAAGATAAGGTGTTTTAAGATGAAAAGTTATAGGCAGGAAAAAGATTATTGGGTTTCAAGTTCAGGTTTTTTAGGCAAAAGCTTTTATTTTCAAACTTTGGACTTGGAGATAGAAAATAATATTGAATCTTTTTTAGATAATTTTTTAAAAACGCTATCTCAAAATGTGCGAGTAAAAATAAGTCTCTTCCAAGAGTTTTCAAAACAATGTTCTGATTTATCTTCCAGAACAAAATCTATTAGAGAGGTAGGGTTTTTAAAAAACAAATGTTTCATTCACTTTGAACATAAAAACAAAGTGTCTTTTAAAGAAGTTTTAGAAAAAGACATTTTTAAACAAAAAGATATATTAGAAAAAAAACTTTCAGAGATTGATGAAAACTTGGATAGAGCTTTTTTAAATAAAGTGAAAGCCAGGCCTCTTTCATCTGCTTTTTTCAAAGATGCTTATGGTCTTCATTCACCACTTGAGATTACAAGCCTTGGCCTTAAATCAAGCAAGTGTCTTATGGGAATACTAAAGCTTAAAAACAGTGGCAATCATCCTGTGAGCTTAAGCACCTTGGCTTTGCTTCTTGAGAAAATTCCAAAACCATTAGGGTTTCATATTTCGTTTAAAAAAATATCTCATATGAAAGGAGAAAAACTTCTCCATCAAAAGTCCCGAGAAGAAAGTGAAGGAAAGGGACAGGTTAGCTTTGAAAAATACAGAGACACTCAGAAAGCCTTAAGCGATGTGGAACTCTCAGGCGAGGAGCTTTTTAATTATGAAGTCCATATAACGCTTAAGAGACTTTCTGAGACTCATTTAAGGCGAGATATAGCTATAACCAGGAGTCTTTCCAGTCTTGGAGAATGGGGCTTGGAAAGCTTTGGAGCATATCCTTCTTTACTAGCTTTAAGTCCAGGCAGTAGTCTTCATTATCAACTCATAGAAAAATCAAAAACTCTTAAGTGTTATCTTCCCTGTTTTCGCTTCGGATCTAAAGAACCATCAGCTGATGAGTGTGGCCACAGTTTAAGTGGAAGCCTCTTATATCATAGAAGAGATTTTAGCCTTGATACAATAAACCCATTCTCTCAAAATTATTCTAATCATACAGGAGTCATTATTGGAAAATCCGGTAAAGGCAAAAGTGTTTTTGCCAACCTTTTAACCAAGGCTTTGTTTTTTGATGAAAGAGCTTATATCTTTTTAGTTGATGTCAAAGGCTCACATAAAAAAACAGTTAAAGCTCTTGGTGGAAAAATTTACAACATTGACATTAAAAATCCTTGCGGGCTTAATCCTCTTTCTAGTCTTACCACCTCTAAGGAAACAATAGAGATAGTAAGTGATTTTATTGAAAAACTATTTTTAGAGGAAAAAGAAACCTCAATTCCTTCCATAGAAAAGACTGTTTTAGAAAAAAACCTTATTGAATTTTCAAAAACAAATTTTTTAAAAACTTTGGATGAATTTCATAAGCACCTTGATCATCCAAGAAAGGACAAGCTTCTTAGATGGACCAAAGGAAGCTTAAACGAACATATCTTTAATAACCAAGAGTCCATTTCAAATAATAGGCTCGTTTATTTTAATTTTGAAAATATAAGTACAGCCGGAAACTCCCATATAGCCAAAGCCATCATAGCAAGCATTATGTCTGAGTTTTCCTTTAAGCTTTTAAACAAAAAGCCCAATGAGAAATTTATCTTTATATCGGATGAAACACCTTTTTTTATAAAAAGCTGTTTTAACACTTTTTCTTTACTTTCAAAAAATGTGAGAAAGTTAAACGGCTCTCTTATTTTACTTGCTCAAAACTCAAAGGATTTAATCTGTGGTGGAGACACCTCTCTTATTGATAATAGTGAATTTAAAATTCTTTTTTCATATGACGGAGAAGAAAAAAAATTTAAAGAAACTTTTTCTCTTCTCCATTGTGAGTTTCAAATATTAAAAACCCTTAAGACAGTAAAAGGCAAATACTCACAGTTTCTCCTAAAAGATTCCATTGGAGCAAAAGTTGGTTTTTTAAGACTTTCAAAAGAGGAGTACACTTTCTCCAATACAGAGCCTGAATTTTTGCACAAGGTTCAACAATTAAAAAAACTTCTAAATATAAGTGAAGAAAAGGCATTGCAGGTGATGAACTATGTTTAAAATTATTAAATACTTAGTATTGGTTTTTATCTGGCTTTCTTCTTATACAAGCTTCGCTTTTATCTCTGAGATTTTAGAAGTGAAAAAACAATTGGAAAGTTCTGCTTCTGTCTTAAGTGATGTGACCGGTGTTTTAGATAGTATTGAGAGATTTCAAGGCATTGAAGATCAATACATGAAGTATGAACAAGAGCTAAGAGATTTTAAAAGTCAAGTTGATGAGTATGAAAGGTTAGGCTTGGATGTTAAAGATTTTACTGAACTAAAAAATCAAGACCCTGATTCTCTTAAAGGTCAAATATCTTTCTTTAAAAACTATTTAAAAAGAGTAAATAGTTTATTAAAAAAGATTAAAAATATTTCATCCAGTCCTGAGTCTATTACAGCTTCAGAGCAGATAGAGACCAATAAAACCTTAAGAGCTTTGCTTGAAGACTCCCAGACAAAGGAGTTAAGAAGGCTCAGACGAGAGATTGCAAGCCAAAAAATGCTTTTGGAGAGAAGAAAAAAAGAACAAGAATTTATAGACAGACAATACTCCTACATTAACAGGCATTCCAAATCAAAAGGTTTTGGTTTGTTTCATCCTTTTCAAAATAAAAACAATGAGAAAACAAAAAAGAGAAAAAAGCTTTTGGGGTTATTTTAAATGACAGATTTTCCTATAGATATGGCAGTTTTTAATAAGATTTTGGAAGTATTTAATCAAACAAGAAAGTATGTGCTTTTTCTTTTTCCCTTGGCTTTTTTCATAAGAATTGCACTGGGTTTTATTTTACTTAAGAGTGAAGGGTTTACAGACATTTTAAAAGACTCGCTTTTTTTATTTTTAGGGCTTTTCTTTTTTGCAGATATTTTAAGACTTTCTCTTCAAATTCCCTATTTTATATCAAGTGAGCTATCAATGGGAGATTGGAGATATGTCAATCTTGGGGAAAGCATTTTTACAAGGATGATTAAAAGAGTTGTGGATTGGCTTGGGATACTTTCTTACTGGATAAGCTTTGGGCTTTATGTGGTGATTGTATCAGCTTTAGGTTTTTTTGCCGGATATATTTTGTTTTTTGGCACAATGTTTAGAGCCTACGGAGTATTAAAGGTTTTTTTCGTTTTACTTTTCACAGTGTCGTTATGGCCCCTCCTTTGGTACTCGATTAACTTCGCAGTCTATACCATAGCAGTAAGTGACAATGCTTTGGCCAACAATGTAATCATTGGAGGGGCGAGTTTAGCCAAAGTATTTTTACCTGTGTGGCTTATTTCCAAGTCCTCAAGGGTACCGATTGCTCAGTCTTTAAAACAACTCTCTTATATGGGAGCAAGCCTTGCCTATCATGGAGGAGGCAGGGCTTATTCTGCTTACAATAACATAACAAATGCCTCTCAAATTCAAAGAGAAGAAGTAAATATCGATGACAATTCGGAAGAAAATGAAACCGCAATTATTACTCAAGAAGAGGCTATAAGAGAAACGGAAACAAACCTCCCTGGCTTTGATGGAGACTTTTCTATCTCTACAGATAAAGAACAATTAAATTATGATGAAATATCAGCTTTAGATACAAACAACAATCAACAGATACAATCATCAGATATTAAAGAAAATCATGTTGAAGTTCATGAAAATAGCTCTAATGAAAATTCAATTCAAAATACAACAGAAGTAGAGGTTCAAAATAACTCCACAGTACAGGAAAAAGAAACACATCACGCTACACATGAACACTCAACTCATAGTGTGGATACTTCTCAAATACAACCTAATGAAAACCAAATCATTTCACATCAGGAAGTTTTTAATGAAGATATTCATAGAAATAGTTTCATAGAAAACTCTGAAGAAAACATTAATCAAGCACCAACAGAAGAATCAAAATTTCCAAAAGAATACGACTTAGATAAAGAGGATAAAGAGCTATGAAACTACTTATGCTCATTTACAAAAACGAAATGATCTTATTTTTTCTTATAATGAGTCTTTTTTTATGGAGTGTTTTCTCAACATTTCTAGCCTTTCAAAATAAAACTAAAGTCATTTTAATTGGAAAAACTGAAAGCTCTTATCAAGTGATAAATGATGAGGAAAACAGTTCTATAGAGGCTCAAAACTTTATTCGCCATTTTATGGCCTTAACTCTTAACTTCGATAAAACAAGCTATAAGAAACATATCTCTTCAGCTGGCGATTTAATGACAGAACATCTTTGGAGAAAGAAGAAAATTGAATTTGCAGGGATGGTAGATTTTATCAGGCAAAACAAAGTCATTCAGTCATCAGAGGTTTTAAACATCAAGAGACAAAAAAGAAATTTTTATGAAATAAAAATCAGAAACTATCTTTTTAAGAATGGAGTTCTTACGGAAACAGATAAGGATATTTTGATTTCTCTCGTTAGTAACAAGAGAAGTTATGAAAACCCCTGGAGGTATAGTGTATCTGAAGTTGAAGTTAAATAATTTTATTTATGTCATTTTATTGCTTATTGGTGACATTTCAAAGTCCGGAGCTGAGGATGTAAAGTTTGTATTTTCCAAGGAAAAAAAGCTTGAGACTGTATTCTTATTTCCAGGGAGGGTAAGTCTTTTTAATCTTCCTTGTTCAGTTACAAAAGCTCTTATTGGCTCTCCAAATGACATAAAAGTTGAGGTGGATAAGCTTAATCCAAAAGACACTCATGTTTTATTAAAAAAATGGAGGGCTCAGCCTTCAAACCTCATTCTTAAGTGTAACGAAACAGTGTTTCTTTTTAATCTCATTCCTTCCAAAAGTTCTCATTCTGACTATGTCAGAGTATTAAGTCACATTGAAAGTAAGCCTCTCAAAATAAAATCCCCTTCCCCGAATACCCCCTCATCTGTAAATGGGGGCTTGAGGGGAGAAAGGGATTTTATAATCCGAAAGATTTTAGACTTCTCATGGAGGAATGAATAATGAATGTTTTTATTTACTTTATTCTTCTGTTTTTATTTTCTGTTTCAACGTTTGCAATAGAAGAGGAAACAGTTTTTGAATTAAAAAGAGAGAAAATCAAAAAACCACCAAAAGCAAAGAAGAAAAAGACAATTCCTTTAAAATTTAAAAGACAGTCTTTTTCTTATAGTGACGACTTCATGGTGTTTAATGAAATCCCTAAGTCTCATATAAAAAAAGGCACTGTTTTAAGGGTTAATATTCCTTATCCTATCATTGCTTCTTTTAATGAGGAATTTCCGATATATGGAATAATTACATCACCTTTTAGGGGTATCTTATCCGGCAAGATAAAAGGTGTTTCCAATACAAATAAATCATTGGTTTCGTTTAATGAGATTATCATAGGTGGTGAGCTTCAAAAAATTAAAAGCTTCCCGGTGTTTATTAACGGAGACTTAAAGGAATCTTTTTTCAAAGATATAGCTTTAAACTTTTTTGAAAGTCTCCCCTCTGTCTTGGCACTGGCTTTAAGGTCACACATTCCTCAAAATCAAATACATTTTATAAATACAGATTTAAGAGGGAAAGTAAGCAATCTTTCTTCTGTAGCAACAGAAAAAAGAAAACTCACTCAGTATTTGGAAATTAAAAACATAGAGTTGTTTAATGTCATTATCAAGTAAAGAAGTATGGATAATTTAGAAGGAAATAAGAACACATGAGATTAAGTAAGAGAGATAAAGATATTTTAAATTGTATTAGAAAGCAGGATTTTTGCTTCTTTAAAGATATTCAAAAGAGCTTTTTTCCTTCTTACTGTACAGCCTCCAGGAGATTAAGTGAACTTTCAAAGTATGGATATTTAACTATAGAAGATATTTATGAGGGAAAGTTTAAAGGGGTTTTGGATAAAAAGAGTCTTGCCATTATTGGAAAGAACCGAAAGATTGTTTTTTTAAAAAGAAGTTTTTTAAGTAAATATATAAAATTCAATAGGTCTAAAATCAATCATCAAGTGTTGTTATTCTCTCTTAAAGACAAGTTAGAAAATATTTTACATCTTCCGGCCTTTTTTGAAAACGACATAAAAGACAATCGATATACTTTGGAATCAGGAGAGCACGAACCTTATCCTGACCTGTATTTTATCGGAAGAAATTTTAAATTAGCTGTGGAGCTTGAACTCAACCTTAAATCCCAAAACAGATATGATTTAAAAACCATTGATTACAGCAATTCAAGCTTTTCTCATGTTCTTTATGTAGTGGGTTCTCTGTTTAAGAAAAACAGGCTTTTGGAATACTTTGCTTACAAAGATTACCTTGGGATTTCTCATTACGCAGAACCTGAAACTGTTTTTTCCTGCTCTTATGGAAAGCTTTCACTCTTGGAGTGGCTAAAGAAAGGAACAAATGAATAAAGAAAAAGAAAACACTTTAGAGAGTTTTATGGAAGATGTAATTATGATCATTTGGAATATAATGTATTTTTCCATAGCTCCAATCAGGGCAAAAACAGAGGTGGCAGGATGGGTTGAGAACCTTGTCCGCTCTATTATTTTTTACTTACTTCTTTTAGGAGGAGTTTGGTTTTTTTACTTTGTTAAAAAAGAAGAGAACGCTTTAAACCATTGGCATCTATTTTATTTCTTTGTTTTATCGTCTGTTGTTTTTGTAGGTAGAAGCTTTTTTTGGTTAAAAGCAAAAAAGAATTTTATACCAAAGAAAATCACTGTTGAAGATTTAAAGCATCAAAGACTTAATTTTAAACAGCTTGTTCCACTCATAGAGCATAAAGACAAAACTCCTATTGGAGTTTCTCTTATATCAAAAAAACCTGTTTGTTTAGATCTAAAATCCAGGACCCAGCATCTCATTGTATCAGGTGCTACAGGCCAAGGAAAAACTACACTGCTTAAGACTCTTTTAAATTACTCTTTGAAGCACAATCATCCTATCATCATTATTGACCCAAAAGGTGAAAAAACAGATGTGCTTGAAATGAAAAAACGGGCAGAGTTTTATGGTCGTGAAAAAGATTTTCATTTATTCTCTCTTTCTTTTCCGGAAGAATCTGTTGCTTATAATCCTCTTGAAAATGGCACAAGCGAGCAGATTAAAGCTCGTCTGATAGATGGCTTAAGATTTGAACATGAGTACTTTAAGGCTCAAGCATCCCTTTGGCTTGGAGTGGTTTTATACGCCCTGGAAGCTTTGAAAGAGACCATTACTTTTTCAAGATTAAGGGAGCTAATTACCAATACAGCGAAACTAAGAGAGCTTCAAAAAAACATAAACAAGATAAAAGAACACAAGCATAAAGAAAGATTAGTGGCAGGTATTAACTCCGTTTTTCAAATAAAACCTTTAGACTTAGCTGGAGTTTTTTCTCAAATATCCTCCATTGATTCTGCTGTTTTTACAGACATTATTTCTCCTAAGAAGATTACAAATAAAAAGAAGCTTTCACTTTCAGATGTTTTAAAGAACAAACAGATTGCTTATTTCCAGATGAATGTGAACGGTTACGGAGATATTTCCCGAAGGATAGGCCGGATCATACTGCAAGATTTAAAGGTGTTATCCAACCAGATACAGGCAGGTCAAAGAGAGTTTGACTATGATTTTTGTGCCTGCTTTGTTGATGAATTTGGCTCTTTTGCAAGCTCTGATTTTGCTGATTTCTTAAAAATGGCAAGGTCTTCACGGATAGGTATTCATCTGTTTTGTCAGGGTTTGGCTGACTTAAAGGCTGTCACTTCAGAGTTTAAAGATCAGATTATCGGGAATACTTCCAGCAAAATTATCTTTCGCCAAGATGTTCCAGAAGATGCAGAAGCTTGGTCTTCAATAGCCGGAACTTTCTCTTCCAAAAAGAAAACTTATCAGATTAGCGGTTTGGAATCAGACGAAGAAATGACCGGCATGGGCAGTGTTCGAGAGGTAAAAGAGATGCAAGTGGAGTTTGATGTATTTAAAAAACTCTCTGTTGGCCAGGCTGTTTTGATTGATAAGGCTTCCCACAAAGAAGACTTACTGAAGGTTTGGAGGTTAGAAAGCTTAATCTCTGAAGACAGTAAGGCACAACAAACAGGGCTCTTAAAGCGATGTTTAACACTTTGTAAAAGGTTTTTAACACTGAAAAATATGAGGAAATCATGAAAATAAATCGCAAACACACTCGCAAAGTAGCGGCTTTTTGTATAACCACCAACTCCTTGAAAACATTGAGGTTTTACACACACCTACCCGTGACCACTCCCCCTCATCCTATTCGTGGTAGTGGTCACGGGTAGGTGTGTGTGTGTTGTGTGTGTGGTGTTGGTGGGGTGTGGTGTGGTGGGGGTGTGGTGTGTGTGTGGTGTTGGTAGTAAGGGGAGGAGGATGAGGGGGCAAAGGGGGTGGTCAGGATTTGATGCGTTAATAAGGTACTCATGTTGAGGTGGCTCATTGGTGAGCTAAAGGAGGTGAAGATAAGAAGAAAAATTATTTAGTAATATAAACAGTCTAATAAACCAAAAGGAGGTTAATTATGAATCAAATGTTAGATGTACTGAATGTCAGCACTTATACAGATAAGGCTGGAAAAGAACAAAAGAGTTTTGTTCGCTGTGGAGTAGCCTTTCCAAGAAAGGATGACAAGGGCTATGTGTTAAAACTGGATGTTCAAAATATGACTGGTGATTATTTGCTGTCACCAAAAAAGAGCAAACAAGAGTAGTAGTAATGAGAGAGCGGCCTCTCCCCTTAGAGGGGTCGTTTTTCTTTAAAAAAGAAGGAACTATGAGAAAAACTAAAAATGAAAAACAATTAAGGCTATTAAAGCATGACAGCATGGTAAGTTTGCCTGAAGCGAGAAAAAGACTTAAGATGAAACAATCTGGGATTGCCAGAGGATCTAATGCAGGTCTGTTCTTTGACAACTTAATAACAGTAGAGGAATTAGCGGTTATCTTTGGGTTAGCTCCTCAGACTATCCGTAACTGGATAGCCCTTGGAAAAATCCCTCATGTCAAAATTGGCAAGAAGTGGTTTTTCCTCAGAGGAAGCGTGCAGGAGTGGTTACACCAAAAGGAGGAACCATAATGGCAATAATCAAAAGAAAATACCGCACCAAAAAACAACAAAAACCTATTGTATATTATCAAGCAGAGGTTTTTATAAAAGGTGTTCGTGTTGCTGTAAAAAACTTTTCTACAAGAAGAGAATCTATTTTATGGCACGCAAAAGAAAAACAAAAGTTTGTTCTCAGTCCTACAAGTTTGAATGACCAAATGTCGTTTAAAGATTGTATGGATAAATTTTGGGAAGATGCTAAAACCCGTATAATGAAATCTACTCTTCAAAGCTATGAGTGCCGACTCTCTTATTTTTACTCAAGTCCATTAGCTGATGTAAAAATGTCTGAATTTAAAAGTATGAAAATTGTTGAGTGGATTAGTTGGCTGAAAAAACATCGAACTGCAAAAAACAAGGGAAGAAAAACTTTTCAACATGAATTGAGATTTCTTTCTGTTGTTTTAAATTGGTATAGGAATTTTATAAATGAAGACTTCAATGTCCCTATTACCAAAAAGCATAGGCAGATGTGTTTTTTTAAATCCAATGCTCCTAGAAGGCCCGATTATTTTATGCAACCAGAGGATGCAAGAAAATGGGTTCAGTGGCTTAAGGGACACAAAAGTGACCCTGTCTATTGGAGGATTGCTGGTTTTATGCTTCTTACAGGAGCTAGAATTGGAGAAACTTGCGGATTAAAGTGGTCCGCTATAAATGTTGAAGAGGGTGTAGCAAGAGTAATAAGGAGGGTTCGTTGGGATCAACAAACTAAGTGTCCTTTTTTAGAAGATGTGACAAAAACCTCTCAGTCAGCCAGACTTCTTATACTTCCTGAGGTATTAAAAAATCTTCTTAAGGAAATGAAAAAAGAAGCTATGAATGACTTGGTTTTTACAGATAGTAAAGGTGAGCTTTTAAAATACAATGCCGTTCAATCAGCTTTCAATGCTGGTTTTATAGCCTTAAAGCTTCCCTGGCGTTCAACTCATATTTGCCGTCACACTTTTGCAACAATTGCACTAATGGCAACAAAAGATATTTCTGCGGTTCAAGCCAGCCTTGGGCATACAGAAATAAAGATGACTCAAAAGTATGCAAAGACTGTTGCTCTTTTGAGTTCAGAGACAGGAGAGAAAACTGCTTCTGTTATTTTTAAAGACAGTCATATTTAAACAGTTTTTTTAGTTGTTGAGAATTTCCAAGAAAAATCCCGTTAAAATCCCGTTAAAATCATTTTTCAATTTATAAAATTCAATAATTTCAATAAGTTACAAAAAAAATGGTGGAGTTATGTCGTCTCCACCACTGGGCAAGGCACTTTAAATGCTTTAAAAGTATGAAACAGAAATTTCTGACAGGTATTGCCAAGGAAATCGTCATCCCTGCGAAAGCAGGGATCCAGTTTCACTACGATCAATGTACATTTACTCATTATCTTTTTTATTCGAAATCCGAATCAAAAATTCCATTTTCGTTTTTTTTTAATCCTAAAGACTTTTTCTTTCGTTCTCAGTTGGGAATCGTTTTTGCATACAACTTTACAAGTTTAATTAATAGGCTTTGAGAGTTTGTTTTATGATCTTTCAACAATCTCTCTTGGCTTAAAGGTATTTATTTAAAAATCTAACAAATACACTTATCTTGATCTGACATTGGATGCTGTCTTTGGTCTTGTAAAATGTCAGTTTGTATTCTATTAGATAAATTTAGTCTTTTCCTAGGATCGCAAAGTTTTTCCTGTGCTCAGCCTGCCAAGGACCATCCTTAGGCAGACTAGCTCTTAATGGTAAATTTATGTCCTTTAAAACAGGTTTTAGAGCTTCATCCTTAATCTGTTTTAGCTTGCAGGTCCTTGATGAAAGTTTGTCTGGAAAGTTCTACGGCGAATATGGTTAATCCAACAAAGCGTATCAAGCAAGCTGAATTTTACCAGACAAAACTAACAGCCCAAGTAGGTCCAAAAGTGAGAATCTATCCTTAACTGCTTCCAAACAAAATTTTAAAGAACGAATCACTAGTTTATTTATCCAGGCTCTAAACTTCGTGGACTTAAAAAAAGGTGGTGAGGATATCAAACTCTTTGTCTGTTATTCTTTAATCTTTACAGATTTTACTGTATTAAAAAATTAAGAGATTATTATTCGGTATTTTTATTAAAGTGTGAAAAGTCACCATGTAGGGTATTCTTTTAGATCAGCCAGTTTACATCAAATGAATAAAAAAGTCTGAAGTGTGAGATAGATTCAGTTTACGAGCATTTACATATCTTTTTTGGACAAGCAGATCTGGGAAAAAGAATTTTAAATTAAGAAGTCAGCCAAGAAGGCACTTAATTGACAAACAAGATTTCGTGGCAATATATATCTTATAAATTTTTTAAGTCTTAAATTTACCTAAGCAGACTTTTTAAGATTTCATGTCTGTTCATAGAAGAAGACTACCGGTCTTTCTCTATAACAGACATTGAAAACTTAAAAAGTCGCTTGAGGATTTTTTAAGACTTAAAAAATAATCTATAAATATATATTAAACGAAATCCGAATCAAAAATTCCATTTTCGTTTTTTTTAATTTAAAATACTTTTTCTGATCGATTGACAAAAAAGATATGTAATTTAAGTAAAATGTTAATCTATCTCACACTTAAGACTTGATTTTATTCATTGCTCCTAACACTTGTCTTTTATACTATATAATGTATACTTATTTAAAATAATCTTAAGGAATATTATGTTGAAAGAAAATGGTTTATATCCTGGCTGGCCGCCTTTTCACGAATTTGAAAAGAAAATGACTAACTCTCTAAAAAAAACAGGAGAAAAATTAAGGATAGATTTTAAAAAGGACATGATTGGCTTATTAGCAGAAGCTCAAAAACCTGTAAAACAGGAAATTGATACCATTAAGAGTAGTCTGATTAACCATATTGTAGATACTAAGAAAAACTTTGCAGAAGGACTCAAAAAAACTTTGCAGAAGCTCAAAAACCTGTAAAACAGGAAATTGATACCATTAAGAGTAGTCTGATTAACCATAAGGATGGTCCTTGGCAGATACTAGGAAAAACTTTGCAGATACTAGGAAAAACTTTTATCTAAATTTAAATAATAGAATGACAGGAATTGAAAAACAGCTTACAAATCATGTGACTGAAACTAATAAAAAAATCAATAATCTTTCTGTTAATGTAAATAAAATCTTAAGAAAAATATCATGTTGATTTAGAGATCATAGAAAAAACAACAAGGCTGATCGTTGAAAACTTGATAGGCTAAAAGCTAAAACTTGAAAGATCTCTTGAGGACCTTTCAAGTGGTATATTTGTAAGATTTTACTGATAACTTAAATAAGTGTATCAAAATAATACAGCATTAAGTCCTGAATACCATTCAAGTTTTAATAAACTGAGAATTTTTTAAAAATAGTTTTGACTTGTCCGAAGATTATTATAGGATTTTTATATGAATGGTGGAGACGACATATCTCCACCACTGGTTCTTCAGCCAGGGAAGGCAAAAGGGAATTTCAAGTATGAGCAAACAGGATGACAAAAAGATTTTAATTGCTCTGGTCTTTGCACAAACAAGTGTGCTGGCTGTCCTGATTGTCCTCAGCCCTTACTTCTGGATTAAAAAAATTGAATACCGAGACGACATAAGGGCACAAGCAGAGTTTGGACAATTCTTAAAAGATCAAACAATGAATATAGAAGCAGAATTGAAGGTGCAAAGACTTAAAAGAAGTTTTGAGAAAAAGGGCATTGGTGTTGAAGAAACTTTTAATTTAAACAGCAAATAAAAAACCAAAGGAGGGGTGTAGATAAAAAATAAAAAACAGAAAAACAGAAAATAAATTTGTTTAACAAAATATAAAACATGGGGGTTTTATGAAAAAGTTATTAAAAAATAAAAAAGGATTTACCTTATTGGAAGTCCTAGTCACCATAGGAATTGTGGGAGTGCTCTCCGCAATTGCTATTCCAGCTTATAACCAGTACAAGCAAAACGCAAATGAAACAGCTGTAAAATTAGAGGTTTCCTCTGCACAGAAAGCTTATTTAGCCTACGAAGTTGTCGAAAATACTTTTTGTGTTAGTTTAGCAGGAGCAGGTATTGGAACTATAGGAACAAGTGCTGTTTATACAAACTCAGATGATAACTTTGCTGGCTTTAACAGTGAAACTTGTACCGTCTCTACGGTAACATCGACTAATATAAAAACTGCCGGTAGTACCCTCTCTCCTACTTCATGTGTATTAGATGAAGGTTCATTCAAACTTGGAGCAGCTTTTGAAAAAACTAATAGCCAAGCTGTGGGTTATTGGATCAGTGATGATGCTTCTGGACCTACGAAGACAACGATAGGAGGAGCTTGCTCTGGTACTCCATCAGGTTGTACTGCTGAGACAACACGAAATGGTTGTATAGGTGTCACAGGTTGTTCATGGATACCGTCTGCTATTAGTGATGTATGTGCTTAATTAATTTTTACTTACTCTAGTACCCTTAGGTACGGAGTTTGTCTCAAGGGCTGACTGTTTCACAGTCGGCCCTTGTTTTTTTAAAAAATGGCGGGAATTTTTTATAAAACATTAACTTTATAATCACAGAAGATTTTTACTTCCCTATTTTCAGATTTTAACTGGATTTTAACAGGAGATTTACTCACAATTTGATGCTGGTCTTACAATCATTTCATATTTACCACTAGAATACTTTGGCCTATCTTTTTCCTCCTATAGTTTTATTGGATCCATACAAAAACCTAATTCATTGTTATTAGAATAATGCTTATAGAGTTTAAAATTACAGCTATACTTAGAATAAGGACAATCAAATCTAGTTTCATTATTTATCTCCTTTTCCATATATAATTAATGAACATGAGTTACAGTAATCAACCCTTCCTAAAGTATAACATTGTATTAGTTTATCAATACCTGCCCTTACGCTTAGACCATCATTCTCACACCTAAGCGAAGAGGATGTGTTGCACTTATCATCTAAAAGATCATCTTCTTTTAAATCCCATAACACACCTTGGTAATTTTGTGACCATTCTTTTTTCTCTTTATAAGAACATTTATTATACAAACCTTGGTTCTTCCCTATTTTTTTTAAAGTATTTAAAATCCCTTTATTCGTTTTATCACAGGTTTCAATAGCAGATAATATAAACCCAGCTGTTGCAATACAAAGACCAATCACAGCAACAGCTGTCCCTGAGCCTCCCCCCATGCCATCAGGTTCAAATACTTGGTGGTTCAGTTTTTTCATGTAAATCAACACAGCTTATAATGAATATCATAACCGCTATTATATTAATTATTTTCTTCATATCAAATACCTCCCTTATAGTTCTATTGGATCCATATGAGAGCCTAAATTTATTGAACTCTCTTCAAAACATTCATTACAAAAACCTCTGAACCAGTATTGTTAACAATAGTGTAATATAAATCTTCGTTCTCCACATCTTGCACAGCTAAAGATGAATCAAAACCGGTTCCACCCAAGCAGGCTAGCTTAAGAGATTGATCCCCTATCACATTAATATGATTAAGAGCCCTGACCAGTTCCCCCTGGTTATTTTCTCTATAAGCCACACTACCTATAATAAATATATAAACCCTTTCACCATTTTCATTAATGAAATTGGTTGTAAATTCCGTATCGTTGATATCCACTTCCTTCTCTTCATCAGCCTTTACACAAAGACAAAAAACAAATAAAATAATAATTGTTAAAAATTTCATTGTCTGTTACCTCCACTATTAAGTACATCCTTCAACAGTTTTACTTTATAAAGAATACACATTATTGAGTCAATTTTTTTTAAAAATTTAATTTAATAAATGTAGAATTTACATCATATACATCAGAGAAAATATCTTCCAGAAATGACAAAACTATAAAGGTTTATCTTTAATAGTTTAAAACTGTCAAAACAAACTGAAAAATAGCATAATATTGCTTATTTAACTTTTAAGTTGAAAAATACAATATGAATGCTATAACTCACAAAAATAAGGAGGTGCATATGTTTACCGACAGTTTATATTCCTTAACAGAACAATTTATGGGCTGGATGCTGTTGTTTGTAGGTGCATCCGTTCTGATTCGCCCTGGCGTTTGGGTGAACTTCGGACGAGACATTTATAACCTGGATAACAAAGGCATCAACCGACTGGCTATTATATCAACCATGTGCTTTCTGCCCATGGGACTGCTCGTAGTACTTACCCACAACGACTGGAGCTGTTCCTCTATTCCCTCTCTGATTGTCACTATCCTGGGATGGACTATTATTGTTAAAACCTTGCTGTTTTTCTTCCTGCCAGCCACCATGCTGAAAACACAACAGTATATATATAAAAATCGATCCGAGAATTTTTTAAATTGGTTTTTTAGAGTCATTGGTTTGATATATATTGGAGTCAGTACACTGATTCTTTTACAAAACTACTGATTAAAGACCAAAGATCAGACTGAACTTAACAGATAAATTTTGTTTGTTATCTGTAAAATGTAGTTTCTTACTCTGAGCAACCAAACAATTAGACATTTTCTTCTTACTGATCACTCCCCCTTTACCAATTAAATTCACTTTAGCGGATCGCACATTGGTTCTTTGTAATCTCAATAAAAAGTGTGCATTCACCGTTAAGGCCTCATCCCTCAACAAAGCCTGTTCATAACATTCTCTAAAATAAAAAATATGCTTATCAATCACCTTCATGAGATCCTTCTGCTTCATCATTCCACCCCGCATTTTATTTAATGAAGTTAAATTCACTCTATTCCATAATTGTGTCTGTTTTATTTTTTTTCTCTTTTTAACTGCGGATCGAGAATTATTAGAACCAAAACTCAATCCTGCTTGTAAATTCTTCTCCACTAATGCCAACCTGGATTTTGAAATTTTTTCTGATCCGATATTTTTAGAGTTTGAAATTTTGGAAAGAAGTGAGATTTTTTGATTACCTAATTGCTCTAAGAGTTTTTCTAACACTGTCATTTTCTTATAAACCTTATAACGATTCAAAGAAAAAGCCTTTATCACAATATCACTTTTTGGATCATAAATTGGCTTAATATGACCGGAAAACATACCCCCCATCAATTCCACATTTACTATAGCTTCTCCAAGAGAAACTGACTCTTCCGACTCACTGGCTAACAAACCCTCTAATACTCCATTGACCAAACCTAAACATAAAAGAAAATGTAAAAGAAATGAAAAACAAAAAGATATAAACTGTTGTTCTATTCGGTTACTGAACTCACATTTCTCCTGCTTACTTAAACCCAGTCGATACTTTCTCTCCTCTCTCCATTCCTCCAAAAAGAATCGCACAACATGATGTGGAAAAAAATACCAATACTTATTTTTCCTCTGCCCATAATCACTCATACTGTTTCCTGAAAAACTCACTACTTCATACCCCTCTACTTTATCCGTTTTCTCTTACGCAACATTTTTGTTCTTAACCCGGGCTTTAAAAGTTGTTGCTCAAACTGCTTTAACTCACTACGAGCCATCTCACGAATAGCTTTCTTGAAATACTTTTTAGAATACACTAAATTTAAATTCGGCCTCCTCACTTCCCCTTTAACTTCAAGTTCCCCCAAATCAAGCACCTTAGCACTGGCCGACAAAAATACTCCCCCAAATAAAATACTTATTATATATTTCATTGATCTTTTCTCCATTCATCCAGAATAAGCGCCAGTTTAGCATATTGTTCACTATGAGGTGAAGATTTTGACAATTTGTTTAATTCATTTTTAAACAAAGCAATCTGAGTCTGAATTAAGCTTTGACACTTCGATTGAGCAGTATTGAGCTTCCATCTTCGTTTATGAAAGTTAATAATAGATTTCCTCAGCCCCATCACCATTGGCGCAGTCCTATATTCTAAACTGGATATTCTCTTTTTTAATTGCAATGTTTTATTGTGTGTCAATCTGAGTACAGCCAAGTCTTGAGCCAATAAACTGGAAAATAAAATTTTTGGAATTTTCATCTTATGAATGGATTGATTCTCTGCCCTTAGTAAAACACAAGACTGACGAATAAAAGAAATGAATTCCTGTTTTTTTGAAGACAGAACCTCCTCAACAAATGGACAGTACTTATCATCACCATGAATACTTTTTTCAAATAATTCCACTGCCAGATGCTTATTGGAAAAAGCAATATTGAGTTTTTCCCAATGTTCAAAAATTTTATTAAGCTGTTCTGCTTTTAAAAAATGTAAAGATAAAAATGATGCCACTTTTCCTTGATCTTTTACATGAGAAGGAAAATAAGTTAACACTTTATCTGCCAGAATTTTTTGCTTCTTCGGCTGTAGAGGCTCGGATAATGCCTGTTTTATCCATGGAACAATAGTGGTATAAGAATTCACCCTATTCAAAGGAAGCCAATTGTCTAAATCCTTTTCACTTAACAAACCTTTTTTTCTGGATTTCATAATATCTAAATACACACCACTCACAGGTAGTGAAGCCCACTGGTATAAAAAAACTTTTAATTCTTTAGGCCTATAACTTCGAATACCAGCCAAAACCAGTTTGGGAAATAGATCTTTTTTCATCCATTTGGATTTCCATACTTGTAATACCTCTTTTTTTACAGACAAGCGAAAAGGCTTTAAGTGCAATAAATTATATAAACTATCTTCAAAATCACCCTCTATACTCTTATACTTTAAGGCTATGAATTCAGATTCAAACACTTTGTTTACTAATTTCTTTATTAAGATAGTCTGAGGTTTTTGTTTTTGACATAAACGAGCCGCTTCCCTTACGCTATTCCCCACATCATTATCTTTTACAGAAATCATTTCCTCCACCACTTCTGTCAGTTGTCTAATGGATTCTTCACAAGCCGACTTTTTCCAGCCAAGATGTTCATACGCCAATACCATTGGCCAACGCTTCACACCTTTTCTTTTAAAAGAACCATATAATTTTACCAATGACTTAAGGTTTTTACTCTTAATCTTTTTTCTTTTATTTTCTGGTACTGTCAGTGCCTGAGTACAACTATTTAAAATCGGTAAAACTGTTTTTGATTTTAATTTATCTATATGAACATTTTCTATCCAAGGTAATAACTCACAAGGAGGAAAAACACTCACTTTATCAGAAGAAACTAAAGTATTGAAAATATGTGTAGATAAATTTTTATTTTCAGAAAGAGCAGATACTATCGAACTCATATCATCCGCCATAGAACGAATAATTCCCTGAATAATACCATCTATAATAGTGGTTTTTTTTCTTTTTGAAACTGTTTTCATAATACTTTGTAAAGAATCCATCGACACATGATTATCAAAACGCTGGCTTTCCGACCACACTTTCCCTAAATCAAAAAAAATATTTTGTTTTAATTTACCGGCAGATTTTGCAGATGTGGTTAATAAATCAAAAGCTTTTCCCCAATTTTTTTGATTTACATGAATCCAAGCTCTCTTATACTGAATGTAAGGACGCTTTTTATGATCTTTTTGATCCTTCATCAGATTCATCGCCTTCTGATAACAATACTCTCCTTCTTTTAAAAGCCCGCTGTGGAAAAATCCATCACCTGATTCAATCCATAAAAGAATTTGTTTACTCTGAGGTATATTCAAACCCCAACGAGCCGCCATGTAAGCATATTTGTATTTAGGTTGATCCATCGAAATATTATCAGGAATTTGATTGAGTAAAAAAGCATAATGCCCTTTCTTTCCCTTATCTTTTTCCTGAGAGATAGCTCTTTCCAATAACCTGACTGCTGTTTTATAATGCTTGCCATTTAATAAGGCCATAATCTCAACAGCCTCCAGGTTCAAAGCAAAAACACTAGATGTATATAAAAATATTAAAAATACAAAATATCTTTTATTTAACATTCACTTTTCACCTTTACTCTTAAATTTTTAGGGTTGTCCACCCAGGGCAATTGTTCCTGCTTTAATGGCCAAAAATTCATAAGCTCTATTAAATTTGCCCTTTTCCTCTTTAGTTTCTTATCTGCAACCAATTCTTTTAATTTAAAAAAGTATCCGGCTTGACGAATTTTTAATGTATTTTTATTAACCTTTTGACCTATAGATAAACTATATTCCACAACCTGATAAGCTAAATTAAAGCGACAATGACGAATGAGCGCCAACACTTCTAAAGCCAGCAGTTCCTGTTGAAAATATTTTTTAGCTGAAGATTTGGAATTTAACAAAACACTTCTATAATAACTGGCTATTCCAAAAAACCTATTCCAATTTCCCTCAATATAATTTATTTTTTGTATCTCTAAAAGAGTCGGGACAAAATATTTATTTCCTTTATTAACATTTTCAAATATAGATCGAGCGGATTTTAACTTCTCTTTTTTAAAAAGAGAAACCCCTTTAACATAAGAAGTTTTGGCAAATTCATTTTGATTTTTGACAGCAGTATTCTGATTGTCATGTTGACAAGATAACAAGCATAGTGAACATATTAAAACTAAAGACTTAATTGTCTGATTCCACAGATACCGCAAATTTTTTAACACCTGCCTTCCTCACTAAATCAAATAAAGCTATAACATTTCCATGCGCCACATTTTTATCTGCCGCAATCACTGCCTTTACATTTGGATCTCTCTTCACTTGATCCTTTAATTGTTTACTAATTTCCGACTTAGCACTCAATTTCCCATTGAGATACATTTTTCCTTGAATATCAATAGATAAAATCATTTTTACATTTTCCGAAACCTTGGCAGTTTGCGCTTTCGGCAAATTAATGTCAAAGCCAGGTCTGATAAAAGTAGGGGAAATCAAAAGAAAAATAATGAGAATAACCAACACTATGTCCACAAAAGGGACAATATTAATGTCAGAGATTATCGAATGACTTTGCTCAAACCGACCCTTCATGTAACACTTTTCCTTTTTGGTCTACAGATGATTGTTTATTCTCCACTGTTTGGCTATAAGCCAAACAAGCTTCTTTTACATTCTCCAGAGTATCCATGATTACACCCACTCTTCTTCGAAAATAATTGTATAGTATGACTGCAGGAATAGCGACGGTCAGGCCAATGGCTGTCGCTAAAAGAGCCACTGAAATACCCGCCATGACTGTCTGCTGATTAGCACCCTGTTCAGCTATACCTAAATCATGAAAAGACCGCATAATACCAAAAACAGTCCCCAATAAACCCAAAAAAGGAGCATTAGAACCAATACTGGCCAATATGGAAATAGAACCCTCCATTAAAGGTTTTTCTTGAAGATAACCGGCATTAAACACCTCAGCTAAACCCTTTGAGCCATGCCTTTTAATGTGCTCCAAAGCAAAACCCATAATACGCCCTTCCGGAGTCATTTTGTCTTTAGCTATTTCTGTTACTTTTCCCAGATCTCCAGATGAATACTTATATATCATTCTCAACTGCAACCTAGTGCGAAGACTTTTTCTATATAATGGACGAAGAAAAAAGTATCTTTCCAAACTAATTCCAACCACCAATATACTAAAAAGAGCCAAAACCAATAAGACCACCTTATCAGCAATACTTGCAAAAGAAAAAAATATTTCTGCTATCATTATTTCTTTACTCCTTTAAAAAAATTAAATTCCAACCACTATATTTCCATACACCTGATGAAGCCTAAACAAAGGCTTTGCCAATGAATGCACTTGAGACAAAAGCACTTGAATAGCAAAATGTCTACCAAATTGTACTCTGGGACCAATTCCCCATTGAAGAGAAGGGACCACTTTTCGATCTTTTATATTGATATTCTCTAAGCCTGTATTCTTTGCGCTAACACTATATACCTGTGTAACTCCTATACCAAATTGTATCGGCACACTCATATTTATTCTGACGACACCCGCCAAGTTTACATGACTGGTAAAAAAATGCAAGTGTCCATTAAAGTGTGTTGATAAATTCCTTAAACCGGATGTTCCGGCTTCCAATCCGTTAACAGTCAATTCAGGTAAAATTTTTCTAATACTAGAAGGTAATTCTGAATGATATTTAGTCAATTCCAAACCTATATAAAAATAAGACAATATTTTATACCTTAGCTCTCCACCATAAAACCAGCTCACATTCATGCTCCCAATACCATTGCCTGCAAAAGCAGATAGTTCCACTAAGGTAGGTTTTAGCCTTCGATTCTCTTCTATAAAAAGTTGTCCATAATTGACATTGGGAGCAGATTTTTTTTTATTTTTTGAAAAATAATCCACATATTTTGATTCCTCGGAGACTTTAGCTAAAGACAAATGACAAGCCATAAAAAAAATACAAAATACAAAAAAAATTTTAATTTGATTACATCGCACTGGTATAACTTTCCTTTTTTAATCTAATGTTAAATCTGCTTTCAATTTCTCAAGTTCTTCAATCTGCGATGGATACTCCTCTATATTGTCTTTTAACAGTTCCTCGTACAACTTGTGGTATTCATTTGTTGTGGATTTCTTCCATATATGTGTGTCTAAAATATCCACTGCTGATACAAGTGAAGCTTTCTTAATTAAATAAGATAAGAGCAAATGAGAAAAGTAATACTGAAAAGCTCTGTGAGTCATTTCACCACTCGTCACATCCGGATCGGATATCATCTGTGTTCCAAATATATCCGTTAACCATGTCGTAGCATCATGAATCTTTTCCATAATATTAATCACTCTGACAGCCTGACTCCAAACACTTAACACATAATCCACAGTATCTATATGTTCTTCCACAGCAGAAAATAAATAGTCAGATATGATAAACATCAACAGATTGAGTCGATCAGGTTCAAGAGTACTACAATCACTGCTGTTCCAATTTAGTTGATTGAATAAGTACATCACCAGTTCAGGATCGTATGCAGTGATAATTTTATGATTGCCTGATACACCCAACAACTGTCGGCAAATAGCAGAATCCACTGCCCGTTTATAAACTTTACCAACTAAATCCATTGCTCTTTTTAAAAAAGCAGAGTTATTTTTATATATTGGCTCTCTCAGAGTTAATATTGTGATATCAAATACTTTCTCCCATTCCACTGCATTCATTTTAAACACAGCTGCATTCTGCATTTCTTCCGCACTATTATTGGAAGTATATAATGAAAAAGAACGCACAAGGTCCCAATACAACTCCGGATCCTGACTTGTATCCTGACGAATCTTTGTCACAGCAGAATTAACAAAACTCTCCTTAAAATGAGTGTCCATAAAATAATTTGGACAACTATTAAAATCAAAATTATTCAATAGCAATTGTTCTTGCTTATTTTGGTTAAAAAAATCAACCATTTTATTTAAATACACTTGATTACAAAAATGAGAACCATACTCAATCAGATTGAGCCATTGATCTCTGGAACCTAAAACCAGTGATGCATTTTTTTGAACAATAGACCAAAATTGAGTGATAAAATCATGATGTGTCAGTTGTGACTCACTATAACTATATTCAGTGACCAGAGAAGACAAAGGAATACTCTCATTAATTAAAATATTAAACACATCAAAACTCAGAAAATAAATTCGCCCCTGATAGACATACTGATGCATATCCATAACCCGACGAATGATACTTTTATCGTAATTCTTCCTTAAAGTATCCATAAAATACAACCAGTGTTCTATGGAAAACTGCTCATTAAGAAGGGTCTTCCAATCTGATATTGAATAATCAATTTTAAATCGATCATAGAAATTTAACAAACGAACTAAATCATCAATGCTCCGATTATATTTCGTACCTTCCAGCATATCTGTCATATCTGCCATACTAAGAGGAAAAGCTCCATCTGCCGGCAAACCAGCAGTATCTATATACTGAGTAATTTGTTTGGTTATTCTGATCAGTTGTTCACATTCCCGTTCCACAACTGTTCTATACTGATCGATGAGATCCCAACTTTTGACTAAATCCATATAAGCACTCAGTTCCTCTTTTTCACAAGAATATTTATAAAAAGAAAGTAATAGTGTATTGTTGCTGTTATTAGGTCTGTCCGGGTACTTATCTATTAATGTTCTCCATAACTGTTTCCAATCAACTAAATCCTGCTCCTTGAAATATCTTTCATAACCAACTAGATCCATTATATTTTTTATTTCCTTGTCATGAAATATCAATAGTATATCTTGATCTAAATTAGAAATAGAGTGGTAAATGTCTTTCTCCACTTCTAAAGCTGTTTGAATACTTGCAAAGCTCCCCGCATGATAAAACATCCAACGAACATCACTCCAAAATCCTCTATTGACTACACTTAAAATATCACCCCAGGCTCTTCCATGTCTTTTAACATTCCATTCATCCACTACTACTTTATACAATTCATAGGTATAAGGATACTTCTCTGTTAAATCATTTTTTTTATCTGCTATTGAATTTATTTTTTGCTTCCATAGGAAGTCTACTTTTTCTTCAGAAAATAACTGAACTTCTTTTTCCTTTCTTTTTTTATCTAAAACAGAAACAACTGTTTTTAAAGTTTTATTAGGAAGAAAAGTTGAACAGGTTTGCTTTGATCCTGTTAAGTAATGTTTGAAATACAAATAGTTTGTACCCACCTCAGCTACTTTTAACAACAAACTAGCAAAAGCCTGCCAAGCTGATGTGTCACAGGAAAACTGACTTAACTGTAGTATACTTTCCAGTTGAGTTTTATCTAATTTTTTATACAAATTTTTCTGATTGACTTCACTCCAATACTGAGTCCAATCAAAATCAATGGCTGCATTAGCATTGAGTCTTTTAATATGATCACTAAAAAGTTCCTGACTTTGTTTTGTATTCTGTAATTGTTCTAAAAATAATATAGCCTCTGTAGTTGAAACTCCTGTTTTCACAAAACTGATCGGAGGATCAATAGTACAAGCCACAGTTAAAAACAAACTGATTAAAAAAATATATATCTTCATCATATAACTCACCTCTAAGATCTCTTAAATCTATGAGAGTTATAATATAGTTGCTTTTTTTTGTAAAGAGATACTCTAGGGAGTGTGAAAATTTTCCACACTTTAAGATACTTTATTTCTTGTTTTTTCTATCTTTTCTTTTTTATTTAAAAAGTGTGAAAATTTTCTACTATTGAGACATTATTTTTATGTAAAAAATTAACCCCCCATATCTTCTTCAGAAGAAAAGCTATCTGTTGCAGGAAGACTGGGTTTTTCGTGATTGTAATTCAATACTCTTGGAGTAACAAATAACAGCAATTCATTACGATTCTCATCCGTTATTCGCTGAGAAAAAAACCATTTTAAAATAGGAATATGTCTTAAAAAAGGTATACCTTCCTTAAATTGTGTCTTATCACTTTGATAAATACCTCCAATAACAATTGTTTGTCCATTTTTGGCCAGCACAGATGTCGCCGCCTGTCTGGAGTTAATAGGTCGAGAGCCACTGGCAATATCACGGTTTCCAACAAAATCCCTTTGCATGTTTATATCCATAAAAACAGAACCTATTGCTGTCACCTCCGGTGTTACAGTAAATGTTAACACAACTGGAGTTTTTTGAGGACTTTGACCAAGAGTTTGACCTGTATCACTGGACTGTTGAGTAACTACATCAATGTTTTGTGTTCTCTGGGAAATTGTTGCTCGTTTTCCACTTAAAACCAAAACACGGGGAGAACTAATGACATTTGCCACACCATCGGTTTCAGCAATACTGATCACTGCATCCAAAAGTCCCACAGGAGTAAAAGCGATATTAAAAGGATAAACCATGGTTCTTTCTGTTACCCTGCTTCCTCCACTTGCAGCCGCTGGAAATATACTTAAATTTCCATTTAAATTTAAATCCCAGTTAGGTTGACCGAATACTGAATTTTTTTCAAAATTTTCCAATCCCACATTCCAGTTCAATCCCAAGTTACGAACAAAACTTTCACGAGCTTCCACAATTTTAGCTTCAATCATCACCTGCTTGGGAGGAATATCCATATATTTAATCAGATCCTGAATTCTCTCAAGTACTTTAGCTGTATCCGTTACAATAATTGCATTGGATCTGTTATCCACCAAGGCCTGACCACGAGTTGGTGTTAAAAAGGGTTTCAGTGAAGGCACTATCTCAGAAGCTTTTGTATAAACTATTGGAATGACTTTTACCTCCATAGGCTTCACACTCTGTGTTTTCATTGTATCAATTTCTTGTTGATAACTTTTTAAAGCATTTAAAGTCATAATTCTAATCACATTACCTTCACGTAAATATCCCAATTTTTTAGTTTTCATAATGGTGACTAAAGCTTGATCCCATGGAACATTTCTTAATTTAATACTAATACTTCCTGTCACATCATCAGAGATCACCATATTCAGCCCTGTTTCTTCAGAAATAAAATATAATACATCTCGAATACCAACATTCTTCAAATGGATGGAAATAGGTTGACCACTAAACTTGCTATCACTTGTAAAAAATTCTTCAAAAGATTTAGCAGGTAAAACCATTCCCCTACCAGCTCCAGCTCCAGCTGCACCATCTAATGTATCACCACTCATAGCACTTGCTTCCCCATCAAGTTCCGTTCTACTGGAGGCAATGACCAAAGCACCAGAATCAGAAATATCAATAGAGGGGGCCATAGCTCCTTCACGCATTTGAACAACAACACGAACAATGTTGCTATCTTTTTGATCGGCCTGAAGCATACCTATTTGTGTATTAAAATCCTTCATAACAAAAGGCCATTTTAAATTGTCAGCCAGAACTGCATTTGGTATTTCAATAATTATTTGATTAGTGGAAGCATTCTCACGAATTTGATAAGATAAAGAATCTGTTCCCTCAATATAAACTTTATTTTCACTGTCATCGTAGCGAATACTGTTAATGACAACACTAGCTTTAGCCTCGGCTAACTCCTCAGTGGATTCTTCTTCCTCAGATACTTCTTCCTCGGCTAACTCCTCAATGGATTCTTCTTCCTCAGATACTTCTCCCTCGGCTAACTCCTCAATGGATTCTTCTTCCTCAGATACTTCTTCCTCGGCTAACTCCTCAATGGATTCTTCTCCCTCAGATACTTCTCCCTCGGCTAACTCCTCAATGGATTCTTCTTCCTCAGATACTTCTCCCTCGGCTAACTCCTCAATGGATTCTTCTTCCTCAGATACTTCTTCCTCGGCTAACTCCTCAGTGGATTCTTCTCCCTCAGATACTTCTCCCTCAACCAATTGTTCCGATTCGTCTTCATCAATAAGATCCAGCTCTTCTTCATCCACCAACTCCAAATCCTCGTCTGAAATATCACTCTCTTCTTCACTGTCCAATTCAAATTCTTTAGATGTTTCTTCTTCACTGCTTAATTCAAATTCTTCAGATGTTTCTTCTTCACTGCTTAATTCAGATTCTTCAGATGTTTCTTCTTCACTGCTTAATTCAGATTCTTCAGATGTTTCTTCTTCACTGCTTAATTCAGATTCTTCAGAGATTTCCTCTTCTAAATCTTCTGATTCAGCAAACTCATTTTCAAAATCTTCTTCACTAAACTCAGCCGCATCTTTATCACCTTCCTCAAATTCTTCTGAAAATAAAGCGTCTACATCCTGATCATCTGGTTCAGAAAGTTCCTGAGATGTACGACAAGAAAGTACGAAAAATATAAAAAATAAATACTGTAAATATTGCCTAATCATGTTGATTCTTTCATATTAGCATAAACTCATACTAAACTAAAAAGACTCTTTTAGACTATGTGCAATGTTTATAAATTACATACTATACTTTAGTCTATATAGCTCATCAATTAAGAAACAAATTATAATTTTTTAGAGCTTATACGATCCATTCTTATGACAATAGGAATAAATAAATCTTCACTATTTGCATTTATAGAAGCTATAGCTTTTGGCTGTAAAATCACCACTTCATCTTCTCTTAATTGGTAAACTATTCCCCTGTCCACACCAATACGATCATTTTTTTGAAGTGTGTGAACAATATTATCCGGTGTTTTAAACAAAGCTTTACCTGTATTCATTCTACCTCCCCATTTAATTCCAATCAATTTTATTTTACTCAATTCATATTTTCCAGTTGGATAACTTGGGAATCCCAGTTTGCCAGCCTTTTTTTTCTTAAATGCAGCAGGTGATGAAAAAGGATTTCTTCTTTTATCAGGATCGTATTGGTAATTACGAAGCATTCTATACACTTCAGCTATTTTTTTATCTATATCCTCCAAGCTTTTTTGTGTGTGTTCCAATGTGACACTACTAATATTTTCAGGAAGTGGTGATTTTTGAAACTTTGATGTGCCTGCCGGTGAAGGTGCATTAGCTGATGGTGCAACCTCTCCAGGAATTGCAGGGGCCGGTGGTACTGCAGGGGCAGGCACTGGTACGTTATTGACCGATGGCACAGCTTCTCCAGGAATTGCAGGGGCCGGTGGTACTGCAGGGGCAGGCACTGGTACGTTATTGACTGATGGCACAGCTTCTCCAGGAATTGCAGAGGCCGGTGGTACTGCAGGGGCAGGCACTGGTACGTTATTGACTGATGGTGCAACCTCTCCAGAAATTGCAGGGGCCGGTGGCACTGCAGGGGCAGGCACTGGTACGTTATTGACTGATGGTGCAACCTCTCCAGAAATTGCAGGGGCCGGCACTGGTACGTTATTGACTGATGGTGCAACCTCTCCAGAAATTGCAGGGGCCGGTGGCGGTACACTTTCTTCTGTTTGCGCAAAAGCTTTTCTATCAAAGCCATAAAAACCAGTAAAAAACCAGGTAATAAGAAAAAGAGTTCCTCCACCAACTGTAACATATAAACAAGATAAAAACATTGTTTTCATTCTATGACTCCTTTCTACTGATTCGCTTTCAATTCAACATCAACAATCGGCGATACATATCTGTATCCATATATATCCATTCTCACTTGTACTTCATCCATTCCCTGAATGGATATACTTCGCTGACGAGTACTCTCCATTGAAAAATTCTCAACAGTAATGACCTCTGTTAAACCTGTCAGTTTAGATAGAAACAATAACACTTGAGAAAAAATACCCTTTATCGTCACACTCACTTTTAACTTTTCATAAAACTCCTCTTTTTGTACAAAATCATAATTTGTAATACCTTCCAAACTTACCCCAGTGCTTTTAGCAGTATTATTCAAATGATTAAGCATCATAGCGGAAGTCAACTTACTGGGAATAAATTTTAAAAAACTATTAATTTCCATTCCCATTTGATTAACTACTACATCTGTTTCCTGAAGAGCCTTTAGTTCCAGGTTCAAATTATTGATCGTTTCCTTCGTTTTATCTTTATCCCTATTGATTTGTTGAATTTGTTGCCTAATACTATCTCCTTTATCATATTTAACAAAATAATATCCACCTGCAATGCATCCACTAAGCAAAATCACCAAACCAATATTGATTTCTGCAAAAGATCTAATAAAAACAAACATTACACTACCTCAAAGTAACATGTATCGCAAAATTCTTCTGTTTCAAAGCACCCTGCTCAGATACTTTATCCAAAACAACACGTAAAAAAACATTCGTTTTTTCCATACTTTCAATAAAAGTCTGCACTTGTTTATTTGTGCTGGAAAAACCATTAAGTACAAGCTTACTGCCATTAAAGTTCACTCTCTCCAACCAAACATTCTTTGGAATGACATCTTGTATTTGATCCAAGCCTCTGATAACCTTTAACCTCTTCTGGACGACCCCCTCCATAATATTCAGCTTATTAGTAAACTCTACAGACTTTTCTTTTAAATAACTAAACCCTTCTATTTTCTTTTGAAGGTCCTGCATATTATTTTTTAACTGACTATATTCATTGTTTGCGGCGTCTCTTTGTGCACCTAATTTTTGTAAATTCTTTTTTTCCATCTGCATTAAAACACCAGTACCCACACAACATAAAACAAGCCGAATAACTATACTCAAAACTATTTTAAAATCAATCTTGGATAAAAAAGCAAAAGTACTCTTTTCATTATCCAGTACAAAGTCATCATCCATGACTTCCTGATCCA
This sequence comes from Bdellovibrionales bacterium, assembly GCA_965226095.1. GTDB lineage: Bacteria > Bdellovibrionota > Bdellovibrionia > Bdellovibrionales > UBA1609 > JANQSP01. The sequence continues at coordinate 852,949 of OZ245336.1, read as the reverse complement.
CCATAGTGGATCTGGATTTTCTTAAGTCTATTTTCATTTTATCGCCCTCAAACATAAGCCTGCAGAAACAGGTACAAAATATTTTATATGATTAATGGAATCGTTTAATACCTCACTGTATTTAACCCCTGCAAAAGGATCAAACACCAGGGTGGGAATTCCCAGAGCCTTCCCAATGTCGTTAATCAATTGACCCATTTTAGCACCACCACCTGTTACATAGCACTCCATGAAAGGTTGTTCTGGAAATTGATTTTTAAAATATTCAACAGCTTCTAAAATTTCATCACAAAAGTAATGATTACTCTCAGAAATGATTTGAGTCATCTCTGTAGGCACTTCATCACCTGTTCCACTACTTAAATATAAAGATTCCGCCTCCTGCGAATCCACACTCATTTCCTGCATAATGTTGTTAATATAAAAATTGCTGCCAATAGCTATATAGCGATCAAAAATTAATTTTCCACCATTTAAAACAATAAAGTTGGTACCCGATTTACCAATATCCAAAATAACTATATTGCTTTTTTCCTGTCCAGCCACCTCTGGATAAGCACATTGAAAACAACTTTCCAAGGCAAAGCCATGTGTATCAATAGTTTTACACTTATAACCTATACTCTTAAATAAAGAATCATAATCTGATACCACTTTACACAAAGCCACAACCAGTAAGATATTTATTTTGTTGGGTTCCGCAGGCTGAGGACTTTTCATAATAGAATAATCATAATTCACTTCACCGGCATTGAATGGAAGATTTTGTTTAACTTCCACCTGCACCATTTCGTCCAGTAGTTCTCTTTCCGATTTAAGCACTTCAATTTTTTTGACAAAAACAAATCTTCCACCAATAGCAATACTCAGCTCTCGTACACCATCCAAAACGTTTTCAGAAATAAAATCGACAAGAGGCTCTCTTAGAGATTCTATGGATTCTATATTGCCTTGCTGAATACAGTGTTCCGGAATAGAAAATATAGAAAAATGTTCCAAAACAGGCTGCTTCTTTTTAATGATAAATTCAGCCATTTTTATAGAATGATTTCCTATATCCAAAGTCACCATTCTTTTTGGCTTAAATAATGGCATAGATCCCCTTCCCTAGAAGTCCGTATAAAAATTATGACTCAGAGTAAAAAAAAGTCAATGTATAAACATAGCATAATTTTACCCTCTAATTGACACTCCTGAAAGGTAAAACTTACAAGGAAATGAAAAAAGATAAATATAAGTGTGTTATCTCTTTACCGTAACAGAAGATATATATAAAACCGGAAGCCGCCAAATAAGGACCAAACGGAATATTTTTTTTCAACCAATTTCCTGGTTGAAAAACCCCAAGTAAAGCAAAAATAACAGCAGAAAAACAAGCCACTAAAATTACAAAAGGAATGGCCTTCCATGTTAAAACTGTCCCCATCCAAGCCAACAACTTGATATCACCACCTCCTAAGCCCTCTTCTTTACGAACAGCATAATACAACAGCGCCACCAGCCATAAAAAACCTCCACCCATTAGTAGTCCACTAAAAGCTGGCCAAAATTCACGCCCAAGCTCTGGATTAAGCACTGCTCCCAGTAAACCAATAACAATGCCGGATAAAGTCAAAGTGTCTGGCAAAATAAAATGCTTCAGATCCACAGCGCTTGCCACTGTTAAAGCAAAAACAAACAATAAATATTCAATGAGTAAAAAACTCCAACCCACTGTATAGAACAGAAGAATAAATAAGAAAGCCAATAAAATTTCCAGGATAAGGGGTTGTAAAGTGGAAGATTGTCCTCTTAATTTTTTCACAGCACAAGAGAGTGGATACCAACCCCATTTGTTCTGACAATTAACAAAAAACGGAAGAAAATCTTTAATGTGTTTATACTTTTGATGTTCTTCTGTTTCTCCATTTTCACAACCTTCATAAATGGGCAGAAAAAGAGCTAAGACTGCGCCTATTCTTCCAAAACACAAACCCAGAATAAGAAAACAAAAAAAATCCCAATTAAAAAAAAACAGATAAAAGGAATCAGGCAATTTTTTTCCTTTTAAACAACCAGGCCGCTAAAATTAATAGAAAAGTTATCCATGCAAATCCATAAATAGAAGCATACAACACTTCCACCATAGACAATTCATCCTGATACAAGGCATGGGAGCGCCAATTCAATTTTTCAAAATTGGGCATCGCCCTAGCAATCACTTTTGTGATTGGTTTCAAAATATCTCTCTTGGCCTGTTGTAGAAAAAATACAATACCATTCGTAGCGTGACCTATAATAAAGACAAACACTGAATAAACTAAAACTAAAAAAGAAGAAGTGATACTGCTAAACAAAAAAGCTACTGCTGATAAAATCAATGCCTCTAAAAAAATCCCCCATAAAGCCATAAACAACACCATTTCCACTGGTTGTTTAAAAAACAAATACACCAATACAAGAAATAAACTTAAAAACAAAACCATCATTCCCAGAATAAAAGCCAAGCCAAGGAATTTCCCCAAAATAAACTGCATCCTGGATAGTGGTTTTACAAATACAGTAATAATGGTTTTTTTCTCAATTTCGTGAGAGATAAGGGTACTGGCAAAATACACAGCTAAAATCATGAGACCAATATGACAGGCAGTAAGTGAAAAATTGATACTCAAACGGGTTTGTTCATCCAAGCTAAGAGGAGCTAGGGTCAGACCTGCCCCTATTAAAAGAAGAACCATGACACCAAAAGCATAAAAAACCTTATGCCTTCGTATTTCTTTAATGGTATTCAATGAAATGAGCCATACATTTTTCATAATCTGTTTTTCCTATCCTATTTTCACAAAAGCCTGTTCCAAAGTTTTTTTATCCACTCCTACTTTTACAATGTCACAGCCTTTCTTTCTCAAAGAATCCAGTTGCTCCTGACATTGTTGAAGGGTTTTTACGTATACAGAGTGTTCCTTCCCTTTTTCCCAATACACAATCTCTCGCTGTTGTCCTTTCATTTGATCCAATAGTTTCTGAACACTTCCACTATACACAGACTGGCCACCTTTCAATACCACTAAATCACTGCACAGTCTTTCCACATCATAGAGCAAATGAGAACTGAAAAACACTGTAGTGCCTTCCTTCTTTAATTCCTGTATCAGTTCAGCCACACACAAACGACCATCCGGATCCAAACCAGCCATGGGTTCATCCAGTATAACAAACTCCGGATGATGAATGAGGGCCTGTGCCAAACCAACTTTTTGTAGCATTCCCTTTGAGTAATTTCTGATCTTTCGATCTTTAGCATGATAGAGATCCAGTTTTTTTAACAACGATCTAGCTCGTGACTTCAATTCAGCTACATTAGTGGAAACAGAAAGCCGACCATAGAAAACCAGTAACTCTTCTCCCGTTAAGCAATCATAAAAACAAGGCTGCTCCGGCAAAAAACCAATTTTTTTCAAAACATCGGCACACAAAGATTGATTATCAAAAAAAGAAACCTTCCCTCCTTCAAAGGGAATCAGACCAAGCATACATTTCATGGTCGTGGTTTTACCGGATCCGTTGGTCCCCAGAAAACCTGTCACCACCCCTTTTTGAATGGAAAAATCCAAACCTTTCAAAACCTCTGTCTTTACAAAAGAGGGCCAATCTTTTTTAAAGGTCTTTTTTAATTTCTCTACTTGTAACACGTAAGACATAATGACTAATCTTAAAAGAAATTTATAAGATTTGTGAATACTTTTTTAAGGTTTGTGCAAATAATATTTTAGCTGTTTTTCACCATTGGAGGCAAAGGCTCTACTAAAATGGCTTTTTTCTGTGTTTTTTGCAATGCGAAAACAACGGCCTTAGCCGCCTCACTTTCTGTAATACAAGGCACTCCCTGATCCAAACAGCTTCGACGAATACTGAAACTGGTCTCTATGGAACGTTTACCGGAAGTGGTGTTGATCACCAAAGTCACCTGTCCAGAGCGAATGCGATCCACACAATGGGGACGCCCCTCCCTTACTTTTTTAACCTTTAAACATTCCAGTTGATGAATTTTTAAAAAATCCGCTGTTCCACGAGTCGCCGACAATGTATATCCCATTTTTAGGAAACTTTGAGCAACTGGCAACAGTTCCTCTTTATCTTTATCTCTCAATGAGAAAAACACCTCTCCTTTCTTAGGTAAATTTAAAAAAGAGGAATGAAGCGCTTTTAGAAGTGCCTCGGAGTAGGTGGAACCACGACCCATCACTTCCCCAATGGATTTCATTTCAGGGCCTAAAATAGAATCCACATCTTCAAATTTTTTAAAGGGAAACACGACTCCTTTTACAGATACTCCTTCCAGTTTTTTCCAATTATAAAAAGCAGGGTGCACTTTGTCTGCCGGCCAGGCAAACATCGCCATAACCGCCAAATCCACCAAGGGCAAAGCTGTGGCTTTGGACAAAAAAGGCACACTTCGGGAGCTACGAGGATTGGCCTCTATAATATAAATATCATCTTCTTTAATCGCCAATTGTAAGTTCAAAAAGCCTAAAATTTTTAGATGGCCAGCTAAGAGAGTGGAGAATTCTTCAATTTTTTTACAAGTTTCCGGCTTTAACCTTTGAGGAGGCACCACTCCCATACTATCGCCACTATGTACACCTGTTCTTTCAATATGCTCAATGATTCCACCAATCACCACCCAGTCCGGTCCACACACTAAATCCACATCCACTTCCAAAAAACTATCCAAAAACTGATCCATCAAACAAGGGTTCGTTTCCGAGATAAAAAGTTGATGACGACGAAAATATGTCTGCAATTCCTGTTCATTATTGATAATTTCCATTCTTCGTCCTCCCAGCACATAACTGGGCCGACAAATCAAAGGAAAACCTATTGTTTTCATTATTTTCTGAGCATCTTCAAAACAGCCCGCCATACCAGCCGCAGGCACCTGAAAACCCAAACGGGTGCACAAAGCGGAAAATCGCCCTCTATCTTCTGCCAGATCGATACTTCTTATAGAAGAGCCAATCAGAGAAAAACCCTCTTTGACCAAATCCGGTGCCAAACGAATAGGAGTCTGTCCTCCCATTTGAGCCAAAAATCCCAAAGGTTGAGTAAATTGTAAAACCTCTATAGTATGCTCTGTTGTCAGAGGTTCGAAAAACAACATGTCTGAAGTGTCGTAATCTGTGGAAACCGTCTCAGGGTTGGAGTTGATCATCAAAGTTTTATAACCCATTTTCTTAAGCTGTTTGGCTGCTCTGACACAGGAGTAATCAAATTCAATACCTTGAGCAATACGATTGGGGCCGCTTCCCAAAATCACCACAAGTTCTTTGGATCTTTTATTTTTCTTACCAGTTCTGGTTCCCCAATAAGTAGAATAATAGTAGGGGGTTTGAGAAGCGAACTCTCCAGCACAAGTATCTACCTGATAAAAAACAGGTTGAATATTGTGTTTCCACCGCAGACGTCGAACATCTCTTTCTTTTTTTCCCAAATAAAAACCCAGCAAAAAATCCGGTATTCCCATCCTCTTGGCAAAAAACAACATATTCGGTTCTATTTTTCCATTTGTCTCCACTGTTTTTTTTATTTTCTTTTCAAATTGTATTAATCGATGAAAATGCTCCAGAAACCATGGATCAATTTGTGTAAACTCATTAACTTCCTGAACGGTATATCCCTGCCGGAAAGCCTGAAAGAGTGCATAGATTCTTTGGCTGTTTGGATAACTTAACTGTTTTTCGGAAAGAGAGATTTTTTGTAAAAGATCATAATGTTTCTCAAGGGAAACCAGGGCTTTCATAAAGGCTTCCAGAAAGGTTCTGCCAATACCCATGACTTCACCCACACTTTTCATCTGCGTATTTAAAATATCTTTGGAGCCTTCAAATTTTTCAAAATCAAATCGAGGGATCTTTACAACCACATAGTCCAAAGCCGGCTCGTAGCAAGAAGGCGTTGTACCCGTGATATCGTTTCGAATTTCATCCATTGTAAAACCCACAGCCACCAAAGCGGCAATTTTAGCAATGGGAAAACCTGTGGCTTTGCTGGCCAAGGCCGAGGAACGACTGACACGTGGATTCATTTCGATCACCAAACGCTCTCGGGTTTCAGGATGCACGGCAAATTGAATATTAGCGCCTCCTGTTTCCACACCCACGGCAGAGATAATTTTTTCCGCCTCATCCCGCATCGCCTGGTATTCTTTATCCGACAAAGTTTGTTGGGGAGATACGGAACAACTATCTCCTGTGTGCACACCACAGGGATCGATATTCTCCACCGAACAGACAACGACAAAGGTACCACGACGATCCCGCATAACCTCCAATTCAAACTCCTTCCAACCCAGAAGGCTTTTCTCCACTAAAACTTCTGAAGCAGGACTTTCTTTGAGAGCAGTGATCAATTTTGCTTCATACTCTTCCAAAGAGTTGGCTACTCCACTTCCTCCCCCTCCAAGGGTGTAGTTCGGTCTCAACACAAGTGGAAAAGACATTTCCTCAGTTACTTTTAAACCTTGTTTAAAGGATTTAACCAAAATACTTTTAGGACAAGCGGCGCCAATGTTTTCTAATAATTGTTTAAACTCTTCCCGATTTTCCGCCCGTTTGATCACGTCTGATCGAGCACCCAGCATCTCTATGTCCAATTTCTTTAAAATACCTTTCTTGTCCATATCCAGGGCCAGGTTGAGAGCGGTTTGTCCACCTAAAGTGGGAATTAAGGAGCAAGGTTTTTCCTTCTTTAAAACAGCTTCCACAAATTCCACTTTTAAAGGTTCAATATAAACCCGTGTGGCTTGTTCAGGATCGGTCATGATAGTCGCTGGATTGGAGTTAATAAGAATAACTTCAATACCTTTTTGCATGAGAGCCTTACAGGCTTGAGTCCCTGAGTAATCAAATTCACAAGCCTGACCAATCACAATAGGCCCACTGCCCAAGATGACCACTTTTTTTATATCTTTTCTCATATGTATGAGCTGCCCTGTTTTTTATTAACTATTTTAGAGTTTTTTTACTTGCTTTATAAAAAAGTCAAACAATTCACTTGCATCATGTGGACCAGGATGACTTTCAGGATGAAATTGTATCCCCAAGCACCTGGCTTTACTGGAAAAAAAACCTTCTACTGTACCATCGTTTAAATTCGTATGCGTTACCTGTAAAAAATCCGGCAAACTTTTTCCTTCCACCGCATAACCATGATTCTGGCTGGTGACATAGATTTTTTTGAGAAGCTTATCTTCAATAGGGTGATTACTTCCTCGATGACCAAATTTTAATTTATAGGTTTTCCCTCCAAGGGCCAAAGCCAATAACTGATGTCCCATACAAATTCCAAAAATAAATATTTTACCTAAAAGTTTTTTAATGGTTTGCACTGATTTTTTCACCTCTGCCGGATCGCCGGGACCATTGGATAACAACAAAGCAGAAGGCTTCCATTTTAAAATCTCCTCAGCTGATGTGCGAGGAGGATAAAGACAAATACAACTTGTTCTCTTTAACAATTCACGCACAATATTTTCTTTACAACCAAAATCCATAACAGCCACTCTGAGTCCTTTTTTATTTTTTCCTTTTAGTTCTCGAATATTTTTATCTGCTACAATAAAAGGCCAATCTTTTTCTATTTTTTTCCCGGATGAAATCAAATGAGCCGCACGTTTTTTGGCAGAAGAATTGTCAGATGTACACACAACTGCACCCCATACAGTACCTGTTGCTCTTAACTGTAAAACCAATGAACGTGTATCCACACCAGATAAAATGGGCACACCATGAGAGATCAGTTTCGTCATCCATTGAGAGTCTCTATCTCCACTTTGCATTTCCAAACAAATCAAACCCTGTATATGAATGCGACTGGATTCCCATACCTTGTTATCCGCTCCATAATTACCTTGCATAGGAGCCGTCATTACCAGAATTTGATTAAAATAAGAAGGATCTGTGGCCATTTCCTCATAACCACTATGAGAGGTATTAAAGACAAGCTCTCCCGCCCGTTCTATACCTCCTAAAAACAGCCCTTTAAAAATTTCTCCGGTTTCTAATACCAGAAAGCCGGGTTCCGGCCGATGCTTCATATTCCCTTGATCTCCAAATTCAATACTTCAGAGATGACCGCTGAACGGACATGAGAACCATTTTCCACTTGAGTGAGAATATGACAACGTGAATCTTCCAAAACTTCATTCGCAATTTCCACACCTCTGACCGCCGGACCTGGATGCAACAAAATTCCATCTTTTTGAAAACACTCCATTTGTTCCTTTCCAATACGATACTTGTCACGATATTCTGCCATGGAGAAACCTATGCTTCTTAAAGTATGTCGTTCTTTTTGCACACGCAAACACATGATCACACTTGCCCATCTGATCCCCTCTTCCAAAGATTCAAAACGAGTCACATCTTTCCAGGCTTCTTTATCAGCCGGACTAAGTTCTTTGGGAGCGCAAATAGCCAACTGAGCCCCCATTCGGGTAAATAATTTTAAGTTGGAGTTAGCTACTCTGGAATGCAAAACATCCCCTACAATCAGTATTTTTTCCCCTTTAACCTGCCCTCTAGTTTCTTGAACCGTAAAAACATCCACCAAAGCTTGAGTGGGATGTTCTTTAGTCCCAAGCCCTGCATTTACCACTGGCACAGGACTATTACTTAGAAAAGATTCAGCAGATTTAAACTCACCACAACGAAGCACGATCATGTTAGGCCTGAGGGCAACCAAACATTGAAGCGTATCTTCCAGTGTTTCCCCTTTAGCCATACTGGAAAAATGCAAATTCCATAGAACTGTAGGGGAGATACCCAGACGAAAACAAGCCAATTCAAAACCAGCTCTGGTTCTGGTGCTTGGTTCTGCAAACAATAACTGAGCCACCAATCCCTGAGTTTGTTTCATATCCACACAATGACTGATACGGCCGTTCTGATTAAATTCCTTCTTTAAAAAGGCAGTTTTTTCCATAACAAAATTAATTTTGTCGTTATCCCAATCATTTACACTAATAAGAGAGTTGGTATTTGAAGCCATGAAAAAAACTATATAACAAAATGAAATATTTTTATAGCGGTTTTTTCACTTTGAAAGCTTGCAATTATCCATTTTTTCCATGAGTTCACTATCGAATGGTTTTAAATAATCGTTTTAATCTCAACTTATTTGGATAACATAAAAGAGGTAATTTCAGAAATGTTCGGTCACAGCTTAACCATATCCATCGGGAACGACCCATAATATTGGCAATAGGTAAGCTCCCCCAATATCGGGAATCATGAGAATTATCCCTGTTATCCCCCATCAGAAAAACATGATCTTTTGGTACTTGAAAGTCTTCAAAAGACCCGGAACGATTTCGTGTGTTATTGACCATTATACGATAGGCACGAGCACCATTATTCTCCTTATAGAAAGTATAATCCTCAAAATCTGCTCCTCCCATATCCTGCGCATTGAGAGAATAATAACCATCTTTTTCCATTCCACTGGAAGGGTGTAAAATAACCTGTGACATCTGTTCTCCATTGACCCAAATTTGTTTATTTGAATCAATATAGATGTCATCTCCACTCACAGCCAAGACTCTTTTAATCATGAATTTCATTTTACCTTCCACTGACAAAGGACGAAACACAACAATATCCCCTCGTTTAGGATTGTCTCTTTTCCAAAGCCAATTTTTAGTGAAAGGTATATGTACACCATAAGAAAATTTTTGCACGATAATGTGATCATTGATTAATAAAGAAGGAATCATACTGCCAGATGGGATGACATAAGGTTCAAAAAAAGCCCATCGAAATATCAAAATACCCATCACAATAACAACAACAGATTTATCAAAAAAACCTTTAATAAATAAAAATATGGATCGCAGGAAATTGGAAAACAACTTGAAAACCTTGTTCTGAAACAATTTTACAATAGCATAAGCCCATCAAACATTGACTAAGGCAGTTAAAGTTTATATTTTGTATTTCTGCACATTTATAGTCAATAATACTTTTTCCCTGATAAAATAATGCGTAGCATCTTTTTAGTGAGTTGAATTTGATAAAAAATACTTTTTTAAAAAAGAGAATAAAACAAGTGCTTGTCATTTATAGAGACAGCTCTGAAGGTATTTTACAAAGCCTTAAAGAAGTGGAACAGCATTTGAAAAAGAAGGCTATACAAATAAAATCCTTTCCACAATCTGCTTTAAATAAAATTTCTTATGAAGGGTTACAACCCGATCTGGCTTTGGTTTTAGGGGGTGATGGCACCTATTTACAGGCAGTTCAATTTATACCGGATGATGATATTCCTTTCCTGGGTATTAATATGGGCTCTTTTGGTTTTCTGACAGTTTATCGAAAACAACAAATACTGAGTTGTTTGGATACAGTGTTGGAAGGAAAGATGCAAATAGAAGAACGTTCTACCATGCAAATCACTGTCCGGGAATCCTCAAAACAAGACAGAACATACAAGGCTTTAAACGATATGGTGATTGAACGAGGAAACTTTAGTCACTTAATAAATATTTCTATCACTATCCAAAATCAAAATATTTACTCTGTCAAAGCGGATGGCTTAATTATTTCTTCTCCCACTGGATCCACGGCTTATAACCTGGCTTCAGGTGGCCCTATTTTGCACCCAAAAGTACAGGCTTTCGCCATTACACCTATTTGTTCTCATAGTCTTACTCACCGTCCGGTGATTATTCCTGATACTTGTTCAATGCATCTTCAAATCAACAATCAAAACCAAGCGGGGTTTTTAACTATTGATGGACAAAAGGTGGAGGAGATCAATCAACAACACATTGTCATTTTGCAAAAGTCAGACAGCACACATAGAACATTAAGAGAACAAAAGCATAATGACTTTTTACTTCTAAAAGAAAAACTTAAATTTTCCCAATAAATTTATAAAGTGCTTTCACCCTTATTCCAATTGCATGGACAAAGTTCTCCCGTTTTTAGAGCATCCAATACTCTTAAAACCTCTTTTGGACTACGTCCAACACTGAGATCTGTGACATAAACAAAACGAATAATTCCATCCGGATCCACAATAAATACAGCTCTTTGAGCAACACCTTCATTGAGATCTAAAATTCCCAAAGAAGTAGTTAATTCTCTTTTTATATCCGCTAACATGGGAAAAGGTAAATTATTGAGATCTTTTTCATAAGTCCGCCAGGCATGGTGTACAAACTCAGAATCTGTGGAACCAGTCAGAATTTGAGCACCTCTTTCCTGAAATTCGTTATTGAGATCCCCAAAACCTTTTAATTCTGTAGGACAAACAAAAGTAAAATCCTTGGGATAAAAGAAAAAAACCAACCATTTTCCTTTATAAGTGCTATTATCCACATCCCGAAAAGCCTTATTAAGATCTTTATCTGACGACACTGTTGCCTTAACCTTAAAAGACGGAAAAATATCCCCCACTCCCAACATGAAATACCTCCTTAAAAATTTATATTTTCATAGATAATTTGAAAAGTTTTATCATTCTAGGCTAGTTTTTTTAAAGACGCAACAATTTTTTTCAGACCCCCTTCTCTATCGATGCCAATCAAACATTAAAAAGCATAACCACCACCAAGATGAATAAAAACCTTATTAATATTAAAAATTTTTGATGATGCAGCGGATTTCATATTGTATTGATCTAATATTCTATCTCCCCATGACAAACCTAACAACAATTGAATCTTTTTACTGATTGGCCAGGATAAAAAATTACTGAGAGAAACATGATGATAAAATACCCCATTGAAATTAACAAACAATTGATAATCTCCATAAATAAATATCTGTGGAATCCACCTATACTGAGTATGAAATAACTGAAAACCTATTTGATTCCATATTTCCAAAGGTTGATTGGTGTTTGTTCCCTTAACATTTGCATTTCGATACATATAAGCATCCACGCCAACAGAGTGCTCACTAATAAAAAATAATTTCCATCTACCCATTGAAGACATAGAGTATAGTGTCTTTAATGAACTCCCCGCCCCCAATAAGAAAGATTGCTTGATGGATAATTTAGAAAAAGGAAGTTTTGCATACATAGACAACTCAACCAAAAAATCATCACTTTTAAATAGAAAACCTCTTAGACCTGTTAGACCATTTTTAAAACAAATGACCTGTACCCAACATAATTGCCTGATATTCTCTTCTCCACTGTATACAGGTCTTTCATAACGAAAGTGAAAAAAAAAATTAGATTTGAAAAAAAAATCCGAACTCATCTGAGAAAATATCTTATTAACCGGATACTCCATATTTATCTCTGTATTTATATAGAGTGAATCCACTAAATTATTTTCCTGATTCATATCAAACAGTTGCTCATTGATGAGCAATTTACGACTTAACTGTGATTGAATAAAACCCTGAAAAGAAGAAAAATTCGAAGCAACTGGCGAATGGTTACCCGATAAAACGGGATTAAACAGGGCACCGAAAGCGCCACCGGAAACGAAAAAGACTATAACAAAAAAAATTACAAATCTAAATACCATACATAAAGTAACTATAAATTTTCAATTTCACCTGACATAAATCGAGCCACGGCTAGGTTAAAAGCCTCTTTATCCTTGATGTCTTTACAAGGAGTTAAATAATTATTGTTGATACACTTTTTATTATCGTTAAATTGTTCGAAAATTTGCCCAAAAAAAGTATTTTCATTTTCAGGAATACAAATCATCTCTTTTGCATCCACTTTATAAACAGCAGAATGATTTAGTATGGACTGAACAAAATCAGCTGGAAGATTAGGGTAAATTTCATCATTTATAAATTTTTCCAACCTGTCTCTTAGCAAGAGTGGCATTTCTAAGTGTGATTCTGATGTGGAAGCATCTGTAAGAACAGATACCATATATTGATGAAAATCTGAAAAAGTATAAGACCTGCAACTGATATCATCCATAATCTCTCGCCTTAAATTACTATCTCTTGTATGTCTAAATATAGCTCCCTGTAAATCAACATATCTTTTCATTCTGGTATAAAGAATGTCTAATTGCGAATCTATTTCATGACTAATAATTCTTGGTATTAGAGTACCCCTTTGATTAACATAGGGATTGAAATCTATTCCTGAGCTAATGTAGTCCACCCATTCATAACGCATATTATGTCTGAAGTTAGGTTCCAACAAAACAGGTAACAGTTTATCTAAAATAATGCTCCAAATACTCTGTGATTTTCCATCATGAGATTGTATAGGTTTGAATACAGATATTTCATCTGTAATATCTTCTTCTCTTCTTTGTAAAAAATAGGAATCTTGAGTACCAATTAAACCCACTTCTGCAAATAATTCCATTCCTGCAACCGCACTATCCTCTCTGACAGCCCAATCTGCTATAGCTTTTGATTCACAACTAGACACTATTTCCCTATCTATAATAGTTGTATCCTCTTCAACAGAGGGTATTCCCTCTATTCTTCTTATAATGGTTTCCAAAGGCCATACTTCATATTGTTGATCACCTTTATCAAAATATATACAATGCTTAAATGGAAGAAAAAATATTTCTTGAAAATATTTAAAAATAGGTCTTCTAATTTGATAATATTGACCAAATATAGATGTTTCACCTTGTTTAGCCTTCTCTGTTTCATCTTGTTTAGCCATATCTGTCAGTTTTTTTTCATATTTATTAATATCTTCACTGCTATAAGAGGAAACATGAAATATAGTTTGATTGGATTCATTAAAAAAGATTCCTAATATCTTATACCATTTACGGAGGAGAGGTAATAAAGTTTTCTCAGGATCGAGTGAGTACAGAAAAGCACTAGTAGGAGAAATACGCACTCGATCGTATCGCCTTGTCTGTGTCATGATAGCATTCTTACTATCATGAATAAAATTTTCCACCACTTCCAAAGGTGTCTCGCCATAATCATGTTTGGCACACATAGGATCATCCGCATTGAATTCAGATGAATGATAATTATTAACAGTCGGTAATTTTCCACCACACACTCGATACCTTTTCAGTAAATGAGATTTATTTTGTTCTTCAGCATAAGCAACGATACTTTTTTGTTTTTTCTCGTTATTATCCAAATAAGGAATTTCCAAAAATTTCTCTTTATTTGCGTCTGTTTTTACTAATCCCACTTTATCAAAATAAATAAACCGTATCGCATCTACATCATATTTCCCAGGAACAGTCAATTTTGGGTATTGATGTGCAGTATAGTCCGTAACAGAGGAATACTTAGCAGGTGTTGTATAACTCTCGGAAACATCTTCTATAATCTCATCACCAAATAGTTCACGAATTTCATCATAATCTTCATAATAATTTGCTTTATCAGCAGAAGCAGAAAATACATGCCGTAACCCGAAACCATGTCCCATTTCATGTAAAGTCACTCCTAAGAGTTTTGGTCGTGCCAATTTCCATGCACAAATTTGAACCAAATGATTATCATCAATAGATTGTCCGCTACCTTTTACTTCTGTAATCAAATTTTTTACCTGAGGACATAATTTTATTATTTTTTCATAAATAAATTTGCTAACTCCTTGAGAATCCTTCAATAACTTCCAATCAGGAGGATAAACATGAAATCGAATATATTGACGAATTGTCTCCACATAGGAATCCACGATGCCAGTCACCCATATATTGGCAGTTGCTGAAACAATTTCTCCGGTAACAGGATTGTAAATATTAGGTCCAAAACCTAATACACCACTATCTGATTCTGATTGAGCTTCTATGAAATTGATAATATTATAACGTATATCTCCTAATTCCCTATCCACTGTCTCATCTAATACAATTTGAATTTGACCATTTCCAGCTAATTGAAAGGCTTGATTCCAAAGAGCTACTGCCCTTCTCCCAAACTCTCTTACTCCAGCTGGTGTTTCTTTCGAAAAATACCATTTAATGATTTTAGTTTTAGGATCAAAACGAGTCATGCGATAGAATTTTCCCCAATCCTCCTTTGTATAAACAGAAGAATCTACGTAATACGATCTCTGTGTCACAAAAGAAGGGAAAAATTGAGAGCTATCCTCTTCATACCACTGTTTCTCCTGATAATTGGAATTTTTTTCTGCTTTTTTTAAAGCATATCTCACCCGCTGTATAAAACCCTCTGTATTCCTTTTTTCCACAATATAACTAAAGTAATTATCTGTTATAAAAATATTTTTAAGCTCCTTATGCGCCACATTTCCATTAACAGGTTTGCTGTCTAATAATTCTTGAAATTTAATTTTAAAAAACGGCCGTCCTATATCCAAATATAGGTCAATTTCCTCGTCCTCCAGTTCCTGTAAAATATTAGAATCTCTAACTATTCTATATTCTTTCCAGTCTACAGGAATAAAAAAGCTGGGTAATCGATCCTCTTCCTTTAATTGATATCCACTGGCGTCCACTGCCTGGAAACCATGAGTGGTTTTTTTAAACTTCACCAGCAAAGCATTTTCAAAAGTTTGATGTCCTATTTCTTCAATATTTTTTTCTGAAGTTTTTACTATTGTGTTCACAGCATACCATTCACCGTCAAAAAAATCTGTTGGAAAAACATCTAGTTTTGGTGTATATATAAAAACAGCTTTAGTTTCTTCTTTTAACCGCACATACTTTGTAGATTGCCTGGCAACAGAAGAACATTTAGGCTCATACAGGTTTGTTTCTTCATAATCATCATTCACTGTTTTTTTCGGTTCACAATACTCTAATGCATAACCCACTAAAGGTGTCGCCAACCAATCTCCTATTTGAACAGCTAAATGTTTTTCATCATAAGGTATCGTTTCTTTTTTACCTATGCGATATAATATTAAATAATTATCCTGCAATTGAGGAACAATATAATAAGTCGTATTAGGAAAACCTTTAAAATCCTCTATATCTCCTAATAAATGAAACAGTAGTTTTTGTTCTTCTGTTTCCATATCCACTGACTCATAATCTAAAAAATAATATTGATTCACAAAAGAAATATTTGAATTAGGATCAATGGATATCCCGGATTGACTACTGGAGATCTTAGCTACCTTACCCTTTTCTGCAGTCTTTACCTGTAGCACTTTATCAATTAAATCATCAGTCAAAAACGGAGGGGTCTGAGTATTTTGTGAATTATTTTCTTGAAAGTTATCAGCAATTGACGGAAGATCAATTGGCCGAAAACTATCAATCTTATATAAATTATCTGTCGTTCCTTGTTTAAAAGGATGATCCAGCCCAGGTGTGGTTGGAGGGACTCGCGTACAGGAAATGCAACAAACTAAAAGTACACATAAAATACTGTGAAATATACCGAATCTAATCATTACTTCCAAACTTATACTCTCTTATTTTCCAAAAAATAACCAATCGAAGTAAGCATCACCAGTATAAATACACCTATAAGAAAAAAAATGTCAAGCTTATAGTATGTTTGTGTTTTTCGTGTACCTTATATTTGACCACTAATTATTTTTCAAATCACTAAACTAAAACAATAAAGTAACTATATATTTTTACTTTTTTATTGATTTTTATAACTTAAAAAACCTTACATACTGTTCAGTCATTGAACACTTTTATATACATTTCACCTTGATTAAACCAACAAATATCAAGGTGTGAAAATATTACATAAATCTCAAGAAATTATAAATTAAGAGTCTGCTAAAAAGCTTTTCAAAAAAGGTGCCGTCACACTTTTTACAGAACAAGCCACTTGATCGGGTGTACCCTGAGCTACAATATGTCCTCCATATTTACCTCCACCAGGACCTAAATCAATTAAATAGTCACATGATTTTATAATATCCATTTGGTGTTCTATAACTATCACTGTACTTCCTTTATCCACTAATTTTTTTAATACGAAAATCAGCTGTTGAATATCCTGAAAATGTAAACCAGTTGTAGGTTCATCCAATATATAAAGAGTTCTGCCTGTATTCTTTTTTGCTAATTCCTTTGTAAGCTTGATTCTTTGAGCCTCTCCACCAGATAAAGTTACAGAACTCTGACCTAAAGTTAAATAGCCTAAGCCCACTTCCTTTAGAAGTTCCAAAGGACCTTTTATAAAACTATGGTTCTTAAAAAACTGACAAGCCATTGCAACATCCATACTCAAAATGTCATGGATATTTTTTCCTCTATACCGAATATTTAAAATTTCCTCTGAATATCGACGACCTTGACATATATCACAGTTTAAAACCGCTGAAGGTAAAAACAACATCTCTTGTTTAATCTGTCCAGTCCCTAGACAATACTCACAACGACCACCTTTGATATTAAAACTAAAATCGCCAGCTGTATAACCACACATTCGAGATTCCGGTACTAAAGACATTAACTTACGAATTCCTGTCATGATCCCAATATAAGTAGCTGGAATGGACCTGGGAGTTCTTCCAATTGGTTTTTGATTGACCGCCGCCACCTTATCTAAAAAATCCACACCTGTTATTTTTTCAAAAGTAGCCGGTTGAACAGAACGATTATCATATAAATTCACCAATAAAGCCTTATAGAGTGTATCTATAATCAAAGTGCTTTTGCCACTACCAGAGACTCCTGTTACCCCCACCAAACAACCTAAAGGAATTTTTACATTTATTTTTTGTAAATTGTTCCCAGTTGCAGATTTAATTTCAAGTACTTTTTTCATTACTGAACGACGACGGATTGGAACTGGAATTTTCCTTTTTCCGGACAAATAAGCGCCGGTGATGGAGCTAGTCGACTGCATGATTTTCTTCACACTCCCCTCAGCAATGACTTCTCCACCCAGACATCCTGCCTCAGGACCCATATCAATCAAATAATCTGCACAGCGTATTGTTCTTTCATCATGCTCAACCATTAAAACTGTATTACCTCTATCCCGTAGTTGAAATAAAATCTCCAACAGTCTATCATGATCCATAGGGTGCAAACCAACACTGGGTTCATCCAATACATACAGTACTCCGATTAAAGGTGAAGAAATTTGTGACATCAAACGAATTCGTTGTGCTTCTCCACCGGATAAAGTGCGAATAGGACGATCCAAACTTAAATAACCCAAGCCAATTTTTAAAAAGAAATTCAAATCCTGTTGAATTTTATTTAAAATTTTATCTGCCACAATCTGGTATTTTTGAAACTTTAAATTTGTACAAAGCTGATTTAATTCTTCCATACTCATAGCGGATAATTCCGCAATATTTTTATCGTGAATTTTTACATTTAAAGCAAAAGGATTGAGGCGACTTCCTTGACAAACAGAACATTTTTTTCGTTCAAAAATATCCTCTATATCTTCACCTTCAAAACTATCGCTTTGTACTTCTGATGCATTCTCATCCATATCTTCCACATCAGATAAATAACCAAGGCCATTACATCGAACACAAGCTCCTTTGGGATTATTAAAGCTAAACAACTTTGGTTCCAGATCCGCAAAGCCGGAAAAACAAATGGGGCAGGTGGCATGAAGTGAGTAATTTTTTAATTCTTTCAGCTGTCCACTTTTTTGCAGAAATTCCACTTTGATATATCCATCAGCCAGATCAGAAGCCCTTTGCAAACTTTCCTTTAATCTGGAATAACAACTTGAATCCACAATCAATCGATCAATTAAAACATCAATAAAATGATCTTTCCGTTTGGAAAGCTTACCAACAGAAGACAAATCCAACCACTGACCATCTACTCTGGCTCGAGTGTAACCTGTTGATAAAAATTTGGAAAACTCCTTTACAAACTCCCCTTTTTTACCACGAGCCACTGGAGCTAAAACAAAAAACTTTGTTCCTCTTTGTTGTTTCATTATTTCATCTGCAATACTTGCCACAGAAGTGGATTCCAAAAGTTCTCCATGCTCCACACAATAAGCCTTCCCCAAACGGGCAAACAACAATCTCAAATAATCATAAGTTTCTGTTACTGTTCCCACTGTGGAGCGTGGACTGGTGTTTAAAGATCTTTGATCAATGGCTACTGAGGGAGATAAACCAGTGATAAAATCCATATCCGGTTTTTTCATTTGATCAATAAAAAAACGAGCATAAGAGGATAGACTTTCCACATAGCGACGCTGACCTTCAGCATAAATGGTATCAAATACCAAAGAAGATTTTCCACTACCACTCAAACCAGTAACAATAGTTATTTTATTACGAGGAATCCATACATTAACTGATTGCAGGTTGTGTTCTCTCGCTCCGGAAACATAAATACCTTGTGAAATATGTTTTGTTTTATATTCTGTTTTATTTGATGACTGCCGAACAACTTTTTTTTTAGTGGGCATTTACAGAGAACCCTGCTTGGTGATCAAACAAGCTACTTCAAAAGGATGCAGACTTTCAAAATGTTTCACATACACGGAAAAATCTTTTATCTCAGAGTGTTGATCCAAAAGACTTTTTACTCGTCGGGCGGCATCCTCTGAAAACATGAGATTTTCACTGTTTAATCTGGCAAATTCCTGCTCATCTTCTTTTTTAACAGCTGTTTGCACAGGTGTACCTAAAATCTTTTCAACGGCATCAATAATATTTATAAGGGCAAATTGCTTAAGAGAGGACTCATTAATTGTTAAATTTAAAAAAATATGACTTTTCTGAGCATGAGGGGTTGCGGAAATGGAACTTTCTTTTCCCAACCATTCAAAGGCTTTTTGTTTATCTATTTTTGTTTCACTGGAATCGGCAAAATCCTTGCCAAACTTTTCCTGAATCGCAGCCCGCGCCAGGCTGGCTGAACAGGGACAGGTAGAGCTGTAAGTCACCTGCAGACCGGCTTTGAACTCTATCTGACCATTTTTTAAAGATCGTACTTCATAAAAAACCGGATAGTATCTCCATCCTTCCAGAGAATCACTTTTAAGAGCTTTTCTTTTTACCGGCCATTTCCATTCTATTTTTAAATACGCCGTCTTGGAAATTCCCTGCTGGGATTTTATGAGTTCAATAAGCAATGTCTTTAGTGACATTAATGTCAAAGATTCTTTGGCCATGAAGTCATGCAATGCCAAATAAATACGTGACATATGAATGCCTCTTAAGTTTTTATCATCCAGAGACACCATTGCTGTCACTTTCCCTAACAAAGACAAAACTTGATCTTCACTCTGAACACGAATGGGTATTTCCAGATCTTCGATACCCACACGATCAATAGGGCCTCCGACAAAGGGTTTTTGTTGGGCAATATCTTCTTCAATATTTTTAATTTTGACATCACTCATAAGTACTCTCTCCTGATTACCGATGATATAAGTCTGGCCATAACTGCCAGCCAGAATTTTTTAATATACTTCAAGGACGAGAGAATGCCAAGCTTTCAGTCTTGAAAGCAGAAATCCACCTTCTATTTCTTATATACTTTTGAGCTGTAAAGCTTCAGCTTGCTCGTGACGCTTCGCTTGGACACTCGCTGCTGAACTTTACAGCTCAATATTTTTAAAAATAGCTACATCATTCCTATACATATTCAGGAATTTTAAAGAATCGTTTAATAACTCTGATATCTCAAAAACTCAGTTATTAAATTCTCCAGATGAGTGCTAATCCCAATTTGCTGATTATAGAAATTCCGTCAAATAGATGAAGTACCACTACCTACATCAATTCGATCAAATAATAGAATATCTCCACCTATATTTAAATTAAAGGCAACAGATTCGCTCAACCAAAAATTAAAACCCAATGAGCTATTTATATATTGGTGGTGAGCATGACGTGCACGTTTTGCTCGCATAAAACCGAAATTATAATCATAGCTATATACAACTCTAACATAAGATTCGAACTCCCCCGACTTATAACTCAATACGGGGCCCAAAGCCAAACCAGTAGCTAGATCGATTGTATCATTAGCATTTTCTGCACTAAACGCAAAAGCCCACGCCCCAACTCCAGCCATAGAAAAACCTTCTTTATTATTTAAAAAGGAGTACTTAAATTCAATACTTGTATTAGACAATGTCAGATCCAATTTTTCTGACAACCCTCCTGTTACTGCAACATCAGGAGCAACTGAAAAGTTGATAGATTCAAAAGTCGTCGTAGAAATCAACAAACCATCCAAGTGAACTCCCACTTGCCAGTTGCCTTTTTCAAGACTGCCAGCCGTTCTGTTGCTTGCATAAGACGAGAAACATAAAAAGCTGAAACTAACACATATAAATAATACTTTTTTAAGACTTCCATATTTTAATAACTTCATAATTGACACTTCTTTTTTTGCGTGAATCCAATTAAAGCCCATACTATGCATTTTTCTTTTTACTGACAAGTGTTTTTTTAGGAATGATTTATATTTGTTTCTCAGAAACAGATGTACCACCTGCTGATGGAAAGGAATTCTTCATCTCCACCTGAATGGGAGTACGGAAATGCAGATCCTGTTGAGGAAAAGCAATCACAATACTATTTTTTTGAAATAAATCATTAATGCGATATCGAATGTCACTGGGAATTCTTTTCAGATCAATAATATGACTGACTTGAATCCAAAAAGAAATGGAAAAATTTAAAGAATGATTTCCAAACTCTTTGAAAAAAACCAAGGGCTTTGGGTTACCCAGAACCATCTTATGTTCACTGACTGCCTGTAATAACAGTTTCTCTACTTTCCTTGGAAGAGAACCATAAACCACTCCTACATCGACTGTTCTCCTGACCACTTTATCAGATAGAGTCCAGTTCAATACATTTTTTTCCAAAAAAGAACTGTTCGGTACTACAACATTTGTATTATCTATGGATCTGATTGTAGTGGCTCTGGCTCCAATTCTTTCCACTTCACCGGTAATGTTACCAACATCTACAATATCACCCAGTCGTATAGGTTGCTCCAAAATCACAATCAAACCACTAATAAAGTTGTTTACAATGTTTTGAGAACCAAAACCCACACCTACAGCAACAGCACCACCAATCACCGCAAAAATAGTAATGGGAATATTCAATAGCCTCATGGTGAACAAGCACAATATGACCATTGCAAAATAAAGTAAAAAAGTGGAAACGGCGTGCCCTACTGATTCCCGCACTTCCATCCTTTGAACCATGAGTTTTTCCAGATGGATAAGTAATTTGCGTAGTACAAAATACCCTACAATCAGCAGACCAATTCCGATGATCAACTGACCCACAGTAATAGGATTTTTATCTATCTTAAATAAAAGAGAGTTCCAGAAATCCGGCACTTTCTCCCACAAAGTGGCAGATAGACGGTCCATTTGATACCAAAAAGCTTCCCACATGATTATATATTGAAAGCAGTTACTAACAGGGTCAAGAAGATTGCCTCTTTTGTCTAAGCTTGTTATAACTGATTGCTCATTCTTTTAAAAAAACACAATTGGGTAAAGGATCAAAATTGAAACAAAAAGACTACCTTACGCGCGGAAATTTGGATTACATTGAAAGCCTTTTTGAGCAATATCGTAATAATCCAAATAGTTTGTCCACTGGGTGGCAGATGTTTTTCAATGGGATAGAACTGGCTCAAGACATGCCCGCCAGCTCTTTATCTGAAAAAGAATTATCTGTTTTTCAACTAATCACAGCCTATCGGGATGACGGACATTTGCTGGCTCAGTTGGATCCTCTTCAACAAGATCAATCAAATGCTGCTCATCAACAGTTATTTGATTTGAAACGATTTAATCTCTCAGAAAAAGATATGAGCAAAAGTTTTCAAATCAGTTCGATTTTACCCAGCCTCAAAAAAGGAGAGTCACTTCAGAATATTTTAGATTTTTTACAGAAAACCTATTGTGGTTCCATTGGACTGCAAGTGGGAGGCTGTCCTCCACAAGTCAGAGAATGGTTTTTTAATGAGTTCGAAAAGGAAGGACAGTACTTTAGTCTTTCAGTAGAAAAGCAGAAAAATATTTTTTATGAGCTAGCTAAAACGGAAGCCTTGGAAAAGTTTTTACATTCCCGGTTTGTCGCCGCTAAAAGATTCTCCATTGAAGGAAGTGATGCCTTGATTCCCATGCTGGAATACCTGGCGGAACAAGGTACAAAACAACAAGTCAAAGAACTTATTATCGGGATGGCTCATCGGGGAAGGCTTAATGTTTTAAATAATTTTATGAATCAAGCCACTGAAATTGTGTTTATGGAGTTTGATGGTGGCCGTGCTCTTCAGCATTTTGATTTCGATGGAGATGTTAAATACCACCAAGGCTATTCCTCAGTGAAAAAATATCCACAAGGTTCCTGTAATGTCCTATTGGCTTATAATCCCAGCCACTTGGAAGCTGTCAATCCAGTGGTTTGTGGTAAAGTGCGGGCCAGACAACGGGTGCATGGAGATCAGGTCAGTAGAAAAGCAGTCATACCAGTACTGATTCATGGTGATGCCGCTTTTTGTGGACAAGGCAGTGTGAGTGAAACCTTACAACTCTCTGAATTGGAAGGTTACAATACAGGAGGCACACTTCATATTATTATAAACAATCAAATTGGATTCACCACGGATCCTCAAGATGCTAGGTCCTGTCTTTACGCTTCGGATCTGGCTAAATCCATTGATGCTCCTGTTTTACTAGTCAACGGTGATGATGTACTCTCCTGTATTCGATGTATGGACATAGCCTTGAGATTTCGTCAAAAATTTGGAAAAGATGTGTTTATTGATCTCATTGGTTACAGACGTTATGGACACAATGAAGGAGACGAACCTGCCTTCACACAACCTCTCATGTACCAAAAAATAAAAAACCATCCGGCTGTAAGAACTATTTATGCCAACCTGATGGAAAAAGAAAATCTGATGAGTAAGAAAGAAACTGATGATTATTACAATCAACAAATACAAAATCTACAAAATACTTTAGATAAAACCAGAACAGAACAGCTCTCTCTTTCACAAGAAGATTTAAAAGGCACCTTATGGGCCGATTATAAAAAAACAGAAGAAGAGGATTTTTTTACAGAAACAGATACTTGTCCCTTAGATAAAGATCTTGAAAAAGTATTCCAAACTCTGAGTGAAATTCCTGAGGATTTTCATCTCCATCCCAAAATAAAAAAACTGATCCAGTCCAAACAAAAAATGTTGCAGGAAGATAAACTGGATTGGGCTTTGTGTGAATTAGCGGCTTATGGAACTCTTTGCCTGGAGAATCATCCTGTACGTATTTCCGGTCAGGATTGCAAAAGAGGAACTTTTTCACATCGTCATGCTGTGTACTTTGACACAAAAGACGGATCCGCCTATTCTCCTCTAGCTCAACTGAATCCTGACAAGGGAGAATTTTGTATTTACAATTCCCCACTTTCCGAAATGGCTGTCCTGGGTTTTGAATACGGAAATGCCTGTGCCGATCATTCCTTTTTCACCTTATGGGAGGCGCAGTTTGGAGATTTCTGTAATGGAGCACAGATTATAATCGATCAATTTATCAGCAGTGGA
This sequence comes from Bdellovibrionales bacterium, assembly GCA_965226095.1. Taxonomy (GTDB): domain Bacteria; phylum Bdellovibrionota; class Bdellovibrionia; order Bdellovibrionales; family UBA1609; genus JANQSP01. The sequence continues at coordinate 828,546 of OZ245336.1, read as the reverse complement.
GAGGAAAAATGGATGCAAAACTGTGGACTGGTTTTACTACTGCCACATGGCTATGAAGGCCAGGGGCCGGAACACTCCAGTGCCCGATTGGAAAGATGGCTACAATTATGTGCTCAGGAAAACATGCAAGTGTGCTACCCTACCACTCCAGCCAATTTTTTTCACTTACTCAGACGGCAAATGAAAAGAAGTTTTAGAAAACCTTTGATAGTTATGACACCCAAATCTTTACTCAGACATCCAAAAGTATTTTCCTCTAAAAAAGAATTGATCCGCTCCAGAGGTTTTAACGAAGTCCTAGCCGATCCTCAAATTAAAAACCCAAAGGAAGTACAAACACTTGTTTTATGTAGTGGCAAAATCTTTTTTGATCTGGACAGTGAAAGAGAAAAAACCAAACAGGATCTTTCGCATATTGCCTTTACCAGAGTGGAACAACTTTATCCTTTGCCCAAACCAGCCCTGGCGCCTTATTTACAAGGATACCATAAGTTAAAAAAAGTGTTATGGGTACAGGAAGAACCTGCCAATATGGGAGCCAATTCATACATTATACCTAAGTTAAGAACTTTTATGGATGAACTGGGTCTGGAAAAATTACCATTAAGTTGTATCAGCCGAACAGAGAAAGCCTCCCCTGCCACCGGATCTATTCAAACACATAATAAAGAATATGAAACCTTAATCAAAAGTATCCTGGCAAAAGCAGGAGCCGTTTAACGACTACTACATGCTCCAAATCATTCCCAGGCCACCGGATGTCACAGTGTTGGATGTAGTCACAGTGTTAGTAGAAGAACCTAAAGAAAAGTTCACGCCTATATTTAAATTAAGAGCAAGAGATTGAGTAAACCAAAAGTTGCACCCTAGAACAGGATTGAGCGTATGAACAATATATATCCCCTGACGATTTAGAGTTTGTAATAACATTTTTTCATGTATATTATTTCCCCCTCCAGCAAAAAGTTTCACACCATTCAGTCTATACAATAAAGTAATATAAGGCTCAAAAGCATAAGGTGCAAGCTCTGCCCTATAACTCAATACAGGACCTAAATGTAATGAACCAAATAGAACCCCTGCATAAATAAATGCAGTATCCACTCCACCGGTTAATGCAAAAGAAAGACCTTGCCCAGAACTATTCAAAAAAGCATGCTTACCGGACAACTGAAGCCCCGCCGCCTGCCATCCTTGTGCTCCCAAAGAGAAACGAAGATCAAAATCCTGTGACAAACCTTTTGTGGCCGACATATAAACTAAAAGTACATTACTTACATTAATGATACTATTATCAAAATTTGTAGCTGTACCAGCTTCAAATTCCCAATTATCCTGACCTACAGTGCGGGCCGTATGATGAGAATTAATTGGAAAGATGGCACAAGAACATAAAAAAACAGTGCTTAAAATGAAACAAACGAACCTCGCTCTTTTACAAATATTAAAAATACCTGTAGTTTTACTCATTAAAACCCTACATTTTAATAATGTATTCATCAGCGATACTCCCTCGTTTGAAATTTTACACACATTCATACTATATATTAATTTTTCATTTACAAGTTTTTTCACAATGACATACTTAAACAATTACATCTTAATTAGTCAGTGCTGAAAAAATCCTAAGTGCTTGAAATAAAATGAAAGTTTATTTGTATTGTGAAAAATATTTACAAAGTAGAAGATACCCATTCAAAGGTTTGCAAAAAAGACTCAAAATGAGTTCGGCTTTGAACTTGAGAGCAACTAAGAGTTGCTCTGTGGCAAAACGCATGTTTGAACTTTTGAGTCTTTTTTGCAAATTTTGAATTGAGTAAAGCTTTTTTTCAGGATCGACTAATTATAATGATAGGGCTTTTTTTACAAACTCCGGTTGTGCGAAAGCCGCTTTATGAATATCAGCATTGTAATAAGATAAGTCCCAGTTTTTTTGCAAAACTTTTTCCGGTTTAAAATCCTTAACCGGATGATACTTTTTAGAAGCAAAAGCAAAAGACCAAAAACCTCCTGGATAAACGGTGTTGGAATAATGATATAAAGATACTAAAGGAAAAACAGATTTAAGTGTCTCAAGTATAACAGCCTGTGTTTCCAGTTCAAAAAAAGGAGATTCCGCCTGCGCCACTAAAATACCATCCTCATTCAACAAAGAGTGTACATCTTTATAAAAAGGCGCACTAAATAAAGCTTTGGCAGGACCTAAAGGATCAGTAGAATCCACCAAGATCACATCGAATTTTTGTGAACTTTCCTTGACAAATTTTACACCGTCTTGAATTTTTAAATCTAATTTTGGATTTTTAAAAGAGCTGGCAATTTTCGGAAAATACTCCTTGCACACTTTTACAACCATTTCGTCGATCTCCACCATCACACATTTTTCTACATCATGACGAAGTACTTCCTTGGCGGCACCACCATCTCCTCCTCCAATAATGAGTACATTTTTTGGCTGTGGATGCACAAACAAAGGAACATGACTGATCATTTCGTGGTAGACAAACTCATCCCTTTCACTGATCATCACAATACCATCATTGAGCAACATACGGCCATGACCTTCCGTCTCAATCACATCAATATGCTGCCACTTACTTTTACCGGAGAATAAAACTTTTTTGCATTTAAAACGAGTGGCGAAATAGCCTCTATGCTTTTCCTCCACCCATAGATCCATGCTACTGCTTTTATGCTCATCCCAGTGAGAATTCATATATGTGTTCCTTTATCAGCAATTTGTTCCACTGATAAGTAACACCATATTTTAAATTATTTGACAATGATTAAATGGGTTGATGAAAAATAGCTGGTTCTTCAAAATCATCAGAAGCATTTACTTCATTTTCTAAAATTGCTTTTAGTTGTTTTGCGATTTCTTCTTCTTCCATTCCTTCAATATCAAGATTCATTCCAATACCCACATAACTTAAAATATGTAAAGCTGTATCCCCATCATCATCTGCCAGAAATAAATCCACACCTTCCTGATCCAACAGAAATACAGCTAGAGAAAATTGTTGCATCATAACAGCACAATGTAATGCTGTGAGACTATTGGCATCCTCCTGTGCATTAATGTCAGCTCCATTATCCATCAGTATTTTTGCTATTTCCACATTTTTATCTGTATCATTATAGCAAGCTACAGAGATAAGGGGTGTGTCTCCTCCATCATTTGCCTTATTAACATCTGCTCCTGCATCAACTAATCTTTGTACAGCTTCCACATTATTATTTTTTACTATTAAATTTAAAGCTGTATCCCCTGCTCTATTGGTTGCATTAATCAGACGATTGTCTTTTTGAATCAATTGTGAAAGTACATTATTTATCTGTGCTTGAAACTCATCATCCCACGCCTGAAACTCATCATCCCACGTCTGAAGCTCATCATCCATCTCTGTTTCTTTAGTTACTGAATCTGTTCCTTCGATTACTGAATCCATCTCTGTTTCTTCAGTTACTGAATCTGTTCCTTCGATTACTGAATCCATCTCTGTTTCTTCGGCAAATGAATAAAAACTTATCATTAAAAAACAAATCATTAAAAATGATCTCATTAAAATCTCCTTTTACTTCCATGTATAAAATTTATCTAAAATTACTTATAAAGTATAAAAAAGTCAATTTTTATATATGTATGATGAAAATATTTCACAGATGTATCTAACTTATTTACCACCTTTTTATGTATAATAAGTACCCATCCCTGTAATATTTTCATTGTTTTAAAAAAAACTTGATTTCTCTTTGAGATATACACAATACAGTTTAAAATAACCAAAAAGTAGATGGGATAGTGGCAAAAACCTTACAAAAGATCTTATAAAAAATCACACAAGTAGCTACTATAAATATGTTAAATAATATCTCCATGGGAAGAAAATGAAAAAAATTATGATGTTTCAAATTGCTCTCGGTTTTACTCTTTCAGCTCAAGCTGATTTGATGACTGATTCTTATAAATTTACTAATCTCACACAAAATAGAGTATTGGTGAAATATGAGAGTGAAACACCATTTTTAAAAAAAGGCCATGAACTTCATAAAGGAGAATGTTTATATATCCAACCCAATCAGTTTAAACATTTAAGTATATTATTGCACACAGAATCGAGTAATCTCCTTTTTTGTGATTCCAATTCCAATTATCAATCCTTTTGTCAGTCACAAAATTATACTCTTGTTTCTGTTGATGACTTGAAACAAGATATCGAAAACCCATCAAAATTTTCAATTATAAAAGAACATTTTGCTTATCTACAAGAAGCTCCCGCAATACAATATTCAACACCCTACACAACACACTATTTACCACCACAAGAATTTGCTCTAATAAAAAACTTAGACCTCACTGACACAGAAGAATGTGATGTATTTTAAATAAATACTTTTAAAAAAAAGATTACAATTTTAATTCAAAAGCCGTACGAACTTCTTTAAAAGATTTGAAAAAACTGGTGAATAAACAGGAGTAGCCACACTCCAGCCTTCTGGCAAAATGGGAAGAACGGGTAAATATCTCTGGTTTATAGTTTTTCGCTTTTTCCAATTCCTCTTCTTGTGAGGAAAAGACAATAATATCAAAAGCAATAGGACGAAACATTTTTAATACTTTATCCATAATCCATTCCATAGAGTAATCCTGAATATTGGTTTCAAAACTAATATAAAAACCAGGGTCCTGAACCGTTACATGAATAGTGTAATATCCATTTTCCCCCAACAAGCCATTTAAGGAATAACCGGATGGTTGAAAAAGATAGTCATCCATCTGGCTGTTTTGAAAAATTTTATCCAACTGAAAGGCATTTCTTATTTCATTCACTGAAGAAGCTTCCATAAATACTTTTTTTACCCAATCATCTGCATCATACATCAGTATTTCCAGAGTGCGATCCGGTTTTTCCGGATAATAGTGCTGATGCGCTGAATGAAATAAATAAAAATGATGCTCATCCGGCTGACCAAAACAATAAGATTTCCCTTTTCTTCTTTTATTGATTTGCTCAAAATCATCCATAAAAGAACTTTTTTGATTATAGGGGAAAAATTCATTCTTTCTCTGGTAAAACAATAAAGACAAATCATCCTCTTTAAAACTCTTCAATATCATCATAATAGACTTTACCAAAGAGGTTCGGCCACAAGTGAGCATTAAAAGACGATGATCCCATACAAACAAACTGGATTCTGAAAGGATATAAGAATCACAAAAGGAATTGGAAAAACAGGATATGATGCGGGCATTTGCACGATGACAAATTTTATCCCAAAAACCTGTTTTCTTTTGCCTTAATGGCTCAATAACCGGAGAAAAAATAAGCTCTACTTTTTTCTCTGTTCCCTCAAAAAGCAATGTATTTTTCATTTGTGTTACTCCGTTAATAAGACTTTTATGATTAACAAATTTTTATTGAAAAACAAAAAAAAAAATAATATTTATTATATATGGCCAATCAAGTAGACATTATTATCCCCACTTTTAATCGAGCACACACTCTGGATAGAGCTTTAGCCTCTGTGAAAAAACAAGATTTTCAGAACTTTCAATTATGGGTGGTGGATGATGGTTCCACAGATGATACGCAAACTTTACTGAAAAAATGGCAAAAACACTTCCTGACCGGACAAATGCATATTTTACACAATGAAAGCAATCGAGGTGTTAGTTTTGCTCGAAATCAAGGTATAATGACTGGAAAGGCCCCCTGGCTGGCCTTTTTGGACTCAGATGATGAGTGGCTGACAGAAAAGCTCAAACAACAAATGGAATGGATAGCACAGCACCCCCAACACCTGCTTATTCACACCGAAGAAATATGGATTCGAAAGGGCCACCGAGTAAATCCAAAAAAGAAACACATAAAAAAAGGTGGAAGAATTTTTATCCATAATCTGGACATGTGTCGCATTAGCCCTTCTTCAGCAATAGTACAAAGAGCTTTCTTGGAATCTATTGGCTTATTTAGAGAGGATTTTCCGGTTTGTGAAGACTATGAATTATGGTTGAAACTTTGTTCCCAAACAGATGCGGGTTTTATTAAAACACCTCTCATTATTAAACACGGCGGGCAGGAGGGACAACTCTCCACTAAATACAAAGCCATGGACGAATGGAGAGTACGGGCTCTATCTACACACCTCAACAACTCCTTTATCACACAATCAGAACAACAAGAGCTTATCAGAGTTTTGATACATAAGTGCGAAATTCTCCTAAAAGGCTATCAAAAGCACAGTAATTTTAAAAATGAAAAAGAAATTAAAACCCTTTATCAAAAAGCTCTTGATATTCAAGACAAAAGTCACCAGAAGATTTTTTAAAAAGACCTTTGAAAAACCAGAAAGCATAACTCAAATCCAGGATATAAATAAGACTTGCCAAGATTTCTTAAAATTCTATAATATCATTTTTCAGGTGAAAAATGATATTTTTATATAAAAATTTTCTGTTGTATATAGTATTACTGTGTGCGTTGTCTCTACCGAAGTTATCTGCCGGTTCAGCTCCAACTTTTTCTATGCACTCCTTTGTAGAAGCTATGTTAACTCATTCCCTGGAACATAAAAAAATCCAGGCTTCTGAAACAGCAGAACTCATGCCTTTACTTGAAGCTAAAGCTCTTCTGGATTGGCAGTTTTCTACAGATTTTAGTAAAAGCTATGAAGAACCTTTTGATCTTAACATATCCGATCAAGATACAAATCAATTTTCCACTAAATTGCAAAAAACATTTCTGACTGGAACCAATCTAAAATTAGAATATCTCTATATGGGTATAGATAAAAATTCGAGTGAAACAGCAATGAAACTACCGGATATAGCCGCTCCAAATATCAACCTGGCCATAGAACAGGACCTCATACAAAATATTTTTGGAGTGGAGGATCGAGCTAAACAGGCTGTTGCCCGTCATCAGGTGGACTTGGCACAAACCAGACTGATGGAGGAAAAAGAAGACTTGATTATTCAAGCCATCAATCAATTCTGGCAGACCTATATTAGTCAATTGAGTTTAAAACTGAAACAAGAAACACAAAAAGATTACAAAAGTTTAGTTAAAATTACCCGTTCCAAAAAAAACTACAATTATACACGACCTGGTGAACTGAATCAAATGTTAGCAGAATTGGAAACAGCCAATCGGGAATCTATTTTACAGAAAACTGACTATGAAAATCAGTTACAACAATTCCTCAACTTGTTAAATCAAAATCAGTATCAAACTGTTCGACTTAAAGCACCTTCTTCTTTACCTGCCAGTCCACCACCTTTATCACAAGAGTTAAAGCAAACACCTCGAACAGTTCAACTCATGCAAAAAAAATTCTTCATTCAACAAGAACAATCAAAAATTTTTAAATCTCAAACCTGGCCGAAGGTAAAACTCTTTGCCTCTTACGGATTAGGCGGACAGGCCAATAACCGTGACGACGCCTTTAAAAACTTGTTTGAGCAAAATAATCAACAGTTTTCTTATGGAATCAAGCTACACTATCTCATTCCCTCTTCCGGTATTTATAGAAAAAGAACAGCTATTCGGAAGCAGGCTCTTGAATCCAGCCGATTGGAAATGGAAATTACAAAAAAAGATTTCAATAGATTGATGCAATTTACACAAAACAATTTAAAAACCTTATATCAATCTGTTAAAAGCTCTGAAAAAATTTACAAACTACGAAAACTCTCTTACAAACAAATCAGAGCGGCCTATCTACAGGGACGATTGGATGTATTTCAACTGATTCAAGCCAAAAAGAATTCCCAAGCCTCTGAGATAGAACATATCACCCTTTTATCCCAATATCATGAAGCACTGGCCTATGCCTATGCTCTCAGAGATGAACTTTTGAATAAATACAAAGCAACTACTAATTGATCATTTACAACCAACTAACAGGAACCACTTAGTGAAAAGTTTTTTTTATTATTTTATTGAACACTATAAACTCACCTTTACTGTTATTTTTGCCGGCTTAATTATAGGTGTCGTTGGCCTATTTCAACTTAAAAGAGAAACTCGCCCACCAGTAGACTTTGCTAGAGTTATGATTACTACCATACATCCTGGTTCTTCTGCGGAAGAAGTGGAAGAATTGATCACCAATAAATTGGAAAAAGAACTCCAAAATATCAATGGCATTAAAAATAGTGATTCCATTTCCACACCAGGAATGAGTCAAATCAATCTACGACTGGATATCGATAATGTAGCCACAGATGAAACTGTCACTGAAATTTATCGATCCATACAAAATGTATCCGGCCTGCCAGCGAATCTTCTCCAACCTCCAAGAATTTTTCACTTTAAAGCCGCAGAAATACCTATATTGGACATTGCTGTGACCGGACCGGAAGAAGGGCGCAGGAGGGATTATGTTGCCAGCGAATTAAAATCTCTTATAGAACTGCTTCCTTCCGTATCTGCTGTTAATTTGGAAAGTTATAGAAAAAAAGAATTTCAAATCCTTTTGGATTCAGAAAAAATGCACCGTCAGGCTGTCAGTATTTCCGAAGTGGTCAAAGCTGTGCAGGCACATACAAAGAATACCTCTGCAGGAATGGTATGGTCCGAAACAGAAAATAACCTCATAAAAATTTTTGGAAAACTAAACAGTACAGAAAAGATGGGTAATATTATTGTACGATCCAATTTTTCCGGCCAACAGATTTTTTTAAAAGATATCGCTGAAGTGAAATATGGAATGGAAGATCAAACCAGCTCCACTATTATCAATGGACAACCTTCCGTACAGTTGAGAATCAATAAAAAATCCTCAGGTGATATTATAAAAACTGTTGAAGCAGTTAACAAAATTATAGAGAACTATAAACAAACCCTTCCAGCCGGAATAAACATATTTACTGCCAGGGATGAATCCAAATCATCCAAAAAAAGATTAAAAATTGTATCCAATAATGCGTTGATTGGCTTGATTTTGGTTTTGATTATTCTCTTACTATGGCTACCTGGCTGGCTGGGTGTTGCTTCAACAATGAGTCTGCCTTTTTCCATCATGACCACAGTTGCTCTCATTGCCGCTATGGGTGTCACTTTTAATGTTATTACCATGTGTGCCTTTATTATTTGCATTGGTATGCTGGTGGATAACTCCATTGTCATTAGTGAAAATTATGTGCAACATAGAAACAAAGGGATACCTCCCAAAAAAGCTGCTCTGGAATCTGTCATTGAATTATGGCAACCGGTTTGTGCCACCACTATCACCACTGTCCTGGCTTTTTTACCCATGTTACTCACAAAAGGTGTCATGGGAGAGTTTATTCAATGGATTCCTATTGTTGTCAGTATTGCTTTATGCATAGGATTGGTAGAATCCTTTTTGTTATTACCTTGTCGGCTCAGCTTTACAGTGCTGTCCAAATCAAAAGAAACAACAACAGATTATTTTACCAAAATTAGAAATTGGTTTGAATCATTTATGAAGAAAGTAATTAAAAGACGTTATTTATCCATGCTTTCATTATTCATCATCCTGATAGGTAGTTTGTCTATTAACTATCTGGCCTATCAATTTAATTTACCTAATAAATTTATATTATTTCCAAGAGAAAATATAGAATGGTATTCCGCTCACTTTGATATTGTTAAAGGCACTTCTCTCAATAAATTTAAGTCAAAAGTAATTATGTTGGAAAAAGACATTAGAGAAACTGTAGGTAGTGAAAATCTGGAATATACTCACGCCCATGTGGACAGTTTAAAAAGTTCAGGAACTGTTTATTTTAAATTGTATGAAAAAGTGGCTGTTAAGTTCAATCATGAAGACATTTTAAAAAACCTAAGACAAATAAAAGAAAAGTCCTTATTCAAAATGCTCCGCTTTGAGGCTCATCGTCCAGGACCTGATCTGGGCCGACCGGTCAATATTATTTTATACTCACATAATGAACAGCATTTGTTGGAAGCTTCAAATAAAATATTTAAACAAATCGAATCTATTGATGGTATTTTAAATACAGAAGACAGTCAGTCTCATACCGGACCGGAATACGCCGTTTATCCTAATATAGAAACTCTCTCCCGATTGGGTTTGGACACACAAGCTGTAAGCACAGCATTGGCAGCTGCTTTCCAAGGCAGTATTGCTGGAGAAATGACAGAACATGGAGAAGATTTTTATGTACGGGTCAAATACAATAATAAAGGACGATCCACAATTGATACCTTAAAAAACATTTATTTATTGGGACAGGGAGGAACTTTGATTCCCATGAATCAAGTCGTTCACTGGGAAAAAAAGAAAGAAGGATCCAAAGTTAAAAAGAGCTATAATTTTCGTCCATCTATTACCATCACCGCCGATATAGACGAAAAGAAACTTACCAGTATAGAAGCGAATGCCAAAATACTTCCCATGTTAAAAAGCACACTAAAAGATTACCCTGCTATCTCTTATAAACAGGCAGGAGAACAGGAACGCACTAAAGAATCCATGGAATCCTTAATGAAGGCAATGATTGTGGTTATATGTGGTATTTTCTCTGTCTTGCTGATTATGTTTAACAGTTTTTCTGTTTCTATATTGATATTAAGCAATGTATTTTTAGGTCTCATCGGCATCAGTTGGGCATTTTTTCTCCACGCAAAACCTCTATCCTTTTTCACCATGATTGGGACGGTAGGCCTTGCCGGAGTGGTGATTAACTCAGCCATTATTTTAGTCAGTTATATTGAAAGCTTAAAGAAAAAACACCCTGAAAAAGATCTGCACTCTGTTCTGGCTACTGCCGCCAGTGTACGACTCAGACCCATTTTAATAACTACAATCACCACAGTTTTAGGACTTTTTCCTACAGCCTATGGCTTTGGAGGTTACGATCGCCTGCTCATCCCAATTACCTTAGCACTCACATGGGGCTTAATCAGTGGAACTTTATTTACTTTGGTATGGACATCCTGTGGCTACGCCATTATTGACGACATTTCCAAATGGCTCAATAAATCCTTATTCCATAAATGGCAAAACCGACGAAACTAAACAAGGAGAATGAAAAATAAAACAGATTCGAATTTTTTATAAACTTTCCACTTTGATTATTTGTATAATTCTTTTTTCCATTTTCAACTCTATCATTCTTTTTATCTATAAAAATAATCCTAAAAAATACAAAAAACTTAGTTTCTTTAATTCTTTTTTGCTTAGAATTCTTATACATATTTTAGGTATTAAACTAAGTATCACAGATGCAAGTGGAAAAGATATACAACACAATCAGAAACTGAAATACTTTCAAAAAAATAAAAACTATTTAATTGTTTCCAATCATCTGGGTTATCTGGATATTGTACTACTCCAATCCATTTTAAAAAATAATTGCTTTATCTCACACCATGAAATGAAAAAGCAAAGCTCTTTATTATATTTTATTGCCCAACTGAGTGGCTCCTATTTTATTGAAAGAAGAACTCTAAAAAATATCAGGCAGGAATTAAGAGATATTGCAAAACTTCTAAAAGCAGGGGTGAATTTAACATTTTTCCCGGAAGGAACAAGCACTGATGGTTCCAGTATACTGCCCTTTCATGTTCCCTTTTTTAGTACCGCAGGTTTGGCTGATAAGGACATCCTACCGATTTGTATTAATTACACACATATTAATCATGAACCTATGAGCGTAAAAAACAGAGATCGAATTTGCTGGTACACAGAAAATAATATCTCTTTTAAACAACACCTATTTTCTTTTCTTAAACTAAAGTCTGTAAAAGTAAATATAACATTTTGTGAACCAATAAAAAGCAAAGGGAAAAACAGCCGTGCCTTAGCTGAAGAAAGCCACAAAACCATTAAAGCTCTTTTTCAACCACCTTTAGCTGAATAGTGGCCTTTAATAATCCAACATCCAAATAATGTCTGATGTTTACTTTATAGATAACAATTTTTTTTTATTTATCGCACTCGAATTCATAAGAATGAACAGGATTATATTCCATAACCCATAAGAATGGAATCAAAAAGAATATCCCACCTACTAGAGCTCCCACTGATAATCTTTCTGATCGTGAAAAATGCCGGTTTGATGATCTACATCCTTGTTTTTTCAAAGTAATATCCGTCGTAGCACCAACAATTTTTGTATCAGAATGTGTTACTTCTCCTTTGCCAACATAACCACCATCTAAATAAATTTTCACATCTCTATCCACATCACCACTAGTCTTCAAAGCCCTAATGGTCGTTGTACTGGTACAAGATATGAAAGAAATAATAGCCATCAATCCAAATGCTTTTATTATGTATTTTTTCACTTGATTTTCTCCTTATATTTAAGTGTTAATCTCCGATTAATAGGCTCTCCTCAATCAACAGTACCAAATAAGAAACTTTGGCTTTTCAGTTTTCGTTTGTCAAAACCTTTAGTAGCGAGAGAGGGATTCGCCCACTTCAATTGTTCGCATCACGCTCACAATTTGCGTAGGCTCTCCTCAGCAACTCAGAAAATCGTCCTGATTTTCTGCCTTGTATTCCCTGCTCCACTTTGGTCGCAGACAACACAGGTCGTTGCTTCGTTTCGAATCCCCTGAAAAGCCCTTGGGTGGCTTTTCAGTTTTCGTTTTTTTAGTAGCGAGAGAGGGATTCGAACCCCCGACACATGGATTATGATTCCACTGCTCTAACCAACTGAGCTATCCCGCCACTTTTCAAACCTATATATCTATGTTAAACTATCATTTTACTTATTGCAATATACTAACTGCCCCACTAAAAAAGGATACCTCAATGAAACTGATGAATAAAATTGTAATGTTTATCTTTCTGTTTAGTCTTCTTGGATGTGCCACCACACAGCCAAAACAAAATGTTAATGAACCCACATCAAAAATATTTTACACGGATTATGAAAAAGTCTGGAGAGCGGTCATGCTGGCTATTGAGAATTATCCCATTGAAAGTGAAGACCATGAAACAGGTATTATAAAAACAGGATTCATTCGTGGAGATAAAGTTTGGAATCTCCCATTCCCAACATCCATCAGTAACAAAGACCTTTTGTACACAATACAAATCAATTTATTAAAAGGTAAGTCAAAAAAGGAACATGCCGTGCAAGTTCAGGTGAGTAAAAAAAACTTTATACAAAAAGGTTTTATAGAAGATCCCGTCAGCATTGCTTCCAATGGCCTACAGGAAAAAAATATTCTCTATCGCATTCTTCGTGAAATTCAAATTGATCAAAATATTGCTGATCACTCACAGTAATTTAAGAAGAATCTTTTTCATAATTATTGCCAGAAGATTTTGGTGGCGCAAACAAATTTTGTTGCCTTTTAGACCACCAACTCATCCATTGATATTTTTGTCTTTCACTGGATCTTTGTTTTCCTCTCCCTGTAGATCTAAAACTTTTTTGTGTTAATTTTTCCAAGGCAATAATAGCTGGTGGATATAAACGTCTATCTTCATCCCGCAAAAGAGAAATGAAAAACTGTTCTTCACCCGGCAGGGAAAAATCTGCTAAAGCATAAACAATATGATGTCGGATCCACAAACTTTTATCTTTATAAAAGCTGTCTTCTGCATTGAGCTTATGAGCTAACAAATATTTGTATTGAGAAGCTTTATGTTTTCTGATCATCTTCACAGCCGCCGTTCTTACCACTAAAGCCGGATCATTCAATAACTCCCCTGCCCAATGAAGCGCTTGTTCGATATTAATGAATTCCATAGCAATCAAGCCTGCATTTCTTAAAAACCAAGTTGAGCTTCTCAGAGCAGATTCCACCACAGAAACGGAGGTATGAGGATAAGTTTGTGCCAAGCTAACAAGAGAATGCCAACGAATCTGCATGGACAATTGATTGGAAAACACAAAAGACCTTAATACGACAAAAGCAGAAGAACCATAGTTTTGTAAAAGCGCGACACGATTGTCAGGTGGCAGTTTTAAAATTTCCTTTATATGTTCTGCATCTTTCTGAGATATTTTTTTATTTATTCCCGATAAGCTATTTGCACTATGTGCATAGCCTCCCATAAAATTAGTGCTTACTAAAAAAAATAAAATAATCAGAACTTTATAGATTGGAGATGCAGAGGAAAATATACGAGAATTTTGCATGGCGGGAGTATAAAGCTCTCCATCCATTAAATGCAACATTCAAAAATTCTATTTTAACTACAGCATAACGATACGAGTTAAAAAAATATTTACTCAATCTTCAGCTAATTCTGTTTCGCTAATTTTTTACAACGATGTCCAGCTGAAAAATGGTAAGCGCAGTTTTTTGTACATGTTTGTAAATGATCCAACTTTTTACTTAAACACTTTTCACACACCTTGGCCGGCTTCGCACAATGTAGACAGGAAATGTCTTGATCTGCCGGTTGACCACAATGAGGGCAAAGCTCGTACCTATCAGAAACTTCCAAGTTCTGATCTAATGCAACGCGATGATCAAATACAAAACACTCTCCTTCAAAAGTTTTATGGGGATATTCTTTTAAGTAGTTAATAATTCCACCTTTAAGCTGATAAACTTCCTTAAAGCCCTGTTTTTTCATTTCCAATAGTGCTTTTTCACATCGTATACCACCTGTGCAATAAATGAGGGTCTTATTATCTTTAACTAATTTTGCTTGCTTTAGTTTCTCAGGAAATTCACGAAATTCCTTTAAATCAAGAGTTTTGGCTCTTTTAAATTTCCCTATTTCCACTTCATAGTCATTACGAATGTCCAATACAGTGAGATTCTTTTCACAGAGCATGGTTTCCCACTCCTCTGGTTCCAGGTTAGCAAAATCATCCACCATCTTCTTTGAAATTTCTTTACCTATAGTGACAATTTCTGTTTTCACCTTAATTCTCAATTTTTTAAATCCATAAATATCAGAAAGCGATCTTTTATAAAAAAGATCCTTTATTCCTGTTGTCTTCTCAATACATCGCAAATATTTGGAAACCTGACGAAAAGGTCCAGAAATAGTAGCGTTCATGCCTTCCTGGCTCAATAGAATCAAACCCCGTACTTTCATTTCTTCACCTTTTTCCAACAAGGTTTGGCGAATTTTTTGCAGTAACTCTTTTTTAAATCCGGTAAAACTATAAAAGCTGACAACTTCAAATGTTTTATCATTCAATGAGTTGATTTTTTGCTTCATATTTATTCTCCACCCAAAAACACAAATGTAACTTTTTCCGCACTCTTTAGCCCAGTTGACACAATTCCCTGAACAAAACTTAAATCATGTTCACTCTTTGGCAATATATTGATCATTATTTTTTAAATTAAAAATTGTATAAAACAAAGTATCTGGAAATTTACAAAAAGCACTGCATTAAAAACTGTCAGCCAACATAAAGTATGCACTAATGAACTATAAAAAAATAGCAAAGTAATTAGAAAATCATGTCAGTATTAAAAATTCAAAATCTAATAAAAGACTATGGCACTCTACGAGCAGTGGATCGGGTATCCTTTGAGGTTCATGCCGGTGAAATATTTGGCCTTTTAGGACCAAATGGAGCTGGAAAAACCTCCATTATATCAACTATTGTCACTTTAGAAAAACCTACTGAGGGTTCTATCCATATTAATAATATGAATGTCTTACAAAAACCCAAAGAAACAAAATCCATCATAGGCTTTGTTCCACAGGAAATCGTGACACATGGATATTTTAATGTAGAAGAGATTCTTTCCTTTCAGTCCGGGTATTACGGACTATATAAAAACAAAAAAAGAGTTCACCAATTAATGAAACAGTTGGAGCTTTACAGCCATAAACATAAAAAAGTTCGTCAACTCAGTGGCGGTATGAAACGTCGGATGATGATTGCCAAGGCACTTGTTCACTCCCCTCAACTCTTACTACTGGATGAGCCCACAGCCGGTGTGGATGTCAAGTTGAGGGAATCTATATGGAAACAAATCAAACAACTCAGAGACACTGGAGTAGCTATTTTATTTACCACTCATTATTTGGAAGAAGCCGAACATTTATGTGATCGTATTGCCATTATTGATAATGGTAAACTACAGAAACAAGGTGAAACACAAGAACTCATTCAACAACTCACTTCCCGACACCTCACTCTCACTGTCAAAAACAATGTGGAATGCTCTCATCCTTGCTTAATTCAGAATAAAGGAAATGTTATGCAGTTTCGAATATCCTACTCAACAAAGATGGGAAATTTTTTATCTGAACTGAATATTCAAAATAATAATATTGTTGATATGAAAATCCGTGAAGGAACTTTGGAAGAGGCCTTCAAGTATGTTTTAAAGAAAGACAACACATGAAAAAACAAAATTTATTATGGACTCCGTTTTTTACCCTCTTTGAAAGGGAAATTCAACGGTTTGGAAAAGTTTTAGCTCAAACCATTTTTATACCAGCTATTAACTCTTTTATCTATCTGCTTATTTTTGGAGTGAGCCTTGGGAGCAATATCAATGTTCTGGAGGGAATATCTTATTTGGAATTCTTAATTCCCGGTTTAATAATGATGGGTTGTATGAACAACAGTTATCAAAATGGATCCAGTTCTCTTTTAAGTATGAAATTTGGAGGTGAAATTATGGATATAAAAGCTTCCCCTCTCAATGTTCATCAAATTATATGGGCCATGTCTTTAGGTGGCTTGTGTAGAGGCTTATTGGTGGGTTTGGTTGTGCTTTGTTCCGGTGAATTATTTTATTACTTTTATGAAGGCTCCTGGTTGATCCCGGCTCATCCTTTTTATTTCTTCCTGTTTTGTGTAATTGGCGGATTGGCTTTTACCAAGCTGGGTATTTCTGTAGTTTTTTGGGCGAAAAGCTTTGATCATGTGAGTGCTATTGGAGGTTTTATTATTTTTCCTTTAATCACTTTAGGCGGTGTGTTTTTCTCACTGGAAAACTTAAGTCCTTTTTGGCAAACCGTATCCTACTTTAATCCTCTTTTATACTTTATCAATGGCGTACGATATGGAGTACTGAATATCTCTGATGTTCCTGTTGGTGTAGCATTGGTCATATCTCTTTTTAGTCTATTATTATTTCATGCTATGGCGGCATGGACTCTTAAAAAAGGTAGCTATCAACCTTGGTAACTGTGCTTTTATCGAATGAAAAAATTACTTAACTTTACAAACAAGGAACTGGGCACTTTTAAAGTTCTAATTGAAGAGAATGCTATTTCTCTAAACTCCTCTCTCCAATGCTATTTATATAACTTTGAAACATTGTCTATATTGGAACAACGAAAAAAACTAAGAATAAAATTTTTTGAACAAATACAAACTATGTTTCCTTTGCATACACTCAACGAAGAGCACAAGCAATCTATATTAACTCCAGGAACAATTCCTTTACTATCTTTTGCCACTATCTCTCTTTCACATTCTCATAATATAGGTGGCTTTATTATCAGCTCTGACACAGGTACTGTTATTGGTTTTGATTTGGAATATTCTTTACGGGTAAAAAAAGAAACGGTAGCCTATATTTCACAAGAACAGGAATTGCAACAAGCTCCATCCCCTTGTGCTCTATGGTCTGCTAAAGAAGCTGCTTTTAAAAGTTTGCATAAAACACAATTCCATTCTTATATAAAAAAAATATTTATTTCCAATTGGATGTATAAGGCTCCTGATACTTATGAGTATGAATTTAATATTAAAGATCAGAATTTAAAAGGTAGAGGTTGTATTATTTTCTTTAAAACTTTAGTGGTTGGACTGGCACAGATAAAAAATTAATTACTTTTTATTTGTGCAAAAGTCACAGATGCCTACCAAAAAGAGAATTGGCATCTTGCTCTTCTATATGCTGAGGAATGAGGATTCATCTTCTGTAAGAGCGCCTCTGCATTCTCTATTTCCTGATGACCTGTCAATAAAAACTGTCTTTCCTGAAAAGGATAATCTAAAGCCGATTTAGAGTGACTACTTGGAGTTGAATGAAATTTAGTACCATCTAGGTAAGTAATCGCACCTGAGGCATCTCTCACATTACCTGGTTGTTTACTATTACCATCTGGAGTACCTCTACTATTGCCTGAAGGAGAAGATGAAGGTCCACTGGTGGAACCCTTACCACCGGAAGGAGGAGAACCTGCAGATCTGCTAGCAGAATCCAAGTAACCATGTAATTGCAAAGCAGGAAGATGATCGAGTCTTGCCGGATAATTAACATTATTACCTGGTTCAGGATTAGGATTGAGTGCAGGATAAAATCTTTCCTTATTTGTGGACTGCTCATTTTTTAATTGAGCTTCTTCATGCTTACGGGTTGAAATGACTTCTTGAGCATTTTGATAACCTTCAAGATTGACAGCATAAACATTTAGAGAAAAAAAGATAAATAAAATGGTAAAAACTATTTTCATAACACACTCCCTTGCTTCATTATTCATTTTCAAACAAGCACTACAAACTATGATTTTAGCAGAATATATATCAAAATGAAACACATTTCATAGGAGCGTGTAACATTTACATGCCATAATGCGATATGAGAACATATAAAAATAATGTATAAGGCTCTGCCATTTTAGTGAGAAATTACCTTTTTACTCCTGAAAACTCCTCAGGTGAGTTTTCAGGTTTGCGATGTTGCAATTGTAACTTGAAAAGCCCTTGAAAGGTCCATAAACTAAAAAGCCCTTGAAAGGTCCTCAAGAGACCTTTCAAGTTTTAGGCTTTTCAAGATGCAAAAAATCCACTAGGATTTTTTGCATGATTGGCACAGTTTACAACTAGCGGGTGTAGGTAAACTGAAAAGTCGCCTGAGGACTTTTCAGGGCTAGAGCGCAAGCTTGCCATGCTTAAGGGCTAGGGTTAGAAATTCTTTACTCTGGTAACTTAGCTCAGGTGCACTTTGTGATGGCTGCGACCCTGGGAGCAGCTAGCACAAAGCAAAAAATCCACTAGGGTTTTTTGCATGATTGGCACAGTTTACAACTAGCGGGTGTAGCTCAGTTGGCTAGAGCGCAAGCTTGCCATGCTTGAGGTCGAGGGTTCGAATCCCTTCACCCGCTCCATTACCTGTGAAACATTCCTCTAAAGACATCTCTGCATTTGTGTAAGTACTGAATATGTTTTTTGGAAAGCCTCTCAACTTGTTTTTGAGCATCTGTATGACCTTTTTCCGCTGCTGCTTTTAACCAGGAAAGAGCTTTTGTTCTTTGTTCAGCAGTATTTGCTCTGCGATAAAGCTCCCTACCTAATTCATATTGGGCTGGAATAAAATCTTTTTGAGCTGCTTCAGTTAACAAAAAAAGAGCCTCCTGTCTTTCTTGAACCGTCCCTTTTCCTTCATTTAATAACAGTAGTGCCAAATCATATCGAGTTTCTATAGATCCTGGTTCTACCACCTTACGAAACCAAAAAAGTGCTTTTGCTCTATTACCATTATCCCTCATTACAAGAGCTAAACTATGTTGAGCTTCCATAAAACCTTGTTCTGCTGACTGACGATACCAATCCACTGCCTGTTTTTTATCTTGTGGAATACCATCCCCATTAAACAGTATTGTAGCTAAGTTATATTGAGCATTTGCATGTCCTTGTTCTGCTGACTGACGATACCAATGAACAGCTTCTGCTTTATCCTGAGGAACACCTTCAAATCCAACATACAATATAGAACCTAAATGATACTGAGCTGATGAAATTCCTTTTTCCGCCGCCGGACGAAGCCAATCAACGGCTTGCTTTTTATCCTCAGGTACACCATCTCCATTAGAAAACATGATACCCAAATTATATTGAGCAAGCACCATCCTCTGTTCCGCCGATTTATGAAACCAGGAAAGAGCCTGTATTTTATTTACAGGAGCACCCATACCTTTATAAAGCATTATGGCTAGTTTATACTGTGCCAGTGCAAAACCCTGTTCCGTCGATTTACGAAACCAGGAAAGAGCCTTTGTGATATGGTTCATTTCCAATAATATATTTGCCAAAACAAACTGTGCTTCCATATCTCTTTGAGCTAAAGATTCCAAATCTTTTAATGATTTTTGAAACTGCTCTTTTACTGCTAGCCGGTTATTTTCAGATACAACACTTTGATTGAGTAAGCTCCTCAAATGTTTCACTTTTACTATATTGGGAATATCCTGCTCCTCTATTTGAAAAGAAGACCCATGCATACCTACTATTTCCCCATATCGATTAAGTACAGGACCTCCCTCAGATCCTCTTATAGAGTTTGTATGACTTCCTATAAATGAAACTTCCTTCTTTGATTCTGCAAGTATTTGTGTCCATTTTAGAACACTCAACTCATCTGCAATAAATCCCATAGTATAAGCCTCATTATTTTTGTAGAATATTGAATATCGCGGGAATTTTAAAAAGTCTCCATTATAAGCTTCAACTTCTAAAAAAACTATATTATACAAAGGAGATATTTCCTTAATGGATTTTATTTGAAATTTTTTATTGTCTTTTGTAACAAAAATAGAACTCAATCCAGAAGAATCCTTTAAATTTACAAGCTGATACACAAGATCAAAAGTCGTTACAAAAGTTCTGTTATCTTCCACAAAAAAACCAGAGCCATATACAGAACCATCATTATTTTCCACTTTAAAAACAGCTGATTGAGTTGCTTGCACTGAACTGGGAATGGATTCTGCCGCCAACAAATAATTACTTACTGTCAAACAAGTTAAAATAGTAATAAGAAAAGTATTTTTGTTCATATGAAAAAACATCATGTCTTTGTAGTAAATTAATGAAGTAAAAGCAAATGGAAAATATAGCATTTTTTTGAATCCGTTTAAAGGTTGGAATGTCTTATAACATAACTTTCTTCCATTCTACGAACAAGAGTGTAATTTTTTCTCATATTTTATCCGTGATTTTATATTTTTTTATAATTTCTTTCATTTTCATTTTTACAATATGATACAAATCTAATAATCAAAATATCTGATTTTTTGAATTTAAAAAACCTCATTTATTTTTGACCTTAATAAAATATAAGAAACCAAGGAGCAAAGAAAGTACAACTTATGGAATATAAACCTATTAAGATAATTATTACTTTAGCCTCACTGATCTGTAACTTCCTTTTTTTTCATACCATAAAGGCATATAGTTCATCTGCCTGTGCCAAGAGCTTTAAAGATACAGAAATCCATACACATGCCGGAATTGATATAAAAAAATACTCTGGATTGAGAGGATATATGCGTTTTACAACAGAATATTTTAACGGCAGAATGGGTTTTGCCTTTAAAGCAGCGTCTGTTTTATTATCAACAGCAGATTTTAAAAAGCTCAACTGGAATTATTTTTCTGGAACAGTAAGTGAAGCTAAAAACTTGATCAAAGCAATTACAAAACCTACCGGACAAATCAGAGAAGAATACATGGGGATACAAGGTTATGTAAGATGGGCAGATGAATATTTTGATGGTAACATGAACACAGCTTTTTTAAAATTGTCAGCTGTCTCCAACCACAAAAGAGGATTTCATAAGTTAGAATGGAAAAAATTCATCGGTACAACAAAGGAATTTAAAGCTCTTCCTAAAAAAATCCTAGATGAACAAGGTAATATCCGACCAGAGTACATAGGAATTAAAGGACTGATGCGTTTTGCAAATAAGCACTACAAAGAGAATATACATAAAGCCTTTACAAATATATCTGTTATTTTAAGTACAGAACAATTTCAACTTCTTCAATGGAAACTGTTTTACACTTCATCACAAGAACTGAAAAATATTTCCGATAATCTCCTGGACGAACAAGGTAATGTCCAACCAGAATATATAAAAATTGAGGGATATATACTACTGGCAGATCAATTTTTCAATGGTGATATGCATAGAACCATTCACACCATATATGCTCTACTTAATAGAGAACAAATTAAACAACTGAAATGGAAAAGGTTTCTAGGGACCACACAGGAAATCAAAAATCTGGCAAATATTATTCTGGATAAAAATGGAAATATAAAAACAGAATACAAACATATCAATGGTTTGGCACAACTGGCCTATGAACATTTTGATGGCAATATAACACTTGCCTATAAAAAATCTACTTACATACTAAATAAAACTCAAAAAAGACAAAGTCGATGGAAAGTATATCAAGGATCCACAACAGATTTTCAACACACAAGAGAACGATTATTTGATGATGAAGGTTTTCTAAGAGAAGAATATACAGATATTCCAGGGCAAATGCGTTATGCAGATCATTATTATAAAGGAAGTCTCAAAAGAACCTTTAATAATGTTCATATAGTATTAAACCACACAGAGTTTCACTCCTTGGGTTGGGTATTTATAAGACATAATACAAAGTCACTAATAAAATGGGCTCACAGCTTATTGGACAACACAGGTAATATTAAAGAGATTTATACTGGTGAAGAAGGTCAAAAACAATTTGCAGATGAATACTTAACAGGACATATGGAGCAAGCTTTTATCATTGTTTTCGCTATCTTAGGAGAACAAGTTATTAACAATTTAGGTTGGAAAGGCTCCTATATCCCTCTCACTAAAGTCAGAGAAATACGAATGACAACAACCAATAGTTCTCGCTCCATTCACAAAAGGTACCTAGGAATGAATGGTCTTATGCACTTGGCAGATCAATTTTTCAATGGTGATATGATCCTAGCTTATACAGCTGCCATTAAAATATGGAATAGAAAAACCCTCAAGCAAAAGCTTAAATGGGGAGAATTTACAGGTACTACACAGGATTTTAGAAATTTGAAAAGAGCTCTATTGGATGAAACAGAGAATATCAAAGATATTTACCAATATGCAAACGGACAAATACGCCTGGCAGATGAATTTTTCAATGGTGATATGTTGTTAACTTACAAAATTATTTCTCTGACATTGAGTACAGAACAATTTAAAAAACTGAGTTGGAAAAGATTCAACGGTGGATCAACAACAGATTTTATACAAAGACAAAAAACAATTCTGGATGAACAAGGTAATATCCGACCAGAATACATAGGAATTGAAGGATATATATATTTTGCCGATAAATACACAAATGGTAATATGCGTAAGGCTTTTCTATATTGTTCAGAAGTTTTAAATACAGAACAACTCAGAGATCTAGGATGGAAAAGGTTTCCAGGATCAACTCAACAGTTTAAAGACATTATTTCTTTAGTTTTAAATAGTGACGGAAGTGTCAACTCAGAATATATAGGTATAACCGGCAATAAAATAGTTACTGATATATTATTTGATAACAATGTGACACTGGCTTATGAAAAAGTTTCAAAAGCTCTGGACAATAAGATATTCAGACAATTGGAATGGAAAAAATCTGCTACAGCTACACAAGGTGTGATAGATCTACCTAAAGCAGTTTTAAATGGCCATAGTAATTAGAAATTGAAAAATAGGAGGAAGTAAAACCTATAAACATTTAACAGTAATAAAACGCCTGTCTGATTGATTGGGTACAAAAGAAATTTTTACTTGGATATAATGCCAGTTCGGCGGCAAAGATTTTTGATTTAATCTATCCGCCCATTCAATGATTACCAGATCCTCTTTGTTGGAAAACACATCCCAAAAACCAGTGGATTCCAAATCCTCATCATCTTTTAAACGATAAAGATCTACATGGTGAATGATGCTTTTTGATCTTTCTTTTTTATTTTGTAAGTGCTGATCAGAATCATATAAGTCTCCCATCAACTGATAACTGTTTGTTATAGAAAAAGCCGGTGAGGATATTTGATTTTTAACTTTCCAGGTTTTTAAAAACTCGGCTGTTAAGGTAGTTTTTCCAGTGCCAGGAAGACCACACAGTAATAAAACTTGTGGTTTCTTAAATAAAGCTTTGGTTTGTTCTGCCAAATCACTCATTTCATTTAAAGAAAAATATTTTTTCATTTATCCTATATAGAAAAACTGTTTGCACAACGATTGCCCTTGCCATTTGCACTCTCCAACAGTCTAACCACTTCTGGTTTATTATTCTTCCTAGCCCAATCCAATGCAGCTTTACCATTATAATCCTTTACATATGTGTTCAACACAATAGAAACTATTTGTGGTTTACCTATATGCACAGCCTCTTCTAAAGCTTGATCTATATTTGTGATTTTCGCTCCAGAAGCCAATAAGAGAGAAACCATTTGAGGTGATCCACTTGTTATACCATCCATCAAAGTAGAAACCGGACTATTCGGGTGAGCTCCAAAAGACAGCAAAGCGGAAACAAGTTTTAAATTTCCTTTAATCGCCGCTTTTTGTAAAAGTGTCTTTTCACCAAATGAATTAACAAAATGCACATTGCCACCCTTCGATAATAAAATCACCAGGATCACTCGAAGAACTTCAGGTTTATCTATCACAACATGTAAAGCTTTATTTATAGTATAAAGATCCAATGATTGCTCTGATAAATATTGTAATACCTGATTATCAGTTCCATTATGTAAAAGCTCCATAAAAACTGTATTCACTCGTGATAGAAGAGGTCGTTTAACTAGAGTCGTCTTCATGGGATTTTTGGATTCCACTAACCTTCTAACATGAGCATTGCCATTGAATGAACCTATTTCAGAAGCAGTGTTGCCGGAATTATTTTTGATTCTAGGATTAGCTCCTGCTGCCAATAACACATCTATAATATCTTGTCTTCGCCTGTAATACGCCCAATGTAGAGCTGTATTTCCACCGACATCTCTATCATTCACAGTTATTTCACTGTATTTTATAACATTCCGAACATCATTAATCTCGCTGTCTTTGTCTTCTACAACATCTATCAATTCATTGGCCTGAGTAGAAAAACCATAGAACGTTATTATGAATACAAGAAAATATATTTTCATTTATATCTCCATTTAATATATTAAGTTTTTTAAACAATCAAATTTAATTACAATAAATACAAAAACAGCACAATATATTTCTGAAGATGTGTAATTATTACACTAGTTTGTAGTTTAAATATCACTTCTTTATTTATTTTAAAAAAAATGAGCACTGGAAATTTTTATCTACTATAAAAAAAACTGTTACTTTCTTAAATTTTGCAATACAAAAGGTAAAATATCTCTTAAATCCTGTGCCAATAAACTATCTTTATCCTTACCGTCACTCACCCACTGTTCGGCTAAACGACCATGCACAAAAGCAGAAATCACTGTAGAAGAAAAAGCATTCAAAGAACGAGCCATCAAGGCACCAATAAAGCCTGTTAAAACATCCCCTGTGCCAGCTTTTGCCAAGGCAGAATTTCCCGCTGGAATAATCCAGCATTTTTCTCCATCCGACAAAACAGAGTAAAATCCTTTTAGCAAAACCAGACAACCAGTTTTTTGACTGGCCTTACATGCATATAAACAAGGATCCCGATCAATATCTTCTCCTTTTAATCCAAACAGTTTACTGAGTTCTCCGGCATGAGGGGTTAATACCCAGGAAGAGGGTAATGGAAAAAGATTTTCTTCTATACAAACCATAAAAGCATCTGCATCCACAACCACTGGTATTTCTAATTCTTTTAATTGTAATAGAAGTTTTTTTGTCAACTCGCCTGTTCCCAGGCCTGGGCCAATAGCCACGGCTGTTTTTTTCTCAAATAAATTTTTATCAGAAACATTTTGCGTTAAAACATCCGGTAGAGTTTTTGTATATACAGAAGAATTCTTCTCTGTATTACAAGCCCAGGTAACATAACCAGCACCCATCCTGTAAGCAGACAAAGCACATAACTCTCCGGCTCCCCAAAATCCTTCTCTGCCAGCTAGCACCAATAAGTGTCCCTGCCGAGCTTTGTGATCATCATCCTGTCGCACAGGTAGATGAGAGGAAACCCATTTTTCTGTCACTAAAAAATGTGAATGAGCTTGTTTCAATAACAAAGATCGTGGGAATCCAATAGGCAATACTGTGATTTCACCTGTATGAGTAGGGCCTTTTCGTAAATAAAACCCTGGTTTAGCTAAACTGAAACTCAGTGTTTTATCTGCCTTTACAGCAATACCCATTATTTGTCCTGTATCCACATTTAACCCGGACGGTGTATCCAAAGAAACAATAAACGGCTTAATTATTTGCTCAGAACATGCAGATTTTAAGGAATTGATATAATGAATAATATCCAAATACAAACCCTCTACATTCCTGCATAAACCTACACCAAACATGGCATCCACAATCACTATTTTTTTTTGCACATGAGCTTGCACAGTTTTTTTTATCTGCTCTATATTTTCCAGATCCTGAATTAAAACACCTTGATCCCTTAATCTTTTTTTTTGTACTTCCGATAGAGTGGAGTTTTTTTTTGAACAAAAAATATGAACTGTCCTACTGGACGAAAGCAAATGTCGAGCCAGCACTAAGCCATCCCCTCCATTGTTACCTGGGCCACACAAAACTAAAACAGGCTCTTCATTAAATTGAAAAATGATATCTTCAGCCGATAAAGTGCCGGCAGACTCCATGAGTGTCTCAGTGCTTAAATGAAATTCACTTTGAGCAAGTTGATCCAATTTACGGCTTTGTTCAGATGTTATTAAATGTAAAAAATCAGACATAATAAAGTATTATAACATATTTATTCATCATCCAAGTCGGGCCATTCAGAAGGCAAATCAGTAAAAATCTTCTTAGTTTTAGAATCCACTTCTGTAATAAGTGGCTCTATAAAAGGCACTTCAAATATATTAGAGACTTTATCTCCCTTTTGAATCTTTAGTAAATCCTGTGCTCCATTGCTTGAAAAACTCATTACTTTTCCTAAAAAATTCCGACTTTTATCATGCACTTCAAATCCTTCTATTTCACACAAATACATATTCTGTCCGGAAGTGGAAACAAATAAATTTTTAGGAGCAAATACGGAAGAGCCCACTAAATCTTTCACTTGTTCAATACTTTGAACACCTTCTAACTGTGCAATCAGACCAGTTTTATGACAACTCACCTGAAGTACCTTCGTATTTAATATAATGCTGTTATTTTTTTGTAGTTGAATTTTTTGATTTTTCAATTTATCCGGCAAAACTGGATCCATGCAAAGCAAAGAAATAAACACTTCTCCATTGATACCATGAGAACGGCTGATATGACCTAAATGTAAAAAAGCAGATTTATTCGTCGTCGTCTTCAATAATTTGAAAAATACATCTTTGCCGCCTCTTAGCTCCACAGGCAGCAACAATTGTTCTGAGAGAATCAATGGTTCGACCACTACGTCCAATTACTTTTCCCATGTCCTTTTTAGCTACACGGGCTTCAATCACCAGCGTTTTTTCGCCTTTATTTTCCGTCACCTGTACTTCGTCCGGCTCATCCACAAGAGCCTTGATCAACATTTCAACAATTTCAGCAACCGTTGTTTCTTCCATTGTCATACCTCGCTTATTCCAAATTATCACATTCACTTACTGAACAGAATAAACTTTCTTCGCCAAACTACTCACTGTGCGACTGGGTTGTGCACCATGAGATAACCATTGTTTATACTTTTCAATATTCAGTTTAAAAGCCTTTTTTTTATCTTCACAAAGTGAATCATACTGACCAATAATTTCGATAAAACGCCCTGTAGCGCTTCGACGGGAATCGGCTACTGTCACACGATACTTAGGCTTATGCCGCGTACCACAACGTGAGAGACGAATAACGACCATAATATTGGACCCCCTTTAAAAACTCCACCATAATACCTTGAAAATCCAAATGAGCAAGAAAAAACTTAATCAACCTATAAAAAAAACCTCAATTCCTGCTCTTTTTTACAGTCAATAGGAAATAAAAACTTCCTGTCTGACTTAAATAATAATCAACAATATTTTTTTTAAGTACCGCCACCTGCTCTGTATGCCACAAAGGAATAAAGGCAATATCCTGATGAACGACACTCTGTACTTTATCATACAGATTCTTTCTTTTTTCCTCATTCATTGTCCACCCACCCTGTTCCAGTAAATGATCCAAAATTTTATTAGTGTAAAAACCCCTATTTCTCCCTGATGGAGGATGTTCTTCGGAATGAAAAGCCAATCGATAAATATCCGGATCCACAATCCCTGTCCAATTTAAAATGGCCAGTTGAAAACGACCACTATTTAAAGCACCATAAAAAGTCCCCCACTCAAAATGTTCCGTTTTTAATTTAAATCCAGCCTGTTGAATATTAGCGGCCAATATTCCAGTCTGCGCCACAACAGATTTTAAATGAGAACTTTTTAATGTATAAATTTTATTCTGACAGATTGGTGTCAAGTTTTTAAAAGTACGTTTTGCTTCCTTTAAATCATAATGAACCTGCTTTAAATTTTTATTAAAAAAGGAATGTTCAGGATGTAAAAGCGATACTGCTCTGATCGCCAAGCCATACAGCTTATGTTTAATAATATCCTCTCGATTTAAAGAAAAGGATAAAGCCTGTCGAACAGGCTTTTGTTGCAAACAAGGATCTTTAAAATTAATTAATAAATAGGTCACTGACAAACCTGCTCCACGAATGACCTTAAAATCTGTTTTCTTATTCATAAACCATTTGATTTTCTGCGCAGGTAGATCAGATTGTACAATATCAATTTCCCCTGTCAGAACTTTTTGAAAACGGGTTAACTCATCCCGAATAATTTTAAAAGTAACCTGTTGAACCCAAGGAGGTTTTGGTACATCTCCCCGAGCTTGTAGGATAATGTGTCGGGAAGTTTTTTCCTTAATAATAAAAGGGCCAGAGCCTATGAGTTGACTGGAGACATCTTTTTTTGCCAAAAGCGTCTCTTTTTTTGGTAAAATTTTTAATACAGGTAAATCAGCTTTTAAAAATTTGGGAGATTGTTTTTTTAATTGAATACTTAGTAGCCAATCTTTCTCTGTTTCTTTGACTTCCACAGTGTCAATAATTCGAAAAGCTGAAAAGAAAGGATATTGTGCTGACTGATACTCTTTAAAACTAAATAAAATATCCTGCTTATCAATGGCTCTGCCATTGGAAAACCGCAGATCCTTACTGATAGTAAAATGATAGACTTTATCTTTAACACTCCATGTCCGAGCCGCTCCAGGCAAGACTTCCAACTGAGGACCAAGGCGAATTAAAGACTGAAACAACAAGTCCACCAAACGCATTCCAATGGCATCCGTAGCCAGCCGAGGATCCAGGGTGCGCGGTTCGGATCCAATGGCCATAATAATATGTCGTTTTGATGTAGTGGATTTTTTTTGCGACTTATTGGAAATATCAGATGAGGAATCTGAACAGGATATGAAAAAAATAAATAAAATAAAAAACAAAAATGAAAATCTTTTAACAAAAGGAAGCATTATTTTTTATCCATGTTTTATATTGCCTTTCTTTATGGCATTGACTACATATTAATTTATGTATTCCATTAAATCAAGACAACTCATTTGCATCTTCATTTTATCAACAGGAATTCCCCACTTAACTACAGCTCAACAAGATAAAAATGTTATTTCCATGGAATCCAATCCATCAACTCAAAACAGTAAAACTGAAAATCCAAACAAAAATTATAGTAAAATGCTACAAGCAAAAATAAAACAAACACTTAAAAAAAGTGGTGTTCCTGTTTCCAGCTTAAGCATTGTAGTGGCTGATCCACAGACTGTCCTCTATGAACTCAATGCTAGACGCGCCCGCAACCCTGCCTCATTGACAAAAATACTCACTGCTTCTGCACTTCTGGATCTTTTCTCTCCATCTTTACAATTCAAAACAGAATTTTTATCCAAACACAAAGTCAATAATTCTATTTTAAAGGGAGATCTTTATCTAAGAGGAGGGGGGGATCCTTCTTTTGTTTCAGAAAGTCTTTGGAATCTGGTTAATAATTTGAGCCGAACAGGTGTACGCACTATTCAAGGAAATTTAATTGTAGATGACAGTCGTTTCGATTCAAAAAAACAAAGTTCCCGACTCAAAGCATTCTCCAGAGCTCCTTATAACGCTCCAGTAGGGGCTTTATCTTTTAACTGGAATACAGCAAATATTTATGTTCGACCTGGAGAACAACCAGGTCACACTTTAAAACTTCATATTGATCCTTCACCCCTGTATTTTTCGTCTGTAAAGAATTCTACAAAAACCAGAACAAATGATCGTTCTAAAAAAAGTAAAATCAGGATTGTTATTCAAGACCACAAAAACTCTAACAGAGAATCTTTAAAAATTACAGGGAAGATGCCACTTTCACATAAAGAGCAACTGATCTATAAAAACATTTCTTATCCAGCCTTATGGACCGGATGGAATGCAGTGGAATTTCTCAAACAAAAAGGAATTGAACTAAAAGGTGGAGTACACAAAGGAGTGATTCCGAACACAGCTCGTGTTTTGGCGGAATGGAAAGGTAAAACACTCAGTGAAAATATCCGCATGATGATGAAGCATTCCAATAATTTTATAGTGGATATGTTAGTGAAAAATTTAGCTGTGGAGAAAAATAAAAACCCAGGCAGTTTATCCAATGGATTAAAAATAATTAAGAGACATCTCAAACATCAACTTGGGATTTCAAATACAGAGTACCAGTTGAAAGAAGCTTCAGGTCTCAGTCGTCAAAACCGTTTTCAAGCTATTCATTTATTAAAAGCATTTCAATATTGGCATCATCATCCTTTACAGCCAGAATTTGAATCTGCTTTTGCCATCGCCGGACAGGATGGCACTTTGAAGAAACGATTTGTGAATAACGCTTTGCAAGCAAAAATGTACGCTAAAACCGGAAGCTTAAACGGTGTCTCCGGCTTGGCGGGTTTTTTTAAAACCAAACAAGCCAACAAAATATTTTTTATTTTTCTGTTTAATGGCTCTACACAGCACCAGAAAAAAGCGGAACTATTGTTAGATCAATTATGTCTTGTCACTCTTCAGGCCAGCAAACATTTGTAAAACATTAAGCAAGGATGACATTTTGAAAAAATAAAAATTTTGCTCTGTGCTATCAGTATTCTTTTACACCACAAGAGACTAGCCTATATCATACAAGGAGATTGAATATGTTTCGCCATCTACTGTTATCGATAGTATCCATTTGTATCCTGCAAATAGCTTGTAATCCTCGTGTTCCTCAAGAGCACCTGGTAGCTGACCCAACTGTTGATTACACACCTTACAGCCATGATGCGATTAATTATTTTTCTGAAGTTGGTTTCGGTGCTGAATATGGAGAAAATCAAGTACAAGATTTTATAGTGAGATGGGGAAGTGGTTTGAAAGTCTATATTAACGGTGGCACACAAAGTGATATCGATGAAGTCAGAAGAGTAACAGGAGAGCTTGCTCAATTAACCGGTTTATCTATTGAATTTACTAATCAACCGATTGGCACAGTTCCAAATAATGCAATAAGTGTCCGATACACAACACAAGATGAATTTGCAGAGGCATGTGGGAAAAAAAGATATAGAGAAGTTGTCCAAGCTCATGGAGAACAAGCCGGATATTTCTGCAATGATTGGAATGATAGTAAGATTATTGTAAAAGCTTATGTCTTGATTGATGACAGTATTCAGGCACAAAGCCAGCGCAATCATCTTTTGCGCGAAGAATTAACACAATCCCTTGGCATCATGAAAGATTCTACTTCCTATACAGACAGTATATTTCATTCTGATTATAGTTCTACTCCAACTGAATTTTCAGAACGAGATAAACAGTTGATTCAAATTTTATACGACAACAGAATCTCCGCTGGAATGAAACTGAATGATATATTACACAACTTACAGGTCAATAAAACACCACAGCAACAAGTGGCACAAACAAAATAAGACTATAAATCCAATTCTAAAAGATCTTCTTCCTCTACATTATCTTCAAGCAGATTATCTTCTATCTCTAAATCCTCTTCAGATGATTCCTCACTCTCAGGAAAACTATCCAAGTTAGGTGATTCATTAACCTCCTCTTTCACATTAGCCTCCGGTGTTACATTAGAGTCAGATGAGCTACTTTCTTCCTTTAACACTGGGGCAGAGGAAGTATTATGACACACAAACCTTATCACTATAGGCATATAAAGCCCTACAGTTAAAACAGATTGTAAAATATCTCCACCTGTACGGTGCACATTAATCAACTGCCAACCATGAGGACAATGCTCCCACATTTTCATATTATCTCCACTAATCAATCCAAACAGGAAAGAAGACGCTCTTTTTTCCTGCACAGGTAATTGTGAATCTGTATAACCTTGATATAGCTTGATGGAATGGATACATGAAGTGAACAATATCCAGCAACAAATAGAGATAAAATATTTCATAATGTTATTTCTTCAAAATCTTCCTGATTAACCGGAGCCTCACACCATATTTTTGTGCTCTTTGGAGTGTATAAACCCACAGTGGTGAGCATAAACAAAACATCTTCACCAGTAAAATAATTTTTAACCTTAACAATAGTTTGATTTGGACATATTTTATCCATATCCAAAGTATCCTTACCAATCAAACCAAACAACAAATAATGACTATAATGAGTAAAAGAAGTAGTGTTTTTAATATTTGGCGCCATTTCAATAGTCAAGTGAGAACAGGACAATTGAAAACAAAAAAACAGAACACATACCTGCAAATAAAAGTATTTCATAGTACTATGAAATACTATGTCCCATCATTAACTACAAGAATAATCTAAAATTTGATCAAGCGCTCTTTTTCAAAACTGAACGACTATTTTGTTCAGCAGAAATTTTCCGCAAAGCTTCCAGATCAAAATCCAATTGTTTGATCTTTCTATAAAGAGTGGCTCTCCCTATCTTCAACATCCCCGCTGCTTTAGAAGCATTACCATTGGATATAATAAGAGCTTTTTTAATAGCATCTATTTTCATATCCTCCATACTGTTAAAAACTGTATTTTTAACAGAAGAGAAATGAATCATATTGTCAGTTGTTTGTAACTCGTTTCTATGATCATTAGATTGCGGCAGTATTTTATTATGTATTTGTTTGTCCCACTCCTCATTGGAATAATATTCTACTTCGTACTTATTATTCTGTGCAAA
Organism: Bdellovibrionales bacterium; assembly: GCA_965226095.1. Lineage (GTDB taxonomy): Bacteria > Bdellovibrionota > Bdellovibrionia > Bdellovibrionales > UBA1609 > JANQSP01. The sequence goes on along the minus strand of OZ245336.1, from coordinate 795,571 downwards.
AGTCTTTACAAACTCAATATCAATCTGGCTATCACCAACAAAGATAATTTTACTCATTACTATCTCCTTATGAATAAATTATTATATCGGTAAATTTTTAAAAAAATTAAATAAAAAAATCATTATTTTGTATTTAAAAAGCATTTGGTAATGCCATTCTCAAATTGACTAGCTAATTTGAACTTGCTTCTTTGATTCAGTATGGATTTTGCCTGTTTAAAACGCCATAATGTGTCTGTTTTATTCAACTTACAGGCTTTTAAGAAATATTTGTAAGATTTTACTTCCTCATTAGTATGGAAAAAGGAGCGAGCCAGTCCAACTTGAGCTTCGAAAGAATCAGGATTAATAGATACAGCTTGCTCATAATAAGGAAGCGCCTGAACATAGTCTTCCTGTTTAAGATAAAATCCACCCGTCTGAAGTTGTACAAAGTAGGATTCCTGAAATTTTTTGCTGGCTGATTTCAGGTGATTTTCTGTTTTTTTATTATCTTTAAAGCTCCAGGCATAATAGATATAATTATGGGGTCCCTCTGGATTTTTATTTATAGCCTTTCTACAGGCAAAAATACTCTCTTTATGAAATTCATTTAAATGTAAATACTTACATAAATCACTAATATAGTGAGGTTTTTCCCCGAATTCCCTAATTAGTTTTTGCACTAATTGTAGAATAGCATAATTATTATCTCCTCCATCTGCCTTAAATTTCAAAAGCTTGAGCATTTCCAGCTGAGCTGATTCATTATATTTCTTATCTTTCTGATCCAGAATCTGATTTAATAGCGCAACACTATCCTCTCTATGTGTAAAATCACCGGTTTTAAAGTAAATACTACTAAAAGCCTGAGCCAGTTCCATGAGTACTTTCAAGTCCTTGATCTCTTTATCCTTTAGCTTTCTTAATACTCTAACGGCGTTTTTATAATCCTTTTTTTGTTGATAAGCATGAGCTAATACGATGAGAGAGGAGGAGGTATTTTGCTCTAAATTGTCATTGCGATCGATGGCTTTTCCCTGTGAAGAAGGATCAGAAGCACTCTTTAAAGATGCCTCACTTTCTAATAAATCATCAAATCTATTTAATTCCTCATCCAAGTCCTCTAAGGCTGAAACCTCTGATAAACCCAGATGGGAAAACCCCATTAAAATAAAAAATAAAAACCATTTTTTAAAAAGACACATTTCAACTTATCGGAAATTGATAGCTTAAACTTAATTCACATAAAGTGAATCAAACAATTCACGACCCTTTAAAATTAAAGATTTTACTAAAGTCCAGATAAGTTAAATATTTATCTGTCTTTAGCCGATATATGTGTAAAATAAATCACTGATACAAACCAGGATTTATAAAAAAGGATTTTTTTATGCCTTCTAAATCTGATAATTTAATTAATAGAACAAACACTGAATTTTGGAAAAAAAACCAAAATTCCAAGAATCCAAAAAAGAAATCAGATGATTTCAACAAAAACACAAATCGTCAACCTATACAAATGGAAAAAAAAAGCAACTCAACTGAAGAAACAAAACTTCAAAAAAAATTCATAGAATCAGAAAAAGTTACTTCCATTACTTCTCATAAACAATTCCAAATTGAAAAAGAAAACCCTCCAAATCATCCTATCATTTATGATGCCACAGAAACAAAAAAAACAGAAAAAACCAGTTGGCATACAGTATGGCCAACAGCAGTTGCCTTATGTTTGTGTTTAGCTCTTTTACCTTTTATTAAAAATATTAATCAAACAAAAGAAAATCGTTCTCTACAAGCTCGCCATCCCATTGCAGAACATCCTTCATTAAGAGGCTTAGCTTCTGAAAAAAGAGAAACGAAAAAGAAAAAATTGTTTGAACGTTATAAAAAAGATAATGAACAAACAATATATCATCTGTTGAGTGGACAGCGAAAACTGGCCAGTGTGGGCAAAAAACCAAGTATAAGAGACAATTTTTCTCATGTATTATTAAACTCCAGATACAAAGTAAAATGGAGAAGGCGCAAATTAAATTATCTCAATATTTTAAAAGGAAAAGAACCTTTGCCCAATTTTGATAGGGTAGAAAATATTATTAGAGATTATAGTTCTTTATTTCCCACACACGAAAGTATCCAAAAAGAAAACCGAGATGGAATGGAAACCCTTGAACTATATAAACAACAAAATTCTTATATAGCCAAAATAGAAGAAACTCTGCAAGAAAATGGTTTTTCCATTGCCCAAATGAATACCTATACCCTGAAAAAGAGGGGCTCTTCTGTAGCCACAGTTGCCGTATTTATGGATAACAATGGCCTTTTGCTGGCCATGCATGTTCAATAATTCTTCACCCCTTATCTAAAAAAACATCTTTTATTTCATTTAAAAAATACTCTTCTTTTACCGAAAAGATAAAATATGAAATTATATTTTATTGTTCCATTATTACTCTATTTATGTTCCTGTGGTCCTTCTTCCGAATTAGGCGGTGGTATTCCCACTATTGAAGGTAATGAACGAAATGACTGCTACTTTCGTCTGGATCGAGGTTATGTAATTAAATGGAAAAGCCTACCGATCCCTGTCTACATTCACAATAGCACTACAGAAACAACTAACAAAAATATGAAATATGCTATAGATATATGGAACAATTCCTGGCATTACCACTCTGGCAAAGGAGCTCTTTTTGAATTAATGGGCTCAATTGAACAAAGCGCCCCTGATCGTTCAGGAGATGGCATCAACATGGTTTTTATAGACAATAATATGAAATTGCTAAACCACAAACAGCAAGGCACCACCCAGATTCGCAATAAATTTGGAGGCAATATTTACGATGCAGATATTACAATAAATAATATTGATCATGATTATTTCTATGAAGACAACTCATTTGATTACATAGCATATACGCCAATATCTCGATTAACTCAATCACGCTCTTTAGCCAGCTCTACTACTGACTCTTTTTGGAATCGTCTATTGGAGATATTTAAACCTCTGTTAAAAATACTGTTCTTTTGGCAAACAACAGAAGACCGTAGTCCGGATCGTGAGTTGACAATTGGAAGCCATGAAATAGACTTTATCAGCCTGGCCATACATGAACTAGGACATTTAGCTGGATTGGTACATATTGAATATTCTCATATATCCGATAGTATTATGAATCCACAATTGAAGAGAGGAATGGTTCGTAGAGAGATTAGCAATACAGAGTTAAGTTACATGAGTTGCAATTACCTGTAAACTCATGTAAAAAATCAACATAATTTAAGCTTTTCCAGTGTATTGCCGAAGAACTAAAGTAGAAACAGGAATACAAAATGAGCGCAAGACACCATTTTCAAAAACACGACACTGCTGAGGAAAATCAATTATTCTCATTGATCACAAAAAACTCAGAACATAAAAGTCTGCAAATTTTAAAACAAAATGTTTCTTTACTAAAAGATCGTGTAGAACGTTTGAGTTTTATGATTGCAGAAATACATAATGTATTGGAAAATTCAAATTCAGTGAGTCGCTTTTAGAGAAGCCAAAACAGTACTATCCACAATATGAAAATAAGTACGCACTAATAACTCAAAATTATATGTATCTAAAGAATTAAGATAAGATTGTTTTTGATAAAAAGATTTTTTGGACAATAAACCAGCCAAAAGACTTTGGATACGATTGACATTTTGTTTGTTAAAGAGATCCATATTTTCTGTAGGTGTCTTAAGAATCTGAGCCACCTTTTTATGATCAAATAAACAATGATAACCTTTTATAGATTGATTCAAGAGTAATTCAATTTCTGTTAAATCTTTTTGTCTGATTTCCAACATGAATATAATTCCTCCGTGAAATTATAAAGTGTATGTATTTTAATTAATGGCATTTTAAAAAAACAATCAAGTCCAGATGAAATATTATGACACTGGACTTATATCTGTTTTATTTTTTGAACACTGTTCGTATAGAGTTTGATACAAAGTATTAAACTCTTAAAGTATTAAACTATTCAAGTATAGAAAGGTCCTGCATGAGTTGTTGTAAAGGATCATCAGAATTTCTATCCCTCTCACCTCTGTTTGGTGATTGTGCATTTCTTGCAAGAGGCATATCCAAATCAACTGGAGCATTATCACATATATCTATTGCTTTTTCATAAAATGCCATCTCATTATTATTGACATTAGAAATTTTTGAAAAGGGATGTAATTCAAATAGCAGTCGTTCGCTATGATTTTGTGTGAAAAATAAATCCGGATGAGCTGAAAAAGGAGGGATGAGTACTTTTGTAGTGGCTAAGGGTTTGTTCATGGAGTCAAATACAGATAGAGATAAGCCTTGCCATCCATCTACATCCTGCAAAATAAAACTGTATGTCTGCAGGAATGCTTCGATAGGTTGATCGAGATCTTCCAATAGATCATGACCAATAGCAGTAACCACATCCTTCACTCTGAAAGCCTGATCATTAAAAAGTTCTATAGACACTGGAGAGGAATTGTATTCCTCTCTATTGTTCTTCACATAAAAAGAATGTAATTGAATATAATTACTATCTGGATAGTTAAATTCATAAGGAATTTCCAATAAAAACAATCTGGCTTTATTGGGATTAAATTTGTTTTCCTCAGTATCAAAATAAGAAGTAATCATGCCATTAAAACCGTTTAGATTAAATTTGTTACAATAAGCTTGTGTTTGATCTGTCCACATAGGAACTGTAGAGTCCAAAGATAGATTCATATGCTGAGCTGAACAGGCAATAAAAAACAGTAGAAAGATAATATTCAGTCTAATAATATTCATAAAATAATTATCGGATAGTGGTTTTACAATATTTAATAAAGATAAGCCGGTGGCCTTAAGTCCAGTATTTTTTACTTTATTGAAAAGGAAAAAACACAATTTTTAAGCCAATACAAAAAACATAAAATCACTATAAGCCATAACAAAGTTTTATTGATATAAAATCCCCAAGAAGCAAAGATGGTTTGGTTATCTACAGTATCTGCAATATATGGAACTTCCTGAATCCAACTTTCCGGTTGGTTGATTTGAGAAATATGATAAATATGGCCTTTTGCAGAAATCACTGCTGACAAACCGGTCAAAGTACTGCGAATCATCGGACGTCTGACCTCTATAGATCGCGCAAGAGTCATGTATAAATGCTGCCAAGGTTCCTGCCATTTGCCATACCAGGAATCATTAGTCACATTGATTAAAATATGAGCTCCCTCCTGACTGAGGTCTCTTGTGAGCTTATCAAACAAACCTTCATAACAAATTTGTATCCCCAGCCTAAGTCCATTTAAAGTCTGTATCTTGTTGTTTCCATCACCTCTGTGAAAAGAAGAACCATAATAAGAAAGCCAATTGTTAAGCGGCAACCAACTCTCCCCAGGCAGATACTCCCCAAAAGCCATTAAAATCATTTTATTATAAGGGGACTGCACCAATGTCCCGTCTTTATTAAATATAAAAAAAGAATTTGTAACATGTTTATTGTTAATCTGAGTAGCCGACAGAGCTAAAGGGATATCAAAACGATTCGTCCACTTTTTAATGAGTGACTTGCCGGTACTACCTTTTAAATTAATAAAATATGGGAAAGCACTCTCTGGCCATAAAATAAAATCTATTTTATTTTTTGCAAAATTCTTTTTTGTGGAAAAATGTTTTCTTGTTTCTTTAATTAAATTATCCATTAAAATTGGACGAATATCTTTTCTGTATTTTTTTTGTAGTTTTGCTCTATTTTCACTACCTGGTTGAACCAGTAACACCTTTGCTGTACTATCTGGCTGTGGCCAGCGTTTCTGCAAGTATTCACCCCAAAAATGAAGGCTAAAAAAACAAAGTAACCATAGAGCTGACAATATTAAAAGTTTTTTTAAATAAAAATTTTTCAGCATAAATAAAAAAAGCAGAGAAGAAAAAAGAATTAAGGTATTAATAAAAGAAAATCCCCATATCTCAGCTGTCTGAGCTGCCGGGAAATCAGCAAAAAACCAAGTATAACCAAAATGCCAATCAAAAATCATTGGATAATATTCCATGCATAAAGCAGAGTACACAGGCAATAGCAGATAAATAAAAATAGAATCTTTAGATGATCCTCTAATACGCTGTAAATATTTTTTAGACAAAAACCAAAGAGCTAGAGACAGTGGAATATGTAAGTTGGCAAATAAACAAAAACCTAAAAAAAATAAAATAGCCAGAGGCTGTGAAAAACCACCAAATTCATTAATGGTATAAATCACCCAATTAAAACCTCCAAAGGTTATAAAAAACTGACATAACCAACCACCTATCAATAAGGTTTTTAATTTTTTTTGTTGAAGAGCAAAAAACCATAATGGAGTATAACAAAAAAATATTGCCCAAGGGGAAAAAGGAATAAAGCTGGTGACAGCCAGTATAGCAGATAAAATAGGTAATGAATAAAATCTACACCATTTCAACAATTTATACACATACACCCTCTATTAAGTGTTCGATTCAATAGCCGGACATGAACAAAATAAATTAATATCTCCATACGCTTCATCAATTCTGGAAACAGATGGCCAGAATTTATTCTTATATAGATAATTTACAGGGAAACAAGCTTTTTGTTTAGAGTAGGGAAAATTCCACTCTTCCTGACAAAGATTTTGAACAGTATGAGGAGCATTTTTTAATAAATTATTTTTGGATGATTGTTTTTTACTCTCAATTTCGGCAATTTCTTTTCGGATAGAAATCATTGCTTCACAAAATTTGTCTATTTCCCCTTTATCTTCACTTTCTGTAGGTTCAATCATTAATGTCCCAGGCACCGGCCAGGACATGGTAGGAGAATGAAAACCATAATCCATCAATCTTTTAGCAATATCCACAACTTCAATACCACAGGAATACTTAAATTTTCTAAAGTCTATAATACACTCATGAGCCACTCTGTTATTTTGACCGGTATAAAGAACTTTATAATATTCTTTCAACCTATGGGCGATATAATTGGCATTCAATATCGCCAACTGACTAGCCCGCTTTAATCCCTCATAACCCATCATACGAATGTAGGCCCAAGGAATAGATAAAACCCCTGGATTTCCATACACAGTGGCAGATACACTCAAACATTTAGAATTTTTATTTATAAAGGGATGCGAAGGGAGAAAAGGTTTGAGCTTTTCATTAACTCCAAGAGGTCCGGAACCCGGGCCACCGCCTCCATGAGGAATACAGAAGGTTTTATGCAAATTCAGATGACCGGCATCAAAACCTAAATCAACCGGACGACAAAGACCGGTCAAAGCATTCATATTAGCTCCATCAAAATAAATTAAACCTCCATGTTGATGAACCCATTCACACATTTCAGGAATATTTTTTTCAAATACTCCACAAGTGGAAGGATAGGTCAGCATCAAACAGGAAAGGTTTTTAGAAACTTTTTCTATTTTTTCTTGCAAATCCTTTAGATCAATTCCTCCTGAGGAATCACATTTCACAATAATCACTTTTAATCCTGCCATCTTGGCACTCGCCGGATTAGTGCCATGAGCAGAAGCAGGAATAAGACAAACATTTCTGTTCTCTTCACCTATATGTTCATGATATTTACGAAATACCATCAAACCTGCATACTCTCCTTGTGAACCGGCATTAGGTTGCAGACTAACAGCAGAAAAACCTGTGATCTCACATAAAAAATCTTCCAATTCTTTAAAAATTTCCAAACTGCCTGCCACTTGATCCACAGGAGCAAAAGGATGAATATCAGCAAAAGCTTTCCAGGTCATAGATTGCAGTTCTGTTGTAGCATTGAGTTTCATTGTGCAAGAACCTAATGGAATCATGGAATGCACTAGAGACAAATCCTTACTTTGTAAATGATGAATGTAACGTATCAACTTTGTTTCTGAGTGATAACTGTTAAAAACAGGATGTTCTAAAAAAGAACTTTTTCGCTTAAGAGATTCAGGAATGCCAATCGTTTCATTTTTTTTATTTGATGAAACACTTTGTGAACTTAGATTATTCCCTTTACATATTTTAAAAATTTCAATCAATTCATCCATATCCTCTTCACCTCTGCCCTCACCCACAGAGATATTTATTTTATGATCCGTACTGTAGCCGAAATTAACACCTTTACTTTCTGATATTTTTTTTATTTGATCTTTTTGTTCCGAGCTTAATTGAATAGTGAGAGTATCAAAAAAAGTAGAATTTAAAATATTCACATTTAATTTTTTTAAATTTTTATATAAATACTTCACCTGTTCATGAATGGAGAGAGCAATATTTTTTAAGCCTTCAGGACCATGATAAACAACATACATAGAATTCAAAACAGCTGGTAACACCTGGGAAGTGCAAATATTACTGGTGGCTCTTTCTCTTCTGATATGTTGTTCTCTCGTTTGTAAAGCCAATCGAAGAGCTTTTTTATTATCACGATCCTTGGAGACGCCAACAATACGACCGGGAATAAATGGACTAAACTCCTTTTTAGTCGCTAAAAAAGCGGCATGAGGTCCGCCGTACATCAAAGGCATTCCCAATCTACCGGCGGAACCAATAACAATATCCGCTCCTAATGCAGATGGAGGCTCGATCAAGCAATTAGCTAATAAATCGGTAGCTACTATAATTAAAATATTTCTTTTCTTTAGTTCTTTGAAAATAGGTCTCAAATCAGATAAGGAGCCATCTGCAAAAGGATACTGAAAAAACACCGCAAATATTTTTTCAAAGTCTTTCTCGTTTTCAGAATTTAGATGGGATATAGAACCTTTTTTAATATTAACGTTTAAAGAACTTGCACGAGTTTCCAAAACAGCCAATGTTTGGTTCCATGTATTTTCATCTACAAATAAACAAGCTTGTTCTGAATTATTGCGAATATTAAGAGCCATTGTCATGGCTTCCGCACAAGCACTGGCCTCATCCAACAAAGAAGCATTAGATAAGTCCATTCCTGTCAAATCAGAAACCACTGTCTGAAAATTTAACAAAGCTTCCAGGCGACCTTGTGCCAATTCTGCCTGATAAGGGGTATAAGAAGTATACCACCCAGGGTTTTTAATAATATTTCGATTCGTCACCGACAAAGGTAAACATTCAAAATATCCTTGTCCAATATAGTTTTTAAATACTTTATTTTTGCCAGCTTTCCCACGCAAATGTTCTATGAGTTTGGCTTCTGTTAAAGAACGTGGAAGTTCTAGTTTTTGTATATTCAAGACTTCCTCTGGCACTGTTTGCTTTATGAGATCGTCCATACTACCAACTCCCAATGCCTGAAGCATAGAGTTTATTTCATCTTCATTGGATCCCAAATGACGATGTACAAAAGATGTTTGATTTATTGTTGGCATAATTCACTCTTTCTTAATTCCTGTAGTTTTGTTTGTCATGGATATTTTAATGATTGTGCAGATCAGCACTAATAACCTCTAAGCTCAGTACCTTAAGTTATTCATCAAACTGCCACACAGAATTTGACTGACAAGCAGTAGTCATATAACACATGGAGAATGAAAACCCGACAGGAATTAATTAAAAACTGTATCTATTCCCCTCTTCCTAATGTCTCCTGTTCTCTACATGTTTTTTTTAATAAACAAAAATATGATGACCAATGGCTGGGAGGCCAGTTGACTGTTTGTACTCCTTCCACTTTCACTCTTGCCGGACAATCCTATGAATTAAAATGCACACCTTCTTCCAATTGTTATTTATTATTTGATCATCCCAGACCCAATAACATGTATAAAAATAAAAGTAAAACCATTCAAAAAGTGTCATGGAAACAAATAAACAATCTGTTAAAACCAGGAGATTCTTTATCAATACAGATCCCCAATCAACCAACAATAAAAAAATATACTGAAAATAAATGGGAAATAAAAAATATTCAAAAAGTGATTTTACTTGCAACTTGTAAAGATAAACCTCTCTTTGAGTTTTTAGAACGAACACAAAAATTAAACATACAAAAAGACTGGTCACTGTTTTTACAGTGGGTACAAGAGGCTTTACAAAAATTAAATCTGCAAAGGGTGGAAACTCCCACTATTGTTCAATGTCCAGGAACAGAACCGGGGATAGATGTCTTTGAAACACAGTTTTTTAATTTACTTAGTGAATCAGAAAATCCTGACTGCACAACACACAAAAACACCAAAAAAAAGCAAAAAATAGAAACTTATACTAATCTAAAAGCCTTACAAAAAAAATTTCTTATCACCAGTCCTGAAATGCATTTAAAGCGACTCCTCTGTCGAGGCTGGACAGATATATATGAAATTGCAAAATGTTTTAGGAATAATGAATCCGGTCCTCTTAATCATTCAGAATTTTATATGCTGGAATGGTATAGAGCTTATGCCCCCTTGGATACTTTAATAGCAGACTTAAGCTTTTTATTAAATTTTCTATCCAAAAAATTCTCCGCTATAAATAAAAATAAATTTAAAAAAATGACAGTGCAAAAAATCAGTATGAAAGAATTATTTCAAACACATTTGAATATGGATCTCACTCCTCACTCCTCCAGAGAAGATTTTATTCAGCAGTTAAAAAAAATGAAGATCCCTTTTTCAACTACACAGGATATCAACGATTTATTTTATTTGTTATTCTTAAACGGCATTGAACCGGTATTAAACACGGATACTCCTTTAGTGATCTATGATTATCCTCCTTTTCAAAGAGCTTTTGCCCGTATCAATGCCGAAGGTTGGGCCAATCGTTTTGAGCTTTTTTGGAAAAGCATAGAACTAGCTAATGCTTTTGATGAAGTTTTTATTAAAAAAGAACAACATCAATGTTTTCAAAGCGATTTACAAAAAAGACACAAAAATAAAAAACAGGAAGTACCCATGGATCATGATTTATTAAACGAGATGGAGCAGGGAATGCCTCCGGCCAGTGGCATTGCTCTAGGGTTGGATCGCCTGTTCTTAATTTTTAAACAATTAAAAGATATTGAACAAATCAGATTATTTTAATATATTAACCTTCACAGTTGTCATACTTGCTCAGAAATGACGGAGATATAAAATGAAGGTGTTGATCTCAGGTGGAACGGGTTTAATAGGTACAGCCTTATGTCAGGCTTTAGCGCAAAAGGGCTATGAAATTATTCTACTCACTCGAAACAAAAAGAAAACTGCTTTTCCTTATGAAACTCTTTCCTGGAATGAACTCAATGACATAGAGACTATAAAAAAACTATCTGATTTATTTGCCATTATTCATCTGGCAGGTGCCGGAGTGGCAGATAATAGATGGAACACATTTTATAAAAAACAAATCATTTCATCCCGAGTAGATACTGCAAAACAATTATCCAAGCTGAGTTATACTTTAAAAGATTCTGTAAAAGTTTTTATCTCTACCTCCGGTGTGACTTTTTATGGATATAATGAAACAAAAGTTTTTACAGAAATAGATCCAGCCGGTAAAAGTTTTTTATCTGATGTGTGTGTGGAATGGGAGCAAGCTGTTCAGGTTCCTCCCTCCTGTCGAAAAGTGATCTTTCGCTTGGGAATGGTGCTATCAGAAAAAGGAGGAGCTCTACAAAAAATGCTCCCAGTGTTTAAATTCAAATTGGGAGGTATGTTAGGCAGTGGACGCCAGCTTATCAGTTGGATCGATATAGAAGATTTGATTAACATCTATATACATGGACTGAAGCAACCTTTGGAGGGAGTATACAATGCTGTGGCTCCTGAAGTGGTTACTAATAAAATATTTACCAAAGAATTAGCCAAAGCTTTAAAAGTGCCTGCTTTACTTCCTGCCCCTGCTTTCATGTTAAAACTTATTCTGGGAGAAATGTCAGAGATATTGCTGTACGGACAAAAAGTTTCCTGTCAAAAAATACAAAGCACTGGATTTTCTTTTAAATATCCTAAGCTCACAGATAGCTTTTCAAAAAGAATCTCCAAAAAATAAACGAATTTCGAATAAAAATACGAGATTCGTATTTTATCTCTTGAAAAGAGTAATTCCCTGTGAAAATCGTCATGCCTGCGCAAGCAGGCATCCAGGTTCGGATTCCTGTCCCTGCTTATCTGTCATACCTGCTTATCTGTCATACCTGCGAAAGCAGGTATCCAGTCAGTTGGATTCCCGTTTTCACGGGAATGACTATTTTTTATTCTTTATACCTGTAAATATTATTTAGAACGGAATTTGCTAGTACATAAAATCAAGAATTTATGCTATCGTTAAACTAATCCCAAAAGGAGATAAAAATGAGTAAACAAGTACAAGATAATACAAACCCAGCAGAAGAAATATGGAAGATTCTTAAAGAAGTGTCCAAAAGCCAAAAAGAATCTGATCGATACATGAAAGAAACTAAACGAATAGTACAGGAAACTGTTCTACAAATGAAAGAAACCGATCAGCGAATGAAGGAAACAGATCGACGACTTAAAAAAGCAGAGGCTTTATTTACCACCCAATGGGAAAAACTGATGGAAACCTTGGTTGAAGGAGATTTGTTAAAACTACTCAAACAAAAAAATATTGAAGTGGATGACACTACCATGAACATGAAAGGGCAACACCAGGAAGAAAACTGGGAGATCGATATTTTAGCCAGTAATGGAGAAGAAATTGTCTTAGTGGAAGTAAAAACCACACTCAAACTTCAACATGTGAATGAATTGATGGAAAAACTAAATAAGTTTACCATCTGGAAACCAAAGTATAAAGGTGACAAAGTGTATGGAGCAGTTGCTTATTTAAAAGCGGATCAGGGATCAGCACAGTATGCAGAAAAGCAGGGTTTATTTGTGATTAGAGCAACTGGCAGTAGCTCCAGTATTATTAATAAGAAAAATTTTAAACCAAAAATATTTTCTTAAAATTATGATATATTTAGGAATCTAGTTAACTGGATTCCCGCGTTCGCAAGAGAGCCAGTAAATACGATTAATTTTCAAATAAAGATCTGACAGGTGTATGAACAGCTCTTTTCGTTGAAAAATAAGTTAATATGCAAGCTAATGACATGGCTCCAAACATAATTGCTAAAGGAAGGTAAAGAGAAAAAGCCCATGCAGAATGAAAAAATACAACTGACAAAATATAGGACACTCCTAAAGAACACATCAGACCTAAACCTCCAGCCGCCAAAGTAATAAAAGCAAATTGATATAAAAATAACTTATGCAAATTTAAAACAGATAAACCCAACACTTTAAACAAAGCAATGTCTTTTTTTCTGGATTGAACATGGTGTGAAGCTACAGAATACAAAACAACAAAACCAAGCAATAGACAAAGCACAGACATAATTTGTAAAGCTTTTGTGATTTGCTCCGACAAAGCAAACACCTTATTAGCTACCCTTTTGATATTCACAATAGAAATATTAGGTAGTTGAGATACAATTGAGTTTTGAATGTGCGCAGTCTGTTTATCCGGAAAACCAGGTAAAGTGGCCACATAAGTTTTAGAAAATTTTTCCAAAATTCCCTCTTGAAACAACACAAAAAAATTAGGTTGAAAAGTGTGCCATTTCACTTTCCGGATATTTTTAACAATGCCTTTTACACTTTCCCCTTGGACATCAAAATCCAACACATCATTTATCTGAAAACCTAATCTTTTGGCAAAACGATTTTCTATAGAAATCCAAGACAGATTTTGCTTTTTGGAATGTTTAAGTTTTCCAGGCTGATAGACTCCCTTAAATTCCTCACCTTTTAATGTTTTTTCTGTTTCATACATATAACTGCGATAAGATAAATTAAAACCTCTGTTTCGAAAGCGCATTTCGTTGTCTCTATCACGTGTCAGTCGTTTTGTATTCATTCCTTCACCTTTATCAAATTTTACATTATTGATTGACAATAATCGGGCTCTCACCATGGGCATCATAGTAAAATCTTTTACTTCCCTGTTAAATAATATTTCTTTTAGAGGTCCTACCTGGTGTTCCTGAATATCGAATAAAAAAAGACTGGGAAAACTGGAAGCTTCCGGGCTTTTTATTTCTTGTAATAAAGATTGTTGAATCTGTGGAATAAGATTTAAAAGCAATATGCCCAAAGATAGACATAAAAAACACACCAAAGAACTAGTGCGATAACGACAAAGATCCCGAATAGACCAAAACAAAATAGGGGAAGAAGATCTATTATAACGATTTAAAATAAATAAGATCAGCCAGCCACCACCAAATAACAAAAGCCCAGCGAATAAAAATAATATAGTAAAGATACTCCCCATATAAAAAGAATGAGATTGCCCTACTGCCAAAATCCAAAAACCAAATAAGCTAAATAAAAAGCTTAAACACATAATAAAAGAAAATTTATTTTTTTTACTCGTATCCTCACGCAATAGAACTGATGTTTTAATATTTCGAATATGCAAAAATAAAGGCAGACTCACCAAGACAGGAATGAACACCGCTAATAAAACAGAGATCCCCAAAGTACCCATACGAAAATGAATTTCAAGAGGTATCATACCAGCAAATACAGGTTTTAAAGAAATAAATAAAACAACTCCTAATAGTAGAGCTATGAAAAAACTGATCACACCTAAAATAATGACTTGTAAGAAATATAAAGAAAAAGTTTTTAAACGGCTCAAGCCTAAGGTCATTAAAATAGCCATCTCCTTCACTTTTATTTTTAAATAGGAATACAAGAGAAATCCCATACCCACGAAAGCTAACATCAAAGCACACAAAGCTACCAAAGATAAAAAGTCATTTAAGTAATCAGTTAATCTTGCAACATTTTCACCAGCAGACTGATGAGTATAAACCCGCAAACCAGGATCTTTCAGTTGTAAAAAAATATTTTTACTTATTTTTTTTAGTTGAAAAATATTTTTATTCGGAATTTTGTAAATATAAGAATGCCAGGCAAAACTATGAGGACCAAGCAATTGCGTTTGAGGTAGATACTTTTGAGAAATATACACCCGCGGTGCTACACTATTGGTTAAGTTCCCTGCTGGATCATCCTCAACTACATGAGCAATACGAAAGGAGAGTTTACCAATAGATACTTCATCTCCTATTTTTAAATTCAACTGTCCCAACAATTCAGGATAAACCCAAACCACAGGCTTTTTGTGAATAGATGTTTCAGAGCCAGCCGAAACAGATTGAAAGTGAAAGCTTCCATAAAAAGGATAGTTATTTGTAATTGCTTGAACATGTACTAAACGACTATTCCCATTTGGCCCTGCTAGCATGGAATACATTTGAACAATTTTTGCCTTTTCTATTTCACCACCAGCTGATTGCTTAACAATTTGCATTTCCTTTTTTGTTAATGGCCGGCGGGCAGAAACAGCTAAATCCCCTCCTAATATGGCCTTGGAATTTTCTTTTAAAACATTATCCAAAGAGTGTTTAAAAAAATCCAGAGCAACAAAACCAGATAATCCTAAAGATAAATTGAGAACAAAAAACAACACAAAACGATGATGGTTTTTTAGCTCTTTAAAAACAAATTTGATCATTTACGTATTTTCCAGATTGATCTGATGATCACAGAGACTGGCTAAAGACAGATTATGTGTGACTAAGATGAGGGTCATTTTATTTTCTTTCACCAGTGAAAAGAGTAAATCCATTGCTTCGATGGCAGATTGTTTATCCAAATTACCACTGGGTTCATCTGCCAGCAGAAGTGATGGCTTGTTGACGCTGGCTCTGGCAATGGCCACTCGTTGACATTCTCCGCCACTTAACTGAGCCGGCAAATGATTAAGACGATGAGAAAGCTTAACTTTTTCCAGTTGTACAGCAGCTTTCTGTTGAACATTGGTATCAACGGCGATTTCCAAGGGAAGACAAACATTTTCCAGTGCTGTCAGGTGAGACATTAAATGAAATTGCTGAAAAACAATCCCTACATTTTGCCGACGAAATTCCATCCTTTGAGATTCATTCATAATGGAGATATTTTGATTATCAATAAAAATATTTCCTTTATCAGGGGATTCCAAACCAGCCAAAAGAGATAGCAAAGTGGTTTTACCACTCCCGGAAGGCCCTGTTACTGCCAGTGTTTTTGAACGTGCCAAAGAAAAATCCACATTATTTAACACAGGAATTTTTTGACCTGCCCTATAATAGTTTTTACAAATATTTTTTACTTCAACCATAATGAAATATTTCTATAAAAAATGTTCTTCATAAAAAGAACATATTAATTTTTCAAAGTATTAAATATAATTACCCTTTTTAGATTTCATTGGCAATCACATAGCTTGATATGTATGGATTTCGCACTTTAGTTCGAAATCCGTATTTTTCCTCTTAAAAGATCATAAATTAAGAAACCCTTGAAAGGTTGAAACACTTAAAACTTGAAAGGTCCTAAAAAGTCCTCAAACTGAAAAACTTGAAGAGCCCTGAAAAGCTCGAAACTGAAAAGTCTCCTGAGAGATTTTTCAGGGGAACGAAATTTGCTAGTACAAAAAACAAAGTATTTATGCTATTGTTAAATCAATCCTAAAATGAGTAAAACACAGCAACACACAAATCCAGCTGAAGAAATATGGCAGATATTAAAAGAAGTGTCAAAAAGATACCGACCGGCGTATGAAAGAAACAGATCGACGATTAAAAAAAGCAGAAGCTCTATTTACCACCCAGTGGGGGAAATTAATGGAAACTTTAGTGGAAGGGGATTTATTAAAGCTTTTGGAGCGAAAAAACATAAGAGTGGATGATACTGCCATGAACGTGAAAGGACAACACCAGGGAGAAAACTGAGAGATTGATATATTAGCCAGTAATGGAGAAGAGATTGTTTTAGTGGAAGTAAAAACTACACTTAACCTTCATAATGTAAAAGATTTTATTTATAAACTCAATAAGTTTACCACCTGGAAACCAATTTATAAAAGCAAAACAATATATGGAACTGTGGCTTATTTAAAAGCGGATCAAGGTTCCGCACAGTATGCGGAAAAAAAGGGTTTGTTTGTAATTAGAGCAACTGGCAATAGCTCCAATATTATTAACAAGAAAAATTTCAAACCAAAGATATTTTCTTAAGCATAAAAAATTATCGAATGCCTTTGCCGCTGCTTCCAGAACTGCTTCCCTGAGAATTTCCACTATTGGAAGATGAACTTGATTGATTTGGCCCGCTCGATCGACTTCGACTTAAACGCTGTTGTCTTTCTTCATAAGCTTCTTTTATTTCATTGATACATGTTGCATTTGCTTCCATAAAAGACCTCGATACCTGAAGTTCCGGTAAAGCATCATGGGCTTTGTCCAAAGCCTGCCAGGCTTTTTTCTGAGCCTGCCTCTCCGGTACATCACGGGCTTGATCATAAGCCTTCTCGGCTTTTTCCTTAGCCTGTCTTTCCGGTAATAAAACCTCCTTAGCTTTGTCATAAGCATCACGAGCTTTTTTATAATATTCCGGTAAAGATTCACGGGCTTTGTAGTAAGCATCCGTGGCTTTGTCATAAGCACCATATTCCGGTAAAGCATCATGAGCTTTGTAGTAAGCATCCTTGGCTTTGTCATAAGCACCATATTCCGGTAAAGCATCCTGAGCTTTGTAGTAAGCATCCTTGGCTTTCTCATAAGCACCATATAAAGCATCCTTGGCTTTGTCATAAGCCTCCTGAGCTTTGTAGTAAGCATCCTTGGCTTTGTTCAAAGTTTCACGAGCTAAGTCTGCACGAGCTTTGTCCTTAATCTCCTCTTTGTCCGGATGAGATGTGGCATAATGGGGTATGGCATAATAAGCATCCTCGGCTTGATTATAAGCATCCTTGGCTTTTTCATAAGCCTGCCTCTCCGGTAAAGATTCACGGGCTTTATCATAAGCATCCTTGGCTTTTTCATAAGCCTGCCTCTCCGGTAAAGATTCACGGGCTTTATCATAAGCATCCTTGGCTTTTTCATAAGCCTGCCTCTCCGGTAAAGATTCACGGGCTTTATCATAAGCAGCACTGGCTTTCTTGTAAGCCTGTCTTTCCGGTAAAGCATCATCAGCTTTTTCATAAGCCTCCTTGGCTTTTTCATAAGCCTGCCACTCCGGTAAAGCATCATGGGCTTGGTCATAAGCATCCTGAGCTTTTTCATAAGCCTGCCACTCCGGTAAAGCTTTATAGGCTTTCTCATAAGCATCCTTGGCTTTGTCATAAGCACCATATTCCGGTAAAGATTCACGGGCTTGGTCATAAGATTCTCTTAGCTCTACACCAGTATCTATTATAGCTTGATCACACTCTTCTTCTTCTGCATAACTAAAAGCAGAAATAAAAAACATCATACTTAAAATCAAAATCCATAATTTATT
This sequence comes from Bdellovibrionales bacterium, assembly GCA_965226095.1. GTDB lineage: Bacteria > Bdellovibrionota > Bdellovibrionia > Bdellovibrionales > UBA1609 > JANQSP01. The sequence continues at coordinate 777,274 of OZ245336.1, read as the reverse complement.
CATTTTCTTACTCCTTAATTCATAATTTAATATAATGATAATCGGAATCTATAATGGAAAGGCTTAAATTTTTTATTTCAGCACTTTTGCTATTTACTTTTTATATACTTCTTTTCTGTGTCCAATCTTTATGACATGAACAATGACTGTTGTTTTATTGATAGAGTAAATAATACGATAATCCCGAACCCGTAGTTTCATTAAACCTATTAGATTTTTCCTTAGAGGTGTGCCAAAATGCAGAGGATCTATCATTAATTTGTTTTCTATAGTTCTTTTTATAATTTTTTGTATATCCTTTGAGATACTCTGTAAATCTTTTTGGACAGATTTTTTATAAATAACCTTCCACATGTATTTTTATTTTTTCCAGAGTGTATCATGCGATATTGTAGATTCTTTTCTTCTCTTTTGAGCAATCTTTGAAAAATAAATATCTTCCTGTAGCTCCAATGCTTCTTTTGTCAAGTTAACAACAACAGCTGATAGAGAAGCGGATTTCCTAAACTTACGAAGTCTTTCCAAATCTTTATACAAATGATGATCCACCGTTAAATTAATTCGTTTTTTAGCTGTAGGCATTTCACTCTCCTTATATATAGTTACATAAGTGTAACACTTATTTCACTATTTGTCCAGAGCTAAAAACATCCAATTACTCAGTAGAGACAGAAGAAGAATCCTGAGTTTGATCCTGTGAGGCCTCAACTACACCACCTGGTAAAGATACTTTCTCTTCCTCTTCCTTGGTATCAAACACTAACTTCCATTTTCTGTAAGAGTCTAAACCAGTACCAGCTGGAATAAGCCGACCCATAACAATATTCTCTTTTAAGCCGGAAAGATTATCTGTCTTGGACTGCACAGCCGCTTCTGTTAACACTTTTGTTGTTTCTTGAAACGAAGCCGCTGAAATCCAACTGTCTGTACTTAAAGACATTCGGGTAATTCCAATTAACAACATTTTATAAGTCGCCGGATGACCCCCTGACTTAACCACTTGTTCGTTCACACGCTTGATCTCCAACCTATCCACCTGATCACCTATTAAATAACGAGTATCTCCTGAATCTGTAACTTCCACTTTCTTCAACATCTGACTGGCTATCACTTCAATATGCTTATCATTAATCACCACACCCTGAAGACGATAAACCGCCTGTATCTCATCCACCAAGTAAGACAATAACGCCTTACTGCCGGAAATGTGTAAAATGTCGTGTGGATCACTAGGACCATCCATAATGGTTTCACCCACTCGAATGTATTCCCCTTCACGAACCGCAATATGTTTTCCCTTGGGAATCAAGTATTCCCTCTGCTCATTATCCTTGGAAGTCACGATCACCTTTTGTTTACCTTTTACATCTTTCCCAAAACTCACGGTTCCATCAATCTCACATAAAATCGCCGCTTCCTTGGGCCTTCTGGCTTCAAATAACTCAGCCACACGAGGTAGACCACCAGTGATATCTTTTGTTTTTATAGATTTTTTATGAATTTTAGCAACCATATCTCCAGCTGAAATGAGATCACCATCAGAAACCAATAGATTGGCACCCACCGGAATTGTATAAGAAATGGGCATCTCTTTTCCAGGAAATAAAATACTCTCTCCATTATCATCCACAATAGTCACAGTAGGCTTTTGATCCGAAGCCTTACTTTTAATAATCACTTTGGTTGAAAATCCTGTCACTGGATCCACCTGCTCACTTAAAGACACACCTTCTTCAATATCCACAAACTTCACATGGCCAGATCGATCCGCCACAATAATATTGGAATAAGGATCCCATTCAGCCAATAAAGCTCCCTTCTCCACCCGATCACCATCTTTGGCACTTAATACAGAACCATAAGGTATTTTTAATCTTTCTCTTTCTCGACCGGAATCATCTGTAATCACCAACTCACCACTTCGATTCATTACTGTCTGTTTTTTATTCTTATTTTCAACAGAAACGATATTTTCAAAATGAACCTTTCCACTGTGTCGAACCGCATGTACTGATTGTTCCACAGACCGGGATGCTGTTCCTCCCGTGTGAAAAGTTTTCATAGTCAACTGTGTACCTGGCTCCCCAATAGATTGCGCCGCAATCACTCCGACTGGTTCTCCTAAATTCACTGTCAGACCACGAGCCAGATCACGGCCATAACATTTTACACATATTCCACGATGCGCTTTACAAGTTAAAGCCGAACGAATTTTAACTGATTCAATACCTGAAGCTTCCAATTCGACCATCACCGACTCATCAATTTCCTCGCCGGCAGAAACAACAACTTCACCACTATCCAAATTCTTAATATCTTCAAAAGTTGTTCTTCCCAAAACACGATCACTTAAAGATTGATTAAAACCACTGCCATCTAAAGGCGCATAAACCTCCACATACTCCTGACTATGACAATCCCTCTCTGTGATAACCATATCCTGTGCGACATCCACTAACTTCCTTGTCAAATAACCGGAGTTAGCTGTTTTCAAAGCGGTATCCGCTAGTCCCTTCCGTGCTCCATGCGTAGAAATAAAATATTGCAGAACCGTTAAACCCTCTCGAAAGTTCGCCGTGATCGGTGTCTCGATAATTTCCTGAGAAGGCTTGGCCATCAAACCCCGCATACCAGCCAACTGACGAATCTGAGCCGCCGATCCTCTGGCACCTGAATCCGCCATAATAAATACAGAATTAAAACTGTCCGCTTCAATCTTCGTTCCATCTTTTAAAGTGAAGGTCTCTTTTTCTAAATTACTCATCATCTCCTTGGCCACCTTGTCACCACATTGAGTCCAAATATCCACTACTTTGTTATACCTCTCACTATCTGTAATTAAACCTTCATCATACTGACCACGAATCACATCTACATCTTCACGAGCTTTTTTCAAAAAAGTTTCCTTGGATTTTGGGATCACCAAATCATCTATACAAATGGAAATACCCGCCAACGTGGAATATTTAAAACCATAATTCTTCAAAGCATCCGCCAATAACACTGTGGGCTTGCCACCACATAAACGAAAAGTTTTATCTATTAACTCCTCCAACGAGCGCTTGTTCATCTGCTTGTTATAAGATTCAATAGGCACCTCATGAGGAATCACATCACTGAGTAATACACGTCCTACAGAAATATCCAATAGCTTGCCTCTAATACGACACTTAATTGCCGCCTGCAAATCCACATAACCATTTTCATAAGCATAGATAACACTTTGAGAATCAGAGAAAACTTTACCTGATCCCTTGGCACCCGGACGAATACGTGTCATCCAATAAATACCCAACACAATGTCCTGTGTGGGGTTGATAATAGGTTTACCATGAGCAGGACTTAAAATATTGTTGGTGGACATAATCAACACACGAGCTTCTGTCTGCGCTTCAATAGATAAAGGCACATGAACTGCCATTTGATCACCATCAAAGTCCGCATTAAAAGCAGTACACACTAAAGGATGTAGCTGAATAGCCTTTCCTTCGTGTAACACAGGTTCAAAAGCCTGAATACCCAAACGGTGCAAAGTCGGCGCCCGATTCAACAGCACAGGATGCTCTTTCACCACCTCTGATAAAATATCCCATACCTCTACATCCTCTTCGTCTACTAATTTTTTCGCTTGCTTGATGGTAACCGCCAAACCTCTTTCCTGTAACTTGTTGTACACAAAAGGCTTGAACAATTCCAAAGCCATTGTCTTAGGTAAACCACATTGGTGCAAACGTAGTTCCGGCCCAACGACAATTACCGAACGACCAGAGTAATCCACACGTTTTCCCAAAAGATTTTGACGAAAACGACCTTGCTTTCCTTTCAACATATCACTCAAAGAACGCAAAGGTCTTTTGTTAGCACTAGTGAAAGTTTTACCTCCACGACCATTATCCAATAGGGAATCCACTGCTTCCTGAAGCATGCGTTTTTCATTTCTAATAATTACTTCCGGCGCATTTAACTCCTGCAATTTTTTTAAACGATTATTCCGATTGATCACCCGACGATACAGATCATTTAAATCAGAAGCGGCGAAACGTCCGCCATCCAAAGGCACCAAAGGTCGCAAATCAGGAGGAATTACAGGTAGATTTTCCATCATCATCCACTCTGGTTGATTAGTGGAATATAAAAAAGTTTCCACCACCTTCAAACGCTTTGTCAGTTTTTTTGTTAAAGTAATTAATTTTGTTTCCTTCAACTGCTTGCGAAGTTTTCTGGATAAAAATTCCAAGTCCAAATCTTTCAATAAATCCCGAACAGCTTCACCACCAATACCTGCTGTAAAATGAGGGCCATGCTGGGTTTGAGCCGCCTGATATTCTGACTCTGACAATAGCTGACCTGTTTTAAGATCCGTATCTTTTGGATCCAACACAACATAAGACTCACAGTAAAGCACACGCTCCACTTCCTTAAAATTCATGTCCAATAAAACACCAATTCGACTGGGTAAAGATCTTAACATCCACACATGAGCAACAGGAGTCGCCAGTTTAATATGACCAATACGCTCCCTCCGAACTTTGGACTTCGTGACCTCTACACCACACTTCTCACAAACCACACCTCTATATTTCATTCCCTTGTATTTTCCACAAACACATTCATAATCCTTAATTGGTCCAAAAATTTTTGCGCAAAACAACCCTTCCCGTTCAGGTTTAAAAGTTCTGTAGTTAATTGTTTCCGGTTTTCGAACTTCTCCGTGACTCCATGAACGAATCACCTCAGGAGAAGCCAAAGCCACCTTGACACTATTAAAAGCCAAAGGATCTTTTGGCTTATCAAAAAAATTTAGTAAATCTCTCACTCCACACTCCTTTTATTAGTGTTGTTCAATTGGCTTTTTAGGCGTTTCTGTTAAATAATCTGATTCCACTAGTTCCACATTTAAACCCAAACTTTGTAATTCCTTAATAAGAACATTAAAGGACTCCGGTATACCAGGCTCTAAAATATTTTCTCCACTCACAATGCTTTCATACATACGAGTTCGCCCAGCCACATCATCCGACTTCACAGTTAAAAATTCCTGCAAACAATAAGCCGCTCCATAAGCTTCGATAGCCCATACTTCCATCTCACCCAAACGTTGACCTCCAAACTGCGCCTTTCCTCCCAAGGGTTGTTGAGAGACCAAAGAATAAGGTCCAATAGAACGAGCGTGAATCTTTTCCTCTACCAAGTGATGCAGTTTCAACATATACATAATACCCACAGTTACCGGACGATGGAACAATTCCCCTGTACGACCATCAAACAACATGGTTTGTCCGGATCTGGGTAAAGAAGCATCATCTAATAAACGTTTCACATCTGCCTCTCCGGCACCATCAAAAACCGGTGTAGAAACAAACACTCCACCTTTCAATCCATGTACAATCTTTTTTAAAGAAGTATCATCCGCTTTTTCCAATTTTTTTATAATATCCTTATCTTCTTTGTAAAACTTCAATAAAGACTTTTTAACTTCTGCTGATTGAAAGTGATCAATATATTTTTGCAACTGACGACCTAAAGCATAAGCAGCCCAACCTAAATGCGTCTCCAAAATCTGCCCAATATTCATACGGGAAGGAACCCCTAAAGGATTTAATACCATATCCACCGGTGTGCCATCAGCCATGTAAGGCATACTCTCCTCCGGTAAAATATGAGAGATAACTCCCTTGTTTCCATGTCTACCAGCGAACTTATCCCCTACCTTTAACTTTCTCTTAACAGCCACATACACTTTCACCATTTTAATTACACCAGGAGGCATCTCATCTCCCTTTTGCAAAGCCTCCACTCTATCCTGAAAAATCATTTCCACACCGGATAAACGATTTTTAGCCGCTTCAATATACTTGGATACTTTTTCACTCACCGCTTCTTCTTTTAAAGGAATATAAGCCAATAAATCAAAAGGCACTTGCTCTATATCTTTATCTGTAATCTTATGCCCGGACGGCAACAACTCTTCTGAACCGTCATCACTCAATAAAACATCAACTGTTTTTTGCCCTACTAGAATTTCCCGCACTTCATCTATCGTGTTATTCTGAATAATACTTTTTTCAATCTCAAAATTTTCCCTTAACTTGGCTTCTTTTTCTGTAATGATTTCCTTTAAGCGATCGTTTTTCTCTTGAGGATCACGGCTGTATACTTGCGTGTTAATTACTGTTCCATTTACACCGGAGGATGCGCGCAAAGAAGTGTCCCGTACCTCATTGGCTTTTTCACCAAAAATAGCCAACAATAATTTTTTCTCAGGAGAAACCTGAGTTTCCCCTTTGGGAGTAATTTTTCCAACTAAAATATCTCCAGGTTTTACTTCTGCACCAATACGAATAATTCCGGAATTATCCAGATTTTTCAAAGCTTCCTCACCCACATTGGCAATGTCTTCTGTAATTTCCTCACGACCTAATTTCGTGTCACGAGCCACACACTCAAATTCCTCAATGTGAATGGAAGTGTATACATCATCTTTAATTAAACGTTCTGAAATGAGAATGGAGTCCTCAAAGTTGTAACCAGCCCATGGAGTAAAAGCCACCATAATGTTTTGACCCAAAGCCAACTCTCCCATATCTGTCGCAGGACCATCTGCAATCACATCCCCTTTATAAACAAAATCACCCTCATTAACGATAGGCCTCTGATTAAAACAAGTGTTTTGATTCGTTTTTTGATACTTAGTTAAATTGTAAATATCCACACTGGCGCCAAGCTTTCCGGTTTTTTTATGAAATAAACGAACAACAATTCGACTGGCATCCACTTGTTCCACCACACCATCTGTCTTGCACACAACAGAAGTTCCGGAATCCCTGGCTATCAGACGCTCTACACCAGTTCCCACTAAAGGCGCCTTGGCGGTCATTAAAGGCACTGCCTGTCTTTGCATATTGGATCCCATCAAAGCCCTGTTTGCATCGTCATGCTCTAAGAACGGAATCAAAGAAGAAGCAATAGACACCAACTGACTCGGAGAAACGTCCATTAAAGACACTTCATTCTTTTTCACCACCTTATACTCCCCATCCATCCTGACAGTCACATTTTGATCCTTGGGCATATTAGTGAAATGTGGATCCGCCTGCGCAATACAATGAGACTGTTCCTCCAAAGCGGAAATATATTTTACATTTTCATTCACCTTATTAGCCTGAACTTCACAATAAGGAGTCTCAATAAAACCATACTTATTGATTCGTGCAAAAGTAGCCAAGGAAGCAATCAAACCAATGTTGGGACCTTCCGGAGTTTCAATAGGACAAATTCTTCCATAGTGTGTCGGGTGCACGTCCCGCACTTCAAAACCAGCCCGATCCCTTGTTAAACCACCAGGACCCAAGGCAGATAAACGTCTCTTGTGCGTGATCTCTGACAAAGGATTTGTTTGATCCATAAATTGTGATAATTGACTGGAACCAAAAAATTCCTTAATGACAGCTGACACTGATTTGGCGTTAATCAAATCATGTGGCATCATTGTGTCTAAATCCTTCATTCCCATTCTTTCCCGAATCACACGCTCCATCCTGACTAAACCAATACGATATTGATTTTCCAACAACTCCCCTACAGAACGAACTCGCCGGTTTCCTAAATGATCAATATCATCCACCTGACCTTTTCCATTTTTTAAATCAATCAATGTACGAAAAACTTCCAGCACATCCTCTTTTTTCAAAACTCCGGCATCTTCAGCATCAAGCGGAGTCTTTTTTCTAAATCGATAATTTATTTTGAGACGCCCCACCTCTCCTAAATCATAAGTTTCAGTATTGAAAAACAATCGATCGAAAAAATATTGTGCGGCTTCTAATGTAGGCGGTTCACCTGGACGCATTCTTTTATAAATTTCCAGTAAAGCCTCTTCTGAATCCGATACTTTATCTGTTAACAAAGTGTTGCAAAGATAAGTACCTACAGTAAAACCATCAAAAAAGATTAAATGAAATTCAGATATTTTATGAGTACGAATTTCTTCAAATACCTCTTCCGTCATAGGTGTGTTAACGTCAGCAATAATCTCTCCTGTCTCCTTATTAAAAATAGGCTTAGCTACAACAGCTCCATTTAAATCAGATAGAGACAGCTCCACTTTTTTAACTCCAGCTTCCAATACTTTTTTTACACCCAAACGGGTAATACGACGTCCTTCTTTAAGAAGAACCTTTCCTTTCTTATCCTTAATATCAGACAACACTCTTTGACCCAGCATTTTTTCAATATCAATATGGCGAAAAATTTTTCCATTAACATGAACATCTACACGAGAGAGATCATAAAACTCCTGTAAAATCTCTTCCTCTGTATAACCAAGAGCTTTTAAAAAAATAGTAGCAGGAAATTTTCGACGACGATCAATTCGGGCGTAAATTAAATCTTTATGATCAAATTCCACATCCAACCAAGAACCACGATAAGGAATCACTCTAGCAGAATAAATAAGTTTTCCACTGGTATTACCCTTGCCCCCATCATGATCAAAAAATACACCTGGAGAACGATGTAACTGAGAAACGATCACTCTCTCTGTTCCATTAATGATAAAAGAACCACTGTCTGTCATTAAAGGGATCTCTCCCAAAAACACTTCCTGCTCTTTCACATCCCGAATGGTTTTCTCCTCCGAACCCTCTTGCACATCAAAAACCACTAATCTTAAAACAATTTTTATGGGAGCAGCATAACTGATCTTTCTTTGACGACATTCATCTATTTCATAGCTGGGATGTTGTAAAATATATTTTACAAACTCCAACTGCACCACGCCTTTATAATCAGAAATGGGAAATACTGATTTAAAAATAGATTGTAAGCCGGTGTTATCTCTTTTTTCCGGGTCTACATCTTTTTGTAAAAAACTCTCATAAGATTGTTTTTGCAACTCAATAAGATTAGGAACATCTGTAGCATTACGAATCTTCCCAAAACTTTTCCGCAAACGCAGATTGGATGCCATCACAGCGGATTTGGCCATTGTGCCTCCCTCTCAACAGTAATAGTGATTTACTTAACTTCCGCTTTAGCGCCTGCTTTTTCCAAAGCCGCCTTCATTGTATCCGCTTCTTCTTTAGAAACTTTCTCCTTGATTGTTTTAGGAGCTCCGTCCACCAAATCTTTAGCTTCCTTTAAACCTAAACCAGTCAGACTACGCACTTCTTTTATAACAGCAATTTTGTTGGAACCCACACTGGCCAAAGTCACAGCAAATTCTGTTTGCTCTTCTACCTCAGTAGCTCCTGCTGGTGCAGCCGCAGCGGCAACAGCCACTGGAGCAGCAGCACTAACGCCCCACTTTTCTTCCAAATCCTTGATCAGACCTGCCAATTCTATCACTGGCATTTGAGATAAATGCTCAATAATTTTTTCTTTTGTTATTGTTGCCATTTTTTTACTCCTTCTTTTTTATTGTTTCCCATTTTTTTACTCCTTCTTTTTTATTGTTTCCCATTTTTATAAGAATCCAAAACCCGTAAAACTCCTTGCGGAACAGCCGACAGTACACTCAAAAACTGTGACATTGGAGCCTGTAACATCGACAAAAACTGAGATTTCAAAATCTCAATGGAAGGCAGTTCAGATAAAGCTTTTATATCTTTTACACTTAAACCTGTCCCCTCCATCATACCGGTTTTAATTTTTAATATCTGTGTTTCCGCCGCATAATTAGATAACACCTTCGCCACTTTACAAGGATCATCAAAAGCAAAAACAAAAGCATTCGATCCGGTCAAGCTGGGATTGATGTGTTCCTGCATGGAAGGCTGACCCTCCAAAGCCCTTTGAACCAAAGTATTTCTAAAAATTTTCATTTCAGCCTGGCTGGTGGTCTTTAGCTCTTTTCTTATTTTTGTCATTTGCTCCACATTCAAACCTTGAAATTGCACCAAAAAGCCCGCCTTGGACTTTTCCAAAAGCCCTTTTAATTCCTGCACTTGTGTTTCTTTTTGCTCTCTTGTAATCATCTCAATCCTTTTTTAATTTATAGCTTATAATTCATTTACATCAGTTAAAATACCAGGACCCATTGTGGAAGACAGTACCACTTTCTTCAAATAAACCCCTTTGCTGGAAGAAGGTTTAGCTCGCACAATAGCTTTTAAAAACACCAAAAAGTTTTCTTTGGCACTTTCATAACCGATAGAACGACGACCAATAGAACTATGAATCACTCCATTTTTATCTGCGCGAAAAGAAGCTTTTCCCTTCTTTTCCATTTCCACCGCCTCAGCCACCTTTTTAGTGACTGTACCTAATTTTGGATTAGGCATCAAACCCTTGGGTCCTAAAATTTTAGCCACTTTAGAAACCAAAGGCATCATATCAGGCGTGGAAATGACCCGATCAAAATCCATCCATCCTTCCTTGATTTTATCAATGAGATCCTCTGCCCCCACATAATCAGCCCCCGCTTTTTTAGCTTCCTCTTCAAGTTCTCCCTTAGCAAAAACCACAATACACACTTTGCGCCCCAATCCATGAGGAAGAGCCACAAAACCTCGCACCTGTTGATCACTTTGCTTCGTATCCACACCCAAACATAAAGACACATCCAAGGACTCATCAAACTTTGCCGCCGCATTATCCATCACCAACTTCAAAGCATCCTCTACAGAGTATGATTTCTCAGAATTGATCTTTTCACGAATACTTTTATACTGTTTTCCTGTCATTCTTAATTTCCCTTAACCTCTAAACCCATACTTTTTGCTGTTCCCACCACCTGAGAAACCGCTGATTCCAAAGTGATTCCATTTAAGTCCGGCAGTTTTGTTTTGGCAATTTCATTGATCTGCTCCATACTCACACTGCCCACTTTATCTTTCTGAGGCATCTTGGAGCCACTCTTAATCCCTGAAAATTTTTTTAATAAAACAGACACGGGAGGGGTTTTGGTGATAAAATTAAAAGATCGATCTGGATAAATATCAATAATCACCGGAATAACTGTGTCACCCATTTTTTGAGTCTTGGCATTAAACTGCTTACAAAAATCCATAATGTTTACACCATACTGACCCAAGGCCGGACCAATCGGAGGCGCCGGATTGGCTTTACCTGCTGGAATTTGCAGTTTAACTTGAGATATTGCTTTTTTTGCTGCCATAAAAAATCCCTTCATTTTTATATTAAAAATGCCTTTTAATTTTATTCCATTTCTCTATGTACTTGTGAGAAATCCAATTCTACTGGAGTCGGACGACCAAAAATACTCACAGACACCTTCACTCGACCTTTTTCCTGGTTCACTTCCTCTACGACTCCGCTAAAGGAGTTAAAAGGACCATCTATTACTTTGACATGCTCTCCGGTGGCAAAAGAAACTTTCACTTGTGGATGAGCAATATCTTTCTCAATCTGGTGAGTAATGGATTCCACCTCTTCCAAAGGAACCTCTACAGGTTGCCCTTGTTTACCCACAAAATTCACCACATTGGAAACACTCTTTATTAAATACCAAAGGTTATTCGTCAAGTGCATTTGAACAAATACATAGCCTGGATAGATTTTTTTTGAACGAGTGACTTTTTTTCCTTTTACGACCTCCACCACTTCTTTTTCTGGTATTAAAATATCCCCCACTTGGGCCTCTAAATGACGATCCTGCATGAGCCGGCGGATAGCCTCTTTAGCCTTTGCTTCACAATTAGCCTTGGTTTTCACAATATACCACTTTAAATTTATTTTTTCGTTATCCGTAATAGATGATGTCACTTTTTAAACCTCAACCAATAATATAATTAACCACAGCACTGGAAACCAAATCAAATAAACCTAAAACAAAACCTGCTATCATCAAAATCACACACACCATAGCTGTCATACCCAAAGTAGCCGGACGAGTCGGCCAAACTACCTTTCGTATTTCCACCACCACTTCATGTGCCCATACTCTGCTGTTTTCCCGCATTTGCAAAGTTAAAAATACAAGAAACCCCAAAAACAAAGTCACACCATGACGAACCCACTCATGACCATAAGCTGAAGCAACAGGTCCAAAATAAACCGCCAACAATTCAAATAAAATTCGAACAATAAAAGCTGTTAAAAAACCTGCTATCACGAAAGATAAGGTGATAATTTTAGCATTTTCTTCTTTAATCATATTCTACTCGATACAGGGCAGGAGGGATTCGAACCCCCAACCCACGGATTTGGAGTCCGTTGCTCTACCAATTAGAGCTACTGCCCTCTTTTTTACCCCTTTAAAATTACTCAACAATCTCTGATACCACACCGGCACCAACAGTTCGACCACCCTCTCTGACAGCAAAATTACTTCCCTTTTCCATCGCAATAGGACAGATCAATTCCACTTCCATAGAAGCATTATCTCCCGGCATAATCATTTCTGTACCCTTAGACAAAGTAATCGCACCGGTCACATCCGTTGTTCTAAAATAAAACTGCGGACGGTAACCATTTAAAAAGGCTGTGTGACGACCACCTTCATCCTTTTTTAAAATGTAACATTCACACTTAAACTTTTTATGAGGATTAATCGTCCCGGGAGCCGCTAAAACCTGTCCCCGCTCTACATCCTCTTTATCCACACCTCTAAGTAAGCAACCAGCATTATCCCCGGCTTCACCCTGATCCAATTCTTTTTTAAACATTTCAATACCAGTCACCACTGTTTTGCGAGTGTCTTTAATACCCACAATTTCAATTTCATTACCCACTTTTACGAGACCTCTTTCAATCCGGCCAGTCACCACTGTTCCTCTACCAGAAATAGAAAATACATCCTCAATGGGCATCAAAAAGGGTTTGTCTTTGTCTCGCACTGGAGACGGAATATATTCATCAATTGTTTTCATCAATTCCATAATAGATTCTTCACCCTTGGCATCCCCTTCCAAAGCCTTTAAAGCCGATCCTTTAATAATAGGAATATCATCTCCAGGGAATTTGTACTCATTCAAACGCTCTCGAATTTCAAGCTCCACAAGCTCCAGCAATTCATCGTCATTCACTTGATCACATTTGTTCATATAAACCACAATTGCAGGAACTCCCACCTGACGGGCCAACAAAATATGCTCCCGAGTTTGAGGCATGGGGCCGTCCGCCGCAGATACCACTAAAATAGCTCCATCCATTTGGGCCGCACCTGTAATCATGTTTTTGACATAATCAGCGTGACCAGGGCAGTCCACATGAGCATAGTGTCTTTTATCTGTTTCGTACTCAACATGAGCTGTGGAAATGGTGATTCCACGGGCTTTTTCTTCAGGTGCCTTATCAATCTGATCATATTTCATAAGTGTCGCACCACCTTTTTTAGCTAAAACAGATGTAATGGCCGCTGTTAAAGTCGTTTTACCGTGGTCCACGTGACCAATCGTACCTACATTCACATGTTCTTTATTTCTCTGAAATTTTTCTTTTGCCATTGAACTATTCCTCCTCTTTACTTTGGCTAATTTTTATTTACTTAAAACATTTTCAAATAAAACTCAAGCCCATGGCGAGAATCGAACCCGCGACCTCACCCTTACCAAGGGTGTGCTCTACCACTGAGCCACATGGGCAAAGCTCAAATCCCCCTGAAAAGCCCTTGAAGGCCCCTAACAGCCTTTTTTAAGTTCTCAGCTTATCTGCCACTTAAGACAGAGCGGGAGACGGGCCTCGAACCCGCAACCCTCAGCTTGGAAGGCTGATACTCTACCAATTGAGCTACTCCCGCTTCAAAACTCAATAGATAGCGCAAAATCCTAGGGATTTTCCGCCCCTGAAAAGCCCTCAGGCGGCTTTTCAGTTTACAGCCAACACAGGTCACTTCTTACCTAAGCCAGCGCAACACTTCAAACTCCACCAAGCTGAGCACCTCCGCTTCAAAACTCAATAGATAACGCAAAATCCTAGGGATTTTCCGCCCCTGAAAAGCCCTCAGGCGGCTTTTCAGTTCACCGAGAGCAATATAAAACTCACAATTTCACCTCTACTATTCACCAAATATAAAAAATGGTGGAGAGAGTAGGATTCGAACCTACGTAGGCAAAAGCCAACGGGTTTACAGCCCGCCCCCTTTAACCACTCGGGCATCCCTCCGTTCCTATTCTCTCAAAATATGGAGCTGGGTAAGGGAATCGAACCCCCAACCTGCTGATTACAAATCAGCTGCTCTACCAGTTGAGCTAACCCAGCAATCCCAGCTCGGGTAAGCACCCCTTTAATAAACCAGTAATTCTTCTTTTTATTGAAATAACTGAAATCAGTCAATCATTTACTTGTTTTTTTGCTATTTCTGACTCTTTTTTTCTCTTCTGATATTCTTTTAATTTTACAGGATCCGGAATAAAAAATAGAAAAGCCGATCTCTTCTCCATCTGAGGAGCTTCTTTTTCCAATACCGAATAAAGTAATAAATCCTTTTTAACTCGCTCCAGCATCTCCAAACCAATCTCCTTGTGAGCCATTTCACGACCGGAATACCGTAAATGAATCTTTACCTTACAACCATTGAGTAAAAAATCTTTTGCTTTTCTCATTTTAATTTCCAAATCATGAACATCCGTTCGAGGACGAAGCTGTACTTCTTTAATAATAACTTTCACCTGATTTTTACGAGAGGTCTTTTCCTTTTTACTCATCTTAAATTTCCACTTCCCGTAATCCATAATTTTACAAGTAGGAGGCTTGGCTTTCGGAGCAATTTCCACCAAATCCATCCCTTTATTCGCCGCTATTGTCATTGCCTCTGCGGAAAGCATCACACCTAGCATACCACCTTCAGAATCGACGACCCGCACTTGCGTAGCTTCAATTCTCTCATTCACACGAAATCGTTCCTCTTTTCTTAAAGCTCCTTTGAACTTTCTTTTAAACTTTTGAATAAAACACCTCCTTTTGAAGTTGAACTAATAAATATTTATTCATTAGGTAAACCTTCCTCCCAATTCAAAGCCTTGGATTCAATTTTACCTACAATATGTTGAATAAATATTTCTTTATTTAAAGATCGGGAATCACCACTTTTCAAACGAACGGAAACAGAATTGGTTTGCACTTCTTTTTCCCCTAGTACAACAATACAAGGCACTCTAAGCAATCGAGCCTCACGAATTTTATAACCTAATTTTTCATTTCTTAAATCAACACCAGCTCTAATAGCTACACTTTTCATTTTGCACTCAAGATCCTTTACATAATTTTCCTGATCCTTTGAAATATTGATCAGCACAACCTGCTGGGGTGCCAACCACAAAGGTAGATGGCCAGCTGTATGTTCCAGGTACACTCCTATAAAACGTTCCAAAGAACCTAAAATCGCTCTATGTAATAAAACCGGCTGTTTATCTGTATTGTCCTGAGCAGTGTATTTTAATCCAAAAGCTCTTGGCATATTAAAGTCACACTGAACAGTTCCCAATTGCCAGGATCTTTTCATGGCATCCACAAAATTCAAATCCAACTTGGGACCATAAAAAGCGCCTTCTCCAGCCTGAACTTTAAAAGAAATATTTAATTCTTTTAAAACCTCTTCCAATGCCGCTTCCGCCTGATCCCACAGTGAACTATCACCCATAAATTGTTGAGGCCGAGTGGAAAAACCTACACTATAATCCTGCAAACCTAAAACCCCATATACTTCCTGAAACATTTTTAAAATATTTTTCACTTCCTGTTTGAGTTGATCTTCCATACAGAAAACATGTGCATCATCCTGACACATACTAGTGACACGAGTCAGGCCATGCAAAGCTCCTTTTTTTTCATTGCGATGAAGACGACCAAAATCCGCCACTCTCCAGGGCAATTCCCGATAAGAATGTTTTTTAAAGGAATACAACACACAATGACCTGGACAATTCATGGGCTTTAAAAAAAAATTCCGATTATGAACGGAGGTGGCGTACATATTTTCCAAAAAATGTTCCGCATGACCGGAACGTTTATACAGATCTTCATGAAACACCTGAGGGGTGATCACTTCTTCATATCCATATTTGAGGTACATAGTTTGCATAAACTTTTTTAATTCATTATAAATAGAGGCACCGGCTGAAGTAAAAAAAGGACTTCCTGGCGCCAGATCAGAAAAATGAAAGAGATTCATTTCCTTTCCCAGTTTTCGATGATCTCTTTTGGCGGCCTCTTCCAGGTTTTTTAAATGTTGCCTTAAATCTTTTTCAGAATGGAAAGCGGTGCCGTATATTCTTTGCAATTGCGCTTTTGTTTCATCTCCTCTCCAGTAGGCACCGGATTGATGTAAAACTTTGATCGCTCCAATCTGCTTTAAATTTTTTACATGAGGTCCTTTGCAAAGATCCAGCCATTCCCCCTGCCGGTACACACTGACTTCATTATCTTCCAACTCCTGAATAATTTCCACTTTATAGGTTTCTTTCATTTTTTTAAAAACAGAAATGGCTTTTTTTTTGGGCCATACTTCTTTAACAACTTCCAGATTTCTTTTGATAATTTCCTTCATTTTATTTTCTATTTTTTCCAGATCTTCAGGGTGAAAAGGCTTATTGGAATCAAAGTCATAATAAAATCCATTTTCAATCACCGGACCGATAGTCACTTTAATGTCCGGCCACAACTCCTGTACTGCCTGAGCCATCACATGAGCGGCTGAGTGACGAATCACCTCCAACCCTTCTTCTGAAGGGAGAAAAATGGGTTGAACTTTATCACCATCTTTCAACAGGGTTCTCACATCAGAAACCTCAGCGCTATCATTGATCACGGCACCTACCACCTGAGAGGATTTTTTGGGATAAGTTTTTTCTATCAGCTCCAAGACAGTGGGAGCTTTAGAGAAATCAACGGGATCTATATTAGGGATATGTACACGCATGAACAGATTAAAAAATAAAGGGGGTTTTATAGATTGAAATTTGAGATTTGATGGCTTTGGATAAAGATTCAGATAGAATCATTAAAAAAATCCAGCTGTAAAAGTGTAATTCAGTGTTATCTGACATATTTTTTTTATAGTAGAACGAAATATTTATAAATTCAAGCTCTTTTTTTGGAGCTGGATAGAATTAAAAAACTGATGTCGACTGGATTCCTACACTCTTTAAGTCATTCCTGTAAATATTCAGTAATTCACTGACAAGATTACTTCTTCACCCTCAAGCATTTTTTAATTTAAGTATCTCTGCTTTAGATGCGCCTGTTATTTCAGATATGCTGGTAATATTAAAGTTTTTATTCAACATTTTTAAGATCATTTCATTTCTCTCTAATAGCCTACCTTCTTGCCTACCTTCTTGCCTACCTTCTTGCCTACCTTCTTGCCTACCTTCTTGCCTACCTTCTTGCCTACCTTTTTGAAGCCCTTCTTTTAATCCTTCTTTTAATCCTTCTTCTATGGCATAAGCTCTTCTAGCTCTCTCGTCACGCCAGGCCTTTTCACGAGCCTCTTCAATCATTCTTAAGCTTTCATCTTGTGACAAAACCCTTAATCTTTCAGTCGCCTCTTTCATACCCCCTCCTTTTCTGGATAAAGCACTTAATTCCTCTGTGCTTATATGATGAGAGTTTTTTATAATATAACACCAGTTGTCTTTACTTTCAATGAGATCTACTAAATTGGCTTTAAACTTATTTAATTCCACTAATATAATTCCCAAATGGTTACTGAATATAGGTCCTCCCTTTTGATCAGTCTTTAGGAAAAAATGAGAACAGTATTCTTTTAACTTAGGAAAAACCGGAAAATTTGTAAAAACCAGAGAATAGGCAGGATAAAGTTTTGAGTAGTCTCTTCCTCTGCCCAGTTGTTTGATATACAGGCTGGATAAATAATATAAAATTCTTTCTTTAAAGTTCTTCATAAACATACTTTGCATTTCTATATTGATATATTCCTTATTATCCAATTGGACTCTTAAGTCTAAAATAGGTGTTTTATTATTCTTGTTTTCAGGAGTCATTACTGGATCTAAAAAATTAAGAGATACAATTTTTCGTTCTTTGGGCAGAGGTAAGAAGTTTTGGAGAAAGGGAATAGATACAGATTTATCTTTAAAGAAAGCTTTGAAGATCATATCCACAGTCAGATTCAGGTATTGTCCAGCAGGTTGTTTGGAGCTTGTTTTGCTCATTATGCACTCTCCTTTTTTGTAATGTGTTTGTTCATACGGAGAGCACTAGCAAATCTGATTCCATAGAAAATTTAATACAATGTATAAAATAGATAACTTATTAAAATAATTGATAATTTTTTATGAGAGATATTTTTCAATCTGAGATAAAAAAAGAAGATTTATTTTCATCAGTCAATCTGATGTGAATGTTTTATTAATAAATTACTGAACGGTTTACATCTCTGCGAAAACACACTTACTCAAAACTTTTGGGGCAAGTACTACCACCGTTACCACCAGAACCTTTTTGTTTCTCTTCAACAATACGTGTATGTAAGGTCTTCAATATTTCTACTACTTCATTCCCCGTTAATTCATTCTCCGCCAGACGTCTGACTGTTCTCAAATTATCCAAGGATAAACTATCATTTCTACTATGGCTTATGTTTTTTATAAATGATATGACATCTTTCTCCTGCCGTGGAGTGTTTATCTTCATTTTAGCCCCATTATCAATGAGCAATTGTGCTATTTCTAATATAGATCCATACTCTGAAACTAAACCCCACTGAGTACTATGTATCTTACTAAATAAAGGGGTGATACCCGTCCCGGTTTCAATATTTACTTCTGCACCATATTTTAAAAGCAACCTCGCCGCTTCGACTGTGCTAGCAATGTGTAAAGGAGTAATTCCGTCCCGACTTCTTGTGTGGACTACAGTTCTATCCTTTGAAAGTATTTTTTTAATTTGCTTGATGTCATTTCCTTCTACAGATTCAAAAATACCATCAGACTGTTCAGCAATGACCACTGATTCTTGAATCCTGTTAATAATGGAATCAAATGTTGCCAGTGCAACAGGCATAGAACCAAATGTATATAATAAAACTATTAATTTTGAAAATAAGTGCATGATATATCTATTCCAAAAATACACAGAGCCATACGTATCCTAATTTAGTATACTTTTTTTGCAACTTTTAAATATCAAAAATGTAATAATTACATTCCTATTGTCATTTCTTACAAATTCTGTTAATTACTGTAAGACAAAACCTATGAAAAAAAAATCACTTCCGCTTTTATTGACTCCCGGACCGGTTCCTTCAAGTCCCTCCGTCTTGGAAGCCCTTGCAGAACCTATGATTCACCATCGTACACAAGCTTTTGTAGAGCAGTTAAAACAAGCTCAACAATTACTACAAAAATTTTTTCAAACAAAACAGCCAGTATTAATTTTAAATGCTACAGGGACAGGCGCTATGTGTTCTGCTTTACTAAACACTTTGTCACCAGGTGATCAGGTGCTGAGTGTATCCGCCGGAAGATTTGGAGAACGTTGGACAGAAATGGCTGAAAGCTATCAACTTAATGTCATCAATGTCTCTGTTCCTTGGGGACAGGTAATAAAAACAGAAGATGTCAAAAAAGCGCTTCAAAAAAATACAAACATTAAAGCGGTGTTAAGCCAGGCTTGTGAAACCAGCACCGGTGTTCTACATCCTATTAAAGAGCTGGCAGAAGTGTGCCAGCAACATCAGGCTTTGTTTATCCTGGATGCTATTTCTGCTTTAGGTGCTGTAGATATTCCCATGGATAAATGGGGTATTGATGTGCTCATTGGAGGTTCTCAAAAATCTTTTGGCCTGCCAGCGGGAATGTCTTTTATCGCCTTATCTGAAAAAGCCTGGCGTTCTAACAAAGAATCCAAAATGCCTGTTTACTATTTGGATTTAAAAAAAGAATTAGCCGCTCAGTCAAAAGGTCAAACTGCCTTCAGCTCCAATGTATCTTTTGTGCGAGCTTTAACCAAAGCATTAGCTCCTACTGAAGAGCAAGGATTACAGTTTTTTATTCAAAGAAGTAAAAATTTATCTCAAATCACCTTGGAATTTTGTAAAAAACTTAATTTACAAATTTATGCTGAAAAACCTTCCCCTTCTGTGACCAGTATCACCCTGCCTTCCCATATTGACGGCGTAAAACTTAAAAAACAAATAGAAAACAAATACAATGTTGTCATAGGAGGAGGACAGGGACAACTCACCGGTAAAATTATACGCATTGGACATTTAGGAAATATTTCAACAGAAGAGCTGAAGCAAGGCTTGAAGGCATTTGCTTATAGTTTACATAAAATGGATTCCAAAATTATTACAGATAAACAACTACAAACCGCTTTAGATTATTTAAAAGGATTATCAACTGGTTAAAAAACTGAATTCCTATAATCAGGAGCTTTGTTTGATAATAAAATCTTTCCACTCATTAAGTTGATGCACGCCCATACGAGCATAGCAAAGAGTGCCCAAAGAACTGCTCTCTTTTTTATCAATTTGAACCACTCGATTGAGAGAATAGATTTTTTCCTCTTCCTTCTTGGGAAAATAAAGTTGTACCTCTTCCGTGCATAAATCCGCAATCACTTCACTCATGGTTTGTTTGAGTTTATCCATACCTGTTTTTTGAAGAGCACTAATAAACACTCGGGGGTAGCTGTTGGTGTGAAAAACCTTTTCCCTGGGCGCTATATCTGTTTTATTATACACATGAATACAGGGTTTCTCATTCCAACCAAATTCCACCAACAATTTTTGAACCGTGTCTATCTGCACCTGCATTAAAGGACTGGAGAGATCGATCACATTCAATAAAATATCCGCTGAAGCGGATTCTTCCAAGGTAGCCTTAAAAGCTTCAATTAAGTGAGGAGACAAATTTTGAATAAAACCCACAGTATCTGTCATCAGCACCTTACCAGTACCTGGGATGTACACTTTTCTGGTAGTGGGATCCAAAGTCATAAAAGGCAGATTTTGTGTCTGCACCGCTGAAGTATTAGTTAACACATTCAACAAAGTGCTTTTACCGGAATTAGTGTAACCCACAAGAGCCAACAAAGGTACTTTGTTTTTCTTTCTTAAAGTTCTATGGCCTTCCCGCACTCGACGAATTTTATCCAGTTTTTGCCGAATTTTTTTGGCGCGCATCTTTACTTGTCTTCTATCTATTTCAATCGCTTTTTCACCAGGGCCTTTGGTTCCTATTCCACCTCCCTGTCTGGATAGAGAAGACATCCAGGCACCCACCATGCGAGGCAGTTCATCTAAATGACGGGCCAACTCCACCTGGAGTTTACCGGCATAGGTTTTAGCTCTTTGAGAAAAAATATCTAATATCAATTGATTGCGATCTATCACTTTGGCTGGCTTCCATTCTCTCTCTAAGTTTCTAATTTGCACACCAGATAAAAAATGATCAAATAACACTAAAGAAGCACCTGTCTCCTCCAAAGCTTCTCCCACTTCTTTGATTTTTCCCTGACCAATGAGAGTGGCGGGGTGTTTTTTCTTAAGCACTTGATAGATCAATTTGGTCTGATTAAAACCAGCGGCACGAGCCA
This sequence comes from Bdellovibrionales bacterium, assembly GCA_965226095.1. Taxonomy (GTDB): domain Bacteria; phylum Bdellovibrionota; class Bdellovibrionia; order Bdellovibrionales; family UBA1609; genus JANQSP01. Next base: position 755,812 of record OZ245336.1, on the reverse strand, counting down.
GTTCTTTAAATTCTTCAGTATGAGCCACCGCCAGAGGATTGGAAAAAGGACGATAAGTTATAAACAATAAAATTTTTTTCAAACTATCTTTTATTTCTCCTAAAAAATATTTAAATAAATTTTCACTAAACTGTACTATTCATAAAATGTTTTCTGCGTTCCAATCGCCATTTTCGCCTAAGCTCTCCTTCCTGAAAGCGTTTTTTTTCCTGATCTGTATTCAAAGCAAGAGGAGGTACCATGGTGGGTTTTCGATCATTATCCAAAGCCACAAAAGTAAGATAGGCAGTGACTGTATGGCTTTTTGTATTTTTTATTCCATTTTCCGCTACGACCTTGACTCCTATTTCCATAGAAGTGTTATGCACATAATTTACCTGGGCAGTCAAACAAACAATATCCCCTTTATGAACAGGGGCTAAGAAATGCACATCATCTATACTGGCAGTAACAACTGTTTTGGAGCAATACCGTGTAGCAGAGATCGTACCGGCAATATCAATCCAGGACATAATGACTCCTCCAAAGGCAGTCCCTAGAGGGTTCATGTGATTAGGAAGAACTATTTCTGTCATCTGAACATAAGAGCAGGAAGGAGAAATAGGTTCGACCATAAATTTTATAGATGGTCGGTTACAGTAGAGCTACCCGCTGGAATAGTGTGATCTTCTTCAGACTTGGAAGCCGTTTGTCCGTTCTCAGAACCTTTATTCTTGGCCTTATCCATAAATTCCGCTAAAGGTAAGGACCAAATAATTTCAGAACGGCGAGAAATGTTCATTCTTTTATAAACATTAGTTAAATGAAACTTAACTGTTTTTTCCGCCACACAAAGCTTATCGGCCACTTGTTTATTCGTTAGTCCCTGAACGACTAAAATAACCACTTCAGACTCTCTTTTTGAAAGTCCTCTTTGTTGAAGATAGTTTTTAATACAGGAGATTCCTTCAGACGAGGAAAATAAAAAGTCCTTTTCATTTATGAGCATCCTTGCCCTCCTTCAATAAAAGATTATCGTTATGGAACAGTCTATACGCCATTCCTCTTATCCTGCAAGTATAAAAAATGAAAAACTGGACTTTGTTGAAAAGAATCTGTAATGCTTTGTATAAAGGTTACTCAATTTTCACTTTATAATAAGCCCTAGATACAGCGGCTCATTACAAATAAGCACTTAAAAATACTGAAATTTATAGCTTTTCCTGAATATCTTTTTTCCATGCAGATACAGCTTTTACTGTTTCCAAAGGACTTTTTTCCATCAGAGGATATGTATGGATCTCCTGAATGACACTCTGGTGATGAACTTCTTTAGTAGAAGAAAAGCTTTTCTTTAATTGCTCCGCTGAAGCAGAAGATGCCGTTGAGAGTTTCGTACGAGAGGAAGAATCGGGTGCAGGTTGTTCTCTTTGTTGTAATAACTTTTCTGCACGAGCCAAAATTTCCATTGGAAAACCTGCCAAGCGCGCGACATGCACTCCGTAAGATTGCGCTGAAGCACCAGATACTAAAGTATAGAGAAAATCCACTACTCCTTTTTCCTCTTTAACACTGATATGTGCATTTCTTACCGAAGAGAGACTTTTGGAAAGCTCTGTAAGTTCATGATAGTGAGTGGCAAAAAAAATGAGACTCTTCTTTTTGGTCACTAAGTATTCCAATATGGCTTGTGCTAAACTCATTCCATCATAAGTGGCCGTGCCTCTTCCGATTTCATCCAGAATAATTAAAGAGTCCTCATCAGCATTTTTTAAAATTTCTACAGACTCTTTCATTTCCATCATGAAAGTGGACAAACCCTTGGAAAGCGAATCACTGGCTCCAATGCGTGTGAATATTTTTTTAAATACAGGCAAAAGCGCTTGTTCAGCAGGAACAAACCCACCAGCCTGCGCCATGATCACAGTGAGAGCCACCTGTCGCATCAAAGTACTTTTACCAGCCATATTAGGTCCTGTTAGCAACAAACACTCTCCTGATTTCATACGTACAGTATTTGGAACAAAAGCCTGCGCAAGCTTTTGCTCCACCACCGGATGACGGCTATTCACTAAAACCAATTGTGCATCCGAGGCAAAACGAGGACGAACATAAGCCCGTTCGATAGCCAACCAAGCCCATGAAACATTCACATCCATTTCACAAGTTAAACGAGACAGATAAAATAAATCCGGAAGCATATGTATGATTTTTTGCCTTAACTCTTCAAATACCTTGAGTTCCATTTCCAACCTTCGCACTCGAGCGGAAAGAATTTGCTCTTCAATTGTCTGTAATTTTTCTGTTGTGTATCGCTCTGCCTGGGTTAATGTTTGTTTCCTTATATAATGACCAGGTATTTTTTTGGAATGCACTTTAGTGACTTCAATATAGTAACCAAATACAGAGTTATAGCGAATCTTTAGTGAAGGTATCCCTGTTTGCATTCTTTCCTGATCTTCCAAACGTTTTAAACTGGATTGTCTGCTTTCACTATTCTCAATAAGTTTATCCAACTCATCAGATACACCTTTTTTTATGATGTAACCTTGTTGGTTACTCATAGGAGCATCTGAACGAATAGTATTGTTTGTTTCATTGGATAGCTCCTGAAGTGCCAGTGCTGTTTCCCTATCCAAAGACATACCGGAACATAGACTCAGTGCGGATAAACTATTATGTAAAGAAGTGGCCAAACCCAGAAGATCCCGGCCATTGCATTGAGGATGACTGATTTTACCCAGACGTCTTTCAATATCCCCAACTTTAAATAAAATCTCTCTGGCCTGTTTGATTGTTTCAGGGTTTTTTAACCACTCATCCACGGCATTCCATCTTTTCTCAATCTCTGTTTTATGACAGGAAGGCGTTTGAATACGAAGCTTCAACAATCTGGCTCCACAAGGGGTTTTTGTTCTGTTGATGGAATAAAACAGGCTGTCTTTTTTTTCTCCTTCATAAGTTTTAAATACTTCCAGGTGCCCATGCGCAGTGGAACTCATTTGTATGTGCTGTTCAAATTCTTTTTTTTGAAAAGGTTGAATCGTTTTGAGAGACAATACACCTTGTTGACTTTCAACATACTTTTTCAACCGTTGAACACTGGCTGGTTGATCAGCAAATGAAAATGAGTGATGAAGAGAAGAACCCTCCAAACCATTATCAATATCACAATCAAAAGTGGTGTGATGATATGTTTCCCATTCTTTATCTGAAAAATATTTTTCTTTTTGATCCGGAGACAAAACCAGTTCCACTGGATTGAGAAGATGAATGAGTTGTTTTTGACGAGATGGATTGGAAACCTGATAAAAAAAAGAAACTCCGGTTGTGAGGTCCACAAAGCTCACAGAGCTTTCATCCAAAGCACATAAATAATTGGCAGAGAGTTGATCCAGACTTTCCGGATCGTACACCATCCCGGGCGTTAAAATACGAGTGACTTCCCTCTTAACCAAGCCCTTAGCCTGGCTCACTGGTTCCACTTGATCACATATTGCCACTTTAAAATCAGCATTTAACAGCTTACCAATAGCGCCTGCTACACTATGGTGAGGCAATCCGCACATTTTCACAGAATCAGAACATTTTTTATTTCTTGAAGTGAGGACAATATTTAAAATTGGTGCGGCTTTTTCAGCGTCCTCATAAAACATCTCAAAAAAATCACCCATCCTGAATAACACGATTTTATCGGGATGCTTGGATTTTACTTGCCAATACTGCTTCATTAAGGGAGTGAGTTTTGTTGTATCCACCCATTTTTTCTAACTTAATAAGAAAAAACCAGTCAACTGGTCAGGTGAATTTCAACCTGTTTTTGCCGATCAGCACTAATAATGAGGCAATATTTTACAACTTTGATCTTTTTCATCATTTTATCTGCCTGTACACCACTGAATCTGAGCAGTGAGATAGGAAGTGCGATGCCTTCAGGAAATGTCTATAAACCTAACTTAAACTCCCTTTTTGAACGAACGGGTTGTCAGGATTTTAGAGTATATGTCTGGAACTATATTTACCATATCAGCTCTGATGAAAATAAAAAGCCTGTTTCCTATTATGCAATGAAAGAACAAATCGCCGGAAAATTATTTAATTTGGCAAAAGATGCTTCCCATGAAGATATCAACAGTTTTGCCACACACCTTGTATCTCTTTATGCATTAGTTGATGAATTTTTACAACAAAATCAGGAAGAAGATAAAACCACAACATTAGTGCAATTTGAACATGGGGTGGTTCATCAGGATCACGCCGAGTTTGCTGAGCAATTGGAAATACATCTCTCGAAACTGAATCAATCCGCTAAAAAATTTAACAAGAGTTGCCCTGAAGATACCACCGATTTAAGAGAGCCAAATAATACTGCTAACCCATACGGAAATGTTAAATGGTTTTTTGATATGAAGCGCAATACCCATCCCTTAGTTTATGGTGCAAAAAAAGTCATGGCAACAGCCTATCAAAGCTGTTCCGTATTGGATTTACCATTAATGAACAATCAACAGGAAACCATTGGAGTACATGTTCAATCCAAACATTCCAACAATAGGGGATATCAACGAAATATTTCCAATCTAAAGGAAGTTAACCAATCACATTATTACTTAAGTCAGCTTAACATTCCTGAAAACACACAGTGTTTAAATATTCACGCCTCCCCTCTGCTTTACGACTATGGAGGCAAACCTTCTACTTCCATGGACTCTATTAATTTATTTCAAAACTCCGGATCCGGATCTCAAATCCTAGGTGTGGATTGTTCAGGTTTTGTATCAACAGCCATGGCCACTGCCGGACTCAGGGTAAAGCAAAAAATGTCTATTCGTCCGATACATGTAAAGGGTATTAACTCCTGGATGATCAAAAATGCAAGACAAAATCAGCTCTCCTGTCTGGAAAAACAAAACATTTCCAGACAAAATCCTCTGCAACCAGGGGACATCATTGCTTCCAATAACCATGTTGTTATTGTGGATATGACGGATGAAAACGAAGATTCGTTTTCACTTGCCAGAATAAATTCTTCAGATAATTGTCACTCCTCAAAAATAAAAACGAAGCTATTTAACTTCAGTATTATTCAAAGCAGTATTCATAACAACAGTGTGGGTATCAACCGCATGCATATTGTTGAATCTTTAAGTCTTATGGATAATGCTTTTATTAACGGTTTAAAACGAGTAGCTTCCAGAGCTTGTTATGAAATATTTGGAATAGATAATCATAAAAATATTAATGAAATATCCATTCTTCGCCACACTATTCATGAACCATCCTGTCGTGATCGAGAAATTTATCTGGAACGACAGGAATGTCTTCAATCCTGTGAACCTTTTTCTATTTAATTTTTTTTACTTTAATTTATAGATCTTCTGATAACGTTTCGTGACTGCCTTAAAAATATCCTGATGAACTCCACCAATATTTCCAAGATTTGTAGGGAAAGCTGTTCTTTTATTATCTTTTTGTTTTTTAATCTGTGAAGCACCAAAACCTAAACCACCAGTGGCAGGGTTTAGCGCTCCACCACCTCCCGATCCATAGCCACCGAAGCCACCATGACCAGTTCCTTTTATATGGCCACTCACATCTTCATCTTTCGCTAAATTTGCTATCTTAGAAGAACCTCTACCTCGACCGAAATTAGATGAGCCCAAACCTCCTCCTCCTTTAATTCCAAGGAGAGCACCAAGACGGGCGAATAGTCCTGGTTTTCCTGATGATGCCCCAGGAAGACTACCTATATTATTGGAAGTATTATTCGGATCACCGCCACCACCGCCACCCATACCATCATTGGTGATAGCCATCTCATCATCTAAACCATCATCAGGAGCACCACCTCCTCCAGCACCATCTGTTGAAAGAACCGGGTCTTCTGGAGTACACACCCCTCTGTTGCAAATTTGATTTTCTTCACAATCATTGTCACCATGACAAGCACGGCAGTTGGCCGGACTACTACCATCAGAACAAGTTTGATCACAAGCCACTCGGGAACCATCAGGACACACACCTTCACCATCATCATCACTACACACATTTTGTCCATCTGTACTTGTTACACATTTTTGAGGAGGTGTACATTCTCCATCGCCTGCACAAGGACAATTTACACTTTCTTCCAAACATCTGCCGCCACATTGTTGATCACAAGGCCAGACTTCACCTTGACATTCACAACTATTGGCAACACACACTCCACTCTGACAAGTCTCACTTTCTCCACAATCGACAGAACTGTTACAGGGTTCATCGCCACCAAAACCATCGGCATTAACAAGATCTTCACTACCTTCTGAAACACACATTCCATTTTGACAAACCTGACCAGTTCCACAGTTGGCAGTACTGTTACAAGAACCTCCTCCATTATCAACAACACACTGTCTGTCCGAATTACAGGATTGCCCTTCCGGACAATTACAATCACAATTAGGATATGTCAGGGAAGGATCCGGACAGGTATGGCACCCTGCCGGCACTGAACCATTGGGACAAGTATTAGTACAAGAAACCATCTCTCCATTTTCACAAACTCCCTGATCACAACCAGCTGGCACTGAACCATCTTCACAGGCTTGATTACAGGATACAGGTACTCCATACGGAGGACACACACCTTCATCTTCACCAGGATCTCTAAATCGACATCTTTGATCTCCTGTGGTTTCATCTTTATAAGGTGTGCCACCCATTTTCCGGCAAGTTTCTGGATCTATAGATGAACTCATATCACCGCCGGTTTTATCCCAACACATTTTCGCGCTTTTCACTGTAGCAATTAACTGAACAATATCTCCCATCATAGCCATTGTATTTTTTTTCAAAAGACCACATTCACTTTTCATTTTATTGATATGTTCTACTTTGCAAGCATACTGTTCCATGCTGGTGTGAGATTGAGAGCAATTAAAACAAGGTACTATAACGGCCCCAACATTACACGATTTGGTTCTACAACTCGTATGAGCTACTCCACAATTTGCTTCTTCTGCTTGATATAACTGATTACAATATCCAGGTTGAGAGTATTTTTCCATATTGCAATATTGATTGCATCTTCTCATAGCAAAAGCACATTTCGCACGAGCCAACATAGCAATCGTCACACCGGCTCCACTTAAAGTGGTCAGAGCTTTGCATAGATCATTTAAGCTTTTACCGGCCAGGCCAGCCACCATCTGTGTACCCATAGCCACTTTTCCAATGACATTTAACGCTTTGGTCACTTTTCCCCCTAGAGCCTGAACAGGAAATTGACAGGTGAGTTGAGCCAAGTGCCAGGCTTTTCCACAATTGGTATCAGTTTGATTCTTAATATCGCCCATTATTTCATTAGGATTCACATTGAGTTTGCCTGCCAAGGTTTGTGCCAAGCCAGCTATTTTATTTTGGGCTTCTCCCTCCAGTTTAGCAAATTTAGCTACTGGGATTTCTTTTCCACAAGTTTGATCAAGTGTTGTATTTCTACACTCCATAGGATTGGGGACACAAGATATTGAGTGCCGAAGAGAGGCTCTAACACTGACACATTTGTTTCGTTCTGCTTGAAATTGCCCCACAAGTTTTTGATTGTAGTCTTGAACAGCGGCCGGATCACCAAACAGTTTCTTTTTGATCCAGTCTTTCGCTCCGTCTTTTGCCTTCCCTGCTGCTACATCAACAGCCTTGTCCAGTGATTGCTCACCTACATCCACTTCTTCTGAAGCAGGGGCTCTGATCAAATCATCTGAGTTTGTATTTGCTCCTCGATTTAACAGGCTTCTACAAAGCCAACTAGAATTGTCCTGACATTTATCCACACATTCTGCTTTCCCTGGTGTCAGAACTGTAGAAGTACATCCTTCAGGAGGTGCATCACTGGCGAAGACAGTGGGAGCAAATCCCATTAGAAAAAGAATCAGAAAAAAACTAGTGATTATTTTATGTAATTTCATTTGCTCTTCCATGAGTAAAAAAAATGTCCTATCTTGCAGTTCCTTTATGTACAAAAGCTAAGGATAAGTTCGGTTATAAAACCTTCACTCTTTAAAAAATATTGGGTTTCAGGACCTAATTCTGAAAAAAACAGGTCCTTTACAAAACTCTAAGGTACAAACACACAAAAAGTGTCTAAAAATTATAAACTTGTCTATTAATTAAACACACTTCCCACGCATGTGAGAATCCAGCTAAGTGTTATGCTTATATTATTTTCTGGATGCCAAAAACTTGAAAACTCTCCTGAGGACTTTTCAAGGGCATGACAAACAACTCTTACAGATATGACAAACACTTCCCTGATAAATCTTACTTGTACAAAAATGATAACCATTTAAGGGAGTGTTTAAGTCTGAGACAAACTAACTACCTTAACTGAATTTATAACTATATAAAAAGTATGAATTTTTTATATATCCTAGTATGAATTTTTTACACACTTAAAAAAAATTATTTCACTCATAAAAATCGGTTATTGCCTTACAATAAAAAAAATGATAGCCAATAGCCTGAAAACAAGTAGGTAGGAGAGATAGTTATGTTCCAAATCAAAAATGTAAAATTGTATTTTATTTTTCTTTTATTCCATTGTGCTGTGTACAGCGCATCGAATTGTGAATCAGTATTTCATTCGAAATCTAAATCAGGAATTTCAAATTGGCTCACACACACAGATTTATTAACAGCTGTAGAAAATTCTGCAGAAATTAATTCTTCAAGAGAGTATCGGTTACAATATAAAGATCCAACATTTAATGCTAAAGCTATATCAAACTGGATTTCATTCGAGCAATTCACAGAATTTGTAAAAAATTCCCCAGAAATGAATAATCCCAGAATGTATAGAGTGAGATATAGATCCAGTGAACCAAATCTAACACGTGCAGCAGCTCAAGCCGGAGCGGATGGTGCGAAAACTGCAATAACTTTTACACGAACTGCTGTTAAAAAAATGAATGAACGAGTTGAGAGAGCTGCAAATGAATCCTTAAGACAGATCGTCGCCAAAGGAGGCGCTGACAAATCTAATAAGGCTAAAGACAACCAAACAAATTCGGAAGCTACTGAAAACGCAAGCCTTGAAAATAACACTCTCATGGAAAACTTAAAATTTGCAGGTAAAGCCATGCCAGCAATTGCTGTTGACCTTGGAAAAGCTGGTGCAAAAGCTGCTACTTCTGCCGGTGTGAATGCTGTTTCCAATGTAGGGAAAAAAATGGCGGATGCCAGAGCTAACAGAGTTGCCGCCAGAGCGGATAGAAGAGCTGAAAGAGCTCAAGCTCAAGCTGAAGCCAAAGAACAAAAAGCACAGGAAAAAGCTGAAAGAGCTCAAGCTGAAGCCAAAGAACAAAAAGCACAGGAAAAAGCTGAAAGAGCTCAAGCTCAAGCTGAAGCCACAGCTGAAGCTGAAGCCAAAACTGACATCAAAGAACAAAGAGCTGATGTCAGAGCGAGTAGATACGAAACAGCCAGACAAGCTTTTCAAAATTCAGAGGCCGTTGGTCGTGCTGTTCGTTCAACTGTGACAGGTCTTCTGCCCGAAAGTGTAGTCACTGCCGGTAAAACCGCTGTTGCTAAATTAAAACAAAAAAGAACTGATACAGCGGAAACAGAAACAAAAACTGAAGAAGCAGATAAAACAGCAAAACAACTAAAAGCTCCACAAGCACAGGAAGCACAATCTACTGAAATAAAACTAGAAATATTGGATCAAAAAATCAGTGATGTTTTAAATTTAGGAACACGTATTAATAAAGCTTTAGCAAATGCAAATATCATTGACCTGAAAGATTTGATTCAAATGAGCGAAGTGGATTTATTTAAAGCTCCAGATATAGGAAAAAAATCTATTGAACAAATTAAAGAACAATTGAAAGAAAAAGGCCATTCTTTGAAAAGATATATCACCCCAACCAAAACCTAAAGAAAACACATACTTAGGTTCAGGAGAGTTAGTGTAAAACAACAGCGTTTTCATCCTATGTTTCTATAACCTGAAAAACACCCTGAAAGCCTCCAAGGGACTTTTCTGTTCATGAATTTTTTAAGCGCACCTAAGCGAAGCGTCACAAGCACCTGAAATCTTTACATACACCACTGACAGCAAGTAGCATCACCTACAACAGGATAATGCTATGCCAGTCTTTGAATACAAAGGAATAAATAAGGAAGGTCGTAATGTCAGCGGCTCCATCAGCGCTGACAATTCACAAAATGCCAAAGTTCTTTTAAAAAAAGACAATATCTTTATAGTGGACTTAAAGGATAAACAAAAAAGCAAGCATAAAAAAAAGTCGAGCTTGTTTTCCAGAAATCGGGTAGACATAAAAACCCTTTGCACGATGACCCGTCTGCTAGCCACGCTATTGAGAGCCAATGTACCTTTGGTGGATTCCCTCTCCACCATTACCAAACAAATCAACCATCCGGTTTTAGGACCGGCACTTGGACACATTAAAAACCAAGTTAATGAAGGACAGCCTTTTTATAAAGCTTTACAAAAGTATCCCAAAATTTTTGATACCACTTATATCTCCATGTGTGAGGCAGGGGAAAATTCCGGCACCCTGGATATGGTGCTTCTAAAATTGGCGGAATTTACTGAAAGTCAGGCGGAATTAACTAATAAAATTCGATCCACTCTCGCCTATCCCTTACTGATCACTGTGTTTACTTTTTTTATTGTCCTGTTTTTATTTATTTATATCATTCCAAAAATCACTGTTTTATTTGAAGATGAAAATCTCCTCCCATGGCACACTCAAGTAGTCATGTCTTTTAGTAATCTCATTGTCACTTCATGGCCCATAATTCTAGCTATACTAGGCATCGCTGCCTTCTTCATAAAACGATGGTCACAAACAATTAAAGGTCGATACAAGTTGGATACTCTCTATTTACAATTACCTGTTATGGGTAAGCTTATTCGCTCTGCAGCCATTTCCCGTTTTAGTAGAACTCTTGCCACTTTATTGGAAGGAGGAGTTCCCATGTTGCTCTCTATGGATATTGTGCAAAATGTAGCTAAAAATGTTATTTTAAAAGAAGCTATTCAAAATGCCAGAACCAATATTCGAGAAGGAGAATCCATTGCGGCGCCATTGGAAAAATCCAAACAATTTCCACCCATGACCATTCAAATGATCAAAGTGGGCGAAAAAACAGGAGAACTGGAAAATATGTTATTAAAAATCAGTGAAGCCTATGATTTTCAGGTAAAAACAGAAATCAACACTTTAACTTCTCTTTTAGGCCCGTCTATGATAATGATCATGGGAGGAATCGTGGCATTTATTATTTTTTCCGTAATGGTTCCCATACTCAATATGTACAACCAGATTTCCTAAATTAAATAAAAAGAGCACAGGAGGAGCAAATGTTAATCAATGCACGTAAAAAAAACTGGAATAAAATATTAAAAACCAATAAAGGAATGACCTTATTGGAAGTGATCGCCGTTGTGGCCATTATTGCCGGAATTTTTGCAACTATGATAGGAGTGATTTTCCCAAGACTGGAACGATCAAAAGTGGATCAGGCAAAAATTCTCATCAGCCGCATATCAGAAGCCGTAGATACTTTTTATCTGGACTGTTCTTTTTACCCTTCAAATGCTGATGGTCTCTCCGCCTTAGTGCTGGCGCCAGCTGAATGTGAATCCTGGGGACCGGAAGCTTATTTGAAAAACGGCAGAATCCCCAAAGATCCTTGGAAAAATGAGTTCATCTACTCCTTTGATGAATCCACCGGCAAGTACGAAATCATCAGCTTAGGCCAAGGTGGCAAAGAAGGTGGTGAAGGTTACTCAGAAGATCTTTCTTCATTGGAGTTATGAAAAAACTATCCAATAGAGGATTAACTCTACTGGAATTACTGATTGTTGTAGTGATTCTAGCCACTTCATTGGGACTGGGAGTATCTTTTGTTAATCGACAGGAAAACAGCATAAAAAAAACATTCAGACAACTGATTGCTTTGAATAGGCAATTGGACAGCTATGCTAAGTTAAACAAAATTACTTATCGACTGGTGATCGACATGGATGATGAAGATGGCACCACCTGGTGGGTGGAACAAAAAACAGATCATGCATTGCTTTCCACTACTGATTTTTCAGAGAAAGACAATACAGATTCCTCTAAAGAAACAACAGTGTTTATTACAGCTCCGGGTTTTTCTGAAGAACCTCAATATTTACCAGGAAATTTACAGTTTACGGGTGTTGAGTATAGTAAAAATAATCAGGAAGTATTAAGTGGAAAAGCTTACATCTATTACTTCCCAGAAGGCCAAACCAGTCAGATACTTTTAAAATTAAAATCTGAAAAAAAACACTGGTCTGTTTTTATCGATCGCTTTCATGGAGAACTGACCGTATTGAGTGGTGAAAAACATTTAACAGATTTACAAAGGCAATGAACTAGTGATGAATGTGCAGTTACAAAAACTGAAACAAAAAAAGGGATTCACTCTGGTAGAGATACTGGTCGCTCTTATTATTTTTTCCAGTATGGCAGTGATTTTGTCAAACATCAGATCCGGAAACTTACAAAGGATAGAAAAAATTCAGCATTATCAAAAAGCTATAGAACTATTGGAAAATAAAATAACCGAACTGGAATTTGAATGGAGTAAAAAAGCCCTCCATACCATTCCCGATTCAGAGGAAGGGGATTTTGAAAATGAAAAACATTTTTCCTGGAGTGTAAAAACACAACCCATAGAATTACCCAATCCTCAACAGATGCTAAATCTGCTCGGAGAAGTAAACAATGAGATGGCCGAACAGGTGATTGGAAATATTCAAAAACTTTTATCTTCTTCGATACTGGAAGTAAAATTAACCATTCACTTTAACAAAAATAATAGGAAAAACTCTTATTCGCTGTCCACTTACATTGTAGATTATACTCAAAAACCGGAATTGAACTTAAACTAAAGAGGGCTTTGCAATTGAAAATCATGCTTAAGCATTTCAAAATAAATAAAAAAGGACTGACACTTCTGGAAGTCATCATTGCTTTATCTTTATTTGCTGTTGTGGCGATTTCTCTCATGAGAATGACAGACACTGTTTTGAAATATCGAAAAACCATCACAGAAAAATCCAAAGAAATAAGATTAAATCGAAATGTTATACAGATTCTAAAAAAAGATTTAAAAAATATATTTCTCATACAGGATATGAATTCAACAATGCATCTCTCTTTTATTGAAAAGAAACAAAATTCTCCTATACAGAGAACTTCTGAAACTGAAGGTTCACCACTTGGTACTGGCACTTCTCGGGGAGCAAAAACTCTGGACACAATAGACACTACAGAGTATGAGCAAACCCAGATTTATCCTTATCTTTCCACTCAGATACACATGACCGGTGGTTTTTATGGGAATGAAAACAGCCTGAGAATATCCACTTTTTCCAACACACGACTTTGGTCAGATGATAAAACCGGAGAACAAAATGAAGTGGCTTATTATATTCAAAGCTGTAAGGGAAACGAAAAAACAAGCAACGACTGCCTGTGGAGAAGCAGTTCTTCTGTTGTAGATGATAATCCTGAAGAATCCGATTCTCAAGAGGAACTGGTTTTACTGGAACGAATTAAAAAATTTCAAATATCCTATTTTAACATTTTTAAAGATGAATGGAGTAATGAGTGGCAAACGGACCAAGGTAAAAATAAAAATCTTCCGGCGATTATTAAATTAAATATAGAATATGAAAATGAAAAAACCAAACTGATTAAACATAATATTATGATACCTATCTATCAGGAATATTTTTCTTTAATGGTGTCACAAGAATGAAACAAACAATAAAACAAATCTATCAATTTTGCTTTCGACCACTTAAACAATCAAAAGGCTTGGCACTGATTATGGTGTTATCAGGAACCGTACTGGTAGTAAGTATTATTCAGGAAACCATTTTTAATACACAAACTGAGTATCGATCCACTGTATCAGAATTCCACTCTTTAAAAGCCTATTATGCCGCCAAAGCCGGTATGGAAATCAGCTTATTAAGAATAAAAAATTATCGAACCATTACGAAAAAATATGGCAGTACATTAAAATCTTTCCAATCCTATATAGATTTAATATGGAAAATTCCTTTTAACTGGCCACCAGTATTGATGGATGAAAATGAGGGACAATCCTCTGCTGAGGAAATCTCCAAATTAAGCGGCAACTCTTTAATGCAAGATATAAAATACAACACTGTGATCACTGCCACAGCGAGCCGCATTGACTTAAATGATTTAGCCTCTCCTATTCCTTCATTGAGAAAGTGGACCTTTAAAATTCTTTTTCAACTTATACAACAATTACAGTTAAACGAAGAAAATCAAAATCCAGACGAAATAAATCCAGACGAAATATTGGATGAGGCTCAAATCACAGATATTTTATCCAATATTGCAGATTGGATCGATCCGAATAGTCTGGCCGGACAATCTTCACTACCGGAAACAGGGGCCAGTGATGATAACCCAGCACCTCCCAATCGATCTTTTATTAGCCTGACAGAATTACACCAGGTACCGGGTATGAATGATACCTTATATGAAAAAATTAAACCCTTTGTCACCATCCATGGAGAAAAAGGACTAAATATCAATACAGCTTCTATAGAATTATTACAGGCTTTGGGTCTACCCTTGGAAGTAGCTGAGGAAGTTTTTGCACAAACTTCCAGTCATCTTCTGTTTACACAACAAACTTTTGCAAACTTTTTAAATTCTCGAGGCCTTCAACATCTGGATCAGGAATTATTACAAGATAAAGAAAACAGCTCTTATTTAAATTTTAATGCTCCACATAATTTTCAAGTGGAAAGCATAGGGATCTCCCAAAATTCTATAAAAATCATTACTGCCCTATATTTTGATTCCGCATTTGTATCCAAGCACTTTGATGAACTTCTTAACGCAGACATAAAAAGGCAACAAAGAAATCCTGAACGAGAACAAAAATCACAACCCAGACCTACTAATGAAACAACCACCAGCCCACAAAGCCCCACAGAATCTAATCAGGCCCCTACAATAATTTACTGGAAAGAAAGCTCCTGAAGAGATAATCTAATAAGATAAGCTTTCCAGGAGGATTCTTCGTGATTTTTATTGGTATAGACTTCGGTTCCTGTGCTTTAAAGGCAGTGGCAATAAAGACCAGTGGGAAAACCTTTAGTATTCTACAAACTCACTATTTCCCTATCAAACCGGATGATAGTGAAGAGCAAAAAGAATTAAGTGCCTTAAGTTATTTAAAAAGCCTGGTGGATTTATATAAAAATCGGGAAGTAAAATATATTTTTTGTTGTCCACAAAATGAAATCAGTGTGCACACATTATACTTTCCGTTTAAAGAAAGATATAAGATTAAAAAAAGTCTTCCCTTTGAAATTGAAGACAAATTGGCTCTTTTTACCAAAGAAGTTCTTATTTCAGATGTTAAAATCATCGATAGATCAGAAAACAGTGCAACTGTTTTGGTTTTTTCCAGCTTCAGGGAAAATATTGTCAAACTCATTGAAACTGTCAATAAACTTGGAATTCAACCCTTTATTATTAGCTGTGAAGCTTCTGCTGTTTCCAACCTATTTGAAAAAAAGCCGGAAAAAGAACACAAAAAACAGAAAGAACAAAGTGAACAAAACACAACAGATGAAAAACAAGCTCCACATAAAGAATGTGACCTCTATGTAAAAATAGGCCACACACACACCATGATTATGATCTTCTCACAAGGGTTGATGGAAAATGTGTATAGTTTTGAATGGGGAGTTTCAGCTTGTGTTCGAAAAATTGCACTCAAGTATGAAATTCCATTTCACTCAGCTATGGAACAATTCTGTGAAAAGGCTTTTGTGCTTAGTCAAGACAAAGGCTACACAGGAAGTCAAATTGAGTTTTCCAAAGCCATTCAGGAACCTTTGGGTATTCTAGTTCATAAAATTCAACTTCTTTTGCTGGAGCTTCAGGGTGAAAAAAAATATAACTGCAAAAAATTATTCATCACCGGCGGAGGCGCTCAAATCAGAAACCTACAGGCTTTTTTATCCAAGGAATTGAATCTACCTTGCTCTCGTGTGGAACACCCTCCAGGTTATCCAGACTGGAATCTTCGAAACAATGAACAACAACAAAATAATCTAATTACTGCACTGGGAACAGCTTTGGAAGGAATGAAAAATATCAGAAATCCAGCAATTAATTTTTTAAAAGGAGACCTCGCTGTCAAGATCAATCCCATAGCAGCTATTTCTCCCCGATGGAAACAAAATCTTCTACTCATCATTGCCGGGCTGTTTTTTTTGAACCTTTATTCTTTTTTAAGAGCACAACAATCAGAAACACTTTCCAATAAAATACAGAATATTTTTCGAAGAGAAAGCATACGTACAGCCGGACTTTCCCCAAAAAATATAAGTATCGAAAAAGTAAAAACTTTTATGGAGAATCAAAAAAATATTTTAAAACATAGTGAGTTAAGTAAAGAATTAAAACGATTACCTTCCGCTCTGGACAGAATAAAAAATCTGAGTACAGCTATTAAAAAAAATGAAAAATGGGATATGGACATAAAACAATTGAACATTAAAGATAATAAAATTCAGATTGAAGGTGAAATATCACCTTTATATGTCGAAGATTTAAAAAAACAGTTAAAAGAGCTAGCTGTGGCAAATACCTTTAAAAACTTTTCTGCTGATTTAATCCAGTCTCCATCTATCGCAGAAACATCGAAAAATATAGAAGAAAAAAATTCTAAAGTAGCCACTCAAAAACCAGAACAAACTGACAATATTGCCCTTACTGAAACATCAAAAACTAAAGAAACACCAGAAAACCTAAAAACTGACAATATTGCCCTTACTGACAAGGCTACTCTTACAGAAACATCAAAAACTAAAGAAACACCAGAAAAACTAAAAACTGACAATATTGCCCTTACTGATAAGGCTACTCTTACAGAAACATCAGAAAATAAAGAAACACCAGAGAAATTAAAAACTGCTTCTGATAAAGTTTTTTTCAAATATTCATTTATTCAAAAAAAGGCCAAGATATGAATATCAATATTAATATTTTAAAAGAAGAATTGATCAATTTATATAAAACCATCTATATATACCTGGAAAACAGTACATGGTTTCACTATATAAAAGAAAAATATGAACACCTGCAACCCTTGCATAAAAAAATTGTTAATGGGGTAGCCAGTCTCCTTTTATTGATTGTACTTTTGTATTCTCCTTTCTCTTATCTCTATGCTTCATGGGGAAATATGAAAGATTTTACAGATAAAAAACACCTGATTCAGGAGTTGCTTAGTCTGTCTGACATACGTCGTACATCCTCCGGTTTACAACAAAACAACCCTCGTAATTTAAAGAATTTTATTTCTCAAAGAAGTGAAACGATTGGCCTTCCTAAGGAACAAATTACAACCATCACTCAAACCAAAGGACAAAATCTCAAAGAACTAAAAACACCTGTTCGTACAGAAAGTGTTCTCGTAGAATTAAACAACTTAAACTTAAAAGAACTGATTAATTATGGACATCAACTGGAAACATTAAATAACAACTTAAAGGTTGTTAATATGGACATTACAGAAAACAAACAAAAAGAAAATTACTTTAATGCCGTCTATACACTCAGTTTATTCTCTTTGACATCAAATAACTCTCTACAAAAAACAAATTTCCCAAAACAGAAGCTTAAGAAACCTCTACAAAAAAAAGAAAAAAGAAAAAAACTGGAAGGAAAAGAAAAATTAAAGCCAGCAAAGAAAGTAGAAATTGAAAAATGATGCCTATATTAAAAATTTATTTAAAGAAATTATGGTCCTGGCTAAAATTTCATAAAAAAAAATGGTTCATTTTCTTTTTTTTATGTGCTTTCTTTTTTGTGATTCAATTCCCCTACGAAGAGAGTATAAAATACCTCACCGATAAAATCAGATCAGAAACAAAATCCTCTTTTCAACTCAGCTATGACAGTTTTTACTTCAACCCTCTTTCTTTATCCTTGGTATTTAAAAATCCAAAAATTCAACTTCACCCAGGTGAACAACTTCTGATATTAAAGAATCTAAAAATATCTCCTTCTTACAGATTTTTATTTACATTAAAACCGGGTGGAAAAGTGATCTTAATAGGGAAGAACTCCACAATCACATTCACTTTTCAGAAAAAAAATATTGAAAAAAGTCAACCTGGCTGGTTCATCACTTTAAGTACTGACCAATGGAATCCTTCAGATCTCTCTGCTGTCTGGCCACTATTATCCAAAATTTCCGGAAAAATTAATTTCTATGGTGAACTTCAACTGGATCCAACTTTCAAGAGCAAACCAAAGGGAATGTGGCAACTGACAGGGTACAACATCCAAACCAAAGATTTTTCTTACACTTTCCCTGGCACAATAGGAACGATTACCCTTCCTGATTTTCAATGGGGTAGGTTATTCTCCACAGGTAAAATCAAAAAAGAAGAAGTATGGATATCTGATTTAATTGCAGGAGAACAAAAAGATCTTTTTCAAATTAAAACCAGAGGTAACCTCTTATTGGCTTTTAACAAAAACATCCGAGCCAAATTTCCCAAAGTTTATGTGAAAGGCTATGATATGGGACTGGATATTTTAGTGGATGATGACTTAAGACAAAAAGTATATTTCTTGGGTTTGTTGTTTGAATCTGTAGCCTCTCAAAATCCCAACGGCAGTTGGCGATATCTGGCCAGAATCAAAGGCAATCCTGCAAACTTTTTTGACCTTTCTCCTATTTCCAGCCTCCCCTCTTTACAGGAAATGCAAAACCCTGAAAATGTAGAAAACCTCTAACGATGCTGGGACTAAAAACCTTATGGACAACCAAAGCGGATTGGATCTTATTATATCAATCCATCAAACAAAATATTTATATATTTCCCAGATTAATTTTACGCAATAGTTTTTTAATTATTATCTTAATAGCACTAGGAAGTTTTGTTTATCAACTGACTTATAAATTGAATGATAAGGACAATTATCTTTATAAACTCATTCATTTAAATGAAATAAATAATTATGTTTATAAATTATGCACGGAACTGCTCTTTAGTTCACTGGAATGGAGTGTATTGATCTTTCTCATTCCTTTTCAACTCTATCATTATACAAAGAATCCATCAGAACAGTCATTATCCAGTTTGAAAAATTTTATTACAAAAAACATTCGCCCGCTATTTATGGAATCCACAAAAGCAACATACATATTGCCTGCGTTTCCATCATTTATTTTATGTATATGAAAAAATCTGCAGTGACAAAAATTGATTGAAATATGCACTAATTATGTAATGGCAGATTTTTTCTTTCTTTGCAGATGATCAATAAAGACCACCAAAGGAGTGGCAACATAAATAGAAGAATAAGTACCAATAAGCACTCCTATACCCAGGGTAAAAGAAAAATCCTTAATCACTCCATCTGTATAAAACCACATAGCCCCTACAGCCATCATAGTGGTCAAAGAGGTGAGTAAAGTACGGGATAACACATCGTTAATGGACCTGTTACAAATTTTTAAGAAGGATTCTTTTTTATGAAAATATTCCGCATTTTCCCTAATACGATCAAAGGTGACAATCGTGTCATTTAGAGAATAACCGATAATAGCTAACAGCGCCGCTAAAGTTTGCACATTTACCACTAAATCAAACAGAGTGAAAATACACATGGTGATAACAGCATCGTGAAACAAGCAAATCACAGCGGCTGGAGCAAATCGATAATCAAAACGCAAAACCAGGTAAATAAGAATCAATATCAAGCTATAAAAAACCGCCAGTATTCCCTGTTGTCTAAGTTCTGCTCCAATTTGTGGCCCCACTGAATCCACTCTGCGTATTTCCACTCCTTGTTTTGCAAAATCTGTTTTGAACTGCTCTACCAGACCAGTCAATCTATCAGAATTTTTTTTAATTTCCCCTGGTTTAGTACTTGTCAGAATTAAAAACTCATTTTTCTCATCTCCAAAACTTTGTACAGAAGCTTTTATAAGACCTTTTTCCGATAAATATTTTCTCAACTCTTCAACAGAAGGCACTTGTTGAAAACGCAGCTGAATTTCATTGCCACCAGCAAAATCAATACCATAATTGAATCCATTTAAAATAATCCATACAAATCCTAACAAGGATAAAGTTAAAGAAATCGTTGTGACATTAGCTGATGAAGAAAGGAAATCAAACCGAGGTGTTTTCATATTACATCCTTTATTCTCAAAGTTTCTTTAATTGAAAACGATGAATCAAAGTGTTCAAAAAAGTGCGGGACACAAACACCGCTGTAAAAATGGAAGTTACAATGCCGCAAAAAAGTGTAACAGCAAAACCTCGAATAGGTCCTGTACCAAAAGACATGAGTACAAAACAAACAATAGCTGTTGTAATATTAGCATCTAAAATAGCTGAAAGCGCATATCGATAACCATCCCTCACAGCCAGGGCCATAGAGGATCCTTTTCTTAATTCTTCTCTTAATCGTTCATAAATAATGACATTGGCATCTACCGCCATACCAATGGTTAAAATAATACCCGCCACACCAGGCAAAGTCAGAGTAGCCCCTAAAGAAGTCAGGATAGCCAATAAAAATAAAATGTTCATGCACAAAGCAAAATTAGCTACCACACCCAATACTCTGTAATAAACAAACATAAAAATAATAATTAAAAGACCCGCCACCATACCGGCCAATTTTCCTTTTTCAATAGAGTCACGTCCTAATGTAGGACCTACAGTACGTTCTTCCAGCTTAACAACCCGAGCTGGTAAAGCTCCTGCTCGTAATACTGTGGCAATATCCTCTGCCTCTTTCATCATATTTTCTCTACCTCCACCACGACCCAAATCAATTTGACCTCGATCAGAGATTCGGGATCTAATGGTGGCACTGGATTTAAGCTCTTTATCCAATACAATAGCCAATAGTTTTCCTATATTATTTCCAGTTAATTCAGAAAAGATTTTTCGCCCCGAACTATTGATATAAAAAAGCACAACAGGATTGCCGAAATCGTCCGCCCCCACTGAAGCTGTCTGTAACATTTCACCACCCATACCCACATCTGTGCGCACTAAGATCGGCACTTTACCGGCACGTAAACTATTGCTGGCTTCCGCTCTTCTAAACACTAACTGATTGTTCTCAGGTATTTTGTCTTTTAAGTCTTCGTTGATCCTCTGCACATACTCTCTGTACTCCAGCTGGGGACTTAAAGCATAACCGCCTTTTTCTTCAGCAGATTTAACCCACTCCATGAGTTTAATGGCTTCCAATTCCTCATTAACCAAACGAAATTCCATTTTGGCAGTTCTTTGAATAATCTCCTTGGCATGAGCAGAATCTTGTATCCCAGGAAGCTGTACCAAAACTCTATCCTGACCCTTTGGAGTGATAACCGGTTCGCTGACACCAAATTCATCAATACGTCGGCGAATGACTTCCACCACTTGACTCACAATACTTTTTCTAAGACGAATAAGCTCCACTTCGTTATAACCTAAAAGCAACTCTGTACCCTCAGACTTCAACACCCTTAAGGAAGTGCCACCTAACAAAGAGCCTGTGTATTTTTCTTTAATAACTTTGCCGGCTTTTTCCAAATCCTCCGTCTGCTTGAGTTGAATAAGAGCCTGCCCGGGTTTTTCTTTCAAAGCTTGAACAGTACTAATTTGGATTCCGGCTTTTTCCAATGTTTCTTTCAAATCTAATTGCTGGCTTTTAAGTTTTTCATAAATGGCTTCATTCACTTCCACACCTAGAACTAAATGTAAGCCTCCTTGAATATCCAAGCCATAAATAAGTTTTTCCTTTGAAAACCACCATTGTTCCTTTGAAAAATCATAAAAGTTGGGAGCCATCCACACTAAGGCCACAAGTAAAGCAGAAAGCACGACCACCCAACGGATTTTATTACTATCAATCATAAAGACCTCTTAAATTTTACATTCGGAAAATTTTTTATTTTCGATAATTTAGCTCATATTGTTATTTTTTATATAGCACAAAAACCTATCACTATTTAAACACAGCGTCCATAAATTCAATGTTTTTGACTCAGTTCTTTATCTGCCAAAGAGGAAATCTGAGACCTTAAAATCCGAATACGCACATTATCAGCCACCTCTAATGTAATAAAAGTATCTGTCAGGCCATAAATTGTCCCCAATATTCCACTGGCAGTAATCACCTGGTCTCCTTTTTTAAGAGCATTAACTAATTCTTGATGCTTTTTATGGCGTTTTTGTGCCGGACGAATAAGTAAAATATAGAGAAGTAGAAAGACAAAAATAAGTGGAACAAATTGATAAAAACCAGGCTGTTTTTTAACGGCATCCTGCGCCAAAGATAAAGGTATCCAACTAAAAAGCAGAAAAACTACTGATATCAATCTCATTAAGTAACACATAACATCTCTCCATTTTTTAATGTAAAAACTAATATGTTTAATATCAAAGTGTCAATATAGCTCTTTATTTGTTATTATTTCCTACAAAACTCACGCGCCCGTGCTGGAATTGGTAGACAGGCCAGGTTGAGGGCCTGGTATTCGTTAAGAATGTGAGCGTTCAAGTCGCTCCGGGCGCATTATTTTTTCGCAAGAGGTTAAAATTTTTTTATGGACTCTCCTATCAGCAATAAGATACACTCGCATAGAATTTGTAAAATCTTTTATATATGAGGTTATACCATGAAAAAAATTTTATTACTGTCAATGATACTAAGTCTTGTTTATTTAGGTTGTGGGAAAACAACAACAAACGACCCTCCAAACGACCCTCCACTTCCTGGTGATGACAGTCCTGTTGTAACAGAGAATACAGACACTGACACTCCAGTGAATCAAGAAAACGTTAATCTTGGTCAATTGGATCCAGCTGAAAGATCTACTTGTGAAATAACGACAAAGAAAAATCCTGCAGACAACGAGGAGCTAGTACAGATTTATGAAACAGCTGGTTGTAAAATGACAAATGATGAGGATGAAAATAATCGTTGTCTAAACCATTATAATTATCCCAACTGTTATAAACCAAATGCTCCCTCTCCCAGTAATTCCCTTGACATAACCTGCACAAGAGCCGGCAGTAATGAAGAATTGTCCTTTACATCCAACACCTATAATCTATATCCAGGAGAAGGTCTCCTTTGTGATATAACAAACAATAATAAAAATGGTGAAATGCTATTCTATTCTATAAATGTAAGAAACTGTCAATCCAGATGGGAGACTTTCAAAGCACAACAAGGCTACACCTGTTCTGATGATCCTCCTTCAACAGAAGAAGAACAAGCAGAAGAATCAACAACAGAAGAAGAATCACCAGATACTGGCAGTGCTGAACCAGTAAGTGAAACTTATTACACCATTACCAATCAAACCAGTGGGGCAACAGTTCTAGTCAGCCTTAATGATGAAGCCATTAACCTGGCTGAAGACGATTGTGTGCAAGTGAGCGGTAACGATTTTGGTCAACTATCCATCACTACAGATGCCAACAAAGATGTTTGTGCAACAGGTGAATGTGGAGAAGCCGGACACTACACAGTTGAACGCAGAACAGTTTGGTTATTTCAGACTGTTTACAGGCTGGAAGAATCCTCTGCTAATTCAGCATGCAGTAACACTTTATAATTTTAGTAGTAGTAGTATTAAGATAAATTAAAATTAGAGCAGACATACAAATGTCTGCTCTAAGCTTTAGTGGTCTTTAATAACTCAGAAGGAGATTCTTTTGTTTGTGACCAAACAGAAATCCAACAACTAAAAAAAGCTAAAACAAAAGCACTCACCAAAATAATAGTTAAGAAATACCAGTTAAACTCCACCGGGAACAAAAAACCTCCGTGAAACTGAGATAAAAAAGGAAGTGGAATATATTTTAAAGCAAGACATATCAATAAAGCCATTAACCAACCACCAAGAGAACCTAAGCCACACAACAAAAAACCCACACCAATAAATATTCCTTTGATTTGCTGAAGTGGAAGCCCCATAGCCATTAAAATTCCCATCTCCTTTTTTTTCTGCAACATCAAAAGCACTAACAAAGAAGAGACCGCCATTAAAGTAATCAGACCGGCTAAAGACAAGAAACAACTCATAATAATTTTTTCCACTTTAAGTGCAAAAAACACAGCGGAATTTCTATCCGGCCAAGCTTGAATAGAAAAACCATTTGCTTCCAATACATCCTGATATAAGAAATATTGATCAGGTTGAGACAAATACATCTCAAAACCATAAGTGTAAGAACTGCTACCTGCAAAAGCAGAAAAATATTTTCTATCATAAAATACACTGCCAATGTCCCCTGGTTGATCTTGAGGAAGAATCACCTGTTCCAACCTGGCCCATTCAAATTGCACCGGCTCACCTGGAGGAAGCAATAAATTTTCTGCAGGTATTAAACTCAGTTCTTCTCCTTCATATACTCCAAGCTCATTAGCCACATTCCAACTCATAGCTATTTTTGGTGTTTTTAAAGAACTTTCTTTGTCCTGCCCTATTGATTTCTGTGCATACAACCCTTCCGATTCTTCTCCTATATCAACATGATCCAACACATTTTTCTCTGAATTAGGTTCAGAACGTATAGTAGGTATATTTTTTAAAATCATTTCCAGATTTTTCTTATCATAACCTCTGGCAATGGCTCCTGAAAAAGAACCACTATCGGTTCGTAACACGAGATCCACTGTTTCAAAAAAATAAAAATTCTCCACTCCTTCTGATAAATGAGCAGATTGTAAAAGATTTTTGATCTTATGTTTTTGTTTCTTTACAAAAGAATTAGAAAACTTATTATTAAAGGAAATAATAATATGAGGTTCTGATTTTAAAAAACTATCCTTTATAGATTGCCCCAACCCTCCCATGATATTAAAAACCACAACCAAAGAGCCAATGGAAACTACCAATCCCAACAGACAAATAAACGATACTCTGCGAATGACTGCATTAGCCCTTCTAGAAAACAAAAACCTCCTAAACACTGTAAAAACAGATAAACTATATTTCATTGTTTACCTCAAATTCCTAAAAAGCATTTTTTAATTTTTCAACTTCTAAATAAATTCTCTCAGTATCCATTCCGATAATTGTTGAATCCTTCATAAGGGTTTTCCCTTGACACATCATAAAGTCTACTTCCGATCCATTGGCAGAATACACTAATAAATTCAACAAATCATGACGAGGATAAAAGTGCGGCTGATGAATATTTAAAGCAATAATATCCGCACAAAAACCGGATTGAATTTTTCCAATTTGATCAGATAATCCTAAAACACGTGCTGCCATTGTTGTTACCATGGAAAAAATACTGACCGGTTCTATTATTTTATCTGGATTTTTTAATTTTTGTAATTTTGCTCCAACATCCATCTCTTCAAATAAATTCAAATTATTGTTGCTGGCCGCTCCATCCGTACCCAAGCCCACAGGAATACCCTTCTCTAAAGCTCTTAAAATCGGAGCAACACCTGAACCTAACTTCATATTACTTTCCGGGTTATAGGACAAGGGAGTACGAGTTTCAGCCATTAAATCCATATCCTTCTCACTCAAATACACCCCATGTACAAAAATACAGGAAGGACCAATAACACCACAATCCTGCAAATGAAACACCGGACTTTTTCCATATTCTTTTTTTATAAAATCTATCTCCCATTTGGTTTCCGCCACATGAATAGTGATAGGAAGATTTCTGTTTTTGGATTCCTTGGCAGACAACTTTAATACTTCCGGCGAACAGGTATAAGGAGAGTGACAGGCAATAGCTGGAGTGATTCGTTTATGATCTTTGTACTTGCTGCACATTTTATCCAAATCCTGTTTCCAATCTGAAGCAGAGCTTAACATATCCACTGCCAATACTCCCCTTAAGCCATAAGAATCCAAAAGTTCTGCCGTTACCGGTGTATGAAAATACATGTCACATACAGTGGTGATTCCATTTTTTATCAGTTCCAACAGAGCCAACTCCGTACCTATACGGATAAACTCCGGATTAATCATTTTCTTTTCCAAGGGAAAAATAATTTTATGCAACCAGTCCTGCAAAGTAAGGTGATCCCCCAAACCTCGAAACAACACCATTGGCAAATGTGTATGTGTATTAATCAATCCAGGACATACCAAATGATGATCCAAACAAATAATTTCTTTAGCTGTTGGAGTGGTTTTACTGTCTGAAAAAACAGAATGAACATATCCATTTTTTACAGCAATCAGCTGATTTTCTTTTACTGCGGCTTTACCTTCCTGCATGGAGAGCAAATACCTGCATTTTATGATTGTATCAAAGTTTTCCATAGATCATTTTCTAACTGATAAAGTAAGTAAAAGCCAATGATAAATTATTGTTTTTCAGCAAAAGTTAACATGGCTTTTATCAAATCACTAAAAACTGGCTGTAATAATTCCGGTTGAATTTTTACTGAAGAACTAATGCCACAAGCTGGATTGGACACTAAGGAAAAAGCACAAACTTTTGATTGATAATGTTTCAAAGCAATCACTTCCCAAATGGTAGACATACCCACGACATCTCCTCCCCAACTGGCTAACAATTGCACCTCTGCCGGTGTTTCATACTGAGGACCTAAGACCCCGACATACATTCCCTTTACACTTTTCCTGTTTTGTTTTTTTAATTCCTGCTGAAAAGACTGTGTCATCTCCGGGTTATAAGCATCTTTCATATCCACAAAATAAGATTCAGTGACACCACATAAAGGACTTTTACCGGTGAAATTAATATGATCCGTAATGGCCACAACAGTTCCAACAGAAAGCTCTTTTTTTAGAGCTCCTGAAATATTGGTTAATACAAATTGATCCGTGCCTGCCTGCCTGGGACCTGTTACTGTTTGCACCACCTGCTTAGGAGTTAAATCTTCATAACCATGAAGTCTTCCACACTGAAAACAAATAGATAATTCCGAGTTTTTTTTATGTATAAAATACTTATAACATCCTTTGTGCGAAGGAGCTGATGCCTGTGACAAGTTGGGGACTTCAGAAAAAGTAATCCTGTCTTTATACTCCCAATTGGAAAACTCTGAACTGGAACTTAATTCAGACAAAGCTGAGCCGAACAAAGAACCTAAAACAAAATGCACCTTTGGAACAGGAATACCAAAAGTTTCATATTTTTTTTGAAAAAAGTTTTCTATCTGAATGTCATTCATACTTTTATTCTATGTTAATCAGCAATTCTTATACATATTTTTCAACTGGTCACCGGGTTTTCTTTCTCATAGTGACAAATTCTTCAGCACTGGTGGGATGAATGCCAATGGTTTTATCAAAATCTGATTTTTTTGCGCCTGATTTTAAAGCCACGGCTATCCCCTGCATCATCTCTGGTGCATCATCTCCCACAGCATGTACACCTAACACCTTATCTGTTTTACTATCCACCACTACTTTCATAAAAGTTTTTTTATCGATATTGGTCACCGTGTATTTCAAAGGACGAAAACAACTAGAGTAAACATTTACTGTATATCCAGCTTCTGTAGCCTGCTCCTCACTTAAGCCCACCGTCGACACTGGAGGTTGACTAAAAACAGCAGTGGGAATATGTGTATAATCCATTGTTTTTTTAGACCTGGAAAATAAATACTCAGCCAACAACATTCCCTCTGCTGTCGCCACAGGGGTCAGCTGAAAAGGAGTATTGGCACAATCTCCAATTGCATAAATATCTTTCACAGAGCTTTCAAAATATTTATTCACTTCTATTTCATCATTCTTACTGGTTTTTACTTCGACTGATTCTAATCCCAAATTTTTAATTCGCGGTCTTCGTCCTGTAGCAAACAAAACCTTTTCAAATTGTCCTAACCTGTTTTTTTGTCCTTTTACTTCGAATACCTTGTCCTGTTTGATAATTTCTGTCACTGAATCATTGCTGATAATTTTCACACCTCTTTTAATCATTTCCTCCTGCAAAAAAGCTCTGAGCTCATTATCAAATCTCCTTAACACCAAATCCCTTCTGGACACCAAAGTCACTTCAGAACCAAAAGAATTAAAAATACTGGCAAATTCCAGGCCAATATAACCGCTTCCCATAATCAGCAAAGATTTTGGTAAAGATGTTAATTCAAAAACATCGTCCGAAGTCAAAGCTCCTTCAATGCCTGACACTTCCTTCGGCATAAAAGGACTGCTCCCCACCGCAATGAGAATAAACTGAGTGGTATAAGTTTTTCCATCCACTTCCACTGTATGTGGAGATGTGATCTTTCCATGGCCTTTTAGGACAGTCACACCTGTTTTGGACAAAAGATTTTCATAAATACTTTCCAGTCTTTTTAGTTCCTGATCTCTGGCGGATTTTTGCTTGAGCCAATCCAGTTCGTATTGCCCTACAGACCAACCATAGGAAGAAAAATATTTTATTTGATCAGGTAATTCCGATCCGGCCAGCATCAGTTTTTTAGGTATACAGCCTCTAATCACACAGGTGCCGCCATAACGACTGGACTCACAAATAGCCACTTTAGCACCCAAACCAGCTGACCATCGCGCTGTACGCACGCCCCCCGAGCCTCCTCCGATAACCAACAAGTCAAAATCATATCTGGACATATCTCTCTTCTTTTTAGTCAATAATCCTTAATAAAACCACTATAAAATAAGAATATAATTCTGTCATAGAAAAAAAGCTAAACCAGGAAAAATAGATAATCATTCAAAGCCTCTTGAAAGTCCCCAAGAGACTTTCAAGTTTATCCTAGACTCAAAAGTTCAAACATGCGTTTTGCCACAGAGCAACTCTTGAGTTGCTCTCAAGTTCAAAGCCGAACTCATTTTGAGTCTTTTTTGCAAACTTTGAATTGGGTAAAGTTCTTTTTTCAGGATCGACTATCTATCATCCCTTTAAGTACTCAATGATCCATTGTATAACTGAAAACTTTCTAAAATCTTTCACTCAAGGGAATAACAACCACCTATTTACCGGCTTAGGTCCTGAAATTACTTTAGTCCTAAGTTTTTTAAATTCCCCCTTATCTTTTACCGACATAGTTATTAGGTGAGCTTTACACCAATATAAACAACTTGTGAGCCACTCCAAAATTTTTAAAAGATATATGAGGTCTTGAAAAATATGAATAAACATGTACTTTACTTAGTGATTTCAACAATGGGATTTTGTTTGTTTACATCTATTTTACCCTCATGCGGTTTCTTTAATTTGGAAAACTTCATAGGCAGTCTGGATAGCTCCGGCGATACACCACATTTATCACTTCGCGGTAGTGAAAACAGAACTGATTTATACGATAGGGTTTGCGAAGGCAATAGCAGGTGTGAAGAAACTTGTGAAGAAATTTACGAGAAAAGCAAAAGTTATACAGATTGCTACGATCTTAGTATTGGCGCAGTCGCCGATCTGGATGATTTATTTCATGTTCTACTAGAAGCAGATGAAGAAGAACTGGATGATATTGATAGTGATATATTCGAAGAATATTTGGAAAATGGAGTGGATGGTTTTACAGATAAAGTGATTGAAACACTGGAAGATAATGAAGAAGCAGTTAAAATTGAAAACATCTTTAATTGGATGATAGAAAATGAAGCAGTGGCTGATGTGTTAAATGAAGAAGATGATAACAATAAAGTTTTAAAAGAATTATTGGTGGCCAGATGTGAGATTAAAGATTGCATAGTAAATATTACTACTCCATCCATTATTGATATTACAGATAAATGTGCAAGAGGAGAAAGTAATCTATTCTTTGCACTCCTCAATAATTATAATGTAGAAAATTTCTTCTTAAAAGCGGAAGAAGAAAATAATATTGAACTCTTTTCATTGGGACATGAAATATTAGTGGAGATCTTTTCTGATAACAACAATAATCGTGAAGCAGAATGTATCAGAGGTTTTTACTGCCTATTAGGAAGACTCTGATAATACTACTTTGGCGGATTTTTTTCTTAATGAGGATGTTCAACGATATATTGGCACAATTGACACTTATAGAGATGGAAACGACGATACACTAAGTTGTCGACCACAGGATTTTAGTGAGTTACCACAATGAAAAAATAAATTTAATTATTCTACCAATACTTATTATCCCAGGATGGCTCGCACTCTCCGGCTGTGATGTCTCTTCCGTATTCAGTAGTACCACGGATGGAGAGTACCACAACCCAAGTGGCAGATTGCAAGCTAGCACCGCCTGCTATGACAGTAATGATTGCATTAAGCTATGTGATTCCATGCTAAAACATCTTTCTGATCAAAAAGACTGCTATGCTCTTTCTCAATCAGAAGCACAAAGATTAAGAGATACTTATAATCTTTTAGCCTTGGGAAGTGAGCGCAAACTGGAAGAAGTTGAAATTGAAGAGATAGATAATTTTTTAAAATTTGGTCCTATTTTATGGTTGGATGCCATTTCCGGTTTTGAAGCTGGTAGAAAAGATACAGATGATTGCGAAGGTGTCCCAGTTGATGATTTATCTAGCTCATGTAAAACTGACAACTATTACCGACAAAAGGGATATGATGTGAAAGGAGCCAGAAGCACATTAAAATGGATGAGTGAAAGTCCCTGGCTAACAGAATACCTGGAAAGACATGACGAAGATTTATTGATTTTAAAAAATTTATTTTATTGTGCACTGAAAGCAGATGAAGATGATTTTTGTTTTGAAAATACTCTAGCCAATCCTTGCGAGTTTAGAATTCCTCCAAAAACATTAGATCGATTGTATGAACCTGTTTTCACACTTAAAACGAACACACAAAAAAAGGCATTTAAGGATGCCATCGTTCATTCATTATCTTTATTACATAATTCATGTACAGTAAGTGACTTTATTGATCCACCAGATCTCCTGGATGGACTGACTGAAAAAGAAATAGATGGTAGAAAAACTATTTTTTACATTTTGAATCATGATATTTCCACCAATGCAAAATTTTTTAACTTTATTCATGAAGAAGTGATCATTAAAGAAATTTGTGAAGCTAAAAACAAAGATGATTTCAACATTTTACCTAATATCCCTTTCATTGATTTATGGACTACAGAGGATATCTGTATTTTAGGAACATATTGCCTTGCTGGCACAGAGGATGATGATAATGAGGATCGCGCAAAAATTGCAGAAATTATCAATGATAGCAGAGTGGAAAGACACATCACAGACCAATTAGGAATCACAGAAGATACTCACAAATGGCCTGCCGCCGCCTGCCAACAATTATAGAAAAACTAGCTCCCTGCGTTCGCAGGAATGACTACATATTCTTAGAAATATCTAATAACTCATAAAAAGTTCTTTGAATACTCTGTAAATCTGATTTTGTTTTACCGCCAAAACGTAAAGTCATTTCACTTTGTGTATTGGAAAAACGCACCAATCCCCAGGAGTTTTCCAAACTCACTCTTATTCCATCTATAAATGAACACCTGGCCAAAGGCTGATGACTATAATATTCCCTTATACTTTGTACCCCTGCTATGGCTTGATCTTTGTCCTCAATCGGAATCCTTATTTCATAAGTTTCTATACTGTTTCTTTTTGGAATGAGAACTTCCAAGGATTTTTCACTCTCAGAAATAATTTTTATCAACCTCAGCAAAGTGTATAAACCATCATCTATAGGAAAAAAATCATCCTGAAAAAAGAAATGACCACTCAATTCTCCGCCAAAGTCCGCTTTTTCCTGCAAAGTTTTTTGCCGGATCAAAGCATGTCCTGATTTCCATAAAATCGTTTTTACATTATTTTTTTTCAAAAACTCAAAAAACCAATCCGCACACTTCACATCCACAACAACTGTCTTTAACTTCTGTGCTGAGTGTTCCATCATGTCAGCAATAAAAATCGCCATGAGTTCATCTCCATGCAGAGTTCTGCCAGTTTTATCCACCACTACCAACCTGTCACCATCTCCATCAAAAGCGGCACCAAGATCACAGTTTTGTTCCACCACTACTTTTTTTAAATCTTTTAAATTTTCCTCTAAAGAAGGATCCGGATGATGATTGGGGAAATGTCCATCCGGTTTATCATACAAATAACAAACTGGTAGATTTAAAGATTCACACACCTTTCTCACCAAAGGACCACTGGCTCCATTACCACAATCCACAGCTATTTTTTTTATCACCTGCTTGGCTGTGATAGAAGAAAATTTTTCTTCTAGTAAATTGATATAATTGGTTTCTACCGAATGCTGAGTGATTAATTTTTTCTTCAGTTTACTTTTTTCGATGATTTTTTGTTTTTTTTCAATCTGTGCCTCATGAGATTCCTGCATAGGTGTTTGATTTTCACAAATATCACGAATAACCAATAACTCCTGATCAGAAATACTTTCCTTGTTTAATTGAAATTTAAAACCATTGTATTCGGCCGGGTTGTGGCTGGCCGTGACCATAATGGAAGCCTCTATATCAGAGAAAAAATGAGAAGCAAAAAAACAAAGCGGACTGGGAACCATTCCTAAAAAACAAATCTGTACCTCCTGAGAGGTTAACGCCTCTGCCATACATTGAGCAATTTCAGGACTGCTTAAACGGCAATCATGACCTAAAGCTATTTTTAAATCCTGATTGGTACCTGTTTTTTCACGACTGTAAATGAGAAATGCCTGTGCCAACTGACGAACAAATTTCAAATCAAAATCTATTTTATAAAGTCCGCGAATATCATTTTTGCGAAATATTTTTAGATGATAACTCATAGTTTTTTATTTTTAAAACATTATATTTGTTAAGTCTATTGAAGTTTAAAATTAGAAAAATAAAAAACATATGTTCTTTTTAAGAACTATACTGAAAAATAAAAAAACTTATTGTAAAGAAAAGAAAACTTTACAGGTAGGGATACGAAATTGTCCCAAAGTGCCTTTTGCACCAGCAAATTTATTGCAGTTACTATCATAGCTTGAACATTTTTTTACATTATTATCGTATCGAACCGTCCCCTGATACCAATTAACATTAAAGTTTCCCTTAAAGGTCACACTTCCTTTGTCATCTTCAAAGATTAAAGTCGCTGTGTTGCCGTTTACATTACCATTAACTCCCTGGATTTGAGCAGTGATGGGCCCATCAAAAACACTTTCTTGACCTTCGTTGACTGGTTTATGAATAACATGAAGATGTAATTGAGCTCCGGAAGATTGCATTATTAAATCAGGATTTCCACCAGCCGGATTAAAATTTCCATTTACAGGAGCAGTAATTTTAAACAAGACACCACCGGAATTACCAGGTTGACAACTAATTTCCCCTAAAGGTCCAAGATTATCTGTTCTTCCTGTAATCAGAGTACCGGATGACAAAAATTCTCTGAAGCTTTGATCTCTATTGGAACTACTGGCACAGGTAATGCCTCCCCAATCGCCACCCTCTACATCCACACAAGCGGTAGGTTGCTCATAACCTGTTGGTGGAGTCGATGGAGTGGAATCAGCATTTGTAGGTTGAAGACCACCATCTGGAGTAACAGTAATATTAATATCACTGGAACTGGGATTAGTAGTTGTTCCCTTACAATTAAAAAACAAAGACAAAATCGTTAAAAAAAGAAATCCTATTACAATTATTCTCACCTTTACACCTCACTACTTTATTTACAAGACACACATAAAAATTTATCAGCCTATCTTAATTCCTGAAAACTTTTATAAAACTTTCATCAATAAAAAATTTTAACAAAGAATTTTGATTAAAAAAAGCCCTATTTAAGCTTTTCCCCTGATTTGCAGGTATAAACAGTTTTCAAAAGCCCTAAATAGAGTTATGTTATAGGACCAATGTCTAGGGGAATTTTAGACAATAATTAAAAAGTTTTACTCTCCTTTTTTTATATAAAAATTTTAATTTTTGAAACAAATATGAATGGAAGAAATGAAAAAGAATAATAAGACAACAAAAATTTATAAAAAAGCTTTGGATTTTCATAAGGCAGAACCTAAAGGTAAAATTACTGTTCAGCCCAGTAAACCAGTGGATACAGATGATGAACTTTCATTAGCTTATAGCCCAGGTGTAGCGGCCCCTTGTTTGGAAATTGCTAACAATCCAGAAGAAGTTTTTAATTACACGATTAAAGGCAACCTAGTGGCTGTTATCAGCAATGGAAGCGCTGTTTTAGGCCTGGGAAATATCGGGCCATTGGCCGCCAAACCAGTCATGGAGGGAAAAGGAATTCTATTTAAACAATTTGCCGGAATTAATGTGTTTGATATTGAACTGAACACTCAAACAACAGAAGAGTTTATTACTGTTTGCAAAGCCCTGGAACCCACCTTTGGAGGAATTAACTTAGAAGACATTGCCGCTCCCGAATGTTTTGAAATTGAAAAACAGTTGGAAGAAAAATTAAACATTCCTGTTTTCCACGATGATCAACATGGTACAGCTATTATAACAGCCGCATCTCTTCTCAATGCTTGTCACATTCGAAACAAAAAGTTTTCAGATATTAAAGTGGTATTTAATGGAGCAGGGGCTGCCGCCATTGCCTGTGCCCGCCTGCTGGTGAGCCTAGGAGTACAAAAGAAAAATATCATTATGTGTGATTCAAAAGGGGTTATTCACGATGGAAGAGCAAAAGAGATTAATATTTATAAAAAAGAATTTATGCGCTCAACAGATAAAAAAAACCTGGCAGACGCAATAAAAAAAGCAGATGTATTTATCGGCCTTTCCGTAAAAAACACTTTCACACCGGAAATGTTAAAAAGTATGAACTCTCAACCTATTGTATTTGCAATGGCTAATCCGGATCCTGAAATTTTACCGGAAATAGCCAAACAAGCAGTGCCTGATGTGATCATGGCCACCGGCAGAAGTGATTACCCTAATCAGGTCAATAATGTCTTAGGATTTCCTTCCATTTTCAGAGGTGCTTTGGATGTACAAGCGACTCATATCAATGAGGAAATGAAAAAAGCCGCTGTGTTTGCCTTGGCTGAACTGGCTAGAGAAGATGTACCAGACAGCGTTTCAAGAGCCTACCAGGATGAAGTTTTTCATTTTGGTCCCAACTATATTCTACCAAAGCCTTTTGATCGTCGAGTGCTTACTACAGTGGCTCCGGCCGTCGCTAAAGCCGCTATGGATTCCGGAGTAGCTCAAAAAAAAATTACTGACTTTGAAAAGTACAAACAAAAACTGGCCAGTTTTCAAGGTAGAAAATATGGTTTTATTCGTGAAACTATCAACAAAGTAAAAAGAAAAAATCGAATCAAAGTCTGGCCTCAACCTAAAATTGTTTTCCCCGAAGGAAACAGTAAGAGAATTCTGAAAGCCATCAATACACTTTACGAAGAAGAATTATTTCAACCTGTACTGCTAGGTGATCCTCAGGAAATAAAAAACCTGATTAAAGAGATGGATTTGGATAATATGGATCACATAACAATTATCAATCCAGGAGAGGATTCACGAATTGATGATTATA
This sequence comes from Bdellovibrionales bacterium, assembly GCA_965226095.1. Classification (GTDB taxonomy): domain Bacteria; phylum Bdellovibrionota; class Bdellovibrionia; order Bdellovibrionales; family UBA1609; genus JANQSP01. The sequence goes on along the minus strand of OZ245336.1, from coordinate 720,322 downwards.
TAAAAACGTTTTATGAAATGAAAAAGAGAAAAGGAATTTTAAAAAAAGAAGCCACTCAATTAATGAAAGATTCCAATTACTTTGGTTCCATGATGGTTCAATTAAATCATGCAGATGCTCTCATTACTGGTTCCACACAAAATTATGTAGAGAGTATTCGACCTGTTTTACAAATCATTGGCACTGGAAAAAGAAAAATTGCCTCCGGAATGAATATTGTTATGGTGAAAGACAAACTGTTGTTTTTTGCTGATACAACAGTCAATATCAACCCTTCAGCTGAAGACATTGCCAATATAGCTGTCCACACATCTCGGGTGGCACAAGGCTTAGGTGTCACACCAAAAGTAGCTATGCTCAGTTTTTCCAATTTTATCGGTCGACAGGAAAATCCAAAAAAAATGAGTCAAGCTACAAAGCTGGTTAAAAAATGGTATCCGGAGTGGATAGTTGATGGAGAAATGCAGGCAGACACAGCAGTGAATCCTGATATTGTAAAAAATATTTTTCCGGAGTGTAAAATTAAATCTGGCGCGAATGTACTCATTTTTCCAAACCTGGATTCCGGTAATATTGCTTATAAACTGGTTCAGCAGTTGGGATCTGGAGAAGTACTGGGGCCGTTTTTAATGGGCGTGAAAAAACCTGCTAACATTGTACAAAGAACGGGAACCACAGCAGAAGAGGTAGCTAATATGATTGTAATGACCTGCCTGAAAATACAAGCTTATAAGGATTTAGCTGAGAGAAACCAAATATAAATAGGAGCACTTACTTAAGCCGCCATTAGTCAAATGCTTGTCAAAGATGATGATGAAAGATGATGAAATTCTGGCTGACTTAAAAAATAATGGCGACTTGAGTAAGTGCTCCTATTTGAAAATTATCATTTACCGGAAATGCAACACTTACTCCTGTGTTCCATTCCAGTCCTTTATCCAACTTGTAACCAATAATTGCTTCAGCTCCGTAGGTGAAGGCAGACATATCAGAATAAGAAGCTTGAGCTAAAAAAGATCCTACCAATGTGATAGACTTTGATAAAGAAAAAACTACAGAAGGTTTAACCAACACAGCATTGTGAAAAGAATACCCGCCGTATTCTTTCAAATACTCTGCATCGGTTTCGGTTTTAAATCCCTCATATAACCCAATTGCCAAAGAAGTTCCGGAAGAAAAATTGGGATCAAAATAAAATGCATCCTGATCACTGGAAGTACTCAAGGCTACATCCAAACCCACAGCCAGTTTTTTCCAAGGACTTTGCCAATCCAGATCTAAAGCCGCGCCATAGCTTCCAACTGAATTTCCTCCCTCTAATGCCACATTAAAAGAACCCATCTTCAAATAAGCATAAAGCCCTATATAATCTTGTCCCTGTATTTCAGTATCTGTCATCCCTGCTCCAGCTCTCTTATAAATTCCCTCTACTCCATATTTTTCTTTTATCCAACCTCCTTGAATAAAGGCATTAAAAAATAAAGAGTCTACATAGTGCACCATTGGTTGAATATAATAAGAATCTAATATTCCTTTCCAGGAAATCATTCCTCGACTGCCTTCCAAATTATAAACCGGATCAAACAGTTCAGAACTATCATTGTAGTACATTCCCGTTCCAAAATGATGAGGCTTCCAACCAAATTGAAGCAAACCAAAAGAATGAGACCATTCCATATAAAGATCTCTGACTTTCAAACTCACAGGTAGGGAATCACCTTTACTAGATCGAAACTTAGGACCAGCTTGAGGATAAAATTTTAATTTAGAAACATCTTTACCAGATGACAATGAAGATAATTGAAACCAGGAACGTACACGCAAACCATCAAATACTTTGATGTCCGGTTTTAAACGTAAATTATGCGTAGTGCTAGCCTCCCAGCTATCCTGGCCTTGCTGTAGAAAAAACATCTCGGCTTCATAAGAACCAGACCAATCCAGGACCATCGCACTAGCAGAAAATGTCAAACAAGAAATAAGTAAGCCAAAAACACTCTTCATTTTTCACACCTTTCATTAATTTATACAGAAAATTCTATAAATTTCTCCGTTTAATAGTCAATAAATAATATATGTTGCCATACATTACATTATACTCCGTTCTCTTCTATTAAAACTTCCGGCTTTTACCGGCCCTTAGAGAAGATGCCTTAGAGGGAGGTCAGGCTTTGCCGAGTCCAAGCGAAGCGTCTCAAAAAGTCTGACCCTCCCTCTAAGCAATTAAATAAGGATTTAAGTGAGATGGCTGCGGGATATCTCTTCTTCATAGTAGTTCCAATAGAGCACCTGCCATTCTGAACTATGCTCATTCACATTTCTTTTTAAGGAACTGATTTTTTGTCTGACTTTTTTCTCAATTTCATTATGCTGCCGAGTAAAAAACTGCATAGCTCTTCCACCGGCGCGAATCACTATATCCCTGTTTGTATAAGAAATCATCTTGCTTTTGAAAAGTTCATCGATGATAAGAAACACCCAATAAGATTGACGATCAGGAGACAACATCTTACAAAATAATTCCCTTCTTTTGTGCTAATTTTTTTTTCAGAAGCGGATACATTTTATATCTCTCAAATGACTCAGAATGTGTTTTTTCCAAATTATCCAACATGAGGTTTACTTCCTCGTCCAACTGTTTTTCTTTATTTAATTCTTCACTGATAATGGAGTGAATTTTAGATAGAATTTCTTTTTGATCCACTTTCAACTCCACTGCATGATGTTTTTGCCATTCATTTAAAAGCAAATGCCCCAAATAATTTGAAAATGCAGTCGTCCAACGCATGATTTGTGCATGTTCCCCTCAAGCTGATATCTTGTCAAGTTGGAAAAAATAAAGATACAAAAACCACAGCATTTGCAGTAATTTTATATTAAAAGGATCATCATCTCTATGAGCAAAAAATTTATTGTCCAAATAACAGCCCTGTGTATCTTCATCTTATTTGCCTGTTTATCATTCCTGATATTCACACTAAACCAACAAATCAATCTTGGTTTGGAACGAGGTTGGTTCCAAGCTCCTATAGAACTTTATTCTTCTCCGATTCACTTGGAAAAAGATAAATTACTGTCTTCAAAACAATTACAGTATTGGCTGAAATACCGTGATTATACTTTTACACCAGAGCAAAAACCTTACGATTTAAGACCCGGACAATTTATGGCTTACACAGAATGTTCTGAGTTTTCCAACAATGATGATCAAATGGATCATTGTATTGCCTGGAGAGATTTTGAAAAACAACTGTATCAAGTCGGTTTTTTTGATAAACACCTGACAGCTTTAAAACAAAATGATCACAGTACAGATCACATTGTGCTCCAGCCAGTTTTATTTGCCCGTTATGAACAGGAACAGGCTGTCCTTAAACAGTTTAAAAAATTAAATGAGATTCCTGTTCACTGCCTACAGGCAGTGATGGCGGCAGAAGATCATCAGTTTATCACTCATGAGGGAATTAGTTTTAAAGGGATTGCCCGCGCAATATGGAAAAACCTGCTGGCAAGAAGAATGTCCCAAGGTGCCAGTACCATCACTCAACAACTTATTAAAAATATTTTTCTCCATCCAAAAAAAACTCTATGGAGAAAATTTAAAGAACAGATCATGGCTGTGTTAATAGAAACAAAACTAAATAAAGATCAAATTTTAGAATTGTATCTGAATGTAATCTACATGGGACAGATAGGACCTTTTCAAATTCATGGCTTTGGTGCTTCCGCCCTTCACTACATGGGAAAACCTGTGCAAAATCTGAATGCCAGTGAGTGTGCTCTTATAGCCGGCCTGATTAAATCTCCAGGTCGTTATAACCCTTTTAAGAATCCGGACAAATCTCTAAACAGAAGAAACCATGTATTGAAAATCATGTATGAAAATCATTTTATTACACAACCACAATGGCAAAAAGCCAAAGTACAAAAACTGCCGGATGACAAAAAATATTTTAGTCAAAATACTGCTTACTTTACTGATACTGTTTATAGAAAACTCAAAGAATACGATCTGTCTGTAAAAAATGGATTGAAAGTTTTTACCACCTGGAGACCAATGATTCAAAACTATGCCGCTACAGCTGTTCAATCCAGTTTAAAGTGGCTCGACCGGCAAAGCCGGCTGCAGATGGACCGACAAAGCCAACTACAAGAGAACCAGCAGGGTCAAAAACAGAAAAACAAAAAAAACCAACAAAAAGATCAACAAGAAGAACCATTGCAAACCGCTCTTATTAGTGTGGATGTATCTACTGGAGCGGTTTTGTCTATCATAGGAGGAAGAGATTTTACAACCAGCCAGTTTAACAGAGCTATTCAGGCGAAAAGACAAATTGGTTCCCTCATCAAACCCTTTGTTGTCTTAAATGCTTTAATTCAAATTCCGGATCTCAATCCTTTATCCGCTGTGCAAGATGAAAAATTCATACATAAATACGGAAAGCAAGAATGGAGTCCAAAAAATTATAAAAATAAATATTATGGCCAGGTTCCTCTCTATAAAGCTTTATCTTTATCCCTCAACTCCGCCATTGCCCGCTTGGGTTTGCAAACTGAACTATCCTCCTTGATAGAACTCATTGAAAAAGCCGGTGGCCCAGTGATTCAAGAAAAACACCCTTCTTTATTTTTAGGAGCTTTGGAGCTGACTCCCTGGGAGGTGACTCAAATGTATCTTACTTTGGCAGGTATGGGTCAAAGCCATAACCTGCACATTATTAAAGAAGTTCAAACTCTGAACGGAAAAACTTTATATAAACATTCGAAAGAAGAAACACTCGATACAGAAGTTACTCAGCCATCTTTAGATGTAAAAAAAATAGCTATTTTATTGGGAATCCTGAAGCAGGTTACAAAGTCCGGTACAGCACAAAGCTTAAAAGATTTTCCAGTGCCTGTTGCTGGAAAAACAGGCACCACTAATGACACTCGTGATGCCTGGTTTGCAGGTTTTACTCCGGAGGTGTTGACAGTCGTGTGGGTTGGCTTTGACAATAATATGTCTCATGGTTTAACTGGCGCCAGTGGTGCTTTACCCATTTGGAAAAATTTTATGACAAAAAATTTATTTTGGGTTTCATCAGAGGATTTCCCATGGCCAAAAGGCGTTAAAGAGAAACAGGTTCTCCCAACAGACATAGATATGAGTGAAGACATGTTTTTAATAAAAGATCCAGAATCAGATGAGCTAGACAATGAAAATTTCCCCCTCATCTTTGAAAACTAATTATTTACTCTGTTGTTTCAGCTCTTTGATTAAGATATTTTTCGGAAATAAAATCAATCCATTCTCTGGCTGTTTTGATAAACTGACTGGTGGCCTTGGTAGTTATGACTTTCTCAAAAGACTGAATAGCTTCTTGATGTTCCTTTAGGTGATGGAGAGCAATACCTATTTTGATATAAAGCTGTTCCGGACGTTTAACTCCTTTGATAGCCAAGGCGGCTGTAAAATATTTTACAGATTTTTGCCAACTCTCCTGTGCATAATAAATATCACCTATTTTAACAGGAAGTTTCCAATCTTTTTTTGCAGAATTAGAACTCACCTGATGCGCCCTCTCATAGGCTAATAAAGCTTGTTTAATTTCATTCGCATAACTCCAACAATCACCTAAAATTTCATAATTTCTTTTTGTCATTTTTACCTTTTTCTGCTCCATGAATTGTTCAATCAGTTTGGCCGCTTTAAGAGGTTGCCCCTGTTGCATTAAAAATCCAGACAAATGTAAAATCTCAGATTCTCTTTCCAAAAAATTCAGCTTATGAGCCAAGTCCAAAGTAGTTGTAACCTGACTTTCTTTATTGAGATGTTGATAAACACCTGAGAGTTGCTTCCAATACTGTTTCTTATCCGGATAACGAGCTGTTAAATGAGTTAACAATTTCGCCGCTGATACATAATTATGTAATTGAAAATGAAGACCCACAGCCATAATCAGCCAACTCTGTGGAGGAGGAGTTCTACTGTCAATAGCTTTCATTGTCATCTCAAGAGCCGGTTTTATTTGTTTTTTTTCATTTAAAATAGTTGCTTTTAATATATATAATGCACCTGTCACTTTATCTGTGAGACAAAATATTTGCTCCACTATTTCTTCAGCTTTATTTAAATTATCCTGATAGAGATAAACTCGAGCGATATCATATAAAACAGATAGATGATCATTATAGGGAAGTACTTTTAAACCTATAGCTTTATTGTAATACTCAAAAGCCTTTTGAAGCTGCTCAGAGCCAAAGTAAACTTGAGCCTTTGTATGGTAAGCTTTGGCTAAACTATGAGGTCTATTTTTCACACGTTCTTCCAATTTCGTGATTTTTTCAAGAATCTGTTCTTCTTTCCCTTTCTTTCCCATGAGTCGATCAATACGTTCAAAGTCTTTATGAACCATCGCTGTAATTAAAGCATTCTTTCTGGACTTCAGTTCTCTCTTTAATTCCTTACATTGATTGTCTGCTTTTTTTGTATCTGCAATAGAATATGCACTGAACATAGTCTGTGTTATAAACAACACTGTATACAAAAATAATTGATAACTATTAAGTACCTGTTTCATATCATCCTTTATTATAGCACACAGTATCCTTCTTAAAAAAAACCACTTACCTTTTTCACTAAATAAACTTACTTTTCATTACAAATTATTACTCTTCATCCAATTTAAATTCTATGAGCTTCCTTAGCCCTATTTGTTCCACTGGTTTCCCATCTTCTGTTTTAGGACGATGCTTCCACCTCCGTACAGCACGTACCGCTCCTTCATTAAATATTCTGAGAGGCTTTGAATCCAAAATTTTTATATTTTTTGTAAATCCTGTATTCGTGACATCAAACTGTACAAATACCCAACCTTCAATCCCCTGCTGACGAGCTTTGTGAGGATATGTAGGCTCTATTCTTGCAAGAGGAATTGCATCTCCATCTGCTCCAAAACCCAAACCACCTACATTCGGACCACTACCCTTTAAAATAGCTTTAATATTTGGCATATCCATTTTCATATCCATCTTTTCCATCTGAGGTACAGAGGCTTGCATTTTTTTCATTGGAGGTGGTTTTAATTCTTTTTGTTTTTTTTGAGGCATTTTTCGTTTTTTTTCTTCCAGAAAATCACGAGGCTTAGTACGGATAAATTCTACCAAGGTGGGCATATCTTCAGGCTGTTTTAAGTCACTTTGTCCGGAAATAAGAACTGACATAATATAAAACAAGACTAAAACAACAACGAAAGCAATAACACAACAAGCGCTTTTTTTAAAAAAATTATCCTGCATTATTTTATTTAAAAAATTTCTCATCCTAGATCCTGTTGGCACTACTTCTACACTTTAAAAAAACATTTTAAAGTACACAATCCTTTCTACAGGTGTATTCAAATCACAATTACTCTATCTTGCTGGCGGCAATAGAAATTTTTTCCACTCCAGCCAGTTTCACCTGATCCATCACATCCACTAATAAACCCGTCTCTGATCGCTTATCCGCCTGAATAATAACGGTGCCTTCGGGGCTCTCTGCATGTAAGCGTTCAATGTTAGCTCGCACCGATTGCAAGTCCACCTTTCTTCTTTGTATCCAGATTTCACCCACCTGATTGATAGCTACCAGAATAGATGCCCTCTGCTGTTTCTTGGCTGTTTTGGCGGAAGGCCGACTCACATCAATCCCAGACTCTTTTACAAAAGAAGTCGTTACTATAAAAAAGATGAGCATAATAAAAACCACATCCAACATAGGTGTGATATCAATACCACTATCCTCTTTTCTTCTCCTAAATCTTTTACTTCTCATTGAATGTTTCCTCTACCTATAAACTATTTTCTCTAAGAGGTGAAAACTGAACCATCACCTTTCGTCTTTCCTTCTTTACCCAATTTTCCAAAATACGACAGATGTAGATGCCAGATAAGGCCGATAGTAAACCTGCCATTGTTGGTATGGTCGCCATGGAAATTCCACTGGCCATTAAACGAGCATTACCTGTACCCACCTGTGCCATAATTTCAAACACAGCCACCATGCCAGTCACTGTACCTAAGAGCCCCAGTAAAGGACAAACCGCCACCAATATTTTTATATTGGAAATATTTTTATTTAAAAGTTGATTCAAGCAGGACAGATCCGCCTTCCATATTCTGAGAGAGTAAATAGACAATGGCTTTAGTGATTCTTTCTGCCATTTCTGTAAAATTGACCAAGCATCTTTTGCAAAATTAAATTTAAAATACCAAACTCTTTCCAGAATTAAAAACCACATAATAAGAGTCACAAAAAAGATCACATATAAAACCCAACCACCCTTACTCATTAAACCCTGAACAGCTTCGATAAAAAAATGTAACACTTTTAATTTTCCCCGTCGTTAATCTCTATTTGATTCACCAGATGATTTGATCATTCTCTGTGCCAATAATCCAGCTACTCTTTCCTCCAGAATTTGAACAATCCCCTGTGACATATTGGAAATAATATTATGTAATAACAGAAGTGGAATGGCACAGATAAGCCCCAGTACAGTAGTCATCAAAGCCTGTGAGATTCCATCCGCCATTAACTTGGGATCTCCTGTACCAAATAAGGTAATAGATTGAAAGGTTAAAATCATTCCTGTCACTGTACCTAATAATCCCATTAAAGGAGATAACACAGCCAACAATTTAATTGTGCCAATTCCTCTTTCTACTTTTGGCAGATAGGTAATCACAATTTCATCCAATTTTAATTCTAAAGATTCCAAATCCAGATGTTTGTTGTTTTCATACACCTTAATAATTTGGCCAATGGGATTATCTCCGTTCAATTGATCACCTTTCACTTGAGCCATAATTTTGAATTTTTCTTTTCTGATAACTAAAAACTTTTGTAGCACCAATCCCAAACCAAAGATCAACACACAAATGATTACAAAGCCTATCCAGCCCCCTTGTTTAATTCGCTCCAAAAGACCTGGTGTCCGAATCAAAAGAGATATTAAGGAACCTCTGGAAGGATCGATAGAAAAAGCGACGTAACCTTCTTTAGCCTCTTCCAGATCATCAATAGTACCTGTGAATCGTCTGTCCGGTTGTTTCGCCAAGGCTGTGATTTGATGTAAATCCCCTTGGTAATTGAGATACTCTCCATCATGAACCAGGTTAAAAGCTCCCACACGAGTCACAAGCTCTTTGGTTTTATTTCCATCTAAAGCGATGACATCAGCTGTAAACTGAGTGACCTTTCCCTGCTCTGTAATTTCCCTTTGTATTTCAGCCCTCAACCTTCTTAGTTCTTTTGTAGTAGGTAGTTTTTTACTGGAAGCAATATTTGCAATGAATTGTTCTCGCCCTGAAATTTCAGCAGAGATAACGGAATTCAATATCTGCCCTCTAAAGTCCCCGGCCACTTGTTTGACAACACCAAAAACTTCACCTAAAGCGCCAACAGCTATATTTTTCTCATGTTCAATGGTGGCAAGCTCTTCCTCATTTTTTTTATATTCAGCTTGTAATCTTTCATTGATCCGTTCCTCTCTTTTTAATTCCTGTAGAGCTTGCTGAAGCATTTGGTTTTGTTTGTTTTTATTTTGCTGAAATTGTTTTTCTCTCTGCCTGAACTCCTCACTTTCCAGCTGTCTTTCCTCCATAACTCTTTTCAATAAATCATCCAAAGTGTTGGCAAACACCGGAAGGGAAAGAGAAAAAAGTATAATACAAAGTTTGCAAAAAACATTATTGAACATCTGTGTTCTCCTCAGAGATGGTCTTTTGTGACGCAGGCTTGGGCTTGGCAGGAGTCTTTTGTAAATATTGATCCTTATAATCAGTAGCTTTTTGTGGAACAGGCACAGGGAGAGTTAACAAAGTGGGAGCCATCTGATTTTTAGCCATCTTCAAACCTTCATTAACCGCTTTATCGTAACGGGAAGGGAGCTTTATCCATTGTTTTTGCCGATGATCCCAGTAGGCTTGTTTATTCCCATCCAAAGTTTGATAGATCAAAACCAGGCGCCCCACCCTTAGGTAGTCTACATGCACCTCTTTACCTTCAATATCCTGAAGCCCTTGATAGCTTTCCATCGTGTTGCCATACTCATTTTCTCTTTGATAAGCTTCTATGATCTTTCTGTACTTTTCAGATACTGTTACATTAGCGCGATCCATGATGTTTTTGATTTTCTGCAGACGCCCCAATCTTTCTTTTCCTAAAAAAGGAACATCAGCTTTTATAAGCTGTTCAAGTGCACTCAGCATTCTCTCCATATGTGGAATAATTTCTTTATTGGTTTTTTTCGCTTCGACAATCTGCTCCCGTACGGATGTTATTTCATCTTTTTGATTTTGAATCACTTTTCTCATTTGCTCATTATGAATACGTGTATCTTCGATACTCGTCAGCACAACATGATACTGCGATCTTAGATCTAAAGTTTCATCAGCCAGATTGGAGACTTTTTTTTGAGATTCAGCTCCACTTTGATGGTTTTTTTCTTGCTCACCCATCACCTGCTGGAGCTTCTCTTCACTGGACCATAAAGAAAAAGAGCTGACTGTCAAAACAACAACCAGCCCTACTTGAATAATACTTACAAACAAATTTAAAAACCTTTTCTTACTCACTCAACATAAAAATACATGTAGAACTATACCTTATGCTATCAGAAATATCAAACTTTCCCCTCTTAATTAAACTTAATTAAACTGTACACCTATTAAAAATTATAACTGTAGCTGGCATTAATAGTCCTTCCTACCAAACTGTATAGATCAGAATTAGTGTAACCACCATCTGTAGAAAAAGACGTATCATTAAAAGGACGCTCTTTGCCTAACAGATTTTTAATTCCTACGGTTAAAACACTTTTCTTGGACAAAGCAAATTTCCCTGTTAAATCCAAATCCCAATAATAATCTATGAGATCTTTTTTACCAGGCTTTTTCCAATCCTTTAACTGACCAGGTATATTATTAACAGCCAACTGAAACAAGTAACCCCTATCCTTATTGAGAAAATTCATTGTAAATCTACTTCTCCATCTTGGATAACCGGTCCAGGTTTCTGTATTATCCCCAATTCTTTCTAGACTAAATAAATTCACCATCCAATCAGGATAAGGAATTGGAGTTTGAGCATCAACACTTGGCAGACCTGAGTCTACTTCTTTATATAACTGGTAATAATATAAAAAGTTAATGCCTAAATCCCAGGAGCTAGTTAACGGTAATGTCAAGTTTAAATCCAACTCAAGACCTTGAGTTTTTTTACTGGCAAAATTACCAGCTGGCATATTAATTTTTGTTAATTCACCAGTATTAGGGTGCCGCTCTGTTAATTCACTCGTACCCTTTTTCTTTTCACTGAGTAAAATATTATTTACATCTTCTTCATCAGGTACAGTGACTACATTTTTCTGATTGATTTGAAAAAAATCCAAACCAACTGAAAACATTTTAACTGGTTCTACCACCAACCCTATATTAAAATTTCCAGAATTTTCCGGCTTCAAAGGCTTATCACTTCTTTTATACTCAACTACTCTTTGTTTATCCATACAAGCATCTATTTCCAAATTGTAATCAGGACACATTTTATGATCCACAGCTGGCACATGCGTAGTAGTTTCAGTCTGATACATAGAGTCCATTGAAGGAGCTTTAAAACTGAGACTCCATGATGTCCTAAATTTCAACGCATTTATTGGCTGAACAGACAAAGCCACACGAGGTGATAGAGGAACTTCAATATCTGTAAAAGGAATAGTTTGAAAAGAAAAGAAACTAATATCCTCTATACTTTCCGATTCACTGCCAGTAGTACCTTCTTCCTCTTTCGCAAAGTAGTAATAATAATCCGTCCGAGCCGCTAATTGCAACTCAGCAATACTACCGAAAATAGTAGACAGTTCACCATATACACCACCAAATAATCGATTTCCTTCCCCTTCTGTAACAACAGAACCACCAAATATTTTGTCATCATCATCCATATCTTTACCACTAGATTCAAAAACACCATCACCTCCCTCTACATATCTATTCCATCCAGCCATAGCACCTGCAGAAAAAGACATAACAGCTTTACCTATTTCTGCCAACTCACCACTTACTCTTGGTTCCAAGGTTAATAGATTGGAATGGGTGCCTTTTGTGATTTTAATTGCCGCTTCTGATACATCACTTTTTTTATCAGAATCAGCTAAAGGATTAAAAGCGGGAGGAGTTCTATTCATCATATCATTTAATGCTTTTACACTTAAAACTCCCTTAGTTCTGGTTAAATAGTGAGAGCCGGATAGATTTAAATTAACATCAAAATCTATTACATCTGTTAGTGGAGCCGTAGCTCCAACACTCAATTGATAAGCATGTGTATTTAAGAAGTTTATCCTTGGACCAGCACCCTTTTCTTTAACCATACGATAATCCATTGTTACTGGGCCACTGGCAGATACAGCAGATTGTGCAACAGCTGCTGGCACAGGATAGTATCCAGGTACAGGACTAAAGAATCCAGGAGCAGGAGCCAGCATAGCTTCCGACCTTGTATAAGAGTAAAGAGCTACAGTGGATAATTCAACATTATTCAATTCTGTATCAACTTGAGTAAAAACAGAGCCCTGCTGTATTTGTGGAGAAGATTGCATATAAGGACTAAAATTAAAGCCGCATTTATTACTTGTTCCCTCTTCATTCATTAGTAAGAGTTTCCCACCTTCTTCCACACAATTAGGAGCTGGATTCCAAATCCCCCCTTCCTCCCAGGAACCAGGGCTACCAAATCGACTGTAATGCTTTTCTTTTAGCTGACCATATTTTCGATCTCTATAGTATAAAGGAGTATCTAACCGTACTTGTCCCCCAACTAAATAATTAATATCATCTGTTGTTCCACCATAAGAAGCATCGATAGTCAGCTTATCACCTTTACCTGACCAGTGGTTATCATCAGAGCCCCATTCATAAAAATCTACAAAAGAAGCAAGCTCGGAAAGATTACCTTCTTTTCTTTGCGCCAAGGAACCGCTCACTTTAACCTGTCCCCCTACATCACCTTTTTTAGTTACAATATTAATCACACCACCAACTGCATCAGAACCATAGAGAGCAGAAGCTCCATCTTTTAAAATTTCAATTCGTTCTATGGCACCTACAGGAATAATACTTGGAGAGATAGTACTGCCACCTCCAAGAGAAGCAATACGATTACCATTCAATAAATACAAAATATTTTCATCCGAGAGTCCTCTTAAAGAAGTGCCTGTTGCAGTAGCTGGACTCTGAAGAGCAGTTTCTCTTACACCACCTAAAGAAGCAGAAGGCAAGTCTCGCAAAATATCAGATAAAGCATTGTGACCGGACAATTCAATTTGTTCACGATCAATGATTTGAATAGGAGAAGGTCCCTCCATATCTGTTCGCTTAATATGAGAACCAATCACACTGATTTTTTCCACATCCTCTTTGTCGTGCTCATCAGCTTGGACTTGCAGACTTATGAAAAATAAAGGTAGTAAGACAAGAATTCGTTGTAATAACACTGAGATTGATTTCATAGGTAGAGCCTCCTTATTTTGATAATGCCGCAATATTGAACATATTTTCCAATTATTGACAAGTTATAAAGAGCATATTTTCTTAAAAAGACTTAGCTAATTGATGCATAAAGTAATTACATATGTTCTTTCCAAAACTTCCAGGTAAAATATTTCACGTAAGCAAAGCTTTTTTAATGAATAAAAATAGCTAATGTTCAGAATTTATAATTATTGATGCATAAAGTTAATTAGGTGTATAAACTTATACGTTAAAGCTAAATGAATATTAGTGGAGATAATACCTGATGAATTCATCCAAAACAAAAAAACCTCTGGAAGTCTTTCAGCTGGCTGTATTGGAAGATAATTATATCTATATTCTGCGCGATCCATCCACAAACACAACTGCTGTTATAGATCCCTCCATCGCTGAACCTGTTCAGCAATTTTTAAGTAAAAAAAACTGGAATCTGGATTTTATTCTCAATACACATCATCACTGGGACCACACTGGCGGCAACAAAGAACTCAAAAAAGAATGGAAATGCAAAGTGGTGGGTTTTACGAAAGACGCCCATCGCATTCCAGGGATAGATATCAACCTCAATGAAGGGGATACTTTCAAGTTTGGAAGCACCTTCTGCCAGGTTTTATTTCTACCTGGACATACTATTGGACATATTGCCTTTTGGTTTCCCAAGGAAAAAAAACTCTTTTGCGGAGATACCTTGTTTGCCATGGGCTGCGGCTACCTCTTTGAAGGTTCTTATAAGCAAATGTTTGATAGCCTGAGTAAAATTAAAAAACTGCCCAAAGATACAGAAATCTATTGTGCCCATGAATACACCGAAAAAAATGGCCGATTTGCTTTAACAGTGGATCCAAAAAATCAATCTTTAAAGCAACGAATGAAACAGGTAATAGCTCAAAGAAAATTAAAAAAATCCACTATTCCTTTTTTACTATCTGAAGATTTAAAAACCAATCCCTTTCTAAGAGCAACAACACTCAGTACATTCAAAAATTTACGAATGAAAAAAGATTCTTTTTAATGATTCTGGATCCCTGTCCCTGTTTTCACAGGGATAAACTTTTCTACGCAAGGATGACGAACACCGAAAACTTGAAAAGCCCTTGAAAAGTCCCCAAGAGACTTTTCAAGGGCTTTTCAAGGGGATGACGAAAATACAGAGGCAAAACCAGCACTACCACTTCAAAATAACTGATTTTATTGAAGTGTACCGCGATTATTCCACCGACACAGAAGCAAAACCAGCATTTGGAACACTAAAACCGGTGACCTGTCCCTGATACACTCGAGCAGACAGTTTTTGCACCTGATCTTTATACACAAAAACTCTAATATCGTACTTCCAGCGATTGCCATTTAGATCCACAAATACAGGAGGAGGCACACTCTCCTGGCACAAAAAATCCTGTTCCAAAATTCTGTGAAAAACCTTTTGTGTCAGATTTTTACCTCTATAAACCGATTTGCCACCATATTGCCTCATGGGTTTGAAAAAGCATTGCTTTCTATTGCCCCATAAATCTTCTTTAGAAATACCCTTCACTGGCACAGTTTTTGGAACAATATTTTTAATCAACTGCCTGTCTTCTGCTTCTAATTCCATGGAATCCAAAAACGCCTCATTAGACCAATCACATAAACGCGCTTTATCAGCCAACAAAAAATACTCCATAGGATGAGGAGACACACAGCATGTTTGATTTAAAAAAGCCTGCTTCACTGCGGATAATTCCTGATCTTCCCAATAAAAATCTGTGCTACGGCTGTACACCATAGATGCAATTGCTCCTTTCGAATCTTTTAACAACCCACTGGAATTCACACTCAGATTTTTTGCCTCATGCACATCACAGGGCCACCCTAAAAATTTCTTAAAAAAATCTTTATACATCAAAAATTCTACATACATTTTTTGTTGTTTAATCTGCTGATCCACAATTAGAACACGATCCGGAGAGTTGGATTGTCCGGAAATTTTAGCAAAATACTCCCATTCAGTTTGGAAAGATTTTTTTAAAAATTCCAAAGCTGTTTCAGACAAACCAAACATGCCCTGCACTTGATCCACCAGCTCAGACACCAAATACCCGGAAGAATGTGTATTCACTTCAATCAGCTTTAACTTTTTATCCGGACTGATATGAAAATCATAAGACATTAAAACAGAAGAAGATGAAACCGGTATATTAAAGTATCCTTGTATATCATTTTCCAAAATATTTTTTTGCAAAACTTCTTTATAACTTTTTGAATGCGCCATTTTATACAAAACCTGAACAACCTTTTGTATACCTTTAAAAAGATCAACAGATAAAGGAATCACAAAAGGACACAAAGGTAGAGAGGAAGAAGCTTGTTCCAGCTCTCTTGTGGAGGGATATTGTTTCTGCAGTAATTCACTGTATTTGGTGTAAAATTTTTTATACGACATACTCTGGCATCATATCCGATAAAAATATTGAAATCATCGGTAAAATCATCTAAAATTCCCGTCATCATGATAGTTAATAGATGGCAAGCACAAATCCTGCCCACTGCTGAACAAATTCATAAAATTTTTGCGAGGGAAGGATTGAGGCATTTTGAAGAAATTTACGAACCAGGTGAAAAAATAGGCGACCACCAACACCCTTTTGATGAAGTGCGCATGATTGTCAAAGGTTCTTTGCTCGTTAATATTGCCGGCAATCGGCTACTACTTAGAACCGGAGACAAAATTATTATTCCTTCCAATACCCGACACTCCAAAGAAGTACAGGGCAATTCTGCCTGCGTTTCCATTTGCTCTTATAAAGCTTTTTAAAAAAATTAAAAAAGAGTTGATAAATAAAAAAAACAGGGTTTTATTCTAAATATGTCCTATAAAGTGCTGGCCAGAAGATGGAGACCAGCTGTTTTTAAAGAGTTAATTGGGCAAGAGCCTGTCGTTCGTATTTTAACGAATTCCCTTCAGGATAAGTGTTTACATCCTGCATTGATTTTTGCCGGTCCAAGAGGCACTGGCAAAACCTCCTGCGCCCGTATACTGGCCAAAACATTGAGCTGTCCTCAGATAAAAGACAATACTCCCTGTAACCAATGTAAAACCTGTGAAGATATTAATAACAGTCGAAGTTTGGATATCATAGAAATTGATGGAGCCAGCAACAACGGCGTAGAAGCTGTCAGAGATATGAAAGAAACCATTAATTACTCCCCAGCCGGACCGTTTAAAATCTATATCATTGACGAAGTTCACATGCTCTCTGTGAGCGCATTCAACGCTCTGTTAAAAACACTGGAAGAACCACCACCTTCTGTCATTTTTATTATGGCCACCACTGAATTAAGAAAAATTCCCAATACAGTACTGTCCCGCTGTCAGGTTTTACAGTTTCGACAAATCAGCCATCACTTAATTTATGAACAACTGAAAAAAATCTGTCAGCATGAAAAAATTAATGCCAATGAAGCCGCGATATGGATGTTAGCCCGCGAAGCCCAAGGCTCTCTAAGAGATGCACAAGGTCTATTGGATCAAATGATAGCTTTTTGTCCCAACCAATTTGAAGATCAGGATGTCAGCACCCTGTTGGGATTAACCGATCGCTCCTTATTGGTAAAAGCAATCTCTGCTCTCATTCAAAGAGATTCCACTACAATCATTGAATTGCTCAATCAACTACATGTAAAAGGCAGCGATCCCGGACAGTTTTTGAAAAATTTAATTACAGAACTTAGAAATTTATTATTACTCAAACTGAGTCCTCAGGATTCCAGCATCGATAATCTGATTCCACTTTCCAACGAAGAAAAAAAAGAACTTAAGGAGCTTATTCAAAACACTTCTCCGGAAGAAGTTCATCTTCTCTTTGATATGGCGTTAAAAGGCAGTGAAGAGATCACCTATATTCAAGACACAAAAATCTATCTGGAAATGCTGTTGCTCAGAATGAGTCAGGCCCCTTATATTGAAAATCTGTTAGGAACTCATACAGAAGTGGTTCCACCGCTACCAGTCAATTCAGAAACAAAAAAACACACACCCTCTACTGAGACCAATGAAATAAAACCAAAAAGTGTGCACTCAACAACAACAGTCAAAACTACAAAGACACAAAAAGAAGAAGATATTCAAAACCATCGATTTATAAAAAAAGTCCAGAGTACCTTTGAAGCGGACATCCTAAACACCAAATAAATTGACAAACATAAAAAATACCGGCACAAAAATAAGTGCAGCCTATGAAATATAAACATCATGTTCCCTCTTTAGATCACCTTATTCATGAATTAAAAAAATGGCCGGGCATTGGTCCCCGAAGCGCCAACCGATTGGCCGGATGGCTTTTAAAAACGGATGTAACTAATATTCAAAAATTTATACAGGCGCTAGAGGGAATAAAGAACAACATAAAAAAATGTTCCAACTGCTTTACTTTAACGGAAAATGAAGACCTTTGTCATCTTTGCTCTTCTTCCAGAAATTCAGAAATTATTTGTATTGTAGAGGAACCATTTGATATTGCTCAAATTGAAGCTTCAGGAACATTCAAAGGTGAATACCATGTGTTGCATGGCACTCTGTCTCCACTAAATAATATCACCGCCGATGACTTAACCATTACCTCTCTCATGAAAAAGATACAAAGCAAACAAATAAAAGAAGTCATCCTGGCACTGGATGCTGATATGGAAGGGGATATTACTGCCTTATACCTGACAAAACTTATAAAAAATAAAAATATAAAAATAACGAGACTGGCTCAAGGCATTCCCTTCGGAGGAGATATTGATTTTATTGATGAACACACACTGGGCAAAGCTATGGAAAACAGAGTGGAGATTTAATGTCTCTGTTTAATTACAATGCTAAAGAAATCCACTGCAAAGTGGTGTATTATGGAATAAAAGGCGCTGGAAAAACCAGTAATATAAAGTGGCTCAGTCAAAATACAAAAGATCAACAAACAGACTCTTTTTCCATTCCAATAAAAACAAAACCCAGCACCTTTTTTGATTTTTTACCATTGGAAGTGGGAACTATTCGTGGATTTAAAACCTGCTTCCATTTGTACACTATTCCTGGTGGAGACTTATTTGAAAGCTCGCAAAAACTTCTTTTAAAAGGCGTGGATGGTATTGTTTTTGTGGCTGATTCTCAAAAAGAGAAAATGCAAAGCAACCTGGAAGCTTTTAACACTCTAAAAGAATTGTTGGACGCAGAGGGTATGAATCTGGAAAAAATCCCTATGGTTTTACAATACAATAAGAGAGACCTCGACGATGTTTGCTCTATTAACGAAATGAGAACAGTGCTGAATTGTTACAACAATCCTGATTTTTCCTGTACCGCTACTGATGGAAAAGGTGTTTTTGAAGCCCTGAAAGCATTGCTAAAACTGGTGCTGGCACTTTTAAAAGGAGGTAATTTTCAATAAGTGTGTAATTTTCTTAAAGACTTTCGTCTAGTTGCCGATAAATTTAGTAACAAGGTAGAGAAATGCACAAGCAGAACGTCACAGCTAACAACAAACTCACATTCAAAGCCTCCTGTATTGGCTTATCAAATGAAGAAAACAGTTTAATTGCCAAAAAAGCCTTTATCTCAAAAGTCACACCCAATGGTTTTAATTTAAGTCTCTACTATAAAGATCTCATTCCCCGCTCTCTTCGTTTCCATTTAAATCTCAGTCCTCTGCTTGGAAAAAAAATCTTAATGTATATTCCTGCAATGAATATGGATCTGGAAGGCATTATTACTAAAGCACATCACACTGGAAATGGTCATTTTAATATCCATTTGAATTTTTTTGAAGACATGCCCAAGTACTGGTGCGAATGTTTATTTGAACTATGGCCAGCAATGCCAAAAAATTAAGCTGTAAAATATCTAAAATTATTTATAAGAATCAGAGAAGAAAAAAGGAACAAATCCGCTTTGTTCAGAAGAATATCTGAAAGGATTTAAATGAGCAATGAGTTGATCATCAAATGTAGGTGACAACAACTCCATCGTACCATCTCCATTTAAATCAGCCACGGCCAACTGAACCGCTTCACCTCTATGATTTAAAAAACCATCTTTGGCATTAGGTAACACCACTCTCGATATTTGATAGCGATTACCGTGAAAACCATCTGAATAAAATTCCAACACAATACCTTCTGCTGTTCTAAACTTCACCACTTTAACCAAAGAACCATCGTTTAAAAGATCCCCTTTCACCACAGATAAAATTTCCGGGTGATGTGATGAAAATACCTTAGTTTGTATCCATTGCCTGGTCGAAGAGGAAAACAAAGCAACCTGAGATAGAACATTTAAAGAAATAGCCATAAAAAAAATGAAAGCCCAATATTTTGTTTTCATAACAATGATATTCGGAAAAACGCTGGTAAAAATAAAATTTATTTTTGATTTCTTCCAAAGCCCAAATGATTTAAGACAGAATGTAAATCTTTAGGCCAGTCCAAAGCAAAATGCATAGTCTTTCCTGTAATCGGATGAGAAAACTGCAAAACAGCAGAGTACAAAGCCAGACGATTTAACTGTTTTACAAAAGGCCTTATTTTTGCAGGAATCAATAGATCATTGGATTTTTGGCTTCGCAAACGATAGATTGGATCTCCTAAAATAATGTGTCCCAAGCTGAATAAATGTACACGAATCTGATGAGTTCTACCTGTTTCCAACTGACATTCCACAAGATGAATTTTATCTTCAAAGGATTCCATGACCTTATAAAAAGTGATTGCTCTTTTTGCAGAACTGTTTTGCAATTCACAGTTATCATCAACCTCTTTATTAAAAGAATAAAACTTTTTTCTGTCTTTGGGGTGTCGGCCAATATAGCTAACAATTTTACCCTCTTTTTGCTTGAACACACCTGTGACCAAAGCTTTGTAAAATCTTCGGATCTTTTTTTCTTTAAAGAGTTGAATTAATTTTTGCTGTACCTCATCTGTCTTACTTAAAATCATTAAACCACTCACATCTTTATCCAAACGATGTACAATTCCCGGACGCAGGGGATCCACTCCTGAAGAAAGTTTGGTTTTTCCAATGAACGTATTAACTAAAGTATCTTGTGAGTGACCAGGACCTGGATGTGTCACCAGGCCGGCGGGTTTGTTGACAATCAGAAGATGAGAATCTTCAAACACAACTGGAACAGATAGATCATAAGATTTTAATTCATTATTGTCTTCTTTTACAGGCATAGTAACTAAAAAACTTTCTTTTGAAACTACTTTATAAGAAGATTTCAAAATGACTTCACCGGATGTTTTTTTAACAAAAGATTGTTTAATGAGTTTTTCCGCCTGAGAACGACTGGATACATAAAGAGATAAAAAAGAATCCAATCTCCAACCTGCCTGATCCTCTGAAACAATAATTTTTTTTACTGACATATTTTTGAATTCATCTCTATCAAACATTCGATTTTAAAACCTCCACCGGTGATCTTAAATACACTGGCTGTACTTGCTTCCAATCCAAACACTTATTTATTTGAAAATCTCTACTTACAATATGAGCCAAGCCCTTCACATCAGGGTACAAGCTGTCCGAACATATAGAGAGTTTGTGATTTAATTCTTTTGAAAAAAACTCCTTATACACTTCATACCCATCACCTACACAGAGACACTCCTGCTGAACATAAGAATGTAAATCACCAGGTTGAATCACGCAAGGACCAAGAAGTTCTTTAACTTGATCCTTTTGTTTTTGATAAATAGCTGCATACATACTATTTTTAAAAGCGTTAACCAAAACCAATACCGGTTTACTTTGATTGATTTGATCTTCTGCCAAAATTTTTAAAGAAGAAACTGAATAAACCGGAATGTTATATGAAAAAGCCAGTGTTTTTGCAAAACTGACTCCCACCCGTACTCCTGTAAAACGACCTGGCCCCACTCCTAATGCCACAAAAGATATTTTTGCACATTCCTGTGTGAAATCAAACCCAAGCTTTTGTTTCAATAAAGAAGGATTCTGTAATGTTTGCAGAATTTTTTCAAAATTTTGTGTGATATAAGAACTGTGAGTTGGACCACTCCAATGGTGATGCTCTATAAGTTGACATTTTTTTTCGATATTTTTTTCATCGGAAACAATACATAGAGCCAAAGAACCATTGGAACTGCTGGTTTCCAACAGGATACCTAACAACTTACTCACCACAAATTAAACCAATTATCCAAATCGTTAAAAGTAGTAAAAATGACCAAAAACAAAATTAACACGAGGCCAATTTGCTGAGCCACCATAATTTTTTTCAAACTCAGTGGACCACCATTAAACAGTTCACAAAGGTAGAATAGTAAATGTCCTCCATCCAGAACAGGAACAGGAAGTAAATTAATTAAAAATAACTGGATGGATAATATGGCCATAATATTAAAAAAATAAATTAAGCCATAAGAATAAGTATCATAGGCCACACGACCAATGGCGATGGCCCCTCCCAAAGTTCTTCTGGATATTTGGCCGGTCAAAAGATTTTTAATGTACAATCCAGTCATAGCGCACCATTCTAATGATTTTTTTAAACCAACCCAACCAGCTGTAAAGACACTTTCTTTATGAATATAAGTGCCACCGGCTGGACCATGATGATGACCAGACACTACACCCAACATATACCTAACATCTTCTTTTCCATCCACAATACGAATATGTTTTTCCGGAGTAACAGAAATATTTTGTACTTCTCCATCTCTTTTTATACTCAAATAAAGAGATTGCTTCTCCTCTGTAAAACCACCGGTTGTTTCCATCAAAAGATTCCAATCAGCAATGGACTCCCCATTAATGGCCGCAATCAAATCACCATGTTTCAACCCTGCTCTGTCCGCTGGGCTATTTTTCTTTAAGTCAGAAATAAATAAATCCGGCAAATGTAAACCCAATGCTGTTAACTCAGAAGTTAAATTTTTTGGTTTTTGAATATGAACTTCTTTTGCTGTTTTCTGTTTTTTACTTTTTACCTGAAGATTCCAATATTTTTTTGAAGATGTAAATTTTTCCAAGAGTACAGATGATAAATCATCCCAGCTATTAACAGTTATATTATCCACTGACACAATTTGATCAAAAGTTTTCACACCTGCTTTTCCGGCCGGACTGGAAGGATCACTGACTCCCACCACTGCCATGGGAACCATATAACTTAAGCCTTCGATCACCCCACCTTTTTCCAACAAACCCATTCTATTGCTAGTTTCCTGTTCGATGGGCTTAACAGTGATCATTTTATCCAGATCCTCTGCACCCTTCACTTTTATACTTAATAACTGTTCAGGGTTATCGAATACAACTTTGTTAAATTCTCCCAAGCTTTTAATAGCTTGATCATTTACGGAAATAATATGATCTCCTGCTTTAAACCCAACTTGTTCCGCTAAAGAAGAGGGAGCAACTTCACCCACCACTGGATGCACCCGTTTGTTCCCATATATAGCCAAGCCAGCCAGAATAAAAACAGCCAATACAAGATTCATCAATGGCCCTGCCAACACGACAGCTGTTCTTTGCCACAATTTTTTATTTAAAAAAGCTACATCTTTATCTTTTTCCGGCACCTCTTTACCATATTGATCGCCAAACATTTTCACATATCCACCCAGAGGAACAAGACTCAGGCAGTACGTGGTATCTCCCCACTTTTTTTTCAGAAGTTTTTTCCCAAAACCCAGACTAAACACTTCCACCCGCACTCCACAGAGACGAGCCACAATAAAATGACCCCATTCATGAATAAAGATCAACAAGCTTAGAAGAATCACAAAGGGAAAGAGAGAACTCACAATACCCCATAAGAAAAGAAAACTACCTATAATAAATTCCATGTGTTTTTAAGGATAACCAGAATTTTTATAAAACACAAGCCTTCTAAAGAAGAAAAACTACTATGTTTTTGGAGTGGCTCCAAAACGACGCTGGGTTTTAGCATAAAATGTTAAAGCTTTTATGAGTTCTTTATTGTTAAACTCTGGCCATAACAAAGGACTCACATATAGTTCTGAATATGCTGAATGCCATAAATAAAAATTGGATAAACGACTTACATTCCCTGTACGAATAATCAGATCAGGTGGTGGAAAACTGGAAGAAGCCAGATGTTCCGATAAAGAATCTTCATTAATTTCTTCTATGCCAACAGAACCTTCCTGCAGTTTTTTCGCCAATATCTTAACTGCTTCAACAATTTCTCTCCGTCCTCCATAGTTGACCGCCACAATCAACCTTAAGCCTGTGTTGTTTTTTGTGTATTCTACAACTTCACGAAAAAGATTTTGCACATTTTTATCCAATTCCTCCAAGGATCCCAACACCGATAGACGAATATTCCTTTCGTGAAGAGAATTTTTGTATTTGTTTAAAGAGCGTTTCATTAACTTCATGATCACTGACACTTCCTCGGAAGAACGTTTCCAGTTTTCTGTGCTAAAAGCAAACACACTTAAATAAGGAATCTTTAGAATGGAACACATATCGATCATGCTGTGTAAGGATTTCACCCCTCGAATATGACCGAAGTGACGAGGCCAGCCTCTTTGCTCTGCCCATCTGCCGTTGCCATCCATAATAATTGCCAGATGCTGAAATCCGGAAGGCAGATTAAACTCGCATGAGCTCTTGTTGTTTTTTTTCTGAAAGCTCATTAACTTTTTTAATATATTCATCGGTTATCTTCTGGACTTCATCCTCATAGTTTTTAGATTCATCTTCACTAATTTGTTTATCTTTAAAAGCTTTTTTTATTTTATCATTCATTGCTTTACGAATTTGTCGAAATTCCACACGAGAGGCTTCCACATCTTTTTTAAATATTTTGATCAACTCTTTACGACTTTCTTCTGTCAGTTCCGGCACTTTTAAACGAATCACCCGACCATCCACCTGAGGAGCCATTCCCAGATCACTTTTTACCAAGGCGGCTTCAATATCTTTTACAGTGCTTTGATCCCATGGGGAAATCAACAAAGAACGAGCATCAGGACAGGAAATATTGGCAACATGTTTTAAATCCTGCTCACCGCCATAGCAGGAAACTTTTACTCCTTCCAATAAAGAAGCCTGGGCAGAACCTGTACGCATTTTTTTTAATTTATCCTGAATATAATGAAAAGCCTTTTGCATTCTGTCTTGTGCTTCCTGTTTCATCTCTTCAAAAAATACCATAACTCTCATTCCTCCTTTTTGGATATATATAAAAGTAAAAAATTAATGAATTAAAGTTCCTAATATTTCCCCTTGCACAATTTTTAAGATATTTCCTCTTTGCTTTACATTAAAAGCAATCACCGGCATTTGATGATCCATGCATAAACTCACTGCTGCTGAATCCATAATTTTTAAACCTTTATTGAGAACATCTATATACTTTAGCTCTGTATACTTTTTACAGTTTGTGTTTTTTTCAGGATCCTGTTCATAGATGCCGTCCACTTTAGTAGCTTTCAGCAAAACATCCACTTCCATTTCCATAGCTCTTAAAGCAGCCGCTGTGTCTGTGGTAAAGTAAGGACTCCCTGTACCGGCGGCAAAAATCACAATTCGATTTTTATCCAAATGTCTGAGAGCTTTACGGCGAATATAAGATTCCGCTACTTCAGAAATACGCAAAGCTGTCTGTACCCGTGTGGCCACTCCTTTATTTTCCAAAGCCGATTGCAAAGCCAAAGCATTGATACATGTGGCTAACATACCCATATAATCTCCGGTTGCCCGATCAATTCCCTGTGCCTGATCATCGCCTCCACGAAAAATATTTCCACCACCCACCACCAGGGCCATCTGTACTTGTAGCTCATGCACTTGAGTTAATTCGTCCGCTATACGGGAGATCATTTGAGAGTTAATACCAAAACTCTGTTCTCCACATAGAACTTCACCACTAATTTTTAATAAAATACGTTTATACTTTAACCGGCTCAAGCCGAAGACTCCCGAGCCGAAGACTCCTGATCGGAATCAGCTCCATTGGCAACAGAGGATTCTTCCTGACTTTGCTCTCCCAATTCAAAACGAACAAAGCGGCGAATGATCACATTTTCCCCCAGCTCAGCAACCAACTCCTGAAGAGCTGACTCCACTGTTATGGGTTTTTCACTTTGTGTACTGGCCAAAAAAATCTGTTTTAATAAGCAGATCTCTGTTGCCCATTTTGCTATGCGCCCCTGCACAACTTTATCCAATACAGCTGATTTTTTTCCTTCTCTTTTTCCCTGTTCCAGAAAAACTGCTTTTTCTTTTTCCTGCAAAGATTCCGGAATATCCTCTTCACTGATAAACAGAGGGTGCATCGCTACAATATGTAAGCAAAGCTGATGTACAAAATCTTTAAACTGTGAACTGCGAGCGGCAAAATCAGTTTCTGTGTTAACTTCCACTAACACACCAATACGTCCGTCGTCTCCATGTAGATAAGAGGAAATGATTCCCTGTCTGGCTTCTCTTAAAGCTTTTTTAGCGGCCTTAGCTAAGCCACGTTTTTTAAGCCACTCTATAGCTTTTTGCATATCCTGTCCGGATTCCTCTAAAGCTTTTTTACAATCTAAAATGCCAGCTCCTGTATTAGCCCTTAAGCTTTTAATAGCATCAATCATCTTTATTATCCAGCTCCATGGAGATTTCCACATCATCCGCTGTACCTGCCGCCACCAGTTTTCTTTCCCGAACCCCTTTAAACACTTTCACAACAGTGGGTCCTTCAGTGTTAACACTGGATTTTTTTCCGAATTTTCCTTTGAAAGCGCCTTCTCCCTGAGCCTCTTTTTCAGCAATATGTTCTTGTGTTCTAATTTTTTCTGTCCATTTTTTCTGACCTTTTTTACAAGCCTCTGTTATAAGGTTGACAAAAAATTCAATGGAACGAGTAGCATCATCATTACCTGGAACTGGATAGTCCACCTGCTTTGGATCACAATTGGTATCCACTAAAGCCACCACAGGAATACCCAAACGACGAGCTTCTGCCACAGCAATATGTTCTTTATTGATATCCACTACAAATAAAGCCGCCGGTAATTGCTTCATTTCTCTAATACCTTCCAGGTATTGATTCAAGCGTTCATATTCTTTCTCCAACTGAATTTTTTCTTTTTTGGAATAATGATCCAAATCACCTCTCTCTTTCATTTGATCCACTTTTTTCATTCTATCGATACTCACTTTAATCGTCTGAAAATTAGTGAGCGTACCACCTAACCACCTTTTACACACAAAGAACTGACCAACTTCCTGTGCCGCCTCTTTAATTAGATGAACTGCTTGTTTTTTCGTTCCAACAAAAATAAAACGACCTCCCTGAGCAGTCACTTCCTCCGTAAACTCCAAAGCTTTTTTAGCGCACTCCAAAGTTTTTTGCAGATTGATAATGTGAATACCTCCATGAGCCGTATAAACATAAGGCTTCATCTTGGGATTCCATCGTTGAATTTGATGGCCAAAATGCACACCGGCCACCAGCATATTTCTAATATTTAGTGAATTATCCGTATTTTTATCTGTCATTTTTATCCTTTGTCAGTTGTTTGCCTAAAATAAAGGGCTATCACAGTTTTCCACAAAAAATCAATATAAAATATATACACATTGAATGTATTGACCTTCAAAATAAGGGTGTTTTACTCAGTTGTGAAATATACCACCCTGTTATTATATATGATTTAACCTCAAAAGAACAAAAACCCACAGGAGATGTCTATTTTGAAGCAGGCTATACTTGAAAAAATATGCCTATCTGTTAATAAAGAGATAGCTTATGAGTAATAAAGAAAATAAACAAATTAATATAGACTATTTGAGCCATTGTATTGAAGTATTGGAAAATAGTTATAAACAAATGCAAAAATATCAACCTAAAAGTATTCGTTATGATATTTATCGTTCTGCTTGTGTAAAAGAATTTGAAATTATCCTTGAGCAATGTGGAAAACTGTTAAAGAAGCGTCTGCGTGATTTTTTTGCTTCACACAAAGCTGTTGATGAACTAACTTTTAAAGATGCTTTTCGCCATGCTGCCAAGCACAGTTTAATCAGTATGAAGAGTAGTGAGCGATGGTTTAACTATAGAGATAATCGCAATAACACTGCTCACGACTATGGTGAAGGTTTTGCCGAACAAACTTTAAAACTGCTCCCCGATTTTATCAAAGATGCAAAAGAAGTGTTAAGAATCCTTCAAAATAACAAAGACAATGAATAGAAAGATACATTTATTATCAAGACACAAAAAACAAATAGATACTATTCTAAGAAAGCACTTACCTGACGTGGAAGTGTGGGCTTACGGAAGCCGTGTAAATGGAAAAAGCCATTCAGCCAGCGACTTAGATTTGGTATTGCGTGCACCTGATTTAAAGAGGATTCAAACTTCCCACTTGTCTGAACTTAAAGAAGCTTTTACAGAATCCAATATTCCTTTTTTAGTGGAAGCAAGAGATTGGGCCGAATTACCCGAAAGCTTCCATAAAGAAATAAAATCCAATTATATTGTACTTTTAAAAAGAGAATCACATTCCAAGCTTAAGGGGCAAAAGTAAATTCCATTTTGATGAAAGTGTAAATTTATCAAAAATTTAATGAACTACAGTCAGATTCAATTGTTGCAAAAATTGCAACAACTCAAAAAGTAACTGTTTCTATTTTGGAAATAGTTCAAACAGAAGAAAAAAGAGAAATAATGCCTGTTTTCGTGAGACACTACAAATAATTCGCTGACAAAGTAAAACAGGAAACCACCCTATCTCTAAAGACGCTTTTGATATCTAGTAAAAGTAAATTGATTATGATTCGCACAAAGCAATCTTAAGTTATTAGGCTCGTTCACACCACCAGATGAAAAGGGCTTAATATGATCTATTTGTAATAAATGGTTTGATGAACATCTTCTTTTTGTCTTTGGACACATATAAGTACACTGTCCCTGATCCCTCATCCATACATGATGTCTCACCACTGAGGGAATATATCTTGTAGCTTTCGAATATCTGCGATTACTGTTCAATTTTTGATTATCTTTTGGTGCTGAGGTTTTCTTTGATTGTGCAGGAATTGGCTTTTTAGATATAGTTTTATTTTGTTTGTTTATTTTTCTTTTGGGATCGTATTTGTTTAAACCTAATTCTGCTAACAGAGAAAAAAGTTCTCCATAAGACATATTTGGATTCTTGTGGGATAAGAGCTTTTTTAAATCCTCCAATTTTTGCTGTGAGTCTTTGTCTAAAATGACTTTAATTTCCACTTTGTTATTATTTATGTTTCTAATTTTTTCTTTCTCATTACAAACTTCAGGGTCTATATCAAAAAGTGTCTTTTCCAACTCACGACTGGACTGATTTTCTGCTTTCTTTATTAATCTCAATTTTTGAGTAGAATCTAACTCAACTGATTTTTTGTTTTCTAGCTTGTTCTCTTTTTTCTCATCTTTATCTGCATTGTCATTAACGCACCCAGCTGCCGGCAGGTAAGTAGACTGTACATTACACCTTTCTGTATTGTTTGTTTTAAGCGTATTTGCTTTATTTAACATTTGTTTTTTATCTTTTCTTTTTTTCTTCTCAAAAAAGGTTTGTAATTGTGAAGCTGTTGTCAAATTCAAATTACCTGTTTTTATTTTTGATGTGGCTTGCGGTATATCGCGACATAGTCTCATGGCTTTAATCCTTCTATAGGCAGCACTGTGACTATATCCAAGTTCTTTAATGGCATATTCAAAAAGGCTGGGAAATCCTCTTTTCAAATAGAGTTTTCTGCTTTCTATTTCCTGCAAATGTTGAAGCACTAAAACATTAACTTGTCTTTCTTTTTGCACCAGGTTTTTTGTCTGTGAAAGTAATTGAGCATTACTAAGTTTTTTTACATTTGTTGTTGTTGTTTTAACTGAAAGCTCTCTAAGAGCTTTCAGTCCTGCGAACGCAGGAACCCAGCCAGCTTGCTTATTTTGTTTTTCTTGTTGTATGTACATGAAAAATGCCTCCTATATTGATAATTACTTTTAAACAAAAACAATATAACATGGGTTTTTAACAGGACATTTTTATAAGGATGGAACCTTTTCATAGCTTCGTTTTAAAGCTACTCTATGACCTCATACACTCTCTGTTTAAGCTTTAAACTGCAAAAAACGTTTGATAGATGTAAAAACAGTAAACACGACAAAATGTAAGCATCAAAAACCTTGTCAAGATTTTTAATTTAAAAATACATAGCATATAAAAAATATTTACATTCAATGAATTTTAAAATAGATAACTTATGGAAAAAGCACTTTCAAATAATTAAAGGAATATTATGAACAACCAACAAATAAAATGCTATATATGGGGTACACCTCTACGGAAAACACCTGATGAATCAACAAATAGAGAAAATAACACTATCACATATACATATGGTAGTCCTCGCGCTGGAGGAAAATATGTTATTTCAAATACATTACATGAAGCAAATACAATCAGATACCAGAATCCATTTAATAACCAAAAAGTACGCTTATCAGGATATATCGCAAAAGAAAACTCAAAAAGTAACATTCCTAATCTAAATAAAATTACAAAAGATGGTCTAGATAAACTTCCCCCTATTCCAAACCCTAGTGAAAGAGCTTACTTGTTACTGGAAGGTTTAGTAAAAGACACAAATGTTATTGGAAAAAAGTTCTATTTAGATTTTTTAGTAGCTGATTCCACACTTACAAGAGCAAACGAATACACGTACTACTACCCACTCTCTTACTGTTCTAAGACAAGTGAGATGGAATATCTACTCAACTATCTGGAAGAATGTAAATTTATTAAAAATGCTATGCGTGATCAGTCCAACTATTTTGAAGTAACGGTTCAAGGCTTTGAAAAAATTAAAAATATTTCAAATATAGATTCAAAAACAGCTTTCATTGCTATGTGGATTACAGATTCTAAAAGTGAACTTCATGATACTATGGAAAACCTTTATCTAAATATTAAAAAAGCAATTAAAGAAGCAGGTTATGACCCTCGAAGAATTGATAAAAAAGAACATATCAAGAAAATTGATGATCAAATCTTAGTTGAAATAAATAAGTCTCGTTTCATTGTATGTGACTTAACTTCTGAACCAGAAAAACCCAGAGGAAGTGTTTATTTTGAAGCCGGCTATGCTTTAGGAAAAAATATCGATATTATATGGACCTGCAAGAAAGAACTGATAAAAGAGCTCTCTTTTGACATCCGACAATATAATTGTCTTTTATGGGAAGAAAACAATATGGATGAATTTACAAAAAAACTACAGGCCAGAATTGAAAATGTCATAGGAGAAGGACTTTTAAAAAACAAACAATAAGTATCTTGTGAAAAATCACAAAACAGCCCATCTGCCTATTTTTCCCATTCGGGAAAACTATTCGAAACCTCCTTTTTTAATCTAAAATATATTTTTTCTTCAGTTTTTAGACTGGCACACTTTTTGCATACAGCTTCTACAAGTTTAACCAATAGGCCTCGAAAGTTTGCTTCAGCTCTCCAGCAAGCTTTCTTAGCCGAAAAGGAATTTATTTATGAAAACTTATTATTATTAATAAACCAATTAAAAAATCAGGAGGGAAAAAATGAAAAAAACAATTGTTGTTGTAATAGCGGGGTTTTTAATTTTGGGAACCCTGTCATTTTTAAATCTAAAGGATTCGATTTTTTCAAACTCTAAAAAGGATCTGCCTTTCCGCAAAACAAAACAGCAACAGGAAGTGTCGAGTACAATCAATATACATTCTCAATATGCAAAAAAGCCGAAACACTTTTGGAGAGGAGAGAGCATGAGTGTCAAAGAGGTTTGTAAAAAGTGGGGAGAAACTCCTTTTGATTTGACAAAATTCAAAGAAGCAGACACAGATGAATCTGTCAGGGCGAAAATGACCTGTTCTCTTCTTAAGAACCAAAAAAAGTATCATGGTATAAAAAGACATAAAATAAGGGAGATATTTGGTGCTTACTCTGGACATTATTTCAAAGATGTTATTCCCACCTATTTAATTGAAATTGCGAAAACCAAAGATCAGGACACTTGGCAGATTGTTTTTTTATCTGATAACAACTACAGAATAGCTAACATCATTGTCCATAAAAACTGTTGTGATCGCTATACAAATGAATGAACATCTACGAAATAACAAGCATTGACTGAATGCCTGTAATAACTGAAAGCTCTTTAAGAACTTTCAGGGCATGACGACAGATATAAGAATGACGAACATCGACTGGATTCCCGCGTACGCGGGAATGACCGTTGGCTGGATGCCTGCCTTCGCAGGCATGACGGTTGACTGGATTCCTGCGTGCGCAGGAATGATTAAAGCATTTGCACAGGGTCTCTATTGATGTGAACTTGTACGCCGGCTCTTGGTTTATGGACATATAATAACCACTCTCCCGCTTCCTGATGAGCCTTGGCATTCACACTTTTTAATAACAGATGATAACGGTACCTGTTTCTTAAACGAAAAATAGGCGCCGGAGCCGGACCCAATATTTGCAAGCCCATCGCTTTTTTCTCCAAACTCTGTTTCACTTGTAAGGCACCCTTATGAGCCTGTGCTCTCACCAAAGACTGAACTCTGATTAAGGTCAGTTTTCCAAAAGGTGGATAATGATGTTTTTTCCTATTTTTCAACTCCTGTGACACAAAATCCTTAAAGCTTCCCTGCTGTAATGACTGTATGAGAAAATGTGTAGAGTTAAAGGTTTGCAAAATCACCTGACCGGGCTTTTGCCTTCTACCCGCTCGCCCCGCCATTTGAGTAATGAGCTGAAAGTGCTTCTCAGCAGATCGAAAATCCGGACGGCTTAATCCCTGATCCGCCAAAATAATACCCACTACATTAAGATCCGGAAAATCCAGGCCCTTGGCAATCATTTGTGTACCAATTAGTATATCCACCTGTTTGTTTTCCACCTGTTTAATGAGACTGGCCCATTCTTTGTGATTGAGAATTTCATCCCTGTCCGCTCTGGCAATACGAGCCTTTGGAAATAACAAACTTAATTCTTTCTGCAAAGATTGTGTACCCAAACCAAATCCTTTTAGCTCCTGCTCCCCACATTGAGGACAAGCGTCTTTTCTTTCCTCCTGAAAACCACAATAATGACAAAGTAAATAATTTTGCTGGTGCTGAGTTAAAGAAATATCACAATTAGGGCAAAAAAACTGAAAACCACAAGCTGAACAAAATATAAAACCCTTCTCTCCCCGTCGATTCAAAAATAAAGCCACTTGCTCTTTTTTTTGTAAAGCATCCTTAATAGATTGAAATAAAACAGCACTCATCCACCAAGGACGACCTGGCTCCTGGATTTGTTTTGTCATATCCACCACTTCCATTTTTGGCACAAAAGATTGAAACACCTTCTTTTTTAAAGAATGATAACTATACTTTTTGGACTGCACGTTTTGCCAACTTTCCAGAGAAGGAGTGGCAGAAGCCAACACCACTGGTATGTTTAAACATTTTCCCAAATACACAGCACAATCCCTGCCATGATATTTTAAATTATCTTCTTGTTTAAAATGAGATTCATGTTCTTCATCCACAATAATCCAGGCTGGATTAGGTAAAGGACAAAATAAGGCAGAGCGAGGACCTATTAAAATTTTCTTTCTTCCCTCCAGTACTGCCGCCCACTCCTGCTTTTTTTCACTCCTTGTCAGACCGGAATGCAGACAAGCCACCTGCCCAGGAAATCTCTGTGAAAATCTCTCAATATGCTGAGGAGTCAAAGCTATTTCCGGTACCAAAACCAAAACACTCTTTCCTCGCTGTATCGCCGGCTCAATGAGACGAAAATAAATCTCTGTTTTTCCCGAACCTGTCACACCATGAATTAAGTGTACATGAAAACCCTGTTTTTTATGTGATTGAATGTCCTCGATACACCGACGTTGTTCGTCAGTCAGAGGTGGGCGGGATATTTTAGCTTCTTGTGTTTTTTCATTGGAAGCATCGGACGTTTGAACATTTGTTGTCTTTTTCTGCTTATCTTTTTTTTTCATAAACTGCTCTTTGGAACAGGAAGAAACAAAGGGGAAACTGGTATGAATCACCTTAGCCGGATGATAATGATAATACTCCGCCAACCAATGCAACCATTTGAGACGATTGGAATTCAAATCAACAGGTCTGCTTTCCAATAACAAAATATCTTTTAATTTCATCTTTTTTTGTGGCGCAGATATTTTTTTTAATACCACCGCCGGCACTACTCTGCTTTTCAAAGGAACAAAGACAAAAGCTCCTGGAGAAAATAAGATCTCTGATTGATAAATCAGATTTTGCCGGAGTGGGTAAGGAGTCACCACCTCATAACAATACATGGTTAAAACTTTCTATCTGAACTTATGATAAAACTCACGAATTTGATCCTGATCCGAATCGGATACACTGTTTAAATTAAAAGTTTTCTTATCCAAAACACTTTCTTGAAACAAACTCTTTGATAAATTCTTCACCCGCTCCACTTTTCTCACATCAATCACCACTTCATAAGAACTCCAGTTAAAAGTTCTTCTAGTAGGAAAAAACAAATTACCCGGATACGAAACATAATTTTGAGCAACTAAATGTGCTCCTGAAGACCAAAGCCATTCCCGAATCACAAACTCATCTTGTTCCAACCACAGCCGTGGCTTTTTCTTATCCATTCCTACCTCATATTGCACCACTCCCTGCCGACGGGAAAGCTTCACAAAAGAATCAAAACCCTGTCCCTTCTCTCTTTTTTTCTTTTTCAGAGGAGCCACCTGCCAGCTGAAAAATAAGGACGCCAATTTCTTAGCATTCCTCAAATGAAAAGGTATTTCTATATGATAAGAACTGATTCGCTTCCTCATAGCTTTCTTTTTTTCACTCTGAAATATTTTATGTTTTTTTATATATAAAATACGAAAGATTTCCTGATTATCCGCTTTTAGGAATACATCAAGCCGAAGTTGGCCCTTCTTAGCAATGTACCATTTTTCTATAAAAGTCACATTATCAGAACTGGTTTTAAAAACCACCTCCTGTTCAATGACATAATTTCCTCTACCCTGGAGAGCGGCCAGTTTATCCAATAGTGTGGAATAATGCGGAATATAGGCCTGAGAAACAG
This sequence comes from Bdellovibrionales bacterium, assembly GCA_965226095.1. Taxonomy (GTDB): domain Bacteria; phylum Bdellovibrionota; class Bdellovibrionia; order Bdellovibrionales; family UBA1609; genus JANQSP01. The sequence goes on along the minus strand of OZ245336.1, from coordinate 685,657 downwards.
GAGTAACCAACAAAAAAACAGAAGTAATAATAATCTTTTTTAACATAGTTTGTTGTCATCCCCTTGAAAGGCCACCTGAGGGTCTTTCAAGTTTTCAGTAATTCCTGTGAATGTTATCATTCCTGTAAGTGTTCGTCATGCCCTGAAAGCTCTTAGAGAGCTTTCAGTTATTACAGGCATCCAGGAACTGGATTCCCGCTTTCGCGGCTGAAAGCTCTTAAAGAGCTTTCAGTTAGGCAGTCAACATTGAAATGAAGAGCAGTTAACATTTTAAATGTGTTATGCCTTTAATCCCAAGCAAAATCAAGACCATTACAACACCAAATAAATCCCAGAACAGAAAAATCTATAAATTTATAAAAAACCCTTTAAAAAATACCGATATACTAAATATGTTTATACACCCTTTTATTTTGATCACTACAGTTTTATTGATCGGCACTGTGTTTTTTACCAGTTGCACAGGTGTGATACACCAAAGAAATGCCATACTCAGCTCTTTAAGTGACGCTAATTTGGAACTAGATTCAGAAGAAACTGATCAAGTGGAAGAACAACCGGAACTGGACAATGTAAGTGAATTCAACTATTTCCCTTATGATATACAACTGGACACGATTGCTTATACCACCTGTGAAAATCCTAACGATTTTACTTTAAAAGTGGGTTCCTATTTCAGTAGAAGCGGAGTGCGTCTTAGTGATTACTTTTTAACAGAACAAGAGAATTTAGATAATACAGCCTTAAAAAATTTAATTAAAAGCTCTACGAAACATGAAGTCAGACCCAGATTGGTGTTTGCCAAAGTCTCCAAAGTCCTTACACAATCTTATAAAGACAGTGAGAAATTTTTTGATATTTATTTGGAAGACAATATTGACGAACTCATTGCTACCGGAGCAGAGCGATTACAAAGATTAGATGGCAATCTTATTGAAGCTATTATAAAAACCAATCCTCTCAATCCAGCAGTGGTGTGGTCCAGAAACACAAATTTAACTCTCTCTTATAACGATAAAGAGGGGAAACCTATCCAAAGGGCTCCTGAAGAAGCCGCCAGAAATTTTTATGGCCGTATCTATGATCTAAATTTTAGAGAAAAATTAAAAGATCGCTATACCCTTAGCTCTATCACAGAAAAAAAAAGGCCTGTGGAAACCCCTCAACCAGATTGGAATTGTTCGGCAGATCTACAATTTGAAATTAGAAAAAGTCACAAACAAGCTTATGATGCAGAAGCTTTTTATGATGTACAAAATGCCGCTTACAAAGCAAAGTATCCCAATGTAGAAGCAGCACTTGCAGCTTCTGATGAAGATCAAAGAATCCCAGAGGATGAACCGATTTGTCCCAACTCCAATGATGGAGGAAATTTAGTCAATATTGTCAGACAAATCTTAGGTACGGACTGGAATATCAATATCAGTGAAGGTTGTGTTTCCCCAGTCTACTCCACTGTACGTTGTTATAGCCCGGAACACGATCCAGGCCCCTCAGTTATCCCAGTTATTTCTTATCAATCTAATTGCACAAACACAAAAAACAACATCTGCCCACACTTGCTTTCTATTTGCGTAAGAAAAAACTAAGGTGTTTGCTTAATTTGGCAGAATTTCCAGAACGGCAAAGAACGACCTTCAATTTTGGCAGAACCAAAATCTTTACTCCCTAAATGCACCTGATAAAACTCAGGGATATTGGTTCGCTCTTTAAAATATCTGATATGCTTGGAGAGAGTTGTATCAGACGCTTTACATTCAACAGCAAACAAAGGTTTATTCTCTTTAAGCACCACAAAATCCACTTCTCTCCCATCTCTATCTCTAATGTACTGTAAATCCATTTTGTAACCTTCAGTATCTTCTATAAAGTGACAATATTTAAGAAGTTGAGAAGCTACCATATTTTCAAAACGTGCCCCTAAATCATCAGCTTGTGCCCAATCCCAGAGATACAATTTTTGTTCTTTTTTAACTGCCCTTATCTTAGGACTACCAAATGGAGAAATTCGAAAACATACATACAATGTTTGCAAGATATCAAGCCACCTGCAAACTGTATTATGACTCACTTGTAAATCCTGCCTCAAACTTTCTATAGACAAAATTGAAGATACCCGATCTTTTAAAGCCTGTACAAGCACTTCAATAGAGGAAATTTCTTTTATATTCTCCAAACTATTTATATCTGTATAAACCACTCTGTTTAATCTTTCCAAACTCCAGCGTCTATAGTGCTTTTTACTCCCACTTAAAACAGGTTCCGGAAAGCCACCCAAATTGAGTAAAGCATTAACATCATCAGGCTTAGGCTTTTTGCTAAGTTCTCTCAGACTAAAAGGATGAAGACGAAAATAATGGTAGCGACCAAAAAGAGAATCCCCTCCTTTTTTAAAATGATCCAACTTTGCTGACCCTGTAACAATAATCTGTATATTCTCTCCATAAGTGTCGTAAAATCCTTTAATAAAATTTCGCCATTTTGTAAACTTGTGAATCTCATCAAAAATAAGCTCTGGTAAATGAGTTTTAATTTGATTGGTTATAATAGATTGCCGATGTTCCACATTATCCCAGTTCAAATAAGAAGATTTTCTTTTAATAATTTGCCTGGCTAAAGTGGTTTTGCCCACTTGTCGAGGCCCACCAATAAACACCATTTTTTTTAAAAGATCTTCAGAAACCGGCTTTCTGAGGTATCTGACTATATTCATATACACTATGATAATGTCATGACTAACTCATAGTCAACGAAAAGTTACTGATCGTCCATAGTTCTAAGCGGAATAACTTCTTTTACTTCTTTATCTTTTTCCAAGAAAAACTCTACTTGGTGATTGACCCATCCTTCTTGACCTAATTCATAACGATAATGGGATAAAGCTTTTATAGCCGCATTATCCAAGGCCATATGTCCGGAAGAATGACTGATCTGAATCTGCTCTACAAAACCACCTGAGTTAACATAGTAAAGAACCTCAACTTTCCCTTCCCATTTTTGCTCCAAAGCTTCTCTGGGGTATTCAGGTATGGGATTTTCAGGTAATTGTTTTAACTGATTAAAAGCCCTGGCAGTTTCAGGAGTTTTACCTTCCGGAATTGAATTATTGTTTCCACTTGGTAGATCAGATGGCTGTTCAGGTATTTGCTCTTTTTCCTGCTCCTGCTTCTGCTTCGGTTCTTCCTTCCCTTGTTCTTTCTCCTGCTGTGGTTCTTGCTCTTGCTGTGGTTCCTGAGTCTCTTCCTGAACTTCATTGTCATTCTCTTTTACTGGATTCTCGCTTTCACTGGAAGGAGGAGCTAGATTAGAAGAATCGACAGGTGGACTTACAAGTCCTTCAGGCTTAGCAGGCAAAGCTGATTCTTCAGACGTAGCTTTCTCCTGCTGTGGTTCTTTCTCTTGCTCCTGCTTCTGTTCCTGAGTCTCCTGCTGAACTTCATTGTCACTCTCAGTGACTGGATTCTCACTTTCACTGGAAGGGAGAATTGGATCAGAAAGGACAGAGGATTCTACTACAGGAGGTGGATTCCCGCTTTCGCGAGAATGACGAACTAAATCAGGAACTGAAACAACCGGTTCTTTTGGAACTATTTTTTTCTCTTTTTTTGGCTTTGATGCTTTTTTAACTTTTTTTAGAATTTTCTTTTTTACAGATTTAACCGGTGGCGGTGATGGCTCCTCCATAACTAATTCAGATTCTTTATCTACCTCACCCGGTTCATTCACTTTTTCACCTTCTCCTTCCACAGAGGAAGTATCCACCTCTATTTGAGAAGATTTACCCAGAACCCCTGAGCGATAGAGCAGTATTCCACCCAAGGCCAGATGCAGTGTAAAAGAACAGAGAAAAAAAATAAAAAACTTACTCATAAGCTATCTTTAAGAGAATCTCATAAAGTTTTTCTTTTTGCCAGTCCGGCTTTAGGCTTTGACGCTCCATATTTTTGCTGAAGAATGTCAGTCCATTCTTCCAAATAGGGTTGAATATGCTCAGGTTCCTGTATATTTTCTGGATCCATGTAAGCAGAATTCTTTCCATCCCAACCTTTAAAAAAATGAGATTTTATTTGTTTACCTCCGGACTTAACCTCCGCATTTAAAAAACTCTCCGGCACCAATTCCACTTTGCCTCCTCCACCTGGTAAATCAACCGCCAAACGAGGTACAGCTAAACCAGAAAGTCGCCCCCACAATTGTTTTTGAATCCATCTGGAATTTTCAATGGAAGTACGTAAATGATCTGTACCCAAAGAAGGATCGCATTGAAACATATAATAGGGCCTGGCTCTTAAAAAGAGCAAACGACGGGAAAGAGCTTGTACCACCGCAGGGTGGTTATTCACTCCATTGATTAGCACCATTTGGTTATAAACTGGAATACCATTATCAGCCAGACGATTCAAAACATCAGCCGATTCCAGAGTGATTTCAGCCGGGTGATTAAAGTGACTCATAATATAAACCGGATTATATTTTTTTATCATTTGAATACAATCATCAGTGAACCGAAATGGACACACCGCCGGCATCCTGGAACCAATGCGAATAATTTGAATATGCTTAATAGCACGCAAATCACATAAAACATTTTCCAATAGAGAATTAGCTAAAATTAAAGGATCACCGCCAGATAAAATCACCTCTTTAATTCCTTTGTTTTTTTGAATATAAATTAAGGCTTTCTGATACTCTTCTTTTGAAATAAATTTTTCTGTCTGAGCTGTGAATCTTTTCCTGGTGCAGTAGCGGCAGTAGATAGGACAGATATCCGTAACCAAAAAAATCACCCGATCCGGGTAACGATGAATAATATGTTTTTCCGGACTGTGTTGTTCTTCTCCCAGAGGATCTTTTAAAGATTGCACTCCCTTTAAATTTTCCAAGGAAAGAGGTAGAATTACTTTTCTTAAAGCCTGTCCATTAGACGCTCGAACCAGATTGGCATAATAGGGTGTAGATTGTACGGCAAAAGCTGTTTTTTCAAAACCAAGTTTTTCTTCAACAGACAAAGAAAAATATTTTTCATAGTCTTCTTTTGTTTTAATAGAGTTTCGCAACTGCCATTTCCAGTTCTTCCATTCATTTTGTGAAATATCCTGTGGAATATCCACAGTTGAAAAATCAAAAGCCATTATTCATCCTATTTTTTAATTATTACAATACCTCTTTGCCAGATTTTTATCACAATTTATTCTATTTTTCTAATTGTATTATGTTCAATTCAATGAGTAAAATGAGAGTATGAAGTCCTTTTCCCTGTTCACTATATTTTCGCTGTTAATAAGTATTTTGTTTATATCCTGTGGAGCAGAATCAAAAAATACTGCTGATAGTAAAATAAAAAGGGATCTAGGCAACTCAGTTTATGTCAATGAATCCACATATAATATATGGGGATGGGAAAATGAAACCAGAATTGGCTCCTGGCTTTCGAAATCCTATAAATTGCAATATGATGATTACAAAATTATACAAAATCCGGAAACATGTGAAGAAGGTATGAATTGCATACATCTGCATATAGGATGTAATTTCAACAGCTCACATACCGGTAAACAATTTGGTGGCTATATTATGATTGAACGACACCCCGAACACCCTAAAACACCTCTTCCCTTTATCGTCCCTTCTTACAGTTCAAAAGCCACTGTATGGCTCAACGAAGTACCATTTAATGCTGAGTTAGAGCGAAGCAGTTTGGTTCCTGCTTTTATTTATGGAAGGGGTTACCAATGGACCGTAGGACTGGATCGTGAACTTTTTGATGCCATAAAAACACCTGTTGAACAACTTACTTTTCGAATAAAAACTGATGATGACAAAGTGAAAGCTGCGGCTGTATTTCAGTTTCATCTTTCAAAAACATATAAACATGTTAAGTTTATGACTGATCACTGCCCTCGTCCTTAGGTAATTTTAAATCACATGGAAAAACGAGCATAGCGTGCAATAAATTTTTTAACTCTGTTATCACTAAATTGCACACTGATTTTCAAATCCTCTCCATTGCCCTCCACCTTTTGTATTCGACCAGCTCCAAAGTGTGGATGGTGCACAGGTTTGCCAACAGCATATTTTTTTTGCTGATTCGAAACAGATTTTGAATATCCTTCATAACCAGAAAATTTTTGTTTCCTGGATCGAAAAGCCGACTTCCTGGCAAAGGACTGAAATACCGTGTCTGTATCAGGGAGCTCACTCAAAAAACGACTAGGTTGATTGTATTGTGTTTTTCCAAACTTATGTCGACTCTTGGCATAAGAAAAAAATAAATATTTTTCCGCTCGAGTGATCCCCACATAAGCCAGTCTTCTTTCCTCTTCCATGCTTTCATTATCTGTATTTTGAAATAAAGGAAATAATCCCTCCTCCATACCGGATATAAACACTGTATTAAACTCCAAGCCCTTGGAAATATGCAGAGTCATTAAAGTCACCATTTCCTCTTCAGGCGCCAGAGCATCTGCCGGAGGAGATAAAGACATTTCCTCCAAAAATTGTTCCAAAGAATTTTGTTCCTGCTCTTGTTGAAATTGCACAATGACGTTGCCAAATTCCTGTAAATTATCCAATCGACTCATGGATTCAACAGACTGCTCTTTTTTCAACTGAGCCATGTATCCTGTTTGCTCTAAAACCTCATTGTAAAACTCGGAAACAGAAAATTCATTCACTTGTGTTTTTAAATTCTCAATCACTTGTACAAATTGTAAAAGTGATCTTTGTATTTGTCCCCTTAATCCACCGGTTTTTAGTAACTCAATCATTGCTTCATAAAAAGATTTATTTATCACACGGCTTTGCTCTGTAATCCTGTCCACAGTGCCGCTACCCACTCCTCTTTTTGGTGTATTGATAATCCTCTTTAAAGACACTTCATCCTGAGGATTTAAAATAAATTTAAAGTACGCCAAAATATCTTTTATTTCCGCTCGATCGTAAAACTTCAGGTTCCCGACGATATTATAGGGAATTCCCAAAACACGCAAAGCATCCTCCAATACTCTGGATTGAGCATTTGTCCTGTAAAATACAGCAAAATCCTTATAGGAAAACTCTTGAACTTCACAACAATTTTTTATTTTATGAGCAATAAATTTAGCTTCATTATATTCATCTTCAAATTCAGTGATATTGACCTGATGACCATCAGGATTATTTGTAAATAAAGTTTTATCTTTTCTCATGTGGTTGCGTTTAATAAGCGCTGAAGCTGCTGAAATAATTCTTTTTGTAGAACGATAATTTTGTTCCAGTTTAACAAACTTACATTCAGGAAAATCTTTATCAAAACTTAAAATATTGGAAACATTGGCCCCTCTCCATGAATAAATGGATTGATCTTCATCACCTACCACACAGATGTTTCTGTGCTGTTCAGCCAGAATTTTTGTAATAAGATATTGAATATGGTTAGTATCCTGATACTCATCAACAGAAATATATTGAAATTGTGTACGATACTTATCCAAAAACTCAGGGAATTTTAAAAACAACTTATAGGTTTCAAATAATAAACCTTCAAAATCATAAGCTCCGGCTGACTTTAATTCCTTTTCATATTGAAAATAAAGATCTTGAAAACGACTACCCGCTGCCGGAAAATTACTTTTATCAATATCTTCCGGATTCAATGCCTGGCTCTTACACATCGCAATTTGATTGGCAAGCATTTTAGGATTATACACTTGCTCATTTATATTCATTGATTTCATCACTTTTTTTACCAACGACAGTTGATCTCTGTTATCATAAATAACAAAAACAGATGAAGGCGATTCAAGATAATTCTTATTTTCTTTTAAGATTCTGGCACACACTGAATGAAAAGTATTAATCCACATTTTTTGATGAGCTAACTGACCCAAACCACTCACTAACTGCTCCACCCGATTTTGCATTTCTCTAGCGGCTTTATTAGTAAATGTCACTGCCAAAATTTCATGAGATTGCGCTTTTTTTGTTTGTATCAAGTGGGCGATACGATAAGTCAGCACCCTTGTTTTTCCTGAACCCGCACCGGCAGAAACCAATAAAGGACCCTCTAGTGCTTGAACAGCATCCAATTGGGCAGGATTCAGACTACTGAGATTTTGCTGAAACGATGTACTCATACTTTCCTAATAATTATTGAGAATCATTTTTTTTGATTACTTTTTCCAGTATAACTGAAGGAAATTGCCCTGAAGCTTTTACTTCCTTTAAAAAATCATTAGCGATTTGTATATCGTCAAAAGGCCCAAAATACACTTTATAAACAGAACCTGCTTTTTTAAAAAAAATTGGCCATTCAGGAAACTTTAGTTTTAAATTTGTGGATCTCTCCATAGCTGGTTCTTTCGTTAAAAAACTGTCCACCAATAAACCATATATATCCGATGAATCCGGTAATTGTTTTTGATAATCCTGTACTTCTGCTCTTTGTGTGGAAGTACCATCTAAATTTGATACTGAATCAGCTACCGCAGTATCTGTCGAAGTATTCACTTCATTGGTAGAGGGTATTTCTGGTTGTTCTTTTACTTCATTGGATAATTCCTGTGAAGGAGCAACCATCTCTGAACTATCCTGAACACCCTCTTCAAAACTCTGCTGACTGAGTTGTTGCTCTGATAAAGTAATTTTTCGACCAAGAAAAAAAGCCAAAGAAAAAGAGGAGATAATCATAATAACCACTAAAAACAACTTATAAAACTCTTTTTCCACTGACCCACCCTCTTTTTAGAAGCTGTATAGTAAAACCCATTCGATAAAAAAATCAAGCAAAAGTGTCAAAAAGCAAACTATCTACAAGCCAATTTTTTGTACTGTTTATAAGTTTATTTCCAATATCACTTTCATTTTTTACTTCTATACCATTATTCCACACCTTTTTTACGTCTAAAGTCTATAAGGAACCAATATTGCTTTGTTTCATTAGTAGAGAAAGGTCTGCAGGTGTCTGACGAAAACAAAGTATTTGATTTTTTACCAGAAGAACAATCCATTGTTCAAAAACATACTAAAAAAATAGATCTTCTTTTACTATTCATAAAAATTTTTGTGGGTGTATTCACAATCATTTTATTGTTTGCCTCTACACTCAACAAACAAAAAGAAGAATCAAATGTTCCTCAGATAAAAAATATTCAATTAACAAAAAAATCACATATCACAGAAATTATTCCTCTTAACCCTTTGTTTATCCGTATTAAAGGCCAAAATGGTTTTCGACTTACCAAGATCAATATGACTCTTGAAGTGAGTGGGCCTCAAGACGAAATCCAAAACTCTCTACATAGTATTCGAGATCATTTGACTTTTATTTTATCCAGTCAAAAAGACAGCATATTTAGTGATGCTCAAAAGAAAAAAAATCTAAAAGAAGAAATTATCCAACAACTAAATTTATTTCTTAGCAAAGACCACATTGAAAAAGTGGAACTTAATGAACAATTTTTAAGCTAATACACAAATGAGGAGAAACAACAGTGGCAAAAAAGAAAACGGCAATCATTAATAAAATTACAGAAAAAGAAAAACAGGAATTGGTCATAGAATACACTCCACTTATTCGCTTTATAGCGAAGAAGATTGCAGTGCGGTTGCCAGCAAACATTGAAGCCGAAGATCTTATTTCCAGTGGAGTAATTGGTTTAATGGATGCTATAGATAAGTACGATTCCACTCGTGATAATAAATTTAAAACTTATGCTGAGTTTCGTATTCGAGGTGCTATCCTGGATGAACTGAGAGCCCAGGACTGGGTACCGCGTTCTATCCGTGACAAAGCTAAAATTTTAGAAAAAGCTTCCAGCAACTTAGAGGCAGAGTTGGGACGAGCTCCATCAGATGAAGAAATGGCTGAACATTTGGGCTTAACTTTAAACGAGCTATACGATTTAATCAATCAAGTACGGCCAGTCAATATATTATGTATTGATGAAGTTTCCGCTTTTAACAATATGGATCGAAAATCTTTACATAACATTTTTAGAAAAGACAAAGACCCTTTCTCTATTATGAATGTAAAATCCATCAGAGAATCCATAAGAAAACTGATTGAGGAATTACCGGAAAGACAAAGAATTGTATTGTCTTTGTATTACTATGAAGGATTTAATTTAAGAAAGATAGGCGCTGTACTGGGAGTAACAGAAAGCCGTGTCTCTCAATTACATGCTCAGGCTATTAAACGTTTAAAGACAAAACTTCAGCAACACTTTAAAGAACATGAACTCAAAGCCGCCTGATTTATTACAGTTATGTTTATACACATTATTGAACTGTAAAGTTTCATTATGCTCGGGACGCTTTTGCTTTTAGACCTAACTTAGTTTGATTGCTTAGAGGGAAGTCAGACTGAGACACTTCGCTTAGACTCGGCAAAGCCTGACTTCCTTCTAAGGCATCTCCTAAGGACCGACAAGCTGGAAGTTTTAAACCGGAGAGTTTTTTTTTGGACATTCGCCGATGAACTTTACAGTTCAGTATCTCTTAAAACAACAAACCTTTCCTGAAAAACTTCATTAGCCCTTATCAGCAGATAAATTTTCAGGATTAATACCACGCTCAATCAATGTATTCCGGATACTTTGATTATTGGTTATATGTTCAGAAGAAACTGCAAATTCTGTTTTCATTTGTTTAGCTTTTGCATTGAAAATAATCTCTGTAGCAAAGTCTTTAGCTTTTAAAATAATCATTGGAGCAAAATCCGACAAAGCCCTGCCCTTTGGAACTTTCCACTTTTCCTTCATTTGTTCTGTTGTATAACCAAATAAAGCTTCATCTCCTTTACTACGTATAATTCCAAAGTTCTTATCACTTCCAGTTTGTTCGTAGATAACACCGGAAAGTTCTTTTTCCGTATCAGCTAACTTCTTTCGAGCTGACACTCTTTCTGACTCTAAAAGTCGTTTTTGGATAATTTCAAACTTTCTTGTTTGAACAGCAAAGTAAGTCTGAGCAAAAGCAATTGCCTCTTTTCGTGAATCACCATTTTGAGCTATGAGATAGCAAGCATAACGGGTAAGCATAAAGTCATCTACTGTTTTTGTTGCTCCTTTAGGCATTTTTATCGTTTTGCCGACGCCGGCAAAATGATCCGATATTATATGCCCAGAATTTTCACAGGCTGTTTTTGCCTTAGAAATGACACTTTGAAAATTAGCCCATTTCTCATATCCTAACAAATGCTGTAAATCTCTGGCTAGCCAAAACTCCACCCCTGTTTCTGTTTGTTTTGCAAAAGACTCAAAGTTATCTGTGAAAGATTTAATTACTTCAACCTTCATAATGTTTCCTTTTTATCGATTATTATATCTTTTTAAAAACAGTTGTGTAGTTATTTCGCTTTATCAGGTTTCTCAAATAATTTTTCAAATTGGCTATAGCCTTCCTCTTTCAGCTTTTCTACTGAAACAAAATGCAAGGCCGCTGAATTAATACAGTATCGTTTACCGGTAGGGGACGGACCATCATCAAATACATGTCCTAAATGAGAATCTCCATATTTGGATCGAACCTCCGTTCGCTTACCAAGAAATAAACTGTTGTCTTCCTTAGTTGCAATGTGAGTTTCCACCAATGGCTGTGTAAAAGAGGGCCATCCTGTTTTGGAATCGTATTTATCCAAAGAACTGAATAAAGGTTTACCTGTCACAACATCCACATAAATACCAGGCTCTTTATGATCCCAATATTTATTTTTAAAAGGCGCCTCTGTGTCAGCTTTTTGAGTCACTTTATACTGTAGGGGTGTCAGAGTAGCGCGAAGAGTTTTGTCGTCCGGTTTTTTATATTTTTTTGTTTTCTGAGCTGATAGATTATTTTGATCCTCAGTTATTTTCTGACTTTTATATTGACAGGAAGGACCTGATTCTTCCTTGGAAGTCGATATAACAGCCGAGTTGGCAGGTGTGTTAACTGAGCAAGAAGAAACTTCAGCAGATAATTTTTTTTGTTTCTCCCATTTTTCTTTCAAAAAAGATTTTCTGCCGGATTGAGAAGTATATAACCAATAACGAACAGGATTTTTTTTATAATAATTCTGATGATAGTCCTCTGCCTGAAAAAAAGTGGAAAAAGGTACAATATCCACAGTGATGGCTTCTTGAAACACTCCGCTCTTAGACAAAGCTTTTTTGGATAACTCTGCCTGTTTTTTTTGCACATCATTATGATAAAAAATCATGGGACGATATTGTTTACCTCTATCTACAAACTGCCCACCACTGTCTGTAGGATTGATATTTTTCCAATAAGCATCCAATAATACAGTATAACTAACTTTTGCAGGATCAAAAGTGATTTGAACTACTTCCACATGCCCCGTTTTACCAGAAGAGACTTCTGTATAAATGGCTTGATCCTTTGCTCCACCGGCATAGCCGGAAACAGCATCTTTCACACCTTCTATGGATTCAAAAAAAGATTCCACACACCAAAAACAGCCCCCTGCAAAAGTGGCTTTTTCCAATTTCTCTGTATTCATACCCGTTTTTACATCCTTTTGACTGGATTGTTTGTCATTACTTTTATTTTGCACTACTTTCCGAGTCAAATCATTATTCTCTTTTTGAGAAACATTATCCGCTATTAAGCCATTGGAGAATAAAAAGAAAAAAAATATCCAAAACACTTTCATGTGCGTATTGTAGACATAAAAAATCATTTACTCAATTTCTTTCTCTCTGTAAAAAATAACACACTAAAGCCAAGTACAATAAAGATCAAGGCTCTCGCTTTATCCAATAACATCGGAGAAGATTGCCACTGCTCCACAGGAAAAACAATCGGCAAACTTCCCAGAATGAGACCAAGTAAAACACAAAATGTCAGTGATTTCTTGTTTTGTAACAAAAATCTCATGGAAAAAAACGCTAAAAATAAAGCTGGGAGACCACTGAATACACACAGAGTGAGAACGGACCACATTCCTTCAGAGACCGCTTTTAAAAGAAAATGATAAACTCCCATTATGACCAACATAGAAGAACCGGAAATACCAGGAAGTAAGGCAGAGAAACAAGCTAAAAAACCAGATAGAAAAATCCAAGCCAGTGAAGGTTGCATGGACTGAGAGAAACCTCTGGTCATTTGCAAAAACAAAGTAAATGCAAAAGTAGTGAGAATAATAATCAATAAAGATTTGATATTTTTTTGTATATGCCTGATGAGTAGTGGCAAACAAGCCAGGATTAAACCAGTAAATAAGGAATAAATTTCCAATGGAAAATACTCCAAGAGAGGAGTAATAATTTTAGAACCTGAAAAAACAGCTAATAAGATTCCAACAACAAGACATAATAAAAAAACAACGTTTTCTTTTTTACCTTCCTCATGGACGCTTTTTTTGTTTGCCTGTTTAAAAAATGAAAAAAAACTTGTAACAGAAAATATAATTTTTTCATAAACATTCATCACCAAAGCCAAGGTCCCTACAGACAGACCAGGAACAACCATTCCCCAACCTAATATAAAACCTTTTAAAATCCATATTAGTTTTTGTATCTTCATTTCTATCTTATTTCCTTTGTTTTTATTTTTCCCGTTATAAGTTGTTGCAAAACAGAAATATAAAATTTTCTCTCCACCGTTTTTACTTTATCCTCCAAAGATTCTGCTGTATCATCCGGTGAAACAGAAACAGGTGTTTGCGCCAATATAGGACCCCTATCGTATTGCTCAGACACCAGATGTACGGATACACCGGTTGTTTTTTCTCCAGACTCTATCACTAACTGATGCACACGCCGGCCATACATACCTTTTCCTCCATGCCGAGGCAGGAGAGCAGGATGGATATTGATGATACGGTTTTTAAATTTTTCTAATGCCATTTTCTCTATTTTTTTCAAAAAGCCAGCTAGTATAATCCAATCTGGATTTTTTTGCTGAAGATAATCACAAAGAGTTTCATCCCATTCTTCAATGGAGGAATATTTTTTTTGCTGAAATATTTGTACTGGAACATTGTACTTGTCCGCTTTTTCCAAAACCGGAACATTTGAACGATCACTGATCAAACACACAACATCTGCATTCATCTGTCCTGTTTCACAAGCTATGACAATGGATTCAAAGAGACTACCGGTCCCGGAAGCTAAAATTGCCAATTTTACTTTTTTATTTTTCTTGTGATTCATAATCCACTCATTTTTAAATTTATAAAAAAATTATCCATGACCTTGCATTAAAGAGGGTTCATATTCCGTATCCTGCTTCAAGCTGTGCATCCACTTTACCAAAGTAATTATCTATTAAATCCATCAAATCCTTTTTTTCTCTGGTTTGAAAAAGCATTTGTCGAAAATGAGAGGATTTTGAAAAACCAGAGGAGTACCAGGCGCAAAATTTTTTATATTGCAATGAAAACATTCTTTCCTCATAAAAATTTTCCAGATGAAATCTCAATCTTTTTAAAATATTCATATAGTTTTTTTTCATTGTACTGCTTGAATCGCCTTGAGTTTCAAACTGATGTTTCACTTCTAAAAAAACCCAGGGGTTTTTCAGACAACCTCGTCCAATCATCATTGCATCACATTGACTTTTTGATTTTAATTGCAGGATCTTTTCTGCACTAATTAAATCTCCATTGCCAATAATTGGAATCTGACTATTTTGTTTCACTTCTGTGATGTAATCCCAATCCGCCTGACCGGAGTAAGCTTGTGCCCTGGTTCGCCCATGAATACTTAGCCAAACAATACCCTCCTGATAAGCAATATGAGCCACTTCAATAGAGTTACGGGTGTGCTCATCCCATCCCGTTCTGACCTTAACGGAAACAGGGATAGACACTGCTTTCTTTAGTGTTTGAAGAATTTTTGCTAAAAACTTCAGATCCTTTAAAACAGCAGACCCTGCACCTTTTTTAACAATTTTTGAAACAGGACAGCCACAATTCAAATCAATAAAGTCTGCTCCAGCTTGCTCAGCAACACTGGCGGCATAAGATAAAGGCTCCAGTTCTTCACCAAACAGTTGCACACCAACCGGCTTTTGGTGTTCACAAAAGTGCATCAACTTTTTACTTTTTTCATTATTGGCTTGTAAAGACTTGGCAGAAATCAGTTCCGTTGTAACAATTCCACAACCCATTTCTTTCATAAAAGATCGAAAAGGGGAATCCGTCACACCAGCCATAGGGGCCAGTAAAAACGGATATTTAAATAATTCTTTCAGTAATTCCATTTTTATCATGCGGAGGGGGAGGGATTCGAACCCTCGGTATGGTTTATCCCCATACGGTTGTTTAGCAAACAACTGGTTTCAGCCACTCACCCACCCCTCCAATTATATATATATGCCAGGGTACAGACTGCCACAGACAGAATCATAAAACAAGGATTGAAAAACAATCAGATTTTTTGATTTTTCATACTATAAAAAAAATGCTAGTATTCCCTTTGGCGCCCGTAGCTTAGCTGGATAGAGTACCTGACTACGGATCAGGGGGTCGGAGGTTCGAATCCTTCCGGGCGCGCTTTTTATAAAAAAATCCTACTACATCCATCGTCATTCCTGCGAAAACTTCAATAGAGCAATTTTTTGAGAAGTTTTTTTGTATTTATTAAATAAATCCACTTGATATAAATGGATTTATTTGATATATTGTAGATATGAGAAAAGTTACACAAAAAAAACCACCAGTTCCTGTTCAGAAACTGCTTAAAAAAGATCTGATAAGTTCAAAAGACTTTCGGGAGAATGGACATCCTCCAGGTCTTCTTCGCTACTATGAAAAAAAAGGACTCATTAAAAGAGTGGGGCGAGGTCTGTATTCTAATATTCAAAACCCTCCTGATATTGATTTTAAATGGGAAGATCTTGTCTATGCTGTTCTCAGTATTCCCAATGGAGTGATCACAGGAATATCTGCTCTGGATATTTATGATCTGACTGATGAAATACCTAGAGAGCATTGGATTGCTATTCCACATAGTACTTCTCTGGGGTCCAGATCTATTGTAAGAGTTATTCATACCCGAAACCATAGTATAGGGCTTTCTTCTATCAAACTAGGTAATGTTAGAGTTCCTATTTATGAACCGGAGCGGGTACTGGTTGATGCATTTAAGATGACGGACAGGGAAACCGCTATTAAAGCCCTTAAAGAAGCCTTTAAATCAGGAAAAAGACGAGTGAATATTAATAAACTTATTGATTATTCAAAGCAACTGAGAACAAATATTATTCCCTACCTTGAAGTGGTTACAACAACATGAAGATACTATCGGAACATGCAATAAAAGATCGCTTGAGAAACTTAGCTAATGAGCAAAATAAAAGTGTTAATGAGTTGCTAAAAAAACTTTACCTTGAACGTTTTCTTGCTCGCCTTGCTCAATCAAAGTTTAAAGAACAACTTATTTTTAAAGGTGGCTATTTGCTCAACTACTATATTAAACTGGGTAGAGAAACCAAAGACCTGGATTTCCTTTTTACACAATTAAACGCTGAAATACCTATTATAAAAAAGATTTTTCGAAGTATTTGTTCTGTAAATATAAAAGATAACTTTCGTATAAATGTTTTTAAGGTTGAACTTCTAGAACATCCACATATGCCTCAACCTGGATTTCGTATAACATTAAAAATCAAACATATTGAAGGTACATTACAGGACAATCTGCAAATTGATCTTGGTGTGGGCGATATAGTAAAAGCCAAAACTTTAGCTGTGCCCCTATTAAGGTATAAGTCAGAACCATTTTTTGAAAATAAAGTTTCCATTAAAGCATATCCTCCTGAATTTATTTTTGCAGAGAAGTTGGTAGCTGTTATTTTAAACGGAAAAATAAATAGCCGAATGAGAGACTTTCACGATTTAATTTTAATGAGTCGAGATTCTAACATCTTAAAAACTACTCAACTAAAAAAAACTATTGATCAAGTTTTTAAACATAAAGGAGTAGAGAAGAAATTCCCTATTAAATTTGATAAATCTGATTATGAACAATTTGAAAAGCGTTGGGAACAATATGGGAAGAAAAACAGACTTATAATGAGAGAAATAAACTTACATAAACAATTCAAAAAAATTATAACAGAACTGAATACTTTTATTCTAAAAACAATTTGTTGAGAACCTACTGACAAATAGATACATGTAAAAAATACATCTATTAATTCTAATAAAACAATCTCTTTCCTACTTCAAATCAATCTCAATATCTTCAAACTCTTCTGTTTTTTCTTCTTCCTCAACAGGATGAATAATGGCCTGCATATCTCCCGTAATTTCCACAGTATAACCCTGCTCCTCAACTGTCTTAACAAATTTTTCTAAAAATTCTTTTCTTTCCTTCTCATTTTTTTCCTTAAGATGCTGTTCCAGCCAATCACTATGTGCTATCTGGCGACGAATTTCATTAGAAGGATCTTCATACATATCATTTTTAAAAGGATGTTTTTCGACTTCTTTCACAATATTTTTCATATCAGGGTTATTGGAAAATACCACACCCAGATCCACAGCCGGTACATCTGGTTGAGCCATATCCACATCCTTGATCGGTTTATTGTTTCGTTCCTGTAAAACATCCTGAACCTGTATAGCCTTTTCCACCTTTAGATCCATAGCTCTCTTATTGACACTTTCCTTTACCAACTCCGTAGGCTCCTGATCCAAGTCAGATGATGTTTTTATTTTGGAAGGTTTTAAATTTTTATAAAAATAAATACCGCCTACAGACATAGATAAAAACAATAAGATTGTAAAATATTTTTTACTGGATTTCACACTTGAATTTTTGAGATTCTCAGGGTGAACAGATTTTCCTTCAGAGTTATTGATTTCTCCTACTCTTTTTTTACGATAACGACGATGTTTTTTTTCATCAACAGACATATATTTCTTATCGGGAAATGAAATCCTCAACTTAAACACTTATTATGATATATCAAAGCTTATAAACCGCCCGCTGAACCTTCTCCACGAGCATCAAAAGATCCTTCCAACAAGCCTGCATTTTCCTGTTTTCCCCTGGCCACTGCATACACTTTACCAATAGAGTGACGTTCTTTTAATTGATGCCCCTTTTTTTGTAAAATATTCAATATCAGTGGAGAAAAACGATTTTTCTCAAAATATAAATTGTTAGGTAAAAACTGATGATGCATACGAGGAGCCTGCACCGCTAAATCCAAGCTCAAATTATTTATTAAATAACGATATAAAACCTGAAACACAGAACTGATAATCATAGGTCCACCAGATCCACCCGCAACCATAACTGTTTTACCTTTTTTTGCCACCACCACCGGAGTCATGGAACTTAAAGGCCTTCTGCCCCCTTTTACTTTATTATTCATCCCCTGAATCAAACCAAATTGATTAGATTTTCCTGGCTGAGTATTAAAATCATCCAGTTGATTGTTTAAAACAATTCCGTATTTTTCACTCACTACAAAAGAACCAAAGTTACCATTGAGAGTGAGAGTCATGGATACCGCCTGCCCCTTATCATCCATCAATGAAAAATGTGTGGTCTCACGAGATTCTTTATAATCTTTTTTATCAAAGGATATGGTATCTTTCACAGATGACCAAGTTTTTGCTTTCTTTAAGGAAATTTTTTTCGCTTGTTTTTCTAGTTGTTTATCAGATAACCATTGTTTCAAATACCCTGTTGGTTCAGATAAATCCCCCATTTGACTTCTGGGTCGAAAGGACAAATTTAAAATTTCCCCTAACAAATGCCACTCATTGAGACTATACAGTGGCTGTGCATTCATTTTTGTAAACTGCACCAACTTAAAAAGACGGGATAAGATAATTCCACCTGAACTGGGCAAAGGCATACTATATATATCATAGCCATTAAAAGAAAAAGATAAGGGCTTGAGCCACCGCACCTGGTATGCCTTTAAATCCTCCTCTGTCATCACACCTTTGTGTTTGTTGACCGCTTGAATAATATCTTTCCCAATATATCTTTTATAAAAAACTTTTTTATTTTTTTGAGAAATCAGCTTTAAAGCTTTCGCCAAAAGAGGTTGCCTTAATGTTTCACCTGGGAGATAAGCATGTCCATTGGAATGAAAAAATATTTTTTTACCGACTGAGTTAAACTCATCTTTATATTTTTTGCTTTTTCTATGCCACTGCCCAGACACAATAAATCCCTTTTTAGCCAACTTGATCGCTGGTTGTAATAGGCGAGACCATTTAAGAGAGCCATATTTTTTATGAATAGCTGACAAACCAGCCACAAAACCAGGTACTCCAACAGCTGTACCTTCTCTCTGGGAAGAAAAACCGGACTGCACATAGAAACTTTCTTTCATTTGAGAAGGAGCTGTTTCCCGAAAATCCAATGCCTGAACATTGGAATCAATTTTTAATATGGCAAAACCACCGCAGGCTAAAGACACAAAATACGGATGTGTTACACTTAAGCTAAAAGCTCCAGCTACTGCGGCATCAAAAATATTGCCACCTTCTTTGTAAATATCCTGTACTGTCTCCACCAAATAAGAGGAAGGACCGGACACGATAACTTGTTTTGATTGAACAGATTGCGCCTGAACCTGTAGAGAAAAAAAGATATATAAAAATACAACTACAAAACGACAAAACATTTGTTAAATATACACCTTCTTTCACTATCCGGACAAATACTCATTTACAATTCTTCATTTATTGTCATGCCCTGAAAGCTCTTAGAGAGCTTTCAGTTATTACAGGCATCCAGTCCACTGGATTTCCGTTTTCACGGAACTGAAAACTCTTAGAGAGCTTTCAGTTATACAGGGATGACATCCTGATAGATAATTTAAGAACTCAATGTTTAGTCATTTTACAACTATGTAAAATTTACGCACTCATTAGTTATTTATTGAGAAACTCTCAAGCTATGATAGATTACTTCATACATTACTATTAAGATATGGACTGAATACAGTCATCAACAAATGTATTTAAAAACAGGAATTGTAAATGACCAATCAAAGACTAAAGAACTTTAACAAGATAGGAATGACAATGTTTCTATGTGTGGGTAAATATATTGGTCATTCCCGCGTACACGGAAATCCAGTCCTGGATCCCTGCCTTCGCAGGGATGACGAAAACTTGAAAGACCCTGAAAAGTCCTCAGGTGACTTTTCAGTTTATAGGGCCTTTCAAGGGGATGACAACAAACACGTCTGTTTATTCAAGTTAAAAGTATTAATGCTATCTTGTGTTTTTATTTTCTGTTTTGAAGGAAGTGCCGGCCCTTGTGAAGAAACATTCGATAGTCTAACTCGCACTCCTTCTGTGACAACACCTGAGGAATACTCTGTTAGATCATCTGTGTGGAAATTATCAACACAAGAAGGTCAGGGAACAGGTTTTTTTATAGCTCCCAATAAATTCGTCACTAACTTTCATGTTATAAATACTGCTTTAAGGCATGTTTCAAAAGTTGAAGATATCACTCTATCACAAGAAGGAAATGCCAGGACTTTAAAAATAAAAGGGATCTTAGCTGTATCAGTTTTGCATGATTTAGCACTTCTTGAAACAACAGGGTCCGTAGATCATTATTTACCTATAAGGAAAAAACCTCTTCAAGAACAAGAGGATGTATTTCTCACCGGCTATCCTGATGGGAAGCTTGCAGATATAAGAAAAACCAATGATAGGTTGATGTTTTCAAGAGATGCGACTTCTTTTTTTGTAAACAATATTTCACTCGATGGTGCAAGTGGAAGCCCTGTAGTTGATGTAAAAAAACAAGTAGTTGGAGTTCAGCATTCGGGGGTTTTAAACTTAGTCCACTCAGTGAATTTGAATGATTTGCAAGTTTTTGTTCAAAGGAGTTCAAGAAAGAAATCTAAGAATAATCTAAGACAAATAGTACAGAGGGAAATACGAAATCTTAGAAATTTAGCAAAGAGAGGAAATGCTAGGGCTCAGTTTCAACTTGGTTTCATTTATTTTAACGGCTATGGAGTCACTAAAAGTTATGAGAAAGCTTTTGATTTATTTAAACAAGCGGCGGAAAAAGGTCATGCACTGGCTCAATTTAATCTCGGCTTCATGTATTACCATGGCGAGGGAGTTATTCAAAACTTTGAAATGGCTGTTCATTGGTACGAAAAAGCAGCAAAGCAAGGTCATCCTAATGCTCAATTTAATCTCGGTGTGATGTATATCAAAGGCGAGGGGGTCACTCAAAATGACGAGAAAGCTGTTGATTGGTACACAAAAGCAGCAGAGCAAGGCCACGTTGAGGCTCAATATAATCTCGCCTGGAGTTATTATCATGGTAAGGGAGTCACTAAAAGTTATGAAAAAGCTGCTGATTGGCTTAAACAAGCGGCAGAGCAAGGTCATCCTGAGGCTCAATATATGCTCGGCGTGATGTATAAGGAAGGCGAAGGAGTCACTCAAAATGACGAGAAAGCTGTTGATTGGTACACAAAAGCGGCAGAGCAAGGTCATCCCGGAGCTCAAAGTGCGCTAACTAAGTTCAATAATATGTAGGCACAACAAGTTACTATTAAGATGGACTGAATACAGTCATCAACAAATGTATTTAAAAACAGGAATTGTAAATGACCAATCAAAGACTAAATAATTTTAAAAGTAGGAATGACAATGTTTCTATGTGTGGGTAAATATATTGGTCATTCCCGCGTACACGGAAATCCAGTCCTGGATCCCTGCCGTCGCAGGGATGACGAAAACTTGAAAGACCTTGAAAAGTCCTCAGGTGACTTTTCAGTTTATAGGGCCTTTCAAGGGGATGACAACAAACACGTCTGTTTATTCAAGTTAAAAGCATTAGTGCTATCTTGTGTTTTTATTTTCTGTTTTGAAGGAATAGCCAGGCCTTATAAAACAGCCAGGCCTTATAAAGAGACATTCAGTAGTCTGACTCGCACTCCTGCTGTGACAACACCTGAGAAACACTCTGTTAGATCATCTGTATGGCAATTATCAATACCGGAAGGTGATGGGACAGGTTTTTTTATAACTGCCAATAAATTCATCACTAACTTTCATGTTATAAATGGGCTGTTACAACATGTTTCAAAAGTTGAAGACATAACTCTATCACAAGAAGGCAATGCCAAGACTTTAAAAATAAAAGGGATTGTAGCTGTGTCAGCTTTACATGATTTAGCACTTCTTGAAACAACAGAATCTATAGATTATTATTTATCCATAAGGCAAGAACCTCTTCAGGAACAAGAGGATTTATTTAGCACAGGCTATCCTGATGGGAAGCTTGCAGATATAAGAAAAACCAATGATAGGTTGATGTTTTCAAGAGATGCGACTTCTTTTTTTGTGAACCACTTTTCACTTCATGGTGCAAGCGGAAGTCCTGTAGTTGATGCAAAAAAACAAGTGGTTGGAGTTTTGCGTTCAGGTATTTCAAATTTAATCATTTCAGTTAATTTGAATGATTTACAAGTTTTTGTTCAAGAGGGTTTAAGAAATGTACCTAGAGATAATCTGGAACAAATGATACAGAGGGAAATACAAAATCTTAGAAATTTAGCAGAGCGAAAAAATGCTCATGCTCAATTTAAGCTCGGCGTGATGTATTATAAAGGCCTTGGACTTGGAATGACTCAAAATTATGAGAAAGCGGCGGAGTTGTTTCAACAAGCGGCGGAGCAAGGTCATGCACTGGCTCAAAATAATCTCGGCTTCATGTATTACCATGGCGAGGGAGTTACTCAAAATTTTGAAAAAGCTGCTGATTTGTTTAGACAAGCGGCAGAACAAGGAGATGCACAGGGTCAATATCTGCTCGGCGGGATGTATTATCATGGCGAGGGAGTCACTCAAAATTTTGAGATGGCTGCTCATTGGTACACAAAAGCGGCAGAGCAAGGCTATGCACTGGCTCAATATATGCTCGGCGGGATGTATTATCATGGCGAGGGGGTCACTCAAAATGACGAGAAAGCTGCTCATTGGTACACAAAAGCAGCAGAGCAAGGACACACACAGGCTCAATATAATCTCGCCTGGAGTTATTATCATGGTAAGGGAGTCACTAAAAGTTATGAAAAAGCTGCTGATTGGCTTAAACAAGCGGCAGAGCAAGGTCATCCTGAGGCTCAATATATGCTCGGCGTGATGTATAAGGAAGGCGAAGGAGTCACTCAAAATGACGAGAAAGCTGTTGATTGGTACACAAAAGCGGCAGAGCAAGGTCATACTCAGGCTCAAATGCAAGGTTTATTCACACACAGGCTCAATATAATCTCTGGAGTTATTATCATGGTAAGGGAGTCACTAAAAGTTATGAAACTATACTTGCTAATATGTAGGCATAACAAACCAAATTTTTATACTTGCTAATATGTAGGCATAACAAACCAAATTAATTAAATTGATTCACCAGATTCTCAAACACTTCACCTCGCTCCTCGTAAGAATTAAAAACATCAAAACTGGAACAACCCGGTGAAAGTAAAATAATATCCCCTATACGGGATTTTTGATAAGCGATCAAGACAGCTTCTTCAAAAGTGCCAATAATAAAAGTTTCTGAATAATCTCCAATCTGACGATTGATTCTTTCTTTGGCTTCTCCCACCAGGATCAAGTTTTTTACTTTTCTTTTAATTTTTTCTATCAAAGGTTCGTAATTCAAACCTGTGTCTTTTCCACCCATTATTAAAATAACATTATCATCAAAAATATCCAAAGCACGTAGGACTGCATGAACATTGGTGGCTTTAGAATCATTATAAAAACGCACACCACCCACTTTCCTGACATAGTTCAAACGATGCTCCCTACTGGCATACGAAGAGATCACCTTTTGAATACTTTCCCAATCAGCACCATTTTCTCGAGCCGCTAAAATAGCGGCCATAATATTTTCATAATTGTGCACACCTTTTATTTTACTGTGTTCAACACTGTAGTATTCAATCTCAGGACCAATACGCACTTTTATTTGAGAACCAATTAAAACCGCTCCACCAATTTTCATAATTTGAGATTCTAAAGCTTTCTTTCTGGAAAAATAAAACAGCTTTCCTTTTTGTACTACAGGGTCTCTAGCTAACTCTAAAATGGCCTTATCATCCGCATTTAAAATACTGGTTGTGTCCTTATCTGTATTTTTGAAAATTTTTCTTTTGGCATTAACATACTCTTCCATACTTCTATAACGATCCAAATGATCTTCCGCCAAATTAGTGAATAGAACAGTTTGAGGAGTCATTTCTTTTACATGTTCCAACATAAAGCTACTGGCCTCTACCACTAAAACATCTGCCTTTTCTCCTTTGTACAAATATTCACTCAGCGGAGCACCAAAATTACCCCCTGCCCAGGGATTTTTACCAGCTTCCTTAAGAGAACGATAAATTAAATCTGCGGTTGTGGTTTTACCATTTGTACCAGTAATCACTAACATTGGCTCTTTAATAAAACGAGAGGCAAATTCAAATTCACCGGTCACCTCCACTCCCTGAAGACTCACATACTCAAACAATTTTAAGTGAGAAGGTATGCCAGGACTTAAAACAACATAATCTTTATTTAAAAAAGTTTTTGGAGTATGCCCCTCCAGTTCCAACTGAACAGACAAATCTTCCACCTGCTCGAGATAACGAGCCAATTCCGCTCTGGACTTATGATCACTAATTGTCACCTCAGCACCGTATTTCACTAAAAAATGAGCTAAAGCCACCCCTGTTCTGGCTAAGCCAACAACCAGAATTCTTTTTCCTTTTAACTCACTTAATTCCAACAAAAAACTCCTCTGATTTATACCTAAAAATTATCTCAATTTTAAAGAAGCTAAAGCAATAACTGCCAATAAACAAGATACAATCCAAAACCGTACAATAATTTTAGACTCCTCCATACCTTTCAATTCAAAATGATGATGTAACGGAGCCATAGCAAAAATTCTTTTGCCTGTCAGTTTAAAGCTCAGCACTTGTAAAATAACAGATAAAGCTTCCACTACAAAAACACCTCCTAAAATAATCAATAAAATTTCATTCTTTGTAAATACAGACAAAGCTCCCAAAAAAGCCCCTAAACTGAGACTACCTGTATCTCCCATAAAAATCTGTGCAGGATAGGAGTTATACCATAAAAAACCCAGGCCACCAGCTCCCACTGCCACAGCTAAAGGCGTCAGCTCTCCAGCACCGGCAATAAAAGAAATACCTAAATAATCCGCTATATTAAAGTGCCCTGCTACATAAGTCAAAACAGCCAATGTACCCGCACAGATCATAACCGGTACAATAGCCAAACCATCCAAACCATCCGTTAAATTCACAGCATTCGCACAACCAGTGATCACAAGACTGCCAAATATCACATAATACCAAGATAAATCAAAGGACAAATTTTTAAAAAATGGAATATACAGTACTGAATCTATTTGCTCTGTATAAAGTAGAACAGTTAACATCAATGCACTAATACCAAATTCATAAATGAGACGAATACGAGCCGATACTCCTTTAAAATTATGAAAACGACTTTTCAGGAAATCATCCCAAAAGCCAATAGCGCCAAAGCCCAGTAACATAGCCAATACCGCCCACACCAGTGGTTGTGACAAATCCACCCACAACAAAGAAGTTACTAACAAAGCACATAAAATCAAACCTCCACCCATTGTGGGAGTCCCTTGTTTTGTTTTATGAGAATCAGGGCCATCTGTATTGATAGGTTCACCAATATTTTTTTTATTTAACTTACGAATAAAATAAGGTGCAAAAAACCAGCAGATTAAAAAAGCAGTTAGGAAAGATAAAAATGTCCGAAAGGTAATGTAGCGAAAAACATTAAATGCAGAAACGGTATCAGATAAATTGAATAACCACTTATAAAACATCTATTACTCTACAAAAAAGGATGATTAAAATTAACAGGTTTAAAATACATTAAAAATTTTTCCAACTGCATCTTGCGTGAAGCTTTAAAAGCTAACACACTAGAGGGGTTTAACATAGACATAATTTTTTGTGCAAGCTGATGATCAAAATGTTTAGATAAAATCACTTTTATTTGACAACCAGTCTGATCCAAAGCCGCTTTGAACATTTCTCCCTGCTCCCCTATGAAACATATAAAAGACAGTTCCTTTTGGGCTACAGTCAATTTCTGAGCCAATGTTTGATAAAAATTCGACAAATAAGATCCCAGTTCCATAAAATCCCCTAAAACCAGAGCCTTTTCCCCTTTTACCACCTGCGATAAGAAGTGTTCTATTAAAGCGATAGTACTTTCCGGGCTGGCATTATAGGCATCAAACAAAACCTTGCCACCACTTGATAAATTTACCCACTGGTTTCTACCGGCAGGCAGACGACAAAGAGATAAATAAGACCACAAGCGATCTGGTGATAAACCAGCCGCCAAGGCCACAGCAATGGCACACATTAAGTTATTTAAATGAGCAGAACCTGTTACCGGCACTCGAGCGGAACCACTGACACCCTGAAAATGTCCTGATACTTTAAGATAATCCATTCCACATTGATCAATTTGTAAAAATACATCTGCCTCTTTATTTTGACTGGAAAAAGTTTTTTTTTGAACATTTTGAGAAGAGTTATACATTGCCTTTGTATAAGGATTATCCAGATTATACACATGAGTAGCCTCTGGAGTGGAATGTTTGTAGATTTGCTCTTTTTCCCTGGCAATATTTTCCATACCACCCATGAACCCAACATGAGAAGCACCCACATTAACCACTGTAGAAATACAGGGAGGAGCAATTTGACATAAAGTTTTTATTTCCCCTGGGTGATTCATACCCATTTCTTGAATAATATAGTCTGGTTTTTTCCCTGTATGGGACGTTACTGTTGATAACAGCGTCAAGGAAACACCGTAAATATTATTGTAACTTTTTGGACTGGCCAAAACAGAATATTCCTGCTCCATCAATTTAAGACAAAAATATTTTGTCGTGGTCTTTCCAGTGGAACCAGTAATACCAATAACCTTTAGATTGTTTTTTTTTCGCCAATAAGCACTGAGTTGTTGCAAAGCCTGAGAGGTATCTGCCACCTGCACAATCGGTACCTGTACCGAATGATTTTTTATTTGCACTTTTTCCGCTAAATGTACAAGTACAGCGCCTACCTGTTTTTGGATGGCTTCATTTATAAAATCATGTCCATCAAAATTATTGCCTTGAATAGCAAAAAAGATTTTATCTTTTAGATTCTTTTCACGTGAATCAATAGATACGCCGGTAAAAGATTTTTTTTTACTTGTCCCTGAAATCAATGAATTTTGTAATAATTGACCATTGGTGGCTTCGCAAAGCTCTTTAATACTTAAGTTCATATCTGCTAACCCATTAACTCTTTAATGACATCACTATCAGAAAAAGTCAGTTTTTGATTGTAAATAATTTGTTGTTCCTCATGTCCTTTGCCAGCCACTAATACAATATCATTTTTTGTGGCTTGGTTGAGCGCTTTTTGAATAGCCTGTTTTCGATCCGGCTCTACTATAAATTGTTGTTTTTGCTTCACACCTTTTAAACAATCTTGAATAATTTTATCAGGATCTTCTTTACGTGGGTTATCTGAAGTGAGAATAACTGTGTCGGAAAACTTTTCAGCAATGGAAGCCATGTGAGGTCGCTTGTGTTGATCTCTTTGCCCTCCACAACCAAATACAGTTACTAAGCGACTGTTTCTTGGTTTATGTTTTTGTAAAAAACTTAAAACAGCTTCCAAAGCTTGAGGTGTATGAGCATAATCCACAAATACCAAAGGCCCTTCTTGATTATCCCGTCCCATCTCTGAATGTACTCTTTGCAATCTGCCTTTTACACCAGGGAACTTCTTTAAAGATTCTACTGCCTTTTCCAAGGAAAACCCAGCTGTATAAGCGCAACATAGAGCGGCTACAGCATTGGACACATTGTACACTCCTGGCATGGACAAATACCCTGTAATTGTATTCTGATCATAAGATAGTTGAAATTTACTGCCAGTTAAATCACTGGAAAGTATTTTCCATTGAAAGCGGGCTCCTGTTTGGCCATAAGAAATATAAGTCCCTGGAGACATGCTCCTGGCTATTTGAGGACCATAAAGATCATCAAAATTTAATACAGCCAGCTTATGGTTTTTATTTATGGATTTGACTTGAAATAATTTTTTCTTTGCCAGGAAATATTCTTCCTGGTTTTTATGATAATCCAGATGATCTTCCGTAAGATTGGTGAACACCACCAGATTGAAATCCACGCCACCCACTCTATTTTGATCCAAACCAATACTGGACACCTCCATCACCACTGCTTGAGACTTTTGTTGATAAAAATCATTTAATAAAAAATACAGTTCCACCGGAGCAGGTGTAGTTAAAGTGCTTTTATACTCTTTATCTTCCAATCTATTACCAATTGTTCCTATTAAACCGGAACGCCACCCACATTGAGAAAATATAAAAGATAAAATATGAGATATTGTCGTTTTACCATTTGTGCCAGTTACTCCCACACAAAACATTTTTTCAGATGGATAATTATAAAACTCATTGAGCAAATCTGGTAAAATTTCTCTGGTATCAGGAACCACAAAAGTTTTTCCTTTAAAGATATTCTTCGATAAACTGCTCAGCCATTTTTCATCCTCCACCACAAGGACACTGGCTCCTTTTTGAATAGCAGAGGAGAGATAAAGATGACCATCTGTTTGCTGACCTTTTAAAGAAACAAATATAGAGTCTTTAGTTACTTTTCTGGAATCTGTATGAATACCAGTAACTTGGTTAAGAAAAATTTTTTGCAGGATATGTGCCTGTTTTTTATTTTGTGAAACTTCTTCACTCATGGAAAGTCGCTCTGCCTTGTTCATATATTTCGTTGGTATAACCTGTTTTACTACAAAAATCATTCAAGAATGAGAGAAATCTTTCGATCTGTGGGAAGGGGTTCTCCAAATAAAGGAATCACACTGACCACTTTTCCGGAACCTTTCACTTTTAACCGTATTTCGGTATCACGAGCTTTTTGATAGGCTTCCCTTAAACTCAAACCAATAAAATAAGGTACGTGTCCCCTGGCTTCAGCAAGATTGCGTTTGACTTTTTTCTGTTTCAAATCAACTTCTTTTTCCTGTAAAATATCTCTTTCACTAATGAGAATAGGAGACAAACCAGCCTGTCGAACGGCATACTCTGCAACATTGGAGAACACCGGTGCCGCCACTGTTGAACCGTAAAATTTCTCTTGAGGTTGTTCCACAGCCACATAAATAACGAATTGAGGTTTATGAGCAGGAATAAAACCTACAAAACTGGAAATATATTGTTCTGTTAAATAGCCACCTTGTTCCTTATCCACAACTTGAGCAGTCCCCGTTTTACCGGCAGATAAAAAACCTTTTACCTGCGCTTTACTTCCAGTGCCATTGTATGACACTGCTGAAATGAGCATCATCGTCATTATTCTAGCTTGTTCCGGCGTTAACACCTGCCTTAGATCTTTTGCTTCATAAGTTTCTGTGCGATTGGTTTCCTTATACCTGATGGAGCTGACAAAGTAAGGCTGTTTTAACATTCCTCCATTGGCTATTGCTGAATAGGCTGTGACCATTTGTAAAGGAGTGACAGACACGGCATGACCAAAACCAATTGTGGCCAATTGCAATTTTTTCCAAGGAGGTTTATTCAAAATACCAGGATTTTCACCAGGAAAAACAATACCCAGTTTAGAACCAAAACCAAAATCTTTTAAAAGATTATATAAAGATTGATCTCCCACATCCAAAGCCACTTGCGCGGCTCCCACATTGGAAGAAAAAGATAAAATTTCCCGTAAATCCAGATTTTGAAAATATTTGCCGGCTTCCGCTTCCCTGATTACATGATTTTCAACTAAGAAACCTTCCTCACTACCTTCATACCGTTGAGTAGGTGGAGTATCATTTTTCAAAGCGGCTCCCACTACAAAAGATTTTAAAGTGCTTCCCGGTTCAAAGGCGTCTGTCACTGCCCGATTTCGAAACAATTGCGGATCCGATTGAAAGGGCTGATTTAAATTAAAAGAAGGAAAATGAGCTAATGATAAAATCTCACCGGTTTGTGGATTCATAATAATTCCCACTCCGGAACGAGCTGAATAATGTTCCACAACTTTTCTTAATTCTTTCTCAAAGAAAAACTGTAAATCACTATCAATAGTTAAATAAATGTCTGCTCCATTGGATCGTAAATTCACCAGACTCGTATCAAAGATCACATCAGAAAATAAAGGTCGCCCCTTGGCATCTTTGTACACCAATACCTTTTTTTCCTCTCCACTTAAAAAACGATCATAACTTAATTCAATTCCTTCCAGACCATGTCCATCTCGCCCCACAAAGCCCATCATCTGCGCCAACAAGGAACCATTGGGATACATCCGCTTGGGCTCCTCTAAAAATGCCAGACCATAAATTTTCCAGGATTTAATCTTTTCCCATTCCTCATCTGTAATATGCCTCTTAATCCATACAAACCGGCGCTTTTTATTTTTGATTTTTTTATACAAAGAAGAATAAGAAATGCCTAACAGGCGACTTAACTTTTTAGCTATTTGCTTGGGATTTTTTATTAAAAAAGGATCGGCAAACAAGGATTGTGAAGCAATGGATATGGCTAACTCACGCCCATGACGATCATAAATAATTCCCCTCCTGGGTTTTAACTTAATTACTCTTTCAAAATTTTTCTTTTTGACAGAAATGAGTCTTTCATCAGGGAAAAACTGTAAAACAATTCCCCTTACTACAAAAGTAAAACAAAATAATAATAATATAACACATACAAAAATAATTCTGGATTTCATGTTACTGTGGTACTGCCGCCTTTCCTCCAATAATTAAAATCACCTGACCATCTTTCGCCCAATTAAGAGTCATCCTGGAATGAGCTAGTTTTTCCAAACGTTCAGAACGGGTCAACTGGGCCTGCATCATTAAATTTTTATAATATCGATCCTGAAGAGAACCATATAAGCGGGATTGAATTAAAAAATCATAATTCATATCCCTCAACCAGGTTTTAACAAAAACAATAATGAATAAAGTAATAATGATAATTAAAATATTAAAAAAAGGAATTAAATTATCTTTATAAATATCTCTCATAATTTTATAGCTACCTTTTTTCAAAAACTCTTAACACGGCACTTCTGGCTCTTGGATTGTTGCGTATCTCTTCACGACTCGGCCGAATAACTTTTTTGTTTATTATTACCCCAGATTGTTTATGCTGACCTTTTAAAATATTCTTTACGATACGATCCTCCAGAGAATGAAAACTCAAAATAAATATTCTTCCACCGGTATTTAAAGAATATATCATTTCCGGCAAGACTTGACCAAGCCCTTCCAGTTCATTGTTAACTGCAATACGTAAAGCCAGAAAGTAAGAAGTGGCTGGATGTCGTCCTTTTTTTTTCCAACCGATTTGTTTTTGAATCAGATCAGCCAGTTGACGAGTAGTGACAAAGGGTTTAATTTTTCTTTCTTTTAAAATCGCTTTTACCACCCGTCCAGAGCGATGAATATCCCCGCAAGAGTAAAATAAATCCTTTAATTTATCTTCCTTCCATTGATTCACAATATCCATTGCTGAAAAGTTTTGTGATGGATTCATTCGCATATCCAAGGGGCCCTCCTTATAAAAACCAAAGCCTCTTGCAG
Organism: Bdellovibrionales bacterium; assembly: GCA_965226095.1. Classification (GTDB taxonomy): domain Bacteria; phylum Bdellovibrionota; class Bdellovibrionia; order Bdellovibrionales; family UBA1609; genus JANQSP01. Next base: position 654,022 of record OZ245336.1, on the reverse strand, counting down.
GATCATCCAGTTGAGGTGAACTCGGACCTAAATCCATTATAATGATATCAAAACCCTGATTTTTAAGAAAACCTGGAAAAGTGTTTTTTATTAAATCCGAATACTGATGAAAATCCGCGTGCAGTATATGAAGAGAATCGGAGAACTGGGGTTTTAAGTTTTTGAGTCCCCATTCCACTGCTGTAGCATCCTTATCAAGAGCTATTACAAAAATAGAATCCAATTGCCTTAAAAAAGCCTGAGTATGCCCTCCTCGCCCAAAAGTCGCATCCAAAATCCACTTTTGTGTTTTGTCTGCCGGCCAAGAAGGAAGCAATTTAAGAATTTCTGAGACTAAAATGGGTTGATGCTGTAATAACTGATTTTTTGACACGAGAATTATTGCATCGCAGTATTTATAATTGTTTTACAAACTTTAACACCTCTTTGGCATGTCCGAGGAATTTTACTTTTCGCCACTCTTGAATCAACTCACCTTTTTGATCCAACACAAAAGTACTTCTTTCAATGCCTTGAAATTTTTTTCCGAACATGGATTTTTCCTTTAAAACCTTAAAAGCTTTACACAATTTCCCCTCTAAATCACTAATCAATTCAAAAACATATTTGTATTTGCTTTTGAATTTTTCGTGAGAATCGAGATTATCCATGGAAACACCAAAAACTTCTGTATTACTGGCTGAAAACTGCTTATACAATTTACTAAAATCCTTCCCTTCTATCGTACAACCTGGAGTGCTGTCTTTTGGGTAAAAATACAACACCACATTTTTTCCTTTAAGATCGTTCAGACAGATATTTTTTTTCACACCTGTTACTACTAGCTCTTCATTTAAAATATCTTTATTCATAGCGCCCTTTTAATTGATAGAAAAATATGCTAACTTGTTGTATCTTTAACCCCTTAAAGGAATGGAGTCAATGCCACAAATACAAACATCTGTACTGATTACAGAAAAACAAATTCAAAAAAGAATTCAGGAAATAGCTTCTGATTTAAATAAGCAGTTTAAAAACAAAAAAGTTCTGTCTCTTTGCACCTTAAAGGGTGCTTTTACATTCTATTCAGATTTGGTCCGACTGTTGGACTTCGACCTAACATGTGATTTCTGCGCTACCTCTTGTTATGGTTATAAAAATATTGGACATTGAACTCGACATAGAGGGAAAAGATGTCCTGTTGATTGAATATTGAGATAGAGGCTTAACCATGCAGTTCTTACAAAATCACTTTAACTTGACTACTGTCACACTTATTGTCAAGCCGGAAAAAATTGTCAAATCGATCACATAGGCTTAAAGGTGAATGGAGTCAATGCCACAAATACAAACATCTGTACTGATTGGACAGAATTGTAAACATTAATTCAAAATCCTACCAGATTTTTTATTCAGGTTATTTCAATAGGTAATATTAAAATTAACTGATTTATCATCTTAAGCAGTTTAAAAACAAATGCCTTCTTTTAAGTTCTGTCTCTTTGCACCTTAAAGGGTAAAGCTCTTACATTCTCCATAGATCTTTTTTGTCAGATTGACTAAATGACCTCCGACTAATATAATACCCAAGTTTACTTCGACTAAAATGAGAACAATAACTGTAAATTTTGTAAAAACTAGAGAGTAGGCAGGATAAAGTGTAGTAGTCTGATTTACCTAATTGCGCTACCTTCTTTCTTTAAAACTTGTTTGCATGGATTATATTAAAATATTTTTATTTTTAATGTTTTCCTCTAATCTAGAGTGTTTTTCGCGTCTCAAGCTTGGAAAGAAAGCATTGAAGATCATCGGTTCAGGTAGTGTCATAACATTCGAGGGAAAAAGGAAAGATAGCAAATTAGTCTACTGATTGATTGAAGATATAATTTTCTGGATTCCTACTTACACAGGAAGGATGTCTTTTACTTTTTAGAGGCTTTTATCATACCAATGCAGTTCTCATACAAAATCTGTACTTTTTCAGCTCTTATACAATTTTTGTCAGCGAAAGAAAACCAAAAGCAAGACTGAAAGCTCACTGACTTGTTCTAATAATCTACTATGTAAAAAGATTACACTTATTGTTGTTTCAGCAGGAGCGGGTATCAATGATGATTTACATTCTGACAAAATTATTATAATGATTAATGATGACAGAAGAGAGAACGCAGAAACTTTAGAGGTACCATTTGAGGTTACTTTAGTATATGATGAATCAACTCCTTATGAAGATGAACGGTTAATTCACGTTCAGTGGTACAGAGTCCAAAGTTTTTGAGTTTAAGTAAAAAAGAAATAGATACTTATTGTTTGCTTTTACCAAGAACAATAAAATTTTATGGCTATTCAATAGAAACAGGAGAATCGATCTTATTAGGAATAGGTTCTTATAGTTATATCGATGAAGTAGATTATTCTAAACTCTACCGGGCAATACGATCTTTATCTTTCCCGTTACTTACGAGGATCATCAGAAAAATCTGTGTGATTTTGACAGCAGTGTGATGAGGAAAAGCAAATTTATGAAATACATGTTATAAAAGGTGAGAGTAAAATTATGTGGGAAAATCACATAGATATAGCTCAAGTTCGATCGACACCATCAAGTAAATGAATTTAATAATTGTGATGATTTTGTTACTTATCGTCAGCCTAAAATACAGACAACTATTAGTTATTAACTAAACTTGAAGGGGATTATGTACAGAACATTATATTGCATTTTGTTTTTTTTAGTATCTGCTTGTAGTAGCAATGAAGAAAGTACATCAAATGAAACACCGTCACCACCAAATAATCTTGTTACAGTTGATGAACAAGATAATGGTGAACAAGATAATACAGAGCCTTCACAAGATAACTGTACTGTCATTGATGAACAAGAAGGTTTTTCTGTTATTTGTTTGTGTGGCTCAGATAAAGTTATAGGAAAAGGCGAGACACTCGTTCAAGCTCAATCTAAGGCTCAGGAGAGTTGTGCATTTTTCCGTCAATAATTAAGGTAGGTAAATATGAAAAAGCACTGTTTTTTAGTCTATTTTTGTTTATTTGGTTTGGTTGTGGCTTGTGATAAATCTGATACAAGTAAACTGGATTCACAAGAAGTAAATGTTAGTTGTAATTGTGGAGAGCCGCTTCTATATATTTACGGTGAAGGAAGTACTATGGATAAAGCTAAAGAAGATGCTGAAAAGAAATGTGCAACTGAAAACCCTGATTTTAATTTTGATCCTAACTCTTGTGTAGAAGGGATTTTAAGCATATTAATTTGATTTATACATGGTACGGATTTTCATGTTTTATAGCAGTGTTAAGCTGAAATCCGGTCAAATAGTAACAGTTGTGTATAGTAATCAGGAAGTCATAGAAATGATTAAAGCTCAATCAGCTGATACAAAAAAATAAAGCATCTAGGACCTGGATTGCGGCTCAAGGCCGCAATGACAGAAGTAGCAAGGATGACTAACATTTCGTACAGTGTTTTTCTATCTCCGTGCTCAGTTTCATCCAGTCTTCATCACTTACATCATTTTTTTGTAATAGAAGATCCGATTTTTTCTGAAACATTTTTACAGCTTTATCAGATAGACAAGGCTTCCGCTCGGGAAAAGGTGGAGAATAGTTCATTTGAAAAAACAAAGGCCAATCAAAACAATGACCTGGATCTATTTTTCCTCTGGTGCCGGCAATGTGTTCGTGACCCATCACCCTATCCGGCTGATTCAAAGCAGGATAGAGAGATTTTAAAAGTTTTAATATCTCATAGAGAGCTTGATATTGTTTTTCAGTATAAGGGAAAAAATTTCCATTCCAATTCACCAGTTCGATGCCAATGGAGTAATCATTCAACTGCTTCCAAGTAGTGTTTTCATCTGTGAAAGAGCTATGGCCGGCATGATAGGCCTTAAAACAAGAACCCTCCAAACAGGGAACCACTTCAAATAACTGCCCTTCCCTATCTATTACCAAATGACTGGATACTTTTGAGGATGGGTTTTGAAAACACTCCAATGTTTTTTCTATACCCATTGCCGTATAGTGCAGAACCAAAAATTCCACGGGAATTTTAGTGGCTTCATGATTGGGAGAAATACATTTTTTATATTGAAAGCTCATAGGAACAGTTTGTCCAAGTCCGATTAAACACAAAGCACTCACCCTCTGTCAATCTGGATTCCTTTAAAACTGATTAAAATTACATTTTTACTTTTTTTTACGCGAATAACATTGACATATAACAGTTTAATCTCAAGTTATTAATTTAATAAAACCAAAGGAGATAAAAATGACATCATTCTTTTTCGAAATCGGGCTCTTTGCCGGCAAATTTTTAATCATTATACTTGCAATAGTGGTTGTAATGACTTTGATCGGTGCGGCTGTAGCCGGACAAAAAAAGATGAAAAAGAAAAAACCACTTGAAGTCACAGACCTTGGTGAGGAATTGCAAAACTACAGCTTTAAAATGAAATTACACACTCATTCTGCCAAGCAAGTAAAAAAAGAATTAAAAAATCTGAAAAAAAAGAAAAAGAAAGAGAAAAAAGAAGATAATCCCGATGAACAACAACGTGCTTATGTGCTGGACTTCCAAGGAGACATAGAAGCTTCTCAGGTAAAACGTTTAAGAGAGGAAATTTCTATTTTATTAAAAACTGCTGACCCTAAAACAGATGAAATCATACTCCGACTCAATAACCGCGGAGGGGCAGTTTTTGCTCATGGGTTAGGAGCTAGCCAACTGCAAAGACTGAAAGACAAAGGTTTTCACCTCACTATCTGTGTAGATGAAATAGCTGGAAGTGGTGGTTACCTCATGGCCTGTGTAGCAAACAAGATTTTAGCCGCTCCCTTTGCCTATTTAGGCTCTATTGGAGTTTTATATCAAATACCTAACTTCCATCGTTTTCTACAAAAACAAGATGTGGATTTCGAAGAACATCATGCCGGAAAATATAAAAGAACAGTTACCATGTTCGGAGAAGCCACAGATGAAAAAAGACAGAAATTGCAACAAGACTTGAAAGAGATCCATAATCAGTTTAAAAACTATGTTGCTCAACATAGACCAAAACTGGATATGGAAAAAGTAGCTACTGGAGAGGTTTGGCTGGGGATAAAAGCTAAAGAACTGGGACTGGTGGATGAAATTTCCACAAGTGACGATTATATTTTGTCACTGTTAGATAATAAAAAAGTTTATCATATATGCTTAAAACAAAAAGAAGCTGGTGGTTTACAAAAACTTCTAAAGAAGAGCGCGCAAATCACTGAAGACTTTTTAAAAAAACAATGGGCGAAAATGATATCCCCAGCATAAAATTTACACTGTAATACCATCATCACTCTATTATTCACACAAGCGCAGAATAATAACAAACATAAGCTGGGTTTCTGTTTGCACAGGAATGACTTTTAAAAAATTAACTATTATAAACAGCGATAGACGACTCTGGCTGTGGAATCCACACTCACTCGATCGGTGATTTGAACAGTACTTCCACTTAAACGATAATTAATTTTTTCATTATCCACTCGAACCCTTATTCTATTGGGATCCGGCGTACAGTGAAGTTGAATGGGACGAGCCTCCAGTACATAATTAGCTATGACTCCCAACTGACTGCCATAATTGGTGTTGCAAATAGAAGCTATTGTTCCTGTTTGAACATGACCATACCGAGCCAACATTTCCGGCCCAGGATGGGAAGCTCTGGCATATACAGTCCCTGGTGCACCACCTGCCTGGCTTTGACAGGAAGTATCTCCTGGTTTCACTATAATAGAGTGTACTGTAACACCATAAAGATCATTTTGTTGACGAACTTTTTGAAAGAACACTTCTGGTTCGTCATAACTTTCTAATGACTCAACACTTCCAAAAGTATAATCAGTAGGCATCACTCCCCCCCAGCTTCTTTCATCTTCATCAGAAACAATAATAGCCATCAATGTACTGTGTTTTCGAAAAAAGTTGGAATGTGCTGATTTATCCAAAGCCATATTTAAAGCATAAATGCCCCGTTCATCATCGTTGGTACCGGCCAGCCGTTGAATAGTTTGTTGAAAATAACCAACATTTTGACTATGACTACCACTGGATTTGGATAAAAACCTTTCACTATTTGGAAAAACTAAAAAATCTCCGCTGTCATTTATATCTGTTGTAATGATAGCAATATGATAATCTATATCTTGTATACGATTGAGGAAAGTATCAAATTGATTGGCAATAGAAGCCAGCTCCTCAACCATGGAATTAGAGTTATCAATAACAAATATAATATCCAATAAATTCATAGGAACCTCTTCCACTTGTGCAAAATCCACAGGATTAACAGGAGTGCCAGAACCAGTAGAGCCAGTGCTGGAATCGGTATTAGTAGTATTTTTTACGCCACCTTCATCACATTCTGGTGCATCAAAAAAACACTTTTCATAAATTCTACCTGTGATCACATCATCCTCTGCACAACCTGACAGCCCACTTAACTCACTACAATCTTTCACTTCCATTGAAGAGAAAAGCAAATCCTGACAGCCGGTAATGTAAAGCACCCCTGAGAACAGCAAACCCACTAAAAGCAGAGTCAGTGTTTTGGTTAAATTCTTCCCGGATAACTTTTTTAAAAACTTAATATTTTGTAAAAAACTCATATTAAACTTAACGGCAATATCTATTAAAAAATTTAAAAAATATTTTTAAAGACTAAAGTCCGACAGCACTCCTGTCTAAACATGTATTTCCTTTCAAAACGAGTACTAGCCGGCCACTTTAAACAAGCATCCTTTGTTTTTTTCATAAAAGAAAAATCCTTTTGCATTTTAGACTTAAATTCCAAGTAGTAGGGCAGACTATTGGTGCGCATTTCCAGCTGACCATCAGGAATCAATCGACTTAACAAATAAGGCATAAAAGGCCGATTAATCCACCTTAAATTAACCTGGCTAGATTTAGGATAAGTATTGGGATAGAGGATATTAATTTTATTTATGCTTTTTTCCAGAATAAAATGTGTAATAAACCATACCGCATTTGTATGAAAGATCCATAAATTGGCTGGTTGCTGATTTTTATACTGCCTCAAAAAGGCATGGTACAAAGTACGGCTTTTTTCAATAGCAATAAACTGGATATAAGGGTGTTTTTTCGCCTGTTTCACGGCAAATTCCCCATCTCCTGCTCCAATTTCCAAATCTACAGTCCTATTTAAGGCAGATTCTGTTAAAAAACCTGGAAGTTCTAAATTTAGACCTGGTTTTGGCACATTTTGCGCTTTAAAAAGCCTCATTTAAAAACCTCACTGTACAGATTTTTTACCTGTTTTCTCACTTTTTAAAGCAATGATAATACAAAATCTGCCGATAAAACAAGAATGGAACGATTTTTGCATGATGTTCTTATAGTGGTGATTTTTTTAAAGAGCCTAAATTTAAAACGGAGAGGATGATCATGAGAAATTTCAGAGAACAAGAATGGATAGAATATAGAGAGTTGGAAAAAACACAATTTCTTAGAGAACAAACAGAATGCCCTATTTGCCAAGGAAAATTAAATATTTTTGTGGAATGTATTAACAGCCATCAACTTAAAGAAGAGGCTCGATGCACTCAATGTATGGCTTTATCCCGAGTGGAAAATCACCGCATTCATTAAAAAAATATTTATCCATCCACCTGTCATTTTTTAGACACTCTGCTAATATTTTGACAGTTCTTATAATGAATAAAGGTTTCATTTAACAGTCTTATAAATCATTAGAATGTATTCTTAAAAAAAAATTTATATAGCTTCAAAACCCATTTTTCAAAAATTAAAAATAAAAACCTTGACAGAAAAATTAAGATCCATTATTTATCACATAGCCCGTTTTTGCCTTTTTTACGCCATCACCGCTCTCGACACAGAAAACCGGCCAAGGGAGCAAAAACAAATCAAGGTAGAAATCTGCAAATCGGGTAAGTGGAAAACTTAAGGAAGAGTCTGTATAACGAAAGAACCAAGGGGGCCGCAGACATGTATTTAGTAAAAGATAATTTCAGTTTTAATGGTTTTGACCCGAGTAGCGATTTAAAATTGTACTGCAAAGAAGTTTATAGCTTGGTAGAGGACAAAGCGCCCAGTGAGTCCACAAAAACAGCTTTTATCACTAAAACAAGTAAAGGGTACGAAGGTGTTTTGCGTGTGACTTCCGCATCCGGAGTATTTAATGCCAATTCCAGTCATATTGAACCTAAATCTCTTATCGACGAATTATATAAAAAAATGTCTTTGCAAATTTTAGACTGGAAGAACAATCGTAGTCACCAGCTCTAAAAAATCTTCTTTAATGAATCAAAAACATGAAAATATTTTTGTAAACATCTGCTGTAATATTGTCATCCCTATTTTGATTCTTAATAAAGGGCATCACTTTTTCACTCATCAGCCAGCTGTATGGAGTCTTTTATCAGCTCTTCTTTTCCCTATTGGCTATGGATTATTTGACTTACTAAAAAACAAAAAAAAAAATATCATATCTATTTTTGGCGTATTAAATGTTTTATTCACTGGAGGCCTTGCGCTTTTTAAAGTGAAAGGAATATGGTTTGCTGTAAAGGAGGCAGGATTTCCTTTGCTGATAGCTGTATTTGTTTTTATTTCCGCATATACTAAAAAAAGTTTTTTCAAATATATCACACAACAGTCTCAACTTTTTAATTGGGAGGCTATTCATGCTGTCGCCAGTGAACAACAATTAAACAAATTGTTTCGACAATCCACTATTATTTTCTCACTTTCATTTCTATTGAGTGCAGTAATGAATTTTATATTGGCTATATATATATTTACTGAATTAGATAGTAGTCTGCCAGAGGTTCAAAAAGAAATTATTTTAAACAAACAAATTGCAGACATGACTTGGATGGGCTTTGTGGTGATTGGCTTACCCCTGACGTTATTCTCTGCTGGAATCCTCTGGTACTTTATTAAAGAACTCTCAAAGATCAGTCAGCTTCCAAAGTCTCAACTCATTAAGGGCTGGGAACAAACACAAGAGTAGTTTAATTTACACCTTTACAGGTAAATAGATATTCTTAAAAAAGTAATTATATATCCATAAAAAACGGCGTACTAAAGTTCAACTTCTTGTATGAAGAGAAGATTTTTTCAAGTTGCGATAAAAATTTTCGTGAGAACTAAAAGCTAACAAGATGAGAGTACGTGTTTTCCTTTGATATATATAAGCTAAAAGAACTTGTTGCTTAAGCATGCGAAATTTATAAACATAGATTTCTTTAAGATCCCCTTTTTTCTTTTCTCCAATAGAAGGGTTAGATGCAATAGTTTGAACAGCTGTGTCCAAAGTTTTTTTTTGATTCTTGGCTAACCTCTTAACAGATCTGTAAAAAGTAGCGGTCTGAAGAATTTTCACCTTTAAGATCAGCTACCAAATTTATATGGTTTAAGCTTCTTGTTATCTATTTCCTTTTTAGCTAATAAAATATTCTTAATAAAACTATATGGTAAATCAGGATTTTCTTCAGCTATTTTACCAATTCGAGACCAATATTCAATTTGCTTTGGAATAGAGCGACTCAATACAGAACCATAGTGACGAGCATCTTCAATCAAATCATCTGACAATTTAACTGTAACAGCCATGCTTCCTCCTTTAATAGTCATTATAGGTAATAATAGGTAAAAAAGCAACCTTTAAAGAAATTTACTAAAAGTATTTTGCAGGGGAAATTAAGATAATCATTCAAAGTCCTGGTAAAAAAGACTCAAAATGAGTTCGGCTTTGAACACGGAGCGACTGGAAGTTGCTCCGTGGCAAAACGCATGTCTGAACTTTTGAGTTTTTTTGCAAAGCCTTACATGAAGAATAATCATTCAAAGCCCTGGTAAAAAAGACTCAAAATGAGTTCGGCTTTGAACACGGAGCGATTGGAAATTGCTCCGTGGCAAAACGCATGTCTGAACTTTTGAGTCTTTTTTACCAGGGCTTTGAATTAAATAAAGCTTTATTCAGAACGGACTGTATCAACAAAAAAAAGCCGACCCAGAAAATCTGAACCGGCTTTCAATATAAAGCCAGCATCGTGCTACTCTCCCACAAGGTCAACCTTGTAGTACCATCGCCGCTGACGGGCTTAACTTCTGTGTTCGGGATGGGAACAGGTGTGGCCCCGTCGCTATTGACACCAGCAAATTTTTTTTAATAACTCATCATTTTAATAAGTCTGCGCTTAAAACATCCTTAGCTTTATTTCAGCCAGAAAATATTTCATTAAAAAAGCCTCACAACCTATTAGTACGGCTCAGCTAAACACATTGCTGTGCTTACACCTACCGCCTATCAACCTCCTAGTCTCGAAGGGGTTTTTAGGATCCGAAGATCAGGGAAAACTTATCTTGGAGTCGGCTTCCCGCTTAGATGCTTTCAGCGGTTATCCGTTCCGAACATAGCTACTCTGCCATGCCACTGGCGTGACAACAGATGCACCAGAGGTTCGTCCATCCCGGTCCTCTCGTACTAAGGACAGCTCTCCTCAATTTTCCTGCGCCCACGGAAGATAACGACCAAACTGTCTCACGACGTTCTGAACCCAGCTCGCGTACCTCTTTAATTGGCGAACAGCCAAACCCTTGGGACCTGCTCCAGCCCCAGGATGAGATGAGCCGACATCGAGGTGCCAAACACCCCCGTCGATATGAACTCTTGGGGGGTATCAGCCTGTTATCCCCGGAGTACCTTTTATCCGTTAAGCGATGGCCCTTCCACTCGGAACCACCGGATCACTTTGACCTGCTTTCGCACCTGCTCGACTTGTAAGTCTCGCAGTCAAGCTCCCTTATGCCAATGTTCTCAGCGCCTGGTTTCCAATCAGGCTGAGGGAACCTTCGTACGCCTCCGTTACCTTTTAGGAGGCGACCGCCCCAGTCAAACTCCCCACCAGACAATGTCCCTCACCTCGGTTCAGAGGTGTAGGTTAGATTTCAAAATAAATAAGGGTGGTATTTCAAGGTTGACTCCACTCGGGCTGACGCCCAAGCTTCAAAGTCTCCCACCTATCCTATACATATCCACTCTAAAATCACTGTCAAGCTAGAGTAAAGGTTCACGGGGTCTTCTCGTCTTTCCGCGGGTACTCAGCATTTTCACTGAGAGTTCAATTTCACTGGGGGTCCAGTTGAGACACTGAAGAAGTCGTTACGCCATTCATGCAGGTCGGAATTTACCCGACAATGAGTTTCGCTACCTTAGGACCGTTATAGTTACGGCCGCCGTTTACCGGGGCTTCGATTCTCTGCTTCGCTTTAAAAAAGCTGACAAATCCTCTTAACCTTCCGGCACCGGGCAGGCGTCAGGCTATATACTTCATCTTGTGATTTTGCATAGCCCTGTGTTTTTGGTAAACAGTCGCTACTCCCTGGTCACTGCGATCTCCCAAAGCTCCACCCGCAGGGGTTTTACCTCAAAAGACACACCTTTTCCCGAAGTTACGGTGCCAATTTGGCGAGTTCCTTAACTGGAGTTAACCCAATCGCCTTAGAATACTCATCCCACTCACCTGGGTCGGTTTAGGGTACGGGCGGCTTTGACAACACATCGAAACTTTTCTTGGAACCATAGTGTCTCCCACTTCGAGAATAAAATCCTCTCGCATTCACGCCTGAGAGTTGTGACACGGATTTACCTATGCCACCTCCTGCACGCTTGCACCTGAATCCAATAACAGGCTGGGATAACTGAGTCCGTCATTCCTATGCTTGAACACCAAAGCCGGTAAGGGAATATTAACCCTTTGTCCATCGATTACGCCACTTGGCCTCACCTTAGGACCCGACTAACCCTGGGAGGATGATCCTGGCCCAGGAACCCTTGAGTTTTCGGCGCAGAGGTTTTTCACCTCTGTTAATACGCTACTTATGCCAGCAGAATCACTTGTCGGTCGTCCAGTTGTCCTCACGGTCAACCTTCATCCTAAACGACAACGCTCCCCTACCGCTGTTGATAAACAACAGCCCCTAGCTTCGGTACCATGCTTAAGCCCCGTTGAATCTTCCGCGCAAATTCACTAGACCAGTGAGCTATTACGCTTTCTTTAAAGGCTTGCTGCTTCTAAGCCAACCTCCTGGATGTCTAAGTAAATTCACAACGTTTTACACTAAGCAATGGTTTAGGGACCTTAGCTGAGGGTCTGGGCTCTTTCCCTCTCGTCACAGGACCTTATCACCCCATGACTGTCTCCCGAACTCACTATCTCCGGCATTCGGAGTTTGTTTGGGTTTGGTAATCCGGTAAGGACCCCTAGCCCATTCAGTGCTCTACCTCCAGGATAGATGTTCGAGGCTATACCTAAATATATTTCGGGGAGAACCAGCTATCACCCAGTTTGATTAGCCTTTCACTCCTATTCACAGCTCATCCAAGGATATTGCAACATCCACTGGTTCGGGCCTCCATGCAGGGTTAACTGCACTTCACCCTGGCCATAAATAGCTCACTGGGTTTCGGGTCTATAACTACAAACTAAACGCCCATTTAAGACTCGCTTTCGCTACGGCTCCACCTAACGGCTTAACCTTGCTTGTAACCATAACTCACTGGCTCATTATGCAAAAGGTACGTGGTCACACTTGGTATACAATAGTGCTCCCACTGTTTGTAAGTTCACGGTTTCAGGTTCTTTTTCACTCCCCTTTCGGGGTTCTTTTCACCTTTCCCTCACGGTACTTGTTCACTATCGGTCATCAGATCATATTTAGCCTTGGAGGGTGGTCCCCCCAGATTCCCAACGGATTTCACGTGCCCGATGGTACTTGGGATACTTTTTCAGAGATCAAAACTTTTCACTTACAGGCCTATCACCTTCTCTGGGGAGTCTTTTCAGACTCTTCTGCTAAGCTTTGACTTTGTAACTCTGTCCAGTTGATCCGGCAACTGATAAAAGTCCCACAACACCTCCTGTACAAGGGCCGGACCCTTTAACATACATGAGGTTTAGGCTCTTCCCCGTTCGCTCGCCGCTACTCAGGGAATCTCAATTGATTTTTTTTCCTGAAGGTACTGAGATGTTTCAATTCCCTTCGTTTGCTATTGCAAGGCTATGTATTCACCTTGAATTGCTGGTTAAACCAGCGGGTTTCCCCATTCGGAAATCTCCGGATCAAAATGTGTGTGCCATTCCCCGAAGCTTATCGCAGCTTACCACGTCCTTCATCGCTTTCTGATGCCAAGGCATCCTCCGTAAACTCTTAGTAGCTTTTAATTGAAATACTAAACTGACTGAAACTTTCTGCTAAGAATGTTTTCAGTACAGACTCTCTTTGTCTATTCATAAAGAGCTATGAACAAACAAATTTAAAAAAATGTGAGTTATTAAAAAAAATTAATTTTTTTGCTTTTGTTATCAGCTTAATGCTCATGAAAAAAACTGATAACTTGTTTGTCAATCCCGTTCAAAGGATTGACATACCCTATTCAATTGTCAAAGAGCCATGCCTCCAAACACAGAAATAGCCAACAAAAACATACGTTTAGCCAACTGCTTCCACTTATGCCAAGAGACAGTCCTCAAGCATCTTCAGCTCAAGGCGGAAGTACATTGTAGAGCTTAGAAGTTAAAAATCAAGAGAAAAACAAGGATATTTTATAATTCTTTATGCGTAGCATGAAGTGCTATAAATGCCGTCAATTCACGCTTTTTACTTATCATTTCTCTTCTGACCACTGATTAAAAGTGTACGCAATCCAAATAAACTTTACTTATTACTATTGACAAAAAGAGAAATCTTTTTTAAAAAAGATAAATAATGAAAACAAAAGAACAGATCTCTTTTTCCACTACCTTGAATAGCAATATAAAAAAGCTACTGGAGAGATTTTGCAAAACCAGAGGTTTAAAAATAAATCATGTTGTGGAAACCGCTTTAATCTCTTTTTTAGAAGATGAAATGGATAAAATAATTATTGAACAAAGAAGCAATGAAGAAACAGTAGAATGGCACAAGCATGGCTGACACAAAAAAAGTGCCAAAGGTAAAATGGAATATTACATTCAAAACCTCAGCTTTTAAAGAGTATAAAAAGCTGGATAAAAAAACGAGATTAAAAACAAATGAAATATTAGAAATGCTGCAGATTAACCCACTTAGCGAAGCTTTAAAAATAAGAAAAATCCAAAATAAAAGCAACTGCTATAGAATTCGCATAGGTGATTATAGAATTATTTACTCTATTCAAAAACATGAATTGATTGTGGAAATCATCCGATTAGGCCACCGCAAAGATGTGTATCGATTCTTTTAAATTAGTTTAAAATCATCAGGTTCTTTTCCTGACATCCACCAATAGGAAAAAATTGAAGATTTTCTTCTATCACTTACTCTAGGTTAAAAGCTATATGAACTTTATTTCCCGCTTTCTCCGCGGTGTTTTTATTTGTTGGACACTCTTTCCATTTTTGTAGAGCGCGCACAGCTTCCTGATCAAAGACTCCCAGAGGTTGTGAATCCAATATTTTTACATTTTCAATAAAGCCAGTAGCACTCACATCATATTGCAAAAGCACCCAACCTTCCACGCCTTGAATACGTGCTTTGGTAGGATAGTGAGGCGCAACTCTTATAAGACAGGAATCACTTTCCTGCTCAGAGCTGTTCAAAGCGGCAATAACCGAACAACTTAAACTCATAAGCCCTGCTATTAAAATTATTTTTTTCATACCAGCACCTCCTGTTACTTATATAAAGTATATAATATTATCTGGAATCCACAATACCCAAACGATTTAATATCCTGTAAGATTATGTTTAAACAACATTTATTGTATTTAAACGACGATTTCTCTTTAGAAATAACAAAAAAGTACCAAGAATCACCAGAAAAGAACCTCCATACTTTAAAAATCTCCCTGGATCTTTATTGATAGCAAATACAGAAGCCTGTGGAGCACCGCTGTCATTCTCTTCAAAGCCAGATTGATAGATAGTGTATCCAGCCAACTTTAATGGTTCATTCATAGAAATTTTCCGTCCCACTGTCTCCTGATTAACCAACACTTCACTTTCATAAGCCGCCGCCTTAGTGCTGGAAAGATAACGAGTCACTTGAAAATTTTTCAACTGCAATTGAAAGGGTAAATTCTTTCTCTCATTCACATAAGCTACAACAAATACCTTATCTTCATCAAAAAAATACATAAAAGAATTAAAACCCATCCATTTTTTTTCACCTTTAAAAGTTAACTGAAGTGCTGGTAGAGTGTCCTGACTAACTTTCTCTTGAGGAGTAAAATGAAGCTCAGGTAAAGCCTTAGGAAGGTAAGAAATAATCCTAAACTTTAAATCCATCCAACCCGTCTCTAAAACAGAACCTGTTTTTAATAAAGATTTTTTTACTTTCTCAAGCTTAGCTTTTTGTATTTTAGAAGAATGTCCTTTCGATGGATCAACTTTAAACACATAGTGCAAACCCATTTCATTCGGCTTTAATAACAAACTGGGTTTACTTGTTTCTTTAAACTTATCAAAAGAATCCAATAACACCACCTGAGCAGGTCCTAAAGGTAACACGACTTGATCCATCAACGGCGGTTTAAATAACCATTTCACCAAATTTACACGACTGCCTTCCATTTGAAATCTCACAGCCACTCCGCCTCTTTTGGCTGGCACATAGTCTTCCCTAAATACAGCCGATGGATGATAATCAGTCACCTCTAAAACATGAGAACCCAACTGCACTTTATAAGGTTTTTTTAAAGAAGGGCGATGACGAAAAAAAGACACTTTATCCCTGTACAATTCTGTCATATTTTCAGCATCAAAAGAGGAATACACCAAAAAGACCGAAGAGGTTGTGTTAATGTATCCGGCTTTTTCTTCCAAAGCCAAACGCAGACTGCCATCCACTCCATAAAAACGAGTTAAAAAAGAACCAGTAATAATAAATAAAATACCAAAATGAGCCAGTAAAAACGGTGTATGCTTCTTTTTCCAAGGCCAACGATCCAACATAACCGCAAAAATATTTAAAAATAATAACACTAAAACCAGGGTCATACCCATTGACTGATACACTAACTCCTGTGCATGAACAGTGCCATACAAAGATTCATAAACAGTGCCCACAATAAATATCAGAATTAAAACAGATAAAATACAAACTGCCATTTTAATAGAGCAAAAAAAACTATATAGCCCCAGTAAAAATCGCAGTGCCATTATTAAAGATCCGCTATGTTATTATAAATATCAGCTATCACTTTGTTTAATTGTTTTTTAACCGGTTCAGCTTTTTCCGGCACAAGTTGTTTGCTTGTCTCATCCATATAGAGTTTTCGATTGAGTTCAATCATTAAAGCTTCATGACCCTTTTTAGGATTCCCATATTTTTCCACATCTGTACCACCTGTGTATGGATGATTCAAACTCACACTGAAACCTTCTTTTTTATAAGCCTCACACACCGATTGAGTCCATTCAACAGTAGCTGTTTTTCCATCTTCATTACCAATAACAATATCCGCTCTTAATTGCCCTTGATCCCTATGAGCGGAAGTACCCATGGAAGGCATACTGTGCAGGTTAAGATGATAAATTTTTTCAGCTCCCTGTTTTTGCAAATGATCATATAAACCATTAATTTCCTTAAAAAAACCATCATAATATTTCTTTAAAAGCAACTGATGCAAATCAAATGTCAGTGGTTCTTTAATCAAAGGAAAACCAGCTGTCGTTACTCTCCAATGAAGCCCTGTAGGATGAGATCCAGAAGGATTCTCCGCCCCCTTTACTGAGTCTTGATCCACATCATCTGGCCAACGGTTACAATCCACCACATACCGATGCCATGCCGTGATCACTGTAGGTATTTGATACTGTTCCAAAACCTCTTGATACATTTGATCCACAAAGCGATCCACATCATACATCAATATTACTTCAGGTAGATCTTTCAGCCAGTAAGCTTCTGCAGCAATTTTTTCCCCGGCATGAGGAATACTCACAATGAGAGGTTTTTTGATATTACCATGCATGAAAAAATAGACCCTCAGAAGATAATGGTGCTTTTAAATAAAATTATCTTCTATGAAAGGTTTCATAGAAATATGTTTTTTTCGAATCTGACTTCTACGAAGAGCAGGGCGAAGCCATTTTAATTGAAGATCCGCATCAATAAAATTTTTAAAAGAAAAATGAGTTTTATTCAAGCCAAATTGCATGGAGTGAGTATCCTTTTTAGATGGATGAATCGAAATAATCATCCCATTGGCAGAAGGACATTCTTGTTTTAAACTTTGCAATATTAGCTGATGGTCAACGGATTTAAAAAAACTCAAAAGAGAAAAACGAGCGGCTCTTTGTAGCCCCTGCAATGATGGATCCGCTTTTTTCTTATAAACTCTTATCGCTTGTGAATCATAATGCATGCCCATCAAAATCCTAATTATACTGCGTTCAAAGGTCTTCATACGAGCGGCTACAGATACTGCTAGCGAAGAACCCATTAAAAAATCCGGTACTCCATAAAAGCGGACTAAACGATCATACAGTCCTAAAGTTACTAAAAATGATGCTAAGCGACACTGTACTAAGTTATTTTCTTTTTTATCTGACAGACCATACATCCACAAAGGCACTGGTAATTTATTTTTTTGTAAAATGACCTTCGCCTTAATAACACGAGCCAATACATCGGGAATACGACAATATTGGTGCAATACACCAGTAGATGGAATCAGGGAAGAACTGAAAAACACCAATGAATAATCTAAACCATTTTTTTTCACTAAAATCTCCAAAATATTAAAATAACTCTAAATACTTCTTATTAAAAATAAGAACAGAGTACAAATAAAAAAACAAAAAAACTTTTTTCACCAAATGAATCTCTAAATACCTTATATTTTTTATACCCATGTGAAAACATTTCATTATTAAACCTTCATTACTGTGAAAATAATTCGCACTTCAATATTCCTGTCTTTAACAATGCACAAAATAAGAATGTTGTGAAAATTATATATGACTGATAAACTTTCCGACATGAATGCAATATTCTCCTTTTATCACCAGCGATTACCAGTGTGGAAAAAGCAAACATTTCAGTTCATTAATAAACAAAAACACTGGCTGTTTATTATTGGTGCTGCTTACTGTCTGGCTGATCTATTGATCCTCTACACACTTCCTCTTTTTATTTCCAATAAACAACCTGTCATTGCCAGAAACTACCACATTAAAAAAACACCTTCTTCTTCACAATATACAGCAATATGGGACTTTAATATCTTTCACGACGGAGATATTCCTCCCCCTTTATCTTCGATACCTGTCCAGGACACTCCTATACAATATGGGGAGCCTCAACTCTCCCGCCTGCCTTTGCGACTTAATGGCACTATTGTTTACAGAAATCTTGATTACTCTATAGCCAATATCAGTATAAAAAATAAACCCCTGTCAGAAGTCTACCAAACCAATGATATTATAGAGAATATGGCTCGTATCACATATATTGATACCAATCGAGTATACTTTATTAATTTAAACAGCTCTCAGGAAGAGTACATTCAACTCGCAGAAGAAAATAATATTAATTTGCAATTCCAAAGTAATGTAAAAACACCGGCAAAACAAAGCCAGAGCGATAATAAAAATTCAATTGTGAAGAAAACCGGAGACTTTCAGTTTCAAGTGAAGCGATCAGACATAAATCGCTATATGCAGAGCCTACCCAATATTTTGCAAGACGCCAAAGTCGTTCCTCATATGGAAAATGGACGAATGGCTGGCTTTCGTTTTAAATATATTAAATCCGGCAGTGTTTATGAACAATTGGGATTTAAAATCTCTGATGTACTGATTTCAGTAAACGGAGAACAATTAGAATCCGAATTACAGGCTGCTGAACTCTTCCATCGCTTGAAAAATCAGTCTAAACTTGATATGACAATTCAAAGAGAGGGAAAGAATATTCCTTTTTCCTGGGCCGTCAATGAAGACTCAAGCATAGAGGAACCATTGAGCATACAGTAAAAGAACAAATTGAAAGGGCCTCATGATTCATAAAGCAGGGATGCTGATATTTCTTATTACCCTAAGCTTTTTTGCTTACTCATCCAGCCGAGTGGATTCCCACACGATTGCGGACCTGAAAAAACAACAGGTATCACATAAAACAAGCAGAAACCCGGCCAGCCAAACCAAATCATCAAAACACTCTCTCAAGAGATCAATAGCCAGTGCAAATGACAGAAATGAAATGCTCCCTACAGGAGGTAGTAAGAAAAATATCTTCTATGGACAAAAAACCGGAGTGAGTTTATCCGATGCCAATCCTGAAGACATTACCTCTGAAAACTACCCTGAGGTGATTGAGAGTTTTGTCTTTCCAAATGCTGAACTAAAAGATGTTATAAAAACAATGAGTACAGATCTCAATATTAATATCATTATGAGTCCAGACATCGCCAACAAAAAAATTAGCATTGTATCTTACTCCCCTATTACGGTGGCAGAAGCCTATCAGGCTTTTTTATCCGCTTTATCCATTCATGGATTAACTGTAATAAGAAGTGGATCCTTTCTAAAAATTGTGTCCTCTGAAAGTGCCGTTAAAAGCAATTCCAAAATTTATAAAGATCATCAACGACTCAACACGGATCAATTTGTAACCAGAATTATAAAACCAAAGTACATCAACGTGGGAGAGCTGGAATTAAAAATCAAACCACTTGTAGACAGCAAAACTGTAAACTCTCTCATTTTTTACCCTCCTTCCAATATGATTATTATTTCTGATTACTCATTAAATGTGGAAAAAATCAGAAAAATTATTAAGACCTTAGATGTTCCCTCTCAAGATAATATTTTTAAAGTGATTCCTATTAAACATGCCCAGGCGGACATGCTCACTCAAATCATCGGTCAACTTTTATTGGGTATGGGGAGTTCTTCCTCCTACTATAGAAGAAGAACCGGTAGTCAGGCCAATATTTCTGTAAAAAAACAATCTATCAATATTCATTCTCTCTCACATGATGAAAGAACTAACTCGATTATTGTCATGGGGAACAAAGCTGGTATCCGGCGGGTGGAATCCCTGATTAAACAACTGGACTACTATAAAGACCCTGAACTGGCTGGAGGTATTTTTGTCTACAAAGTCAAACATGGACTGGCAGAAGAACTGTCCAAAACTCTTAATGAAGTTATTGGCAGTGCTGGCGCTAAAGCATCAACAAGTAAAACTGGTAAAAAAGCCCCCTCTGTCCTTTCATCCAGTAGAAGAAGATCCAGAGGAAGCAATCTTGCCGACATGGACACAGCTCAGTCATTTGAAGATGTACGGATCATTGCTGAAAAAAACACCAATAGTCTTCTTATTGTTTCCAATAAATTTAATTATGAAACTATTTTAAATATTTTGAAAAAAGTGGATATTTCCAGGAACCAGGTCTTTGTAAAAGCCATTATAATGGAATTAAGTACCGACCGAAACAATGATTGGCAAATTGCCAATTACTATTTCCCAAAAGGAGGTAAAGGCATTTCCAGAATTGGTTATGGACTCAGTAGTTTGGGCGATCTGGCCTCCAAAGAAGGAGCCACCTTGATGTTTCCCCTATCCTTACTCTTCAATAGTACTGCCCGTAAATCCATTAGTAATTTTAACACCTCTCTAAAAAATGTAGAGCAAACAGATATTAAAGGTTTTATAAATTTTGGCACTAGCAGTGACAGTTCCGAGAGAAGCGCAGGAGCTTTCATGATTCCAAGCCTCTCTTCTTTTATTAAATTTTTACAAAAAACCGTGGGAGGTAATATTCTCTCCACACCACAAGTCATTGCTCTGGACCATCAGGAAGCCAAAGTCATCATTGAAGACAGGATTCCAACAACGTCGTCTTTAACCCAACTCGGGGGAGCTGGTATCGCTAACATTACTTCCAATATTAAATATGAGACAGTCACCACACAGCTGGTTATTACTCCTCATATCAACCCGGATGTGGATTCAGTGCGCTTAAAAATCAAACAAAATATCGGTAGTATTGTGGATAGCGCTTCCCTCCCTGAGAACCTGAGAAAAAATGCCGTTGGTACAAAGAAAAGATCTATCGAAACCTCCATCACACTTAAAAATAATGAAACAGCTGTCATTGGTGGGTTAACCAGAGCCTCCAATACTAACACCACTACAAAAGTACCTATTTTAGGAGATCTCCCCTTACTGGGTTGGCTATTTAAAAATTCACACACAGAGAGAGAGCAATCCAATCTCATTGTATTTATTACTCCCAATATTATTCGCTCTACTGATGAACATAAAAATATTTTAAGTAACAAATTAAAAGAAAGAATGGAATTTATCCGCCAGTTTACAGGAAACAAGGATCCTTATAAAAAAATCACCGATGAAATGATTTCCAAAGAAACACCTCCACCTTTAAAAGAAACTATACCAGCTATAGAGCCGGACATCACTTCCCCATCTGAAGAGCCATTGCCACCGGAAGAAACATTGCCACATGAAGAAGAAACAGATGATTTCTTTGAACCGGAAGATCTCATGGAAGAACCACCAGAGGAAACCATTGAAGAGTTAGATACCACTCCACCATCCGAACAACTGCCAGAAGAAGACATTTCTTCTGACCTATTTGAACCAAAAGCTGTAATAGATGATGCTCCAGAAAAAACACAGGACTCTACGCCAGAGGAAACCACTGAAGAGTTAGATACCACTCCACCATCCGAACAACTGCCAGAAGAAGACATTTCTTCTGACCTATTTGAACCAAAAGCTGTAATAGATGATGCTCCAGAAAAAACACAGGACTCTACGCCAGAGGAAACCACTGAAGAGTTAGATACCGCCCTACCAACTGAATACACACTACCTGCAGAAGAAGAAACAAATAATACAAAGTTACAGTAAAATTATTTAAACAGCGATATGGGTAATTTTTACACACTGTTCGTTCAAAATATCTATTAAAATCAGGTCAGCAAAGCTGTAAAAAAATTATTGCCTTTTAAAATTCACTGTTTTAAGGTCTTTATAACTTTTTTAAAAGAGGAGAATCTAAATGTTAAAAAAATCCATGTTATTTTTACCACTTTTATCCTTATTGATCATTTCCTGCCAACACACTAAACAAGAAGTCACTGGCTGTTCTTACAGTAAGGAATACGGATGTAAAAAATGCAGTAAACAGGTATGTGAAAAATGCAAAAATGCCAAAGACGGTAAACTCTGTAAAAAATGTCTCGCCAAATCCTGTGACAAATGCAAGAAAAAAAGTTTCTGCAAATATAGAAAAAGCAAAAATGCTGTCAGCCTTATATTCCCTGTCAATAACAGTAAAGTAAAAGGTTGGGTGCAATTCACAAATACGGAAGGCAAAAAAGTCCTTATTAAAGCAGAAGTGTCTGGCTTAAAGCCCGACCAAAAGCATGGCTTTCACATTCATCAGTATGGAGATTGTAGAGACAATGGACAAAATGTAGGCAATCACTTTAACCCTTACGAAGTTAAACATGGTGCTCCTCATCAAAAAGAAAAACATTTAGGAGATTTAGGTAATTTAAAATCCAATAAAAAAGGAATTGCTTTTTACCAAGAGACGATGAAGATGCGTGTTAAAAAACTCATTGGACGCTCCATTGTTGTACACGCCGATACAGATGATTTAAAATCTCAACCCTCTGGTAATTCAGGTGCTTATATTGGTTGCGGAGTGATTGGCCGATTACCCTCTACAGAAAAAACTAAAAAAGTAGACAGTAAAACAACTCCTCCGGTAAAAACGGTTAGTGACAAAAAAAAAGAAGTAAAAAAAGTAGATAGTAAAACAACTCCTCCAGTAAAAACAGTCAGTGACAAAAAAAAAGAAGTAAAAAAAGTAGACAGTAAAACAACTCCTCCAGTAAAAACGGTTAGTGACAAAAAAAAAGAAGTAACTAAAAAAACAGAAGACAGCAAGAAGTTAGGCAAAGAAACTAAAAAAGAAGAAGTAAAAAAAGTAGACAGTAAAACAACTCCTCCAGTAAAAACAGTCAGTGACAAAAAAGAAGCAACTAAAAAACAGGAAAATAAAGAGGAGGAAAAAAAAGCAACTAAAAAAACAGAAAACAATAAAGACACTTCTTCTGAAAAAACATCGCCGGATAAAAAAGAAAACAATTTAAAAACAGCTCCTCCTGTAACTGTTGTAAAAGGTAAAGCGGAAAACCAACAAAAAGAAAAAAAGAAATAGAGAAATAAGAAATTTCAAAAAGATGAATAATATCTGGCTGCCCTACAGCCAAATGTACAATATAAAAAAGCTCCCTGAAGCGACTTCTGCAAAGGGTAGCCGTATCTACCTTAAAAACAATCAATCGGTTATTGATGCTATTTCTTCCTGGTGGGTCATTACTTTAGGACACTGTCATCCAGCTATTGTCAAAGCTGTGCAAAAGCAAGTGTCAAAAATGGATCAAATTCTATTTGCCAATTTTTCTCACACACCAGCCAGGTCTCTTGCCAAAGAAATAAAAACACTGTTGCCAAATGAATTAAAATATTTGTTTTTTTCTGATAATGGTTCAACAGCTGTGGAATCCGCTCTGAAGATCGCTTTACAAAGCTTTAAACAAAAAGAAAAACACACAAAGAGGACACAGTTTCTTTCTTTTACTCATTCCTATCATGGAGATACAGCTGGAGCTATGAGTGTAAGCGGACGAAACTTATTTAATAAGCCTTATAAGGAAATGCTGTTTTCAGTGATTAGAGCTAAACAGGGCCGATATTTAAGTGACCCTCCTTCTGTTTGGTTGGAGGATTTTGAAAAAAAACTTAAAACACATCATAAATGTTTAGCTGGAGTGATTATTGAACCACTCATCCAAGGAGCTGGAGGTATGATTGTATGGCCAAAGGAAGTTTTACATGAAATTTGTCACTTAACCAAAAAAAAGGGCCTTTACTTAATTTTTGATGAAGTGATGACAGGTTTTGGAAGAACTGGAGAAATTTTTGCTTTTAAAAAGTTAAATATCAACCCCGACTTGCTGTGTCTGTCAAAAGGACTTACAGCAGGAGTTTTACCTCTAGCTCTTACTGTTGCCAATGAAGAAATCTATAGTCATTTTCTTTCTCCTGAAAAAAAGAATATGTTTTTTCATGGGCACAGTTTTACCGGTAACCCTATTTCCTGTGCTGCCGCTGTGGCCAATATCCAAACACTGAAACAAAAAAATTGGAAAGCTGATTGGAAAAGAATTGAAACTTTTCATAGAAAAAAGTTAAAAAATTTTCAGCACCATAAAAATATTTTGGATGCTCGTGTGTGCGGCACTATTGCCGCTTTAGAAGTTAAGTTAAAAAAACAAGGTTACGATTCTCCTTTTGCTGAAGAATTTACCACCAGAGCTATAAAAAACGGACTTTTTTTGCGCCCACTTGGCAATATTATCTATATTCTTCCACCTTATTGCATCAGTAACTCAGAGCTGGAACAAATTTGGTCATTTATAGAGGAAGAGCTTTCTTATTGACTTTTTTTTATAAAAAAACCTATAAACAGGATTATGTTTGGTTTTTTAGTAGTTATTCATATTCTGGTCTCAATTATTATGATTGTCTTCATCCTTCTACAGGATCCTAAAGGAGGTGGCGCTTTAGGAGGTATGTTAGGTGGCGGTGGTGGTTCCAAAAGCTTATTTGGCAGTACTGGAGCTAATCAATTTCTAATAAATGTTACAAAATGGACTGCTATTATTTTTGCTATTACTTCTATCTCCTTGGCTACACTTAGTGCTCAAACTGACAAAAGTATCATGGATAAATATGTCCCTACGACCACCAATTCCAAGACAGAACAAACTGAATCAGCAACAAACACCAAAGAAAATAACACACAAAAAACAGACACTACAGAAAGTACCACTGACAATGTAAAAATCAAAAATGACAATATGGAAAAATAAATCACTTCAATCTATTCTCTTATATTTTTTGCCCTGCTTTTTATTCTACAATCCAGAAATCCAAGCAAAAAACAAAAAAGAACTTCCTAAAACTCTCTCTGTATCTTATTTGGATCAAGTTATTCATAGAAAGAAAAAACTCATTGCCAAAAAATGTTTTAAAAATATCGCCTCTCAGGAAAAAGGATTTATAATGATAGAAGTAAAAATTTTTCATTCCGGAAAAACAAAAGCGCGTATTGTTGGCACGGAAATCAAAACCAACGATTCCTTAAAATGTGTCTTATCAATATTAAATCGCACCCTGTTCAAAAAATTCGAACGAGGGACAATGATAAGAATTTACAGATTTTTTGTTTTATAAAGATTTTATATATGGACAGTTTTTAAAAAATAATAAAAACTATATTCAATGAAAAATATTTTTATACTTTTTTTCTCTCTTAGTGGATTAACGAGCTGTTCTTTTTTAAAAATAGAAAATGGTCTATACCCACTGCGTCAGGAGCCTTTCTATCTTACAAATAATCAAAAAGAAAAAGCTCATCAAGATCTGTCATGGTTGGTAAAAGTTCATTCCAGCCAAGCCATACAATGGTGGGTCAGCTATAAAAAAGCTTTGCTTTTAACAGATAAAGAGCCTGATACCAGTTGTGATTATATGCACTTTTTGTCTAGAATTAAAAATTTTCCGCTGAAAGATTATGCCAGACTTTACATGTACACACATTGTAAATCTCAACTACACATCAATCTCTCCTCCTATCCGATATTCTTACAAAAAAATGCTGCTAAGCAATGGCATAAAAAAGCTCAAAAGCTGAAACAAGAACAAGCTATTATGGAATCGGCCTATCAGCTTTATAAACAACATTCTGAAAAAGAGGAAAAAGAAAAATATCTTTTAAAAACTATTAGTTTAGCTAAAAAAAATAAAGTTTCTTCATCTCAATTACAACAATGGAAAAAAGAATTATACGATCTTTCTCCACGCTTTATTTCAAAACCCTCTCGTTCTCAAAAATTAACAGTAGCTAATGATTTAAGACACAATCGGGAATGGGACAGAGCCAAAATATCTTACAGACAACTATTAAATAACTCAAAAACCTCTTTCAATGATAAAAATGAATCTTTTAAATACATAAGAAAAATCTACCGGCTGGAAAAAAATAATAAAAAGTATTTAACAGCGACAAGACAATGGAAAAACTTTCTTAAAAGAAAGATGAAAAAGAATAAAAAAGCCCGACAAAGTTACCATGATATTTCCCTACTTTTAGCTCAAACACAATGGACACTCAATAAACCTTATAAAGCTTTAAACACTTTACAAAATATGGAAAAAGAATTAAAAAACAAAATCTCTTTGTTTAAAATCTATCGTCTAAAAGCATATATCTTTTCTGAACTCAGAAAATACAACAAAGCTACTATATTTTATCAAAAAGCTTTAAAGGAACCCTCTCCTCCGGAAACTGAAGACATTGACAAAACCAAATGGAATTACGCCTGGATTTTAAAAAAAACAGGGAAAATGAAAACCAGCCTTTCTGTATTACAAGATCTGTTAGAAACCACAGAAAGTGATTATCTGCCTTCCAGAATTCTTTTTTGGATGGGTGATATTTATGAAAATACTCAACAAACAGTGAAAGCCAACAACACTTATAAAACACTCATAAGTAAAGATCCATTATCCTATTATGGACTACTGGCTCACTATAAAATCAAAAAGCCTATACAACTGAATAAACAAAAAAACATCTATGATATTTTAAAAAATAATACTGATTATATTATCCCTTATTGGTTACTCTCTATGGGAGAAACATCATCCGCCTTAAATGTTTTACACCATAAATTAAAAGCACTACAAGAAGGTCAACATTTTACAGAAGAAGAAAAAGGAATATTATTTTATTATATGGCCAAAGCCCGATCCTATTTGCCTCTTTTTAGAATGATAGGATCTCTACCTTTAAAGGAACGTTCCTTATTCTTTCAATCCTATACTTCTTTGTTATTCCCGATGGATTATAAAAAAGAAGTGCAAAAAGCTTCTCAAATATTCAATGTGGAAAAAGAATTAATTTATGCTCTCATACGACAGGAATCCGCTTATAATCCAAAAGCCAGAAGCCCTGCAGATGCTTTTGGTCTCATGCAGATTCGTCCGTTTGTAGCGCGCAGTACAGCTAAAAAACATGGCATTAGTTATAAAAATCGTTACGATCTTTATCATCCTGAAAAAAATATTCTCTTGGGAACTGCTTTTTTAAAGAGCCTGTTTAAAAAATATGACTCTCAGTTTATCACCTCTTTGGCGGTTTATAATGCTGGAGATACTGTCGTTCGACAATGGTTAAAAAGACATCAAATCAATAACCCTCTTTCTTTTATTGAAGAAATCCCTTATGAAGAAACAAAAACCTATGTCAGATTATTGATGCGTAATTTTATTTTCTATAAACTGTTAAATAGTGATGAACATAGTATCACTTTTCCGGAATGGCTGATTCACATAAAAAAACATAACCAATAAAGGATAATTATCATTCACTCATTATTTCCAAAAAATAAATAAGAAATATTTGCATAGAGAGCCTCTTTTAAGGTAATAATTCACTTAATGTTTGAAGTAAAACCACATACTCAGGAACAATTAGAGCTTTTTTTACGCCTGATTGTTCAAAATAAACAAAAACATGCTCAATGGCTGAATACTCTGGCTTTTTTAGAGCATATTGGATCCCGAAAAATCATTAAAAGCCAAGACTCTACTAAATTAAATTTCACTGTATTACAACATATCAGTGAGGAAGCTCGTCATGCTTTTTATTTTAAGAAACTGGCTTGTCAGGTTTCTAAAGAAGACTGTCCGGATTTTCAAGAACAATATTTAATAAAAGGCTCTTTATCAGAGAATTATTTTCAGTCATTGGATCGTAAAACAGCAGAAGAACTGTCCAAGCAAAAAAATTTAGAAGTAAAAGATAAATCCATGTTGAATTATTTGTATACCACTTGGCTGATTGAGGAGCGGGCTATCATGCTCTATAATATTTACAATGACATTCTCAAATTCCACAAAGCTCCATTTAATCTAAATATGATTCTACATGAAGAAGATCATCATCTAAAAACAATTATGAATATTTTACAAACAAAGGATAAAGACTTTAAGGCACGAGCAAATGTTTTATTTCAATATGAACAAAAACAATTTGAACACTTGTTACAGGAATGGATGACAGTTGTCTCCGGCTAATTTTTAGTCTGTTTTTTTGATTGTCTAAGTTTTTCCATAATTTCTTCAGGACTAAATACAGCTGTAACAATTTGGCCTGTCTTGACCTTCATACTTTTTGGAATAGAGGCCCTTGGCACAACCACTTTTCGATCTAATTTATCGGGTAAATTAGATATATGTTAACTAAAATATCCGCAGTAAAAAAGGATGATATAAGTTAGCTTTCGCAGGAATGACTATAAATAAGAACTAGATATTTCATGGGTACAGTCATGAATTTATCAGATAAATTATGGGTACTATCCTGGATTTATCCAAATAGATTTATCTTTATGGATTATTTCTCTCTTGTTTTTTACCTCTGAAAATCTTCTCCAGAAGTTGTTGTAGCCAATTATCAGGAGTGCCCTCGTTTAAAGTTTCATCAATAGGTTGCGCAGAAGTTTCTTCTTCTGGAGAAATTTCATCTTCTGCAGGTGATTCAGAAGTTTCTTCTTCTGGAGAAATTTCATCTTCTGCAGGTGATTCGTCGGGCACCTCATCTACAGGAGACAAATCAGAAGATTCCTCATCAGATTCTGTAGGAGATTCTTCCTCAAATAATTCATCTGTATCTGTAGCCTCTTCCTCAGATAAATCAACTTCTGATTCTTCTTCAGCTTGACCTTCCCTGTAACAAACGACATTAAAATCCTCACAAAAATCATCCACTTCCCTAATATTTAAATTAAATTTACGGCTTAGACCACCGGCAGCTTTAGACCCACAATGTATAATCAGATAATTTTCTGTACAATATTCTGTATCAGTAACTTTACGCACTTTCTGTAAAGTCTGTGTATAAAATGAACAATCCTTAGGGCAAAACTTATATTCCAATGAAACATTTGGTCCACGTCCACTTATTATCATCTTTAAGCTTACGCCTAAAAAGTCATGTATGACAGGCTTTGTGTCATCTATAGATACACAAGCACTTGCGACATTTCCTTTTCCCTGGTCTAATTGATCACACGAAGCAGGTAGTGACTCTATACATTTTTTATTATCTCCACAAAATGTAGCGCTTCTCTTTGCATGAGATAAAGCGCTCTTTTCACAAACAACTAATTCTCCAGCCGCTTTTTTTCTTAATTGAAAATATCTGGGCTCTGTTCCCTCTATAGGAGAATAACTTACAAAAGTTGAGGATTTTTGATCATCAACTTTAGATTGACCTTCGGATAGCTCCCTCTTCTGAATAGTACTGTTTTCCTTACAAGTATCTTCTTTCTCCTCTGCCGGATAGGTCATCACATTAAATGTATAATCTTTTTTTGCACTATTCTTTTCTTGATGGTCTTCATGGGCTTTTTCAAGTGCTGCTTCCAAATTGCCGCCTGATATTTCCGGGTTAATAGGATTATTTTTTTCATCATATTCAACAAAAAACTCAGTATTGGCAATCACTTTGGATAATCGTTCATTAGCCATAGCCATCCACAAATCCGTAACAGCACAGCTAATCTCTTTCAGATCGGATACATTTTGATTTTTTTTTAGACACTCATCTGCTTTTAAAGTAGAAGTGAATAACAGTACACAAAAAGCAAAAACAATATAACGAATAAAAAGCATTTAATTAGTGTAAAGTATTCTGATTTTTTACACAATATAAAATGATACTTTTAAACTTAGGTCTGAATTTTTTATTTTTCAATAAATCGAAAAACTCTTTTTAAAGCCTCTGGAGAAATAAACAATACATAAGCGGAAAGTATAATGAGAGAAAATAAATGAATTCCTATAAAAACACCGATCATTAAGTGAAAAAATACTCCACAAATCAACAAGGTCCAACGCATCCGTGGAATCCACACCAAAATAGGAAAATAGATTTCAAATAACACCGTAAAAGCCGATAGAAAAGCGGACACCAATGGAACCGACAACAAAAAAGAAAAATCAATATTAGTCCCTAAATCATAAAAAGATAAAGTTTCCCAAATAGCTGTTCCTTCCCACCAGGTATTACCTTTAAGCTTCTCCAATCCTGAATACATATACACAACACAGAGTTGAATCTGTACAAGCCGACAAGCCACTGTATTCAACCAATCTCCTTTTACAGTCCTCTCCGAAACCAAACCTTTTCTTTTTTTAAAAAAGTAAGTGATCCACTTTATATCTTTTCCGGAATTTGAAAGAACTAAATAAAATAACCAGAAAGTAATAATGGAATCCACTCCATACACAATAGTTGGATTCCTATGCATAAAAATCAAATGAAGAACAAAAGCCAGGCCGGCCAATAATCGATTGCTCAAACCTAAAACCATCAGCAACAAAACTAAAATAAAAAGCAGGTAGCAAAAATACAACCATGCATCTGAAGACAACACCAATCGGAAACTATTTTTAGTCACTGCCTGACTAATAGCTTTAGCTGAAGCACTACTCAATAAACCAGATTCATAAAAAAAGATTTTAATATCAAAAAAACGAATTAAATAAGTAGCTAATATGACAGAGCTTGCACAAAATCGAAAACAGGACATAGACACAACATCCATGGGTTTGAACCAAAAGTTATTCCACCCCTGTAGAAAACTAGATAATGTATTTTTAATCCAACTCATTATTATGCTCACTTGTTGTTAAATCATTTTCTAAGCTATCTATACTTCTGGATTTCTTCTTGTGATAACATCGTCTGAAAGCTTTATACCAGACTTTCATATTTTCTTTATTATACAAAGATTGCAGTGGATCCAAAACCTGTGCCTTCTTAAAATGAGGACGATCTTCTACAATAGCCTGCGCAGTAATCTCTTTGGATTCAGGGTGAAGATGACATAAGTAAGGTAAAAAATACCTTCGCAGTTTTCTAGGACCGGCAAGCATAAAAAATAAAGTCTGACTTATAAAACGATTATAATTAAAAATATTCCTTTTGGATTCCTTTCTGGAGGGCGGCCAACGAAAAGTATTTACTCGATCATTTGTATAAATCACCTCATACTCAAAATAAAAGTAAGAATAAGGGTTAGGTGCATAAAAGCTCCAACTCACATCCATAGACAAAGTATGTGCATAAGAAATAAAATAAGGCATTAATTTTTCATGAATCATAGACAACCTGTTTGGACTGATAAAAACCATCAGTAAATGATAAACAATAAATAGAGACACGAGAACTTTTAAGGTCACCTGAACAGCCTGACCGCGAAACATATCATTAATAAATGATACAATACCCTTTACGCCTTTTGTTTTACTTTTTCTACTTGCCATTTATCAGACCAGGTTCCTCTTTGATTTTTACATTAACATTTTTTATTTTTTCTGAAACTGTTTTTAATTCCTTGGCCAATAAGGCTTCATCCGCCAAAACATTATTGGCACCGGCAAATTCATTGACAACCAATTTCAGTTCTTCATTTGTATCCGGTGTCTGCCGACGAAACTCCTCTGGCAACAAGTCTACTATATCCTCTGCAGAGGGCAAAGCTTTTAAACTTTTTAAACCAAAAGTTTCTAAAAACCGGGGGGTGGTTTTGTAAGTAGCAGGCCTCCCGGGCGCTGTGCTTTTAGGACCAAAATCAACTAAATCCTTCTCCATGAGTGTTCTCAACAAGTGCCCTGATTCCACTCCCCGGATTTCATCTATATCCGCTTTCACACAAGGTTGCCTATAGGCGACAATCGCCAGCACTTCTAAAGCCGGTGCGGATAGTTGAAACATCCTGCCTTTTATCAAGCGGCGAACATAATCTCTATTTTCCTCTTTGGTTCTCATTTGCCAGGCACCTGTCAATTCCACTAGCTCCAATCCACAATCAGTTTGTTGATATCT
The DNA here is from genome assembly GCA_965226095.1 of Bdellovibrionales bacterium. Taxonomy (GTDB): domain Bacteria; phylum Bdellovibrionota; class Bdellovibrionia; order Bdellovibrionales; family UBA1609; genus JANQSP01. The sequence continues at coordinate 621,979 of OZ245336.1, read as the reverse complement.
CTCTGTCAAAGCCAATAAAGCCTTTTTAATTTCAGCAACAGATATATTTTCTTTATAAAACAATTGCGTACACTGCTTAAGAGATAAAGGTTTCCCTATAGCAAATAAAGCACTCTCCAACACAGATTGAAGATCCTCCAAAGAAAGCCCTTGTGCTTTTTGTTTGTTATCTACACTCATAAAGCTGTACCCGCTTTAAGCATTGAATCCACATATTCATGTTTAATAGATCCAATATCCCCTTCCTCAAAAGATTTTTTTACACACACTTGAATATCAGAAAAATACTTTTCTTGAGATAAAGTTACAATACCTAAACGACTTAATTCCAAAAGAGATAAAAAAGTGGTTAACACATATCCCGGTTGACTGGAATGAGATAAAAGAGAACTCATATTAAACATTCTACCTATTTTTAAACGAGAATGAATAGAAGAAATGCAGTCAGTTAAAACCGGCACATCATTTTCTACATTACCAGTTGATTTTTTTACAGAAAATCTGTTTTGCATACGATGATAAGCTTTTAGAAGACTCAATAAAGGTTTTTTTTGCACATTATTTTTTCCATCGAAATAATCCTCACCAGATACAACCTGATTGTCGACAGAACCACTCCATACATCTCTGCCCAGCAAAGCATATTGATTGAGTCTCCTGGCAATACCTTGTACAATTTGCATTTTTAACAAGCTTTTAGTTAAGTCCGCTTTTAGTTCCTGCTCTTCCTGACTCTCCTCCTGCAGATCATCCTGTTGGGAATAGACAGGCAACACACTTTTGGATTTAATATAAATAAGTAAAGCCGCTATTCTGATAAAATCTCCGGCAAAATAAAGATCAGGAATAGATTGTGATTTTATGAACTCCAGATATTGATCGGTGATTTTATAAATATCAATATCCAAAATATCCATTTCCTCCCGACGAATCAACTGAAGCAAAACATCCAAAGGACCTGTGAACTCTTTAAGCTGAACCTGCACAATAACTCTCCCTTAAAACACACTTTATTTTTAACATGAATAAACAGCGACAATCAAAATCTTTTACACTATACCAACCTATGTCACTTAATAAAAGTTAACCCAAATCAGATATCCAGGAAGCCAGCTGAATTAATTGCATGGAAAGCAAATGAGCTGGCAGGGCCAGATACTTAAAGCCACCCATAACAAATAAAACAATCAAAGCAATAGAACTATAATTTTCCCACTGTTCCAACTGCCAGTTCCAACGAGGTGGTAAAAAACGAGCCAACACTTTTCCACCATCCAGGGGATGTAATGGAATCAGATTAAAAAATCCCAACAACAAGTTAATATAAATAAATATCTCTACCGTACCTGTTAAAACTAACAAACTAAATCCAGGTAAAATGGAAGAAAGAAAATACAAAAGCACCAGCACAAAAGTACCCACCAAGGAAAGACAAAAATTAGACAAAGGTCCAGCAAAGGCAATCCAAAACATATCCTGTACAGGCTGTTTTAATGCTCCCGGATTTACAGGAACCGGCTTGGCCCAACCAAAAACAGGCAAACCAGTGAAAATTGATAAAAGTGGTAAAAATACTGTGCCTATAAAATCCGCATGCACAAGAGGGTTCAAACTTAAACGCCCCATATCACTGGCTAAAGTATCACCTTTCATAAAAGCCACTCTGGCATGAGCCCACTCATGTACACAGAGGGAAAATAACAAAGGTAAATAGAGAGTAAAAATCTGAGCGATAAAAGGATACGAGGATTCAAGCATGACTACATTTAAGCATTTTTTTGATTTTTTTCAACTTGGAGTTCAATCAATTCTATCCTAAAGTTTAAAAAATACTGCGCTATATAATCACTTTCCTTTCTTGAAGATATTCAATACAAGACCAGCTTCATCGCCCTTGCTTGTTCTTATCGGACAGGCAAGCTATGATCTCCTCTATTATGGATTTAAATGCTTATGAAACCCTGATTTTAAAATCCAGTAGTCTCTCTCCCAGTGAACTACAATCCATTATACACTCCAAAAACAGTTTGGGCATCAGCCTGTTAAAAGCTTTGGAAAAAAAGAAAAAATTTAAATCCCCGGAAGATGCTTTAGCTTTTCTATGTGATCACTTAAAAGTGCCATTTATCAACGAAATCCCCGTACAGGAAATTTCTGATGAACTCATACAACACTTCCCCATTAGCTACGCCAAATCTCATAAAGTTCTGCCTTTTAAGGAAGAACAACATACAGTTTATATCCTTACTTCCAATCCTTTAAATTTTAATGTGTTTTCAGATTTAAAATTAAAATTCAAAAAAGAAATCCGTCCTGTGATGAGCGTAATTGCAAAAGTGGATGAAGCTATTAACAGTGTATATGAGAGAAGTTCCGGAGAACTGGAAGAGTTTACAGATATTAACCCGGAAAATTACGATCTGGAAAGCACTGTTATTGATCTATTGGACACAGAAGATTCAGCTCCAGTGATTAAATTAGTAAACACACTTTTATTTAAAGCTGTTAAAGAACGAGCTTCCGATATTCATATTGAACCTTATGAAAAAGAACTGGTTGTTCGTTTTAGAGTGGATGGTGTATTGTATTCCATTTTTAAACCTCCAAAAAGATTACAAAACGCTATTCTCTCCCGAGTGAAAATCATGGGCAACCTGAACATTGCAGAAAAAAGACTTCCCCAGGATGGAAGAATTCATTTGCGACTGGCCGGGAAAGACATTGATATTCGTCTGAGTTCAGTACCCACTTCTTTTGGAGAACGATTGGTTATGCGTCTACAAGATCGCACACAAGTTACTTTACAACTCAATGAATTAGGTTTTAGTAAAACAAATCTTAGCGCCTTTAATGATTTACTGGAAAAAAATTATGGTATTATTCTCATTACTGGCCCGACAGGAAGTGGAAAGTCCACCACCCTTTATGCCGCCATTAACCAACTGAATTCTCCAGACACTAATATTATTACTGTAGAAGATCCTGTGGAAAGGCGAATCAAAGGCATTGGACAGATTCAAGTTAACTCTAAAATCGGTTTGACCTTTGCCAACGGACTCCGATCGGTTTTGCGTCAAGATCCGGACACCATTATGATTGGTGAGATTCGAGACATAGAGACGATGAAAATTGCCATCAATGCCTCACTGACTGGTCACCTTGTTTTATCCACTTTACATACAAATGATTCCGCTTCTGTATTTCCCCGCCTTATCGACATGGGTGGAGAGCCTTTTTTGATTGCCACATCCATCCTGGGAGTCATGTCACAAAGACTTGTGCGGGTTTTATGTGCGGAGTGCAAAAAACCTTATAAAACTTTAAAAAAAGATATTTTATTTTTAACCAGTGAAGTAAAAGATACTCCCATACCGGATCAACTCTTTAAAGCTAAAGGATGTAAAAAATGTGAGTTCAAAGGCTATATAGGTCGAACAATGATCCAAGAGATTTTTATTGTTAATGAAGATATACGGACACTGATCATGAATCACAAAGACAGCCATACAATTAAGAAAAAAGCTTTAGAGGACGGTAGCATGACCACTTTTCGTCAAAATGGTATAGAAAAAGTTTGTGAAGGAATCACCACGGCTGAAGAAGTGATTTATAACACACAAATAGATGTGTAGTTGGCATGATAAGCATTTACAGGTACACGGGAGAAATCCAGTCAACTGGATGCCTGCCTTCGCAGGCATGACTACATGTTTGCAAAGTCTTATCCTTCCAGCTACTTCCGTCATTGCGGCCTTGAGCCGCAATCCAGTCAATTAAATTCCGGTCCCTGCTTTCGCAGGAGAGAAATGATAAATTCATTAAGGGCGAACTTGTTTTAACTGCTGAAGGTTCACATTTTTGGTCACTGTTCTGACAACAGTGACTTTGATCAAGCCAGGATAGGAACATTCCTCTTCAATTTTATCTGCAATTTTTTTACTCAACTTTAAAGCTTGAAGATCATTCACCTGCTGACTATTCACAATAACCCGTATTTCTCTACCGGCACTCATAATATAAGTATCTTTAACTCCATGAAAACTCCGGCCGATTTTTTCCAGCATGAGAATTTTTTGCGTATAAGATTCCACAGTGGAACGACGAGCTCCAGGTCTGGCCCCTGACAAAGCATCCGCACCAATCACCAAAAAATCCATTGGCTTTTCAGGTGTAACATCATGGTGATGTGCTCGCACAGCCTGCACCACTTCCATCGATTCCCCATGCTTTTTAATAAAATCTGCACCAATCATTGCGTGTCCACCCTCTTGAGAATGATCAATAGATTTACCAATATCGTGAAGCATTCCTGCCCGACGGGATAGAAGCACAGAACCACCTCCCAGTTCCGATTGTAAAAGTCCACATAACCAGCCAACTTCCAAACAATGAAAATATTGATTTTGTGCAAAGGAATAACGATATCGCAAAACCCCCATAAGATTTTTCACTTCTCGCTGCAGATTTTTTAATCTCAACTCTCGACAAATACGCTCTCCATCATTTCGTATTCGATGAAACAACTCTTTCTTGGTGTTTTTAACCAAATTCTTAATATCTTGTTTCTTCAGGTGTTTTCTACTTTTGATTTTTTGCAAACAAGCTCGTCCCAATTCACGACGAGCAGGATCAATTCCAAACACTGTGACTACAGGTTCTGTATCACTGACTTTTAAATCCACTCCACACTCCTGCTCCAAAAACTTCATATTTAACCAATCTTCAGGACCCAGTAAATACTCCATATTTTTACGACTGGAAAATACCACATTCCTAATCCCTCTTTCTATGCAATAAGGATGTCGAAAACGACTTAATACCAATTCCAAAATAAAATGCGCTCGCTCTTCCAGATTATGTTTGAAATGTTCTTCACTTTTTTTTATCAATCGCAGAACCTGGTTTTTTGTACGCAGAACATGTTCGCCTACACTATCTTTTTTTAATTGTTCGACATTGACAGAAAATCTGGATTGCAAAGCCTTTAAATATTCTTTTTGCGTTTTTGTACACTCATTATTAATTCGTTCCAAAATGGATTTTTGTTCTTTGGCAGAAGATAAACAAACCTCTGTTTCATTTTTTTGCTCATTCTTATTCTTATTGAGTTTTTGGATACTCTCTACACTATTTTGTTGAAACTGTTCTTGCTCCAATTGTTGACCGCGAATAAGTATACGAATCTTCTCCAGCTCATGCTCTTGTTTTTCCAACAGACTTTGCTGGTGCTCTTCCACTTTATTTAAAATGAATTCTTTTTCAGGTTCTTCTTTGTGTTTAGCTGTTTCAACAATCTCTCTGGCTTTTTGTCGAGTTTGATAGATTTTCTGTTGCTTTAATAACAACATCACGAGCCAGGAAAAACCAAAACCAGCTCCTAAACCTGTACTTAAGCCAATTAAAATTGCCACGGCCTTATTTAATTTCCTTATGCAAAGTGTGTCTCCTTAAAAAAGGATTGTACTTTTTCTTTTCCAATCGCTCAGGATGAACCTGAGCATTTTTCCGGGTTGTGTAACGAGAAGGTGGCTTACCTTCTTTACGTGCTTCTGTGCACTCCAGAGTAATAATTTTTTTTCCTTTTTTCTTAGCCATCTACTCACTCTTTTTATTAAACAAAATATGATTTTTTTAATCCTACAAATTATCCCTCAACCTGTCTTCAAATATCAAGCTTTTCGGGCGGCATAATATTCTGTAAACAAACCTGTGTCACATTTGAATGGAATGTACTCCAAACCCGGTTCAGACAAGACTGTTCCTTTAACTGTACCCGTTTGATCTTCTTTCTTCAAAAAATCTGGTATGTCCATACGTGGACTTTGAGTACCCACCAAAACAATCTGATTTTTTTCTGATTTTTCCTTTAATGTTACTGCCTGACCAAGCTTTAACACAGCAGAAGGAATATTCATTTTTTGACCATCTACTAAAACATGACCATGAGAGACCAATTGACGGGCGGAACGCATACTAGGGGCCAAACCTAAACGAAATATCACATTATCCAAACGCCGCTCTAAAAGGCCTATCAATTTATTAACCCAATGAGAACCGGAACCGGTTTTGGCGTTTCTGATAAAGCGTCTAAGTTGATGCTCTTTTAAACCATAATGCAATCGCAGTTTTTGCTTTTCTTCCAAACGAAGAGCATAGTCCGAGTATTTTTTTCTCTTATTACCGCTTTCTCCAGGAGGATAGGGTCGCCGTTCCAAAGCTCCGGGCTTTCCAAGCCCCGGCAATTCTGTACCCAATCGTCTTTGGATGCGAAATCTTGCAACTTTTCCTGTTTTCCCCATTCTTAAGCCTTTTCTCCATTTTTTTGTTTGCCCATCTCGTCTTTTTAATAGCTTAAGTTAAGAATGTAAAGCCGGAAAAATAAAAAAATGCTCAAAACAACAGTCTCATCCCCTTGAAAGGCTGAAAAACTGAGCTTAGTCATTGCGGCCTTGAGCCGCAATCCAGTTGACTGGATGCCTGCCTTCGCAGGCATGACGTGCTTTCGCTGGCATAACAATCATTCCTGTAGACGTTGTCTCTGCGGCCTTGAGCCGCAATCCAGTACTGGATGCCTGCCTTCGCAGGCATGACGTGCTTTCGCTGGCATAACAATCATTCCTGTAGACGTTGTCATTGCGGCCTTGAGCCGCAATCCAGTACTGGATGCTGAAAACTTGAAAAGCCCTTGAAAGGCCCTCAGGCGGCCTTTCAAGTTTTAGCTTTTCAAGGGGCTCTAAAGTTGAATGATGGAGGAATCCATTGTACTAACAATGCCTGTACAGCTATTCACAGTTGGCACAATCACATCATTGAGTTTCTGGTTGCTGTTAATTTCAAAGGCATTTATATCCGTATCCAGACTAATATTCCCACAAATATTGGATTGCGCAAAATTGGTATTACAGCTGTTTTTTAAAATCATCATATCCAGAAAAAACTTTTGTGGCTCTTTTTGCCCTTCATCCAAGGTAAATACAAAACCTGCACCATAAATGGTGTTCATTTCCGCTAGCGACGGGTATTCCTGTATATCTGTCATTTCTGCATCAAAAACATTACCATCTGGAGTACCGGAAATAGCTGCCGTGTTTTTAAAATGCACAATATACATAATCGGATTATAGTCATTACTACTACTACATTCCGTACTTGATTCAGAAATAGAAGTAGATGATGCAGTATCACAGCATTGAATTCTTTGATTTAATGTTGCATTTGGGAAATGAAAGGGCCGATGTTGAATATTTAGAAGATAGACGAGCGTGCTGCCTGGTGAATCCATATCAATTGTTGTGGAGTAGCCTGTCTTTCTGTAAATGACCGCTGAAGAGCCTCTAGGTATACACCGGCTGATAAAAATTTTACCGGTCATATCTCCTGCCGCCAGGAGATTTTTTGTTACATTATTAGCTGTCACATCAAATTTTGTAAAAGTATGGCTGTCCTGGTGAACCATAATCCCTGTTTCATTACTCAGAGTACCTGAAAAACCAGTATATTGCTCAGGAGTACCGGAGTAACTGGATAAAGTATTTTGAACAACTGTATCTTGTTGTGTGTCTAAGTTGGTTTCCACTGATAAGCCAGACAAGGAAACAGTTAATATAGGAGCAGAAACTCTAGGGTCACTGGGGTCAGTGGGGTTAATGGGAACGAGATTTTGATATTCATCAGAAGCAAGCACAAACTTAAAAGTTTTATGAGCATCCAAACCAATCATCTTAAATGAATCGCTATTTGTGCAAACATGTGCTTTTAAGCTAGCAGTGACTTGATGAAACTGCACACGATTTTCTGCTTTTTTAGTAAAGGACTTTCCTGTGAGAATAATGGATTGAAATAAAAGCATAACAATGCCAAACATTCCCATGGAAACCAAAATATCCATGAGAGACATTCCATGGTGATTACGAACAAATTTTAAAATTGAAAATAACATTACAATATAATTTATAACATTTTTTTGATAAACAACAAAAACTCTGTTCAAAATATTCTCAAATTGAGACCATAAAAATATTAGTCGATCAAAGTCACCGTCGGTAAAAAGGTTTACAAATGAATTTTCCAAGCCTCAGCAAAATTTTTTTATATACTGGACAAAAGGCAAGAAATAAACCAATATAGCAGGCAAAAATACAGTGGCTCAAAAATGACTAACTATTTGCAATTACTTCAAAATATCCTAGACACCGGTGAAAAAAGACAGGACCGCACAGGTACCGGTACTCTCAGTGTATTTGGCCGACAACTGCGTTTTGATTTAAGTAAAAAATTTCCACTCTTAACCACTAAAAAAGTCCATTTTCGCTCTATTGTGTACGAATTGCTTTGGTTTTTAAGGGGAGATACCAATATTCAGTACCTCAATGAGCACAATGTAAAGATTTGGAATGAATGGGCAGATGAAAAGGGTGAGCTGGGTCGTGTTTATGGAGCACAGTGGCGATCCTGGCAAAAACCCAATGGGGAAACACTGGATCAAATTTCTGAAGTGATAAAAAACATCAAAGAAAATCCTCACTCCAGGAGATTGATCGTGGTGGCTTTTAATCCCGGAGAGTTGGATCAGATGGCTTTACCTCCCTGTCATGCTTTTTTTCAATTTTATGTCTCTCAGGGAAAACTTTCCTGCCAGCTCTATCAACGAAGTGCTGATGTCTTCCTGGGAGTGCCCTTTAATATTGCCAGCTATTCCCTGCTCACTTTGATGGTTGCACAAGCTTGTAATTTAAAACCTGGTGAGTTTGTACACACCTTTGGAGATGTTCATCTTTATTTAAATCATATTGAACAAACTAAAGAACAACTTAGCAGAAGTACTAAGACTCTGCCGGTTTTGCAATTAACACCGGCTCCATCTATTTTTGATTATCAGTATGAAAATTTTAAACTAATTGATTACAATCCACATCCAAGCATTAAAGCTCCTATATCAGTGTAAAGAGGTTTTTATAAATGTCTTTAATTTATTCTCACATTTGCGCTATGTCAGACAACCGAGTGATCGGAAAAAATAATAAACTCCCGTGGAATATTCCGGAAGACCTGCAATTTTTTAAAGAAAAAACTTTAAACAAAGTGGTGATCATGGGTAGAAAAACTTTTGAATCTCTTGGGAAACCACTGCCCAAAAGATTAAACATTATCATCACCAGACAACCAAACTACACAGTGCCCGACAATGTGATTGTGTGTCCTTCTTTGGAATCGGTCTGGCCGATTTGCAGTAGTATAGATCTCACTGATTACGGACAAGAGCTTTTTATTATTGGAGGAGGAGAAATCTATAAACAATCTTTAAATCATGTACAGTTTATTTACCTCACTCAAATTCATCAAAAATATGAAGGGAACGCTTTTTATCCAGCCATTCCACCGGATCAATTTGAAGAAGTTCAACGAAAAGACTGTGTCGGAAATCCTCCATATTCTTTTATCACTTATAAAAGAATCCCTAAGAAATAAATACAAACACCTTGTACTGTTCGTCAACTGGATATCTGCTTTCGCAGGCATGACTATGAATACAGAAATGACTATTTTGTTAGCTTTTTAGTTTTAGATAAATTTTAATAGCTGTCTTATAAGCTTCTTCTCTTAAATTATATTGCTTGATCGTTTTATAAAATCGTTCCACAGACAGGTTTTCTCTAAAATCTTTTTTTGATAGTTGCTTTTCAGAATCTACTTTTTTTTTAATTCCGGAAAAAATAGATTTATTTAAAGCTTTACCTTGTTTTTTCATGTATTTCATACTTGCTTTTTTTATTAATCAAGTCAATAAAGAATTTCACAACAAAACACGAGGAGTTTGGAGTATGCAAATCATGGATGGTCGTTTAGTGGCTGATACTATAAAACAAAATTTAAAACAAAAAATTAAAAACTTCTTCCAGCAAAAAAATCAAGTGCCAGGATTAGCTATTCTACTGATAGGTGAAAATCCAGCCAGCACTGTTTATATCCAACAAAAAATCAAAGCCTGTAAAGAGGTAGGTATTAAGGCAGAATTATTTCATCAACCAGCGAATATTCCTGTTGATGAATTAAAAACAAAAATTCAGGAATTAAATCGTAAGCCTGCTATCCATGCCATTTTAGTCCAACTCCCTTTACCCACTGGCTGGAATACAAGAGAAGTACTTTCTTGGGTGGACCCTCGAAAAGATCCTGACTGTTTAACTGTAGAGAATCAAGGTTTGGCTTGGACAGGTACTCCACGGGTTTTACCATGTACACCGGCGGGAATTATGAAATTATTTGAGCATTATCAAATTCCTTTGCAAGGAAAAACCGCGATAGTGGTGGGACGTAGTCAAATTGTCGGTCTGCCAATGGCACAACTCCTGTTAAAAGCTAATGCCACTGTATGTGTCTGCCATTCTCACACAAAAAATTTATCTCCCCTCACCCGTTTAGCTGATGTGGTTGTGGTAGCAGCTGGAAAACCAGGATTACTTGGAAAAGAGGATTTTAAAAAAGGCGCTGTTGTTGTGGATGTGGGTATTCATAAAAATTCTGAAACCAGTAAAAAACTCATAGGGGATGTTCGCTTTGATGAATTAAAAGAACATGTTTCTTTTGCCACCCCTGTTCCAGGAGGTGTAGGGCCGATGACTGTAGCCATGTTATTGCAAAATACTTTTTATCTGGCAGAACAACAATTACAAAAAAATATTTAAGGCCAAAACATTTTTTAAAAAGGAAAAAAATGTCTTTAAAAGAAAGTTATTTAATAGAAGAACATCGTCGCTTATCAGCTAAATTTATTCCTTTTCATGGTTGGAAGCTTCCCTTGGAATACAACAATGCAAAAACTGAACATTTGGCTGTACGCAATACTGCCGGACTGTTTGATGTTTCTCAAATGGGGGAGATTCGTGTAACAGGTCCTTGCGCTTTAAAAACTCTGGAACATTTATTGAGTAATCATATAGGAAAACTACAAAACCATCAGGCGCAGTACAATTTACTTTGTAATTCAGAAGGAGGAATTATAGATGATTTGATTGTGTATTGTTTAAAGTATGGTGAAGATTACCTTCTTTGTGTCAATGCCAGTCGTTGTTCAACAGACTTTGCATGGATACAAAAAAACAACTTGTTTAAAGATACAAATATTCAAGATGAAAGTGATCAATGGACGCAACTGGCTTTACAAGGACCAAAAGCCATCGACATTTTATCAGCAGTTTTACCAAGTACTTCTAAAGAAGAAATTTTAAGCATAAAAAAATTTCAATTCCAATGGTTATCTTTTAACAAAAAAAAAATTATGGTTTCAGCAACTGGTTATACAGGGGAGCAAGGTTTTGAAATTTTGGTATCTCCTCAGCAGGCAACAGAATTATGGCAACAAATTTTAAAGGAAGGAAGCAGGTGGGGTTGTGTGCCGGTAGGACTGGCGGCCAGAGACACTTTACGTATGGAGATGAAATACCCTCTGTACGGAAATGATTTGAATGAAAAAACAAATCCTTATTGCATGGGACTTTCGTGGGTTGTGAAAAATCCAAAAAAATTTATTGGTTCAGAGGCTCTTTTACAAAAACAAGGTTCCATTCAACAAAAATGGGTGGGTTTTAAATTATTGAATAGCAACAGTGGTATTCCTCGAAAAAATTATTCGGTTTTATTAAAAGATAATCAGCTTTTAGGAAAAGTCACAAGCGGAGCCTTATCTCCCTGCTTAAATGAAGTCATCGGCATGGCACTTATCGACAAACAATTTGCTAATATGGAACAACTTATTTATATTCAAATTCACGGAGATTTAATTCCCGCCAAAATTGTTGCCACACCATTTATAAAAACACATATTCCTGAAGGAGGAAATAATGATAGAAGAAACACCTAAAAGGCTGATTGTTCCGGGAGATAATTATTATTACACAAAAACTCATGAATGGATTTCATTGGATGACAGAAACACGGGGACTATTGGTATTACTTACTATGCTCAGGATCAATTGGGAGAAATTGTCAGTTGGAAGTTACCACAAAAAGGACAAAGTTTTGAAAAAGGAGCTGTGTTCGGTTTGGTGGAAAGCAATAAGCAGGTGAGCGATTTATACATGCCGGTTTCGGGAGAAGTGGTGGAAGTGAATGGCAGTTTAACACCTGGGTTGATTAGTGATCACCCGATGCGGGAAGGTTGGTTGATTCGTATAGAAATGAGTAAAGAAGGAGATTTATCGGATTTATTGGATCCAGCCAGCTACAAAAAACTGATAGAGCAGGAAATTAAAGCCTTGGAATAAATATTTTTTTTAGAAGCCCGGCTGGCGGAATTGGTAGACGCGCATGACTTAGGATCATGTCTCGTAAGGGGTGGGGGTTCAAGTCCCTCGCCGGGCACTTAGGTAATGTAAAGAACAAAAGTAACAATGAAAAACTGAAGGTGGTACACGATCTGAAGATAACGCGAGGGATTTGAAGCGAAGGAAGGGCCTGCGGAGGCAGGCATCCAGTTCTGGATTCCGGCTCAAGGCCGGAATGACCAACTTCCTTAGAATCACTAACTTCCTCAACTGGATTCCTTTACAAAATTATGGCTTGATAACATAACGATTTCGTTATACTCATAAAAAATGAATATTGTTATCTTGCGACAGGTGGAGAGGGAGTTTAGAAAGGTCCCAAAGGAAGTTTTGATTGATGTTTATGCACTTTTTGATGAGCTTACCTATGGAAAAACAATTGGAATGCCACATTCTCGACCTCTGCCAAGTATTGCAAAAGGGTTACATGAATTAAGATTAACGAATAATGATGGGATATACCGAATTTTTTATGTTATAAAAATGGGAGATAGTATTTATATTTTGCACATTCTAAAAAAGAAGACACAAAAACTTAGTAAACAGGTAAAACAACTGCTCTTATCTCGTATCAAGGAGTTAAATATATGAAAAAGAAAGATATAGTCATTTATAAAACAGCAAAAGATTTTGCAAAAGGCATGGGGTTTACGGATATGGAAATTTCTCTTGTTTTAGAAAAAAAACGAATCATTAAAAATCTTAGAAATAAGAGATTAAAGAAAAAATTATCTCAAGCAGAGCTTGCTAAACTCATTGGGACTAAACAATCCTCTATTGCTCGTATGGAATCAGGACTAGTAAGTCAAGTTAGTATGGACTTCCTTGCTAAAGTGGCCTTTGCTTTGAAAACTTCAATCAATATTAGACTCCCTAAATCTGCTTAAGAGTTCAAGAGGATGACGCTCTATCAACAAATGACTAATCACCTCTCTATTGATCATCTCATAATGAGAAAATAGAGTGGATTTTGCGTAAAATATTGAAAAATCTCCTTTTTTACAATAAGTGTAAGAACTTTTACACTTATTGTAAGATTTATTTGCTGAAATATGAAAATTGTTTTATTATTTGATGTACATTCGTTTTTACAAAAATTAGGAATCCAGAAAGAGAAACATGAATAATAAAACTGCTGTTAAAAAATTCCATCTCTCCATCTCTCCATCTCTCCATCTCTCCATCTCTCCATCTCTCCATTAGACAACATTTCAACTCATTAGTCAATTATTTATATTCTGCATTGATACTTCTACCAAGGGTAGTATGTAAACATTTCTTGTTTTGTACACATAAGTGTTATCAAAAATTTTCTCTTCTTCAAAAAAAAATTAAACAATTTACTTTATACAATAGTTTCAGTTTGACTTGGGTAGGCGGTTGTTTAGGTTCTCAGCCACCACGGCCGTTCTGCCCTTTTCATTTTCATTTCTTACTTCCTTTAACAGTTTTGGTCTTCACTTTTAGTTTTTCCGCTCATTCCATAAAGGCCAAAGACTTAAAGCTTAGTTCCAGTAATTTTACTTCTACTTCCATATTCAATGCTGATTCCCAATCAGATGTGACGGGTATTTTAGGGTCACTTCAGTGTGCCATCGGGGTGACAGGAAAAGGTGAGCCTATTTATTGTGATATGGTTGGATTAGGCTGTACAGATGGTATTTCCTCAACTCCTTGTATTTGTACAGACAGGTCATCAGCCACAGGTGTGCTTCCTGACATCAGTGCGTTTGATAGTCATTTGTGTGTGCAGAATTCTTTATATCATCCTAATATAAGGAGTTTTACCGATCCCAGGTCGGGCAGTTGTCCTCTTCCTCTTGCTGATCATACAGATGTGGATATTTCGGTGACTGGTCATGCCGACAAGTACATTCGAGCAATGAGTTACAGGTATGCAGCTCAGTGGGTAAAAAACTACACACCGAAGTGTTGGGTAGGTCAGGATGATTCTCAGTGTCCTGAAAACAAACCCATCAATGAGCACAAGATATTGTTGACGGATTTTGGGGCAGGGCTCAGCAGTTCGTCGGATATAAAGAAGAACTGTTGTAATTATGCGGTCAGTAGTACGAATATAACCACTCAAGGTATTAGTCCGATATTTGGTGGATTTAGTGTTACGGGAAATTCATCGAGCACTTATGTGCAGAATATTAATACTTTAGGCAGTAGTTGTGGTGCAAAATTACATACAGAAATTAGCTGTAGTGGTTTTAACTTTTGCACGGACTGTAATTCCTCTCCAAACAATGTGCAGTATGATGATTGGGCTACGTCCAGTCCTCATGGACAGTGTTTGTGTAAGTCCTCTGGTTCTTGTGGTGCTCCAGGTTCATGTTATAGCTGCCAAAGAACAGGAAGCCCTGGTAGTTATACATATAAGTGTGTAACGCCAAACACCAGTTGTACAGGCGGTCAAACATGGGATGCCATTGATTGTGATTGTGATTGTCCATCTGGGTTAGTATGGAATGGTAGTAGTTGTGTGACTTGTCCATCTTGTAGTGCTTGTCAGACTTGTGTAGGTGGTACTTGTACACCTCAAGGTTCAGGAGGAGGAGGCTGTCCATTAGGGGAAGTGTGTTGTGGTAGTAGTTGTCATAATGATACTTGTACAGGTAGTGACATATGGGATCCCAGTTCTTGCAGTTGTAAACCTCCTCCTTGTACTATAAATTGTGGAGTTTGCCAAACACTGGATTCAGTGAATTGCCGATGTGATACAATACCTAATTGTTGCACAAATAACAGTCAGTGTCCGGGTTCTTGCAATAGTTGTAATGTGAATACCAATACTTGCACAGGAGGTTGTTCAGGCCTCACTCCAGCGTGTTGTGGTAATACTTGTCAGGCAAGTTGTAGTTGTTCTGATGCCATACCCGTCAGACTGCCCTGCCCTAACTGTTGGGAAACTAATAATAACTGGCTGGGTTATCCTACCTGTGATTGGGATATCTGTAGAGGTTCTAAGCCTACTTGTATCCTACCAGAAATATGGGATCCCAGTACTTGTAGATGTGAAGATCCTTGTACCAATTGTGCACAAAACGAGGTGTGTTGTGGTGATACTTGCAAGACACGAAAAACTACTTCCACTTGTTCAGCACAATCTGAGTGTCAGCAACCTTCTTCCGATGGATGTAGTTGTGAGAATAAACCTAATGACCCTCCCATTCCTTGCAGCAATTGTGGTACCTGTAGTAGTGGTATTTGTACTCAAAGTACTCCGAGCTGTGGTTCTTGTCAGAGCTGGAACAGTAGCACTTGCCAATGTGAAAGCACATGTTCTTCTGGACAGATATGTTGTAGTGACACTTGTAAAACTCCTAAGACAGATTCAATCTGTGGCACATGTAAGGAAGCTTCACCTGATAAATGTAGTTGTGTGAGTAAACCCGGTCCTTGCGGCGATTGTGGGACTTGTAGTGGTGGCACTTGTGGTAACCAAGGACCGAAACCTTGTCCACCTGATCATCGATGGGATTCCAATAGTTGCAGTTGTATACCCATTCTTTGTAGTTGTGGAAATTGGAATGCTTGGACACCAAATCCAAATACAGTTTGTAGTGGGCAATCATTCCCTCAAACTCGTACTCGTACCTGTAATCTAAGTAGTTGTGAGGGGTCTCAAGAGCAACCAGGAACTGGTACGAAATGTTGTTGTGAAAATTGGAGTGCTTGGGAACCAAGTACAAGTGGAAAATGTGGTTCGGTTCCTCAAACTCGTACTCGCACTTGTACACCCAGTAGTTGTAGTACTACTATTCAAACGCAACCAGCAACTGGTTCTGTAACATGCAACTCTTGTCAGACATGTCAAAATAATTCTTGCACACCTAGAACTGTTACTTGTGGAACCTGGGGACCAGATCCAGTTACAGTTTGTATTGGAGAAACATTCGATCAAACCCGCACTTGTACCCCTAGTGGTTGTGATGTTACATCTCAACAGGCAACTGGCACAAAACTAGCTCAGTGCTGGTGTACAGGACAGGGTTGTCTGAATGGGGATTATACCCCTCAATCGAGCACCTGTAGCACTCCTGGTGAGGTGATAGAGATATCGGTTTGTTCTCGTCTTCCTTGTGAACCATGTGGCGACAAAACATTAGATTTTTGTAGTACAAAGGAAAAAACTGAAACAAGAACTGTTCCAAGGCCGACATGTCCACCTGGTACGACAGATGAATCCATATGGAATACTAGTTGTACTTGGACAACAGTCTGTCCTCCCATTGCAACATGCACTCCTTCTGATAATTGTCATGAGTGTGTCGGTGGTGTAGAAGAACCAAAAGCAAACGGCACTTCTTGCACTAGTGTTTCCTGTGGTACTTGCCAAAATGGTACCTGCACAGCTCCAAGCACCACTTCTTGTGGTTTTTTTGGCCAGACCTGGAACAGGACTACTTGTATGTGTGAAGGCGGTTCTGGACTGCCTGCTTCGTTGTCATGTCATAAGACATCACTGTCAGGAAGCCAAAAAGTTAGTGAGCTTCACGCTTCGTTTACTTCTTGTACTTGTCCTTCAGACTACACTGCAATATGTCTTCATACACTTCCTTACACTCAATTGCGGATAATATTTAATGCTCTCCTAAGTTTTGGTAGTGGTCTTGGTATATGTGAGAAAGTGCAATCTGGGAACAATGATTATCAATTGTGTACTGATGAGGATGGAAGTAGATAATTGTGTTTAGGTGTGTATATACTGAATTAGTTTGAGTAAATTACACATAGGTATTTAATTGTTTCAATCTTACACAAGTGTGTAAAAAGGTAACTAAAGTATTAAGAATGGATTCCCGCGTGCGCGGGAATGACGGAAAGTATTTTATTTTTTGCTTAAGATGTGGTATGTAAAAGAGGGTAATTATTTGAAAAATATTGAGCTGTAAAGTTCAGCAGTGCAGAAAAAAATCTCTCCGGTTTAAAATTTCCGGCTTGCCGGTCCTTAGGAGATGCCTTAGAGGAAGGTCAAACTTTGCCGAGTCCAAGCGAAGCGTCTCAAAAAGTTTGACCTTCCTCTAAGCAATTAAACTAAGCTAGGTCCAAAAGCAAAAGCGTCTTGAGCAAGCTGAAGCTTTACAGACCGAGACTAAAGATATTAACAAGGAAATAATAGTGTGTAAGAAAATTCTTAAAAACTGGATTCCTGCCTTCGCAGGAATGACGGTGTACGCAGGCATGACGACGCTCGCGGGAATGACGAAGTTTTTCGCAGGAATGACGGTGTACACGGGAATGATGTTTCTTTTTTTTATTCCAATAGCATTTGCACAAAATGTGTTTCAACACTCCAATCAATTAATGAATATAGATGAAGAAATAGAGTCCTACACAGATCCTATTATTTTGAGAGCCCGAAAAGCAGTGCTGGATAGATCTCAATTGCTCAACTCTGCTCTCAACAATCAATCTATTCATTTGAATTTATTTGGAGATGTGGACCTCAAAGCTACACTTAAAAAATCCTCTTCCTCTTCACCAGGAAGTGCTTTTCTGTCTGGCTCATTAGAGCAAGGCGGACATATCACTTTATTTATCAGTAAAGAGGGAATTATCAGAGGAGAAGTACACTCTCCAAGAGGTACTTATACCATTAGAACTTCTAAAGGTGAGAGAGGTTCTCAGAATGTCATAATTAGACAGGTAGACACTTCTCAGCTTCCTGTGATTGATCATGGGGCGATGACAAACACCGAAAACTTGAAAGGCCCTGAAAAGTCCTCAAGCGACTTTTCAGTTTATACGAATGGTGGTCATGGGAAATTTTCTTCAGGGACATTTAATTCGGATGACTGGATTCCTGCTTCCGCAGGAATGACGGCGAACGGTGTTGAAGAAGAATCTTCCGATCAAACAGTGGACATCCTGGTGGTGTATACGCCCAATGCAGAAGCTCATGAGGGAGGAAAAGCAGAGATAGAAGCTACAATTACAGCAGAGATAGAAAAAACCAATCAGGCGTTTAACAACAGCGGCTTAAGCCATAGAAAAATCAGGCTCGTGGCTATGGAAAAGGTGGATTATATGCAAGTGGATAACAATATGTCAGATAATTTACGAGTTCTTAGAGAAAAAAAAGGTTCTTATTATGATCCAGATGGAATATTGGATGAAGTGTATGAAATGAGAGAAAGGTATTCAGCAGATTTGGGGCATTTATTTGTAGAACGAGCCATAGGGACTTGTGGAATAGCAAATAAGTATGCTTTATATGATAAAAACTCTGTGGGAGATTCTTGTAAAAATGATCCCAATATTGATGAATGTATAATACGTAGACGTAAAGAAATATGGAGATATAAAAGTTTTAGTGTTTCTGCAATCCCTGATGGTTGTACCATACAAAATACCTTTACACATGAATTAGGTCATAACTTTGGTCTTTTCCATGATCGCTATGTAGAAAATTATCTTAGTTTAGATAATTCAGTAAATTTTCCTATAGTAGCTTATGGTTTTGGTTATGTGAATCAAAATTTTAGTCGTTCAGAATGTTTCAGGACAATTATGGCCTATGGAAATCAATGTATTGATGAAGGTTATACAGCTAACCCACGAGCACTCATGTTCTCCAATCCTGATGTAGAGTTAGGAAGCGAAGATGTGGGTTTTGATCCCGCAGGAGTAGATGGCGATGAATGGACAGTGGAGTTAGACGGCCCAGTCAATGCCGCCAGAGCCATTGATGAGGTGTGGGATATCGTAGCGAGCCTTTACAACAAGAAATTTCTTGTGCCTTTGTTTCCTCACGGCGCAAGCCCTAACTATCAGGGTTTTATTCGCATTATCAATCATTCAAATAAAGCTGGCACCATTAATGTAACAGCCTATGATGATGAAGGTAATACTTACGACCCTGTAACAATAGATATAGGAGCTGATAGCTCTACACACTTTAATTCCACCGACTTAGAGCAAGGCAATACAGCAAAAGGCCTTACAGGTAGCACCGGCCAAGGGCAAGGAGAGTGGAGATTGGAGATAGAAAGTGAAGATTTGAACATAGAGGTTTTATCCTACATAAGAACCACTGATGGTTTTGTCACCTCCATGCATGAGCTGGCACTTAAAGAAGGTACCAATCAATTCCGCCTGCCTATGTTTAATCCCGCAAGCAATGTCAATCAGGTAAGCTCACTAAGACTCATCAACCCTCATGAAGAAGAAATCAGTGTGTCCATTACAGGCATTGATGATAATGACTTATCTCCAGGAAGCACAGTGGAAGTCACACTTCCTGCAGGTTCTGCAAAAAGACTGACTTCACAGGAGTTGGAATCCGGTGTTAGCTCGGATATCACAAGTGGAAACCTGGGCAATGGATCAGGCAAGTGGCAGTTGTTGATTGAGTCAGATAAACCCATTTTAGCCATGAGTCTTATGGAAAGCCCCACAGGCCACCTGTCCAACCTCTCAGGCATGGCGAAAAAAATAAGCACCGATAGTAGTGGGGTCAGCTACATGGTACCCTTTTTTCCAGCACATGAAGATGCCAAGGGAAGACAGGGCTTTGTGAGAGTGACTAATCATTCAGATGAAAATGTCAGTGTGTCCATAAAGGCTTTTGACAGTGCAGGTGTTGAATATAGTGCATTGAGTTTAAGTGTAGATGCTGGTAAGACCAGGCATTTTAATTCCATGGATTTAGAGCTAGGTAATACAGGGAAAGGTCTTACAGGAAGCACAGGCCAAGGGCAGGGAGAGTGGAGATTAACCCTTTCCAGTGAGGAAGAAGATATAGATGTGATGTCTTATGTGCGCACCCCTGGAGGTTTTCTCACTTCCATGCATGACATGATTACAGAAGAAGAGGGTGGCCTATATCACCGGGTGGCGTTTTTTAATCCAGGAAGTAACAATAATCAGGTGAGTGTTTTATATGTGATTAATTTAACAGAACAGGATGCGGCAGTCAGTGTGAGTGGAGTGGATGGAGCAGGCAATGCCCCTGGTACAGATGTGACATTCACAGTGCCAGCAGGCAAGACAAAAAAAGTGACAGCTCAAGAGTTGGAAGCAGGAGCAGAAGGTTTAACTGGAGCCTTGGGAGATGGATCAAGCAAGTGGCAGTTGAAGGTAAGATCTGATATTTCCGTGATAGTGATGAGTTTATTGGAAAACCCAACAGGTCATCTCACCAATCTTTCTACAGCCCCTTAATATAATACAAATGTTGTCAGTCCCGTAGATGTCGTCATTCCCGCGTACGCGGGAATCCAGTTGACTGGATCCCTGCCTTCGCAGGGATGACAATTATTACAGGGATGACAATTATTACAGGCCGCAATGACTAATAGTCTGTCATGCCCTTGAAAAGTCCTCAGGAGACTTTTCAAGTTTTTGACATCCAGTCATCTAAGTTTAATAGATTGCTTCATTTGACAGAATCATGTTAATTCAGTGATCGGATTCCTGTAATAACTGAAAGCTCTTTAAACGGGAAAGCCGCCTGTGGGCTTTTCCGGCTTTCAGGGAATGACGGAAGTAAAAATATGAAAAATGATATAAAAATTTTTACCGGCAATGCCAACCCTGAGTTTGCCAAAAAAACCGCCCAGCATCTTAATATTCCCTTAGGTGATTGCACAGCCTCCCGCTTCGCTGATGGAGAAGTGCAAGTATCCATTAAAGAAAATGTACGAGGCTGTCATGTTTTTATTATTCAAAGCACTTGTCCTCCCGTTAATGAAAACTATATGGAACTTTTCATCCTAATGGACTCACTTAAGCGAGCCTCCGTCCGGGAAATTACACTGGTTATGCCCTATTACGGATACGCCCGACAGGATCGCAAAGCCGAACCCAGAGCACCCATCTCCGCTCGCTGTGTGGCGGATCTCTGCCAAGCGGCTGGAGCCAACAGGCTTTTAACCGTAGACTTGCACACAGCCCAAATCCAAGGTTTTTTCAACGGTCCGGTAGATAACCTGTTCGCTTTTCCCGTCATGGCCAAAGCCTGGAAACAAAAAATGTCTTCAAACAATAACACCGTCTGTGTCAGCCCCGATGCAGGAGCTGTAGAACGTACCAGAGCTTTTGCCAAAAAAATTGGAAGCCCTATTGCTGTTATTGACAAAAGACGACTAAAACCCAATGTTGCCAAAGCCTTTCATGTAATTGGAGATATTAAAGGCAAAACAGCTATCATTGTGGATGATATGATCGATACCGCGGGGACTCTCTGCTCTGCAGTGGATCACCTTATCCAACATGGAGCCAAAGAAGTCTATGCCATGGTCACTCACGCCGTCTTTTCACACCCGGCACTAGAGCGTATCACCGACAGCCAACTCAAAGAAGTATGGGTCACCGACACCATCCCCATCAAAAAAACAAACACAAAAATACACCGTGTTTCCGTAGCCCCATTAGTGGCGGAGGCCATAAAATGCATCTATTCAAAAGGTTCTGTCAGCGCCCTATTTGATTAATCAATCTAATTAATTTATTACTTGAAAAGTTTTTATTTTTTTTTATAAACTAAACAACCAACTTGTGATTTTGAAAAAACAAACCTAATAGAAAGAGTAAAAAAATGAGTACAGTTGAAAAAAAATCTATGGAATTTATAGTTCATGGCAGACAAGCTGGCTCCTCCATTTCAAAACAACTCAGACGGGATAAACAGGTTCCGGCAATAGTTTATGGAAAAACACAAAAAACCCTTCCTCTTTCATTGGATATAAGAATTGCTGAAAAGTATTCCAAAAAAGAATATGAAAATAAAATTTTTACTTTTAAGTCAGAAGAAAAAGCACTGAATGGATTAAAAGTATTAAAAAAAGATGTCAGCTATCACAAACTCACCAGAAAACCCATCCACATTGATTTCTTCTCCCTGGATATGAAACAAGCTGTACGAGTAAATGTAGAAATACACTTTACCGGCAAAGCCATCGGCGTTAAAGAGGGTGGCGGTATTTTAAATGTCATGCGCCGAGATGTGGAAGTGGAATGCCTTCCAGCAGGAATTCCTGATTCTCTAACCATTGATGTCAGCTCTTTAGACATTAATCAAAACTTTCATGTGTCTGACTTAAATATTCCGGCAAATATAAAACTGATCACCAGTGAAAAAGCCTCTCTGTGCGCAGTGAATGAATTAGCAGAAGAGGAAGTAGTTGCAACACCAACAGAAACAGCAGTTACCACTGATGCTCAAGCAACAACTGATACACCAACTGACGCTACAACTCAGACAACCGATGCAAAAGCACCAAAAGATAAAAATGCACCTGCTGATAAAACCAAAAAAGAAGTAAAAAAATAATATGATCATGCTGGCAGGCCTGGGTAATCCTGACAGTAAATACCTGCTCACTCCTCATAACATAGGCTGGATGGTGGTGGACACTTTAGCACAGCACTATAACGTGCAACTTAAGGCCAAAGGATCTTATATGGCAGAAATCGTGCAAGCTTGGGAGCCTGCTTCACTAACACATTCAAAAACACAAATTCGTGAAAAAACATCTTATGTATCTGATAGTGTTCGTGTTCAAGATCAAAAAGTGGTGTTCATTAAACCCATGACCTATATGAATTTATCTGGCAAAGCTGTCAGAGAGGCTTTATCCTACTACCGCCTTTCCATAGATCAGTTATTAGTGATACATGATGATATTGATCTGCCCTTTTTAAATATAAAGTTTCAAAAAAACCGAGGGCCAGCCGGACACAATGGCATAAAGAGCATTCATTCCGAACTAAAAAGTCAGGATTATATGCGCTGGCGAATTGGTATAGGCCAAAAAAATGTACTAAAAACTTTTACTAAAAAAGATCAATTACTTTTAAGCGATTTTTTAAGCTCTAGTGTTGAAATATTTGAATATTTTTTGAAAAATGGCTTCGAGAAAACAGCTGGGCAGTACAATATAAAACACAATCCGGAAGATACAAAAAGCAAAACAAATACTGATAAAGAAGAAATAGAAAAGCCCGAGAAGCCTAAATGAAGTGTGGTATTATTGGCTTACCTAATGTAGGAAAGAGCACTTTGTTTAATTGCCTCACTTGCCTGAAGGCACCGGCCAGTAATTATCCTTTCTGCACTGTACAGCCCAACATTGGACTCGTGCAAGTGCCAGATACCCGACTGGAAATTTTAAATAAAATATTTCAACCGGAAAAAACTATTCCAGCCAACATAGAATTTGTAGATATTGCCGGTCTTATTCAAGGCGCACATAAAGGAGAAGGACTGGGTAATCGATTTCTCAGCCATATTCGGGAAGTGGATGCTTTATTACATGTTGTGCGAGTCTTTAAAAATGAAGATATTACACATGTTCAAGGCAATATTAATCCTCTACGGGACATTCAGCTGATTGAAACAGAATTGCTTCTAGCTGATGTGGAAGCTTTAGAAAAGAAAAAAGAAAAACTTTTAAAACTTCTCAAAGGGAAACAAGATAAAGAATTAAAGATAGAACTTTCCTTAGTGGAAAAACTAATAGAACTACTTTTGAAAAAAGAAAACCCAGCTAAAGACTATCAACCCAATCCTGATGAACAAGATTTTTTTGATAAATTGCAACTACTGACCGCCAAACCCTGTCTCTATGTATGTAACACAGATGAGGAATCCTTTGAAAAAGATTCTAAAGTAATGCAAGAACTTAAAACAACATATAAGGAAAATAAAATTTTACAAATATGTGCTAACATAGAATCACAAATTGCTAATTTAGATTCTTATGAGGAAAAACAGGATTTCTTATCTGCCTTGGGATGGAAAGATACAGGGCTTAATCGACTCATTAAAAAATCTTATCAATTGCTTGGATTGATCACTTTTTTCACTGCTGGCAAAAAAGAAGTCAGAGCATGGACCATCTTTAAAAATACAACAGCTGATAAAGCCGCTGGAAAAATCCACAGCGATTTTCAAAAAGGATTTATTAAAGCTGAAGTATATTCTTTTGATGATTTACAGAAGTTGGAATCAGAAAAAGCTATTAAAGAAGCAGGTAAATATCGACAAGAAGGAAGAAACTATATTGTACAAGATGGAGATATTATATTTTTTCGCTTTAATGTATAAGTATTCTAAGTCATTCCCATATCCATCGTCATTCCCATATCCATCGTCATTCCTGCGAAGGCAGGAATTATTGAGCATCATTTGTAAGCACCCTACTGGCATGATCTATATAAGATTCATCTATATTAGGATCTGTACTAATATTTTGTAAAGCAATACGAATGTATTTTGTAATATCCTCTGGAATATCTTTCTGCCTCAAGGCTTTCCATCGAAGCCTGTCATGTTTTTTCACATTTTCCATTCTTCTAGATACAAAATCCAAAAATCTTGCTTCTTCATGTATGATTTGCACTAATGCAGCAAACGCATTTATTTGAATTCGCTGATTTATTTTATTGCGAATACTTTCATAATAGGTTTCAAAACCATTGGACTTTTTATCTGTTACACTATCACGCACAATTTCATACAGAGCCTGTGCAGCAGCTTCATAAAAAACACTCATATCTTGTAAGGCCTGTACCGCTACAATGCGAAAGTGCACATTCAAATCTTCATTCATAACAATTTCTTTTAATTTTACGGAAACAACTTCATTTTGATTATTCACGCCTAAGCGAACTAAAGACCAAAACAAATTATAAATCATCTGTTGTCGAAATAATACAAGCTCCATTGTTAAGTCCGGTTGTTTCTGTTGAATAAACTCTGTAAAAAATCGAATGACTGATTCTTCACATTGTGCCGGAGTATCAGATAAAATCCAAATAACTGATTCTCGCACATGCCAGTCCTCTTGTTCCAATTTAATAAATTCTAAAAGAGATTTCTGTAAGTTTTCTTTACAAAAACTTTGTTCAC
Source organism: Bdellovibrionales bacterium (assembly GCA_965226095.1). GTDB lineage: Bacteria > Bdellovibrionota > Bdellovibrionia > Bdellovibrionales > UBA1609 > JANQSP01. Next base: position 596,794 of record OZ245336.1, on the reverse strand, counting down.
TCATTTGAGCTAATGCGGTTTCTTTTAAAGGCCATTCCGCTGTGGGTGTCAGCACCACTTGTTCTAATACAGGATCCACCTGCTCTGTTGGGCAAGATTGAGCAAAATTATATAATGTATCTATTCTCTCTCTTATATCACTCTTACTTAAAACATCCGTATCGAGTGAAAAATTTTCACACTCAGTTTCCGCAACAACAAAAGAAGTATGAAATATTACAAAAATAAAAACCAAATACATAGTGAAAACCTTCATTTTTCCATTCCTTTTTCTGAAATAAACTTTCCAAGAAGACTTAAACAAAATCAGCCTTGCTTAGCAAGTTTTTTATACAAAAAATTTTACTCAATACTTGAAGAAAGAATCTGAATAATTGACAAAATTATAAAAACGTATTATAAAATTGGCTTATGAGATTTTTAATTCTGGCTTTAATATTTCCTTTTTTTGCTTCTGCCGTGACAGTCGAAGAAGATGCTGTAGCTATTCAGAGGAAAGAAAGGGCGAAAATTTCTGTTAAACGATCTAAAAAGAAGAATGCCTATATTAAAGCTTCAAACAACTTAATGATAGCCTATGACAATGCAATTTCCGCTGATGATTCTTTAGTTATTATTGCCGAATGGACAAGTAGAACCACTACTACTGCAAGCCAAGCCTTTCCCTCAGAGGATTCAATAACTATAGCCTTAAAAGATTTAAGCACAGCCGCTGAGGAACTAAGCAAAGTTGCTACACAGGAGAACAGAAAGTATGCTTTCTTAAACACACTCCATTCACTCTCTTCAAAAATAAGTAAAACAGTTGATACTTTTTATCTCCCTCCTAATGTCAACAGGCCACCATCAGGTATAGAGAGTGATTTGAAAGCCATTCAAGAGCTGATAAACATGATCTTACAGTCACAGGACGCAAAAATCGAAGAGTTACTAGAGCGTATATCTACAGCCTTAAATAATGTAAGCACGGCTTTAAGGACAACATCCTCTGTGGACTATAATAATCCAGTCCATAGAACAGCCATAAGAGATACAAAGAAAGCTGTTGATACCTTGACTACAACTTACCAGAGAGCACTTGAAGCTAAAGGGAATTTGGGGAAAGCTTCTACTGCCTATAAAAACTGTCCAAAGTCCTTCATGGGCAAGTCCCTTTTATAAATAAATAAAAAACCAATCTTAATAATTTCACTTTGAGCTGAGAATCCTAAAGTCAGAGCTGAAATATTTTTTTATTTTTTGAGCCATTAACTTTTGATCCGGACGATAAAGTAAGTGTACATGAGGACCGGCATCCATTGTCACTAAAGGACCCTCACCCTGTTCATCCCAAAATTTTTTTAGCCAATTCAATACCTTATGACTGTTCTCAGTACGATACACAATCATAGGACTGGAACTCTCATATAGCTGATGTAAATCCTGAAACTCCTCCCAGGTAATCTCGAAACATTTTCGCCAGTCTTTTTTACTTAATGCCAACAATAAATCGTTCAGTCTATTTTTTACTCGCTCAATTCGCCCCTTAAAAAAAGGACTGGTTAAAATTCTTTCATGTGATTCAGAGGAAGATACAGATTTTGTTTTTGCACTCACAATCACTAATTGATGAATCATAGATGAAAAAGGTAAATCCATAACTTTAGCCTTATCTTTCTCCCAAAGAACCCAAGGACGAAAAAAAGATCGACAGGAAGAACCAGATCCCCGTCGACTTAAAGCGGATAATTGAGATAGATCAAATTCTTTTACCCATCCCTTTTCCATAGAGTGATGCAGTGCCAGTTTATGAGTAGCCAATGTCAAAGCACAAAAACTGGAAGCTGAACTGGCTACCCCTGCTTCTGCCGGAAAGTTATTACCTGATTGAATTCGATAGACGCCGGATATTTTAAAAGTGTTTTTTAAAAACTGAAAAAATTTTAAATATCGATCTATAGAGTGTTGGGAAAGTTTTAGAGGAAATAATTTTTTTTCATTGAGAGGCTCCCAGTGATCTTCTGAGGAATCAATAGAAGGCTGTATTTGCACAGTTGTTATCAAGTGATCCAATGTATAAGACAAAGATGGATTAACAGGTAGATTATCACTGTCTTTTTTACCAGCATATTTGATCAATGCAATATTAGAAGGAGCAGTGGCTATTATTTGCAACTTTTTTTATCCTTTCCACTCAAAATACCATAAGATGTATCTAATGTACTTTATAAAAGCTGCGTCCCCAACGTATGGTACGAGGATCACATAAAAAATGTAAGACCGGTAAAGTTTTTTCACAACTAAACCATACCCTTTGTACACAACCTAAAACATCATGCTCAGCAACTAGATTTTCATCTCGCCCACCTTGTAAAGCTTTAGTATTAGATACACTTAACTCCGCCGGCAAATCACCTTCAATGATACGAATACGCCTGGCTGAAACATTACCTGCCAAGCCTGCTTTTCGAGCCTGTACAGGAACATCCACCGATACATCTTTTAACAAAGCTTCCTCCAAGGTCAAAAAATACTCAGGCAAACGAGTATGATCCGTTCGAACTAAAGTCCCTTTAGGAATAATAATCTCCGATCCTTTTTTATCTCGAAAAAAAGTAACTGAGCCAATAGCTTTTTCCAATTGTGCCGGCCAGGTTCTGCTGTCCTGGGATTTATCCCTATGATCTCCCATTACAAAATAATACCCTTTTGGAATACGATAGGGACCAAAAATCAAATATCCTTTTCTTTGATTATTCAACAAAATACTATAGCTTCGTTTCTCTATTTTCTCTTCCCAATGGGTGTAGTGATTTTTATCCGCTGTTTTTCCACCGTCTGAAAAACTCTCATCCCTAACCCAGGAAAAATCTTTCTTTCTTTTTACCGGTTTCTTTTTAAGAATCTTATTCTCATTTAAATAAAGCGAACCTCCTTCAAAAAACACCCTGTCTCCTGGCACACCCACCACTCTACTAATAGAAATCGAAGAGGAATCAAACGGCGACTTAAAAATAATAACATCTCCTCTTTGAGCTGAAGACCATTTTGATAGATATTTATGAAAAAAGGGAACCTTCAAACCATAAGCCATTTTATTCACTATAATATGATCATTGATAAACAAAGTGGGCATCATCTCCGAAATGGGAATCATATACACCTCCAGCACAGACCATCGCAGGACCAGAGCAATCAGCACTATCCATACAAAAATTAATATTTTATTAAAAAATTTAAAAGTTTTCTTAATCATCTGTTTTTAAAACTGCTAAAAAAGCAGATTGAGGAACATTCACTTTCCCAATAGCTTTCATTCGTTTTTTTCCTTTTTTTTGTTTCTCCAATAATTTTCTTTTTCTTGTAATATCCCCTCCATAGCACTTGGCTGTCACATCTTTCCTTAATGCACTTAAAGTTTCACGAGCAATAATTTTTGAACCAATTGCCGCCTGAATCGCTATCTGATACTGTTGCTTGGGAATAAGTTCTTTTAACTTTTTAGCTAAAGATTTTCCCTTACTATGTGCTTTTGAACGATGTAAAATAACAGACAAGGGAGATACAGATTCACCATTTAATAAAATATCCAACTTGACCAAATCGGAAATTTCAAAATCTTCCCACTCATATTCCATAGAGGCAAAACCACGGGATATAGATTTTAAACGATCATGAAAGTCCATAACAATTTCACTCATAGGCAGATGATACTCTACAATCATACGATCCCCTCTGCTGTATTCCATGCGCAATTGACGTCCTCTTTTATCTTCACATAACTTTAGTACAGCACCCACATATTCAGAAGGTGTATGTACTGACACCCGTACAAAAGGCTCCTCAATTTTTTCTATCTTTGAAGGCTCCGGCAAAACAGCTGGATTATCTAAAGTTTGCACATCTCCATCTTTTGTAAACACCCTGTAAATAACTGAAGGGGCTGTCACAATCAGTGTTAAATCAAATTCCCGTTCCAGTCGCTCTTGAATAATTTCCATGTGCAAAAGACCTAAAAAACCACAACGAAAACCAAAACCAAGAGCTGGAGAGTTTTCCGGTTCAAATGTTAATGAAGAATCATTTAAAGTTAACTTTTCCAATGCTGTTTTTAAAGATGAAAAATCTTTTGAATCCGTAGGAAACAGTCCTGCAAATACCATTGGTTTTAGTTTTTTAAATCCAACCAAAGGAGCAGATGCAAGCTTGTCCGTATGAGTCAGTGTATCTCCCACAACGACATCTCTAATACTTTTAATACCAGTAACAACAAAGCCTACCTCTCCAGCTTTCAACTCCTGCTTGGGACAGGAAAAAGGAGTAAAAACCCCCAGCTTCAATACAGTGCTTTTTGTACCTCCCTGCATGAAACATACCTCATCCCCTACTTTTAAATTTCCATCCACTACACGACAAAGAATGACCACTCCTTGATAACTGTCGAACCAGGAATCAAATACCAAAGCTTTCAAAGAGTTGTTTATCTCTCCATCAGGACAAGGCACCTCTTGTACCACTCTTTCCAGAATATCTATAATACCTGTTCTTTGCCGTGCGCTGGCCAGTATAATTTCTTCTTTTTTTACACCGATCAATTCTTCCAACTGAAGAGATACTTCTTCAGGGCGAGCTGAAGAAAGATCAATTTTATTGAGAACTGGAATAATTTTTAAATTACCGGCTAAAGCCAAGGAACAATGAGCAAGAGTTTGCGCCTCCACACCCTGAGAGGCATCCACTACCAATAAAGCTCCTTCACAGGCAGAAAGTGATCGAGATACTTCATAAGAAAAGTCCACATGGCCAGGTGTATCTATTAAATTTAACTGGTAAGTAGAATGATCTTTAGCCTGATAACTTAAACGTACAGACTGCGCTTTAATGGTAATTCCTCTTTCTCTTTCCAGATCCATTTTATCTAAAAATTGTTCTTTTCTATGCCTTTCATCCAAGGCTTTAGTGATTTCCAAAAAAGCATCAGCCAGAGTGGATTTACCGTGATCAATATGAGCAATAATAGAGAAGTTACGTATTTTTTTTTGATCACTCATTTTTCATCCACAGAGGATGTATGCTTATTTAAAGTAAAAGATAACTGCCCAGGAAGCAAATGACGATGCTTGTTTAAAACCATATCCACACCCTGACGAATATACTCAGCCACAGGCACTTTGGATCGACGACTTAACTCCTTTAACAGATTTTGCTGTTGCTCTGTTAAATAAATGGTGCTTGTAATTTTTCTTTTACCAGTCATAAAGAGAACTCAGATTTTAAATCTTCCACCTTATTTAATTTTTCCCAGGAAAACCCTTCTTCCTCTCGACCGAAATGTCCATAAGCGGCTGTAGGCAGATAGATCGATTTTAACAAATCCAGCTCAGCAATAATACCGGCTGGACGCAAATCCCATAAATTTTTAATTACTGGAATTAATTTTTTTTCTGATACACGAAGAGTTCCAAATCCCTCTACACGTATACTGACCGGTTCAGCCATTCCTATTACATAAGCTATTTGCACCAAACATTTTTTAGCTAAACCACTAGCTACAATATTTTTAGCAATATGACGAGCTACATAAGCACCGGATCGATCCACCTTTGAAGAATCTTTTCCGGAAAAAGCTCCTCCCCCATGAGCACAATGTCCTCCATAAGTATCCACCACCACTTTTCGACCTGTTAAACCACAATCACCAGCCGGGCCACCAATAACAAAGCGGCCGGTAGGATTAATATAAAATGTATGTTTTTTCTTTAAATATTTAGAAGGGATAACTTTTTTTATCAATTCTTCTACAATAAATTCCTTTAAATCTTCCGACTTGATATCAGGAGCATGTTGAGTGGATAATACGATAGAAGGAATATGAACAATTTTATCGTTTTCATACTCCACAGTAATTTGACTTTTGCTATCTGGCCAAATATGGCTTTCTCCTTTTTTTCTTAATTGCGCCAAAGTCTTCACCAGTTTATGAGATAAAGCAATGCTGAGAGGCATATACTCAGGAGTTTCATCTACAGCATAACCAAAAACAAAACCCTGATCACCAGCACCTTGTTCTTTTCCTGTACCAATACCACGAGCAATATCCAAACTTTGTGAGTTAATAGTGGTCAACACCGAGCAGGATTTATAATTAAAACCTTTATCTCCATGATCATAACCAATTTTACGAATTACTTCTCGTACGATTTTTTGCACATCTACATAACCTGTAGAACTCACCTCTCCAGCCACAACCACCAAACCAGTGGTGAGCATCACCTCACAAGCCACACGACTATTTGAATCCTGTTCTAAAAAAGAATCCAAAAGTGCATCACTGATCTGATCAGCAATTTTATCGGGATGGCCTTCCGAGACCGATTCACTGGTAAAAAGAGATTGTTGCATAAAAGATAAGTATCAAGACGAAAATCATTCGTCAACTTTACTTTTTTCTTTGTTCAGCAAATACTTTTTCACTTGCAGTCCCAAGGCAAATCCTCCTAAACCATTTTTAGCCAGCACCCTATGGCATGGCACTATGATTAACCAAGGATTCTTTCCACAGGCGGCACCTACCGCTCTAACTGCTTTTGGATAACCAGCTTTCCTGGCCAGCTCAGAATAAGATAATGTGTGACCATAAGGAATACGATACAAAGTATTCCACACTTTTTTCTGAAAAACAGTCCCTTGAAAAAATAAAGATATTTCCCAAATTTTTATTTTTTGCCCGGCAAAATATTTCGTCAACTGTGTTGCTAAATATTGCACTATTTTTAGTTCTTTCTTCGTTGCACATTGCTTCGAAAAAGAGGGTGGTTGATATAAATATTTATGAATTTTAGGAATTCTAAAGTTGAGCAGTTTTTTATTCACTTGCCCAGTCAACTTAGCCTTTGATAAAGAATACAATTGCTGATCTTGTATTTGAATTTTTAAAAACCCTACCGGAGATTGATAAAAATAACAATTCATGCACCTGTTATATTCATATTTACAAATTAGATGCAATCCTTTTTTTAAACCTTAATCTTATTTATTGAGAACATCTTACTTTCCTCATACTTCGAAGTTTTGGTGATACAGACTGCCCTTCGAGAGGTGAAGTCACCACTTCCATATATATAAACTCAATATCTTTCACTCTATTTTCAGGATATCGACTATTCCACTCACGACACCAATATTGTAAATATTTCTGTAAATGTGCCTTACCTTTTGATCTGAATATCAGGTTTTCTATTAACTTTCTATGGCGAAATCCAGGAAAAGTGTCACTATATCTATACGGTTTTTCCATAGTTACAGGGTTCCCCTTCTGCCATAAATCAATTTTTACAGGCTCTGGTTTTCTTTTGTCTTTTTGTTCATTTTTAAACTTTGGACTATTTTCATCTCTGTTTTTTTTGGTAGCGGATAAAATAATCCATCCACCTTTATTCGCAGGTTTAGGAGCAAACATAGCCCAATGCTGATGGAGATGAAAAAATTGTCCTGGTCCATTCCAGGTTGAGGAGAAATATTTTGCATATTCTTTAAAGTTAGTGGTCCGAATATTCCAGGCCACAGCATATAAAAAACATAATCCAAAAAAGATAGTTAATATTTTCAAAATAATTTTGTGAAAGTATGACAGAGATGATGCTGAATCAGTAGATGATGGTTTTGAATCAAAAAATAATAACTTACCCAACAACATTCTATTATTAGATATAAGGCTATAAGCTTTATCCCCTAAAGCCTGCATTTTTTTAAATACAGGCGCCAGATAAAAAATCAATGGAGAGCGAGATACCAATAAAATCCAGACCTGCCACCGATCGTGCCAGTTATGCTCTTCATCCAAAATCAGCCAGGAGTTGCGTTTCTGCATTTCCTTTATCGCCTCCGGAGAATCTCCAGATTTCATAAACAACACATGAGGTAAAATCAAAAACGTTCGAATAAAATAGACAGCTTTTTCGCAAAAAAAACAATCTTCATCATAATATACAGTTAATTTTTTATGACGACCTGGCAAAAATTTACCTAGTATGTTCCAGAATTCAGCAGGCAAAAGCACTAACCAACAAGCTGCACACACCCAAGAAAACAAGCCTAATGCCAAAAATAAATTTAGAGAAAGATGAAAGCCTATCATTAAAAATACCAGTAGCACCCGTACAGGCCACAACCAACCGAAAAACACAAACAACCAGGGTACACTCATTTCAAAAAAATAATAAGTAAGATAAGAGAAACATTTCATTACCTTAGGATATTGCAGTAACATATCTCCCCATATTGTTCTAAAATTATCTAACATTAAAGCATAATACACTGCTGATCCATCTTTCCAAATTTCACTTGTTTTTAAAGCTCCAGCAAAAATATAAACCATCAGAATTTGACCGATAAGAGCAAAGGCCCCCATAGAAAATACATTAAAAGGTTTAATATTTTTTTCACAAGCTCTATCCAGGGAAAAATGACTATTTAACGGCAACAATAAAGACCAAAATAATACCAACACCAATAGATTATCCCCACTGTTGATCACCAATGAATTTTTAGCGTGAAGGGAAACCAGCAAGAGCCAGGATCCAAACAAAGCCCATCTTGTGCGGTAACCAAATAACAACAGCACAGCACATATAATAGCCAGACCAAAAAGAAATATTTGGAATCCATCTCCAGAATATATAAAATTTAAAGATGACGTTTTGGAAAAAAAATCACCAGAATTCACCACATTTTTCAAAGGAAGCACACCTTTTTCAGAATGAAATAACTTAAAAAACGGCCACCGAGTGAAAAGAAAATTAACTAGTAAAATGACAGCTACACAAATCCGAAATAAAGATAGCGAGCGAGAATCCAAAGAATAATTTTTGTACAATAATTGATCTAAAAAATAAGACCAAAAATTCAGGCCTCTTTTATAAACGGCATTAAGCCTCTCATAGAACATCAGCAATAGCCTTAGCTAATGATGAAAATTTAGATGAACAAATACTTATCATACGCCCCTTAGTGGCTCTCACTATTTCAAAAATAGAATCCGCATAAACAGGTTGTCCAAGGTTATCTGACATATTTTGATTACTTTGTAAACAATTCCAATCATCTGGTACAATAGAAATACTGAATATTTTTATGTTTTTTTGTTTTTCAGTATTTTTATGCAATACTCTGTTCAATCGTTGTACAAAATCAGCACCAACAAGAGTGGATTCATCCCCATTGGAAAAAATAATACCCACAAAATCCGCATCCTCCCTAAAATGATATTGATTAATAGCTACAGACATAATGAGAGAATGAAGGGGATTGCTAATTTGTCCTTGGCAATAAGGAGGTAAATCGCAGGGATTAATATTTTGATCAGAAAGAGCTGAAACATCTCCTACTTTATATCTTTTCAAAGTATCTATAAAGATCTTCTCCTTCTGATCAGAATTGGAATGTAGCACTCGATCTGTCAACACCTGACCTTCCAGTTCAAGGTTAATCCATCGACCCTCAAATAAATCACGACGGTAATAATCGAACCCTGAAGAATCATAATCAGCATTAGTAAATGCCATCTGCCAGGAAAAAGGAGATAACTCATTTAAAAAACCAGCAAAACTGTGATGCACTTGCTCCAAATGATGAATCATATAATAAGAAGTATCCACCACAAACACAATATCCACTTTTTTTTGATCAATTGAATGGATACGATTTTCACCTCCTCTTGTTAGATAGGAATGAGAAGAGGATACACCATCTGAAAACTGTGATTCTGTTGAATCTTTAGAAAAATCACAACCCATTACTAAAAAAAAAAGTAATAAGATTAATGTCTTAGTGTTGAAAGTCGAAAACAATTTGTCTAGCCAGAGGAGCATAGTTATTTTCACATAAACTGTAATTAGTACCACCAGTTGATCTGGCTAGATTGGAAACTTCAAAAGAAAATTTATCTTCATCAGAAAAACCTTTCCCATATTGCTGTTGACATTCTCTATCAATCATTAAAATACCATAAGTTATCATATTTTTATCTTGATGATTTTCTGCAAATGTATGCCTCACCATCTCTGCAGTAATTCTTTTGGAAGAGTGTACGCCGGCTCCTTCATCACTGTCTGAAATAATAATTGCAACTATATCAGCATCTGCTCTAAAATATTCTTCATTTTCTACCAAGGCTGAATTAAGAGATTTAAGAGGTTGTTCATTCCAACTTTGACAATAAGGAGGTAAATGACACTTAGATACGGATCTTCGTCTCCGAAGTGCTGAACCAGATCTAGGCGCCATTTGGGTAAATTCCCTGTTACCATGTACTCTCAGTGTATCTAAAAAAACCACTTCATGATCTTGTACTGCTTTTGAAAGATACTTTATATTTTGCACTATTTTACCATTATACTCCAGGCTCATAACTTTTCCACGCATAGAATGCCCATTAAGTAAAAATAAACCATTATTTCCATGATCGGCATTAGTGAAAAAGATTCTCCAATCCAAGGAAGATAAAGCAGGTATAAAATCTTTAAAAGACTGTTCCACATTACGTAAAAATGTGTTCATAGAGAAAGAAGTATCCACAATAATGACAATGTCTACTTTTTTTGGCGTAGGTGCAGGCTTTGGCGCAGGTGCAAGCTTTGGCGCAAGCACAAGCTTTGGTACAGGCTTAGACTTTGGTACAGGCTTAGGACTGGCCTTGGCTGTATTTTCTCTTTCCACTGCCTTAACCACTGCTGGTGGAGTATCTTTTACAGCAGATTGTTCATCATCACATGGTTTGTCCTGTTGAATGATCTGTTGATGAACAATTTGCTGATGAACAATCTGTTTTTGAACAATCTGCTTTTGAATAATTTGTTCTGGAACAATTTGCTGATTCTGAGATGTCCGGCCTTCATTTTCTGGACTTTGAGAATCTGTATACCATACAGGTGCATTCTGACCACTCTCAGTAAAACCAATAGGGTTTCCACAACCAACTAAAGAAAATAAAGTTAAAATTAAAATAATACTTCTCATCACAAGATCCTGTTAAAAAAGGTAATAGTAATACTATAAGCATGAATTGAATAAAAATAAGATTAAAAAAAGAGCTAAAGATGAAAAACTAACTTAAAGTTTTAAAACTATCAGCTAGCTACCCAGTGGTCTGTATTGGACTTATGAATTAAAATTTCAACATTCTGATTATAGTGAATCAGATAATTGTAAAGAAGGATTGAACTTCAACTCTGCAGAAGAACGAATAGAACGAATCCATGAATAAAAAACCATCTGAGGCATCATCTGATCCATAAACAAGCCCATTGATAAGACAGACTCCTCAGGATCACTATTTACTGTATGATTGATATCATTAATTTTTAATACAAAAGTTTGATTACGCTGTTTTATAACTTTCTTTACCAAACCTAAATGAGGTAAATGCTGAATAACTGTGTTAAAAAGTTTTTTCTCAGAACTTAAACCTGGCAAACTGGTTTGTCTTAAATCAAAAGGTTCCACTTTTTTCCATTCCACTGCCTTATCCTTCATTAACCGATTCAATTGATCTTCTTGACCTTGTTCCACCACCTCTTGTAAAACACCCATCTCTCCATCTTTAAAACTATCAGAAGGAAAAGCAAGGTAGCTCACTTGAATTTTAAATGCGTTCAAACGATTTTTTCTTTCTTTTGCCAATTGAGAAACCGAAATGGCTTGCTTAAAGAGATTTTGTAAACGTCTAATTTGTATATCTTTCTTTATCAAATTCTCAAAATGATTAGCAGAAAAATTTCTTAATTTTAAAAAATCACGATATCTAGAATGTAAAAACCGCCCTTCCTCTTGAAATAAAGGCAACTCCACAATACTTTCCTGAATAGCCTGCTCAGCCGCCATGAGGCCAATATGGTACGTAGTTTGAAACATGAGCTCCATGTTGAGCAAAGAATCCACCGTCTGTTGACGCAGACGATCTTGACGCTCTGCTTCTTTATCAGGATCTACGGCTGGCTTAGACTGAGATTGCAAACTTTCCAAATAATTTTGAAACTCAGCCCAAGAAATCACTTTATTATTAACGATTATTGCACTACCACCTATGCTGGAAGACCGATCCAGAGGTACACCAATAAAAACAAAAATCAAACAAATCAGGCCAAAAATAATATAAGAGGCCAGATTCTTTCTACGTCCAGGTTTTCTAATTTTTTCAAACATATTTTTTTTGTTTTATAATCTCATTCATAATAATCAAGTAGAATAGGAGTTTGTTATGCGTTTTTTTAATTTTAACATCAAAAAACTGATTTTCATCCTTTTTTTAATCATTATTCCCTTTGTTCTCATAACAATAGAGCCAAAAAGATTGGAAAATAACTTATTTTTTCAGTTTTTTACATATTTAAATAGCACAATACATAGTGTTCTCCAAAAAACCACTTCTTCCATTCACACCACTGCTGACACTTACTTAAATCTTATTTCTATAAAAAAAACAAATAATCAGCTTATTCAGGATAACCGACAATTAAAAGCTCATTTGACACTCATGGAGGAAATCCAATCTGAAAACAATAGATTAAAAAAGATTATGCAACTCAAACAAAATAAGAAGCTTCATTTCCTTACTGCTCAAGTGATTCATCGAGATCCACTTTCAAAATATCAATTAATAAGCATCAATCAGGGGGAAGAACAGGGAGTAAAGAAAAATATGATAGTAATCAATGAAAACGGATTCGTAGGTTATGTGTTTCGTAGTTATACTGATTTCTCACAAGTTATTTTATTGACGGATCCTCATGCTTCTATTCCAGCAACAGTGAGAAGATCTCGAGTACATGGTGTTTTAGAGGGCGCAGATCAAGGTACTTGTCGTTTAAAATTTTTAAAACGACGAGATGATGTACGCCCAGGTGATATCATTGTCACCTCTTATTCAGATACTATGGCTAAAAAAGGGTTTCCCATAGGCACTGTGAGCAAAGTGAATAAAGAAGAATATGGACTCACACAAGAAGTAACAGTTATCCCTTTTATCAACCCATCACAACTGGAAGAAGTACTGGTGGTCAAATAATGCCATTTTTTAACTATAAAAAAATTTTACTAACTTTTTTCTACATGATAATTACTATTTTTTTTATTTCCATTCTCCAAAATAATATATGGCCGGTTATTGTTGGAATTCATCTACCCCTGCAATTATGGATTCCCTGTTTGGTTTATTGGGCCCTTTTTCGATCCGCCGGACCTGCTATCTTTTTTATTTACCTAATGATGATCAATATGGTTTCTACATCAGCGATACCATTTGGGTGCTTATTGGGAGTTACCTCATTGATTACTCTGCTACTTATTTTTTTCAAAAGGGTTTATTATATTAATTGGATGTTTTTTAGTATTGGCACTGCTTTAGTGTTATTATTTTTTCCACTTTTACTATGGCTTTTTTCTGGCTGGACAGATGAAAAAATCTATATCCCCAACTTAATATTCTGGTTAGGAGGTGGATTGATGAACTGGCTATTTTCTTTTCCTCTCTTATGGCTCTTTCAATGGGTGGATCAACTGTTGAATATCAAACCGGAAGAACAGAAATTATGAGAGAACAATTATCCCGCATAGAAGAAGAACTTCAGGAAATGAATTCACGGTGGAAATTCATTCAATGGCTTCTTATCAGCACAGGATTAGTTCTGGTTGGTAGATTGTGGTATTTACAAATTATCCATGGGGAAACATTAAGAAAGTACTCTGAAATTAACCGCTTAAAAGAAACTAAAATTCCCGCTCCTCGCGGATTAATTTTTGATAGAAATCGTAATATCCTAGTGGATAATTTATTAGGATTGGAGTTAACTATCGTTCCTCAATACATCACTGATTTAGATACTGTAGCCAAACGTATTTCTCCTATTATACAAACAGCCCCTAAACATATTATTGAGACAATCCAAATGAGTGAAAAAAAATATGGCACATTTCGATCTGTCACTATAAAAAAACATCTGAGCTTAAAACAGGTGGTGTCCTTACAATTACTCCGATGGGATTATTCTGGTATAAATATTCAGGAAACTATTATCAGACACTACCCTCTAAAGAAAAATGGTGCACATTTATTTGGCTACCTAGGTGAAATATCAAAAAAACAAATTCCAAAATTTAATAAAAAATATAAGAAACGATTTTACTTCCAACCAGGAGATTTTATTGGAAAAAGTGGCTTGGAATCTGTATGGGAATATGAATTAAAAGGAGAAGATGGTTTTTCTTTTGTAGAAGTGGATGCACGTAATCGAAAATCCAGTTCTAACATTGCCGGCTTATGGAGTTTTAAACCAAAAAAACCAATTTCAGGAAACCATCTTGTATTGACTATCGATAAATCTCTCCAGGAAAAAGCCTATAATAGTCTGACGCATCCAAATAAAGGCGCTGGTAAAAATGGCGCCGTGGTTGTAATGAAAATCAATGGAGAAATTCTAGCATGGGTATCCCATCCCACCTATGATCCTAATGTATTTTCCACTGGCTTATCCACAAAAGCCTGGATGACCCTAGTTCACAACCCAGATAAACCTTTAAGAAATAAAGTGATTCAGGATCACTATGCTCCTGGATCGATAATAAAGCCTGTTATTGCTTTAGCCGCCTTGCAGGAGAAAAAAATCACAAAACACACACTCATTGATTCTCCCAGAGAAATAATATTTGGACGACGAACTTATCATGATTACAGACAAACTGATCATGGTTTATTAAATATTACCGAAGCTATTGAACGATCCGCTAATGTCTTCTTTTACAAAATTGGCTCTTCTCTGGGTATTGATATGATGGCTCGATATGCCCGTCTGTTCAACTTGGGACAAAAAACCAATATCAAAATGGAAGGGGAAGCAGCAGGCTTGATTCCGGATTCAAAATGGAAAGCTAAAAATCTGGGAGAAGCCTGGCAACCAGGAGAAAATCTGTCTCATGCTATCGGCCAAGGCTTTACTCTAGTCACCCCTTTGCAAATGGCTGTCACCTATAATGCCATTGCTACTTCCGGAAAAATTGTACAACCTTTTATTGTAAAAAGAATCATAGATACAAAAAATAATAAAATTACTACTTTTCAACCGCGAGTGACTAAAAATCTCAATAGTCTTATCTCATTGGATAATTTTAAAACTATCCAGCAGGCTTTAATAAAAGTACTTTACGGGAAACAAGGAACAGCCAGATATTGGAAAACCAAAACAGTAAAAACAGCCGGCAAAACTGGTACCGCCCAGGTTATGTCTTTTTCCAAGGAAAAACTTTATGAAAAATGTTCTAAAAAACCGGTTGAACATCGACACCATGGATGGTTTGTAGCTTTCGCCCCCGTAGAAAAACCGGAAATTATTGTATCTGTTCTAACTGAACATTCTTGTTCCGGTTCCACAGGTTCAGCCCCTATTGCCAGAGATATTATTGAATATTATTTTAAAAATAAACAACAAGAAAAGAAAAATAACTATGCTATTTCCCGATAATACAACAAGCAATATTATTAAAAAACTAAACTGGCCATTGATTGTCACCACATCAATATTACTACTTATTGGTTTAATTAATATATATAGTGCCTCCTATCGAACACAGGATATATCTAATTTATTTTATATGCAGTTAATCTGGGTTGTTCTTGGGTTTGCCGTATTCTTTTTTATTTCTCTTATTGATTATCACTTCCTTACACGAACAGCCTACATTTTATATAGTATCAATATTATATCTCTCATAGCTGTATCTCTGTTTGGAAATGTATTTGGAGGTGCTAAAAGATGGCTGGATCTGGGTTTGTTTAACTACCAACCATCAGAAACCACTAAATTGGTTTTGATTGTATTGTTAGCCCGTATTTTATCTACAAAGAGAAGTTGGAGATTTATGACCTTTGTTGAACTATTGAAACCAGCTATATTGATAACTTTACCACTTATATTTATTGTTATTCAACCAGATTTGGGAACTGCTTTAATTACTTTAATTATTGCCAGTTCCATTCTGATTTTTGCCAAAGTGAATAAAAATATTTTACTTTCTTCCTTAGGGGTTATTATTTTCATCACACCTTTAGTATGGAGTTTTGGATTAAAAGAATATCAAAAAAACAGAATTTTGACATTTATTTCACCAGATCGAGATCCCAGTGGAACAGGCTATAACATTATTCAATCAAAAATTGCTATTGGAAGTGGTCAGGTACTTGGAAAAGGATTTCAAAAAGGAACTCAATCTCAATTGGAATTTTTACCAGAACGATCGACTGATTTTATTTTCAGTGTACTCAGTGAAGAACATGGATTTATTGGTAGCATTATAACTGTTTTATTATTTTTGTTTTTAATCTTAATTGGCTTCCACAGTGCCTTTCAATCCAGAGATAAAGATGGTGTTTTTCTTTGTGTCGGAATGTCTTTTTATCTTTTTTGGCATACATTTATCAACATAGGAATGACTATGGGTATTGTACCTGTTGTAGGTATCCCCCTCCCCTTAATTTCTTATGGAGGTTCAAGTTTATTAACCACAATGGTAGCTCTGGGAGTTATATCTTCTGTATCCTGTAGAAGATATTTATTTTAAGCACCAGTTTTAAAAAAGCTAAATAGAGATTTTTTATTCTTCTTAACAAGTTTGGTAATAATATGTCTCTCTCGATAGGCTACAAACAGTTGCGAGTTCATAGCTATTGCTTTTGAAAAAAAACTATGAGCGCTTTGCATATCTTCTTTTCTTTTCATATATAACCCTTTGATAAAAAAGAACAGTGCACTCTGCCGATATTTAGAGTTCACTTGTTCAAACAACTTGGACACATATGCATCTTCTTCTGATTTCAATTTGGACTCTCCTGATTTCAAAAAGGCCCAAATATAATGAAGTACAACATCATCGGGAACATTACATCGACTTTCAAAAATAGCTTTAAATAATCTAAAAGCCTCTATATATTTTTCATTTTCCAGTTTTTTCTTGGCAACAACATATTTATTGTTAACTTCATCTTTCATTTGTGCATTCAAGCTAAGAACATATTTTTTTCTATCTTTTTCATTCATCAAAAATTCATAACTTCTTTTCACCATAATAAAATATTTATCATATAGTATTTCTATATCTTTTGGTAAATTTTTATTTCTTCGATCCGTATGTATCATCTTAATCAGTTTTTTATATTGTCTCTCAAGCTCATTGGAATCGGCTGTAGGGCTAACATTTAACCAATCAAAATAACTTTTCCTACCGGATTCTGTAAATTCCGATTGTAATTTATTCCTTAAAACATCATAGTTTGTATTCTCTAATTTTTCATTTATTGAATCTCTTAAAATGCAGTTTCTTATAAGTAAACGAACATATATTTCATGAAACACTTCATTCTCACTGGAAGAAGAATTCTCTATAAGATCCTGAACAGAAGTTTCTGTCTTTATAGGTTTTCTAATGATAGATTGTATTATTTTTGAATATTTTCCCAGGTTAGATGATTCAACTTGTCCAACAGGCTGTAGTGTACAATTCATGTTGGCCGCAAAAAAACTTTTTAACCACTCAATATCCACTTTAAACTGTACCCAATTATCTACAATGCCCAGTAAATCCTTAAGAGATAAAATAGTGTCTTTGCTAAAAACCACCGGCGGGGATGTATCTTTTCGACTGGTTACCATAACCTGGCTTTTTCCCATTGTCTTATATAGTCGCAACATAAGTTGTTCTCTTAAAACTTCCTGCATATTTTCTGAACTGCATATACGATTTAACACTACTTTCTCACCAAGGCCGGTATCACTACTTTCCTTAAGTAGCTCTTTGATTTGTGTAACTGAAGCTAATTTTCTTTTCAGCAACAAAACACCTAAATAGGAACTTTTATCATCCATGTTGATATAATTGATATAACCATTCTTAAAAAAGATCGCCACTTGCTCCTTATCGATATATGACAAATTCAGCATTCCAGTGAAACGACGACGAAACAAATAAAAATAAATAAACATCAACTGATGACTCTCAATAAGTCGATGTTTATCGAAAAGATTTTGCACACTAAAGTGATCCGTCTGATAAAAAAAATTGAAAACAGTATCTTTTTTTATAAGCATAAAAGAAGAATTAATTTTCTGTTTCATTGTTTTAAAGTCCAGAGGTTTAGAGAAAAACTCATCCATCCTGGATAAAATATTTTTTGGTAACACTCGTTTTTTTAAAATCCCGGACATCACCCATAATTTACAATCATTAGAAAGTTTGTTCTGTTCAATGATACTTTGTAAAAAGTCCACACCATTAGGTTTTGGTAAAACCATATCCACTAATAAAAGATCATAGTGCCCAAAAAATACATTTTGTTTTGCATCCTTTACATTAGAACTAACAGTCACTGTGAACCCAACATTGGAAAAAAATTCCTGTAAACTCTCAGCTAAATGACTGTCATCTTCTAAAATTAAAGCTTTTAAAGACATAGATTCTCTCTTTATTCCTTGAATTTTTCGGATTATTCCTTGATTTTTTCGGATTATTTTGCTTTAAAGTTAAGTAAACTTAGATTGAATAAATAAAAATTCTCTGAAATACTTGTTATAAATGAAAAAAATTACCCTTATTCTAATAACGGCATTCTATACTCTACTGGTTCAAGCATCTGAAGATAGCTTTATTTTACCTATCAATCGGAAGGAAAACACTCCTTTTATAGAACTCAATACTGAGTATTACTATACAAACAGTAATTACACTGAGTACTTTGATACCATTTACTTGTCTGAAATATCAAATGCAAGTAACGACGCTTTTATGCATTATGCAGGTCAAGACCTTAGTATTGGATACACTATGCAACACTGGATTGAGTTGGAATTATTCTTAAAAGGATTCTGGTTTGCACAGAATAGTCATCGTTCCCTGTCCATTATTACCAATAATATAAAAACTATAAAACGTTTTGGAATGGCCCTGCGTAGCCATCAAAAGTGGGGGAGAGATTCTGGAGGATTTATACCAGAATTTTCTTTTTCTGCTCCTATTTACAAAGTAAATTATAGCTCTTCTGTTCCCATCGTTGATGACGGAAGTTTACACTTTACACCCTCTGTATGGCTCTACCTCAGAACACTAAGCATACTCTATCCCTATGTGCAAATTGGAGTAAAACTCAGACCACAACCTGTCTCCTCATTTGTCACTTGGAAAATAGGTACTATGTTGAAATGGAATATCTTTGAAGCAGGCATACACTATTATGGACTGTGGACAATGATTAAAGAGAAATCCTCTTCTGAATCCAGAAAAAAAATTGAATTATTAAGTTATACAAATGCCGGCAGTCAAAAATTCCTATCTAGTAATCCGGGAGTAATGGGTTTTACCAGTTGGCTGGGTCTTAATCTATATAATTTATCTCTACGTCTATCAGGAGACATAGATATCTTTGGACAAAATTATGCAAAAGGCTACTCTGCAATGCTTTCAATTATATTTCAAATAGAGCCAAAACGAAAAATAGAGCGGCTGTTCAATGATAAACAAGAGTTTAAAATACAATCTCAGGAAACTCCTTCCACACTTATTAGCGAAGATCCTCTTTTAGAAGTTCCCCCGGAAGAACCACCACTTACAGATGAAGATGATGATAAAGAAGAAGAACTATTGAATAAAGAAGAAGAACTATTGAATAAAGAAGAAGAACTATTGAATAAAGAAACAGAGCCTACTGAAGATTACAGCAGTTAAAAACTCATAAAATAGCCGGAAGTTTTTAAAAAATGTATCGCCGTTTGAAAATCACTGTCTTTATCCCCAGTGAGTTCCACAACACTATCTTTATCCTCCACAAAACGATTCTGCTTTAATTCAATGTGTGGTTTAACCCCCACACCATGAATGGAATTTCCAGCCGATGTATAATAGTATGCAACTGTTAACTTCAAACCTTTTCTATCTCCTTTTTCATTCTCCATTGGAATCAGTGTTTGCACAGAACCTTTGCCAAAACTATTTCTCCCTAAAATAAGAGCCCGTCGACTATCCTTTAAAGCACCTGCCAACACCTCAGCGGCACTAGCTGAATAGCTATCTATAAGAACAATTAATGGAAAATCCACTCTAGTTCCTTTAGAGTGAGCATGAAACACCTGTTCATAATCCGGTAAACGCCCCTTCACACTGACAATAACACCCGTCTTAATAAACAAGTCTGCCACTTTTACAGCGGAGTCCAACAAACCTCCTGGATTACCTCTTAGATCTAGAATGACTCCTCGAATTATTTTATTTTTTTCCAGAACTTTTCTGACCTCTTTATGTGTTTGTTCCGTAAAAGCTTGAATCCGAATATACACAAATTGATCTCTTGCCACTTTTTTATGTTCTACAGAATGTAGCTGAATAGGCGCAGGCTTTAATACTAATGTACGCAAAGATGTTGATCCACTGGAGCGCACTGCTATCGTCAACTGTTGTCGATTCCTATCTGTTCTCATGCCATTGATTTGTTCTATAATTTCTTTTATATTTAGCCCTTCCACTGTCTTCTTATTAATTTTAACAATTTCATTACCTGGTTTGAGACCTCCTTTCCACGCCGGAGAATTTTTAAAAACAGAAATAATAATCAATTTTTTTTCTCTGACAGCAACATCCACACCAATACCCTTAAATCGTCCTTTAGATTGAGTTTCCAGTTTTTTTAATTCTTCAGCATTCAGAAAATAAGAATGAGGATCCAACTCCTCCATCATACCTTTTATAGCCCCTTGAATCAGTTTTTCTGTAGTCACTGGTTGGACATAAGATTGTTCCACGATATTTAAAACATCTGAAAAAACTTTTAAAGATTCATACCGCTTATCGGATTTTAATTGATCAGAAAAACTATTTTCCACCACTGCCACTAAAGAAACAACAGAAAATAAAATATAATACAATCGATACATTTTTCTTCCTTTAAAAATTTAAAAAAAACTTAGAAAAATCCCCTGCATAAACAACACACAAAATAAACAAGAATAAATAACAAAATGTGAAATAGCTTTACCACAGATTTTTTTATAAATTAACAAGTACACAGAAAATACATATAAAATACTTGTCACCCAGGTCAAAGGAACTACTACTCCCAAATATAACATTGCTCCGATAGACAAGAAACAAAATACAAAAAATATAAACAACCCAAAAGATAAGCCCAGATCACCTGTAGCAAATAAGTTATTATAATAAGAAAATTTAGTTTGCAAATCCAAACTATTCTCATTTTTATAAAATTGCTCCCTAGCAGAGAAAATATGAGTCATGGAAAATAAAACAGAAAATGTTGAAGCTAAAAAATTTAAAGCCACAACAGTGAAGATCAATCTAAAAAAAGTATTCCCATGTGCTGACGGAACAAGTAAAAAAGAAAACAGAGCACAATTCAAAAACCATAATGGAAAACCTAAAATATGAGAAACAGCAGAAGGGTTTAATACTTTATCTGCAAATACTCTGGAAACAGTTTTGTTTGTAAAAAATTTCCTGGTTAAAAAAAAAGGATTCACCAATATAAACTGCCGAGCATAGGCCGCCACCTGCCAATCTATAAGAGAATTGCCTGCATAATCAAAACCTTTGTTTCCATATTTTTCTGTTAAAAATTGTCCCTTTTTATGACCTACTAAATTCTGTCCCAGGGTAGAGCCATAAGTTTCATCAAATAAACCTCCCTGAATTTTATTTATTCTTTCTGCATAAGCCTGAGCTGAACCAGTACATAAAACCAATTTTCGACCAGCTGCTTTTTCCTCCTTAAGAAAAGATAAAAATGTCTTAGACCAGGGGATATACTCCAAAGAAAAATCTGCCAGTGTTTCCAGTTTTTGTTTCAAAAAACCTTCTTTTCTATATTTGATTTTTTCTAAAACAAGTTTAAAAAACTGAAACGGTTTATGTATTAAAACAAATAAAAAAGATTCTACAGGCAAATCTATTTTAATTAAACTGCCATCCAGATCCACCGCCAAGGGTATATCCTTATTATTCACTGATTCCTCTTTTTTCGATTTTTTCAAATACACAGATTATCCAATTCATTATATTATCCATTTCACAAAATATTCAAGGTAGAAATGGAGACCATCTAGGATGTTTATAGTAATGAGGACCATTACTAATTTGTTTGATATATTGATTATGCAAATTCATAATATACAATTGATAAGAACCTGTTCTATTACTTGTAAAAACAATAAATCGCCCATCCGGAGAAAAAGAAGGACTCTCATTGTCCGCCCATGTATTATCCGGTTTTTTAAAACTGGTTAATCGACGAATTGCTGAACCATCAGAATTCATAATAAAAATATCAAAACGACCTCCTGAATACCCTGAAAACACTGCTTGTTTTCCATCTAGTGAAAAATCCGGCGTAGCATTATAATTTCCCTGAAAAATAACAGGTTTCACATTTGTACCATCCACATTCATAGAATAAAGAGTCACTCGTCCTCCTTTGTCAGAGGAAAATAAAATTGTTTGACCATTAGGATGAAGCACCGGTTCCACATTGATCGATCCGTTAGGACCAAAAGTAATAGGTGTGACAGCTCTGGTCTGCAAATTCATTTTAGCAATATCCAAATACCCTTTCCCTAGGAATAAAGACACCAACATGGATTGACCATCTGGAAAAAAATCAAAACCTAAATTGACTCCCTTTCGACGTAGGATAATACGACGACTTTTTGTTAATCTATTATATAAAATCAAGGCCGCTACTCTGCGCTTTTTCCTCTTCCAATATAAGTAAGAAGTATAAGCAATGTTTTGACCATCTGGAGACCAATGAGGAGCTACTACTGTAGAGCGATGAAAAGAAACTTGTTTTTTATTTTTTCCATTCCAATCCATTAAAAATAATTCTTTTTTTGTACCGCTCATAGAACGTGTTGCTATAATTTTTGTCAAAAATGGACCTTTTTTTGTAGTCAAAGCTTGAATGGTATCATTAGCAATATGATGCCCTAACTTTTCCACCTGACTGATTCCTAATGTGTACTGTTTTTGAAACACCTTTTTTTTAAGCGGAACATGATAGAGAAATAAATTTAAGGTCATTTTTTTGTTGTCCAGCCCTAATTGATAATCCCCTAAAACCAGGTAATCTGTATTAAGCAACTGCCAGTTTTTCCATATAAAGCCATTAGGATCCAAAGGATAAGGCTCTTGTGATTTTTCTCCAGGCTTTTCTAAAAAAGCTCCTTGATCAATAAGCAGAAAGTAACCTGAAGAAGTCATATCTTCCTGAAACACTGTAAACACTTTGTGACCAACCAGTATTGATTGATCCGTGGCAGTACTTTTCAATACAAATGGCTGTATGGCCATCTGACTTTGCCGAACCTGAGCCTTGCCGACAGGAATATAAATATACGCCTGTACCGACCAGGGAATAAAAAACAAAATAAACAAATAAAAAAACAAATACCCTACTCTATGAAAAAAATTATTGTGGAAAACCAAATACCAAACCATCTGAAAGTTGTTTTTGCACAGAAGAAACAGGACGGGGAAAAGGCGACGCTCTTTCAATAGTTTCCAATACCCTGACATCGAATTCTTCATTTCCAGAAGATTCTTTAATTTGTTTCTTAAGAACAATTCCATCATTATTAATCTCCACATAGACTTTAGCACGCAAATTTTGTGCAGCCAATTCCTGAGGAAGGTTCCAATACATGTTAATATGAGAAATTAACAATGTAAAGTACTTCACTACTTCAAAATCATGGACTTCTTCCCCTGTTTGACTATTCCCTTCAGAAATTTTAGCACCTTTATAAGAGGGGGTTTCTTCCACTTCTCGCTTTATTTGATCAATCCTCTCCAGCGCTTTTAATTTATCTATGGCCTCAGTTTGTTGTTGTTGAAGTTTCTTCTTATCAATAACATCCTTTTCCAATTGTGAAAGAGGCGATTTTTTTACTTTCTTTTTTAACTTTGTCGTTTTTTTTTTAATGACTTTCTTTACTTGTTTCTTTTTAACCTTTTTTTTTTCCGGCTTTTTCACAATCGGTTTTTTCTTAACAGGAACAGATTTTATCTGTGCTGATTTTTGTTGCAGCTCAGGTAAACCAATGCTATCCACTCGAACAGCGTTTTTGATATGAATATTTTTCTTTTTAAATAAGTCAATATCCGGATTTATAAAAAAATACACAGATAAAACAAGATGAGCCACTAAAGAAAAAATTAAAAAAACTTTAAATGAATCTCTGGTATTCATTTTCATAAACAGCTATTGTCCCTTAAAAGTGGTGATTAAACTCACTTGATATAAACCAACAGATTGCATTTGGGCCAAAGCATCTGCCACTACACCATAAGCCACATTTTTATCCGCCTGAATATAAATATGTTTATCCTTTCTGGCTTTTAAAATAGCTTGTATTTTCTTACCCAGATTTTCCGAAGAAATTTCTGCTGAACCAATAAATATTTTTTTATTTTTTTTTATTAACAAAATAAAAGGTTCATCTGGCACAGAAATACCGGAAGATATTGTCTCCGGTAATTCCACATCAAGTCCTTGTTGCATCATAGGTGCTGTCACCATAAAAATAATCAATAAAACCAACATAACATCGACAAAGGGAGTGATATTAATCTCACTCAAAACCCTTCGGCGGCTGGTGCTTTGATTGTTCAGCTCTGCTCCCATAAAATTATCGGCCTTTACTGAAAAAAGTTTCTTTTTGAAATATTTAAAAAATCAGCAATAAAATTATTTAATTGCAATTCCGCTGTTTTAATATCGTTGATAAACTGATTATAAAATACCGCCGCTGGAATGGCTGCAAACAAACCAAAACCAGTGGCAATAAGAGCTTCTGAAATACCTGGTGCCACAACAGCCAGACTGGCGGAACCCATAGCGCCTATCTGCTGAAAAGAACTCATAATACCAAATACTGTACCAAACAAACCAATAAAGGGGCTGACGGAACCTGTGGTTGCTAAAAAAGTCAATCGATACTCCATACTGGAAATTTCGTTATTAACTGCCTTGGACAAAGCTCTTTGTAGATTATCCATACCGGATAACAAACTTTCCGTGGTTTCCCCGTTATTGATATTTTGCTTAACCCGGGCTATTTTTTTTAATTCCGAATAACCAGCTCTAAATACCCGTGCCAAAGAGCTATGCGGCCGGGATTGTGATAATTCAAACACTTCATCAAAAGAAGAGACTTTAAAAAAAACATCTTCAAAAGGTCTATTATTAATTTCATCCTTTTTAAAAATACTCCATTTGCTGACAATAATGGCCCAGGACACCACAGACATAAAAAGCAATAACAACATAGTGAGCTGAACAATGATTCCGGCAGACTTTAAAGCCTCTATTACTCCAATGTCTGTCACACTTTTTGTCACTACTGTTTCCGGAGA
This sequence comes from Bdellovibrionales bacterium, assembly GCA_965226095.1. Taxonomy (GTDB): domain Bacteria; phylum Bdellovibrionota; class Bdellovibrionia; order Bdellovibrionales; family UBA1609; genus JANQSP01. Next base: position 571,360 of record OZ245336.1, on the reverse strand, counting down.
AACAGCTATTGCCACATTCACAAATACAAGGGGAAAAAAAGTAATAACCGCAGAATTTTTCATAATACAACCTTAGCTTAAGTGGTTTTAAAGTCAACTGGACCTGATATGCATAACTCTTTATGCAATGTAAGAAAATGTAGAAATTACAAATGTTCAATCATTCATTGACAAAATTATCAGCTATTTTTTTACAAGATAATTCTTCAGTTGATGACTTTGCAATCGCTCACAGAGCCTTGGATGGATTCACAGTTTCTTCTTGCCATTGCTTCAGCTGAAGCTCGATCCAATCCGGACCAGGACACAGAACTTTTGACTTCACCACTTTTGTCACAACGACACAACACTGTCACATCACCTGCATCACTTATTATAGCATTCGCTGCTCCCTATCGTCAGGATTGCCACTTTCTGAGCCTGGGCAAGCTGTTAATGAAGTAAAGAAAAGAAATAATAATGTCTGTTTTATCATTTACTATTGATCTTTACATTCAGCAGGTGCGGGTGTATTGAATTCTTTGGATGTTTGTATGGATACGGCGGTACAAGTGGTTTTTGTACAAATATTAAAAAATAAGTTGAAAAATCCAGGATTTATGGCACAATGCAAGTCCCTTCTGAGTCTATAACTGCCACTCCTCCTCAGATGAAATCTTAAATATGTTTCTTTAAATTAATGAAAGATAGGAATGAAAACAAATGCTGGAAAAACAAAAATATAAATATGGTTTTGTAACAAAAATTTCCGCTGAAACCTTTGACAAGGGTTTAAATGAAGATGTGATCACTCGAATCTCCCAAAAGAAACAGGAACCGGATTGGATGCTGGCCCTGCGTTTAAAAGCCTTAAGTCACTGGAAAGGCTTAAAAGAGCCACGATGGGCCGGACTGAAGTATCCATCTATTGATTATCAAAATATTCACTATTATTCAGCGCCAGTGACAAAAAAAAAGAAAACCATAAAAAGTATGGAAGAAGTGGATCCCGAACTACTCAAAACTTTTGAGCGGCTGGGAATCCCTTTGAGTGAGCAAAAAAGACTGTCTGGTGTTGCGGTAGATGTTGTCTTTGATAGTGTGTCTCTATACACCACTCACCAGGAACAGTTGAAAAAACATGGTGTCATTTTTTGCTCTATTTCAGAGGCTTTACAAAAATATCCCGATCTGGTTAAAAAATATTTTGCTACTGTAGTTCCTTACAGAGATAATTTTTTTGCCTGCTTAAACACCGCCGTGTTCACAGATGGTTCTTTTTGTTTTATTCCTAAAGGAGTCCGTTGTCCCTTGGATTTATCCACTTATTTTCGAATTAACGAAAAAGACACCGGTCAATTCGAACGAACATTAGTGATAGCAGAAGAAGATTCTTATGTGAATTATCTGGAAGGTTGTACAGCACCTATGAGGGATTCCAATCAGCTTCATGCGGCCGTCGTGGAACTGGTGACTTTGGATCGAGCTGAAATTAATTATTCCACTGTTCAAAACTGGTACCCTGGAGACAAAGAGGGACGAGGCGGAATTTATAATTTTGTCACTAAACGAGGCAAGTGCTTGGGAAAAAATTCCCGAATCACCTGGACACAGGTAGAAGCTGGTGCGGCCATTACATGGAAATACCCCAGTTGTATTTTACAAGGTGACAATTCTTCCGGAGCTTTTTACTCTGCGGCCATGACCCACGATAAAATGCAGGCAGACACAGGTACAAAAATGATTCATATTGGAAAAAACACTAAAAGCACAATTATCTCCAAAGGTATTTCTGCTGATCACTCCAGCAATAATTATAGAGGACAAGTGAAAATCCTGCCTTCCGCCACTGGCGCTAGAAATTTTTCCCAATGTGATTCCATGCTGGCGGGAAAACACAGTAAAGCCGCCACCTACCCTTCTATTGAAATAAAAAATAAAACAGCCGTGGTGGAGCATGAAGCGGCCACTTCCCGCATTAGTGAAGAACAACTTTTTTACTTAAAGAGTCGAGGTATGGACACAGAATCCGCTATCTCCCTTCTGGTGAATGGTTTCTGCAAAGAAGTTTTTAAAAAATTGCCTTTAGAGTTTTCTGTCGAAGCAGTCAAATTGATAGAGATGAAACTGGAAAATAGTATTGGATAAAACCTGTAAAGACTGCTAAAAGTAATCGACGAAATCTAAAAGGACAGAAACCAGTCATGTTAAAAATTAAAAATTTATATGTCCAAACAGAAGGACATGAAATTTTAAAAGGCATCAACTTGGAAATTCAAGCTGGTGAAGTGCATGCCATTATGGGACCTAATGGCTCCGGCAAAAGCACTTTGGCCAAGATTATTGCCGGTCATCCCGAGTATGAAATAAAAAGCGGGGAAATTTTATATGAAGTAAATTTTAAATATCAAAACATTGCTCAAATGAGTCCTGAGGAGAGAGCCAGAGAAGGTGTGTTTATGACCTTTCAATATCCAGTGGAGGTGCCAGGTGTCAGCAATTTGAATTTATTAAAAGCTTCCATGAATGCTATCTGCAAGCACCAGGGAGCACCGGAAATGAAAGAAGAAGATTTTATTTCCTTGGTGAAAGAAAAAGCTAAAATGGTGGACTTGCCATTTTCTTTTTTACATAGATCTGTCAATGAAGATTTTTCCGGTGGTGAAAAAAAAAGAAATGAAATTTTACAAATGGCAGTGCTCTCCCCCCGTCTGGCTATTATGGATGAAACCGATTCGGGCCTGGATGTGGATTCCATTACTGTCATGGCCCGGGCCATTAATAAAATGAGAAATAAAGAGCGATCTATTTTATTAATTACACATTACAACCGTATCCTTAATCATATCAAGCCAGACAAAGTGCATATTTTAAAAGAGGGACAAATTCAAAAAACTGGTGGAGCGGAGCTGGCTGTGAAACTGGAGGAAAAAGGATATGCTCATTTTAATTGATCCATCAAATGAAATAAATAATCATCATTCAAAGTTCTGCAAAAAAGCTTCAAAAGTTCAAACATGCGTTTTGCCACAGAGCTGCTTTCAGCCGCACTGTGGGCAAAGCCGAACTCATTTTGAATCTTCTTTGCAGAGCCTTGAATTGAGGTAAAACTTCATTCAGAACAGACTAAATAAGCAGGAACATTAACTTATGATGAATAAACAAATAAATCAGGAATGGATCAATATTTTAACAGAAGGTTTTACAGCACAACAAAAAGAGGGGTTTGTTGATTGTTCTGATCCAAAAAATGAAACAATAAAAGATTTGCTATCCATTCAGGAAAAGCATTTTAAACTTTTTTTGGAAAAAGGGCTCCCTGATGTACAAGATTCCCAATGGAAGTTCACCCATCAAAAAAAATGGTTAAAGCATTTATTTTATCCGGCAAAAACAGCGTCTGATCCAATTCCTCTATCCTCTTCTTTCTCCTTATTCACAAAGGATATAAAAAAAAATTCTGCATATAATATCCATTTTCACAATGGACGATTAATTAAGGGTTTCGATGAATCCATAAAATCACCATCAGCAAAAAAGAACAATCCATTACCAAAAGATATTCAATTCTGTGAATGGTCTGATATTTCACCAGATTTTCCTGAGTATGAATCTTTTAAAAAGCTCTTAAACAGAGAAGGAGATGGTCTTTATCATTTGTCTGGCGCTTTTTCCTCCAACGGTTTTATTTTATATATCCCTGATAAGGTAGAAATTAAAAAACCAATACATATTCATTTTTCGTTTGATAATCCTATGAAACAGGCTTCTATCTGGAATATGAGAAACTTTATTTTTTTAGGTGAAAACGCCAATTTAAATCTAATAGAAAGTATTTCAGCTAGTAAAAATATTTTAGCCAATACTGTTACTGATATCAATTGCGCCAATCATTCTCAGCTTAGCCGTTTGCAAATAGATAATAGCAGTGCAGAGTCTGTACTCATCAACCAATCTTTATGCGAACTGCATGAACAAGCTCATCTGGATCAACTCAATATCAGCCTGGGAGAGGGATTTTCAAGAGATGCCACCCAAGTGAATCAATTGGGTGAAAAAGCGCATAGTGTGTTATTGCATCTTTATCTACTGAAAGAGAAAGCTGAAAGAGATCAACGTTTTACTATAAATCATTTAAAACCAGCTGGATATTCCTCACAATTTTCAAGAGGTGTATTAAAAGATTCCGCTAAACATCTTTTTCACGGAAAAACATTTATCGCTTCACAGGCAGAACAAACAGATTGTAATCAATCTGCAAAAAATTTATCTTTAAGTTCTCGTGCAGAAAGCTTTATTTATCCTGAATTGGATATTCACTGTGGCAATGTAAAAGCCCAACACGGCGCCACTGTCGGAGATTTGAATACAGATGAACTTTTTTACTTGCAAAGCCGCGGATTGGATGAACAGTCTGCCCGACAATTTTTAATTTATGGTTATATCCAGGCAGTATTGAATCAATTTCGTGAAACAGACATGATTGAACAACTAAATTTAAATAAAAACATATTGGATAATTTTTCTTTGTAAGATTTTTCCAGCGAAGTCCAGCGAAGTCTCGTCATGCCCTTGAAAGGTCCTCAAGAGACCTTTCAAGTTTTCCGTCATTCCTGTATGTGTTCAGTAATTCGCTGACAGAATCATCTCTTCACCTTCTCACAAGAATCATTCATTTGTATTTAATTAAAAATGAATAGTTTTATATGCTATGTGTTTTTAAATAAAAAAATCTTGACAGGTTTTTTGATGCTCATATCTCTTCATTCTTCCTATTTTCATATCATTCAAATGTTTTTTTCAGCTTAAGAATAAAAAAGCCAGTGTATAAGACTATTAAGTGGCTTTAAAGTGAAGCTATAACTGTGTTCAACATTTATAAAAATCTCTGTTTAAAACCTCATGTTATATTGTTTTTGTTAAGAAATAATTATCAACATAGGAGGCATTTTTTATGTACATACAACAAGAAAAACAAAATAGGCAAGCTGACTGGATTCCTGCTTTCGCAGGACTGAAAGCTCTTAGAGAGCTTTCAGTTAAAACAGGAACAACAACAGATGCAAACACAAACTTAAAAAAGCTCAGTAATGATCAATTACTTTCACAAACCAAAAATCTGGTGCAAAAAGAAAGACAAATCAATATCTTGGTACTTCAACACTTACAGGAAATCGAAAACTTGAAAAGCCGCCTGTGGGCTTTTCAAGGGTTTCTCCAGTCTGTTTGAATATACTGTTAAAGAACTCGGATATAGTGAAAGCTCCGCCTATAGAAGAATTAAAGCCATGAAGCTTTGTAAAGAACTACCGGAAACAAAGCTAAAAATGGCAAAAGGAGAACTGAATCTTTGCACAGCCAGCAAGCTTCAAACTGTATTTGAAAAGCAGGAAAAACAGATAAAAAACAAGGCCATTAAACAGCAGGCTACAATAACTAAAATACTGTTAGATAAAAATAAAAAAACTCAATTAAACCAAAGGCTTATTGATGACGCACCTATTATTCACAGTGAAGAATTGCTGCGTCATCAAATACCTATAAGCAAAGATCAAAAAAGAGATTTAATAAAGCAAGTACAGGGCAAATCCACAAAAGAAACAGAAAAACTGCTTTCCAGTACTTTTCCTGAAGTTTGTAATGAGAAAGAAAAAGTCAGAGACATAAATAATAATAAAGTGGAAATAAAAGTAATTTTAGACAAAAACTGTCAGCAAAAACTAGAGGCTTTAAAAAAGCTATTATCCCACAAAAACCCCAATATGTCCTATGGAGAGTTATTTTCCCTATTGGCAGAGTTAGGTTTAAATAAATATGATCCTAAAAGAAAAATAAATAAGCAAAATAAAAGTGATAAAGTATCTGTTTCTACGAAGTCAAAGAAAGTAATTGATAAAAAACTCCCAGTACAAAAACACAATCAAAAACTATACAATAATCAAAAATATTTAAAAACCACCAGATATATTCCTTCAGTAGTCAGGCATCATATATGGATGAGAGATCAAGGGCAGTGTACTTACGTATGTCCAAAGACAAAAAGAAAGTGTTCATCAAACCACTTGTTACAAATAGATCACATTAAGCCTTTTTCATCGGGTGGTAAAAGTGAACCTGACAATTTAAGATTACTTTGTGCCAACCATAATCAGTTTGCTTTTTCCCGGTATCAGAAATATAGACAAAGAGGTGATCAGTGAATGTACAGTGATTGTAGAGCTGAATAAGAAAGCCCCACAGGCGGGCTTTCTTATGTAGCCTTTGAAGGAAAATGGATGCCTGCCTGTGCAGGCATGACGGATCTATAGGAATAACGAGTAACAAAGCACACAGAAGCTTTGTCAGCGAATTACTGAACACATACAATTCCGGCCTTGAGCAGGAATCCAGTCAACTGGATTCCTGTTTGCGCAGAAATGACAAATATACTATACTGCTGGTAAAAATTAGGATTATTAAAAATAAAATGAAAACATTTCAGGAATACTTTCCGCAAGTTCAATTTTTAAAGACCAAAGACAGAGTTTATTTGGATAATGCCGCCACTACTTTAAAACCAGAATGTGTCATACATATTTTAAAAAAATTCTATACAGAACAGACCGCTAATGTTCATCGTGGAGATCATTATTTAAGTGACAGTTTGACTTTACAGTATGAAAACACAAGAACAAAACTACAAGAATGGATAGGAGCCAAACATTCAGAAGAAATTATTTTCACAAAAAGCACAACGGAAGGAATTAATTTTTTATCTCATTCACTGGAAGACTTATTTCAATCCGGTGATGAAATTTTATTGACCGAAATGGAGCATCACTCTAACCTGCTTCCTTGGCAGGCTTTGGCTAAAAAACGTAACCTGAAATTGCAATTCTTACCTGTTAATGAGCAAGGTGAACTGAATCTTTCTGATTGGAATAAAAAAATTAGTAAAAAAACCAAACTATTGGCTTTCAGCTATTATTCTAATGCACTAGGAACTCGAAATCCTGTAGAAGAACTTTGTAAACAAGCTAAAGAAAATAATATTTTAACTGTGATAGATGCGGCTCAAGCCATGACGGCAGAACCGGTCAATGTGCAAAAAATAGATTGTGATTTTTTATTATTTTCCGGTCACAAGTTATTTGCTCCTACCGGTTTGGGAGTTCTATACGCTAAAAAAGAACATTTTATAAAAATGAAACCTTATCAATTAGGTGGAGGTATCGTGGTTGATGTCAGTCAACATAGCTATGAATTAAGTCCACCTCCACAATGTTTTGAGGCAGGCACACCTCCGATAGAAGCGGTTTTGTCTTTAGGCGCTGTTCTGGACTTTTTAAATGAGCAAAACTACTTTGAGCAAGTGAAACTCTCGCCAAAAAATTTAATGAAAGAGGCAGAAGAGGAATTAAAAAAGATTCCCGGTTTACAGATTATTGGAACTTCCGACACTAAAAAAAATATCTTATCTTTTATTGTAAAAAACCTGCATTGCAGGGATTTAGGTCATTTAATTTCTCAATCTGGAGTTGCTGTTCGAGTTGGTCATCATTGCTGTATACCTTTAATGAAAAAACTCAACCTTCCTTCTGGCACAGTACGAGCTTCTTTTGCCTTATACAATGACAAACAGGATGGTGAGCTTTTAATAAACGCTGTAAAAAAGTCCTTAAAAATTCTCTCTTGAGTAATTAGAATGACTTGATAAAAAAACAAATCTTATTTACTATATTGAGAAGGTGTAGTACATAAAAACTCCAGGAAAAGATTATGCAACATATAGATTCAAAAGATATTTTAATTAGAATGCTGAGCACGCCCAATCCTTATGCTTTAAAGTTTGTGCTTAATGTACCTGTAAAAAACAAGGGTCGTGCCACTCTTTACAATAAACAGGATTGTGAAAAACTAAAATTGTTTTATTCTCTGTTTGATATCACAGCTATTAAGCAAATTTACGCTTTTCAAAATCAAATCACTATCACTCATGATGGCTCTCTTATAGAAGAGGACATGGAAAAACAAGTAACAGCAATAGTGAAAACTCGCATTGCTTTACACGATCCGGACTTTTTATCTTTTGAAGAAACCGAAGACTTATCTCCTTCCATCCCATCCAAAAAAAAAGAAACTTCTCCTGAGATTTTACAGGTGGAGGAAATTTTAGATCGCACAGTTCGTCCTGGTTTGCGGGCTGATGGAGGTGATTTGGAAGTCATTTCTGTACAGGGCGATGAAGTTAGAATCACTTATCAGGGTGCTTGTGGGGGTTGTCCCAGTGCTATGATGGGCACTTTAGAAGCTATTGAAGGGATTCTTAGACATGAAATGAAGAAAGAAAACCTAAGAGTGATTCCCTTGGAATGAAAGCTTCGTCATGCCTGCAAAAGCAGGCATCCAGTCAAACAGTCATTGCGGCCTTGAGCCGGAATCCAGAAAATCTTTTTATAAATAAATCCTACCGGCTAGGTGGTTCGTCATATGTATCATCATCATCATCGTCATCATCTGATGAGCCGCCGCCACCGCCGCCGTCGGTATTCAGGCTATTAAAAGTGGTACTAATACCACCGCCACCATACATGATTTGTTGAATCTGCATTTGTATTTTAAAAATCTCCTGCTGAAGGGTACCGGCAATTTGTTGTTTTTGTTGCCAGTTTTGCATCTCAGACGCTCTATAAGCCATCATACCTTGTTGATATTCCATATAGGCTTTCATTTGATGTTGATATTGAGCCATACCACCGCCAAAGCCGCCGCCACCAGGGTATCCACCACCGCCAAAGCCGCCGCCACCGGGGTATCCACCACCGCCAAAGCCGCCGCCACCGGGGTATCCACCACCGCCAAAGCCGCCGCCGCCGGGGTATCCACCACCGCCAAAGCCGCCGCCACCGGGGTATCCACCACCGCCAAAGCCACCACCGGGGTATCCACCACCGCCAAAGCCGCCACCAGGGTATCCACCACCGCCAATCGCCGCCAAATCCACCGGGGTATCCACCACCGCCAAAGCCGCCACCAGGGTAACCGCCGCCAATCGCTCCACCAAATCCACCGGGGTATCCACCACCGCCAAAGCCGCCACCAGGGTAACCGCCGCCAATCGCTCCACCAAATCCACCGGGGTATCCACCGCCGCCGCCAAGCCGCCGCCGCCGCCAGGGAAACCGCCACCGAAACCACCACCGAAGCCGCCGCCAGGGAAACCACCGCCGAAGCCGCCGCCGAAGCTGCCGAAGCCACCACCAGGGTAACCACCACCGGGGTAACCACCACCAGCAAAAGGATTCGCAAATACAGAACCAGGAAACCTAGAGTTAAAGGCTGTAGGGGAACAAGCTAGAGAAGCTGAGCTTCCCATGAGGCCACTACCATAAAGACCTTTCTGAATAAAGGGGTAAGCGAGATTCAAAGCCATACCAGGTTGTGCAGAAAAACCTTGCTTATCTCTCAATTCATTAGCGTGCTTTACTCCTCTGTAGCCAACATAGGCACCACCTAAAGAAGTTAATACATCACCCATAATTTGCCAGCCTGAAGGAGGAGGATTAAGAGCTGATTTTAATTCTTTTATTCTTCTAAGATTACAATCAAAGCAAGTGGTAGTACTTTCCGTTTCTTCTTCTCCAAGCGCTATTCGCCGTGTCTCTGTCATACAATTGTCTACGATATTTTCTTTTTTTTTTTTCTTCTAATCGCTTGTTCAGCTCGTTTCTCCAGCTTTTGAAGTTTATCAAGATAATCATTACATTTTTTCTGATCTTTGCTTTTCCAAGATGTTGGATTCAATCTGTAGTTGTAAAAGTGAGCTCTGTACATTTAGATGGTTTTTTACAAATATCTCTACATAACCTTTTTTGGATTCGTGTCATTCTTTTTTTTACCGCCACATTTTCTCCAGGTGAGCCAATTCTTACATTCTTCACTGATACATTTTTTCTTAACTGAAGTACCCTCGCCCGTTTGCGCACATTCTTTGCCGTCTTTTGCACAAGTATTGTCATCTTCACAATTCTTTATCGATGACTCTTCTTCTGCTTCTTCTGGTGCACAACTAGCTTCATGGGATATTGTTACATCATCAACACATTTACATTACTGCTTTTGCTTCACCTGTACAATCTTGGCTCTTTAACTTTATTATTACTTCCTCACCTGCTGGTACAGGAGCTTCTTTAACCGGTGGCTCTACACAAGTTACTGGTGCCGGGGTTGCTGTTGCACAACTAGCTTCATGGGACACACTTGTTACATCATCAACACATTTACACTTACCCCTTTTGCTTCACCTGTACTAATCTACTGGCTCTTTAACTTTATTATTACACTGCTCCTCACCTGCTGGTAGAGGAGCTTCTTTACACTTGACGGTGGCTCTACACAAGTTACTGGTGCCGGGGTTGCTGTTGCACAACTAGCTTCATGGGATATTGTTACATCTCAACACATTTACACTTACCCGCTTTTGCTTCACACATCTGTACAATCTACTGGCTCTTTAACTTTATTATTACTGCTCCTCACCTGCTGGTTGGAGAGGATCTTCTTTAACCTGGCTCTACACAAGTTACTGGTGCCGGGGTTGCTGTTGCACAACTAGCTTCATGGGATATTGTTACATCATGTACACATTTACACTTACCCGCTTTTGCTTCACAGATACAATCTACTGGCTCTTTACTTTATTATTACACTCCTCACCTGCTGGTAGAGGAGCTTCTTTAACCGGTGGCTCTACACAATTACTGGTGCCAGGGTTGCTGTTTCTGCGCAAACATTTCCTATTTGGACTGTATCTGTAACCTGCCGATTATTACTTCACAGTAACAATGTCATGCTCTATTATTGCCCTGCCTCTCCCATTTCAATTCAGCTTGTACAATCAAGCGCATTAGTAATTGCTGTAGCACCAGCAGAAGGAATCAAAGTAAATAAAGCTTTCTCTGTAAAAACCTTTAAAAAACTTAATTGAAAAAAGCTGGGATCCTTGGATAAAGAAGCTAAGTATAAACATTAGTGGAACCTAAACTAGCGCCCCATTCAGCTTCTGTTTCTATATCTAAAGCACCCAATTCTTCTTCACTACAATAGTTTTCATCACCATCTTTTTGCTTCCACTCTTCATCTTCAAACTCCAGCACCTGATCAATAATATCTCCGTCATCATTTAAGGTCTACCTGCTCCGCCTTCACTTCTCTATATTCTCTTCCGCCTTTTCTATCCCTCAAATCATCCATGTCTTTTTCAATTTTTTTTAACCGATCCCTTAACTCTTTAACAGTATCCACTTCTTTGGAGTTATCCTGTGCCCCACCCATCAAAGCCATCATATATAAATCCATAGGACAGTAAGACTGCGGCGCAAACATCGCCTGAGTGGAAAATGAAAAGCACAACAATAAAGCTAATATAATTAAACGAACTGGCTTAAAACAAGCCTCTGTAAAAAGTCTGATAATTTTTTGTTGATTAAGTTTGATAATTATTTTTGAAACCATGATAGCAACTACATCCTTATAGTCATACTCTTCGGTAAGAGCTCCATATTTTTTGATATTTATTTGCTTAGTATTTTTACAATGTTATACTTTAGTTAAGTTTCACATTGTTTGACACTAGGCTTTATGTATAAATTATACACAAATATTGCCTAAAAAATAAGCTAAAAAATTTGAATAAAGAGCTTTTCATCAGAAATCAATAAAAATCGCTTCTCTTATCTGGACCTTAGCCTAAACAAACATCTTTATACGACTGTCATATATTCACTAATTATCTCTCTCTCCCACGCATGCGGGAATCTGGTTTTCTGGATTCCTGTTTGCACAGGAATGACGAACTTCTTGCATAACTGCAAGCTCTCTAAGAGCTTGCAGTTTTCTCTGGATTCCTGTTTGCACAGGAATGACGACGTCTACAGGATGACTGTCATCCCTGCGAAGGCCAAGCATCCAGTACTGGATTCCGGCTCAAGGCCGGAATGACGACAATGACAGGAAAGACTGTCTCTCCAGAAAAAGTAATTTACTTGGACAATACAGGTAGAATAGAAATCACACTGGAAAAGGTAGCAGGGGACTCATCTTCTTCTTTACATACCTCAGGAGGTGATTGTGTTAATTTTTCACAAAAACCTGTAACTAACTTTGAATAAAATTGAGCATCATCATCTGTTACTTCACTTTGTGTTAGATATTTTGTCAGATTTGGTTCTTTATACTTTGCTATTAGCTTATCAAATTTATTTGCTTGTCCTTTTTTGTTCCCCTGATGAGAATATAACCAATTTGCCAATTCATTATCACCATTATCTACAATACTGGTTTGTATTAATTGATGATATTCAGACACAAGAATAAATTTATCTTCAGGAGTAAGATCTTCACTTTCTGGTGTATTATCAACCAAATTGAATACCTGATCATAAGTTTGATTTAAATGAGTTAAAAAAGCATTGCTGATTTGTTGATGTTTTTCTTTATCTTCTTTAGTTTTGGAATCCCCCCATACTTGTTTATAAAAATAAAGATAATCCGCTTTTTTTCTAAAACCAATATTTTTGTCTTCTGCTAAATTATAAACAAGTACATCTCTTAATTCATCACTCTCCTGTAATGTAGCTTTAACCGTCTCATGCCAGTCAGGGGGTGTTTTCCATTTACTTTGCACAACAAGATTCATTAAATGATTAAAATTCCTTTTAATACCTTCCGGTCCTGAATCAAGGATTTCATCAACAGCATTCTTCACATCATCAGCTGAAGAGGGTTGAGTATTCAGTGCTTGATTAAGACCACAAACATTATTTTTATATTGTTCGTATTTTTCTTTGGCGTCATCATCATTCAGATAGCAGGAGGTAGGAGCAGTTCCCAGATCCCAATGCTTTGCCCATTGCTTAGCTGTAAATTGTTTACACTGAGGATTTGTAGCCTGTGCATTCATCACATCTAAAAAATTAACAATATCCTGTGATTCCACATCCGGTTCATCTTCACCACTTCCCCTTGTTAAATCTCTCTCTCTTGGGTTGCCCTCAGAAGTCAAGCCAGACACCATATGAATAAAGCGAGGTATACTGAAACGGGATAAAGCTCCCACCCCGGGAGCTGTCTTACTCCAACCATATAAGGAAGAATTTGGAAAGATTTTTAAATAACGACTGGACAGCGGATTTGTACTTTGATCCAAAGTGGAACTATAAGCTTTATTTAAAGTACCTTGACTTAAAATACCCAGATTCCAATCCTTATCTTGATTAGGATCAGTCGCATTGTTTATTGTAACATAAAGTGCTTTGCAGTCTGCTGTGTTGCCATCTGCGCATCTTTTATTTTCTGCCTGGCCACCTTCTTTTGTTGTTGTTGTGTCCAACTGACCTTTCACTGTGTTACAGCCCATAAGAAATAAACTTTTTACATTGGAAAACCAATCTTCACAGCCTGGCTGACAGGACATCTCTTCCATAAAATTTAAATCCAGTTTCCAATTTTTTCCGCCTATAGATTGCCTTCCTGTAAAATACTCCCCATGATGCCCGGAGAGCACCAGTGAATCACAGGCTTTATCTTTCATCATTTGTTTAAATCTTTCTTCTACACTTTGATTCTTATTATCAGCTCCATAATACTCCACAATTTCCACATTAGGGTTATTTTCCGCTTCTGCTAACATTTGTTTTCTTTGTTCAAACTCTTCTTTGGTTTCGTATTTCACATCCCCATTTGCATCACGAGAGCTCATTCTATCTTTTGGATATTCCATTTCATTCGCTGACTTTACATATTGAAATTCCTTTTCATTATTAAGAGAAAAGAAACAAAACACTTTTTTGTCTTTTTGAGCTGTACCATCTCCAGCATCCGGTTTTGCACAATTCACTTCATTATCTGTTGATGGTGTATCTGATGAGCTGGCGGCGTCTTCTGCTTCTACAGATCTGATGATCGTAGTTTCCATAAAAAACAAACAGAAAGAAAATAAGCTAAGAGTATAAATGATTTTTTGGATTTTTATTTTTTGCATATTACTACCAGTCCCTAGTCAGTCACTTTCTTGCTTAATAAACACTTCATCCTTAAAATTATGGATTCCTACTTTGTCTTTTTCAAACAAAGCACACCACCAAAGCACTAAAGCACTAAAGCTTTGTATGCATAGTATAAACAAATATCAGCTAAAAAACTAAGCTAAAAGTTAGAAACACAAATTTTTTAAACAAAAATCCGCAAAAATTGCTCTTTCCATCCAGACTTTAGCCTAAACAAATATCTTTGGTTCAAAATTTTTCTTATTAACAATGCTGGCACTACTTCCTGTTGCTTTAATCACAAATAAACCTTCTTTTTCTGCATACTTCGCTGAACTCTGATCTGATTTTAAATAAGCAACAGCTCCATAGATTTTTGTATCCTTATATCTGACGACTGGTCTCTTTTTGACTCTTCCTTAACTCCTGCATTCCTCTCCAAAAGGATTTAGAATCAGATAAAGTTTTTTCCATGTTTTGTGACATTATTTACTCCTTATGCCTTCAAGTTAAACAGTAGCACATTTGCTTTGCTTTTCACACTAGCAAAATCTGTTCCAGATCAAAACAACATGTAAAAATCTGATTTTTAAAAATATCAAGAGGCTTTGCAGTTTAGAGGTTCTTTCAATGGCTGAACAATAAAAGCCGCCTGAGGGCTTTTATTGTTCAGCTCTACAATCAATATCTCTTAGCTGATCATCTTTTTATATAAAAAACGAATCTCGTATTCTTTGTTCGAGATTCGTTTTTTACTTAAATCTTTATCAAGAAAAAAGCTTTTTCTTTTTATTTCCGTGGGAATCATTTTTGCATACAGAATCCTGCAGAGATTTTTTATAGGAAGCAATGACTTTCAATTGAAAACAAAATGAAACAAAAAAATACATAGGAGTAAAAAATTGGGAAAAATAAAATCTGGAGATATAAATAGATCAAACTATTCACAAAGGACAAAAAGTGGAAAAACTGTTTTTTTAAATTTGCAAGTAGATACTGTATTTCAGTATTTTTTCAAATCTAACAAAAAAGTGCTTATTTCTCTTCTACAAGCTTTTCTTCCTTTACCTAAGGGGAGAATTATTAAAAGTATTCAAATTTTGGATTCTCTAATCCAGGAACCGGAATTGAAAAGCTCTATATTGGATATCAGAGTGAAACTTAATACAGGAGAACTTATAAATGTGGAGATGCAAAATTTCATACAAGCTAATTTCTTTCAAAGAGTTTTATTTTATCTTTCTCGAATCTATACAGCAGATATAAGGAAAGGTATGAGTTACGGTAAACTTTGTCCAGCTCATTCTTTAATCTTCACAGATTTTCCTGTGTTTAAACAAACAAGAAATTATTACAATTCATTTTCTATGAGATCAGATCAAAAGCCTCATTTTGTACTAAACAAAGATTTACAGATTAGTGTAGTGGAATTAAGTAAATTTCAAAAAACTCATGAATCTGATATGAAGTCTCTGATTGATTTAAAAGAAAAATGGTGTTATCTTTTAAAAAGATCAGAGAAAATGACTGTAGAAGAAAATCAAAAACTTAGTAAGTTAGGAGGAGACATGAAGGAAGCAACACAACACTTGTTTAATGTTTCAAAAAGCGATTTACTTGAATTTATAGAGGAACAAAAAGAAAAACGTCGTAGGGACGAAGAGGCTCGTGACAGATACTTAAGAGAATTCCATAAGAAAAAAGCAATGAAACAAGGTAAAAAACAAGGAATGGAAAAAGGAATGAAACAAGGAATGAAACAAGGAATGGAAAAAGGAATGGAAAAAGGAATGGAAAAAGGGAAACAGGAGATACTGCTAAGAATGCTAAAAGGTAATAAGGATAAAAGATTTATCGCCAAGATTGAAAAATTATTTCCGAATGAAATAAAAATACTAAATGGAAACTTAAGAAAGAAGAAAACAAAACTTTTAAAGAAGTAAAGTTTTAAACAGATATAATTTGACTGGATTCCCGTAGATGTCGTCATGCCCTTGAAAAGTCCGCAGGTGACTTTTACTGTTTAGCCATTGTTTAAGATACTGGATTCCTGCTTTCGTAGTAATGACGAATTTTTTCACAAGGATGACAACGTTTGAAAACTTAAAAGGTCTCTTAAGGACCTTTTAAGGGGAAGATAAATCACTTAGCGGCTATTTTTTTAGTTCCATAGGCAAAAGAAATAATTTTTTCATATCCGAAGGGCTGAGTAAAAAAGATTCCCCTGGCCTAAGAGATTTTAACTTTAATCGGCCAATAGCCACTCTCCTGAGCACTCTGATAGAAAACCCAATACTTTTAAACATGTGATGCAATTGCCGGTTTTTCCCCTCATCAATAATAATTTTAATCCAGGTGGAAGCGCCAGTCTTTTTATTTCTCCTGCCAGTAGCTTTGATATATTGAGCATACAAAGCTTTGAATCGACCTTTTTCTGTGCTGACACCTCTTACAAGTCGATCCAGCTGTTTGGAACTAACCGAACCACTGAGTTTTACAACATAGGTTTTTGGAATTTTATTTTTCGGCTGAAGAATTTTCTCAGAAAAATCACCATCATTGGTCAATAAGATCAAACCCTCCGAACTCCAATCCAGACGACCCACCGGAAAAATTCTGAAATTTTTTCGTTTTTTAAAAAAATCAGATATACACACCCGATCTTTTGGATCTTTTGTTGAAGAGAGCACTTTTTTTGGTTTATTAAACGCAATATAAATTTTGCGAGTGGGAATTTGTAAAATCGTTCCATCTATTCTTACTTGATCCTTATGAGGATTAATTTGGTATCCCAGTTCCTGTACCATTACATTATTAACTATTACTTTTTTATTTCTGATGAATCCGTCCGCATCTCTTCTGGAACAAAATCCACAACATGAAATAAACTTATTGAGTCGAATACAACTAAGTTGAACCACCTTTTCCCGCCAAACTTATATTTTTTATTTATTGAGAATCAGCTGATTCAAATTCCAGCAGTGGAACGCAAGTTTCACTCGTACTGGGACCATCAGATAATTCAACAGAATCGTAAACCCATCCATCATCCACTTCGTAGTTGTTAGCAACACATTCTGACATACAGTCATCAAATAAACATTCATCGCCACAAAATAGCTCTTCTTCAAAATCATCGTTATCAATAAGGGTGATTTCAAATATATCATTTAAAAATTGAGCTTCAGTGACTTTTACACAATTATCTTCCTGAAGCACTATAAAATATTTAGAACGAGAATTACCGGAAGAGAAAAAAGAAATTATGAGCTCAGAATCATTTGAAGCATTAAGAATAGTGTAGTAACCTTCATCATCTGTCATTGGAGAAAGTTCATCTTCATCTTCTAAGCTAGAGTCATTATTTCCCTCTTCAGGAGTGTCTGCAGAGGTAGTATTTTCCTCTGGTGTAGCCTTTCCTGAAGCAGGCTGACTAGTTTTAATTTTATCATCAAGCTTAGCTGGATTTTCTGGCTTAGGATCTGGAGGATCATCACCTTTATCGTTTTTATCATCTTCATTGTGGTCTGCCGGTGGTGGTGGGTTATCATCTTCTGTGTTACAGGAACCAAGTAAAAAAGCACAACAAAGCAGGCTAATAACTATAATAGTAATTTTCTTCATTTTTTATCTCCTTGTTACTATGTGTGTATAATGCAGTACAATATGTATATAAACAATGCAATAACTAAATTAAAAATTTGAAGATTTTTTTAAAATTTAACGGATAATAAACCTGAAAAAATGGAGAGTTTCCTAGTTTTTAGATAAAAAAAAGGGGGCTTTATAAAAACCCCCTTTCACTAAAATCACTGTATAAAAATTACTTAGTCTTTATCTTCTGCTGCTGCTGCCACTGCTGCCGCTGCTGCCGCTGCTGCTTCTTCTTTCAAAGGCTTGCACTTACTAAAACTGTACTTTTCTTTCTCTGCCTCAGCTTTGGCTTCTTCATCATCACCAGCGGCTTCCAATGTAGCTTTTTTAGCTTCTTTTACACCCTCCACTAATATATGATAATCTGCGGCTAAAAAACCTCCGGCTTGTTTTACAATTATTGATTTTTTACCTACTTTACAACTGCTCAGATTTTGCTTTTTTAAGTCACGATCATTGGAACAAATATAATCATCCTGATAAATTCCCAACAGACCCCTAGTATCATTTTCCTGTATAGTCAGCGTTAAAAATTCGTCTTGTGTAGCAAAATTAACACATCCTCCAACCGCTAATTCAAGGACAGTTTTCCCATCTTGTTGAATTCTCATGGGGACTAATCCCTTATTTAAAATATTCAAGTCGGAAGTGGTACTTTGTGTACAACCAATGAGACTTAAAAATAGCACTGTTATTAATAAAATTATATTTTTCATTTTGTTATTCCTTTCTTTAACTTCAGCGTATTAAAAAATAATATGATGTTTAATACATTATCTTTTCAATTAGCTAAAACAGAGTCAAGTTATATTAAGCCAAATATTAAGTAAAGTAATAAGTTATATGCATCGCAAAAACACTCCATTAGACTTAAAAATGCATCTTATTGCCTTTAAATATGTAATTATTACACACTTCACATTAAAAATAATCATCTTCCTCTTCATCATCAAATAAACTGATAGAAGGATCTTCAAAATTATCATCCTCCTCCTCAAAACTGGATTCATCCTCTTGATACGGAGAAGTACTAGATTCTTCATCGCTATCCTCATAATTCTCTTCTTCTTCACTTCCACCACCAAATACATAGTTCTCATCTGATTTTTCTAATAGTGAAAAATCCTCCACAAAGCCTTTTTCTTCCTCTTCAAAAGACTCTGTGCCCTCCAGCGGAGAAGATAATGGCAGAATGAGAGTTTTTATTTCTTCAGCTGTTTGTGCTTTAGAAAGTCTGTCTTTTTGTTTGGTTTTTTTTACAGAAACAGATTTCTTCTTCTTTTTAGAACCTTTAGTAACTTTCTTCTTCGTTACCGATTTCTTCTTCTTTTTAGAACCTTTAGTAGCTTTCTTCTTCGTTACCGGTTTCTTCTTCTTCTTAGAACCTTTAGTAACTTTCTTCTTCGTTACCGATTTCTTCTTCTTTTTAGAACCTTTAGTAGCTTTCTTCTTCGTTACCGGTTTCTTCTTCTTTTTAGAACCTTTAGTAGCTTTCTTCTTCGTTACCGATTTCTTCTTCTTTTTAGAACCTTTAGTAGCTTTCTTCTTCGTTACCGGTTTCTTCTTCTTAGAACCTTTAGTAGCTTTCTTCTTCGTTACCGGTTTCTTTTTCTTAGAACCTTTAGTAGCTTTCTTCTTGACTGCTACTTTTTTCTTCTTTTTTGTTTTCATAATACTCTCCTTTATTAAGGATATTATATTTATAATTCAAATTAATTAAGTGTCACACTATTTTAGTTTTCTGAAATCTTTTCCTTACTGTCAATAATGAAAAATCAGACTGTAAAAATCAAACAAAAAATTGATTTTCCGGGTTATTGACAGATTTTCAAGGGCCTTTCCACACCTCATTATTCTTAACAAATAAAGAGCTTATCTCTAAAAACTAGAAAATTGACAAGCTTCGTTTTAGTACCAGTTTAATAAATATGAACAATGAAGAAAAACAAAAAACCGCTTTAGAGCAATTTGGGCGGGATTTAACAGCTTTAGCCAAACAAGGGCGTTTAGATCCAGTGATTGGACGGAATACAGAAATCCGACGGGTTATCGAGGTCTTATCCAGAAGAACCAAAAATAATCCCGTACTTATCGGAGAGCCTGGTGTGGGAAAAACAGCCATTGCTGAAGGCTTGGCTTTACGTATTGTGAATCAGGATGTGCCTCAGGTTTTGTGGGATAAAAAACTGATAGCTTTGGACTTGATGGCTATGTTGGCTGGAGCCGCTTTTAGAGGCTCTTTTGAAGCTCGAATGATAGCCCTTATTAAAGAAGTGAGCAAAAGTAATGGACAAATTATTCTTTTCATCGATGAAATGCATAATTTATCCGGAGCTGGTGGAGGAATGGATGGAAGTATGGATGCCGGACAAATGTTAAAACCGGCTTTGGCTCGAGGAGAATTAAGAGCTATTGGCGCCACCACATTAGAAGAATATAGAAATTTTATTGAAAAAGACAAAGCTTTGGAAAGACGTTTTCAAATGGTTATGGTGCTGGAGCCAGATATTCCTTCTGCCATTACCATTTTAAGAGGCCTGAAAGAAAAATATGAGGTTTACCACGGAGTACGGATCAAAGACAGTGCCCTAGTCGCGGCCGTTAAACTCAGTCACCGTTATATCAGTAACCGATTTTTACCGGACAAAGCTATTGATCTTATTGATGAAGCGGCCAGCCGCCTCAATATGGAAATTGGCAGTGTACCAATAGAAATTGACGAAATTCAACGAAAAGTCACCCATTTGCAGGTTGAACAGAAAGCCCTTAAAAAAGAAAAAGACAAGCAAACTGCGAAACGATTGATAGAGATAGAAAAAGAGCTCAAAGAACTGGAAACAGTTTACTCACGGTTAAAATCCCGCTGGGACAGTGAAAAAGAAAAAATCGCCAATTTAAAACAAATTCGACAGGAAATAGATAAAACCCGCTCTGACTTGGAAAAAGCAGAAAGAGAAGGGCAACTGGATAAAGTAGCGGAACTTAAATATGGTATTCTGCCTGCTTTACAAAAAAAATTACAAGATTTGGAATCTGTTAAAGCTAAAACCGGCAAAAAACCTCAACCAGATACAAATTCATCATCAGAGACTGAACATGCAAGTGGCAATTTACTTAATGAAGAAGTAGGCCCGGAAGAAATAGCGGCTGTGCTTTCCCGCTGGACTGGCATTCCTGTGGGCAGAATGTTGGAATCGGAATCCCATAAATTGATGGATATGAAAGCCACTTTAACCAAACAGATCATTGGCCAGGATGAAGCAGTTACAGTGGTATCAGATGCTATTCGTCGATCCCGGGCCGGTATTTCTGATCCAAACCGGCCTATTGGTAGTTTTATATTTTTAGGGCCCACAGGAGTGGGAAAGACAGAAACAGTACAGGTACTGGCAGATTTTTTATTTAATTCCCGTCAGGCAGTCATTCGCATTGATATGGGTGAATATGTGGAAAAACATCAGGTGGCGCGGCTGATTGGTTCTCCGCCTGGCTACGTCGGCTATAAAGACGGAGGACAACTGACAGAGGCTGTTCGCCGAAAACCTTATTCAGTCATTTTATTTGACGAAATTGAAAAAGCACACCCGGAAATATTTCACCTCTTACTACCAGTGCTGGATGAAGGCAGACTGACTGATTCTCAGGGCCGAACTGTGGATTTTAAAAATACAGTAATTATTATGACCTCTAATATTGGCGCCTCATTAGCTGAAGATTTTATTGACCAAAAAATACACACGACAAAAGAATCTCATAAAAAACAAGTTAAAATCATGGAAGAACTAAACAAATACTTTCGCCCGGAATTTTTAAACCGTATTGATGAAGTGGTTTTATTCAACAGACTCAAACCTGAACACATTTCCAAAATCGTTAACCTACAACTTCAGGAAGTGGAACAAAGAATGAAGGAAAAGGACATTCATTTAAAATGGAATAAGAAAGCGGCTGATTGGCTGGCTAACAAAGGTTTTGATAATCAATTTGGAGCCCGACCATTAAAGCGTTTGATACAAAAAGAACTGTTGAACCCAATGGCCGACAAACTGCTTTCCAAAGAGCTACAAGATGGGGATTCTATTTTACTGAATGCTAATGATTTAAAATTGGAATTTCAAATTAAAAAAGAGAGATAAGAATCATCAAAATATTAAAAAAACGAATGATGTAAATGAATTCATTTGTCAGGTTGTATTTTCTCTTGAAACATTATATTTCGTAGCTTCGGAGGAATAATGTTTACTGGCATTATAAAAGCTGTGTCCCCGGTTGCTCAGGTGACAGAACATAAAGGGGAATTGAAAATACAAATTCAACATCCCCAGCAGAAAGATTTTACAAGTCTGAAAATTGGAGACAGTGTAGCTGTAGATGGAGTTTGTTTGACTTTGGAACATATCTCCTCTGAAGGAATGGGGTTTCATCTGGGACATGAAACTTTACAAGTCACCAACTGGTCAGCTGATGTTTTAAAAAACAAGCTGATGAATCTGGAACCTTCTTTAAAAGTAGGAGATTCCATAGGCGGACACTTTATGAGTGGTCATGTGGATGGACTGGCAAAGGTTATCCATCGGGAAAAGCAATCCGGTGGCAGTGTTTTAATGTCTCTGAAGTTACCTATTAAGGATAATATATTGTTACACAAAAAAGCTTTCATTGCTCTCAATGGTGTGTCTCTCACAATTAATAAAGTGAACCAAACTGGAAGCGATCCATCCGACATTTCTATATGCTTAGTACCAGAAACATTAAAGAGAACCAATCTGCATTTACAAAAAACAGATGATTATCTCACTTTTGAATTGGATCAAAAGAATTCAGACTTTAGTTTAGAAGATTAGAAAACCCCTGCGAATTTTTAAAAACATAGATGTTAGTCCTAGTGTTTCAACAATAAAAACTTTAAAAACTAATTATTTAGTGCTTCTTCATAAAAATAAAGCTTAAAAAAAATTAAAGACTCTCTGTGTCTAACTGCATTAATAAGGTATAAAACCCTGATTTGATGGATTTTATTTATTCAATGTGTAAATACTACAGTTGACAGCTAATTTTTTTTTTATGTAAACTATCCATAATTGTTTAATTCTACAAAAAGAAGAGGTATTTTATTATGAAAAAAACATTATTAATTAGTTTAATTGCAGGTCTATTTCTGGCCTTCACAGCTTGTGGCAAAGATGATAAAGGTACACCATCTGATACAGCTCAATCAGAAGAAGCATCTTCTCATACAGTTAGCAATGGATTACTAGCAGGAAGACTGGTTACAGTAGCATCAGGTGATTTCTCAAAAACTATAGATTCAGGTTACTGTGTAGAAGTACCAGAAAGCAAACTTGAAGGTTTGGTAGTAAGTTCTCAATGGAAAGATCAAGTTCTTTGCGGTGGAGAAAGTGACGAAGCTGTTGCTTGTGCAGACAGAGATGTAAAAGTAGTTCCTAATGCAGACTTTACTGGTGTCGAATTTGCTGACTCTGATTTTAGTGGTTGTGAAAAAAATGTCCTAGGGGAAGAGCCTGAAGAAGCTGCTGCTGCTGAAGGAGCTGATGGTGGAGCATGTAAAGCAGACGAGGAGAACAAATGTGATGAAGGCTTAACCTGTAATGATGAAAACAAGTGTGAAGCTGAAGTTACTACTGAATAAAGCTTAATTAAATAAAACTTCATAAAAGGGACAATACAAAATATTGTCCCTTTTTTTTATCTGGATCCCTGAAACTTGAAAGCCCTCCTAAGGGGCTTTCAAGGACATGACAGTCATTCCGGCGAGAAGTTTGGTCATTCCAGCCTTGAGCCGGAATCCAGCTGACTAGTCCCTGCCTTCGCAGACATAACAGTCATTCCGGCCTTGAGCCGGAATCCAGTGAAATTACGAATTTTCTTCAACAGTTGTCAGAACCAATCTTAACTAGTACAAAGAAAATAAACTGATGGAGTACTTATGTCCTTTCATTCTGTTCCAGAATTAATTGCAGAATTACAATCCGGTAAAATGGTCATCATTGTTGACGATGAAAATCGTGAAAACGAAGGCGATCTGGTTTTACCTACAGATTTTGTCAACGCAAAAGCCATTAACTTCATGTCTCAACAAGCCAGGGGACTTATTTGTGTAGCCATCACTCAGGAACAAGTAAAAAAACTCTCTCTTTCACTTATGGTGGATCAGGAAAGAAATCTCTCTCCAAATAAAACCGCTTTTACAATAAGCGTGGAGGCCGCCAAAAATATTTCTACAGGAATCTCCGCTGCTGATAGAGCACATACTATAAAAACAGTCGCCAATCCTTCTTCCAGCTCTGCTGATATTATTTCCCCGGGCCATGTTTTTCCCATCTGCGCTCATAAAGGTGGAGTATTAAAAAGAGCTGGTCATACAGAAGCCAGTGTGGATTTGTGCCGGCTGGCTGGAATGAACCCAGCGGCCGTCATCTGCGAAATTATCAATCCCGATGGCAGTATGGCCCGTGTTCCGGATTTAAAAATATTTTCTCAAACACATAAAATCAAAATCGGCAGTATTGAAGACCTCATTCGTTACCGACTTATCCATGAAAGTTTTGTGGAAGAAAAAATTCAGGCAGCTTTTATATCTGACATTTGCACAGGATTTAAAGTTTCTGTGTTTCACGACACAATCAATGATAGAGAACACCTTGTATTTTCCAAGGGAAATATAGCTGATCAACAGCCGGTTCTCACCAGAGTTCATTCCGCATGCATCACTGGCGATCTGTTTGGAGGACAATTGACCCGCAGTGGTTGGTATCTTCGTCAATCTTTAAAAAAAATTGATGAAGCTGGTCGAGGTGTCCTGGTTTATTTGCGACTGGAAAATCAAACAAACGGATTGCTTAATCGAATAAAACCTTATCTTAATAAAACACAAAAAAGTTCGGAATCTAAATCAGGGATAGACACAGGAATGGGTGTTGGAACGGATGAAAAAAACTATGGAGTGGGCGCTCAGATATTAAGAGCTTTGGGAGTTTCCAAGATTCGCCTCATCAGTAATTCCAGTCATAAACGAGCAGGCTTAAAAGGTTATGGCCTAGAGATTGTGGAAACAGTGCCACTGAAAGAAAAATAATTTATACTTCGGAGAGAGATGCTTGTTTTTAGAACTAGAATATATAGAATAAAATGTCATGTCTGTATAACTGAAAGCTCTTAAAGAGCTTTCAGTCCTGTGAAAACAGGAATCCAGAACTGGATTCCCGCGTACGCGGGAATAACAAACTTTACGCAGGCATGACAAACAACTAAAGGATAAATAAAAAGAACAGGAACTATGAATAGTGCAAAGTAATTTAATAAATAAAGAAAAAAAACTAGCAGTGGTTTTATCCGTTTTCAATAAAGATATTTCCGCCCGCCTCAAAGAAGGCGCCAATGAAGAGTTAAACAAACACAATATAAAGGATGTAAAATGGGTGGAAGTACCAGGGGTTATAGAAATTCCTTTGGCCACCAGTTGGCTATTCAAAAAAAACTATCAAGCAGTGATCGCCTTGGGAGCAGTCATTAAAGGGGAAACTTCCCATTATGAAGCCTGTTGCCACATGGTGGAACAAGGCTGTCTGCAAGTCAGCCTGAAAGAAAACAAGCCATTGATTTTCGGTGTACTAATGACGGACAATAAAGAACAAGCACTGGCCCGTACAGGAGGTCATAAAGGAAATATCGCCATTTCCGCAGTGCAAACTGCTTTAAAAATGCTAACAGTTAAAGATAATATTTAAAATAAGGACATAAAATGAAGTGGTCTGAAACAGGAATAAAAACTTTAAGAGAACAACCAGCCGATGCAGTGTTACCCGGCCATGCTTTATTGGCACGTGCCGGATATATGAAAAAACTATCAGCCGGAATTTTCACTTATGGCCCTCTTCTTCTTCGCTCTATTAAAAAATTTGAAAATATTGTGCGTGAGGAATTGGATAAAACCGGTGCCACAGAAATCCTCATGCCAATGGTTCAGCCCAAGACAATATGGGAACAAAGTGAACGTTGGGATTTATATGCGGATTTATTGCAGAAGATGATCAGTCGGACGGGGCAACATTTTTGCTTAGGCCCAACACATGAAGAAGTCATTTCTGATTATGTAAGAAATAATATTAACAGCTATCGAGATCTCCCTCTATGCCTTTATCAAATTCAAACCAAGTTTCGAGATGAAATTCGTCCACGCTTTGGTTTAATGAGAGCTAAAGAATTTATTATGAAAGATGCCTATGGTTTTGACCTAGAGGAAACAAGCGCTTTAAAGCGTTATCAAAAAATGAAGGAAGCCTATCAACAAATTTTTTCCCGACTGGAAGTAAAGTTTCATATTGTGGAAGCAGATAGTGGAGAAATTGGCGGCAGTCAATCAGAAGAGTTCTTAATCCTGGCAGAACATGGAGAAACCGAATTACTCGTCACCAGTTCTTTAGCCATTACACCAGAAAAACAAGCTGATGTAAAAGCAGGAGACAAAGCGCCAGACGGTGAAAGCTGGCAGTCATTAAGAGGTATAGAAGTGGGACATATTTTTTACCTAGGAGACAAATATTCAAAGAGTATGAATATTTCTTATTCTGATGAAAAGGGTCAGAAACACAATGTACAAATGGGTTGTTATGGAATAGGTATCACCCGTACACTTCAGGCAGTGGTGGAACAAAGCCATGATAAAGACGGAATAATATGGCCCCAGGCAGTGGCACCTTTTACAGTGCATTTATGTTTATTGGATCCACAGGATGGCAGTACTGTTGAAAAAGCTGAACACTTATATCAATCTCTTATGAAACAGGGAATAGATGTATTTTTGGATGACAGGCCGGAAAAACCAGGTGTGAAATTTAAGGATGCCGATCTCATTGGATTACCTTATCGAATCAATATAGGCGCCAGAGATTTAGAGAAAAAAAACATAGAACTTATTGATCGTAAAAGTGGAAAAAGACAAACACTTGCAGTGAATGATCTGACCAAGCACTTATCCAATTTATTAAAATAATAACTTTCAAAATCCCTGTCACTGTCGTCATTCCGGCCTTGAGCCGGAATCCAATCAACTGGATCCCTGCTTTCGCAGGGATGACGAGCTTCTCGCAGGGACTGAAAGCTCTTAGAGAGCTTTCAGTTAACAGGGATGACAAACTTTTCGCAAGGACTGAAAGTTCTTAGAGAGCTTTCAGTTAACAGGGATGACTACAAATACAGGTATGATAAATATCTACAAGGCTTGGCGAATTTTCTGAATCAACCGGCTCTCTATCTGGCGAATAGCCTCTCTGGTGAGAGAAAATTTTTGACCAATTTCCTGAAGTGTAAGAGGCTCACTGGCAAGTAATCTATGCTCCAAAACAAATATTTCCTTCTTATTCAATGAAGGTCGAAGTTTCTTAATACTTTTATGCATAATATGTTGCTGTTGCTGAAAATTAATCTGCTCCTCTATGTTGTGTTCTGTATTATCATTTTGTTGTTCCAATAAAGAACCATTTCCTTCAGATAAAGGTTGATCCAAACTCAAGTCACGGCTGTTCAATCGCTGTTGCATAACTTTTACTTCCTGCTTTTTAAAATCACTCAAATGAGTAATCAATTTTACACCATCTTCCTGAGATAATTGCTGAAGTTGTTCCTGTTGTTTTTTGAGTAGATAAAAAAGCTTTTTTTGTTTGGCATTCGTGCCAATACGAACCAAAGAATATTGCCGCATCAAGTACTCCTGAATATAACCCCTGATCCACCAAACAGCGTAGGTGATTAATCGTACACCTTTATAAGGATTGAACTCTTTAATAGCATGTAAAAGTCCAATATTTCCTTCCTGCACCATATCGATCAAACGCGCACCGAAGCGAGTGTATTCAGCTGCAATTTTCACCACGAAACGAAGATTAGATTGAGTTAAAATTTTAGCTATCTGAGGATCTCTTGTTTTATAAAATTTTTCGCTGAGATCTAATTCCTCTTCTTTCTTCAAAAGAGGATAAACACTGATCTGTTTTAAATACAGTTGTATAGGATCCAGTCTGGCAGGGAGTCTGGAGACCTTCCCTGGTGAAGAACTTTTTTGTATGATTGAAAGGTTGTTTTTTTTTCTCATCATATTGAAAGTATAACATATCAATGTTGTCTTGACTATTAAAGCTTCTAAAGTTTAAGTAGAAAAAGAATGAAAAAACAAAAATTCATTACAGAATTAAAGCGTAATTTTTTTTGTGGAGAGATTAATAAATCTCATACTGGCCAAAACGCAGTGATTATGGGGTGGGTGAAAAAGATTAGAGATCATGGTGGTCTCTTATTTATTGATGTGCGAGATAAAACAGGTATCGTACAAGTTGTTGTTGATCCTAAAAAAGAACATCTAGAAGAGGTGTCTTCTGTGAGTTTGGAAAGTGTCGTAGCCATTCAAGGACCTATTTATTCAAGGCCAATGGAAATGATAAGTAAAAAAATTAAAACTGGAGAAATAGAAATAAAAGCTGAACATTTTACTATTCTCTCTCTTGCGGAAACTCCACCTTTTCTGCCAGAAGAGCACAATGTATCAGAAAATCTAAGTTTGAAATATCGTTATCTGGCTTTGCGATCGAAATATTTACAAAATAAACTTCAACTCGCTCATGAAGTGTATCAAAGTATTCGACAGGAACTAAGTCAGCAAGGCTTTATAGAAATTAACACCCCTATTCTATATAAACCCACACCTGAAGGAGCCAGGGATTACTTAGTACCTTCCCGCTTACATAAAGGCTCTTGTTACGCTTTGGTACAAAGTCCTCAAATTATTAAACAACTACTTATGGTTGCTGGTATGGATCGTTACTTTCAACTAGCCAGATGCTTTAGAGATGAAGATCTTCGTTCTGATCGCCAACCGGAATTTACACAGATCGATATGGAAATGAGTTTTGTAAACCAAGAGGATGTACTGGAAATCAACAGTCGTTTAGTGAGTACTCTATGGAAAAAATTTAAAAATCAAAACATTGAATCCATTCCTTTTTTAAATTATGCACAGGCAATGGAGGAGTACGGCACAGATTGTCCAGATCTTAGAAATCCCCTCAAAGCAAAAGATATAACCGATCAGATAAAAAACACAGAAGCAGGAAAAGTATTTCCTGTCTTTAAACAAGTATTAAACAAAAAAGGACTAATAAAAGCCTTAGTTGTACCAGAGCAAGAGAGTTTTAGTGGAAATCGAATTAAAACTCTCACTAATGAAGTGAAACAGCTGGGACTTGGGGGTTTGATTTGGATTCGCTCCACTGGAACGGATAAACAAATTCTTTCCCCAGCCAGTAAATGGATCCCGAATGAACAACTAAAGAGTTTATTTTATGAATCTGGTGGGAAAGAAAATGATATTGTTTTTATTTTAGCTGGATTGAAACACGAACTATACAAGCCACTGGATTGGTTGATTCGTTATTTATGCAAGGAACAAAAACTCATACAATCAGATAAAGATCAATTTGTGTGGATTAGAGATTTTCCTCTATTGGAATATGATCCTAAAATAAAAAGATGGAAAGCCTGTCACCATCCCTTCACAGCTCCTGTAGATGAAGATGTAAAACTATTAGAGGAATTTGCAAAAAATCCACAAAATAATCAAATAGGAAGTATTCGATCTAAAGCTTATGATCTGGTCTGTAATGGACAGGAGTTGGCCGGTGGTAGCATTCGTATCCATGATCAAAAAATACAACAAAATATTTTTAAAATCCTTTCACTAAGTGAGAAGGAATGCGAGGATAAGTTTGGATTTTTCCTTGAAGCTCTTCGATATGGAACT
Organism: Bdellovibrionales bacterium; assembly: GCA_965226095.1. GTDB lineage: Bacteria > Bdellovibrionota > Bdellovibrionia > Bdellovibrionales > UBA1609 > JANQSP01. The sequence continues at coordinate 541,891 of OZ245336.1, read as the reverse complement.
CCTCCTCACGGTGGAATAGCCTGGGGCGTGGAAAGACTATTGATGCTTTTAAGTGGCACCGACAATATTAGGGATGTACTGGCGTTTCCAAAAACAACCAGCGGCCTTTGTTTAATGTCATCAGCCCCCTCCATCCCGCAAAGGGAACAACTCTTGGAACTGGGACTCAGTTTTATGAACAAACAAAGCTTCAAATAAGTAACCGGTTTTTTCCACTCCTGCTAACTTATAAATACCCATAAGTTTTCTTTCGCCCTGATCCCTACCCAGTATAAATAAATAACTGATACTGAAAACAATCATTTGTTGAATAGTTTGTGTGTTCCACGAAGGAGCACCCATTTGTACCAACATTTCCAGTCGCCATAAAGCCTGTCGATGATCATTTGCATGAATAGTTCCTAAACTGCCACTATGCCCTGTAGCTAAGGCCAATAACAGATCTTTAGCTTCATACCCTCTTGTCTCTCCCATAATAATACGATCCGGCCTCATGCGAAGACTTTGTCGAACCAATTCCTGTTGATCAATAAATCTTATATTTTCCTGCTGACGAGTGAGTAATTTTGTACTCAATGTATTAGGTAAAAGTAATTCACTGCTATCCTCTATAGTGATAATTCGTTCATTTTTTGGCAAACTCTGCAAACAGGAATTTAATACAGATGTTTTACCAGAACTCGTAGGACCGACAATGAGAATATTTTTTCTATTCTTAATCAACTTTTGTATTAGTTGAATGGCAGGCTCAGGTGCCCATCCCTGATGTTTTAATTTTTCCAATGTCCATGGATTCTTAGGGTGTCTTCTGAGACTTAAATGAAAAGATACATCAACGACCGGCTCACGAGCTAAATGAATACGCCAACCTCTCCAATTACTGTCAGCAAAAGGTTGATCAAGGGTTAATACAATACCCGCTTCCTCACAAATACGATGAATAAAATTACCAAAAGTCAATGTAGATAAAAAACTATCAGATAGTTTATGTAATTCATTTCTTGTTTCATAACAAATATGATCTGGACCATTAACGATAATTTCATTAACATCCTGATTTTGAATTAAGCTATGTAAAGGACCTAAATCAAACAATTCATCCAGAAAACGCTGACTGTATTGTGGAGGTAATTCATCTTTTATTATCTCCTGAATCTGTGGCACATTCGACTGGTGCTGAGAAGAATTAAGTTCTGACAGATCCATCTGCGGCAGCTTCTGAAGTTTTTTTAATATTTTCATAAAATCTGTTTTCATATTTATTCCAATGCATTTCTTTTTTTTAAAGTAGCTGTAACAAAAATACTTAAATGTGTTCGTTCTTTAAGTTTACCTTTAAAAGATAAAAAATTTCCAGCCAATGGCAATCGGGAAACAGGTAGTGGGGCAGAAAAACTTTTTCCTCCCTGACGACGAACCAAAGTGGTTAATGCTATAGTTTCTCCACTTTTTAGAACAAGAGAAGTATTGATACGACTGTTTTTTATGGAAGGAGATGTACGCGCTGACTGAGAATGATTCACTTCAGAGATTTCCGCTTTTACATTAATATGAATATTACTGTTCCAATCTGTCTTGCTTTCAAAATCTAATTGTATCCCATAAGGTTTCCACTTGACAGTACCTTCACCGGTTTCCGGATGAAAATCAGGAATAGAAACTTCTCCACCTGAATGAAAATTAGCAGGTTTACCATGCTCTGTAAGTAGAGTAGTTTGAGATAGAATATGCGCTAATCCTTTTTGTTCCATAGTTTGCACAGAGGACAAAATATCTCTAAACAAATTTGGATTTAATAAACGACTCATGAATTGAGCACCCCAGTTGAGATGCACCTGAAAAGAATCGTTATGACTGCTCTCCACCAATAACAATTTCAACTCTATACCCGGCAGGTTGGAAATCATAGATGGATCTTCTCTTACTTCAAGCCCTTGATTTTTAAATATCCTTTTATAAAATTTTAAATAAGGATGTTGATTAGACAAAAGAATTGTTAAAGGTTTTTCCTCCCATAAAACATGTAGCACTTCCTGCTGTTGAGAAATTTGTTTTTTTAAAAACTGTTTTAATGAACCTTGAAGATCGACAGATACTTTTGCCTGAAAGAAATACTCTATATTATATTTCTGGCAGAGTTGCGCTAAATCTTCGAAATCCTTAATGCGTAATAGTTGACCGGTAATATAAAACTTTTCTTTTATAACATTCAGATTTAAACCCATTCGATTTCGAAGAAATTGATTCAGATATATCCATTTTGCTTTATTTTCTTTGGATAGGACTTGTACATGATAAAGTGTACGACCAATATTTAATAAAGTCTCACCTATTTTTTTAGCTTGAATAATAATCTGAAAAGTTTGTTCCCGAATGGATATAACTTTTCCCGTACTCAACCAGACACTGGCACCAGCAGGAGCCGGCAGTTGAGTGCTTTCTCCTACTGCCAGGACAATAATACTATTCTCTTTCGCTGATGCACCAGTATTTACAAAACTGTAAAATGGAATCATTATCAGCAATAACAAAATATAAAATAAAATATTTTTTTTCATCTTAAAATTTCTCTCATTAATGAGATTGTCATTCCTGTAAAAGCAGGAATCCAGTTTTTACAATGTAACGAATTTTCTTCTCCTTGCATCCCGTATGCAAAAATCGTTCCATATCCGAAATATGATGAAAAAATGAAATTTTAGTTGAAAATTTTAAGATATTAAATAATTGTGACTGCTTGTCATTCCTGCAAATCTGCTTTTTATTAAGGATAATAAAATATGCAAAATATCCCTGAAAATCTAAAAAAACATATTACTGAGCAAAACTATGAGGCCTACACCTCAGAGAATCATAAAACCTGGCAATACATTATGACACATTTAAAAATCTTTTTATCAGAAAAAGCACATGATTCTTACTTGGAAGGTTTAAAGAAAACAGGTATCACCATTGATCGCATTCCTCGCATTAGTGAGATTGATAAAAAACTGCAAGCTTTAAATTGGAGAGCTATTCCCGTCAGCGGTTTTATCCCACCCATAGCCTTTATGGAATTTCAATTACATAATATCTTACCTATTGCCACCGCTATTCGACAAGCAAAGCACATTGATTACACCCCTGCGCCGGATATTGTCCACGAGGCCGCCGGACACACTCCTTTTCTTATCCATCCTGTTTTTAACTCTTTTTTAAAAAAATTTGCTCAAGTGATTCGAAGATCCATTATTAACAAAGAAGAGTTTGAACAATATCGAGCTATTAGAAAACTCAGCGATATTAAAGAAAATCCCAATTCCTCTTTAGAAGAAATACAAGAAGCAGAAAAACATCTGGAGCAAATTAATGCTCAAATGCCTCCTCCAAGTGAAGCCACCTTACTCTCTCGATTTATTTGGTGGACTTCTGAGTATGGACTCATTGGTGATGTAAAAAATTATAAAATTTATGGAGCAGGTCTTCTATCCTCTATTGGTGAATCCAAACAATGTTTTACTTCAAAAATAAAAAAAATTCCTTTAGACACTTCTTGCGTCAACTATTCCTATGATATCACCAACTATCAACCCCAACTGTTCGTTACTCCAAGCTTTGAAAGACTCCATGAAGTCCTGGATGAACTGGCTAAAGAAGCCGCTTTTTATAAAGGTGGTGAATATGGATTAAAACTGGCTCACAAATCCGGTGCAGTTTGCACCCTTCAACTCGACACTGGCGTACAAATCTCCGGCATTCTGGAACAGTATCTTATGGAAAATAATCAACCCGCTTTTGTGAAATTAAAAGGCGCTTGTCAGCTGAGTTATAAAGATCAGGAACTGCCCGGACACTCAAAAGAGATACACTATGAAGGATACAGTACTCCCTTGGGAGCTTTAAAGGATTCCCATAAATGTCTTAGCCACATGTCCATATCAGAGTTAAAATCTTTATTTGAAAATAAAGATACAAATATTATGAAGCTGGAATTTGCACGAGGTTGGACTTTAAAAGGTCAATTAACTGACCATTATATAAAAGATAACAAGCTTATCGTTTTAAGATTCAAAAACTGTCATGTTTTTAAAGAGAATAAAACTTATTTCAAACCGGAGTGGGGTGTATTTGACCTAGTCGTTGGAGAAAAAATTGTTTCTGTTTTTGGAGGACCTGCAGACAGACCCGCCTTTAAAGATTTTTAACATAGCTTGGTTTGAGTGTTTTGTCTGCAATACTCGTCATTCCCGCGAACGCGGGAATCCAGTCATTTAAAAAAAATAGTCATTTCTGTCTTCGTTGTCATTCCGGCCTTGAGCCGGAATCCAGTCATTTAAAAAAGACAAACTGTAACTATCGTTTGGTTTGAGGGTTTTGTCTGCAATACTCGTCATTCCCGCGAACGCGGGAATCCAGTCATTTAAAAAAAATAGTCATTTCTGTCTTCGTTGTCATTCCGGCCTTGAACCGGAATCCAGTCATTTAAAAAAGACGAACTGTAATTATCGCTTGGTTTGAGGGTTTTGTCTGCAATACTCGTCATTCTCGCGAACGCGGGAATCCAGTCATTTAAAAAAAATAGTCATTTCTGTCTTCGTTGTCATTCTCGCGAAAGCCGGAATCCAGTCATTTAAAAAAGACAAACTGTAACTATCGTTTGGTAAATTGAGTACTTTTTCTGGCTTTGTGACGACCTGGTTTTTTTCTTTCCACCATACGGGAATCTCTAGTCAGATAACCATGTTTTTTCAAAATCGGACGATGTTCAGAAGAATATTCCAGCAAAGCACGAGCCAGTCCATGACGAATGGCACCTGATTGACCAGTCATACCACCACCTTTGACAGTAATATATAAATCCATAGAAGTGTTCTTTTTAAGAAGATAGAGGGGACTCAAAGCCTGCTTTCTTTTTGAAATATATGGCAGAAATTCCTCGGCAGACTTACCATTGATACTCACTTTTCCAGAACCTTCTTTTAAAAAAACTCTGGCAGTGGATGTTTTTCTACGACCAGTACCGTAATAAGTTTTCATGCTGTTTTTCCTTTATCCTCGCTGCTTACTTTCTTGCTTCGCTGTTTCAAAGTAAACGCCATCGGCTTTTGTGATTGATGAGGATGCTCAGCGGTTTTATAAATTTTTAATTTTTGAATTAATTTATCTCTCATTTTATTTTTAGGAAGCATTCCATAAACAGCCTTTTGTATAAGCTTTTCAGGAGATATATCTTTAGCAGTCGTTGTTTTCAAAGAACCAAAAAATCCGGAATGAGAATAATATTTTTTATTAAGTAATTTTCGACCCGTCAATTTCACACCATCCGCATTGAGCACAACAACAAAGTCCCCTGTATCGATATGAGGAGTAAACTCCGCTTTATGCTTGCCTCTTAAAAGAACAGCCACTTCAGTCGCCAGCCGGCCCAAAGGGCATGCCTCAGCGTTAATAAGCCACCAATCGGCCTTTACTTCACCAGGTTTTGCATTCCATGTCTTCATAAGCCCTGTATTGTTAAATTTTCTACGCTTTTCTGTCAAGTGTTCTCATTACTTAGATTTCGTCTGAAAAGTTGTCTGATTTATAAGCAGATGACTGCTTATTAAACAACTATCTGTGAAAGTCAGAAGGATTTAGATGATTTTAAAGCTTATTACCGCTGACTGAAGAAAGAATAGATGTTTTATCGCATTTTCTTAAAGATTTGCCGAAAATTTCCCGATTTTTAATTTAAACAATGTCATTCCTGCGCAAGCAGGAATCCAGAGGAGAGGACCACAGTGGTTCTGAATACTATATGCTTTTGGACTTACTTAATTAGCTTTGTCTGTAAAGATTCAGCTTGCTCGGGACGCTTCGCTTGGACCCCTGAAAAGCCCCCAGGTGGCTTTTCAGTTTATCTGAACTTTCTAGACAAACTCTCATCAAGGATCTGCAAGCTGGAAGTTTTGAAGAGGAAAGATTAACAAGGATTTTTAAAATGGGATATTTGAATTGGAGAATTTTTAAGTGAAATACTTTTGTAAAATAATCATTAATCTGCTATTCACTTCTTTTTTACTCGGATTTGTTCCTTTTATCTCTGTGCAGTTCACAATCGGCCAATACAAAATATTGTCAATCAAATTAAATACTAATCTTGCTGCCTACAACACTGCAAGAGCACAAATTCACACTCTATGTCAAAAAAAGTAAATAAATATTGTATAAAACAGATTCAATAAAGTACAAGCTAATATGTAACAAATTTAGAGGGGCCTGAAGCTAAAGGTTTACAGAAGGTAAAGACATGTATGGACTAACGGTAGCAAAAAGGGAAATAGACCATAACGTAACAATGTATTGCTACAGGATGTTTTATACGGATGAAGATGAACTGGAAATAACATGTTCCAGGGGTTCGCCAAGCAACAGTATCAGGCACTAAATGAGCGATGAAACAACAACCAGAGTTGTAAAAGTTTATTACAAAAAAGCTGAAACAGCACTTAGTAGCACACAATGGATAAGTGAATGTAGTCCAGATAGCCCAGAACTTCCAGACAGTAGCTGAACACCACCAGCAGAAAACTCAGCAGAGCCAGAGCGAAGGGTTGCATCTTCTACTAACGTTAGTAATCTGAGTTGTGATAGTCCTACACTAAACAACCATTGTAGTATGGCATCACAGGATGGTCCAACTGTCATACCTGACAATGAATCCATTGATGATGCGAAGAGGCGAGCAAAGATGCCGCACCAGTATTGGATGATATTGCCGGAGCAGGTCCTGATGATAATGCTCAATTTGCCTGTCGAGAGAGCTTGGAACATGAAAAAAATGGAGCAAAATATGTCTGTGAAAATCCTGTAAAAGCCTTAGGTGGTCCAGCCGCTCAGGCTGTTCGAACTATTGGCCAGTATGGCGCCCCTATTGCTGGAGCCGGTGGATTACTCATGAAAGACAATGGAAGCATAAACAAACTATGCACGACAATAGCTATGCTCAGTGCAACCGGAGTCGGTATAGGCGTTGCCGCTCGCAAAAAATGCAATGGAAAAATCAAAAAATGCCAACAAACCTGTGAGACTGAAAAAACACAAATTTGTACAACCTATCAAACAGAAAGAACTAAATGCTTAAGTGTACAAGCTCAATTACTAGCAAATCCACTCATAGCTGCAGCAGGACAACCAGATTTACAAAAACTTAAAGCAAAGATTGGTGATATCCAACAAAAAGTGGAGGAAATCGAAAATATAAAAAGACGATGTAAAAAATTGGAAGCAAATATAGCGAGTATGGGACAGGATATTCTTAATCTTGTAATGACTTTAGGGTCTGCCAAGGTTTGTCGTGATGCTACCGGTGGAAAATATACATCAGATATAGAAAATTGTGAAGAACGAGGAGGACAAGTTGTTTCTGATCCTCTTGGTAATATGATTTGTGATGAACCGGAACAAAAATGCACTACTACAGCGGAATGTCCCGACAACGAAATGTGTATGAACGGTGTTTGTCGTGCTATTACCGGCATGTGCAGAGATGGCTCTTTAAAAAACTGCTCCGAAAATTGTGAAGACGGTGAACCACCCTCCAACTGCCCAACAACCGGCACTTGTTCTGATGGTTCCACTCAAACCTGCTCCGAAAATTGTTCTGATGGATCAAAACCTCAAGGTTGTGAGTCCAATGAATCTGACACTGGCACTTGCTCCGATGGCTCCACTCAAACCTGCTCCGAAAATTGTCCTGATGGTCAACCACCTGCTAACTGTACAGCAAATTCTGATGTTTGCCCTGATTCATCACTCACTTATCCCAACTGTAATTGCAACTGTCCAGAAGGACAATTCTGTAACTCTGAAGAACAATGCACAGAAAATAATAATGATGGCAAAGGTGATTGCCCCGATGGTTCCCAAGTAGCTTGTGATCAAGATTGTTCTGATGGCTCCAGGCCAACAAACTGTCGATCTTGTAATAGCGATAGCGACTGTGAAGAAAATCAAATTTGCAATAGAGGAGTTTGTGTCTCTGAAGATCCTGTTTTAATCCAGGATGGCGCCGGTGGTGGTGGTGCACCAACAGATGATATGGAAAGTGAAATGGCCATAACCAATGACGGTATGGGTGGCGGAAGCGGTAAGCAAAGAGAGCTTTCCAGCGATCCTCTTTCCGCCGGTATGGGATTACCTAATACTGAAGAATTTGAAAGATCTGGTGGAACAGATGGTGCATCGGGCGCTACTGATAGTAGTGCATCAGGCGGCGGTGGCTTCTTCAGTGGTTTGTTTGGTAGAGGACGAAAAGGTAAATCTAAAGGAAAAGTAACAGACATAGATGAAAATGGTGCCACAATCAAAGGATCTGGAGGCGGTGGCTTTGGCGGCTATGGCGGTGGTGGTCGCAGAGGAAGAGGTAAACTAGCTTTAAGTAAAAAACAAATAAAAAAACTCACAAAAGAAAAAGGAGCACAAAGAACACTTTCTAAAATGAAAGAAGGCTTTGGTGGCGCTCACCACGACATCTTTGAGCGTATTACAAAACGTTTTACACATCTGTGCAAGAACAAAATGAACTGCCGATAAATAATGAATAAAGGAGAAAAAATGTCAGAAAGAAAGAAAGATTTTTACAAATTGTATCTAGTACTAAGTTTATTTATTATCTCTCTATCAGCTTACGGAGATAATTCAGAATGTAATTCTTGTCGAAACCGACAAAGTCAAATTTGCAATCAATTGCATTCTACCCATAATAACAGAAACCTGGATTCAAACAGATTGGAAAGAATTCAAAATTGCATAGTGAACGCATGTCGAAGTGTATGCGGAACAAATAACAACCCTTCTTCCGACAATCAGCCAAATCAACCAGACTTCACACAAGAATCCGGTTTTTCTGATTTCAATGATCAGACCGGACAAAGAATACAAAATGCGGAAAATTTACAAACAAGTAGTGAAATGGGACAGCTTTCTGCTGGTGCTACAGCCAAAAAAAATTCAAAGCTACAACAACTTGGTGGTACAGTTGCCATTGTTGGAGCAGGTGTTGCAACTTATAAAGCAGGAGTTTGTTTTTCAGCTCAAAATTATCCCTGTGGTGCTCTTTGGGCGGGTGTCGCTATTAGTTTGCATAAAACAGCCTCCAATTTAAATGAAGCCAGTCAGAAAAATAGAGATATAGCTAGCCAATGGGGTACTCAAGATGATGATTTTTCTGGTGTGGATGGTGGTTACGAGGATATAGATAACACAGATTTTACATCTAATGATGGAGGTACAACATTTGATGGCGGCTCCACAGGAAATACTACCGGCTCCACAGGAAATACTACCGGCTCCACAGGAAACACAACCGGCTCTACAGGAAATACTACCGGCTCCACAGGAAATACTACCAGCTACACAGGAAACACAACCGGCTCCACAGGAAACACAACCGGCTCCACAGGAAACACAACCGGTTCCACAGGAAATACTACCGGCTCTACAGGAAATACTACCGGCTCCACAGGAAATACTACCGGCTCCACAGGAAATACTACCGGCTCTACAGGAAATACAACCGGCTCCACAAATTTTTCAAACACTTCCGGTAACACAGATTCAGGTGATCCAATTCCCTCACCTGACCCTACACTTAATAATAATCAAGATGCTTCATCACAAGATTTGGCCTTCAACCAGGAATTGCAACAATGGAAAGGTGCTGGTGGAGGTGGTAGTAGCAGTGAACAAGATCTAAAAAAACTACTGAATAAACACAATATAAAAATAGATCCGAATGGAAATATTACTTTACCTGATGGCAAACAAATGAATGTTTCACAACTACAAACACGACTATCTCCTGCTCAGCAAAAAGCTTTTCAAGCTTTTCAAAATAAATTAAAACACTTTGGCGATAAAATGGCTAATATAAACTCCGACGACTCCAACACAAAAGATTCCAACAAAAACTTTAAAGGTTATGGCGGCGGCGGCTCCAAGGATCTTGCAACTAATAGTGGCACAGATTCTTCAAATATGTTGGCAGGAAGTTTTGGCTTTGGAGGAACTGCAACATCTGATAAAAAGGATATAGGTTCCACGGTAGCTGGAATGGCTGTTCAAAAAGATGGGTCTTTAATAGGTGTTCGCCAGGATAATATTTTTGATATAATTCATCGAAGATATCAGAAAAAACGAAAAAAAGAACACTTCGTAGAGAAAAATGATCAGTAGAAAGCAAAAAACACGTAGAGCTGAATAAGAAAAGTCCCTAAGCGACTTTTTTTATTCAGCCTTTTTCCTAGAGTTTTATTCCTGCAACTTCCGTCATTCCTGCGAAAGCAGGAATCCAGTTAATCCAGTTAATCCAGTATAAGCTGATGAGATAAATCATTTTTTAATTTCATTTTCTCTACCACAACAGAGCTTTCGATAGTCACCGGTTTTTCAATAAAACAATGATTCCCCAGTACTGCAAAATTGTTGATTGAAAGATTCTCCAAGCCTTGTACTTGCTGACCACAGAATAAATAATTTTTTTTATTTAATTTTTCCTTTAATATAGAAGGTAGTTTAGTAGCGGATATATAGTTTTCATCTGAAAATTGACACCAATTTGGAGAAAAACAATTTAATACCTGTTTTAAATACCTACTGGATGAATGAGCATAAATCAAACTGGTCAATGCTTGTTCCACCCCTTTTAAATAAGAAGTCAGTTGATTCATGCCCAGCATTTTTATATTTAAACAAACATGTATACGAAGATTCTTTTTCAAACAAAGTTTTTCCAAAACATCTTTAAAAATATGGTGATCATCTTGCTTTAACTCATTTAAAATCTCATTTGAAAATAAAGCCAATCCACAAAAATCATAAGCTTTTATATTGGAACCTTCTGGTTTTTTTAAAAAAGAATAAATTTGATTGCTATCATCCGCCCACAACACTCCTTGTTGATTTTGAGAGGGAATACTTAAAAAACTAGCCAATGACTGACTTTTAACATGAGCTTCATAAAAATCTAACAAAGCATTTTCTTCAATCGGCCATATAAAACTATCTCCATTTAAATAATAAAAATACTTTTCTCTTTTAAAAAAAGAACGTGCCTGCCACAAACCACCAGCTGAGCCTAAAAGCTTTTCTTCCACACTAAACTCAGGGGAAGGCATATTTGCTGAATCGGATAGCTCCAGCAAAGATTCTCTTAAATTCTGTTGTTCTTTTCTTGTATTGGCTAACCAATCTTGCACACCTAAGTTTTTTAACAAATATAAATTATAAAAAGCCAGAGGAACATTTAAAAAAGGCATAAGCATTTTCGCTCGTGTTTTGGTATGAGGATAAAAGCGGGTAGCATGACCAGCACACAACATAAAAGCTTTAAGCGAAGGAGTTACGTTTTTATTCATAGACTCCTTTTATCTCTTTATTTTCTTCCACTTGCGTCTTAAGCTCTTTCACTAATTGTAAAAAAACTGGGAAATGTTGTATAGACTCCAAACACAGTGTTAATTGATGAAGCGCAGGACTAAGATATTTTAAATGAGAGTTTTGATTTTTTAAATTAGTGAAGCCTGCAAAACTACCACAAGCTTTAAACAGTCTTTGTATCGCACAAATCTGCCACTCTTCTTTTGAAAATTTTTTATAGATGAACTCATTTGTGCTATTTGAATTGGTGCAGCCATTAATAAAATATTCTATCAAACTACTTCTTTCTTTGTCAGACATATCAACATAGGGATCATAAAGTAAACTAACAGCATCATAATAGCGAGGAAATAATCCTGCTGACTGAAAATCAATCCAGTACAGTTTTTGATTTTTAAGCATTAAATTTCGGCTATGATAGTCTCTATGCGCAGGCACATAAGGAGAACAGGCTAATTGTTGGCTGATACTTTGCCATTCTTTTAAACATTCTTTCAAAGAATTTTCATTATATTTTTTATTTAATAAATCCTCCATTAAATGTTCCTTGGTCCAAAGCATTTCCTGAAATAGTTGTTCTTGTGTAAAGCGTGGCCACTTGAGATGCTGTGCTTTTCTTTGCAGTAAAAGCATTTGATCAATAGCTTGTTTATAATATTTGATTCTCTTTTCTGAATGCGTAGAAAAAACTGTTTCCAGATCCTGATCTCCTAAGTCTTCCAATAATAGAAACCCTTGTTTATCGTCTTGTGCTTTGATAGCAGGCACGTTTAATCCTATTTCCGCCAGCTCTTTTAATCTTGTTGTAAATAACGCTTGTTCCGAAATAGGAGATTCCACTAACATCCAGGAAGTGTTTTCACATTGAATGCGTGTATAGATTCGCTGAGAACCTTCTTTGCGAATTGGAATTTTTTTATAATTTTCTTTTAAAACACTCTCTAAAAACACATCCATCTTGATGGTCTTACTACTTTTTCCCCAACTTCTCAAGCAAAGCAACCTATGGCTTTGTACCAAATAAGTATTTTACAGGTGATAAATTTGATCTTTTCGGGACGCACATCCATTGGCATTGTAAGTAGAGAAAACCTATCTTTGTCGGGACGGCCATCCCTGGCCTTAAGTCCCGCTGATCCATCCGTAGGCGGGAACCCTCAAAGATAGGTTTTCTCTACTTACAATACACAAAGCTTTTCAAATTTTATTAAAAATCTGTTTTAGTTTGAAGGTCCTTGGAGCGTACATGGTAAGAAAAAAGTAATATAGAAAAACTTGAAAGCCGCCTGAGGGCTTTCAAGTGTCCAAAAGCATTGCTTTTAATAGAAAAATCTGTTTAATTCATTAAAATGAATTTTGATCATATAGAGTTAGAAAAAAAGTGGCAAAAAAAATGGGAAGAATCTCAATGTTTCCACGTAGAGGTGGATTGGAATAAACCCAAGTTCTATGCACTCAGTATGTTTCCCTATCCTTCAGGAGCAGGTTTGCATATTGGTCACTTGGCCTCTTACACTCCAACAGAAGTGGTAGCCCGTTATAAAAGAAGTTGTGGGTTCAATGTCCTTCATCCTATGGGTTACGATGCTTTTGGTTTGCCAGCCGAACAATACGCTATTCGCACAGGTATTCACCCTTCTGTTATTACCAAGCAGGCTATTGATAATTTTTGTCGGCAGTTAAAATCTTTTGGTTATAGCTTTGATTGGGAAAAGGAAATTTCCACTTGTGAACCAAACTATTATAAATGGACACAATTTTTATTTATTAAGTTCTTTAAAAACGGTTTAGCTTATCAGAAAAAAGTACCGGTCAATTGGTGTCCTGCTCTAAAGACTATTTTAGCTAATGAGGAAGTAGTCGATGGTAAAAGTGAAGTAGGGGGACATGAAGTAATTAGAAAACCGGTAAAGCAGTGGCTTTTGGCCATCACAAAATACGCAGAAAGACTTTTAAAAGATTTATCCACTATTGATTGGCCGGAAAGGACAATAGAAGGGCAAAGAAACTGGATTGGGAAGAGCACAGGCGCCAGGATTTATTTTTCTGTTAAAGATTCTGACAAAACCATAGAAGTTTTTACCACTCGTCCGGACACTCTATTTGGTTCGACTTTTTTGGTGCTCTCTCCTGAACATCCATTATTGGATAAGATCACAACGGAAGAACAAAAAAAAGCAGTGCAAGAGTATAAAAAACAGGTGCAAAGTATATCTGATGTGGATCGTAAAGCAGCTGAAAACAAGACCGGTGTTTTTACAGGGAGTTATGCGCTTCACCCTTTTACCAAGGAAGAAATTCCCATTTGGACCGCTGATTATGTTTTAATGGATTACGGTACTGGAACAATCATGGCAGTGCCTGCACATGACGACAGGGACTTTGAATTTGCAAAGAAATTCAATCTAGCTATTAAAAAAGTCATAGAGTGCGATGTTTTGCCTTTTATCGGAGATAACCCACACATTAATAGTGAATTTTTAAATAACCTGAATAATGAACAGGCCATTGCTAAAATGATTCAGGAGTTGGAGAAAAATAAGTACGGTAAAAAAGAAACTCAATATAAATTAAAAGATTGGATTTTTTCCCGTCAAAGATATTGGGGAGAACCTTTTCCAGTTGTTCATTTTACAAACGCTAAAGGTAAATCAGAAACAAGAGTTGTGGATGAAACAGAGTTACCAGTAAAACTGCTAGAAACCACCCACTATGAACCTTCAGAGACAGGCGAACCTCCTTTGGCTCGTCAACCGGAGTTTATTAATTATACAGATCCAAAAACCGGTGAAAAAGGCAAAAGAGATGACAACACCATGCCAGGTTATGCGGCCTCTTCCTGGTACTTTTTGCGTTATACAGATCCAAAAAACGATAAAGCTCCTTTTGATTTTGAAAAACAAAAATACTGGATGCCGGTGGATTTGTATGTGGGTGGACCTGAACACACTGTCGGTCACTTGCTTTATTCCAGATTTTGGCAAAAGTTTTTTTACGATCAAAAAATGGTTTCCCATCCTGAACCTTTTAAAAAACTGGTGCATCAGGGAATGATACTGGGAGAAGATAATCAAAAAATGTCTAAATCCCGTGGCAATACAGCCAACCCGGATACCCTTAAGGAGTTACATGGAGCAGACACTATTAGAATTTTTATTAGCTTCTTAGGTCCTTTGGAAAAAGACAAACCCTGGTCATCTGCCGGTATTGAGGGTAGCCGTCGATTTTTAGATCGAGTGTGGCGACTTTGCTTTAACGACAAGGGTGAAATATTATCTGAGCAGGGTGAAGTCAGTGAATCCTTAGAGTCTGTACTGAATCACACAATTAAAAAAGTCACCGAAGATATTAAAAGTTTGAGTTTAAACACAGCCATCAGCTCCATGATGATTTTGGTTAATGAATTATACAGAAGAAATGTGAGAAGCCACCGGATTTTAAAAATTTTATCTCAATTATTGATGCCTTTTGCTCCTCATATTGCAGAGGAAATCTGGTCCGCTTTAGGGGGAGAAGGTTTTGTATCCTTGAGTTCCTGGCCTAAATGGAAAGAAAAACTCATTCAAAAATCGGTGACTAATATTGGTGTTCAGGTGAACGGAAAAACCAGAGGTGCCATCTCTGTTTCAATAAACACCTCTGAAGAAGAGGCTATAAAGACAGCTTTACTTCAATCATCTGTAAAAAACAGCATAAAAGACAAAAGTATCAAAAAAGTTATTTACAAAGCCGGTAAAATTCTTAATATCATTGTTTGACTTAAATTCAATCAACATGATTAAGCCCTTTAAACCATTATGCTATTTATAAAAGAAAAAAAGTGCAGCAAACTGGGAGTAACAGTAAATGACAAAACAATGGACAATAAAGGACAGTGCTCGCTCTTACGGTGTGGATGTATGGGGTGGTGAATATTTTACTCTCAATTCAAGTGGCCATGTGGAAATCTGTCCTCAAGGTTTAAAAGGTCCTCACTTGGATCTGTATAAAATCATCACTGATTTAAAAAAGCAGAATATTCGTTTACCGGTGTTAATGCGCTTCCCTGATATTATCAAATCCCAGATGAGTAAACTTAACTCTTGTTTCAAGAAAGCCATTGATGAGTATGGCTACAAAGGCCACTTTCAGGGTGTTTTTCCTATAAAGGTGAATCAGCAAAGCTATGTCATTAAAGACATTATTCAATCGGGTGGAGATTTTGGTTTTGGTCTGGAGGTAGGAAGCAAGCCGGAATTATTGATTGCTTTGGCTCTAATCAATCAGGCGGATCGAATCATTATATGCAACGGCTTTAAAGATAAGAATTATATTCAAACAGCCTTGTTATCTTTAAAAGCCGGTATGAAAATTTTTATTGTTGTGGATAGATTAGAGGAATTAAATATTATTTTGAAAACTGCTGAAGAGTTGAAAGTAAAAGCGCAGATAGGTTTTAGAATTAAACTGAATACACAGGGAAACGGCAAGTGGATGGAAAGCTCCGGCTTTAAATCCAAATTTGGTCTGACAGCCAGTGAAATTGTTCAAGCAATTAATATTTTAAAAGAAAAAAACGCTTTGGATCAACTGAAGCTGTTGCACTTTCATATTGGATCTCAGATTCCTTCTATTCATCCTATCAAGTCAGCTATTCGGGAGGCTTCACGGGTGATGACAGAGCTGTACAACTTTGGCGCAAAAGTGGAATACCTGGATGTGGGTGGTGGTTTAGGAGTGGACTACGATGGTTCAGGAAGTTCCTTGTCATCCACCAATTACAGTACACAGGAGTATGTTAACGATATTGTCTACCATCTGCAAAGCATCTGTGATGAAAAACAGACGCCACACCCTCACATTATTTCTGAATCGGGGCGCTTTATGGTCGCACACAGTTCTCTTTTGGTTTTTAATATAATGTCCGCCAACCTCATAGAAAAACCCTTGGGTACAGAATTTGTTGTTAGTGATGATACTCATGTTTTTGTTAAGGACTTGTATGATATTTACAAAGCCTTGAAAAAAACTCCCATCAGTGAATCCTTTAATGATCTTGTGGAAAAAAAGAAAGACATTCATCAATTGTTTATCTATGGAGTTCTAAGTTTGCAGGAAGTGGCATTGGCTGAGAACATCTATTGTGCAGCCGCCGCTCAATTAAAAAACCTTACTGAGGGTCAAGAGGATGATGAAGAGATTTTTCAATTCTTAACCAACGAGCTGTCTGATATTTACTTTTCTAATTTTTCAGTCTTCCAAAGTCTGCCGGATTCATGGGCTTTAAAACATACTTTTCCTATTATGCCCATTCATCGCTTAAATGAAAAACCATATCGTCGGGCTAGTCTGGCGGATCTCACTTGTGATTCCGATGGCAAGGTTGCTCAGTTTATGAATTATGAACTATGGAAAACCGAAAAATACCTTATGGTACATAATTTAAATAAGGGAAAACCTTATTATGTAGCAGCTTTTTTAACTGGTGCTTACCAGGAAATTTTGGGAGACATGCACAACTTATTTGGTGATACAGATGCCATTCATGTTTCTGTCAGTCCTAGTGGAAGTTATGTGGTGGATCACCATGTGGAAGGCGATTCCGTGTACGATATATTAAAATATGTTGGTTATCATAAAAGAGAATTGATGGAAAAAATTCAGCAGACTACAGAAACGGCTGTATCCAACAATCGTTTATCCCGTGAGGAAGCCGGCAAATTATTAAAAAACTACAGCCAAAGCCTCGCCGGCTACACTTACCTCTCCTGAATCTCGTCATCCCCGCAATGACCGTCATTCCTGCAATACTCGTCTCGTCATCCCTGTATTTTTCGTCGTCATTCCTGCGAAAGCAGGCATCCAGAATTGGATTCCAGCTCAAGGCCGCAATGACCGTCATGCCTGCGAAGGCAGGCATCCAGAATTGGATTCCAGCTCAAGGCCGCAATGACCGTCATGCCTGCGAAGGCAGGCATCCAGTTAACTGGATTCCAGCTCAAGGCCGCAATGACCGTCATGCCTGCGAAGGCAGGCATCCAGAAAACTGAAAACTCTCTAAGAGCTTTCAGTTAAAATCAAAGTTTATTCACTATGAACTGATTCATGGAAATGTTTTGGAGTGAAGATTCAATAGAAATTTGACGATGCTTTTCCGGCGAGATGCGAATACGAAACTCTCCACTGAATTTATGCAGATTAAAAGGATCAGGAAGCTCCTCTTTTTCTTTTTTCATCCATTTCAATGCTCCCAATACTGCTGTTTTTATTTCCTTTAAGGATTGTTCCTGTGTTTTTCCATGAGCTGTTAAAGAGGGTAATTCTGCACATCTTCCAATATAGATTTTATCTGCTAGATCATATTCAATATGATAGGAATATTGATTAATCAGATTTTTTAATTTTTCCATTAGCTCCTCCTTGTTTGAGTTTTTTTAAAGCTTCTTTCACTTGTCTGACTTGATAGACTTTTGCCATTTTTTTGTCCTTTTGAATATTCACCCAAGGTTGACCTTTCCATGGGGTTTTAAAAATATAATAACTGCCTTCTATTCTTGGTCCTTTAAAGAAATGAGTGCATATCTTGAGGAGAGTCTTAAATTTTATATTCTTTTCAGATGCCAACTGGCTGAAAGCTTCTTGCAGAGTCATTTAAATAATGGTATCATATATGACACCATTGTCAAACGCTTATTATAGGTGTTTTAAATCTTGTTATGCCGGCGAACGCAAGCATCCAGGCAACTGGATTCCCGCGCACGCAGGAATGACGAATGTTGGAATGATGTTTTTCATTCCCTATTCTTTCAAGGGCTTAACGGTTGGGAATAAAATAATATCTCTAAGGCTTGCTTGATTAGCCAGCAACAACACTAACCGTTCCACTCCCAAGCCGACTCCACCTGTAGGTGGCATCCCCACCTCAACGGCTTTTACAAAATCATGATCCATAGGATGAGCTTCCTTATTGGACTGTCTTTGTTTTTCCTGCTCTTCCAACCTTTTTCTCTGATCCACTGGATCATTTAATTCTGTGTAGGCATTACCTAATTCCATACCGGCCATAAAGGGTTCGAAGCGCTCCACCAAATTCGAATCCTTACGATGTGTTTTTGTCAGAGGAGAGATCTCTTTTGGAAAATCAATAATAAAACAAGGATCCCATAAATGTTTTTCCACTGTGAGTTCAAACAGTTCCATGATCATATCGCCACGCTGACCGGCCTTTTCCACTTCTGATCCCAAAGATTTTATTTTTTTAAAAAGTTCTGCATCACTCATTTTTTCCACAGACACTCCAGCCCGCTCCTGAATACCTTCATATATACTCAACCTCTTCCAAGGTGAAGTAAAATCCAACATCTTACCCTGATATTCAAACTTCAAAGTCCCTTTGATCTTTTGAACAACATGACACACCAACTCTTCAAACTGTTGCATTTGATAGATGTAATCCGTGTAAGCTTCATAATATTCCAACATGGTAAATTCCGGATTATGAGACCTATCAATCCCTTCATTTCTAAAATTTTTCCCCAACTCATACACTTTTTCAAAACCACCAATGATCAATCTTTTTAAATACAGCTCAGGAGATATTTTTAAATACAAATCACAATCCAAGGCTTGATGATGAGTGGAAAAAGGTTGTGCTAAAGCTCCTCCATACAAAGGTTGTAAAACTGGTGTTTCCACTTCCAAAAATCCGCGCTCATCTAAAAACCCACGTATTTCTTTTATCACTTGAGAGCGAAGTAGAAATACTTTTTTAGCTTCCGGATCCATAATTAAATCCAAATGCCTGTGTCGATACTTTAATTCTTTATCTTCCAGGCCATGATACTTTTCTGGCAGTGGTTCAATACTTTTACATAAGATTTGAAAATCATTTAAGCGAACTGTGAGTTCACCCTTTTTTGTACGAAAGGGTTTTCCTTTAATGCCTACAATATCCCCTATATCTGTCAGAGCAAAAAAATCTTTTGCACTTTGATTCATCTCCTGTGGCTTCACATAGCACTGTAAAAGACCTTCCTGATCCTGAATATTAAAAAAAGCGGCCTTCCCCATATCTCTCATCAACATTAAACGACCGGCAGAACTTACTTCTTCTTCAGAAGATTCTCCAGTTTGCAACTTATCAAATTGCTTATGAATGTCCTGACTGATGTGCGTTCTTTTAAATTCATGCGGATAAGCACACAGATTTTTATTCAAAAGTTCTTGATACTTTCGCTTTTTTTCTTCTCTTAAAACATTATCTTTTTTTTCGATACTCATTGTTCTTTAATCCTGTTGTTCTGATCTTTTTTTACTTATTAAATGGAAAAGAATTTTTTGAAGACCCACTGGCTTCTTTATAAATATCCATAATTTCCTTTAGCAAACCTACTCCTTCATTATAAGGCCGCTTAAAGGCATTTCGACCTACAATACTGCCAAAAGCACCTCCTTTTGCCAACTCTTGTATCTCTTTTAGCACTTCTGATTTTTCTTTAGCTGGGCCACCACTAAAAATAACAATTCTCTTTCCGTTAAATGCAGATTGTATAACCATCTGAACCCGAGAGGATAAAGTGTTCTCCTGCTCTTTCAATAAGTCTTTCACTGAAGAATTTTCCAAAAAGTCAGATGGCGGTTTTACTTTTATAATATGCGCTCCCAGTTGAGCGGCAATGTGCGCAGCATAGGCGATTACATCCAAAGCTGTTTCTCCCTGCTTGGACACTCCTTTTCCTCTTGGATAGGACCATATCACTACAGCCAGTCCGTACTTTCTGGCATACTCACCAGCTCGAGCCACTTCCTCATACATTTTTTTTCTTTCTGCACTACCAGGATAAATAGTAAATCCAACTGCCACACACCCTAACTGCAGAGCAGACTCCACTTGAGCGGTTAAAGCTGGAATGGGTGCTTCCGAATTTTTGTAAAGGTTGTCGGAATTATTGGCTTTTAAAATCAGAGGAATCTCACCAGCAAATTTGTCAGCACTAGCTTGCAAAAAACCAAAAGGTGCCGAATAAGCATTACAACCAGCAGAGACAGCTAATTTGAAATGATAGTCAGGATCATAAGCTTCCTGGTTACCTGCAAAGCTTTGCAAAGGACCATGTTCAAACCCCTGATCCACAGGTAGAATAACCATTTTTCCGGTTCCAGCCAAATAGCCATGATTTAATAAGCGGGCTAATTGTGTACGCACTCCTGTATTCTCAGAAGAATAATAACTAAGTATTGTTTTTACTTGAGGGGTATTCATGGAAATAAAACCTCCGGTTTTTATAAACGGAATGAGTATAATCCCTTTAAACTCTTAAAGCAAGTTTTTATAATTACTGCAAAATACAAACTTATTCTTTAACGATAAAGAACTTTTGAAGTTTTCACAAAATAAGTAAATATAAAAATATAAATTGTAAAATTTAGTGGCATAAAAATAATAAATGATCTATAAAGAAACTGTTATGGATAAAAAAAATATTATTGTTTCTGCAGAAGGCACACCCAACCCTCAGTCATTGAAATTTTCTTTAAATCAAATCATTGCAGATGAAAAATGGGAAGTGGAAAATATCTCTGAGGCCGGCAGGTCTCCTCTGGCTCAAAAAATCCTTGGTTTTCCATGGGCCACAAAAGTTTTTATCGGAGAAAATTTTGTCACTGTCAACAAGGAAGATTGGGTGGATTGGGATGTGATCACAGAACCTTTAAGTCAGATGATACAGGAACATATAGCAGAAGGACAGGCAGTCTTATACCCACCAGCGCCGGAAGGAAATGATTCTAAAGAGAAAGATGAAGATGCAGAACAAAAAGAAACTTCTCCTACTATTGTAAAAATAAAAGAGCTCTTAGCTAAAGACATTCAACCGGCCGTTGCCATGGATGGAGGTTTTATCGCTTTTGCCGGTTATGAAAACGGCACAGTCTTCTTAAAACTACAAGGAGCTTGCGCCGGTTGTCCCAGCTCTTCCATTACTCTCAAACAGGGAATCGAAAATCATTTAAGAAGTCATATCCCGGAAATAAAAGAAGTCGTCGCTGTTTGATACTTCATCTATATAAGATTTAAAACTGTCAAAGTGGATATAGGCTGGCCTAAAAAAACACTACCATTTCTTCAAACTATGGCCCGAATGCAGGAGCAACTGATTGAACAATCTCTTACAGATAATCCTCCTGAAACACATTAGGATGAAAACTTGTTTTAGTTTGTTTTAATCTTTGATCGACATATTTAGTTTCACTCAATTGCTTGATATGGTTTAATGCTCTGTAATGAATTTTATGTAAAAAATAAGAACCAAATAAATTCCAATAAACAGCCGGTCTCACTTTATAACGATACCAGGATGTGCCGACCAATAATGTTGTATTGTTAGATTGTCGATAAAGTAAAAACTGTCCACGAACCACTTGACCATACTTATTGTAATGCTTAATTCCCTTTTTCACATCAAAAGTGAGTTCATAAGGAGGATTCCAAACTTTTATAGGCTCTATAAATTCACCTCTGTTAAAAATACATCTCCTGATTGTACCCGGCTTTATATCCTCCAATGGAATATCTATCACGGATTCTTCAAGGGTGGGTAAAAATTGAGATAATACTCCTTTCCATTCTTTTTCAATTTTTGGAAACTGTCCCACATTTTCCCATACTATCTCTGGCGGGGCGGAAATAGATACTTTTGTCACAACAGCATATTCTTTACTGAGTTCCGGTAATTGTAAATCCAATAATAAAAGCACAGGAAATACTAAAAAAATCTTTAAAGTGCTAGTTTTTGATTCTATATTATATTTTCCAGATGTTATACACCAAGCCAATGTACCACCCAATGTACTCATACCAAAAATAAGTGGACTCGCTGTAGCCAAACACAGTATCCCCTCTATCTGTAGAAAAGATAAACTTGCCAGTGCTATTAATATAGGTATATTCGCATATAAAAATACTTGTTTAAAAAATAATTTTTTAAAACGAAAAGATAATAAAATAACAGTTACAAACCCTGATAAAAAAGGAATGCCAATAAAAGTTAAAATACCGTAAAATGTAAATTCATCTCCAGAAAGTATGCCACCATCTTTACTGTTTTTTACAATCACAAGTAAATATATAAAAGTACCTAATACATAAGTTAAGATAATTAAAATACCTCCAAAAATAGATGTCAAACGCGCAAAACGTAGATCTTGCGGCATCCACTTATCCATTAAATCAAAAGTTGGATTTCTCACTTCTGTACTTCCATTTGCCTTTAAAAAAATCAGTAAAGTAAAAAAGGAGATATTCACTCCTGGTATAAAAAATAATATGCTCAAATAAGCTGGAAGATTTAAAGTTTTTAATCTGCGAAGAGTTAATGCTAATCCTATAACTATAAAAGGAAAAGCCACTGCTAACAAAGCTAACACAAATTGTATATCTAAAGATTCAAAAGGTGAATCAAAAGGTGAATCAAAAAGTGAATCAGTAGTGAACCACCGAAAATAAGACCAAACCGGCCATTCTGTTTTAAATATCTTTACAGCCACCTGATAATCAAAAAAATATTTTATCAAAAATAACCCACAACCCCAAGCCAAGTAGTTGATTCCAGAAATGGGAGCATATATATTAAAAAACAATTTTATTTTTTTCATAGATGTTTCCTTTAGCCTTCTTCAGTTTTTTGTGTATGATCTTTTATAGCTTTTTCCGATAATATCTACACTCATAACTGAAATATCGTTAACCATTCGTAAAAGGTTTTGTTTTCCAGGAATAGGAAGTGTGCTTATTTTCAGTAAAATACAAACCACCTTTAAACTAATTTTGAGTATTTGTTGTGTCTTCTTTTGGTTAATAGAAGAATCATAAATCCATAATAAGATAATAGCCATTTGATAGAGCCATAATATTGTTGGAAGAATACTGAGAAGAGAAGAGTGAACTTTTATATTACTGCTTTTAATCACTTTATTCATAATTTTTATTGCTCTGTTGCGTATGTCTTTATTCTCAGTACTGAATGGAGATATAGAATGAGTCATATTCATTGATTTTTCAGCAACCACCCGGACAATTTTTCTATAAGGCTGTAATTGCTTCAAAGTAAGTTGAACAATATCATAAAATCGTTTCTCGAAATCTTTCGTTTTTAAAATAATTTTTTCACTCTGTATTTCACATTCATTTTGAATGCGTGTATAAAGCTCTAAAACAATATCTTCTTTTTGATTAAAATAATAATACGCCGCACCTGTTGCCACTTGAGCTGTGTGCGCAATATCTCTCATAGAAGTTTGTTCAAATCCTTTTTTTTGAAATAAGTTCCAACCTGATGTAAGAATCTTTTCCTTGGTATGATAAGCTTTTGATAGTTTTTTCACTTTCTATTCTCCTTTTGATATTTTTTCACTATATCAATAACCGCTTCCGGCCAACGAGGAAACTTAAACTGAAAACCATGAGACAACAGTTTTGTGGGAACAGCCCTACGGCTTTTTAAAACAAGCTGGGCATCTGTTCTTAAGAAGATAGTTCCTATCGTAAGTATCCATTTTGTAATCGGCACATTAACCCTAACACCCCAAGTGGATCGTATATAAGACATAAATTCTCTTTGTGGAAGAGGATGAGGACTGCAAACATTAACAACACCTTTAATATCTTTTCGAGAAATAAAAAAATCAATAGCTTGTATAAAATCTTCCTGATGAATCCAGGACACATATTGTTTTCCACCAGCTATAGCCCCTCCCAACCCTACTCGCGATAAAGAAAGTAGAGTATCAAAATATCCTTTTTTATCAGGGCTTACCACCAAAGCAGAACGAACAGCTACTCTCCTGGTATTAGGGGTATTGGATTGAAATAAAGTTTTTTCCCAGTTTTTTGCAATATTGGTGCTATGGTGCCAATGATCCGGGATATTTGGTTCATTGCCTCCAATAGTTCCTGAATATTCATCATTATCCTGATCAAAAGAATGAGCATAAATAGTTGCTGTACTCATTTGTATCCATAAATTCGGAGGATTGTGGCATTGAGCAATAGCCTCACCAATAACACGCGTGGATTGTATTCTGGAATCCATCATTTCCCTTAAATTTTTTTTAGTCGGTCGACAGTCCACAGTTCGCCCAGCAAGATTAATCACCACATCACTCCCATCAATGACCTTTTGCCAGGAACCTAAAGTCTGACCATCCCAAACAATAAAAGGAGCTTCTTTTTTCACATCTCTCGTTAAAATGTTGATATCATACTTCTTCGCCTGAAAATGCTTCAACAAAACCTTTCCAAGATGACCACTGCCACCAGCTATAACAATTTTCATATATACCCCCAAATTTCTTTGTTTTTCTCTATATATTTCTTTTAAAATTGAACTTGTTCAAATAAGTATCAAAAAAATTGAACTTGTTCAAATAAAATATTGCTTTTTTTTAAAAAACTTGATTTATTACATAAAAACTCTGTTTTTATAGGTTTTTCAGTATAAAAAATACACTATCAATAGAAAGAACCTAAATTTTTCACAATAGCTAAACAGGAAAAACTAGAATTGAAAAAGCTGAAAACAGGAAACAGGAAACAGCCAAAACTGAAAAAGTCAGTCTGTTATTTAATTGACAAAAAGAACTTAAAAACTTGTATCTGAATATTTTTTAAACCAAGGGTGGAGTTTCTTCTTGAACCAGTCCTTTTCCGCCAAGGATATAAACACAGAAGTACCCAAAATGGATAAAGGAATGATAGCAAAAATGAGATTTTGAATCCATTCTCCTTCTGCAATTCCTCTTTGTAAAGGTAATGTAGCTAGTACCGCACAAGCCAAACCCCTGGGACCCATCACTGTAGCAGTGATAGCATCCAGCTTGGAAAAAGTATTTTTGCTAAACATTAATCTAACACAAACATAACGAGTAACAAAAATTAACACTGTCAACCCTAAAGCCCAAGCCAAAGAAGACAAGCCTTTAATTTGAATCAATATACCCAGGTATAAAAAGAAAAAAGTTCTTAAAAGAAAAGTCACTGCCCCCAACAAAGAAAGCTCTCCTGTAGACATGGGATTATTATCCAAAAACCGCTTTAGAAGGGGAGGGAGAAGATTAATATTAGCCAAAGTAAAACCTAAAGCCAATACACCAATGGCACCATTCAAAGCCAAAAACTCCAAAATACCGTAAGTTAATAAAGCACTAGCCTCCCCGGCAAATGGCAGTCTGGAAATTTCCGTATTTCTTCGCAAAAAAGACCACACAATACCAGCCCCTACTCCAATGCCTATTGACATAACAGGAGTTGAACCTAAGTTAACAAAAAACTGACTGCCACTACTGTCTGCAGATGTAATATATTCCAACAAACCTAAGAAAATCACAATAGTCAGAACATCTGTAAAAGCAGACTCCAAAGAAAGCACTGTTTTGGTTTTCTTTTCAATAGACAAAGGCTTGACCATCGGTATGACAATGGCTGAAGAGGTACTACCAATACCCACACCTACCAACACAGCCAACAAAGGAGGGAGCACCGGCCATAGTGCTACTGTTGTCAGTGCAGTAATAGAAAAAAAACTCAAGCAGGATAAACCCAATGCAGACATAGAGGATTCCATCAAGTCTTTGGAACTCAAATGTAAGCCTCCTTCATACAAAATAATAATCAAAGTAATAACAGATAATACAGCTCCTGCCTGACCTAAATGCACATCCGGTTGAATCAGTCCTGTCACAGAAGGCCCCAGAACAAAACCAATAATAATGAGAATGAGAAGATCAGGAATTTTTGTTTTAGTAAAAAACCAGCCGAGTGCATGGCCAAGAAAAAACAAGATGGAAAGACTGATGATAATAATATCCATTTTCCAGATATTACTTTCTTTTTATTTGCATTGCCAATAAAATTCTCCAGGTTTTAAAATCTGCATTGCTTTCCACTCGAAAATCATATAATGAGTTGTGTTATGGATATATCCCTCACAGTCGAAAATAGAAAACCTTTGGGAAAAGCCAATCCATATTTAAAACCAGACACTTCCCTTCGTTATTTAAAGGGTGTAGGACCTAAATTAGCTGAAATGTTTGGCAAAAAAAACATCTGCATAGTGCAAGATCTCATTCATTGGCTTCCTAGAACCTATAGGGATCAAAGGGTTATTGATGATTTCTCCCTCTTAGTACCGGGCTCTTATGTCACCATGTATGGTTACATACAACAAAAGAAAACCTTATTCTTAAAAAATAAAAAAAAGATGTATCAAATGAGCATTAAAACAGCAGGTGGTTATGTTTCCTGTAAATATTTTCGTCTACCCTACAGAGGATACTTTGATAATTTGGAAATCGATCAAAAAGTAAAAATTGTGGGGCGTATTACCAAGTATAGAAATATTTTTGAACTTCATCATCCTGATATTCATCCTTATAAACAAGATGACACACAAGAATCTTTATTAGTTCCCATTTACACAGAGATGGAGGGAATCAGCCAAAATAAAATCAGAAAGGTCATTGATACAGCTTTTACTGCTTTAAAACAAAATTCAGAATTTTTAACATACGATCCTCTACCGGAATGGATTAAGAAAGAGCATAAGCTATTGGACAAGGGTAAAGCACTGGAACTGATTCACCATCCTGATAAAGATAAAGTTCAAGAGTATCTAGAGTTTCAAGCTCCAGCTCAAAAACGTTTAATTTTTGAAGAGCTTTTTTTTATACAAACTCTTATGGCCTTAAGACAGGCAGGATTAAAAAAAGAAAAAACAATTGCTATTGCTCCTGTAGGTCAATTAGTAAAACAATTAAAAAACTCTTTGTCTTTTCAACTTACTTCTGCACAGAAAAGAGTTTTACAAGAAATCAGTGAAGACTTACAAAAAACACAACCAATGCATCGCTTGGTACAAGGTGATGTCGGTTGTGGAAAAACAATTGTGTCTTTAATAGTTGCCTGTCAGGTAATAGAAAGCGGTTTGCAAGCTGTGATTATGGCCCCCACAGAAATTTTAGCTGAACAACATTATAAAACAGCTCAAAAATTCTTAGACCCACTGGGAATAAAAACCGCTTTACTGACCGGACGTATGCGAGCCAAGAAAAAAAGGGAAACATTGGAAAAACTGGCCAGCGGTTACACTTCTTTATGTATTGGAACACAGGCTCTTATTCAAGATCCTGTACGATTTAAAAAATTGGGACTAGTTGTAGTGGATGAGCAACACCGTTTTGGCGCTCAACAAAGAGGACTCTTGCAGGAAAAAGGAAATTATCCTCATTTTCTGGTTATGACAGCCACACCTATTCCTCGCAGTCTGGCCATGACTTTATATGGTGATTTGGATGTTTCAGTAATCGATGAAATGCCGGCTGGAAGACAATCCATTATTACCCGAAAAACTTATCAATCCAAAAGAAAACAAGTTTTAAGTTTTTTGGAATCACAAATCAGGTCCGGTAGACAGGCTTATATCGTCTATCCCCTAGTAGAAGAAAGTCAAAAAGTGGATTTAAAAAATGCAATGGATGAATATGAAAAGTTAAAAGAAATGTTCCCAAAGTTTCAGATCGCTTTAATACATGGTCGTCTACCTTCTGTTGAAAAACAAGAGATAATGGAACAGTTTTTAAAAGGAGATGTCCAAATATTAGTGAGTACAACAGTCGTGGAAGTGGGATTGGATGTCCCCAACGCCAGCATAATGATTGTAGAGCATGCCGAGCGTTTCGGACTTTCTCAATTGCATCAGTTAAGAGGTCGAGTGGGTAGAGGAGCTTATAAAAGCTATTGTATTTTAGTCATGTCCAATGGTTTTTCACCGGAAGCCAAAGAAAGAGTATCCATTATGGAACAAACACAGGATGGCTTTAAAATTGCAGAAGCGGATCTGGAAATTAGAGGGCCAGGGGAATTTTTAGGTGTTCGACAATCTGGACTACCTGAGTTTAAAGTAGCTTCTTTAGTTAGAGACGGCCGTTTGCTTCAACTGGCTAAAAAATCAGCTTTAGAGCTAATAAAAAAAGATCCTGAACTCATACAACCCGAGCACACCATTTTAAAAGAAGAGCTAAAGAAATTATCCGAATCTATGCTCCCTGGTTAATGACTTCAAGAAATAAACATATTATTGCAACATGACTCTCAAATTTTTACATTCGGAATGAGAAGGAAGAGATTCTTTGCGTGCTTCAAAATTAGACTCCCATGCCTGAAATCTTTCTATAATATTGTAATGCCCAGGGATACTAGGGCATATCCTGCAACCTATTAGGTTAATTGGACAATCACCCCTGCACAAAAATGATTTTACTGAATGAAATGAAATAAGATTAGAAGTATTCTTATCGAACAATAAACACTCCGTCGGTTTCAAAAAACCCACAACACGCCCTGAATCAAACTCATCCGCTGGAGTGTGATCAAGATACTTTACATTTACTGTGATATTCAGTGTATTAACATACATATAATAATCTCCTTCATTCCAATAATCCTTATTCTCAGAAGAAGGAGATTTTACATCTATATTAGACTGAGTATTACTCGGTGATGTGGGTGAATCAAATGAATCCCGACCTTGAGGAATACAAGCTGTTAAAAAAATACACATAAGAACAAATAATTTCATTATCCCTCCCTTGTTTTATTTATTTCGACACAAGAGTAACTCGACTTTAATTTTATTTAATATATTACATCAACTCTCTTAGTAATCCTAATTTTGTCAATGAATTAATGAATACATACTAGAATGATAAATTCTACAGTACTTTGCCTTGAGAAATAAAAATTTCCTGGGGTAAAGGGTGTGCATTATAAGTATTTGCCAGCACTGCCCCATAAGCTCCTGTATCCATGATAGCTAAAAAGTCTCCTTCCTTTAAATCTGAAAAAAGACGATCTCGCCCTAATACATCTGAAGATTCGCAAATTGGCCCTACTACATCATACACTACACCGGAACCTTCTCTTTTCTGTAGGGGTAAAATGCGATGATAAGCCTGATACAAACAAGGTCGCATCAAATGATTCATACCTGTATTTAAAATAATAAAATTTTTATAAGATGTTTTTTTCAAATACTGTATTTCTCCTATTAAACAAGCCGTGCGACCTGTAATAATACGCCCTGGCTCTGTTAAAATTTGTCCTTTAATTTCCTTTGAAAGTTCTTTTAAAAAAGATCCATATTGCTTTATGGTCTGTAAATCCGAATCCATTTGATCCGACTTATAATCCATACCCAAACCACCGCCAACATCCAGAGTTTTTAAATCAAATTCTTTCTGCAATTCTTTGTAGAGTTCAATGATTTTTTGAATACTGGCTTTTAAAGGTTTTAAATTTTGAATTTGTGAGCCAATGTGCAAAGTTAAACCTTGTAAACATAAAGAATCAGAATATTTATGTAAAATATCTTTTAAAGCCATGAGATTTCCTTCATCCATACCAAACTTATTTTCTCTTAATCCAGTAGTAATATAAGGATGTGTTTGTGCATCAATATTTGGATTCATACGAAAAGCCACTTGCGCTTTTTTATTTCCAGCTCGAGCCAGTTCCCCAATTCTTTTCAACTCCGATTGGCTTTCCACATTGATTTGAAAAATATCCGCTTTCAGAGCTAATTGGATTTCCTGTTTGGTTTTTCCCACTCCGGAAAATACAATATCTTTCCCTTTGAACCCAGTTTTTAAAGCCAATTGGATTTCCCCTCCGGATACAACATCTACACCACTATTTTCCTGTACAAAAGTTTGTAAAATCTGAGGATGAGCATTGGCTTTCATTGCATAAAATACTTGTGCTGGAGCAATATGTTTTTTAAAGAATCTTAATCGATCCAACAAACCATTCATGTCATAGACATAAGCAGGTTCCGTATTTTGTTGTGCCAGATCCAGAAGTGAAACATTTTGTGATCCCTGTACCAAACATAAATTATTTTTTTTATATTCAAAACTCATTCTTTATGATCCTAATTTAAATTCTGCATGTAAAGCTTTGGCGGCTGATGATAAATATTTTTTATCAATAATAGCACTGACTTTAATTTCAGAGGTAGTAATCAGATGCAGTTCCAAGTTTAACTTGTTTAACACTTTAAAAAAGCTGGCCGCCACGCCTGGGTGGCCTACCATACCCACCCCAACAATAGATAGCTTGGCTACATCTTCAATAATGATCACTTGTTTTTTATCTATCAATTTAAAAATCATCTTCTTAGTGTCTTCCAAATCTTCTGTATGGATAGAAAAAGCCAACCTTTGGCCTTCCTGGTGTTGACTCTGTGAAATAATATCCACAGAAATGCCTTTGTCTGCCAGTTGATTAAACAACCTAGTTATAAACTCCAGATTTCTGGGAAGTGGAAACATTTTTATAATTACTGTTCGTTCATCATGTGTAACAGCCGAAACAATTGGGTTTTCCATAAATTCCTCCTTTGGTACAATCCAAGTGCCCTCTCCGTCTTCAAAAGTGGATCGAACATGAATTTTTATTTTAAATTTAGCAGCCATTTCCACAGACCGGCTATGTAGAACACGACTACCTAGTGAAGACATTTCCATCATTTCCTCAAAACTTAAATGAGAAATTTGTCTGCAATCAGCAATGAGTCTTGGATCAGCAGTATAAATTTTTGGAACATCTGTAAAAATCTCACAGCTGGATTGCTTTAAAGCAACAGCCATAGCCACTGCCGTAGTGTCACTACCACCTCTTCCTAAAGTAGTGATCTTATTCTGACCAGTCACTCCCTGAAAACCAGCTACTAGCAAAACATCTTTTTCATTTAAATGTTGATACAAGGTTTCTGTCGGAATCTCCACAATACGAGCACGGGAAAACAACTCATTGGTTTTAATACCCACCTGATGAGCCAAAAGAGGTACAGATTTTATATTTCTTTTATCCAAAGCCAGCGAAAGTAAAGCCACACTGACTTGCTCTCCAGATGCCAGCAACATATCATAAGCCAGCCCTCTATATTGAGGATTCATAAGTTGTGCCAACTTAACCAGACGATTGGTTTCACCTGACATAGCAGAAACCACCACCACCTGTTTTTTGCCAGAAGATTGGTAGTCCTTAACAATACGATCAGCAACAGCTTCAATTCGCTCTATAGAACCAACAGAACTGCCACCAAATTTTTTAATCATAATTTCCGGCTGTGCTGAACTATTCGTTCCTGGCACAGATCCCGCATATTTTTCTTTCATTATAAAGTTCCATGTTTTACTATTTTTTATTGTTTTTACAGATTATTTTCGGTTTTACAAGTACAAGTTCATCATTCTTGCGAACGCAGGAATCCAGTCAGATGTTCGTTATCCACTACTTTTGTCGTCATCCCTGTGAAAGCAGGGATCCAGTTGACTAGATTCCTGCTTTCACAGAATGACAATTGCGTTTTACAGTTCAATCATTATAGGGCAGTGATCAGAGCCCTCTTGATTGGTAAAGATTTTTACTTTTTTCAGTTTTTTAATCAACCCCTCTGTTACACAAATATGATCAATTCTCCAGCCCCTATTGTTTTTCCTGGAATTCTCCCTATAAGACCACCAAGTATAAATATCTTTCTGGTTAGGGTGAAAATGCCTATAGCAATCTATAAAGCCAATAGATAAAAAATCCTTAAACCACTGTCTTTCTTCCGGTAAAAAACCACTGGTGTTTTTTAAAACCTTGGGATCAAAAACATCCCAATCCAAATAGGCAGTATTATAATCCCCCACAACAATGATTTCCTGTCCCTGTTTTATCAATCGATGCAAATATTTTGTAAAGCGCTGTGAAAATTCCTGCTTAAATAAATGTCTTTGCTCGGTTTGTGAACCATTTGGAAAGTATACATTAAACAATAAAAAATCTTTATGTTCAGTAATTACAAATCTACCTTCATTATCAAATTTTTTAATACCAATGCCATACTGAGCTTCTTTCACCTTATTTTTTACAAAAGTGGTTGTACCTGAATAACCTTTTTTGTCTGCAAAAGACCAATAAGGAGTTCTGTTTAATGGATATACTAATTTCTCATCTACATCTTCCGGATGAGCTTTATTTTCCTGAATACATAAAACTTCCGGATCTTGTTTTTTCAGAAACTCCAAAAAACCCTTGCGTCCACAGGCTCTGATGCCATTCACATTCCAAGAAATGATTTTCACGGCTCTATACCTATCAGATTGTCTTGATTAAGATCAGCAAAATTAGTTTTACCCATCGCCGCCATAATTTCATAATGATTGTGATCGAGATTTAAAACATAATTCTTCACACGCTCTGCTTTTTCTTCTATATCCAAACCTTTTTGAAGTTTTTCCGAGTGTGTGGTAATGCCTACAGGACAAGTATTATTATTACAACGAAGAGCTTGTATACATCCTATTGCCAACATAAAGCCTCGAGCAGTATAAATAGCATCTGCTCCAGTTGATAAAGCCATCATTTGTTTTCCTGCACTGATGAGCTTACCCGAACAAACCAATTTCATTCGATCCCGTATTTGTTGTTCTTCCAAGAGACTGTGCACACATTTTAAAGCGGGAAATAAGGCGTAACCAAGATCATCCATAAAAGTTTTAGGCGCCGCTCCTGTACCACCTTCTGAACCATCGATAGCCATATAATCAGGATAAATATTTTGTTTTTTCATTACTGCTAAAAGTTCTGTTAATTCTTTTAAAGAACCCAAACAAAATTTAATACCCACTGGCAAACCGGATATGTCCTGAAGTTTTTCTATAAACCGCACTGTGGATTCAGGGGACTGACATTCTGCATGACCAGCGGGAGAAATAATATCCTTCCCCATCGGTACTCCTCTCAGTTCAGCAATTTCTTGTGTTATTTTTTCTTTTGGAAGAAGACCTCCTTTTCCCGGCTTGGCTCCTTGTGAAAACTTTAACTCAATCATCTTTACCTGATTAAGCATGGCAATTTTTTTCAACAAATCCGGACTGAAAGAACTATCTTCATTTCGAACACCAAACTTAGCTGTACCAATCTGAAAAATAAGATCTGCACCACCCATTAAATGATATTTAGGATAACCTCCCTCACCGGTGTTAAGAGGAATACCAGCTTTTTTTGCCCCGAACGAGAGGGCTTGTACAGCTTTTTTCCCAAGAGATCCATAACTCATTCCTCCAACCATAATAGCTTTATGGATTGTATAACTCTGTTTGCATCTTTGCTCCCCAAAACACAATTTAAAAGGGTTTATTTGCTCAGGGAATAAGGGATAGAAAGAATGTTTTAATTTTAATGTTTTATGATCAAAATCCAATAAAGATCCAAAAGCTGAAGATTTTTCCCTATTTTTTGCTTTTTTATAAACATCCGCTCTTTCTATTCTATTAAAGGGTTTTTCTTCTGTGTCACTGGAATATAAATATTGTCGAAACTCTGGACCAAGACTTTCTATAAAATAGCGAAACAAAGCCAGTACACCAAAATTTGCCAATAAAGTATGTTGTTTTTGGATATATAAACAATAATAATTTAAAGAATTAATAATAGCTAAAACAAAAGTGGTCCACCACCACCCGATGAACAAACAAATCAACATTAAAACCAAAAAAGCAATGTTAAAAAAATCAGCGATTTTTTCCAAATTTAAGCTGATTTTTCTTTCATTATAGAAATCCATACTTGTATGATGAAAAAAAAAATTCATAGTGTAAATAAAATTCTTAATTAAAAACCTGTTGAATGACTAAAAAGCCCTTGAAAGGTTTTTTTATTTGAACCTTTCTCAATAAGTTGCAATGATAGCAGAATTATTACCTTATAATAGGTGGATTTTTTGGAGGTTATACTATGAGCGCTGTTCATACAGAAGTATTAAGTATGAAAATGGAAGATCATCAATCTCGATCCTACCTGGCTTATCCTGCCGGACAAACAAACAATTTACCTGGTGTGATGGTACTACCGGAGTTTTGGGGATTAACAGAACGAACAAAAGGTTGTGCTTATAAGCTGGCCACACAGGGCTATGCCGCTTTAGCTGTGGATATTTATGGAAATGAACTCACTCCCAGCACTGCTCAGGAAGCTTCAGCAGAGATGCAAAAAACTTTAGATAATATAGAAAAAACCACACAACATCTCTATGCCTGTTTGGAAGCCCTACAGGATCTTCAGCAGGTTAATGAAAACAAATTAGCTGTAATGGGTTATTGTTTGGGAGGAGGCTTAGCTCTCCATATGGCCAGATTGGAAGCAAATATCAAAGGCGCAGTCAGTTTTCATGGTGGTTTAGCACCTAAAGCCGGCGGTGGTAAAAACATCGATTTAAAAGCCAAGCTACTTGTGCTTCATGGCTCTAAAGATTCTATGATTCCAATGGAACAGGTAGAAGCTTTTAAAAAAGAAATGGATGAGCTGAGCGCAACTTACAAAGTGGTTTGTTACCCGGAAGCTCAACACGGTTTTACTAATCCACAAGCTACTGAAAATGGTAAAAAATTTAATATTCCAACAGCCTATGATGAACAAGCGGATAGAGCTTCCTGGCAGGAAATGTCAGAATTTTTTAAAGAAATTTTTTCTTAAAATTGTATAGAGAGTCTTTCATAAAAGATCCCATTTTCGAATTAAAACCAATTTTCAAACAAAAACCTGAATGTCTTTTCTTATGAACGCATGGCCTGTTTTTAGGTTTATCAGCTATTTTAGCATCTAAAACCATCTTTTTCTTCATCTATTCAATTTAGCACGATTTTTGCAGAGTGTTCTTTAAAATAAAAAATTTTCAAAAAAGGAGGAACCAAAAAATGAGATTTTTTTATAAAAAACAAGCTAAAACAATTAAGAAAAAACAAAGACAAAGAGGACAAGGTCTTATCGAATATTTAATTTTAGTGGCTTTAATGGGCGTGGCCACTATCGGTGTTATTAGGGTATTAAATCAAACAGTCAAGTCCCGCTTTGCTTCGGCTATATTTGCTCTGCAAGGCAAATCCAAAAAAGTAAAAACAGAAAGTGTGAAAGAACAGGATTATATAAAAAGTGACCTTAGTAACTTTATGAATGGAGCTGGTAGTAAGGGTAAAAAATGAAAATACTTTATAAAAGATATTCAACTGGACAAGCCATTATGGAAGCTGTGATTAGCCTGCCCTTGGTATTTACTTGTCTTACTTTGTGTTTATTATTCTTTTATGTACATATTCAACATATCTGGACAGATCACCAACTCTACCAGGCTTTAATTTGTTTGGCAGAAGGACAACCAATGAAAAAATGTAAAAACACACTGATAAGAAAAACAAAAACCTTTTTATGGCTAGGTCGTTTAACTGATATCCAGTTAGATAAAGTTTTCAATAAAAACCAATGGAAAGGCAGAATGACATGGAAGAGCTTATACTGGCGACTGGATTTCAAAAAACAAATCAATTTGATTCAAGGAGTTCTCTTATGAAATACATTATAAATAATAAAAAACTGCCGGCAAGATTACCTGCTATAGTGAAAAAAAGACAGGAAGGTTTTGTGACCAGTGTATTACTGATCAGTTTGCCTGTGTTTATCACTTGTTTAATGGGTTTTGTTGCTTTATTGTTTTGTATTCGAAACTATGATTTGTCACAAAAAATATGTTTACAAACAACTCTAAAAGCACAATCACAGATGCAACTTCAGTTGCAACAATTAATGAAACTAAATCCTGTTGCCACACAATTGAGGTTATCATACCAACATGTATCCCATTTATTGAGAATAGTTATGAAAACTGGAGAACCCTTTACTATCAGCTATTTGAGAACAAAAAAAGAAATATTAAGACAAAAAAGATTGGCCTTAGATAGAACACAAAAACAAATTTTAAAACAAAGTCAATATTCTGTTCAAAAAGCTTTTTTTAGTTTTAAACAACAAATGAAAAAATTTCAGGCTCGACAGATTAAAAAAACACACAACAAACCTAGAGTATTAGCTGTAAAAGCCAGACCTAAAAATGATATAGCCCCTGTGTATTATACACCTTCTGATTTTCCACGTAGGCAGACTTTGTCACTATATTGGAGAATGCCCCTTTACTACTTTATGCCAGAATGGATTAGAAAAATATTTTTTAAACCAGAATTATCAAATTATAGTTGTGCAGCTACTTTAAAAAAAAAGGACATAAATGGGAAGCCAATCTGGTTAGTCCTAAAAAAACAAAGATTACAATTTTTTAATTTATACAAAAACAAAAGGAAAGAAGAAATAAATGTTTAAAATTTTACATAACAAAAAAGGACAAATTATATTAGAAATATTATGGTTATTGTTCTTTACCAGTGCTTTTTTCATAATGGTTTCTCATTTACATGATAGTGGAAAAAAAGAAATTCGTTTAAGTCGACTCAAATAAAAGGAATAAACTGATGAATACATTAAACATAAAAACCTGGATGACAAAAAATAAGACCACAATTTATCTTTGGTTAATTTTAATAATGATCTCTTTGGCTATTACGATTTTACAAAAAACAAAAAAGAAAGATCTGATAAGTAATGAAAGATTGCAAAATATTGATACTTATATTCCAAAAGGTTTTGTATTATTACCTATAGAATTGAACAATAGCTCTTCTTTGGAGGGATTATTATCTGAAAAAGGAGTGGTAGATCTTTACACTAGTGATCCATTTCAGAAATCCGCCAGACGGGTCGCAGTGGCTGTAAAAATTATACGTTCTCCTCAAAATTCTGCCTATTTTGCTGTCTTAGTCCCTGAACAAGAAGCTTCTCTTCTTATTCAAAGATTTCAATCTTTTTACGCTGTTATTCAGAATCCTCTAAAACAAGGTACAAAAATTCATCCGCTCAACAAAACTAATAAACGATCTATTGTAATAGAACTTGATCATGAAGAGAATTTTTGAGATGACTGGTTTAATCAATTCTCTAAAAATGGGTTGCTTATTTATGTATAAAAATAAATGTCAATTATATTTTTTAGTATTTTTATTTTTCACATTTTTTACAAATGCTAATTTACTTTCATCAAGAGTTTTAATTCGAGCTCCACAAACCAGCTTTACCGAATTTTCTGCTTATGCCGATACAGAGTCCTTAAAAACTTATGCTCAATATCAACTGGATCAAATTTACAAAACCCCCAGACCTATTTTACTAGAAACCTTATTGGAAAAATCTCAAAGAGAATTTTTATCTCATGAACCTCAACGTGCTAAAAAAACTTATAAACTCATCATCAGTCATATTCATTCTTTTGATTGGACTTTACCAGAAAGAAAAATTATCTTATACGCTTTATTTCGAATAGCTCAATTGGAAACAAATCTTCAAAAACAAAAATTATTTTTGCAAGAGGCGGCTGTATTTAGTGGAGATTTAAAAATAGACACATCTTTATTTCCTCCCCCTTTAGTGCAAACTTATTCAAATTTAAAAAAATCCATGAATTACATACCAGTCAATTTAAAAAAAAAATTTCCTGGATATGAATTAGTTCTTATTAATGGGAAAAAATATTCTGTCATAAAGCAAAATACATTACTTTTAGCTTATGGAGTGTATCGTATCCGGGCTTTAAGCTCTTCCAAACAAACCTGGTTCAAAACATTATCTCTCTCCCGCTTATTATCTCAAAAAGTACAAAGTCTGGCTTTAATAGATAAAGACTCTTCCTGCCAGCAGATGGTATTTAACCAAGGAGTACAAAAACCTAACCATTCGGTAGAAGTTTTATTTCCTAATTTTTGCGTATGGAACAGTATCAAAGAACAAACAAATACTTTGGCCGGAAAAAATATGAAACACTCTGGAACAATGGAATTAGAGAAATCAAACAAAGTATATAGCAATTCGATAGAAACAGAAATATTGTCAGAAAATAC
Source organism: Bdellovibrionales bacterium (assembly GCA_965226095.1). Lineage (GTDB taxonomy): Bacteria > Bdellovibrionota > Bdellovibrionia > Bdellovibrionales > UBA1609 > JANQSP01. The sequence continues at coordinate 503,638 of OZ245336.1, read as the reverse complement.
ACTTCATAATCATATCGGAAAGAAGAAATGGGTGAAACCTGTATTATGGACAGGTGGTGCCGTGTTATTTTCCACTCTGGTGTTTTTTATAATAAAGAATAATCAAAAATTCTCATCTGATCACAGAAACAGTGAAAAAGATCAAGGCGATTCTTCTACAGTTACAGTGGGTTTTTAAAATATTTATCTATCAAATCAGTTACATATCACAATCAATCGAAACAGTTTAATAATTGTATGAACCTTTTTATAAATGATTAGTGATTAGCTAAAGACAGAACATAAGCCTTGAAACGGATAACATCTTGTTTGAGTTGTGTATCCTGCGTATCAACTGCTATACTAGCGGCCTTTTCTATCAATGGTAAAGTTCCATTTTGGAAAAACACAACAAATTGTCCAGCTTGATTGCGCACCTCAACATCTGGATCGCGCATTTTATTCAAAGTAATTATCGTTACATGATGCAATAACCAAAGAGGTACAGCTAAAGCTTCTTGGCGCACATCTTTATTAGAATGATTCAAGGCTTTTTCCACCAAGATGAAAGCTTGTGAACTCAACTGAGTGATTCCTTTTAAAGCTTCCAATCTAACGTTGACATCTTGATCTGTTGTTGCACGTTCTAAAAACGGAAATACATTATTCTGCAAATCATCGGCGAATTTTTTAGCCGCTTGATCTGATTTTAAACTATAACTATTTTGACCATTGAAGGTTTTAGAGATTCGCTTAAAATCTTTTTGAGATTGAAAACTTTTCTCACAAGCCTTAGCTAATGGAACCAAATACAGAAAAGAGCTATTTAGTAAAAAAAGTAAAATCCATCTAGCAAACTTATGCATAATATCCTCATATTTCTACTTTTTATTTATTTAAAAAATGATTAAAATCTTCGATAAATCAAAAGATTTACAATCGTATATACACATCCATTAAATAAGTCAAAAACAAACTTTTTTAGTAAATCCATTTTTTTCACACTATTCAACTATTTTAAATCCAATTTCCAGGCTATATTCCTTTTTTAATATGGTAAGTAATCTTGTTGATATAATTGTCGCAGATCTAACTAATTCCTGTTGTACTTCTGGAGAAGAGTTTTCAAAGGCTCTGTTCATTATATTCAAAGCTTCTTCTCCGATACTCACAGCCACTTGAACAACTATTTTACGAACCTCTGGAGAAGGGTCATCCAGTGCTCTTTCTAAAATAATTAAAGTTTGATATTTATTTAAAAACAATGATTTTTGCACAGCTTCTTTTCGAGCAACTATAGAAGAAGAGCTATTAAACACTTCCAATAACGTAGTGAGCGATAAATGAGGCTCGGCTTTTTGAGGCCCTTTAGATTTGTTTTGCCCATTTTGACTGGAAAGTCCATTAGAACTATGTTTTTCAGCTTGAAAACTGTTAGAACAGTTTTTTTCTATACCAGCAACCACATTAGCAGAAAATGATAATACTAATAAAAATAAAAAGTTAAATAAAACCATTGTTGTAGTTAATTAGGTTTAGAACAATATTTTGTCAATAAAAACCGATTTTTTTAACTCTTAAACAATTCTAAACATGAAAAAATTTCATAGTGATAAAATTTTTCCACTGTTATTAAATCTAAAAGAGTAAATCACCTTCTAAAAGAAGATCCGCATTTAAAATTTCCCATTGTGCATTTTTCAAAGAAACTCGCTGATTCAAGCCAGAAACAGTAAAACCCTCTGACCATTTCAGTCCATCTCCTAAAATACAAGGAGCCATATATAAGAAAATCTTTTGAGCTGATTTTTGTTTTAAAAACTCAGAAATAGTAAAAGCACCCCCCTCCACTAAAATAGATTGAATATTTTCTTCCTTATATAAATATTTCAAAACAATATTTAAGTTAAATGTATTTATTGCATTTTTTACTTCAAAAAATTTAATTTTCAGGCCTGCTTGTTGCAATTTTTTAAAATGTTTAGAATTCTGTTTGATATTTTTCCCACAACATATAATCACATTTTTAGCAGAATGCATTTTTAATAACCTGGATTTTTGCAAAAAAGAAAAACTCCTACCTTTTGGATCTAAAATGATCACTTTATTCTTTTTATTTTTAAAACCCTTGTGTCGGATATTTAATCTAGGGTTATCTTTTAACAAAGTATTTATCCCTATTAGAACAGCTGAATGTTGTACCCTTAAGAGCTGAGCATGCCTTCGAGCTTTTTCTCCAGTGATCCATTGGCTGTCACCTTGTTTTAAGGCGATATTCCCATCCATTGAAGAAGCTATCTTTAAACTCACAAAAGGTTTTTTATGAGAAATAGAAAATTTAAAAACAGAAACTAATTCTTCCAGTTCTTCTTGATGATGTAAACTACGAAAAATTTTCACATCTTTTCGTTTTAAATAATTTAATCCCTTTTGTTTTATAAGAGGATCTTTTACACCATAAGTAAGTGTAGCCAGGGAATGTTTAGCCAATTCCTTGGAACAAGGAGGTGTTTTACCCTGATGATGACAAGGTTCTAAAGTAACAAACACATGAGCTCCATTTAATTGTTTTTTATTCTTTATCTTTTTTAACGCAGATACTTCCGCGTGATCTCCACCGTATGTCCTATGGTATCCAACAGATAGTAATCGATAATTTTTATCTAACATCACACAACCCACAGGAGGATTAGGTTCTACTTGACCAATGCCCTTTCGAGCTAATTGAATAGCCATTTTCATAGCTGTATCTGGTGAAATATATTTTGTTTTTTTCATGATCAAAACTTTTGTTATTTATACGAATCTACCTTAGATAGTTTTGAAGGCAAAGTTCGCTTTAATTTTTTTTCCAATAAATGAGTACACGACACCAGCTTTTGTACCTGCACTCCAGTTTTATAATTCATTTTCTCCAAAAAATAAACCAAATCTTCAGTAACAACATTACCACTGGCGCCTTTAGCGTAAGGGCATCCACCACTACCTCCAATACTGGCATCAAATACCCGCACACCACTTTGCAAACCAGCCAATACATTAGCCAGAGCTAAGCCTCTTGTATCATGAAAATGTAAAGCCAGTTTTTTTATAGAAACTTTTCTTTGAACACATTTTATAATTTTAGTTACATTTACAGGATCTGCTACCCCAATGGTATCACTTAAAGAAAGTTCAAATAATCCATTTTGCATCATCCGATCAGCCAATCCAGCGACACGAGTTACAGGTACTTGTCCTTCATAAGGACATCCAAAAACCACACTCAGATAACCTCTTACTTTTACTCTTAAAGATCTGGCTTTTTGACAGATTTTTTTTAAATTATTAAAACTATCTTCCACATTCATATTGATATTTTTTTTGGAAAAAGAATCGGTGCAAGATACAAACACAGAAATTTCTTTTAAGCCACATTCCACAGCTTTTTCAAAACCTCTAAGATTTGGTACAAAAGCGGAGTATGTAATATCTTGTGGTAATAAACCCTTTTTTTGAGCCTTTAAAACTTTTTTTGTTAACTCCGGTACACATTTCATTTGTACAAGTAGTTTAGGAGGCACAAAGGAACCCAATTCCATTCTCTTTAAACCAGTTAGAGAAAGCTTTTTAACTAATTGAAAACGATCCTCTAAGCTGAGATTTTTTTGCTCATTTTGTAGACCATCCCTTAAACCCACTTCCAGTATTTGTACTTTTGGCATAATTACTTTCCTCTATTTTGATTCCACATCAGAAAGCAATATTAATTCCTGACCTGCCCTTACCGTATCACCTGCTTGTATCTTTATAGCCTTTACTTGACTACTATAAGGAGCTTTTAGAGTATATTCCATTTTCATGGAAGAGAGAATTAATAAAGTTTGATTTTCTTTCACTGACTGCCCAACATCAACTAATAATTTTATCACCTGTCCTGGAACATCAGATATAATTTGTTTTTTATATTTATCTCCTCGATTAACAAGTTGATTTTCTTTCACTGTAGAAACTTTATATGGAAGTGAATATATAAAACCTCCCCACTGAAACCATATCAAGTTAGAAAGCTTTTCTGCTTTAACAACAATATTTTGATCGGTTGATGAAATACTGATTCGCTTCATTGACACAGTTATATCTATAAAAAACAATTTTATCAAATGTTACATGCTTAATATTTTATTGTCAGCCCGGAAGGTGTAGTCATCCCGGCACAAGCAGAAATAACTACTCTATCGATGAATTATTGAACATTTAGAGGAATAGCGAACATCTAATATTTTTAAATAGAAAAAATTTATCTTTATCGGGACGACCATCCATGGCCTTAAGTCCCGCTGATCCATCCATAGGCGGGAACCCTCAAAGATAAATTTTCTCTATTTAAAGTAATTATTGAACACTTACAATTTCTGCGTTCGCAGAAATGACAGTTGAGTATTAAGATTTCTGCCAAGGGTTAAAAAATTTTTTGTCTTCATCCTTTATAGAAGAAGATTTAAAGGAATTGCGAATCTGTTCTAACACTTGAAAATCCAATAAATTAGAATCCGGTTCTTCCCATGATTGTAAAAATTCCCTTTCTACAAATTTGTTATCTACTTCCCCTTTAATAAATTTTTCCTGATCCATAAACTCCACCAAAAAATTAATATTTGTTTTTACACCAAAAATAACTGTATTTTTTAATGTCCATTTCATTTTTTGAATAGCACTGATGCGATCTTCTGCCCATACAATAACTTTACCTATCATAGAATCATAAAAGCCACTGATCTCATCTTCTGTTTCATAGCCCATATCAAATCGTCGACCCGGACCATGTGGAAAATAACAAGTTCCTAAAGCACCGGAAATCGGTATGCTCTTTTGCATATCTTCTGCATAAATACGACACTGAATACTATGCCCTTTAGGTTCATGTGGTAAATTCTTAGATATAAAAGCCGGAAACCCTTGAGTTGTTAGAATTTGTGCTTTAACAAGATCTATTCCCAAAGTTAGCTCTGTCACAGGACATTCCACCTGTAAACGAGGATTCACCTCCATAAAGTAAAACTGTTTATCATGATATAAAAACTCCACCGTACCTGCCTGACGATAATTTATTGATTGCAAAAGTTTAACAGAAGCCGAAGCCATTTCTTGACGAATGGATTTTGATATGTTGGAAACAGGAGCCTCCTCTATAATTTTTTGATGCTTTCTTTGCACTGAGCAATCCCTATCAAACAAATAATGAACTTGCCCTGTACAATCTACAAAAATCTGTACTTCTATATGTCGAGCTGATGTGAGATATTTTTCAACGAATACTTCAGATGATCCACAAGCTTTTTTTGCTTCTCTACCAGCGGAGGCAAATAATTCACTCCATTCATCTTCTGATTGAACAATACGTAAGCCTCTTCCTCCTCCTCCATATGCTGATTTGATTATCACCGGAAATCCTACCTTCTTAGCAAATTGCAACAGCTCAAAGGAATCTTCACTGGAAAACCCTGGTATTATAGATAGACCACATTTTTTAGCATATTTTCGAGCTAGTACTTTATTTCCAAATAAATCCAAGCATTTTACAGGAGGGCCTATAAAAGAAATTCCATTATCCTCACAGGCTTTTGCTAGCTCAGCACTTTCTGATAAAAAACCATAGCCAGGGTGTAAAGCTTGCGCACCGCCGCTTAAAGCGCCTTCTATGACAGTGGAAATATTTAAATAACTTTTTAAAGGGTCTGCTTCACCAATACAAATTTTTTCTTTACTCATTCGACAGGCTAAGCTATTTTCATCCGCTGAAGAATAAAGCAAAACAGGGTTTAAACCCATCTCTTCACAAGTACTCAATAAACGAACTGCTATTTCCCCTCTATTGGCAATAGCGATTTTATTTATCATAAACATTTTTTCCACTTCTACCAGTTAAACACTTTATATTTTTACATAAGAAAAAATTTCTATCTATTATCTGACACATTATTGGTTTTCTGAAATAATTTTTTAATTCTCTGTTTAACTGAATCTCTTTTCCTAATATCCGCTATTAAGTCTACACATCGTTTCTGTGTTTCATCAATAGGTATTGTATCTACATTCTTCAATAATTCTTTAGTTTGAATAAGCGCATATAGATCCAATGTTTTGAAATTATCTTTTAATTTATTTAAATACTGATCGCAATCTTTCTGACTGCCAATAAAATGCACTAACCCCAGTTTTTGCGCCTCTCTTGCTGAAAAAGACAAAGCACTTAACATATAAGGTTTAACATGAGAAATACCTGTCTTTCTTATAATAAAAGGACTGATAATTGAAGGGACAAGACCTAAACGAGTTTCTGAAAAACAAAATTTCGTATTTACTTCTGCAATAACAATATCACAAACAGAAAGCAGGCCAATACCACCACCAACCACGTGTCCATGCACTACACCCAGCACCGGCACTTTACAGTCATTAATTAACTTTAATAAAGAAAACAATTGGTTGAGCACAGTTTTATTAAAAAGCTTCTCATCACTTAACCACTTTAAATCTGCTCCTGCACAGAAAACAGATCCTTTACCTGATAACACAACTAATTGAACAGACGAATCAGAGTTCACTTTCTCAAAAACGGATAAGAGCTCCTGAATCAATTCCGGATTTAAGGCATTTCTTTTCTCTGGTCGATTGAGAGAAATAAACACTGTCTCATCTGTTTTTTGAAATGTTATTGTTTTCAACAATTTTAACCTTTTGTTTCTTTCATTTTCTATTTCCTATTTCCTATTTTCACATTCTGTAAATTCCTTTTGCCTGTTTTTTAAAAGAAGCATAGAGGCTGGCGTCCAATCCCATAGCCAGTACTTTTCTGGTCTCGGTTGGATCAATAATACCATCGTCCCACAGTCTGGCTGTAGAATAAAGCGCAGTACTTTGCTTTTTGTATTGATCCACTAAAGAGTCTTCTCTGTTTTTATTGTCGTTTTTTTGTTGACCTGATTTTACTTTGATGGATTGTAAGACCTGTTCGGCCTGAGATCCTCCCATAACAGCAATACGGGCTGATGGCCACATCCATAGTTGACGAGGTTGATAGGCTCTTCCACACATCCCATAATTCCCAGCTCCATAGGAAGCTCCGATAATCACTGTAAACTTAGGTACCCTAGCCAGACTGACAGCTGTTACCATTTTTGCCCCATGTTTGGTAATACCTTCACTCTCATATTCCCTGCCCACCATAAATCCAACAATGTTTTGTAAAAACAGCAGAGGAATTTTTCTTTTATCGCAAAGATCGATGAAATGTGTGGCCTTAAGAGCAGACTCAGAAAATAAAACCCCTTGATTGGCTAAAATACCCACTGGGTATCCGTGCAAATGTGCCCAGCCAGTGACTAAACTGGTACCATAATTTTTTTTAAACTCATGAAATTCAGAACCATCCACCAAGCGAGCAATAATTTCTTTTACATCAAAAGGTTGTTTAAGATCAGGTGGTAAAATTCCATATATTTCATCGGCAGGATACATAGGCTCCTTGCTATCTCTTAAATTTAAGTGTTGTTTCTTATGAACTCCCAAGTGAAACACAATATCTCTTATTCTTTGTAAAGCTTCTTCTTCATTATCAGCAAAGTGATCACTGACACCGGATGTAGATGTGTGTAAAGTAGCTCCTCCCAACTCTTGAGCATCAACTTTTTCCCCAGTGGCTGCTTCCACTAAAGGAGGACCTGCCAAAAAAATGGTTCCATTATCTTTAACAATAATATTCTCATCTGACATGGCCGGCACATAAGCTCCACCGGCTGTACAATGTCCCAGCACTGCTGAAATTTGTGTAATACCCTTGGCACTTAAACGAGCTTGATTATAAAAAATACGACCAAAATGCTCTCTATCAGGAAACACTTCATCCTGATAAGGAAGATAAGCCCCTCCACTATCCACCAAATAAATACAAGGTAGGTGATTTTCCAATGCTATTTCTTGAGCTCTTAAATGTTTTTTTATAGTGATAGGAAAATAAGTTCCACCTTTAACTGTTGGATCGTTAGCCACAATCACACAGGGACGCTTATGAATAACAGCAATACCTGTAATAATACCACCAGCTGGCACATCTTCCTGGTATAATCGGTAACCAGCTAAAGTAGAAAATTCCAAAAACTGAGTATCACGATCCTTAATGCGTTCAATACGTTCTCGTACAGGATATTTGTTTCTTTCTTTTTGTCGCTGATGACTTTCAGGATTGCCGCCGGCTTTGGTTGATATTTGTAGTTTTTGTAATTCCTCCAGTTTTTGTTTCATAGAGGAATAATTTTTCAAAAATTCTTCAGAGTGTTTATTTATCTTTGTTTCTAAAATCAATGAAGGTCCCTTTTTTTAAAACCTTAAAACATTTTTTATAGAGCTTTAAGATGTTTTTTTAAAGGATGAGAAATGGTAGACAGAATATAACCCAAAACTGCATTATTTGCTGATTTTCACTTTTTTCCTGGAAAAACTGTACCAAACTATAGCTCATCAAAGTATCTGTATCAATACTTCTACTATGAGTTTCTATTTAAAAACTGAAAAAATAATTAGACCAATTATTACATTTTATATATACTCAATTTAAATCCTAGAAGGAAGATTTCAATGAGTGCAAAAAGAAAGAGTTTCAATACTGTTTTTTCTGAAAAAACACCACTTCAATTAAAAGATTTATTATCTCAAGTCACCAAAAAAAATCTGCACTCAGAAAATAACCATATTAGAGTAGGTAAAGAGATCTGGTAAATAGCTTATTGATTTTTATTTTTAAAAAGTTCCATCAGCTCGATGGCAGTAAAAAGAGCAACAACTTTTTTGTTTCGCTTCAGCTTAGGCTCTTTTATTGTTTCTCTGGGTACTTTTAATTTATGATCATTTTCCAAAACAAGAGTAACACTATTTTTATCATATTTTAGCACCTTTCCATGAATTTTTGCTGTCCCTAAAGCTCCTGCTGATACAAAATAAGGTACACATAAGGCTATAATTGCAATAATAATTATTTTCATTGTACTCCTCCTGAGTTATCTTGTGATCGTCGAATATGACCTGATGATTCTGTTGTATTTTCATGTTTATTTCTACTTCTAAAACGATAAATAAATGTTCCTCGTGAATTCACCCCTGAAAAAGAAGTAGGTTGATTTTCAACTACATTATCCATAATACACTTTTTAGCATCCTGTGGACAAGCTGAAACTGTATTAGGATCTTCAGTATCAAACTTATACGTAGCTGGATTTTGATCATCTAATTCAGTCGAACAAACACTATCAAAATTCTTGCTTAGTGTTCTCTTTCCATCTGTGTAAAAACTGCATCGTATTTTTGCCATACATAAATCCTTACTCTCACAATGCCTAATTTTAGCAATAGCAGGTTTAACAGCATAGCTACATATTACATTTCCAGTTAATTCATGGAATAAATCATTCGCTATATTTTCCATTTGTCTCGGAGAAATATCAGTAAGATCTTCATTCTTACTCATTGATTTAACCATTAGTTTTATATTTGTATTATACCGGAAACTCAACGCCTTATCCACTAATACCTCTAATTCAGGAAATGTTTCATCTATACTGGACACTAGATCATCAATTGACTTAAGAGTTTCCTCCATATCGTGAAAACTAAACTTGTTTTCATCTTTTTCAGACAAAGATTCTTTTTTCCATATATCATTTATTGTCTGATTTGTTCTATCTATTTGAGCAGACAACTTATTAATCTCTTGTTTTTTCTCTTCTTCTGACATACTTAAATACCTTTGTTGTTTTTGCTGTTTCTCGATTCTTTGCTCCTGCTGTTCTTTTTCCCATTCTTCTTTTTCTTGTTCTTTTTCTGCTTCAGTTAGAGGGGCTTCTTCTGCTTCCCTGCTTGCTTCTTTTACCTCTACTCTTCTCTCTTCTCTTATTTCTCTACTCTTTCTCTCTCTTGTTTTTTGAAGTCTTTCCCATTGTTCAACACTTAGATGCCTGTTAAAGATAGAATCTATTCTATCTCCAGATAAATCTACATCATCACCATCATGAAGCTGTTTTATTTCATTCTTATGACGATTAATCATCTCTTGTAAAGTAGAACGCTCCACTGAGTAGGTAGAATCAATAAATAACACAAAAAGTATTAAAGACCCTAAAAAAATATTAAAGACCCTAAAAAAATATTTCATTCTCAACTACTCCTTTTCTATTATTTATCTTAAAAAAATATTCTATCGCCACCTATTTTTTTTTCAAGTTTTTTATTATATCAATCTTCTTAACATTAAAAAATCAGAGTTTCATCTGTAGAAACCCGACTAATAGCTGATGTTTAGTTTTTCTTCTGGATGCCTGTTTTCACAGGCATGACGAGCATTGTAGGCATGACAAACACTTGTAGAGATATTTTGAGTGGAAAGTTCGAGTAAACTGAAAAATCTCCTGAGGACTTTTCAGAGTCCAAAAAAAATCTAAAACACCTATTGTAATTAATTTGTTATGTTCAGACAAAAAGAGATTTACCATAATAAACTTGGGCTTAAGGGCTCCCGCCTAAGGATGGTCCTTGGCGGGCTGAGCACAGGACGTGCGCCCCGAAAAGACCAAGTTTATTATGGTAAATCTCTTTGGCAACTACTTTCAATGGGATGATGAATTAAATTATACGATCTAATCTTTGCCATAAAATATGATCCGCCAATACCAGCCAGGACATAGCTTCCACCACCACTGTAGCCCTTGGTACAATACAAGGATCATGCCGACCTTTTTTAGCGATATCCAAAACAGAAGCTGGCGCCTTAAAGTGCAATTGAAAAACAATATCCTCTCCCGTGGAAATACCCCCTCTTATACCTCCGTAAACCAAAGAATCTTTTTTACCATGTAAAGCACTGCCTTCCTTCCCACTGATGTCTTTGTTATCAGAAGAATCTTTTCCCAAGGACACTTTATAACAAGCACCAATGCTCATATAAGCACCAGCTAAATCAGATTTGAGTTTACGGAAAACAGGTTGCCCTAATCCTGACGGAGGATTTTTGATCCATACTTCTACAACACCACCATAGCTTAATCCCTCTGTTTTTTTCTGAACCAAAAAATCAGATACCTGCTTTGTATTTTTTCCAAACCAATTAGTGTGATCTATCACTTTATTATCTAATGGCCTATCCACTCTTTCAAAGGATCCAATAGTTTGAGCAAAAGCCTGTACATTTAATTTTTTATAAATTGTTTTGACGAACATTTCCGCTACAGCTCCTCCCATGACACGGCCAATAGTTTCCCTGCCAGAGGCTCTACCGCCACCTCTATGATCGACATGTTGAAACTTTTGTTTCCATACATCATCCGCATGGCCTGGACGAGGTTGATTTTTGATCTGTGCATAATCCTCAGACCTAGCATCTTTATTTCTTACCAATAAAGTTAATGGAGTACCCAGTGTGCGATCTTCAAATACACCACTTAATAGTTCAGGTATATCCGGTTCCTTACGATCAGACACCCAAGGTAAATACCCAGGTTTTCTTTTATTCATTTTTTGTGTTAATAGATCCCAGGAAAAAACAACACCAGCCGGACAACCATCCACCACAACTCCCATCGCCGGACCATGACTTTCACCAAAAGTACTTATTTGAAAATGAGTTCCAAAAGTATTCGCTCCCATTATAAACCTTCTCTATAATTTTAAAAAATTAATTAACATAAATATCTCGCATAGTATACTGGTTGATTTTTTTGCACAAAAATTCTTTCAAAAAAAGTCATAAAAGATATTTTATTTTTTTGCCTATGCATATTTTCATCACACTTAATCAATTGATAAGAACTCGTGTTAAATAACTCCTGCATTTCAGTAAAATAAGCTTTGTCATCTGTTTTAATTTCCACAAAACAATTCTTTTTCTGCACACTATAAAGTCTCTCTAAAAACTTCTCGTTAATCAAACGATGCTTATGATGTCTTTTTTTCGGCCAAGGATCCGGAAAATAAATATATACATTATTAATTTCATCAGCAGAGAAAATTTGATCTACTAAACAAGCGTTATATCGAATGACTCGAGCATTGTGCAGTTGCCTGAATTTAAGCTGACGAGCTGTTTGAATAATTGGTTTATATTTTAATTCAATAGCCAGATACAGCCTGTCTGGAGAGTTTTCTGCCAAATAAGCAAAATGTTCTCCATTACCTGAACCTATCTCTACATCCAAGGCTTTATCATTCACTACTGGATTCCTGCTTGCGCAGGTGGGAGAGGATGGATGTTGAAAACTTGAAAAATCTCTTGGGGACTTTTCAAGGGAAGATGATTGAAATACTTCCTCTCTCCACTGCCCTTTAAAAGACAAAGCCTCTTCTTCATCCAACACTAAGCCCTTATAGGTTGTATACATTGCCTCTACATAAGTATTTTTATCCTTTAAAGATTTACTATGAGCCAGTGTATGTTGTGCACCTTTAGACAATTTTATCAGCTCCGGATTTTATATAATCACGCCTTATTTAATAAAAAACTTCTTAGATTGATAAGTTAAAACTTTCAAACAGGTTTTTACCACAGAATCTTTATCTATTTCATGATATGTATACACATCATCTGGCCGACCACAAAGAGAATGTTTCCTTACTGCCAAAGATTCCTGGTGCACACCTAAGATAGAACCAATATTATCCAATAAACCCGGTTCCCCATCATGTACACTCACGAGTGGAGATTTAGTGTTTTCCATAGCCAAAGTATTCCTCAAATGAAAATAATCATTTTTGTTTGCCAGATTCCCCAATAACAAATCCGGACTGGTCACCACAATAACATTAGCATAAATACCTTGTTTTAATAACTCTTTGGAAGCCGCCATGGCGGAAGTGGATGGAGAACCCATGGAAAATAAATGCACCACATTGTCTTCTTCTATATAATCCACATAACCTCTATAATCCAATAAATAATAAGCACCCTCCAAGACATCTTGCTTGATCTGGTAAAGAATTTCTGAGTCAGAAATGCAATCCAACTGTGATTCTTCAACTGCATCTGCTAATTGATAAGCCTCTGGCACCAATGCTCTTTGCTGATCTTGTTTAAATCTCTTTTGAGTTTTTAAACAGTTTAAAAAATGTTTCTGATCCATTCCACGGGTTACTGCTCTTATCAGTACACCGGTTCTGTTTTCATTATTCCAGGTAAAATGTCTATGAATGGCATCAGATATAATCCACTCCATTTCCTGAAGAAAGAAAGGTTCCCATGTCACTTGATTGGGAATTTGAAAATCAGATTTCCAGCCATGCTGAGCACCTTCTGGAGACAAAGTCACACCGGAAGGAGTACCACATAAAATAAAACTGGAACTCCAATACAAAGAATAAAAATATTGATCCAAAGCGCGTTTAATAAAAAAGTCATAAATAGTCATTAAAGGTAAAAGAGGAACCCCTAAAATATCCCGCACTTTTCCAAAAGCCGCCATACAGGAAATACAATTAGCTTCCACAATTTCAAAACGAACAAAGCGGTTTTTCGATTCTTGACTGGGAATGAGATCAGGGCTTTTTTTATCCTCTAACCCTTTTACAATATTTTTATCTTCAATAAACTCCGGCCCTAAAGTTTTTTGATTCATTGCCGCACCCAAATTAGTAGAAGTCCCCACATCAGGAGACATGGAATAAATCAGCTGGGACAGAGGTTGAAGCATCTGCTCTGAAGCTTTAAGTAATTTTTTATCTTTTGTTTCTGCAATCCGTGCAAACTTAGCCATCACTTGACCCAACAACCATTGAGTATGTGGATAACTCATTCTTTGAAAATCAATATCTAAATTAAACAGCCCTTTATCTGTAAAAGCTTTTTTAAACTGATTAATATTATTTTCTTTTATTTTATGTTGAGCCACAATATCTTTATATAAAATCTCTCTTCTATTTTTTAAAAATCTTGCTGGTTCAGATTTGTCATCAAATTGTGGAAAATCCACATTACTATCAACCCCTTCTTTTTCCCTTAAAGCTTCCATTTCTTTTTTAGACACAAGATAAGAATGATTACCGCTTAAGCCTACCATTTCCAAACCCCACCCCTTAATGGTATGAGCTATGATCAAACAAGGTTTTTTGGATTTTTTTTTACTTTCTTCCATTGCTGAAATTAACACTTCAAAGTCATGTCCGCCTAAATCCATAAAAGCAGTTTTTAATTCACTATCTGTAATAGATTGCAAAAAACTTTTTAAGTTTTTATTTTGAGATAAAATTGTCCTTAATTTTTCTCCTGACAGATAAAATAAAGATTGAAAAGCTGGATCACTTAAATCGTTCTCCAAAAATTTTTGAAAGTCCTGGCCTCCTGGCTTTTGAAACAATTTTTGTCTAAAAGAACCATGTTTTAATTCCAAAACATCCCAACCGTTGGCAACAAGGGTTTTATGAATACGATCGGCATCTGAGCCTTCTATAATTTCATCATTCACGAAACGATGACCATCCAAACTTTGTCGATTATAATCAATAATCCAGGTCAGATTTCCCACTTCCCTCTCCGCTAAATCAGGAAGTGCCTCCATCAACGAACCTTCTCGAAATTCGGAATCACCAATAAGCGCCCAACAGTGAGCCTCAGGAACTTTATATTTCTGTAAAGCCGCCGCCTTATAAGCTAAAGCTACATAACCCAGTACTACTGGGGGAATACCTACTGTACCGGATGGTAAAAAATTATGATGATCCGGATCATAAGCAGAATGATAGGATTGAAAAACAAAATTATTATCTTTTGGAAAAGCTCTTAAACCGCGCATAGCCTGCTCAGCTGCTTCAGGGGATAAAGATTTTAAATTTTTATCTAAAAACAAATCCAACAAATAATTATAGGCATGATCGGTTGGAGAAGTATGTGGTTTGTGAGCCAACAAATCGAAACCTGATTTAACCACCAAATGTAAAGCCCCTAGAATGTGCAAAGAACTGGTACTGGCCGAAGGATGTCCTCCTACTTTAGGATCTCCTTTTTGCTGATCGCTTCGATGATTAGCCATGTAGATCATTTGATTAAGTAAAAAATGAGCTCTTCCGGCAATTTGATTCAAAACCAGCAAATTCTTTTTACTTAATAATTTATTTTTATTCATCATAGAACTCTATAAGACATCTCAAAATGATAAAACTACAATTGTTCAGTGTGTTTTGAAAAGGGATTTTCAGCAACAGAGGAACTCACATAAATATGAAAACTTTGTCGAATATGAATAAAACCATCTTCTTCTATTAAACCATCAGGTGGATTTGGAAAAGGAACTGCTGATAAAAATGCATGCAAAGCAGCGGAATCGGCGACCTCTGATCCAGAACTATCCACTACCATTAAATCCTGCATCTCTCCATCTGATGATAAAACAGCATATAAATAAGTGGAAAATAATCTTTGTTTATCTTGAGCAAGTGAAATAAGAGAAGCCGAATTATCTTTTTTAAAATACTGCAACCATCTCCAATACAATTGCTCTTTCATACGAACAAAAAAAGAATAATAAATAAATTCCTTGGTATTAAGCAGAGTATGCGAACCTAATTTCACACCTGGTAAAAAATCCGGAGTTTGACTGAGCTTTGTCCCTAATTCATTTAACTTCAACTCCAAAGGCGCTTTAATTGTTTGTAATAACTCCTCACTCATAGAACTAAGTTGTCGTTCCATTTTCTTTGGAATGGATTCAACAAGAAGATCCTGAGACACATGCCTGGCTTGATGAAATAAACCTTTCATAACAGCCTGCACTTCTTTTTCTACAGCTTTGTCCTGTTCACTTAAGTATCGACTGGGTTGTGTCGGTTCCAACTGATTAAAATCTTTTTGTGTTACCACTTGTTGATGAAAGGGATAGTCTACAACAACCAAATGGTTATTGGTGGCCGTTTTCTCCACAGGAGAAAAATCAATGAGAAATATTGTTAGTAAAATAGTAAAATGTACTAATAAAGATAATAAAATAAAAATTAAAAACCAATTTTTTTGTTTTTTTATCATTTGAGACACTACAAACCTCACCAAGTTCTAATAAAATAATGACTTTACATGTTAACATAAAAAATAAAATAATGCACAGAAGGAATACAAAATTGTACAATATAAGACATGAAGCCAGTATTTTATACAGCAACACATGTTGGTCTTGTTAGGTCTGTAAATCAAGACAGTATTTTAGCAGATGAAAAAAACAAGCTTTTTATAGTCGCCGATGGAATGGGCGGCCATCAGGGAGGAGAAGTAGCTTCTCAAATGGCAGTGCAAGAAGTGCTCAAACATCTGGATGGCAAAACAGCAGAAAGTAGTTCCATCATGGACGAAATAAAAATTGCCTTTAAAAAGGCCAACACCACAGTTTTTAATGAGGGAGAAAAAAATATTGAATTACGAGGGATGGGGACTACTTTGTGCGTATTTTTTATGAATGAAGACAACGTCTACATTGGTAATGTTGGTGATTCCAGGCTGTATCTGGCGAAAGATGATAAATTATGGCAATTAACAGAAGATCATTCTTTCACCACCAACCAAATAAAAGCAAAAATCTTAATGAGAAAAGAAGATATAACTGTACAAAACAGCCATTTTTTAACAAAAAGTGTTGGATTTTTACCTGCAGTAGAACCGGATTTTTCTGTCAAAACTCTACAAAAAGGTGAAATTTACCTCCTATGTTCAGATGGCTTATGTGGTTTTATTACAAATGAAGTCATAAAAGACATTTTATTTAACTGCCCAGTAGAGACAATTTCTGATGAATGTGTAAAAAAAGCACTGGAAGCTGGTGGCGAAGATAATGTCTCAGTGATAACTATTGAGATTAAATAATTTTTCATATATAAAAAGAATATCTCTCTAGATTAGGAAGATTATGAAAAAAAACTATACGATATTTATTAGTTCTAATAACAAGCAAGATTCTTTTAAAGAGTTTCAAATATCGTGGAAACAAATCCGCATTGCTATAGCCACAGGAGGTTTAATCTGTGCTCTATTAGCCGGATTTTTTGCTGATTATATGTTTTCATTTTCTTCTTATCGTAATTTTGAAAAACACAGATTGGAAAATCAACATTTACGAGCTCAACTATCAAAACTACAATTTAAACTGAAAAAAATTGTAGCTCGTTTACAACAAATGGAAGATTTTTCCAAAAAAGTAAAATCTATAGCTGGTTTGGAACAACATAAAATCTCAGAATCTTCACTATTGGCAGTGGGTCCTTTAACAATTAGTGAAACCAGAGGCCCTGTTTCCGACCCTATTTCAACAACAAATTTCAAAAACCGATATTTACAAGCCGCACTCCCCAGTTCTTTTTCCAAAAAAAGAACTCCAACAGCTTCTCCCACTTCTCCTGATGCTGTTTTAGTTTATATGGATCAATGGAACCACAAATCCAAAATGATACATCAGGATATAAGTCTCCTCTTGGAACAACTCTATGAAAAACAGGATATTTTTCATAGTACTCCCACTATTCAGCCAACAAGAGGCTGGATCAGTTCTACATTTGGCTACCGAAAATATCCTTTTAATGGTGGAGATATCTCCATGCATGAAGGTGTAGATATTGCAACTCTACCAGGAACTCCGGTTTATGCTCCTGGAGATGGCACAATTATTTTTGCAGGGTATAAAACCGGCTACGGAAAACTCATTATTATTGATCATGGTTATCAACTCTCTACTTTATACGGACACCTTTCAGACATCATGGTGTCAAAGTGGCAAAAAATTAAAAGAAAAGATGTTATTGCAGCAACAGGGAACACCGGATACTCTTCAGGTCCTCATTTACATTATGAAATACGTATTAGTAATGTCCCGGTCGATCCTGCCAAGTATATTTTAGATGATTTTTAATATTAAAAAACCAAAAAGTTTAAATAGTTAAATAACACTTTCTATGATTATTTAATCCTACACAAAAGAGAGGAACAACAATGAGTTTTTTAGAACAATTAAAAAAAGAACTATCTGATTACCACTTGTTAAAACACCCGTTTTACCAACAGTGGACGGAAGGGAAACTCTCCATGGAATGCTTACAAAATTACGCTTCACAATATTATCATCATGTATCTGCTTTTCCATGCTATATTAGTGCTGTACATTCTTTATGCGATAATCAAGAAGATCGAAAAATACTCCTGGAAAATCTCAATGAAGAAGAAGGTTTTTTACAGGGAGATCCACACCCTGAGCTCTGGTTGAAGTTTGCTCAAGGGTTGGGTTTGAAAAAGAAACATGTAAAATCAGCCATCAAAGGAAAAGCTATTCAAAAAGTGATCAACACTTTTTTCTCCAGCTGTCGATCATCCTATGCAGAAGGATTATCCTCTGTTTATAGCTATGAATACCAAGTACCGGAAGTGGCAGAAACAAAAATCAAAGGTTTAAAAGAACATTATAATATTACTGATAAAGAATCTTTATTGTTTTTTATTGTGCATCAATCCGCTGATGTTGAACACCGTGCTGCTATTGAAAAATTACTTGAAAAGCTCCCCAAACAAGAACAATCATCAGCTATCCGTTCAGCTGTAGCTACAGCCCGTTCCCTATGGAATTTTTTAACATCTGTACAAAATAGTTCTCCAGCTGCGGCTTAACATGCATTCTATTTTAGAAATAAAATCTTTTTGTCTACCTGTTTATATTGGCAATACCCAGGAAGAACAAAAAGAACCACAAAATATTCAGTTTGATATTAAAATAGGTTTTATGAATCCTTTAAGTGGGGAACAAAACGATACTTTGGAAGATGTGGTTTGCTACAATAGGATCTGTGAAAAAATACGCTCTTTAATAATTAATAAAAAATTTTTCTTAATAGAAAAATTGGCTGGAGATATTTTAAAAGAATTAAAACGATGTTGCCCATCTGAATGTCGAATACAATTGTGTGTACAAAAATTAAAGACTCCAGTAAAAGATCTAAAAGGTAGTGTATCTTACACTTGTGGAGATTTGTTTTGAAAACAGTGTACCTTGGATTAGGATCTAATGAAGGAAATCGCTTACATCATTTACAATCAGCTGTTGAAGAATTAAGAAAAGAAATTTCTATTTCAAAAATATCCTCTATATATGAAAATCCAGCATTATTACTACCATCCATGCCCTCTGAATGGAATAAACCTTTTTTGAACCTGGTAATAAAAGCAAAAAGCAAACATTCCCCATTAATGCTCTTAAAAATTTGTAAAGAAATTGAAACTAAATTGGGGCGTAAAAAAAAATCGAAGTGGGCTCCTCGAATAATTGATATGGATATTTTGCTCTTTGATCAGAAAATCATTCAAACAAAATATTTAAATATCCCTCACCCTGAAGTACTCAATAGAAATTTCATCTTAACCCCATTAAAAGAAATTCATTCTTCTTTAAAGATCCCAAAATATCAGTCAACTGTACTAACATTGTGTCGAAAATTGAATAAAAATCTGCCATGCTGGATGCAAGTAGTGAATATTACACCAGATTCTTTCTCAGATGGTAATACAATGAATTTAAAAAAATTTGAACTCGTCTTACAAAATACTCTTACTTCAAACATACATATTATTGATCTGGGGGCTGAATCCACAAGACCAGGAGCTGTTCCCGTTTCTCCTAAGGAGGAATGGAATCGTTTATCTCCATATATTGAAAAATTTTTTAATTTTTATAGTGAATCAATATTTCGCCCTCGATTAAGTATAGACACCTATCATATAGCAACAGCCCGTAAAGCTATAAACAAAGGTGTGGATATTATCAATGATGTAACCGGCCTCTCGTCAAAAATGCTTGATCTCATAAAATCCTCAAATGTAGAGTATATACTGATGCATAGTTTGAGTGTCCCGGCAGACCCTAATAATACGTTATCAACAACTAGTGACCCGGTGGAAAATATCAAAAAATGGCTAAAGCAAAAAAGTAAAATCTTAAAACAAAATAAAATTGATCTAAATCGTATTATTTTTGATCCAGGAATTGGTTTTGGAAAAACCGCTGAACAATCTTTAGAGATTCTTAAGCGTATTAAAGAATTTCACAGTTTCCCTTTTCGAATTTTAGTTGGACATTCTAGAAAATCTTTTATGAAAAGTTTTTCTCACACTAATCCAAAAAAACGAGACCTGGAAAGCTTTGGATTATCTTTAAGTTTGGTAAAACAAGGTGTGGATATTTTAAGGGTGCATGAAGCAGATAAACATGCTCGTGTATTCTCCGGCTATAGCCAACTAAATAATCACTAATAACAAACACTTATAAACATGTAGTCATTCCCGCGTACGCGGGAATCCAGTCCTGGATGCCTGAAACTTGAAAAGTCTCCTGCGGACTTTTCAAGGGTATGACAACAGGCGAAGGTATGATAACACTATAGCAATGTTAAATCTTCTATTTATAACAAATTACACATAGTAAAAACTTGAATACTGACAATATACTCTGATACAAGATAAAAAAACTAAGAGAGAATAAATGAAAGTTTCTGCTATTCAAACATCTGTATTTTCCAAAGATACAAACTTGATAGATTTTATTCTGAAGCATTACTCTACTGTATTAAAAGAGAACTCTATTTTAGCCATCACTTCAAAGATCATCAGTATTTCTGAAAACAGATTGGTTAATAAAAAAACCATCAATAAAAAACAATTAATACAACAAGAAGGCGAGTATTATCTTGGAGAAATAGCTTACGACTGCCATTTAAGTATTCATCATGGTTTATTGGTTCCTTCTGCCGGAATAGATGAATCCAACTCAGAACAGAATCAATATATTTTATATCCGAAAAAACCTTTTTCTTCTGCTGAAAAAATTGGCAAGCAAATTAAAAAGAAACTAAATTTAAAAAACTTAGGAATATTGATCACTGACTCCCGCACTTTACCACTCAGACAAGGAGTGGTAGGAGTCGCTTTAGCTTATTATGGATTTTCCGGAATCAAAAATATGGTAGGACAAAAAGATATTTTTGGCAGAGAACTAAAAATGACTAAAATAAATATTGTAGATGCTTTAGCAGCCTCTGCTGTTTTAATAATGGGTGAAGGAGCAGAAAAAAAACCCTTAGCTGTAATCAAAGAAGCTCCAGTTGTATTTACTGATCACAGTGATTCTTCAAAACTATCTATTCCTGTTACAGAAGATCTTTATTTTCCTCTATATAAACATTTAATTCAAAAGAAATAGTTTTTAAATCTAATCAAAAAGAGACAGTTGACGTGCTTTAGGCACTGGAAAACGAAGTTCTTTCTTACCAATAATCTGAATTAATTTTTGCAGAGCACTCAAAGGGTTTTGTTCATCTAGTTTTTTTAAAATTTTATTAAAAACTTCTCCACAGACCCAAGCATCCTGTTTAGCCCGATGAAATAACTCATTGGCAATTTTAAAATGTTCAGCCACAGTAGATAATTTATAATTACTTAAACCCGGAAACATTTTTTTAGATAGTAAATAAGTATCCAACATAATTCCTTGAGGAGGTAAACAATGATGTTTTTCCAGAGCTGTA
The DNA here is from genome assembly GCA_965226095.1 of Bdellovibrionales bacterium. Lineage (GTDB taxonomy): Bacteria > Bdellovibrionota > Bdellovibrionia > Bdellovibrionales > UBA1609 > JANQSP01. The sequence continues at coordinate 482,104 of OZ245336.1, read as the reverse complement.
GATAAAAACTGAAAATCAAATATCGCATTATGAGCTACCAACCAACTGGTTCCACAAAATAACCCAAAATCCTCCAGCACTTCGCCAATCGAAGGTTGCCCTTTCAACATTTCATCAGTAATACCATTTATTCGTGAAGCCTCTGCTGGCATTGGTACTCCTGGATTGATCAAAACAGAAAATTCACTTTGCACTTGTCCTTTTGAAAAACGCACTGCCGCCAACTCCACAATATGATCTACATAAGATAAAGTTCCTGTGGTTTCCACATCCACTGCTACAAAATCCATTTTACCCCTTTCTATTCTTCACTACTTAGTGAGGAAGGCTCTCTTTCATTTAAAAAGAACGCCTGTTCTTTTTCTCCAGATAGACCAAATATTCCTTTATCATCTCCATTATGAAAAATACGAATTCTATCGGCTTTATCTGTTTTAATCCAGATTTTTTCTTTCGCTTTAAATACCTCAAATTGATCTCTTTTTAAACTCATTTTTCTTGTAATCTTTTTATCCACTCTATAAGAAAAAGTCACTTCTTCTAATGCTTTTACTATCACTTCTAATTCTATATTATTCTGTAATAATCCCGGTGCTAATAAAGAAGATTCTTCATCTATCATAGAATTAGTAGCGAGTGTTTTCTCCGACTTTGTAATTTCTTCTTTATCAGAAACAGAATCTGCTTGATGATTAATATCCACAACTGTATCACTTTGACGAAGCCAACTATAAAAAATTAAACCACAAAATAATATAAACAAGCAACTACTGGCTAAAATAACCGGAGTTAAGTAAAATTTCTTATTTATTGAATCTTTTTTTGAAGATGTGTTTCTTGCTTGTTCCAATTCTGATAATACTTTTTTTTCTGATTGTAACCAACCAGATTCCAAATCTTTAAGTAAGGTAGTAGAATCCATTTCCATCATCTGTGCATAAGATACAATAAAACCTCTTAAATAAGCATAAACAGGGAATTGACTATGTTGACCTTCCTCAATAGCTCGCAGAGTGTTCACACTAATTTTTGTTTCCTCAAATACTTGATGTAAAGAAAAACCTAGATTCTCTCTTCTTTCTTTCATCTGTTGTCCTAAATTCAAAAACTGAGGATTAATACTCATGGCATAGTCCACACTTTTATCAATTTTTGAGCTTTACTTAAATAGTCATTCTCTGTAGATTTTTTTAAGAAAAATTTTAAATCCTTTAGTGCTTTTTTTCTTTTTCCCATTTTATCATAAATTAAAGCAGAAAAATAATAAGAATCCATTAATGGAGGAGAACAGGTTGAACGATTAGTGTCACATAGTTTTTTAGATTTATTTAGAAGTGTTAAAGCCTTATCAAACCGATTTAGAAAATACAAAGTCTTCGCATGATATAAAGAAACAAAACAATCTTTTTGCAAAACTTTGCCGGCTATATTAAAATATGTTTCTGCTTTTGAAAACTTCTTTTGCTGGAAATAAGCTAAAGCTATAAAACTATGTATAGTCTCCGGACTATTAAAAGTCAGATCCTGTAAACTACGATTCAACTCTTTTAAAGCTTCCTCCAGCTGATCAGTTTCTATAAGAGCTCTGGCTAAATGCACATGAGCTATAGTAAAACCAAGCTCTAAGCTTATCGCTTTTCTTAAATGTTTAATAGCTTTATTATATTTCTTAAATTGAAAATACACTAATCCAATAGAATGATGTAACAATGGAGATCTTGAATCTAATGCAAGAGCTTTTTGAAGTTCTTTTAAAGCCGGCCGATATTTACATTGCTGTATAAAGGATGTTGCTATCCTATGATATAAGATACTTTTTTTTTCTACTTCTTTCCTATTAGTGACACAACCGATAAAGAGTATAACAATAAGCAATTGTAAAAAAAACTTCATCCCTGCCACTGTTCTTCCTTGAAAAATAAGCTGAGTTCCCGAGAGGCACTTTGTACAGAATCACTACCATGAATAGAGTTTTTTTCTATACTCTCTCCATATAAAGCTCGAATAGTCTGAGGCTCTGCTTTTGTTGGATCTGTATGACCAATAATTTGTCGGAGTTTTTTTATAGCTTCTATACCAGACAAAGCCATGACAAAAACCGGACCGGATAGTACATATTCCACTAAAGAAGAGAAAAAAGGTTTTTGTTTATGTTCTGCATAAAAGTTTTCGCAGACAGAGCGATCCATCTCTAAAAGTCTCCCTGCGCACAGTTTCAATCCACCCTCTTCCAGCTTTTGAATGATTGCTCCAATTAAGTTTCTGGCAACAGCATCCGGTTTAATCATTGCAAAAGTCACCTGTTCTTTTGTATCCATTATAAATTTACCTTTAATCATTGATAAAAAATATTAAAAATATTTTCAAGTAGAAGATTTTCCTTACAACCAATTTTATTTACTTTTCATTTTCTTCCAAGCTTTTTTTGACAGTTTGACCTATTTCTGCTGGAGAAGAGGTAATATAAGCACCTGCTTCTTTCAAAGCGGAAAGTTTACCTTTTGCTGTACCTTTTCCACCACTAACAATAGCGCCTGCATGTCCCATACGTTTTCCCTCAGGAGCTGAACTACCTGCAATAAAAGCAGTTACCGGTTTTGTAAATTCCTGCTTAATATATTCAGCGGCTTTTTCCTCGGATTCTCCTCCAATTTCTCCAATAATAACCACTGCCTTGGTATGTAAATCCTGATTAAATAATTTTAACACATCTACAAAATCAGTACCAGGGAGTGGATCCCCTCCAATACCTACACAGGAACTTTGTCCTAAACCCAAAGAACTCAGTTGAAAAACCGCTTCATAAGTTAAAGTGCCCGATCGTGATAAAACACCTATTGGCCCGGGTTTATGAATATAATCTGGCATGATACCTATTTTACATTCCCCTGGAGTAATCACTCCGGGACAATTAGGACCAATCAATCGGCTATTTTTCCCTCGCATAAAATATTTTACTTCTAACATATCCGCTAGAGGAATTCCTTCTGTAATACATACAATTAAATCCATTTCTGCCACAACAGCTTCCAAAATAGCTTCCTTAGCAAATTGAGGAGGAACATAGATAACTGTTGCAGTGGCTTTCGTCTGCTTTTTAGCTTCTAGTACTGTGTCAAACACCGGAAGGCCTAAATGCTTTGTCCCCCCTTTTCCGGGGGTTACTCCACCTACCAATTTCGTGCCATACTCCAGAGTTTTTTCAGAGTGAAAAGTACCTTGTTTACCAGTAAAACCCTGACAAATCAGACGAGTATTTTTATCAACTAAAATACTCATTTTTTAATTCCTGTCAGTTGAATAATTTGCTTGGCAGCTTCATTCAAATCATTTGCAAAATTTATATTCAATCCAGAGGACTTCAGAAGTTGACGCGCTTGTTTGGAGTTCGTCCCTTCCAAACGAACAACCACTGGCATCGTAATATTTAAAACTTCAACTGCTTTCACTAAACCTTTTGCAATCAAATCACACTTTACAATACCCCCAAAAATATTAACTAAAATTCCTTTGACTTGTGGGTCTTCTTTTAAAATTTTAAAAGCTATATCAATTTTTTCACTATCTACACCACCTCCAACATCCAAAAAATTGGCAGGCTCTGCTCCATATAGCTTCACAATATCCATAGTAGCCATTGCAAGACCAGCTCCATTAACCAAACAACCAATATTTCCTGATAACTTCACAAAAGATAATCCATGAGTGGCTGCAGTTCTTTCACTTATTGGAAGTTGTCTCAAATCCATAAGTTCTTTCATCTCCGGTTGACGAAACAAAGCATTATCATCAATGCTCATTTTAGCATCCAAAGGCAACAATTCTTCTTCTTTTGTCAACACTAATGGATTAATTTCTATGAGAGTCGCTGATTTTTGTTTCATTAACTTATACAGTAATTGTAAAAACCGATTTAACTGTTTATACAAAGAAGGTGACATTTTTAAACCTTTTAAAACAGTTTGAACATGAAAAGACATTAAACCACAAAGAGGATCTATAGAGAGTTTTATAATCTTTTCAGGTGATTTCTTTGCCACCTCTTCAATAGACATTCCCCCTTCAGAACTAACAATCAAGCTATAGGATTCTGTTGTTCGATCCAGTAACAAAGCCAGATAAAATTCTTTTTCAATATTACAACCTTCCTCGACTAAAACCTGATGAACAATCTTCCCCTCTTTACCGGTTTGTGGAGTTACTAAAGAATGTCCTATCAGCGATTGAACAGCATTTTGCACTTCCTGATGAGAACGAGCTTTCTTAATACCACCACCTAAGCCTCGACCACCGGCATGAACTTGTGCTTTTACGACCCAAAAAGAACCTCCCAATTTTTGAGCAACAGAAACCGCTTGATCTGGTTTGTTCAACACCTCACCATTTAAAGTCTTAATACCTATCTGCCTTAAAAGTTCTTTGGCTTGATACTCATGAATTTCCATTTTTTTATTTATCCTTTTTGAATACTTTGCTTTTAGAAAAAAAGTGTTTTTTCAAAATTTTCAGTTTTTCTATATATCTAGCTGATCAACTTGTGTACGCACTGCTGAAACAGAATTTTGAAATTGCTGTGTTTCCTGTTCTGTGAGCTTAAGTTCCATAATCTGTTCGATACCTGCTTGACCAACCCGACATAAAACACCCATATATAAATTTTTTACTCCATACTCTCCATTCAAATAAGCAGAGCAAGGTAAAATACGTTTTCTATCTTGTAAAATTGCCTCCACCATTTCCACTACACTCAAGGCTGGAGCATAATAAGCTGAAGAGTTTTTTAATAAAGACACAATTTCCGCGCCTCCTTTTTTAGCTCTTTCCACTAAATTAGTAATTTTTTGCTCTGGTAACAGTTCTGTTAAAGGAATACCTCCCACATGACAAAGCCTGGGGAGCAAAGTCATTGTATCTCCATGACCACCCAACACAAAAGCCTGTACATCCTGCACACTAACATTCAAAGTTTGTGCTACAAATGTTCGAAAACGAGCACTATCTAATATTCCAGCCATTCCCATCACTCGATAGGATGGAAAGTCCAACACCTTAAATGCCAGATAAGTCATAACATCCAAAGGATTAGTAACCACAATGACATAACTGTCTGGACAATGTATTTTTACTTTTTCACACACTTGTTTTAAAACATCCGCATTTATCTGTCTTAGCTCATCCCGACTCATTCCAGATTGACGCGGACGACCAGCTGTAATCACAACAATATCTGAGCCATTAATATCTTCATAATTAGAAGTCCCATGAATTGTCACATCCGCAGAGACCAAAGAACTAGACTGTAATAAATCCAAAGCCCGACCTTGAGCCATAGATTCATTAACATCCAGTAAAACAATATCCCCTAGTTTTCGAGTTAAAATCCAATGAGCACATGTAGAACCTACAAAGCCAGCTCCAATAATAGAAATTTTAGATCGCTTCATACAGTCCTCAAAATATTAATTTTTTTGCTGAAAAAAACAAGTCTCCCGAAGTAATACCCTCCGGGAGACTATGAAATATTTAATCTTTAGTTTTTCAAAAAACTATCTTTTTTTTCTTTTTACCTTAGCTTTCTTTTTCTTCGCTCCGGCTTTCTTTTTCCTTACTACTTTCTTCTTCTTCGCTCCGGCTTTCTTTTTCCTTACTACTTTCTTCTTCTTCGCTCCAGCTTTCTTTTTCCTTACTACTTTCTTCTTCTTCGCTCCGGCTTTCTTTTTCCTTACTACTTTCTTCTTCTTCGCTCCGGCTTTCTTTTTCCTTACTACTTTCTTTTTCCTTACTACTTTCTTCTTCTTCGCTCCGGCTTTCTTTTTCCTTACTACTTTCTTTTTCCTTACTACTTTCTTCTTCGCTTTTTTTCTTATAGCCATTGGGCCCTCCTCATGTTGCTTCTTTCCATTTTAAAATGAAAAAAATTTATTGCAGATTTAAACAATAGTGTACTGAACTTGAACAAACAGTCAAATAAAAAAATGGCACGAAATTTGCATATACATTATTTTATGATATTTGACCTTTCATCTATATTTTTATTCATCCATATTTTATTCAGTTTATGGTTAAGTCGAAAAACTCTTTATCATAATCATTGGACTTTATTCCTATCATCCACAATTCGTAAAATGTGTATAATTTTCAATCTATTACTCATTTGTGGAATTAGCCTTCTGAGTATCAATTCTTTATTCTTTAAATGTTTATTGCTGTACATTCCATGCATATTAGCTTATTTCGTATCGAATTTATTTCATTTCTACTGGAAAGAGCAGTTTTTTACACAATTTGAATTTTTCATCAACTCTCTCATTATCAGAATTAAAACCGGGTACGGATTTCGATCTGGCTTTAAAATGGCTATTACATGTCTCCCACACACTCATTTTCAAAATCATTTTATGGAAATTCTAGAATCCATTATATTTTCAAAAAGTTTTAGAAAAGAAATTCAATTCTCTCCCATGCAACAAATGCTTTTGGAATTAAAACGCGCTGATCAATCTGCTCGATGCCTGGATTATTTGGAAAACTTGCGTCATCAGATACATATTCGCTCTCAATTTCGAAAAAAAGTTAAATCTGTTTTGTTCCAATTTCGAGCTCAAGCCTTCATATTATGTATACTGTATATCTCTCTATTTATCTTTGTGTTGTTCCGGCATGGCTTACAATATCCAAAAATTTTATTCTCTTCCATTTTCTTATTTACCCTGGGATTTTACTTTTTATTTCAATGTGGAAGGAAAATAAAATGGACTATTTAGCTCCTCCTTTAAATGCAGTATTATATGTGCAATTAAAGTTAAAAAATGGTCTGTCCACTCGCTCGGCTATTCAAAGCTATGTACAAAACTTCCCTAATTGCTCCTTTGCCAAACAAATAGGGATCTGGTTGCTGTGCCAGGAAACTGGTCAAAAACATTTTGATAGCACTTTATCTGATAAAACTTATAGGAAAATACTGTTAGAGCTATTCACAAATGGATTAAAAGGTGAATCTATTTTACCTTTTTTACAGGAATTGGAGCAGGAATTAAACCAGATATGCCAACAAACACTAGAGGAGCAGAGCAAAAAACTTCCATTTATTGTTTTAATTCCCTTATTTCTATTTCAAGTACCTGCTTTTTTTCTACTTTTATTAGGACCTCTCCTTTTGGAACTTCAAAAAAGTTTGAGTATTTAATAAATAGCGCACGAAATTTGCATACAGATTTTTAGTACAAGCAAAAATACGAATTTGTAATTAAAAGGAATAAAAAATGCATTTAAATATTTTTTATAATTTGATTTTATTATACAGTTTTTCAGCTTATTCCAATGAAAATTGGATAAAAGTCAGAAATTTAGAAGAATTAAATCAAGTTATCCATAATAAGCAACAACAGGAATATTTAAAAATTTCCTGTCGAATACAATTACAAAAAAATAAAATCCCTTGGGCTTGTTATGAGTGGATGGCTCAAAAAGAGCCTAAAGCAGAAATAAAACAGAGTTTTATTTCGTATTTCAATGAAAAATGCCAAACATCTTCACACAATTTAAACAATTTAGCACAAATTCATCGAGCTCTTCAAAGTTCAAACCTCAGCCGGTTTTGTCAAACAATTTTAAAAGAAAAAAAGGGCATTATAGAGTATCAACTAAGAGATAAGGCGCCAGATCTTTTATTTAATTGGTATTTTAAAAAAGAGTTTTGACTTTCTTAAATTTTTAAATAAGAAAAACTCATGACTGCTTATTTAACAGCTCAAGCCAATCAATATGAAATCAAAGAAATTTTAGGAGAAAGCCCAACCAGTTTGGTTTATTTGGCACATCGAATGGATAAAACTCTAAAATTTAAGCAACAAGTAATCTTAAAAGTATTCAAAAATCTTACAGCCAATAAAGACTTTAAATTACCTGTTTTACAAATGGAATCTTTATTGAGAGCTCGACACAGCTCTCATTTAGTAAAGGTCTTAGGTTTTGAAAGGATACAAAATCAATTAGTTTTAATTTTGGAATATATTGCCAGCTTGAATTTAAAGCAACTTTTGCAAAAAACCCATCTTAATATAGATGAGAAATATTATATCTGTGCTCAAATTCTACGCGGATTGGAAGAATTGAAACAAAATGGCTTAATACACGGTGATTTAAGCCTCTCCAACATTTTAATAGATATAAAAGGAAAAGTATTTTTAACAGATTACGGTTTAGCTAATTATGCTGGAAAACATATTTATAGCACAAAACCTTTTACAGCCCCTGAATTGAGCAAAAACAAAAATTGTTCTTTCCAATCAGATTTATTTTCACTTGGAGTATTAGAAAAAATTTTAATCAATTCTGATACATTGAAACACCTACCACATCTGGAAAATCATCATTTTTTTGTTGCTGGAGACCCTTTATTAGATCCTCAACCTCAAAACAGAAAAAAGAAAGCCTTTACTTTCTGTTTATCCTCTCCCTCCTCATTAGGGGAAAAAATCAATCAAATTATATCTTTTAAAAATTCTTTTCATTCGAGCCAACCTGTATCTTTTTTTCAAAAAAAATATTTTAATTTCTTTAATCTCCAAAAAATTTGCCTTGTCAGTTTGTTTATATGCATTTTACTGTTCAGCAATCCATTTATTAATTTCGGTAAAGTTTTTCCTAATAAAAAAGAAGGTTCAGCACACATTCTAATTCGTACCCAACAATGGATGTATATACAAATAGCAGATAAAGTCGGTTATTCTCCTATCGCTACTAAGGTGGATCAACCAGGTATTTATCAGATAAAATGGAAAAACCAGATTTCACAAGGCACAAAATATATTAAAGTCCAAGCCGGCGAAAAAATTATTCTGAGGGATAATGACTTTTTATAAGTTGTTGGAAACATTTTTATTGGCTTTATTACAGGGCGTATCTGAATTTTTGCCTATCTCCAGCTCCGGTCATTTGGTATTGGCTCAAAGTATTTTCAAAATTGAAAACATGAGCCTATTACTGATTTTAGTTCTACATGCTGGTTCCTTAATAGCCATACTGAATTATTACAAAACAGACATCTTATATATTTTAACTGATTTTTATCGAAGTTTATTTAATACTTCTACCTCCGGCAGACCTATATATTTATGTATTGTTGCTCTTTTTCCCTCATTTATTGGATTTTGGTTTCTGGCTGATTTCATAGAAACACAGTTTTTTTTACCAATATATACTGCACTGGGTTTTTTATTTACGGGATGTTTTCTATTTCTCACAAAATTTGTCCTAAAAAAAGAAGATACAGATAAAACACAGTTAACTGAAACATTGAGTAATCGATTAACAACAAATGATTGGCAAAAACTTTCTTATAAAAAAGCTTTTTTGATTGGCTGTTCACAAGTATTAGCTTTCATGCCTGGGGTGAGTCGATCCGGTTGCACAATTTCCATTGCCTTGTTTTTAAAAATCCCTCCTCAGTTAGCCTGTTTTTTTAGTTTTCTATTGGCGATTCCAGCTATTACTGGAGGTCTAATATGGAATATTTTTCAACAAACAGAAAATTTATTAACCACCAATATCCCTATTTTAATTAGTGGTTTTTTCTGCTCTTGGTTGTTTAGCCATGTAGCTTTAAAAGTTCTTATTCGCACTTTACAAAATAAAATGTTTCCTTTTTTTGCTCTGTATCTTTGGCCATTAGGTTTTTTGACCTTAATCTACATCGTTTAAAATATACCTTATTGAAACCTGAGCACTTGATTTAAGCTAAAAAAAATCATTGCAAATTTTCTATAAATGTATACTCATATATAAATTATGAAAATAACCAAAGGCTTTTCCACTCGAGCCATTCATGCTGGGCAGGAACCGGATCCAGCAACAGGCGCTGTAATGACACCCATTACTTTATCCACTACTTTTGCACAAGAATCTCCTGGTAAACATAAAGGTTACGATTATTCACGCGCCGGCAACCCTACCAGACAAAGTCTAGAGCAATGTTTAGCTTCATTGGAAGAATGTCAGTTTTGCTTTGCCACCTCTTCAGGTGTAGCCGCCAGTTCTTTGGTATTTGAATTTTTATTACCTGGCGATACGCTTGTAGCGGAAAAAGATCTTTATGGAGGCACATTAAGAATATTAACAAAAATTTTAAAACCCAAAGGAATTATTATTCAACTAATAGACTTATCCAATGAAGAAAATTGGCTAAAAATCCCGGAGCACACAAAAATGATCTGGTTGGAAAGCCCCACTAATCCAGAATTAAAAATGATTGATATAAAAAAACTGTGCAAATTTGTGAAAAACAAAAGGGATATTTTAGTAGCTGTTGATAACACTTTTATGACTCCTTTTTTTCAAAAACCCTTTTTATTAGGTGCTGATCTGGTAGTGCATTCAGCAACCAAATATCTCAGTGGACATTCTGATATATTAGCTGGAGCAGTTTGCACCAATAAAAAGAATTTAGCTGAAAAATTAACTTTCTGGAGTAAATCCTTAGGTCCCGTCCTTTCTCCCTTTGATTCTTATTTACTTCTAAGAAGTATTAAAACTTTGGCTTTACGTATGAAACAACATGAAAAAAATGCCAGCTCTCTAGCCAGCTTTCTAATACAACACCCTTGTGTGAAAAAAGTAATTTACCCAGGACTGCCTTCTCACCCACAACATAAACTGAGTCTCCAACAAATGACTGGTTTTGGCGGTATGTTGAGCTTCCTTGTAAAAGGAACAAAATCACAAATTTTTAAATGCCTTAGCCAATTTAAAATTTTCATTTTGGCGGAAAGCTTGGGAGGAGTAGAGTCTTTAATAGAGCATCCAGCGAGCATGACTCACCTTTCTTCCCCTCATCCACCGGATAGCTCTCTTATTCGAGTCAGTGTGGGTTTGGAAGATATAGAAGATTTGAAAAATGACATGAATCAAGCGCTTAATTATATAAAAGATTAAAAAAATATAGACGAATGAAGCTAGAATATTGTTTTATTAAGTGTATAAATTACTAAAAGCTGAAGTGTATAAGATCCTGATAGTTTTTTTTATAAAATATTCAAGCTATCTGGACTTTTGAAAGGATTATAAAAAGCTTAATTTTCTTTAAACTTGAAAGCCTCTTGAAAGGCCCTTGAAAGCTCCCCAGGCGAACTTTCAAGTTTATGAAGCTTTTTGGTAAACTTGAAAAGTCGAAAACTTGGAAGGCCGCCTGAGGGCCTTCCAAGGGACTTTTTAAAAACTGAAAAGCCCGCCTGAGGGGCTTTTCAGGGGCTCGGTAGCTCAGTCGGTAGAGCAGGAGACTGAAAATCTCTGTGTCGGCGGTTCAATTCCGTCCCGAGCCACATTTTTAAAGTTTTTATCTATTTATCTGCATTTTTTTCCATTTTTATATAAATCGTCTAAAGTTTAAACAACAATTGTACGATATATAAAAGAAAAAAGGATTAAAAATGTTCAATTGGAATGATGTTAAAAATTTACATGTTGTCAAAAAAACAGAAGATATTATTCATCGATGGTGGAAAACAGAAACTATTATTTTAAATGCTGATCTATTGCCTGATCTAATTGACAATTCAATCCAGACATTATCTTTTAAAAATAAATGGTTAGAAAGTTTGTTTCAACATCCAACTTTAAAACAAGCTTTTTTTGAGAAGATACAAGCAGTACAAAAACAAAGTTCCCCAGAAAATATGTTCTTCATGGAAAAATGGCCCGGCACTGGTCTATACTTATTAATTATTCCTTTTTATTTACATGATCATTTATCCGGCTATGTTGTTGGAACAGGTTTTATATTTTCTGATAATGAAGAAGAAGCTCGACAAAATATTAAGAAAATATGGTTAGACACTGGCTTATCTGAACAGTGGGTGACAGAAAATATTGTAAATGTACCTGTTATCAAACCAGAAAATAAAAATTATTTTATTGATTTGATGGAAGTAATGGCTATGGAAATTGTATCTGTACAAAAGGAAATTACAGAAAAAACCCAATCTGTCGGCAAAATTAATCAAAGATCCAATAGTTTATGTTACGGCAATATGGTTGGAAAATCTAAAGTGATGCATCAACTATACAATCTTTTGGAAAAAATCAAACATTCTCAAAATAACATCCTTATCGAAGGAGAGAACGGCACTGGAAAAGAGTTAATTGCCAAATCCATCCATGAAAACTCACTAAGAAGCGGACAAATCTTTGTAGCGCAAAACTGTTCTGCCTTAAATGACAATCTTTTAGAGTCAGAACTATTTGGCCATGTTAAAGGCTCTTTCACAGGAGCTTATAAAGATAAAAAAGGTTTATTTGAACAAGCTGATAACGGCACATTTTTCCTGGACGAAGTAGGAGACACTTCTCCAATGATGCAGGTAAAGCTTTTAAGAGTTTTACAAGAAGGAGTATTTTTTCCAGTAGGTAGTGTAGAGTCTAAGAAAGTGGATGTACGTATTATCACTGCTACCAATCGCAACTTAAAGAAAATGGTTGAAGAAGGACACTTTCGTGAAGACCTTTATTATCGATTGAATGTCATTAATATTCATGTTCCTCCTTTAAGAGAAAGAAAAGAAGATATTACTTTATTAGCTGAGTTTTTTATCAACCGATTTAGTCAACAACCTAAAGTATTTACCAAAAAAACCATCGACAAGTTATTACAGTACCCTTGGCCTGGTAATGTACGAGAGTTACAAAATGAAGCAGAAAGATTAGCGATTTTTTCTACCACCGATACTTACATTAAAGAAGATTTCTTATCAGAAAAAATCAGGAATAAAGAAGAAAACCAGCATTTAATAAATTCTTTAAATGAAGGTACTGGTAAATCCATGAAAAAAGCTATTGCCCAATTGGAAAAACAAATGATCTTACGAGGTTTAAAAGAAGAGAGATGGAACAAAACTCGAGTCGCTAAAAAATTGGGAATTTCCAGAGCGGCCTTGGTCACCAAAGTAAAAGATTACAATCTAGATAAACGCAAACATCAACTTATGGCTACCAGAAAAAAAGTTTAGATTTTATTTTTTAACAACTCTATCTGTTTTCTCTTTCACATCAGCTGATTGTTCTTTGATCAACTCCATGACTTCCTCACCACTATATACAGCTGTTACTATTTTTCCTGACTTAAGCTTAACACTACTATCAATTTTACTCCTAGGCACTGTGATTTTCTTTTTACCTGCATAAGATAATGTTACTGTGTTCTTATTATATTTCAGTACTTTTCCTGTGATTTTCAGATCTCCTATGATTCCTGCAACTGCACTGATAGATAAACTTAAAAACCAAGTTAAGCTAAATCCTATTAACAATTTCTTCATTGAACACTTCCTCCACTTGATCTATTCGAACTATCCGATGATGGTATTATTTCCTTATTAGAACCTGGTATCAGTTCCTTGAAACTATTATCTACTGCACACTGTGTAGCAGAAGGGCATGTCCCATCACTTTGAGCTGAACAAATTGCTTGAAATGAAGCAGAAACAACTGTGTCAAACACTGTAAATACACAATCTACTGATCCACTACACAATATCTTATTCCCACATGTTGGAGCAGACACCTTAGTAGTGATTCGATCATTACTAGAAACATAATAACAACTACTAGATATTCGATCAGTTTCTTGTAATAAAGTTTTGACTGCATCATTAGTAGCTATATCCAAAGGAGTGTCACCATTTCTATCTTCTATCTCTGGATCTGCGCCCGCTGTAAGTAATAAAGCCACCACCTCAACATTATCAGGATCTTGCCTCATAACGTAATGTAAAGGAGTTCTACCACTGTAATCTATTGCATTTGGATCCGCTCCAACACCAAGTAAAATAGACACTGGTTCAGGATTTACACTATGTGAAGTAATATTATGTAGAGGAGTCAGGTGTAAGTTACCTTTTGCATTCGGATCCGCTCCTTCTACCAGTAACAATGATAGTATCTCAGGAGCTGAACGATCCCATCCTCTCACCTTATGTAAAGCAGTATCCCCATAATTATCCCTTGCTTTTACATCAGCACCTGCTTTAAGTAACATACTCACTGATTTAGGCTCATTGGAACGAACTGCAATATGTAAAGGGGTAAGCTCCTCAGAGCCTCTTTGTACTATTACATTGGGATCAGCTCCTCTGCTTATTAATCGATATGCTTCCACTCGATTATTAGCTAGAACAGCAAAAAATAAATCTCTATCTTTTTTCTTCAATCGACTATTAAAAATACGATTCATAGAAAGAACATCTTCAATTAGAGCTCTATCTGCTATTGCTTCAAAAGTAAAAACCCCTACACATAATAAAAGCAACACTCTCATACTTAACTCCTTACAATTTCACAATTTATAGATAAAACAGCTAAAGTCTATTCTACCCCCCCCCATTTTTTTTGCAAATATTAAATTTCACTAGAGTTTATAAATTAACTGAATGATATTTATACCAGCCTTTAGTCTTATTGATATTCCTAAAGTAATAATTAAGATTTCTGGATCCCTGCTTTCGCAGGGATGACAAACTTTGAAAACTTAAAAGGCTGAAAAGTTTAATACTCTGAAAGCTCTAGGTACTCGTCATTCCTGCGAAAGCAGGAATCCAGTCAACTGAAAGCTCTCACTTGTCATTCCTGCGAAAGCAGGAATCCAGTCAACTGAAAGCTCTCACTTGTCATTCCTGCGAAAGCAGGAATCCAGTCAACTGAAAGCTCTCTAAGAGCTTTCAGTTAGATAAAATAATGGGATCGGAAAATCCCATGAAGTATACTTTATTCATTTCTTGTGGAAAAAACCAAACCGATAAACTAATTACAAAAAATAAAAAAATAAAGAAACCTGTTTTCATTTTTTAAATTTTTCCAGCATCTTTTAAAAATTTTTCCAAACCAATTTTAGTCAAAGGATGTTCCACTAACTGAGGAAATAACTTAGGAGGAATAGTAATAATATCTGCCCCCATTTCCGCTGAAGTGAGGATATGAAATACACTTCTCACGCTGGCAACTAATACCTGCGTGTTTAAATTATAATTGGAAAATATTTGTAAAGTTTGTTCCACAACAGACATACCATCTGCTCCAATATCATCCAAGCGACCTACAAAAATGGACACCATTGTGGCTCCGGCTTTGGCGGCCAATAAAGCTTGCAGAGGAGAAAAACACAAAGTCAAATTGGTTTTAATATTTTCTTTGGAAAGCTGATGAGTGGCCATTAAACCTTCTTTTATTAGAGGGAGTTTCACCACTACCTGAGAGTGCAGACCAGCCAATACTCTCGCTTCCTTTAACATCCCTTCAGTATCTGTAGCCAGCACCTCAGCGCTAATAGCACCGCCTTTGACAAGCTCACACACTGATTTGATAAGCTGATGATGATCTGTGCCGCTCTTAGCCACTAAGGAAGGATTCGTTGTTACACCATCCAGTGGAAACCAGGAATAAATTTCTTGAATCTGTTTTAAATCTGCACTGTCTACAAAAAATTTCATAGCTTAAATTAGAACTTTATGAATTATTAAGTCAAATAAAAAGACCGGTTGAGTGGGATTTGCTGTAAGCCGGATTCTGTCTACTCCTGATTAACCGGTTAAAAACAACAGGAGGAAGTAATCATTCATCTATGCGATCGACCCGAAAGCATCATACTGGCCGCATTCAAACGCTTTCTTATTTGATCTTGCTCCGTGCAGAGTTTAGCTGATTTCACTCCAGCGATCTTTTATAAAAATAAAAGACCCGGACTTGCTTTCTGTTCCACTGGTCCTCACCTTTACAGGTGGAAAGGCATTCTACCTTTTGCACTGCCATTTGGAGTCCGGACTTTCCTCTGAAAAAAGAAAACTTTTTTCAGCGATCACTCGCAAATCCCACGATTAAATGCATATCATAATTTTTCATAATAGTGAATATTTTTGTTAGAAATATGTAAGACTCCTACTGGATACCTGTTTTTGTACCAAACAAATATATTTTATAAGTGATAAATTTAATCTTTTCGGGACGCACATCCTGTGCTCAGCCTGCCAAGGACCATCCTTGGGCAGGAGCCCTCAAGACCAAATTTATCACTTATAAAAATTTTGGGAACTGTAATCTCTTATCTTTGTATATATTTACAAAAATAAATATGACGAAACACTTACAGAGATGACAACATAGATGTAAACATGATAAGTAAGTACAAAAGCACTGGAGAAAATTATGAAACTGTTTATTTATGATCATTGTCCTTATTGTGTGAAAGCACGTATGATTTTTGGATTAAAAAATCAGCCGGTTGAAAATATTGTTTTACTCAACGATGATGAAACAACTCCTATTTCCATGATTGGCCAAAAAATGCTCCCCATACTGGAAACTCCGGAGGGAACATTTATGCCAGAAAGCTTGGATATTATTCAGTACATTGATAAAAAATTTCCTCCTCAAACAATTCTTATGGAAGAAGACTCTGCTTTAATGAACGCATTGACTGATATTCGTTTAAGTTATTCTTCGCTAATTATTCCTCGTTGGCCACAATCCAGTATGGAGGAATTTAAAACTTCTTCTGCTCAACAATATTTTCAAAATAAAAAAGAAAAAATGATTGGACCATTTTCTTCTGCTTTGGAAAAAACAAAAGAATTAAAAAAAGAAGCTTATCAAATATTGGAGACAATTGCTAAAAAAATTCCGAACTCTGATAACTGGTACTTAGGTTCAACACTCAGTTTAAATGATTTTCATTTGTTTGCTGTTTTAAGAGCTTTAACCATTGTTAAAGATATGCCTTTTCCTGAACCATTAAAACAATACATGAACACTTGCTCTCAAAAAACAAAGATTCCTCTTAACACAGATATTGCTGTAGCCTAAGAAATTACAAAAAAAAAATTAAATTATATCCATATCATCTAATATGAGGTTGGCAAGCTCATCAGCTTTTTTATTATATTCTCTTCGTACATGTTGAAATTCCACTTTAGAAATTCGACTTTCGTACAATTTGCAGTTTTTATATAAACTTTTAATATTTTCTGATCGAACTTTATAAAGACCTTGTAATTGTTTAATTAAAAACTCACTATCACTTTTTAAAATCAGAGATTTTATTTTATTTGCAGTACTGAGTTTTAAAGCTTTTAAAACTGCTGAATATTCCGCATAATTATTAGTTTGCTCACCCAATGCACTGGCTTCTTCATAGAAAAGTTCTCCCTTTTCATCATACACGGCAATGCCTGTAGAAGCGGGGCCTGGATTTCCTCTACTGGCTCCATCTGTATGAATCAATACAGATTCCGGCCAACCAGATGCCACACCTTTTTTAATTGTCTTATATTTCATTGCTCTTCTGTATCGGAAATCGGTTGCTCTGCTTCTTCGGGAACAGATTCTTCTATTTCTGAGGCAGGTTCAGGTTGACCATCAACACTTTCTATTTCATTTGAATGAATTTGTTCCATATCAAGATCTTCTTCTTGTTCTGATAAATATTCATTATTATCTTTATCATTAGCCAAGCCATTACCATCAACAGCTGAATCTTCTTCATTTCCATTATCATCTTCAACTAATGTTTCTTTTTTATTGGACAATAGCACAATTGGCTGACTAAACTCTAAAACTGGTGGTTTAGTTTCAAAATGATCCATCAACCATATATCGTGCTTTGTCTCTGAATCCGGATGACTTCGCTTCATTTGAGCAACACCAACTACTATAATTTTCGTATTATTTTTATCCATAAAAGAATATTTAAATTCTGCTTTGATTCGATTACTTCTAGTCATTACCGATGTCTGCATTTTTTGAAACTGTAAATTATGAATACCTTCTTCTTTATTATAAAAAGCTTCTTGTATGATATGTTTTAATTGCTCTTGCAAAGAAATATGTATTTCTTCCGGATAGTCCGGCTTTTGGTAAAAAAGAAACCATGTACTAAGAAGCAAAACACAAAATAAAGCTCCAGCCAGAAGACGAAAGTAATAAGGTTTTAATTTTTTTAAAAAACTAGTCACTTGCATTACTTTTATAGTGTACGCTTAGTTTTCCTTTGAATGCAAGCTAGAAAAACACTGGTTTTTTTTAATTTAATACTATTTTATAGTTCTGAACAATAATAATGAAATGTGTCTTTAATGTCGATTGGCAGTTCTTCATTGGCACAGATACCAAGTACTATAGAAGATGATTGCAAAGAAGGTAAGTTATTTATTAAAATCTCTTTCTGAGTACTGGATAATTTATGAAAGGAAGGAATACATAAAAAAATTCCATCCATTTTCTTAAAAACATTCTCTGTCCACTCTAATTCATCTCCAGTTAAAAAAGCAAAATCTGAGGTTTGCAGATATAAATCATGAGCTAGTTTTAAAACCTCTTCTTCTGTATTCTGCTGAACTAATATAGGAAAAACCGGTTTTTTTTCTTTTATAGATCTATTAATAGACACACTATCTACACTATCCTGTAAAATGCGATTGATCATTTTTCTGATTTCTCCTGCATCAAAATAATCCAATAAAGCGGATAAAATTAATACACCTAAAGCTTCTTTTCCGGCAAAAAGCGGAAAGCAAGTTTTAGAACCAATATAAAACCAATCCAATTGATAGCCACCGGATAAAGCCCCATTCATATATATACAGGGAGTTTGGTACCTGCTTTTCAAATAGGAAATCACACCAGGCAACCACCACTTGATGATTTGTTCTTTTTGCTTATTACTTAAACAAAAATCTATATTAGTTATTTCTGGTTTCATATTAAATAAATATGCAAAAACCGTTCCAAAACTTTTAAGAATAAAAAAAAGTTTCTAAAACCATATAAACTATTGAAATATAAGGGATTTTATTTGATCAATTAATGCAATGGAAACCATTAAAAATCTTTTCAAAAGTTAATTGAAGAGCTAATTATTAAACAAGCAGGTAATTTTTTCATTCTCCCTTGAAAGCTCTCTAAGAGCTTTCAGTCCCTTGAACGCGGGAATCCAGTTGGCTGGATCCCTGCTTTCGCAGGGATGACGAAGCTTTCGCAGGGATGACGAGCTTTGTGCAGATATGATAGGAAAAATTTTATCGAACGCTGCCGGTTGAATCAGCATCACTATCTGAATTGTCAGCAGCAGCAGCAGTTGTTATTATTGTTTGCACAGTTGTATTTACATTTACATTTATAGCTGCTGCACTTGCATGAAGATTACATGGATTGGTTCCACCTTCAGATGCAGTATCACCCGCATTATCAGGTCCTACACAAATAATATCCTTAACAGACTCCCCATAAACATGATTGGAAAAAATGAAAAATATCAAACTAATAATAATTGAACAAAACTTATTCCGATTAAAATAAAAATCTCTTAAAGCATCCTGCTCTCTCATAACCCTTGCTCCTTCCCTAAGCGCCGTTATTTACTTAACTTTTAAATATTAATATCCATGGCGACGGGTGAGATCACTTCCAGGAAACCATTAAATACATTAGCCACTTGAGCCGCCACTGTAGGGTTGGTTTTCACTTTTGTAGGATCCACTCTTCCATTGCTATCGTACTCCACTTGAATAGAGCCTACGCCTGGACGAGTAATCACCTTTGGTTTATTTAATACTTCATTATATTGAACAACGATTTTCTTTTTTGATTGATCACTCATTTGACTAATCCGTCCCTGAGCATCTCTTTGTACTGATACCCATCGTCCTGTACCCATCTGTTGTGCCATCATTATATAACATCTCTTAGGATCATAAGTAACTTTAGTTACAATTTTACTCACCTGTTTTTTTCCGCGATACTGCTGAACAAGAATATTTGTAGGCTTTTTACATTTATTTTTATATCCGGAAAAAGTTACTATTTTACCAGGATGAGAACGGGACTTTAATTGACCATTAGGATAATAAACATATTTAGTAGTCATACGATTACGGGTAATAGAAAGAGGATAGCCTGTCTTCATATCATAAGTAATATCGGATACCCGCTTATTAACCTCCTGTCGAGCTCGAAAGAGAAACTTACTTCCATCTGCTTTCTTTTTATTCCAAAACTCATAACGGCTTCGATTAGTCACTCGTTTTCCACAAACTTTTCTTACAGTCGTCCAATAATGGTCAGAGTTTTTCTTATTAGTTTTATACCCATAAGTTTCCAAACAATCTTGACGATTTCTAAAAGAAACCACCCAATCCTTTTGCTTATTATACGTAAGAGTTTCAGACGTATTGTCCGCATAACGAAGATTAGTTAAATTATGGTGATTATCATAAAGAAACTTCATTTTTTCTTTTTTACTATTGACCACTTCTGTTAAATTATCATTTGATATGACATACTTTGCCACTTGTTTATTGGAACCATGAATTTCAAATCCTGTTTTACTAGGTTGAAAACGCAAAGAACGTCCTTTATTATCCGTCATCCTTGTTATTTGTCTCTTGGCATTTCTATTTATTTTAACCCAATTTCTAAACTTATCCATTTCCTGAATTAACTGGCCTCTACCATTAAAAATCTGAATATAACCATTAGCTAATCGGCGATGATATTTATTCCCTTTCATTTGAACAGTTTGATTTTGTTTTCCTACAGCAAAATAGACTTTTCCTTTTTGCACTTTCCCTTTTAAACCAAATGCGCGAATCAACTCAGACTGCAAAAGGGTGGATTGATGTAAATCTTTTTCCACTTGTTTAATATACTTTTTGGTCAAGCCTTTTTTCTTTTTAACTTTCGCCATAATTTGTTGAATAATCCCAGCTTTATTTCCCTTAGCATCTTTCGAAACAAAGGAAATTTCCTGGCCTCCTCCACATTCCACTACATTTAACGTATTGTCAGGCATAACATCCACTCGTGTTTCCAAATTGGAACACCAACCATAACCAAATAAACCTCGATAAAGAGAACGGGAATTATAAGTTCGTTCAATCAAAAGAGGTACTCCTGCTCCAGGAAAAGATAAATCCACAAAAGTTTTCGTGTAGTTAGCATTCTTGGTATCCACCAAAGCTTGTGCATAATAACCAATTAGAAACAATAAACTTATAAAAATTTTCTTCATTTTTTACCCCACTATTTATAAAAAATCACACTTTAATTTGTATCAGCTTTTTCATTAAAAATCCACCAATACCTACCATACCGGTAATAATAATAAGACAAACCCAGCCTAAAGGTGTAGTTAAAACTAGACGAGCATAATTTGAATTGCCAAGAAACATTACTCCCAAAATGATAAAAGGAATCGCTGATAAAATCAGTGACTGCATACGTCCCTGAGCCGTTAAGGCTTTTATTTTTTGTTCAATTTTTTGCCGATCTCTAATAGTGTCAGCAATCACAGCCAGTGTTTCTGCAATATTTCCACCCGTTTCTTTCAAAATATTAATAGATATAACCATCATTGTAACATCTTGTCGGTTCACTCTGGATTCCATTTCTGTCAAAGCTTCTTCTACACTCATTCCCAAACGTACTTTATTGAGCACCAACTGAAGCTCCTGACCCAAAGGACCTCCTATATTTTTTACTGTTCTTTCCATAGCTTGCACTATACTTAATCCTACTTTTACTCCATTTGTCATGACAATCAAACCTTCCGCCATTTGACTAACCACTTTGTTACAATGGGTCTCCCACATATTGCGCATAAAAATTTGAGCGCCCATCCAACTTCCTAAAAAACCAATAACCCCTACACCCAGACCTAAAAGTAAATTAGGCCAACAGACTAAAAATAAAATGAAGCCCAGTCCCAATCCAATACTCCAAAGCCACATCACTACTTTATCCGGAGAAATTTTCAGTAGCATTTTTTCTACAATATCTAAAATCTCTTTTTGAGAGCTAAATGTTTTATTCTTAAAAAACCGCAAAACACCAGGCAAGCGAATATAAGTAATTACAAAGATTAAAGTTCCAAACACGAGACTTAAAACCAAAGGGTGTAAGAAAAATGATTTTATACTATCCATTATGAAACTTTTTTCACTCCTTTATTCAGTAAAGGTTTTTTATTTAACGGCATCGCTTTACCCACTATACCTGGGCGAGCGGTCAAAAGAGATTTCTTCTGAGCGGCGCCACCAGCAGAGGAGCTCGTGGTAAAAAGACTGCGTGGAATTTTCAGTCCTCGCTTTTCAAATTTTTCAATAAAAGTGGGAATACGACCCATTGCCTGAAACTGACCAATAATTTTTCTATTCTTATCAAAACCTTCTTCTTTAAATCGAAAAATTTCCTGTAAGGTTACAGTGTCTGCCTGAAGACCAATAACTTCTGTGACACTTTTTATTTTCCGTGCTCCATCACTTAATCTGCCAATCTGAATAATTAAATTCACCGCTCCAGCCACTTGCTCACGAATAGCTTTAACCGGTAAATCCATACCTGCCATTAAACATAGAGTTTCCAACCGAGCTACTGCTTCCCTGGGATTATTGGCATGCACTGTTGTCATAGAACCATCATGACCGGTATTCATAGCGGAAAGCATATCCAACGCCGCTCCATCTCGACATTCACCCACAATAATTCTATCAGGACGCATTCTCAAAGAATTTCTAATTAAATCCCGAATGGTCACCTCTCCTGTTCCTTCCATATTAGGTGGGCGTGTTTCCAAACGAACAATATGTTCCTGTTTAAGCTGTAACTCTGCTGCATCTTCCACAGTAATAATTCGTTCGTTAGCTGGAATAAAACTGGACATTACATTTAACAAGGTGGTCTTACCCGAACCAGTCCCACCAGAAATAACAATGTTTAATCCCTCTTCTACACAGATTTTTAAAAAATCCGCCATCGATGAAGTCATGGAACCAAACCGGTTAACCAAATCATCAATCTGTACCTGATCTGTTGGAAACTTTCGAATGGTCACAGAAGGGCCATCAATAGCTAAAGGTTCAATAACTGCATTTACTCTAGAACCATCTACCAAACGAGCATCCACATAAGGTGTTTTTTCATCAATCCTACGACCTAAAGGCATCACAATTCTTTCAATAATATTTCTTAACTGCTGATTAGAAGTAAAAGTAATAGAAGATAATTGTAATTTACCGTTTTTCTCACAAAAAATTTGATCACAACCATTCACCATAATTTCCGTCACATTCGGATCTGCCAATAATTCCTCTAAAGGACCAAGATCCAAAGCTTCATCCAACACTTGTTT
Organism: Bdellovibrionales bacterium; assembly: GCA_965226095.1. Classification (GTDB taxonomy): domain Bacteria; phylum Bdellovibrionota; class Bdellovibrionia; order Bdellovibrionales; family UBA1609; genus JANQSP01. The sequence goes on along the minus strand of OZ245336.1, from coordinate 458,940 downwards.
AATCACTTGAGATCTTTCCGTACGACTTAAACCCACTCCTCTTTTATCCACTAATTTGGAAACAGCGAGCCGGGTTTTATCTTTTAATTCTTTTTTAGAAGCTTCATCTTTAGCTTGTGTAAGATCTTTTTTTAAATCCATTTCTTTTATTAGTTCTGTATGCACCTGCATTTTTAATAACGTTATAGGATTAAATTTCTTTTTTTTGCCACCAGGGCCGATGCTACTGCCTACATTATTTACAGCATTCAAACCTTTTGATTCTTCTGTTTGCTTTTTAGGTCGGGATAAAGTTTTATTTTTTTGTAAAATCCCTCCAGTTAATTTTCTAACAATATCAAAATACACCTGAGCAGACTGACTTCCTCCATGAGATAATATAAACGGGATGGACGACTGCAAAGCCTGGCTAAACACAGCTTCCTCTTTTGGAATAATACCTGTCACTGGTAATCTTAAATTATTGGCAACCAGTTGAGGAGATAAGCCTCCTCTTTGTTGAGCCTGATTGATGACAACTTGAAACAATTGAGATGGTAAGGTTGCTGCACTTAATTCATTTAAAAGCCTTTTAGTTTGGTTAACCACCAGCACTTCAGGACTTAACACAATCATAATTGCACTAGCTATCTCCATAGCTGCCAACTGCAAATCACCAGCAGTGTTACCTACATCTACCACAATATAATTAAAATTTTGAGAAAGTCCAAAAAGTTGCTTGCTGAAAGCTCTACTGTCACCAGATAAACTTTGCTCTGGACCGTTTACTGCACCTAAATAACCTAAACCAGTTTTATGGAAAGCCAGAAACTGTCTCATGTTTTGTTGATTCACCACACCTTGAAATCGGGTCAAATCCAAAACTGTTTTAACAGGTTTTAAACCTAAAATAATGCTTTGGTCACCGCAACTTTTTTCATCCAAATCAATCAATAAAACAGAAGCTCTGATTTCATTTGTAATAGCCAAAGCTAAATTGGCGGCAAACACACTTTTACCAACTCCCCCTTTACCTCCGGCGACAGCAATAAGATGACATTTTGGACTAACAGACATGATGCTCCTTTAATTGTTATTGTTGGAAATTTTAAATTTTTTCTTTATTCTTTTTACATCTGAACTAGCTGAACTTTTAATAATTGGTGTAATAAAAACCACAAACTGACTTTGAGAACGATTAAAACCTTTTGAAGATAAAAAAGTAAATAAAGGCTGTGCCCCCTGGACACTATTGGGAGGTTCCTTATTGTAATCCTGAAACATTCTATTACTGATAATACCTCCTAAAACTGCACTTAAACCATTTTGAATATGTATACTGGTAGTTAAACTTCTAGTTGTTAATATAGGATTTCCGGCAACAGCACCAACTTGATTATTGACAGAAATATTTACGCCAGCCAATTGAACACTATCTCCACGTGGACCAACAATTTGTGGAGTAAGGCTTAACTGAATACCTACATTTGCTGTAGCCACTGCCTGTTGGCCCTCACCCATAGAGGTTAAATAAGGTACTTGTTTCTGTGCATTGATCTGAGCTTGTTCACCTTCTTCTGTAATGACAGAGGCGCTATGTAAAATACGGGCAAAGCCAAAATTTTTAGCCCAATTCAACTTGGGTAAAAAATTACTAATAGTCCCGGAAATGATCCCACCCAATTGGGCCAAGCCGCCAAGCCCTTGAGAAAAAACACTAACTTTTGTCTCATCCTGAATAGCCGGCATCCACTGAAAGCGAAAGCTATTGGCATAATCCTTATTTAATTCCACATAGTGCACAGTTAATTGCACCAGTTTTTTTCGACTGTCTGATTGTTTTTTACGTACCTGAATATAATTTAAAATAGGAGAACGATTAAAAGCTTTTACTTTTTGCTCTGTCACAGCTCTATCTGTGATCTGATCGGGAATATAGAGTTGGGCAATATCTTGCGCTCGTGATTTTTCACCAGGATCATTTACAAAGCCTTCTAAAATAAACACCATATTAACTGCTCTGACAGTGATATTCGGATTATTAATTTCCTTTTCTATAAAACGGGCCACTTTACTTTGAGCCAATGGACTAAGAGCCACTAAAGAAGTGGCGCGACCTTGATACTCCCGAACCACTTCATGAATTCTTCTCATGTCCCTTGGTACAATAATTTCTCCATCTACCACCACTCGATTATTTAAAATTTTAATTTGAATACCATCTACAGTTCTCAATAAAGATTGAATCTCTATAGCTGTTTCTCTTAAGTCAGTAACTCGAACATTCATCGTTAGTGTTTTTAAAAGCTTGCCAGATTTGTCTTTAATATTAATCGCTCCTACCCCTACTCTTTTAGGAACAAATCGAATCGTACCGGTGGACTGATTGTATTCCAAGCCTGTGAAACGCTTGTAAGGCCCTGTAAATGTTAAAGCCTGTCCTTTTAACTCCTCTGATAATTCATAATCCTGCTGAATACCCACATACAAATAAAGAGCTTCCACAGAAGAAGAAAAAGCGGGAATACTTAATAAACTGGAACCGCCGATTAAACCAATAAAAAATACTATTTGTGTTAATTTTTGCTTTTTCATCATATCTATCTGCGCTTTATCTATTTCATCCTTTATATTTTTATCTTTTCAACTTGGGAACAAAACGTTTGTTTTTCCCAGCGGGAGTTCGCGCTGGAGGTTTACCTAAAAGCTTCTCTATAGAGGAAGAAGGTAAATAACGAGCTATCTCATGATCACTTGGATGCCTTAAAGAAAAGAATAAAGAGCCGGGAGAAGTAGACAAAACATACACTAAGTTTTGAACCATCAATGGATCTACTTCAATAGTAATTGTTCTAAAATCCGTAGCGGCTCGCACATTACGAATAAAACCTTCACCACTAATTTCCTCAAACACACGAGGAAGTTCATTCATCACTTTAAGACCTGTAGCTAAAATCAACACGTCCTGCATAATGGTTTTAATTTCTCTTTTTTGAACAGGTCCGTTTTTAACGTCCAAAGCGGCTATAACATCCACTCTGTCTCCAGGTTTTAAAAGCTTGGCTACTCCTCGCATCTCATCCACTGGAATAGTCAACGCTCTTTTAGTAGGAGAAATTTGTAAGGATAATCCGGTGGTAGGACCTGGGCGAGTGATCTTAGTAGCTAATACCTGTTCATCTCCTCTCATAGGAGCTAAAGCGACAAAACCCACAACCTCTTCCAAGGAGAGCAAAGCACCTGGTTGTACAAAATGTTCCGGGTATTCTTTTAATTCCACCATGGACTCATCAATGGTTTGCATTTCACCAATATTTTTCACAGCCACCACTATAGAGGTCATTGCTCCAAACTTCTTAGTTACTTCCGCACTTTTTTCCTGGATATAGCTATAAAAAAGCATGATTGCTAAAACAGCAGCTCCAATACTGAGCCATAATGTAAGGGTTTCGTTTTTGTTCATGAAGCCTCTCTTTATGTTGAAAATTTAATATCTCTATCTTTGCTTACTTGTCGGTTGAAAGTGGTAAAAAAATAAATATTTTTAAAAAAATTGAGGAGAATACTGTGGAACAAATCTACAAGACTTTCGGCTGGCTATTCTTTAGATATTTGTCTAGAAAACAGTCGTATCATCGGAATTGAAAATTATCTTTCAAACTTGTCATTAATATTGAAAAAATTGATTCAATAGTATTTCAATCAACAGCTATTAGCTAAATAATACAAATTCTGTTTTTAGTTTCCACACTTGGCATTCAAGCAAATTCCATAACCCACCATAATCCAGGCAGGTGCCACTTTTCTCATATTACGAACATCTCCAATGGATCCCCAAATATTATTATGTGCAGCACCTCTTATAAATTTCCCATCATCTATATAGCCTTCATTACCAAAAGAACCTGCTGCTCCTGAAGATCCAGGTCTATCATGTGGCCGTGTAAAGTCTACAGGTCTTTGTGTCGCCACTGTTCCATTACTGTTTATAGATTTTTCCTCCTGAACATAAGAAAAACGCCATCCTTTTTTGCCATAATATATTTTAGTACCATTAGGAAGGATGTCACCAAAATCTCTCAGATAAGATACATCTGCTCTGTTATTAAAATATACAAAACTGCCATGCCGAGAAGCTATGGAGTGTAAAATAGCTGTATGCACCAAGCCCCAGGAACCTAAAGTAGCACCCAAGAGAACAAACATAATAATAATAAAAGGAATCGCTTCCAATACAGTATAACCTTTTTTATTTTTAAAGACTCTACAGTTTAATTGTTTTTTTGTAACATAACTTTTCATTTTTATTCTTTCTTTATTAATAATCCTTATCCTAAGGATTATTTGCAAAATGACTATTTTGCAATTTGTAATTACTCCAAATAAACACCATCTTTTCAACAACCGTTATCATACTGTTTCACAGCTGTTCCGCTATAAGTATAATCATTACTGCTCCCGCTACCACTATATCCTCCAGGTGGCGAAGGACTCGAACTGATCACTCGTTTTATCATTCTCCATCGATCTTTAGCAAAATTTTCGCATTCCTGTTGGCTGGGTTCACGACCCAAATAGGATCCGATCACTGAATCAAAAAGGTTAGGTTCAGAGCCTTGTACACTGTCACCCCAAAAGGGAACTTTAAGTGACAAACCTTTAGGTTGAAATTCAGTCCATACTCCGTAAAATAAATTACGACCCATCTGCATACCTGGTAGTGCAGAATTCAAACCCAAGCCTGCTGAATTTTGTATGTTCCGTTGTAAATTAAACGGTTTATCATCAGCATCAATAGCACCAAAAAAACCAGACTTAAAAATACCTCCTCCGAACAATAATGTATTATACTTAATTTGAGAGGCAGATCGTTGTTCTTCCACTCTTTCGTGAGATAAAGAAAGATAACGACTGGATGAGTAGGTCGCGTACTGAACCAACTCTCCCACCACCAAAGTCAAACTTAAATAGAAAAAGCAGATGATAAAGCCAAAAACCAGCATAAAGGCAAAAATAAATTGAACGGTCAAACTACCCTTTTGAGAAAACAGTAAATGAAGTGATCTTTGTCGCTCTTGTTTCTTCATGGAACATCACCTTCCATACTATAAAGTCTTTTTCTTTGTGCCGGATGAAAATCTCTCCCATTAGCTAGCTCCGTCTGATTCCATACACCGGATTCCATCATCACTCGCACTTGTGTCCATGGCTTAATTAAAAATTTCCCAAAAATGGAAGGGATGCCATTATCACCTTTTATAAAAGGAGCATTTTGTAATATTTGTGTCATACCTATCATGACTAAAATCAACAAAGCCATCTCCAATGTTACTTGTCCTTTTTTCTTATTTCTTTTCTGCATGTTAGACTCCTGTGGCTGGAGATATTGTATGAATTGCAATAGGTTATTCCAACTTAATTGAAAATTTAAAACCATAAAGCGCTTAACCATCCTAATAACAGACTAACTGAAAAAGGAAAGGTATGTAACTGTTCGGTAGCAGGAGGTTTGAGCTTAAACAATAACAGCATATTAAAGTATAAAAGCACCGCTCTTTTATCTAAAAGAGCTTTTACCACTCCCAGCAGTGCACCCCATACAAAAGAACATACAAAAGTCCAAAGCATCAATCTTGGAGGTAAAACCAAAGCCAGCACAGCAAAAAGTTTCATATCACCACCACCTATCACTTTTAATAAAACAAGAGGTATAGTGATAAGAAGCGATAAAACCATAAAAGCCAGCGCATAGAGCAAGGCCATTGGACCTTGAATAATTAGTACTGAAATTACAGCCACTCCAGCTTGTATCAAAATCAAATAATTATGAATTTTTTTAGACCTAAGGTCGTCCACTATAGAAGAAATCAAAATACCCGCTGGTAATATATAGGTGATAAACATTATTTAATTTTAGGATAAAATTTAAAAATATTCAATAATAGATAAATATTAACTGACTGGATTCCGGCTCAAGGCCGCAATGACAAAGTCTACATGGACAGCTTTAGTTATACGAAGGAGTCTTTAAGGGGCTTGCCAACCACCGCTTTCTTTCGACCAAAAGCCGTATCCAGTGATCACATTTCGTTCCACTCGAGCGGACAAGGTGGGTACTGCATTTTTAAAAGTTGACACTAAACCGGCTGGGTCATTGGGTTTTAAAAATACACCCATCACCAAGCCGGCATAGATAAAAATCAGTATTGCTAATTCCGCTGTCATTTTAAAATGACCTTATTTTAATGTAAATATTTGTATAAACTTTATTAAATAACACCATCTTTTTAGGTTGTTCCTCCATCTGTTCCAAACCCTCCCATTCCTGTATCAATCTTTCCCATAAATGTGTCTAGTGCTGTTCGAATTCTACCTTTAAACAAGATAGCAAGACCCACAACAGCCACTATAATTAGAGCATACTCCGCAGTGCCTTGACCGGATTCATCGGTCCATAATTGATGTGCCAATTTTTTAATTTTTTGTTTCATTGAACAAACCTCCTTTTATTTTATAACTTCCCTAAGTTTAACGGCATAAAGCTTAAAAATTTAAAATTATTTTTATAGTCCTCAAAATATAACAGCTTTTTATTTGAAAAAGAGTCTTTTTCATCCAAAATATCCTAAAACTATATACTTTTTAAACACTTGTAAAGTTTTTAGGGGATTTTTCAACCTCTTGAAAGCTCCATAAACTGAAAAGCTGGAAGACCCCCAAGCGGCCTTCCAGTTTGAGGACTTTTCAGCCTTTCAAGTTTTTCCACTGAACTTTATCAGGTCCATTTTTCCAGAATTTCAAATTAGTACAATTTATATTTTTTTTATTTTTACCGATACGAAAACCATCATGAAAGCAATGCTAACAATTACCCAAAAAAAAGGACAGGCAGTTATTGAATACGCTCTGATTCTGACAGTCGTTATTATTATTGTGGGTGGAATGTTATGGAAATTTAATACAGCTGTAAAAGACTGGGGGCTTACTTTGTTTAGTGGAGATAAGAGTTATGTAGCCTGCCTACTTCAAAGTGGACAGCTCTATGGCCAGTCAGTTCCTGCAGGCTGTGGCACTCTACAAGCAGCTTATGAAAACTTTAAAAATACTGATTATACTTCTGTTGGACATGGTCGATTTGGACCCGGTGTAGCCAGTACCAACTCCGGTGTAGCCAGTACCAACTCCGGTGTAGCCAGTACCAACTCCGGTGTAGCCAGTACCAACTCCGGTGTGGCCAGTACCAACTCCGGTGTAGCCAGTACCAACTCCGGTGTAGCCAGTACCAACTCGGGTGTAGCCAGTACCAACTCCGGTATACCCAGCACTAACTCCGGTATACCCAGTACCCCTGGAAGCACTTACCATAGTAGTAGTGGAGGTAGCTCAGGATCTAGTGGCGGGTACTCCAGTGGTGGAGATTCCAGCGGCGGTTCAGGCGGCGGTGTAGATGGATCAGGAGTGAGTACCTATTATAGTAGTGGAGGGGGACCTGGATCTAGCGGCGGAGATTCCAGCGGCGGCTCAAGTGGATCCAGTGGTGGTTATGCTGATGGTGGATATGCAGGTGGAGGACCGGGATCCAGTGGTGGTCGATCCACCTCCGGCCTTTCTGGTTCCAGAGGAGGTATTGGGGGTGGTGGAAGCCGATTTGGCCGAGGTGGACGATTTGGCCGAGGCGGACGATTTGGACAATCCCGCAGAGGAGCAGGAAATAACAATAATACAGGAAATGGAAACGACAAAAAAAATAATTCTACAAGATATAGATCCAGCCGACGAGGAAAAAAACAAATGAGAGGCTTTGGACAAGGAGGAGGATCTGTTTTTACTGTCAAAGAAGAAAATTCCAGTGGTACAAAATTTAGTGTCATTGAATCAGAAGGTTCTTATGACAGTGAAGAAGAAGATAGCCCCAAAAGAAGAAACAGACGAAGTTTTAGCAGTGTTGGAACATCTAAAAAAGTCACTCAATTTGCCACACCTAAAAAATCCCGATTGCAGGTGGATGGCAAAAAAAATAAACAAGTAAAAGACACCAAAATAGAACCCTGGAGCTTTGGAAAAATATTTCGCATCATGATGATCGTTTTAGTGATTCTAGCTGTTGTTTTTGTTGTTGGTAGCCAGCTCTTTGGTGTTAAAAAATCTATGGACTAAAAGCTCTTATGAGAGCTTTTAGTAAAAAACTTCAAGCTTGAAGATCCTTGCTGAAGACTTTGATATATATGTAGCTGAGTAAAAACTTGAAAGGCCCTGAAAAGTCCTCAAGAGACTTTTCAGTTTAGGGCTTTCAAGAGTCCAAGCGAAGCGTCTTGAGCAAGCTTTGGTTTTTCCTCAACATAGCCTACACAAAGCTAGGTCCAAAAGCGGGGATGACAAGTGCTTAACGATCCAGCTCTCCGGCTATCACATTCATACTACCTAAAATAGAAATCACATCTGCTACCAATGTCCCTTTTACCTGTTGTGGAAAAGATTGATAAATCGCAAAACAGGGAGGCCTCACTTTTAAGCGATAGGGATGAGCGCTATTATCACTGACTAAATAAAACCCTAACTCTCCATTGGCCGCCTCTGTCGCAGAATAGGTTTCTCCGACCGGTGGTCTCAATCCATGCATAACCAACATAAAATGTTGCATTAAACCTTCGATATTTCCGTACACATCTTTTTTTTCCGGCAGAACAATATCTTTATCCCTAATAGTATAATCCCCAGCTGGCAGTGCCTTTGCCACTTGCTCAACAAGATGAATGGATTGTCGCATTTCCTCCACTCTGACTAAATAGCGATCATACACATCACCAGTCGTGCCAGTAGGTACTGTAAAATCCAATTCCTCATAACCATAATAAGGATCCGCTTTTCTTAAATCCAGATTCATGCCGGCCGCTCTCAAACAAGGACCTGTATAGCCCCATTGAATAGCTTCTTCTATAGAAATAGCACCAATACCCTGAGTCCTATCCATCCATATCCGATTGTGTGTCAGTAAAACTTCAAGTTCATCCACACCCTGTTTCATTTCCTTACAAAACTGTAATACATCCTTGAGCCAATCTTTGGGAGGTTCCTGCGCCATACCTCCCACCCGGGTCAAAGATACTGTGAGCCTAGCTCCACATAATTTTTCAAACAAAGTGTAAACTTTTTCTCTATAAGTGAATAAATGAAAAAATCCGGTCAGTGCACCCAGATCCACTGCATTAGCACCAATGCACACAATATGATCAATAATTCGAGATAACTCACATAAAACCACCCGAAGAGCTTGCGCCTTGGGAGGAACCTCTACGCCCAATAATTTTTCCACGGCCCGACAGTAACCCACATTATTCATTGGAGCAGAACAATAATTGAGTCTGTCTGTATAAGGAATAACCTGATTATAAGGATGAGTTTCCGCCATTTTTTCAAAACAGCGGTGTAGATAACCCAGTTCCACTCCTGCCCGATACACTTTTTCCCCATCCAGCAAAGCCATAATCCGTAAAGTTCCGTGCGTGGCTGGATGAGAAGGACCTATATTCAGTGGAACCATATCTTTTTCAGCAAAACCATTTTGTTTATCAAACTCCGGATCCGCATCAAAATGTAAAGGCAGACTTTCCGTACAATGTTGCTGATAATCTGCCGGATAATCTTTCCTTAAAGGATGGCCTTCAAATTGATGATGAGTTAAAAGACGACGCATATTAGGATGATCTTTAAAAATCACACCATACATATCGTAAATTTCCCGTTCAAACCAATCAGCCGTTTTCCATATTAAACGGGCAGTGGGAACAGATTCCTCTTCTGCCACAGAGGTTTTAATCCTCAATCTTCCTGCTGTTTTGGAGGAAAACAATTCATAACAAATTTCAAACCGTTTTTCTTTCTCCGGCCAATCCACTCCAGCTACACTCATTAAAAAATCAAAATAACAATGATTTTTCATAAATTCCAAAACCGGAGGCAACACATGAGAGGAAAGATGAACAATATCATCTCCAAAAGACTGTTCAAAAGAAAAAGTTTCCGATGGAAATTTTTTTTGCAGATCAGATTTAATAGAATCAAATGATTTTTTTATCATTATTCTTTACCGCCACGTCCCTGGCTGCCAATTTTCCTTCCAAGGACGAGGCATCTCATCTGTGATCATTTTCTGAATAGCCATCACACCATCCAACACAGCTTCAGGAGCTGGCGGACAACCTGGCACATAAACATCCACAGGAATGATTTTATCCACCCCTTGAAGCACATGATAAGCTCTATAAAAACCTCCTGAGCTGGCACAAGCTCCCATGGAAATCACAAACTTAGGTTCTAGCATTTGCTCATACACTCGCACGATTATTGGTGCTATTTTTTCTGTAATGGTTCCTGCCACAATGAGCAAGTCTGCCTGTCTAGGGGAAAAACGCACTACCTCTGCTCCAAATCGAGCCAAGTCATAACGAGGTCCCATCACAGACATCATTTCAATACCACAGCAAGCCGTTCCATAAGGCATGGGCCATAAAGAGTTTCTTTGCCCCCAAGCAGCTATTTTTTTTAACTGAGTGGTAAACATAAAAGAACGAATTTGTTCTACCAGATTTTTTTGACCAACATTACTTCTTTTTATCTCTTTGGTTTCCATAAATTACCTTGTTCTGCTTTTATGATTGTACTGGAGCCGAAAAATTTGTCAATGTAAGAATACTTAACAAATATAAACGGGTAACAACAAAATATATCTTATCAATTATAATGATTTTATGCTAGTTCTTTTAATTATGATTAAAAATCAAACCTTCAAAAAAACCTTCCATTCTTTTGTTCAATGACAAAACATCCAAAACAACAAAATCGGAAAAAGAGAACCTCTGTTCCTCAAAATAAGAGAAAAAAAAGAGATAAGAAAAAACTTTCCCAATCTCAAAAATCTGAACAAAACCAAAATAATCGCTTTCGGAAGAAAGAGAATAAAACTGCTGTTCCATTGAAAGGAAAAAGATGGAGTAGAAACAGAAAACACCCAACTCCATTAAAAATACTCACCGGACAGGTAAAAAGACATCCTGATGGTTTTGGTTTTTTTCTACCTGAAGATTCTCAACATCCGGATGTGTACTTACCTCGTACAGAAATGGAAGGCTTAATGAGTAATGATAAAATTAAAATTTCTGTAACCAGTCGAAAACGAAACAAAAAACTTTTTTTTGGAAAAACATTACAACTCGTTGAACGCGCCAACAATTATGTAGTAGGGCAATATACTCCCTTAAATAAACATAGTGGGCTTGTAAAAGATGATAGCTATCAATGGGGGGAGGATCTTAAAGTACATCTAGCTCCAGACCAAAAAATACAAAAAGGAGAGTGGATACAGGTAAAAATCACTGACTGGCCTAACAATCCAAAAGGTTTTAATGGTGATTTTGTTAGTTCTTTAGGAACATTTTCAACAGGCTTGGAAGATAATATGCGTATGATTCAAAAGCATAATATTCTCTCCACATTTAGCCCGGAAAGTTTAAAAGAAGCCACGCAATGCTCTGACACTGTTCCTCAAAAAGAATTAAATAAACGAAAAGACTTAAGACATCTCCCTTTTGTCACAATTGATGGTCAAACAGCTCAGGATTTTGATGACGCTATTTATGTATCTGCTAAAAAAACAGGAGGGTGGATTCTCTATGTAGCAATTGCAGATGTCAGTTATTATACTCCTGTTGGCTCTGCTTTGGATAAAGAAGCCTACTTAAGAGGAAATAGTACTTACTTGCCAGGTCTGACAGTACCTATGCTTCCAGAAAAACTAAGTAACGATTTATGTTCTCTCAAACCTTATCAGGATCGATTGGCTTTTGTTGTGGAAATGCATTTTAACTCCAAAGCAGAAAAGACAAACAGTTTGTTTTATACAGCGATTATACGTAGCCATGCTCGTTTCAACTATGGTCAGGCGCAGGATATTATTGAAAGTTTTACAGAAACACCAAACATCACTGAAAACCCTGTCAATCAATCAATTATACAAGCCAGTCAATTAGCTCAAACTCTCTTAAATCTACGGATAAAAAATCACTTTATTAACCTGGATATACCTGAGACAGAAGTAAAAATTGATAAAAATGGAGAGCCGGTGGATATTATTAAAACTCAAAGATTGTTTTCACATCAACTTATTGAAGAATTAATGCTGACCACTAACCAAAGTGCCGCGACTTATATTTATAAAAAATCTTTGCCTTCACTTTATCGTGTACATGATACCCCTAAGATGGAAGCTTTAGGTTTTTTAGAATCCTTTATTCAAAGTCTAGGTTATAAAGAACAACTTGTGAAACCTGGGCTACATAAAAAAATTTCTGATCTTATGCATCAATTTGCTGATCATCCAGCAGAAGCAGTTTTACAAAATATGATCCTTCGCGCTTTGCCTCAAGCTCTTTATAAAAATGAAAGACTAGATCATTTTGGATTAAACACTTCATATTACACGCACTTTACATCTCCTATTCGCCGCTACAGTGATTTAATTGTTCACCGTATTTTAAAAGCTGGATTAAATGGACAAACACCTCCTTATAATAAGGAACAATTAGCAAGTATTGCCAGTATGACCAGCGCTGGAGAACAAAGATCCGTTAAAGCTGAAAGGCAAACAAAAGATATTAAAAAAGCTCGATTCATTAAAAAATATTTAGGGAAGGAAATGGAAGGCATTATCAGTTCTATCACTAATTTTGGTTTTTTTGTTAAACTGAGATTATATGATATTGAAGGTCTTATTCGTTTGAATCGATTAACCGGCACCTGGTTTTTTGAGCCAAAGTTACTTCAATTGAAGTGTAAAAAAACTGGGAAAAGTCTACAAATTGGTGATTTTACCCATATTCAAATTATTTCTTCCAATATTGATACAGGTCAAATTGATTTTGAATTGATAAAACATGAGAAAAATAAAAACACAGCTATTATTAAAGGAAAATCTTAATCAACCGATACTATTTAATAAGTACAGTTATTAAATAATAAGGAATTGGGAGAAGTCATGGACAGACAAAATATTCGTATTCAGTTTCATGGAATAAGTAATGCTACACAATCTACACAATTGAAAGAGTATCTAGAATCTCTCGTCCGTCATGCTCCTTCTAATGCTACATGTTATCTCCATGTGTTCAAAGAGCCAACTGGGTACTTATGTAAATTAACTGTACATTCCATTGTGAGAATCTTTTCCGCCCAATCTAAAAATAATAATATAACATCTTCTATAAAAAATGTTTTAAGGGATGTAAAAAAACAGATCGCTACTTGGAAGAAGAATCGATCCTCCATGGAATTAACAGGAGTAACTTCCGTTACTGAATTGAATTTAAATAGTATAGATTCTTTATCACAAGACGAAGATGAGTTTGATCTCTTCCATAAAAAAGTTGCTTAAAATTAAGTAGCAACACCTTGTTCATTCTTTTCAAGTACATTAAGTTTTTAGACCAAGGTACAGTTCTGTTAAAAATTTTAATATGTCTAAAAACTTTTCAGATTTTTACCTAATAAAAAAATATCAAAACTGTTAAATTATTCCATTTTTCAATGATGCCTATTGTGCAAAAAAATATATTATTGCAACAATAATTATCCTTGTATTATCATATACATATAATTATGAGAGATAAACAAATTATAAAAATTATTTTTTCTATTACACTGTTCTTTTCTTCATATATTATGAGTTCTGCTTCTTTTGCCTACGAACGAACTTTTGAAGGTTTGTCACTAAAAGATCTGGACAGAATTATATTTGACCCAAATCAACAATATAAACAAGCCAGAGTTGAAGCTTTAAAAGAAGCCTATAGAATACTAGGACCGAAAAAATTAGAGGAACGGATTAAAGGAAACAATCACTATTTATCAATTGCATATCACAACCGAAGAAAATACGTTCAAGAAAATACTCTGAGGCTTTATAAAAAAGTTTTCTGTCAAAAAGCATTCGCAAAATAGAACTTCTTATCAAAAATAAACAAAGTCTGAAAAGCTAAACCTGAAAGGCTGAAACTTGAAAAGTCCTCAGGAGACCTTTTAAGGCTATAGGTCTTGTAAAACTTGAAAGGTCACTGGAGGGCCTTCAAGTTAACTGAAAGGGCCACCGGAGGGCTAAACTTGAAAGGTCACTGGAGGACTCAAGTTAACTGAAAGGCCACCGGAGGGCCTTTCAGGGGTGGAGGGATTCGCCTACTACATTCGTTCGCATCCTGAAAAGCCCCAAAGCGGCTTTTCAGTTAACTGAAAGCTCTCTAAGAGCTTTCAGTGCGTAGGCTCCTGAAAAACCACCTGAGGGTTTTTCATTCACTTAGAAAATCGTCCAGATTTTCTGCCTTGTATTGAATACTCCCTTCGGTCGCATTCAACACAAGCCGTTCATTCTTTTTGAATCCCTCATACCATAAAAGATAAGGAGGCTTAACAGCCTCCTTATCTTTATGCTGTGGTGGAGGGATTCGAACCCCCGACCCAGTGGTTAACAGCCACTTGCTCTACCAGCTGAGCTACACCACAAAACATTAAAAATTTAAATCAATCAATGATTTTATGTCAATACCAAAAACTTTAAGGGTTTAGAATTTCGACAGCCGGCCTTGATTCTTCCGAATTATGATTACCAGAAAATATCGCTTGTAAGCCTTGTTTAAACTGAGTTGTATTAATTTGCTTGATTAAAAAGAGTATAAATAAAAAGCTTAGTACTAAAACATTAAGTTTAACATACCAAGCCAAGTTCATTTTTTTTAACGACTTCAATACTTTCAAAGCCACTTTACCCTTTTAAACCTAGAAAGCGCTTTCAATCAAGATACAATTACTTACTCTTCTTCTGATGTAGATGTTAAAAAACTTTTAGAAGTAGGTAAAATAGTATTTTCTTCTGTCGTTGTTGGATTTAAAACAGCACTAACCACCCGTTCCTGGATACTTTTTTGCTGGAAATCCTTATTCTTCATAGAACCACTCGTGTATAAATTAGCTTCATCAGTGTCTTTTTTCTCAATCGCTTCAGCCACTTTTTCACTCACCAAGTTAGCCTTAAATAAGCCCATTTCTGCTAAAAAATTTGAAAAGCTACCATCACCTTTTTTTATAATTGATTTTAGTACACTTAAAGGGGTGGAACGAGGGGATCTTTTTTCAGCACCAAAAATAATTTGTGTCAGTGTTGCAGAAGTAATATCATCTTTCGTCTCATTATCAATGACTCGCACTTCTTCTTCATTGCGAATCATTTTGGCAATATCATTTAGGACCACATAAGAGCTTTGCTCTGTATCATAAAGTTTTCTATTACCATATCTCTTTATCACTTTGGTTTTCCTTTGCCTAGTAACAGGGTTTTCTGTCGTTGTTGAAATGGTCTCTTGATTCACTGTTCCTCCTTTATGATTTGATGAGCTCTTTAATCCTCCAGTGAAAAGCCAGCGTCCTGCTGTTCAACTATCGTGGGTTTATAAAACGGATGTTTTTATCTTGTCAAATATTTATTGTATATATTTTTTATTATCAAAGTACAATAACCAATATTTTACCAATAATTATCCAGACTATATTCCAATGTAAGATTTCCATACATAGAAAAACAGTAAATTCTAGCAGTAAATATCACCCTTTATCTATTTTTGTTTACTGATCTGTTGAGGAATACACTAAAGATACTGTTTAAAGACACCGATAAGCTCTTCGTCTATTTTATAGCAGGAGGCACTATGCATATTATAGTATTGCTTTTTATTCTCTTACCCTTTATAGTCTCTTGCCAAACTACACTTTTGAATACTTCCTCAAACTCCAAAATCAAAAAAATACACCAAATAGACCCTTCTTATTTGCAAAGCCAAAGTGACTGGCACTATGTAAAAGGAGAACAATACTCTCAACAACAATTACATACTAAAGCACTTGCTTCATTCAAAGAAGCTCTTATTTTTAATCCACATTCTTTTTTCTTACGCACCCGGCTGGCAGAAGAATTTTTATTAGAAAACCAAGAATTGGAGGCTTATGAATTATTGCAAACTCTGCACATGGAACAACCACAGAATAAAAAAATCCGGATTTATCTAGCTGAATTCTACAAAAAACATCAATTGTATAAAAAAGCTTTCAACGAATATAACCAGATTTTAAAACAAAATCCAAAAGATCCTCAAACTTTATATCGAAAGGCTTTTTTACACTTTAATCAATCTGAATACAGGCAAGCGGAAATGATTTTAAAAAAACTAAAAGAATACATGCCGGAAAATGATTTATATAAATTATATTATTTACAAGCACAAATTTATCGAAAAAAAAATCAAGTAGATCAAGCTTTTTCAGCTTTAAAAACAGCCACTTCATTGCAACCACAGTTCTTATTATCCATTTTGGATATGTTTTTTACCTATTCTGAAACCAAATACTCAAAAGAACTCATTCCAGTATTGGAAAAATATCAGGATAATATTGGTGTTCATCCACAGATCTTGCTTTTACTAGCGCATCTTTATCAACAACATCATTATAAAGATAAAGCTATTGAGCTATTACAGTTTTTAGTGGAAGGGAATCCCAAAAATTGGGAATTTCAATTAAATCTGGCGAAAATGTGGAACCAAAATACCGGTTATGAAAATCAAGCCTTTAACTTAATAAAAAGCCTTGTAAGTGCTCACCCACAAACTTCTCCTGATATCTACCTTGTATATGCTGACTTTTTATATCAAAAGCAGGATTTTGATACTTTAACTGAGACTTTACAACAAGCCAGCTCTCTATTTCCTAAAAATGCAGATATCCTACTTTATAAAGCTCTTGTACACCAGGAAACAGGACATATCGATCAGGCTATTATCTGCTTAAAAACCATATTAAAAATTGATAGCAATCATATTAATGCACTAAATTTTTTAGCCTTTATTTATGTAGAAATAAATCAACATTTAAAACTGGCTGAACAAATGGCTATTAAAGCCCTTAAACTTTCACCAAAAAACAGTTATATATTGGATACGGCCGGATGGGTGCTCTTTAAAAATGGAAAAACCTCTCAAGCCTTGACCTATCTGGAACAGGCATATGCAGACAATACGGCAGAAAGCTTAATTGCCGCACACCTAGCCGAGGTGTATTACGAAATGGACATGCTTGACAAATCCATTGAATTATATAAAAAGGCTATTGGTTTGGAGATGGATGAAGGTAAGAAAGAAGAATTACAAAAAAAACTCCTGTTTATTCAAATGGATGTATAACTTTTCTTATCAGGGTGTGCTGTGTAGCGTTGTGTCAACGATCACTTTACTCTCCTGCCAAAGTTTATCCTCTAACAAAGCACAAACCATCCCAAACAACTTAAGCACTTATTCATCAGCTGTTTTATCCGGAATCATGGAAGTTCAACACCAAAATAAAGCACAAAATATTCTGTTTGATATTATTATTTCAGAATCTGGAAAATTGAGAATGGATTTAACCGCCAGTTTGAATATCCCTCTAATGACTGTATTGATGAATTCTAAAGGTTTGAGCACAATTCTGTTTTTTCCCACACAGCAGTACTACAGAGGGCTGCACCCTGAAAAACTGGCAGGACAGTTTTTTATTCCCCAATTAAATTTGAAACTTTTAAAAGATGTTTTATTGGATCGTCGGCCTGTACAAAAAAACTGGGTTTGCGGCTATAACGAAGAAACACTCCCTATTCAATGCAGTAATCAAAATGTTCATATCAAATGGACCAGAAAGACAGATCGCACTTTATTATTAAGCACAAAAGACAGTCAAATAAAGTTACATTATAAACAATTTAGATCTTTTTCCGGAAAAAAAATTCCTGAATTACTCATCCCAAAACATTTTAAACCAGTAAAATAAAAAACAAAACCAATAGACAGACATAAGTAATCACTGTATTTTTATTACTTATGATTGGACAATTACTCACCCGTATTTTTGGAACTCAACACGAAAGAGATTTAAAACTCTTTCATCCCTTGGTGGATAAAATTAATTCCCTGGAACCGGCACTGAAGGCTCTCTCCAATGATGAACTGAAAAGCAAAACAGCTTACTTCAAAGAACAAATTGAAAAAGGCCAAAGCTTGAATGAGATCTTACCAGAGAGCTATGCTGTTTGCCGCGAAGCCAGTTGGCGGGTACTAGGGCTCAGACATTATGATGTACAACTCATTGGCGGAATGGTTTTACATTCGGGAAAAATTGCAGAAATGAAAACAGGTGAAGGAAAAACTCTCGTAGCCACTTTGCCGGTTTATCTAAATGCTTTATCCGGTAAGGGAGTTCATGTGGTCACCGTCAACGATTACCTAGCCACACGAGATACAGAATGGATGGGTCAAGTCTATCATTGGCTGGGAATGAGCATAGGAACTATCACTCACAATCTTTCCGACGAAAAAAGAAAAGAAGCTTATCACGCAGACATTACCTATGGCACAAACAATGAACTTGGGTTTGATTATTTAAGAGATAATATGAAATTTGCTCTCGACGACTGTGTACAAAAAGATTTGAACTTTGCCATTGTAGATGAATGTGATTCTATTTTAATTGATGAAGCCAGAACACCGCTGATTATTTCCGGCCCCAAGGAAGACAGCACAGAAAAATATTATTATATCAATCGCATTATTCCTTTATTAAAAAAAGATGTGCATTTTACCATGGAGGAAAAATCCAAAACTGTTTCCTTAACAGAAGAAGGAAATAGTACAGTGGAAAAACAACTGAAAATTAAAAATCTTTACGATATTGCCCATATTGATTTACTTCATCATATCTATCAAGCCTTGAAAGCTCATTACCACTTTAAAAAAGATGTGGACTATATGGTGAAAGATAATGAAATTATCATTGTAGATGAGTTCACTGGCCGATTGATGCCAGGAAGAAGATGGAGTGATGGTCTTCATCAGGCAGTAGAAGCTAAAGAAGGTGTGCAAGTTAAAAAAGAAAATCAAACTCTTGCAACCATTACTTTTCAAAACTACTTTAGGATGTACTCCAAACTCTCTGGTATGACAGGAACAGCAGAAACGGAAGAAATGGAGTTTAGAAAAATTTATTCTTTGCCTGTCTCTGTTATTCCCACCAATAAACCCCTCTGCAGAGAAGATAGTAACGATATTATTTACAAAACCCGCAATGCAAAATACATGGCCATCATTGATGAAATCAAAGAAGCACATCAAACTGGCCAACCTATTTTAGTCGGAACAGTCAGCATTGAAACTTCAGAAAAACTATCTCAACTACTCAAAGACGCAAATATCACTCATAATGTTTTAAATGCCAAACACCACGAAAGAGAGGCGGAAATTATCGCTCAAGCCGGCAGGCTGGGAGCTGTTACCATTGCCACAAATATGGCAGGGCGAGGAACGGATATTGTATTGGGAGGAAATCCTGAATTCCTATCTCGTACTGAACTCAGCCCATCAGCCACAGAGGAGGTTAAACAAAAATCAATGGAGAAATTTAAAAACATTTGTGAGAAAGAAAAAGCAGAAGTCATAAAAGCTGGTGGATTATATATCATGGGAACTGAACGACATGAATCCAGAAGAATTGACAATCAATTAAGAGGACGATCGGGAAGACAAGGGGATCCTGGTGCATCCTGTTTTTATTTATCTTTGGAAGACGATCTTATGCGTATTTTCGGCGGTCAAAATATGCAAAAAATTATGACTATGCTGAAAGTCCCGGATGATGAAGCCATTACTGCCAGAACAGTCACTCGATCTATCGCCTCCGCTCAAAAAAGAGTGGAAGGGCATAACTTTGATATTCGAAAACATTTATTGGAATATGATAATGTAATGAATCAACAAAGATCTGTGATTTATAAACTCAGACGAAATATTTTAAACCCCAAAACAGTGGAACAACAGTGTTTGGATTTCTTAAGTGAAATAATTTCTTCTTTTTTGGATACTTATGTGGGAGAAGACACTAAACCGGAACAATGGAATTTTAAAGATTTAAGTCAAAGACTTTATCAAAAATTGAATGTGCAAGTGGTGATTGAAGGGGAGTTCACTTCTTCGGATCCTGTCGTAGAGTTAGTTCGCTCAGAAGTGAAAAAGTTTTATGACACAAAAAAAGAAGAATTAAAAGAGCACTTTATTCCTTTATCTCAAATGATTTTATTACAGACACTGGATGCCCGTTGGAAAGAGCATTTGGAAAATGTGGATCATTTAAAAGAAGGTATCAATCTTAGAGCTTATGCACAAAAAGATCCCCTGGTAGAGTATAAAAAAGAAGCTTTTGGTTTATTTGAAGGAGTGCATTTTCAAGTAGCTATTGAATCCATAGAAAAACTGTTTAAAATACAAATTCAACAGGAAGAGGAATTTGAAAGAAAAACAGATTATAACGAACAAAACTTAAAATATGATAAAGCCTCAATCGCTCATTCTGCTGAGCAAGCGGAATTTGCCAGATCAAATACACAAAACCCATTTGGTAAACAAAATCGGCCAACTATTAATCGAGCACAACGACGAAAGCAGCAAAAATTAAAAAAGAGGAAATTTAAAATATGAGCACAACTTATTCTTGTCCTTGTTGCCAAAAAGATTTTGTTCCGTCTATTTCCGTAGAGAAAGCAAATACAGATAGCATGCAAAATATGTTTGACTGTCCTCATTGCCAATCTGTTTTAAAATGGGAAAATAATAAAATTAAAATTATTCATACAGCTGATCCGGAAGAGCCACAAAAGTTAGATTCACCGGTTGAGGCTACACTACAAACAGTTGTAGATTCTGCAACAAATAATGAAGCTTCAAATGAAGTCATAACTGAACCTGTAAATAAATTGGACAACCTTATAGCTGAACCATCTCACATGGAACCATCTCACATGAAACAAGCTCCCAGTGAACCAGATGAATCCATAGCTGAACCATCTCACATGAAACAAGCTCCCAGTGAACCAGATGAATCCATAGCCGAACCACTTTACACAGAACAGTCCTCTAATGAATCAGATGAACCTGTAGTGGATGAAGAAAATAATAAAAAATTTGAATTTAATGAATCCCCTCCGGAAGAAGAATTAAAACAAAAAAAACCTGGCTTGGAAGCAATACAAGAACCAATGAATAAAGAAGAACCTGATACTCCTTCTCTAACAAACTTTCATTTATCCAATGAAGAAGAAGTAATAGATTCACCTAATACTCCGGAGAATTTTTCAGATGTGGAAAATTACGGCAACTCAGAAGACGCTACCGACAAAGGTTTTTTACATTATGATGTAACTATCAAAGGAATTGATTCAGCTGAAATAGAGCAACAAGTTCTTAGCATTTTAGAAGATCCTCGTTTTAACTGGATGGCGAAAGATATGCTCAGTTTACAAAAAGATGGTGTATTAGTTTTAAAAAAACTCAACCCCGTAAAAGCAATGTGTCTCATCTCAGAGCTTTCTTTTCTACCTGTCACACTGAATTGGAAACAATATATGGCGATAACAGAACCTCAAGTCGAAACAACAGCTGAAGAAAAATCTCCAGAAAATGAAACAGCTGACAACCCTGAAGAAGATACACAAGAATAATACATAAAAAGTCTAGTTCTTTTATAATAAGAAAAATATTGTTGAAATAAATATTAGAAAAAATAATAATGAATTTTTAAACTAATCTAAGGAAGGAAATATCTCATGAAAACTATAAAAAAACTAATAAAAATGAAACTATTTCTATTAACTTCTATCATTTTTCTCATTGGATTTACAGGCTGTGGTGAATCAGAAGAAAAACAAGGCAGAGAAGATTACACAAACGTATCCAATCAGCTGGATAAGTGGGATTCACTAAGTGTAGAAGAAAAAGCAACGACTCTTGCTAGTTGTGCCGTTATATCAGTTACACCGGAATCTAATGTTCCTGAATCTTTACACACCTTGCATAAAGAAACAAAAGACAAATGTGCAACAACAACAACAATAACAGCATCAGAATCTGTACTTGGAAGAACTCCAGCAAATTAATATTCATAACATAAAAACTTTTGTGTTCAAGGCAAAGTCATTTAAACACTTTGCCTTGAGATATTTAATCGGTACTGAATAAATTCTAAGCGCTTGAAATAAAATAAAAAATTATTTTATTTATGGAAAAATATTTGCAGGTAAATGAAGATAATCATTCAAAGCCTTACAAAAAAGACTCAAAATGAGTTCGGCTTTGAGCACAGAGCGACTGAAAGTGGCTCTGTGGCAAAACGCATGTTTGAACTTTTGAGATTTCTTTGCAAGGTTTTGAATGGAGTAAAGTATTTATTCAGGATGGACTATTTAGTGAGTAGATTTTTTCGAAGATTTATTTCCGACTCCAGTTGATTTCAATTCTTTTGGATTAAGCACTGTGGGTTTTTTTGTAGAATTAATTTTTCGAAAGCCTTCCAGTTTTTGTTTTTGATATAAATAAGCGTTAGCTTCATAGGCATCCAGAGAATCCGCTGCTTCCATCTTGGCTTTATAATTGGGATAGGCCACTAAAGGACCTTTTTTTATTACATATCCATCCTCAAAATAAATATCCATTGTGTATTTTTTGGACTGTTTTTTAAATTTATAAGTCCACTGATCCCAACCTTTGACCCTTCCCACAACATCCGGCGCTCCTAATTGCATACGAACTTCCTGTTTGGTCAAACCAGGCTGGATTTTTTGTAAAGCCGTATAGGTGCTGACACAGGCAGAAAGAAAAAACAGACTAAAAAACATATACACCAGACACTTCATAAACTAACTTTATCACAAAACATAAAAATAAATGAAATATTTTTATATAAAAAAACCTTATCTTTAAGGCCAAATAATAAAATGAAGCTTGCCCTTGAACACAAAACATGGGAAGACCAATAAACAGCAAATTCTTATCTGGAAATAAAAGGGTTTTTGACAAACCTATAAATCCTATAGGTAGTTTATTAGATATGGTTTTTATATAAAATCAGACAATTTTTGACAAATTTATAAGCACTTAGGTAGTTTATGATAAATAAACAAAACAATTTTTTTATAAAAAAATACGGAGGCTGAATGCAATACAATAAAGGTGGCTTTATTATTCTGTTGGCTTCAGTATTTTTTAGTTTTCTATGGTTTATTTACCTGGCTGTTTTCTCTCCTCCAGTGGATTTGGGAGAGTTGGAAGCTGATTCCAGTGGATCAGCTGTGGATTCTACTGTCGTACAGTTAAGCCCCGCCGATAGGGAAAAACCATGGATCACCAGTGAAGCCTTGTTAGCTCATGGAGCAAAAACTTATCAAACCTATTGTGCCACCTGCCATGGCAAAACAGGTATTGGAGACGGGTTAGCTGCTAAGGGGCTCAATCCTCCTCCACGAAATCTTATAGAAGGCCAATGGAAACAGGGCGGCAGTTCACTTCAACTCTATCAAACTTTAATAAAGGGTATTGAAGGCACTTCTATGGTGTCTTTTTCTTATTTATCAGCTTTAGACAGGTGGGCTTTAGTCCAGTATATTCGCTCTATAACCAAAAATGAGGTAAAAGATGATCCAGAAAAACTGGAAAATTTTGCAAAAACTGCAAAATAAAGCATTTAAGATTTGGCCATTGTTTTCCATTTTATTGTGTATGGCCTCTGCTGATGCTTATGAAAAAAAAGACAATTTTTTAGCCGGACAAGTCCCTGAAGAGTTAAAAGGTCTGGAAGTGCAGGAGCATCTGGGTGAGCATATAAACCTCAATACTGCTTTCACAGATGATAAGGGTCAAGCTGTTAAAATAGGAGACTATTTTAAAAACAATCAACCAGTTTTACTATCCATCGTATATTATAATTGCCCCAGTCTATGTGGTCTACATCTCAATGGAGTTTCAGAAGCTTTACAATTTTTACCACAAGATTTCAAACAACAGTTTAATTTTGTAACAGTGAGTATGGATGAAACAGAAACTCCTCCACTGGCAAAAACAAAAAAGAATAACTACATAAAAAAATATTCTCTGCCAAATACAAGAACACATTTTTTAACAGGTACTAAAGAAAATATTTTATCTTTAAGTAAAGAAGTTGGTTTTCAATTTCGCTGGGATGAAGAACAAAAAATATTTGCACACATTCCAGTTGCTTATGTTTTGAGTCCTGCTGGAAAAATTTCCAGATATCTCTATGGTGTACAATTTGATAGGAAAACTATGAAGCTTTCTTTAGTGGAGGCCAGCCAGGGTCGGATAGGTTCTGTAATTGATCGAGCTTTATTGTTCTGCTTTCAATTTAATCCCAAAAGAGGCCGTTACTCCTGGTATGCCTACAATATTATGAGAGCCGGTGGACTTTTAACAGTCGTGTTGCTTTTTAGCTTTCTGATTCCTGTATGGATCAGAGAAAGTAAAAAAATGAAGAAAGGCGTCTCTTGAAATATATATTAACAATTCTTTTAAGCATCTACTTAATGCACACTGCTCAGGCCGGCTGGTTTCCTGTCAAAGCAACTGAATTGGCTAAAGATGTAGATCAATTAACTCACTTTCTTATATGGATTAGTGCGTTCAGTTCTGTTTTAGTTATTGGTGGCTTTGTCTATTTCGGTTTTAAGTTTCGTCGAAAATCAGAAACTGAAAAAACACCTCATATTACACACAATTTTTTATTGGAATTTTTATGGAGTTTTATTCCTTTCTTAATTTTTATGTTTGTATTTGGCTGGGGTTGGTGGCTGTACCATAAAATGCGTACAGCTCCAGACAATGCTTTAGAAATTCATGTTTATGGACAAATGTGGAACTGGGATTTTGTTTATAAAAGTGGAAGAAAAAGTTCCGGTGTTTTATATGTACCAAAAGACAAAGCCATAAAGTTGGTTATGACTTCCAGAGATGTTCTTCACAGTTTTTACATTCCTTCTTTTAGAATTAAGCAAGATGTGTTGCCTGGCGCTTACACTTCTTTGCACTTTACAGCTAATCAGAAAGGGCGATTCCATGTATTTTGTACAGAGTTTTGCGGATCCGGACACTCCAGTATGTTGGCCAGAGTACAGGTAATGGAGTTAAAAGAGTGGGAAGACTGGCTGGCTACAGATCCTTACAAAGGAATGAGTTTAAGTCAAATTGGTGAAAATGTATTTCAAAAAAGATGTATGGTTTGCCATCAAACCACAAAAGAAAAAAGAATAGGCCCTGGAATGCAAGATTTGTTCGATGCCAAGAGACAATTTGAAGATGGAAGCAGTACAATAGCTGATGAGAATTATATTCGAGAATCGATTTTAAATCCCTCTAAAAAAATTGTAAAAGGGTATCAAAACTTAATGACTCCATTTGCCGGACTTTTACAAGAAGAGGAACTGACAGGATTGATTGAATATATTAAAACGTTAACAAAAAATGGAAACAAAGAACAAGCAAGCCAGTAAGTAGTAATTGATAAATTGCTTTGGCAAACAGAAAGGTAAAAACAGTGAAAAATTATTTAAATGAAACCACAGGAATAAAGAGTTGGTTATTCACACTAGATCATAAACGAATTGGTCTTCTCTACATGGGAACTGTTTTATTTTTCTTCTCTATAGGAGGACTATTTGCTCTTTTAATGCGATTGGAACTTTTTTCCACCGGCGAAATGTTTCCAGCGGCGATATACAATCAGCTGATGACCTTCCATGGAGCCATCATGGTGTTTATGGTTATCATCCCGGGCATACCTGCTTTTCTTGGAAACTTTTTTCTGCCTTTACAAATTGGAGCTAAGGATGTCGCTTTTCCAAGGATTAATCTTTTATCCTGGTATTTACTGATCACAGGATCAACTGTAGCTCTATGTTCTATATTTCTGGGTGGAGTAGATACAGGATGGACCTTTTACACTCCTTACAGTATTAGAACTGATAATGGAACAATCTGGGTGGTCTTAGGTGCTTTTATTATAGGTTTTTCTTCTATTCTTACCGGTTTAAATTTTATTGTTACGATCCATAAGCTAAGAGCCAAAGGTATGGGATTTTTTCAGATGCCTTTGTTTGTATGGTCTCTTTATTCCACAGCTATTATTCAGGTATTAGCCACGCCGGTGTTGGCTATCACTTTATTACTCCTTTCAGTGGAAAGATTGTTGGGAGTAGGAGTTTTTGATCCTAAATTGGGAGGAGATCCTGTTTTATTTCAGCACTTCTTTTGGTTTTATTCTCATCCGGCAGTTTATATTATGATCCTTCCAGCGATGGGGGTGGTTAGTGAACTCATTACCACTTTCTCCAAAAAAACCATCTTTGGTTACAAAGCTATTGCCTTTTCCAGTGTAGGTATTGCGGCAGTCAGTTTCTTTGTCTGGGGACACCATATGTTTGTCAGTGGTCAATCTGAATGGGCGGGTGTTTTATTTTCTTTTTTAACTATGTTAGTGGGAGTACCTACAGCCATTAAGGTTTTCAACTGGGTAGCCACTATGTACAAAGGATCTATTAAATTTGATACTCCTATGCTTTTTGCCAATGGGTTTTTATTTTTATTTGTCATTGGTGGTGTCACTGGTATTATGCTGGCCACTTTAGCTTTTGATGTGCATGTTCATGACACTTATTTTGTAGTGGCTCACTTTCATTATGTGATGGTGGGTGGAACTTTAATGGCAATCATGGGTGGTATTTATTATTGGCTTCCAAAAATGTTTGGAAAAATGTATAACGAGTTTTGGGGTCGCATCAGTTTTGCTTTTATTTTCATAGGCTTTAATGTCACTTTTTTTCCACAATTCATTTTAGGCTTTATGGGAATGCCTCGCAGATACCATGATTACATTGCTCCCTATGAGCCCCTTAATCAACTTTCCACTTCTGGTTCATGGTTGATCGCCGCTGGCTTTATCGTGGGTTTTCTCGTCATTATACATGCTATCTTCAAAGGGGAAAAAGCTTCAGCCAATCCTTGGGGAGCAACAACTTTAGAATGGAAAACTGATTCCCCACCACCAACTGAAAACTTTCATGAAGAACCAGTAATAGAAAAAGGAAGTAAGCCTTATGTCTACAACTGATAACTATAAACATCATCCCGCACATCATTATAAAACTGCCGAGCAGGAAGTCCAAGCCAGTAAGCTCGGTATATGGATTTTTCTTTGCACAGAGATTATTATGTTTGGTGGGTTATTTGTTGGCTATGCTATTTACCATAAAATGTACCCTGATATATTTGTCCAGGGCGCCACTTTTTTAGATTGGAAACTAGGTGCTTTAAACACTGTAGTACTATTGGTGAGCTCTCTCACTATGGCCTTAAGCATTTATTATGCTCAAAAAGGAAATAATAAATATTCCACTTTATGCTTATGGCTGACTTTACTTTGTGGTTTTATTTTTATGGGTGTAAAGTTCATTGAATACTCTCATAAACTGGAGCTGGGTTTGGCACCAGGAAAATTCTTTTCCTATACAGAGACAGCTACATTGCAAGGACTACCACTATACTTTTCTTTTTATTATTGCATGACAGGACTCCACGGTTTTCACGTTCTGGCTGGAATGATTCTTATTTTCTGGCTCATCATTCGTTCTCATAAGAAACACTTTGGTCCCTCTTACTACACTCCATTGGAATGTGTGGGACTCTTTTGGCATTTAGTGGATTTGATTTGGATTTATTTATTTCCTCTGTTATATCTGGTAGAATAACTTTAAAATAAATGTAAGGAAAAATATTCATGTCTAGTAATCATATTATCCCCTTTAATGTTTATATTAAAGTCCTGTCAGCTCTACTGGTTTTGACAATGATCACAGTAGCAGTAGCTCAAGTGAACTTTGGCACATTGAATGTTATTATTGCCATGGGAATAGCTACTATAAAAGCGGCTTTGGTTTTACTTTATTTTATGCACCTAAAGTATGATGATAAAATTTATCCTGTGATCTTTTTAACCGGTGTTTTCTGTTTGGTCGTGATATTTTTATTCTGTGAATTTGATCTGATTACCCGCATCCCACAAGACAGCGTACTGTAACAGATAAGAAATTGTTACCCTAACTTACCTTTACTAACAAATCTTGAAAATTCTATTTTATTAAATACATACTTTAATCTTTTTTTAATTCCAGCTTGATCATAGAGCCATTTTTTTGCCTTTTCGGAATACCCTCCACCATCTAATATCATAATTGTATCATATTTATTATATTCAATACTGAAAACTTCAAACGGATACTTTTTATCAACACTTCCTTCTGAAGTTTGCCATTTACATTCAATAACAAGCCAGTTGATCCAAAGTTGTGGATGATAAAGAATAATATCTACTTTGCGATCCGTGCCATAAATATCCTTACCTATTTTATATTGTCGAGTATATATAGGTTCTTTATCTTGCATTATAGAAAATCGATCTGAATTTACAAATTGATAACCTATATCTTCCAATACCCCTTCAATAGATTTTTCAAACTCTTTACCTCTACGATTAGCACGACTCCCACCACTCTTTTTCATTCAATATCCTAATATCAATAACTCTGTTACCTTATTTCTTTTTTTTGCATTACAATTTATACTTCTAGCCATTTTAACTTCAATGCAATTGTATCCTACATATAAGTTCCTTATAAGTGGTGTGTTATTATTTGAAATAATAACAAACGCACCAGCTTTTTTCCATTTATCACAATATTCTTTTAATTCCCTCTGATCACTCTCCCTAAAACCGTCGGAAGTATATGAAGTAAAAGTTTCATCGTAAGGTGGGTCACAATATACAAGATCACCTCTTTTTGGTTTAATACATTCAAAAGAATGAGCATTAAGAGTTGTTCGTTTTAATACTTTACTCACATTTAACAAGTTTTCCTCGTCGCAGATTGTAGGATTTGTATATCTACCTATTGGAACATTAAACCTTCCAGATTGATTAACTCTATACAATCCATTATAACAGGTTTTATTTAAATAAATAAGTCTGGCAGCTAGTTTAATAGGACTTTGATTGTCTTGTTCCCTAATCTTTTTATAGAATTCCACACCATGCTTTGATTGATATTTTTTTAACTCTCTAATCAAATCATGTGGTGCTATTTTTAAGATTTGATAAGTGAGCATCAAGTCATGATTAGTATCAGATAAATAAGCTTTTTTTATTCGATCTGACAATGAGAAAAATATAGAACCACCTCCAACAAATGGCTCATAATAATTATTAAAACTCTTAGGAAGCCTATTTCTTATATTAGGAATTAAAGTTCTCTTACCACCAGCCCACTTTAAAAATGGATATGCTTTAACTTCATTAATATATTTAGCAGAGCCAACTTTTGAGACATAATTAAAGTTAAAAGATAGATGAGTTGCTTGTTCCATAAGATAAGTTTTTTATATTTTAATTAAGAAATTGATATTTATGTACCATATTTTTTAACAAAGTACTCATCTCTTTCCAATAAAAAACTCTAAGCAACAAAACAAAAACCCAAAAGAGTTTTTATAGCCATCCATTAGATGACATTATTTATGCTTTACGCTCTGTATTAACTTCTCATCGACCATTAGAAAATATTGTAATACATTCATATTTTATATGATTCGATTTTAATATGAAATTACTATTTAAAGATTACCGTCAGCTTATTAAATCAGGGATTACTTTTTTTGCCTTGATCAGTGCCTGTGCTGGCTATGCTCTAGCCACCAGTACTCAATCAGCACCTATAGCTCTGATAAACTTTCCACTTTTGTGGCTTATAGCAGGCTTGTACCTGGTCGTGAGTGGAAGTTTTATTTTAAATCAGGTGTATGAGTATCAACTCGACAGTCAGATGAAACGCACTCACAAAAGACCTCTACCTGGTGGACGAATAACCTGGCTTCAAGCATTGGCTTTGGGAATTATGCATATTGTACCAGGTTTATTTATTTTACTGGCTCTCAATCCTTTAACAGCTGGATTAGCTTTAATCGCTATTTTGTTTTACAACTTTTTTTATACTGTATTATGGAAAACAAAATGGATCTTTGCCGCTATTCCAGGAGCCATACCAGGAGCCTTACCGGTAATGATTGGCTACTCTGCCGGCTCTAATGATATTTTTTCTATAGAATGTCTTTATTTATTTTTCATTTTATTTTTATGGCAAATGCCACATTTTTGGGCTTTAGCCATCGGTTACCGCGAAGATTATGAAAAAGCAGGTGTACCTGTCTTACCGGCTAAATTGGGTTTACAAAAAACTTTTTATCATATTAGTTTGTATCTGACTTCTTATTTAGGTTTGGCTCTTATTTCACCTTTATTTTTTAAAATGAATATTATTTATATCTTCTTTCTTATTCCTTTTTGTATAAAAATCGTTATAGAATTTTTAAAATTCAGTAAAAAAAGAAATTGGAAACCTTTTTTTATGTGGTTGAACTTCAGTGTTTTGGTTTTCTTGTGGGCTCCTATTTGTGATCTTTGGATTTATTCAAAATTATTCTCTCATTAATTACCTTTCTAAACTAAACTTGTCTCATTTTGAGACAAAAGTTTTATATCTATCTTCATAATAAAATAATTCTTTATATCCTCTAAAAAATATTGCATGATTATAGTTAGATGTAAAACAATGGGAATTTAAATGAAAATTATTATATTTATATGTTCCTTATTCATTTGTTCCTATTCGTACGGATTTGGTTATTTGGAGACAATCAGTGCCTTAGCTATTAAAGCTAAAACTGACAGTGCGCAAGCTAGTCACTTAAAAAAAACCAGAAACAGCGCAGAGTGCAACATCAGGTATCAACAAGAACAACAGCAGTATAAAGATTGCACATTTAGAGAAGCTTTATCTCCGCCAGCTGCAGGTGTGAGTGAATGTGTAGAGCCGGAAGTCTCAGACTGTAATTAAACAATCTATTTAATTTTTGGACCTAACTTATTAACGTGCCTATCCTATATAAAGGCTCAGCAGCGAGGGTCTAAAAAAAATCTCTCCTCTTTAAAGCTTCTGGCTTGCTGGTCCTTATATATTGGCTTTTGGATGGAAAGTTCAGCGGCGAAAGTCCAAGTTAAAGAGGTGAAAAGTTTGAAGGTCCTTAGTGTGTTAGCTTTGTTTGTAAAGTGCAGTGGCGCCGAGTCCAAGCGAAGCGTCTCAAGCAAACTGGACTTTACAAACAAAGCTAACCTATAAGTATGTCCGAAAACTAAATCGGAGAGGGTGAGATTCGAACTCACGAGACCCGCGAAGGTCCGCCAGTTTTCAAGACTGGTGCATTCAACCGCTCTGCCACCTCTCCACATTATCTTTTATGTTTTATCCGCTATTAATATATAAACCCTTAATCCTAAAATAAATAAAATAAAAAGCATATCTACGCACAATACACCAAAAATGTGTAATTTTTTTATTAATGTAAAAAATGCAGTAAAGACTGTCAAAAAGATAAACATAAAAGAAAAATAACCATAACCAATTAAAACCTGGCAAACAAAAGAAATCAATCCAGCCACAAAGCCGGCAGACAATATTTTAATAATAATTAAAGCTACTATTTTATGCATATATAACTAACCACATTTTTTCATTTTTTTGCCAGTTAATTTAGCTAATTTTTTCATACGATTTTTAATATTTTGCCGATCTGGAGCTTCCGGGAGTAAATTCAAATAGTTACAATAAGCTCCTGAAGCCTCTTGATAGTTTCCGGCTATTTCATGAATAGCGCCTAATTCTTTATATAGTTGAGGATCACCAGTGCGAATATTTTGATCATTTCCAGCTCCGCCAGCTATTTTAGCCTGATTAATAATTTTCATAGCTAAGTCCACATAACCAGCCTGCCTATAACACCTGGCAACTTTAACCAATAAACTTGTATCTGTACCACTATTATCCAAAGCCTTTTGATATTCATTAGCACACTCCAGGTATTTTTTTTGCATTTCATAACTTTGACCTGCTAACACATAAGAAGCCATTGGATTCGGATTCACTTGAACTTCCAAACCAGCTTGTTTAATAGCTTCATTATAATCCTTTTGTAAAAAAGCCACTTTTCCCAAATAATAATGAGCTTCCGAAAAGTATTTATTTAAATCTAAAACTTTTTCAAAATGTTTCTTAGCTTCTTTATAATTTTTTTCCTTAAACCGTAAAAGACCAATATAAAAAGTAGGTTTTGGATCAGCAGGGTTTAAAATAGCTGCTTGTAGAAAAGATTCATATGCTTCTGCAAAAGCAGAATCAAACATCAAAGTTTGACCTAAATAAAAATAAGCTTCATTATATTTTTGCTCTATACTAATTAATTCTGTTAAAACTTCTCTAGCTACTGCATATTGCTCATCATCAAATAGATATTTTGCCATTTCCATCTGATACTCTAAAACCAAAGGGTAATTTTCTATTAATTTTCTAAAATAGTTTAACCCTGTATCTACTCCATAAATATTACCTAAGGCTTTAGCATACACTGCTTGTGTTTTTATAGAATTCGGATCTGTTTCTATAGCTCTTGTAGCATAAGCAAGTGCTTCATTCACATCCCCTAACTTAGCATACACTTCTGATAAAATAATATAAGATTCCACATCAGCGGAATAAATTTTTAATGCTTGATTGGCGTAATACATGGCTTTTTTATAATCTTTTTTTCTAAAGGCCAATAATGATTCTCCTCTATATACTTCATAGTTTCTAGGAGAACGCTTGGAAGCAATCCGTAGAATCTTTTCTGCATTATAAAAATCATATTTTTGAGAATAGTAATCAGACATCAATATATAAGATTCCATCATCTCTGGATCAGCTTGTATAGCTTTTTTAAGCCAATCAATAGCCTCATCCGAAAAACTTAATGTCCATAAACTCTTCGCTGCTTTAACAGCTACTACAGCATTCCCTCCTTTTTTAGCTTTAAATGCTCTTTCATAATAACCAACAGCCTGTTGATGTTTATTTTTCAATACCAATTGATCCCCTTCATAAATTAACTGATCACTTCTTATTTTTGTAGTCTTAAGCTTCTGTTCTCCTCCCAATTGAATAATTAATTCTTTACTGGAATTATCAGCAGGATTATAGCTATAAGCTTGCCTGGCATTTTCCAAGGCAGAATTTTTACGTCCTTGTTTCAAATCAATATGAGCTAAAACCAAATACGCAGATG
Organism: Bdellovibrionales bacterium; assembly: GCA_965226095.1. GTDB lineage: Bacteria > Bdellovibrionota > Bdellovibrionia > Bdellovibrionales > UBA1609 > JANQSP01. The sequence goes on along the minus strand of OZ245336.1, from coordinate 425,803 downwards.
ATAATTTTCCATAAGATACTCTATCGCTCTTATTATTTACTGCACTCTTTAATAGTTTTTGCGCTTTATCTATTTTTTTAAAATGTTTATATTCCAAAAGACCCAACCCAATTTGAGCTGTTTTATTATTAGGATCAATTTTTAAAACTTTTCTATATACAGATAACGCTTCAGAAATTTTTTCCTGTTTTAATAAAATATCTGCTGATAAAAGATATAATTGCACCCATTTTGGTAAAATTTTTTGAACTGTGTCCAGATAACTAATTGTTGAAGAATAATCATTAAGATAATAAAGAACTTTTGCTTTTAAATAATATAACAAAGGTGTTAACCGTGAATCATTTTCATTTGCTCCCGCACTACTTAATCCATCTAAAGAACTCTCTATAGTTGTTTTGGCATCTTCATATCGGCCTTTTATAATTAATCCTACAGAATGACAAAGACCTGATCGAATACCTCCTTTATTCAATACAGATGTTTTTTGCACAATTGTAAAAACTGTTTGTATAGCTTGAAAATCCTGCTTGGAAAAGGGCCAAAGTTCTAAATACACCATACAGAGCAAAGCCATTGCATAAGTATTTTTATTATCCCCTTGTACAGATTGTGAAATTAATTCCTGAGACTTTAAATAGGATAAAAATGTACTGTTAAAATATTGTACCATTCCTTTTTTAATCAATAACTCAATTTCATTTTGAGGTAATTGTGGTTGATTAAATTGTACTTCTTTTAACTCAATATAATCTTGATCTATTGGTTTTGAAGATTCTTGAGAAAAAAAGATTACTACTAAGACAGCTATTATAGTGCCTATCAATATTAAACCTTTTTTATTTTTAAATACTCCCCCTCTAAAATCTTCATTTGAAGTAACAACTGATTGAACATAGTCTTCATCTAAATTCAATTCATCATCTTCCTCTAATTCATAAAGAACTGTTTCTTCTACTGATAATTTTTTATTTTTTCTTGAAGAAGCTCGTCTTTTTTTTCTTTGTTCTTTTTTTATTCTTTTTAATTCCATAGGATTTGCAATCACTGTGACTGAAGAGAGTTTTTTTACAGAATCAGAGTCCGATCCTAAGCGTCCGGATGAAACAGATTTTATATTCTCATTTTCTTTTTTATCTTTTGAAATATTTGTACTGGATAAGACTTCCATCAAATATTCATAGAACTGTGGCTCCATAGATATAGGTTGCCACACCCCACCAGGGTATACACAAACAGACTCTTCTCCAATAATGATTTTCTCATCGATTAACTGATCGATTTCCTGAGCTGATAATGGCCCCTGGATTCTTCCATTCTTATATTTAATCAACCATAATTTTTTATGCCGCATCTTCTTTGTTATCTTAACATAAAATAAGCCTTTATCTGATCTGATTTTTTATTAAATTCGCTTGATATCTGCTCCTAATTGAAATAGCTTTTCTTCCAGTTTTTCATAACCTCTATCGAGATGATAGACTCTATGTACAAGTGTCCTGCCTTGGGCTACAAGCCCTGCCAGGATGAGACAAGCAGAAGCCCTTAAATCAGTAGCAGTGACAGGAGCGCCTTCTAAGCAAGTCCCTCCTCGGACTAAAGCCCTATTTCCATCCAATTGAATATCAGCACCTAAACGCACTAATTCCTGAATATGCATAAACCGATTTTCAAAAATAGTTTCCTTCACAGAGCCTACATTCCCTTTATCTGCCTGTGTAAGCAAAGCCGTGAACTGAGCTTGAAGATCTGTGGGAAATCCTGGATAGGGAGCAGTGACAACATCCACTGATGAAAAATGACTAGGAGAGGAAAGTTCTATATGTTTTTCTGCTATTTTAATAAAAAAACCGGCTTGTTTTAATTTTGAAATCAAAGCATCTAAATGAGATGGAATACAATTTTGAACAAGAATATTTCCTTTTGTAATAGCACTTGCCAAAAGTAAAGTTCCAGCTTCAATTCGATCTGGAATCACAGTGTGTTCGCTGGGATGCAAAGATGCAGGATGTATTTTTATCAAAGCTGTACCCGCTCCTTCAATATGAGCTCCCATTTTACATAAGTAATCCGCCAAATCCACTATTTCCGGTTCACAAGCAGCATTTTTAATAAATGTAGAACCTTCAGCTAAACAAGCCGCCATCATTAGATTTTGTGTCCCTCCAACCGTTGGAAAATCTAATACAATATGACTTCCTTTTAATTTTTTCACTTTACCAATAATATTTCCTTTTTGAATTTCAATGGAAGCACCCATTTGCTGCAACCCTTTTAAATGTAAATTGACAGCTCTGGTACCAATCGCACAACCTCCTGGTAGACTGACTTCCACTAAACCAGTACGCGCTAACAAAGGCCCTAAAGACAAAATACCAGCTCGCATCTTACACACCAGCTCATAAGGAGATTTGGATTTTAGTTTTTGTGTACTTATTTTTAATGTGTTTTGATTTTCCCATTTTACACGACAACCTAAATGCTCTAACAATAAACAGGTTGTTTTTACATCCTGAAGATGAGGAACATTATGAAAGGTATGTTCACCTTCCACTAATAAACTGGAAAATAATAAAGGTAATGCAGCATTTTTTGATCCACTGATTTTTATTTTTCCATGAAGTTTTTTTCCACCCGTAATACTGATTTTATCCATTATTTTTTACCTGATTTAAATTTTTTCAAATTGCATAACTCTGATTCTTCCAGACAAATCTTCAAAGTTATTTATACAACACATTTTACTTATTTTTTGTCCTATATAAAATTGATGAGATTGATTAATTCCCACTTCGAAAAAATAATGTCCACCTGAATGAAGTAAGTTTTGTGCAACTTTTAACCAGGAATAAATATACTTAAACCCTTCATTATCGGAAAATAACGCCAAAGAAGATTCAAAATTTACTACCTCTGTTTGCACCTGTGGATCATTTAAAGCAATATAGGGAGGGTTAGCAACCACTAAATTGGTTTTGTTCTCAGTAAACACAAGCCAATCCTGTTTATATAAATGCATCACATCTTTATTTAAGAAGAAGCTTAATTTTTCCAATCCTAATCGACAAGCATTTAATTGACTAAGTTGGATCGCTTTTGAATCCTTATCAACAGCAACTAACCGGCACTTGTGCAAATGCCTGAGCAGACTTAAACCCACACAACCTGAACCTGATCCTAAATCAATAATGGTTAACTTTTCATCTTCATTTTTTTGTGAAAGCACAGCTGAAACAAGACACTCCGTATCTGGTCTGGGAATAAATACTGGAGGATTAACTTTAAAAATCTGTCCATAGAATTCTTTTTCTGCCAGCAAATAAGCAATTGGCCAGCCTTGTTTTCTTTGTTTAAACAGATTTTTTATTTGCCGTACTTCTTTAGAAGTTAAAACTTTATCCCACATAATATAAAGTTTCTCTCTGGAACAATTTAATATTTTTGCAATTAACAACTCAGCATCCAAGCGAGATGATGAAGTATTGAGTGTTTTCGTTGCTTCATAAACAAAATTTCCCAGTGTCATTTTTCCTCTTCTCCCTCCAAAGTACCTTCTAAATTACTAGCTATTAGCTCTTCAGTATGTTTTGTTTTTAAAGGGTCTATGAAAAGTTCCAAATCCCCTTTCATTATTAAATCCAAATTATAAAGAGTAAGTGTAATTCGATGATCCGTCACACGAGCTTGAGGGAAGTTATAGGTTCTAACTTTTTCCGATCTATCACCAGAGCCAATTTGAGACAGACGGGTTTTAGATTCTTCTTCCTTCTGTTTTTGAACCTGCTGATCATATAAACGAGCTAATAGCACCTTCATAGCTTTTTCTTTATTGGCATGTTGAGATTTTTCATCCTGACATTGCACTATAGTTTGAGTTGGTAAATGCACAATACGAATAGCGCTATCAGTTGTATTAACATGTTGACCGCCAGCGCCACTGGAACGAAAAGTATCAATTCTTAAATCAGAAGGATTGATAGTCACATCAACTGCAGTAGCAGAAGGTAAAACAACAACTGTCACAGTAGAAGTATGAATTCTCCCTTGAGATTCTGTTTTAGGAACTCTTTGTACTCGGTGCACTCCACTTTCATACTTTAAATCTTTATACACATTTTTTCCAGAAATAGCACAAACTATTTCTTTAAAACCTCCACTGTTTCCTTTTGAAGTAGACAGTATTTCCAATTTCCAATTCTTTTTATTGGCATAATGAGAATACATGGTAAATAAATCATCAGCAAACAAGGCAGCTTCATCTCCCCCGGCAGCAGGGCGAATTTCCATAATAATATTTTTTTCATCCATTGGATCTATAGGAATTAAGAACGTTTTTAAGGCTCCTTCCTGTTGAGTTAATCCTGTTTGTAAATTTATTAATTCCTCTTTAGCTAAAACAATAAACTCTTTATCCTCCTTATTTTCAGCGATCACATTTTCATAGTACTTTAATTGCTCTTTCAGTTTTTTATACTTTTGATAAAGCTGTACCGGCTGAGAAAGCTGAGAATGTTCTTTTAAATATTTTATTCTTTCCTCTGGCAGCATATTGGAAGAAAAATTTTGTAATTTTTTCTCCAATTCTTGATATTTAAGCTCCAGTTTATTTAACTTTTTAAACATTTTTATCACTCTTAATTTTATAAGATTTATTACATTGATTTCATCAGATTGATGATTTTTTTTCAACTACCAATTTTGATACTTATTTACTAATATTAAGGGATTACTAACTACTCATATTTTCCAGAAAATCTTGATTAGTTTTAGCTTTTTTTAGTTTATCTAGAAGAAATCCCATACTATCTACCACATTCATGGGCGCTAAAACTTTTCTCAAAATCAATAATCGATTAAGTTCATTTTCCGGCATAAGTAGGTCTTCTTTTCGAGTACCCGACTTATTGATATCCATACAAGGAAATATTCTTCTTTCCATGAGTTTTCGATCCAGATGAATTTCTGAATTACCTGTACCTTTAAACTCTTCAAAAATAACTTCATCCATACGAGAACCTGTATCAATCAGAGCTGTAGCAATAATAGTGAGGCTTCCACCTTCTTCTATATTTCGAGCAGCCCCAAAAAACCTTTTTGGTTTATGAAGAGCGCTGGAATCCACACCACCTGATAAAATTTTACCGGATGGTGGAACAACTGTATTATAAGCTCGAGCCAAACGAGTAATAGAATCCAATAAAATCACAACATCTTTTTTATGCTCCACCAATCGCTTGGCTTTTTCAAGCACCATCTCCGCCACCTGTACATGACGAGTAGCTGGTTCATCAAAAGTAGATGAAATTACTTCTCCGTTTACATTTCTCAACATATCGGTTACTTCTTCCGGCCTTTCATCGATAAGTAACACTATTAAATACACTTCTTCATGATTCTTACTGATGGCATTCGCTATATTTTGCAGTAAAACGGTTTTACCTGTTCTCGGTGGAGCCACAATCAGGGCTCTTTGCCCTTTACCTAATGGAGCCATAAGATTAACCACTCGTGTAGTGTATTCCGACTGTTTCCACTCCAAACTAAGACACTTATCAGGATATAGAGGGGTTAAATTATCAAACAGAATTTTTTCTTTAGAATGTTCGGTAGCTTCAAAATTCACACTATCAGCATTAAGAAGTGCAAAATATTTTTCACTGGATTTAGGAGGACGGATAGTGCCACTAATGGAATCCCCTGTTCTCAAACCAAACCGACGAATCTGTACATGACTCACATAAATATCATCAATACCTGGAAGATAGTTATAGTCTGGAGAACGCAAAAACCCATAACCATCCGGTAGAATTTCTAACACACCTCCACCATATACATCCCCTAATTGAGCCGCTCTTTTTAAAATTTCAAATATCATATCCTGTCTTTTCAGACCTGCAGGATTTTCAATTTTAAGTTTTTGAGCTAAAGCCATCACTTCTCGAATATCTTTTGATCTAAGATTTTTAAAATCCAGATCCTTTTTCTCTTGATCTGTTAGGCTAATATCTGAAAGATCTACTTCCTGTTGTGGAACATTAAAATCCTCTTTAGCTGGTCTATAAAAACGATGACTTTCATTAGCATTTCCACCATTTCCGGTATTATTATTTCTATATCGATTCTTAGATCGATGAGAGGATTGTCGAGAACCGGATCGACGATTTATCTTTTTCTCTGATGAAGAAAAGTTATCCCCTCCGCTCTTGGAAGAAAAAGGTTTATTATTTTTATTGGTTTCAGAATCTGTCATAATTTTTTATTAAACTAAAAGTATTTTTTAGATGTTTTCCTGATTGCTGTTTTTTTTACTCTCTTTTAATTTTTTATATATTTGAATGTTGAACGGTTCTTTATCTCTATTAAGTCAACTCACCGCTTTTTTAAATAATACACACCTTGGATAAGTTAATTCTGATTTTAAAACGATACCCTGATCATTAGGGCTTTATATTAAGTATTATTTAGTTTAATGGATATTTGTCAAATACACAAACAATTTTTTAATCATCTTCCGGATCTATTTCAAAATTAGCAGCTGTATAGTCAAAAGCCTTTTGTTTTCTCTTTTTCCTGATTAAAAAAATCAAAATAATCACAATTACAACTAAAACCAAGCCAATTATAATATCTCTGGAAATTTTTCCTTTAAAATCAGCCGCTTTTGTTGATAATTGATTAGTCTCACCACCACCATCTGGTGGAAATGGAGTAGGCATTTTATCAGCTTTTTGGCCATTCTCTGGTGGAGTTGGTTCTGGCATTGGTTCAGGTTCCGGCATTGGTTCAGGTTCCGGCATTGGTTCAGGTTCCGGCATTGAAGCTGATTCCGAAGTCCAATACTTTAAATCAACTGGTTGATTTAACACCCATTTGGATTGAACTTCAGGATTGGAAGCCCAAATTTCTTTCCAACTATTAGAATCACCCAATAATGTTGAAGACAGAGTACGTATATTCTCACCTGGAGCGGCAGAGTATATTCCCGGCTGAGCACCTATATCTTCAAAATAAAACAATAAGCTGGAAGAATCTTCAGGACGAGTAGGTGACTGATAATAAATTTTATCTCCCACTTTTAAATCTCTATTTCCAAAATGTTGATTAATAGCCAATAGTTGTGAGCTTTGATCAGAATTAAAAATCTTTAGAGCCACTGATGGAATAGTGTCATCAGCTCGCGCAATATATACAGCATTTACTAAAAATCCCGCTTTACTATAAGGTGTGGTTTTAATCTTTTTCACAGGAACCCAGGTTTTAGCTGGAACAACTGGTTCAGAACTCGGCGGGTTTAGTGTGGAAGTTGATCCCTCCTGCTCAGAGGCTGCTATATCTACTGTTTCATAGGGAGAATCATCCTCAATCTCTGTATTTAAAGCTCCTTGTCCAATTACTTCATCATTTTCTATGCTTTCTTCTTCAGCATATTCTTCTCCTGCATCAGGTAACATATCTTCATCTTCTTCATCTATATACTCAATATCCTCTTCATCTATATACTCAATATCCTCTTCATCCCATTCTGATTCTCCAGCGTCTGCGCTATCACCTTCTTCATTTTCATCATATTCTTCCTCTACATCTCCTGGAGATTCTTCAGAACTAAACAGAGAACAAGAAACAAGACCAAAAATTAAAAAGGAAGGAATAAAGATAAAAACAAGAAACTGTTTAATTATATTTTGAAATAAATACACACTATCATACCTTGAAATAAATACACACTTTCATCTCCTAAACCAATCAAAAATAAAAAGCAAACTTAAAATTACATTGAAGTTATTTTTTATATGACATTGTGCAAAATTTAGTGCCTTGCGAAAAAATCAATAATATAGCAAACCATATCGAAGCCCGGTCGTAGAAACAACACATTTCTCCCATTGAAAATAATCCATAATTTCTTTTAGGACACTAACACCAGCAATAATTACATCTGCCCTATAAACCGGCATAGTAGGTAAACTTTTTCTTTCTCTAATATTTAAATGAATTAAATTTTCATACCACTGTTGAATTTGATACCTACTCAGAATATCCCCATGAATTTGTTTGATTTCAGCTTGTTTTTTTTCCAACGCCATTAAAGTGGTAGGTATACCGGCAGTAGCTACTAAAATAGAATTCTTATGAAACACTCTTTTAGGTAGGGTATTTATTTCCGCTAAAACAACCTCCTTTAAATTTTTAAGCTCAGTTTGAGAAGGTGGATCCTGATGTAACACTCTTTCGGTCAAGCTAACAGAACCCATATTTAAACTAAAAAAGCGTGTTTCCGTGCTGATCTCTGTAGAAGCTCCTCCTATATCTAAAACCACTGTCTGTTTAGTAGACTCCACCGATAAATCAAATAAAGCTCCATATCGACTGATCTGAGCTTCCATTTCAGCAGAAATAATATCAATAAAAAAACCATATTTTTTTGCTAAAACCACTAATTCATCAGAATTCTGAGCTAGACGAGCAGAAGCAGTAGCTACACATCTTACCTTATTCACAGAATGCCTATTGATTAAATGTTGGGCTTTTTGAAAAAACATTTCCTGTCTTTTTAAAGCCGATTTTTTTATTTCTCTTTTTTGCAAAATTCCTTCTGCCAAACGAGTAAAAAAAATTTGATCCACTAATATCTCTGGTAGTTTTTTTAAATAGTCCCCAGAAAATCTGGCAATGAGTAACAAAGAAGTATTAGAACCAATATCTATTGTGGCAATAGTCAGGATTTTAATTTTCCTTGTAAAATACGATTTAAAATTTCTGGATCTGCTTGGCCTTTACTTTGTTTCATCAATTCACCAATAAAAAAACCAAAAATTTTATGTTTCCCCTGCTTGTAATCTACTACCTGTTTTGGAAATTTCTCAAGAACACTCTCTACCATGGAGGATAATATTTGTTCATCTGTAATTTTTTTTAATCCTAATTCATTAACAATTTGTTTACAGTTTTTACTACCCTTACTTTTTGAATCAGTTTTTAAACCCCTAGTCCACATTTCAGTGAAAACTCTTTTACCTATTTTCCCGGAAATTTCTTTTTCACTAATCATCCTTACCATCTCCCCCAGATTTTCTGGAGAAACAGGACATTGTCCTATTTGTTTTTTTTTCTCATTAAGACGAGCCAACACTTCATTAATTAACCAATTAGCAGATAGCTTGGTTTCTTTGCTGACCTTCACCATCTTTTCAAAATAATCAGCTCGATCTGATTCGTCTGCAATGAGAGCCGCTTCCGATTGGGAAAGTTGATATTCATTTTGAAACCTTTCTGTTTTTTGTAAAAACAATTCAGGAATTTTGTTTTGTTGCTCCTTAATCCATTCATCAACCAATAAAACTGGCGGAAGATCCGGATCAGGAAAATAACGATAGTCACTAGCTTCTTCTTTGGAACGAAGAGAAAATGTTTTATTTTTAGTTGAATCATATAGACGAGTTTCCTGTGTAATAGATCCACCACTTTCCAAAACATGAATTTGTCTTTGTATTTCATACTCTATAGATTTTTCAATAAATTTAAAAGAATTAACATTTTTTATTTCTGTGCGTGTACCAAGCTTATTGTCGGATATTTTATTAACACTAACATTGCAATCACAACGAAGAGAACCTTCTTCCAAATTACCATCACATACTTTTAAGTATCTTAAAATTCTTCGTAAAGTCCTCACCATTTCTCCCGCTTCCTTAGGAGAGGATAAATCCGGCTCTGAAACAATTTCCACAAGTGGTACACTGGAGCGATTAAAATTAACCAAAGAGCATCCTTGATGATGATGAAATCTACCAGCATCTTCTTCTACATGAACACGATTGATACGCACTTTTTTTCTCTTTCCTTCACAATCAAATTCTATATAACCTATCTCACATAAAGGCTCTGCATACTGTGAGATTTGATAACCTTTTGGTAAATCCGGATAAAAATAATTCTTTCTTGCAAAAACCGAACGTTTATTGATCCGACAATTCAAAGCCAGTCCTACTTGAGAAGCATATTCAATCGCTTTTTTATTTAAAACCGGTAAAGTACCCGGTAATCCTATGCTAACTGGATGAATATGTGTGTTTTCTTTATCTATAAAATGTGCGGCATCTGTAGAAAATAATTTACTGCTTGTTAAAAGCTGAGCATGAATTTCCAAACCAATAACCACTTTCCATTTTTCAAACATGAGTTGGTCTTCTTCCAACAGCTTTTAATTCATTTTGAATGAATAATGCTACATTAAATAATGTCTGCTCATCAAAATGTCTTGCCATAAATTGTACACCTATTGGTAAATTTTCACTGGAAAACCCGGCGGGTACAGATAGTGAGGGGATTCCAGTTAAATTGGATAAAACTGTAAAGCTATCGCTTAAATAAGATTCTACAGAACCGGCTTGTTTTTCACCTAAACAAAACGCCGGCGTAGCTGAAACAGGAGAGATAATCAATGAAAACTCAGATAAATATTCAACTAATTCATCTCTTAATTGTCGACGAATTTGACAGGCTTTATTATAATATTGATCATAGTAACCATAAGATAAACAATAGGTACCCATCAGAATTCTTCTTTTTACTTCACTACCAAAACCCTCTCCACGGGTTTTACTATAAAAATTCTCCAAGTTATTGGTAGAAGTTTCAAATTCGGATCGAAAACCATAACGAATGCCATCATAACGAGCTAAATTACTGGAAGCTTCACTGGTTGAAATAAGATAATAAATAGAAACCACCTTATCCATCAAAGGAATATCAATTTCATCAACAGTGACCCCTTGTTCCCTTAAAAGCTCAATTACACTATGTAAAACTTTTTTTACATCAGGATGGCAGGTTTTTTCTGTTTCTGTGCTATTTAGTACAGCCACTTTCAAAGACTTTAAAGAAGGATTTAAATTTTTTACCCAACAAGGAACAACACTTTGAGAGGATGTACTGTCTTTTTCATCTTTGCCGGAAATAGTTTGTAAAATTAAAGCTGAATCTTCCACACTCATTGTCATGGGACCAGCTTGATCCAAACTGGAAGCATAAGCAATCATACCATATCGACTAACTCGTCCATAAGTTGGCTTAATACCCACTATATTACAAAAAGAAGCTGGCTGCCGAACAGAACCACCAGTATCTGTTCCTATAGAAGCAGCACATAGGCCAGCACACACTGCCGCCGCACTACCACCACTGGAACCACCTGGAACCCGGGTTTTATCCCATGGATTTAAAGTGTTTCCAAAAGCAGAATTTTCATTTGTATTACCCATGGCAAATTCATCCTGATTACACTTGCCAAGAATAATAGCACCAGCGTTTTCCAACCTTTCCACCACTTCCGATGAATAGGGAGGTATAAAATTTCCAAGTATCTTAGATCCCGCTGTGGTTTTTAAGTCTTTTGTACAAAAAACATCTTTCATTAAAATAGGAGCTCCCATCAAAGGTTTATCTTTATATTGATAAAATTCCTCATCCATCTTTTTGGCAATCTGTTGTGCTTTGGGGTTAAGAGTTAAAACCGCATTTAATTCAGAATTGAACTGACTGATACGATCCAAATAAAACTGACATACTTCTGATACTGAATATTTCTTATTTTTAATGCCCGCAACTATATTACTAAGTGAAGTATTTAACAAATTCATTATTCTATTACCGGAGGAACTTTGTACTCATCCCCTAGTACTTCAGGCGCCAAGTTAAGCAGTTTTTCAATATCATGCCATTTTTTTACTACATCCACACGGCTAAAACTTATATCTGCAATATCTTCCAATGGATGTACTAAAGGCCGCACATCTTTTGTGTTTACGCTGGAAATTTTGTTGAAATATTCAAAAACATTTTTTAACTGTAAAGAAAACACTTTCTTTTCATCAGGAGATAACTGTAAACGAGCTAAATGAGCTGTTTTTAATACTTCTTCTTTCTTCATTTTTAAAACCCACTATTTTTTGAATTCAAACCAAAACAAGTTTTATAGCATTTTCTTATTTTAACTACAATTTAAAATTTTGAGCTCCGTACTGACATAACACACCACTTTTTTACACAGAAGATTTTTGATTTCACGTTTTATAAAATGAGTTTTAAAAATTATCATTTTTAAATTAAAATATAGTGAAATTCATAGTATATAAATACAACTATGAAAAAAAAGCACAATATCCATCAGCGATTGAAAAAATTAAGAGCTACTATTCAACGACATGATCATTACTATTATACATTGAATTTCCCGGAAATTTCAGATTACGATTACGATGCAATTTTTAATGAGCTCCTTCAGTTAGAAAAAGAACATCCTAAACTCATTACTCCTGATTCCCCAAGCCAAAGAGTAGGAGGACCAACTTTAAGCGCTTTTAAAAAACAGAAACATAAAAGTCCAATGCTTTCTTTACAAAACACTTATAATGAAGATGAAATACTGGACTTTTATGAAAAAACTTTAAAAACTCTAAACTCCAAAAAAGTCAGTTTTTTATTAGAACCAAAATTTGATGGAGTAGCGGTGAATCTTATTTATAAAAAAAATAAACTCAAGTGTGCTCTCACCCGTGGAGATGGACAACAAGGAGAAAATGTTTTTGAGAATATTAAAACCATTAGAAGTATCCCACTTTCTATCCCTTCTACAATTGATACTTTGGAAATCAGAGGTGAAGCGATTCTATTAAAAAAAGATTTTAAAAACATCAATGAACAAAGAGAAGAAGAGGGAGCCACTCTTTTTGCCAATCCAAGAAATATGGCAGCTGGTAGTTTAAGGCAATTAAATCCAAAAGTAACAGCTAAAAGACCTTTAAAGTTTTTTGCCCATTCCAATGGAGTATTGAAAGGATTAACACTAACCAGACAAAGCGCATTTTTAAAACTGATACAATCTTTCAAGATTCCCACTTTACCAGTAGTGGATATAAAAACATTAAAAGATAAAAATAAAAAAAGTGTTTTTATCTCTGGGGTGGTTTGTCACAAAAAAGAGGATATTTTATCTTACTATGACATTATAAAAAACATACGTCATTTATTAGATTTTGAAATTGATGGTATTGTCATCAAAGTTAATCAATTTTTACATCAAAAAAAATTAGGGGAAGTGAGTCGCTTTCCTCGATGGGCCAGAGCCGCTAAATTTGAACCGGAAAGAGCTTTTACAGTTGTAGAATCTATTCAAATACAAGTGGGAAGAACAGGGGTTCTCACACCGGTGGCACACTTAAAGCCCGTACAAGTGGGGGGAGTGCAAATTCGTCAGGCTACTTTACATAATCCCTCAGAAATTGCCAAAAAAGACATCCGTATTTCAGATGAAGTTATTGTAGGAAGAGCAGGAGATGTCATCCCTGAAGTAATAAAAGTAAATAAACAAAAACGAAAGAAATCATCTAAATCTTTTATTTTTCCCACTACATGTCCCAACTGTGGCTCTAAAACACAAACAAAAAATGATATTGTATTTTGTTCCAATCCTGTTTGTTCTGCAATTGCTCTGAAATCCCTTATTCACTTTGCCTCCAAAAAAGCAATGAATATAGAATCCTTAGGTGAAAAAATTATGGAGTTGCTTTATAAGAACGGCTTGGTCAAAAAGTTTTCTGATATTTATCGCCTTACAAAAAAACAGCTCCTTCAATTGGAAGGACAGGGTGAAAAATCCAGTGAAAAAATTTTAAAAAGTATTAAAAAAAGTATGTCCAGCTCTTTGCCAGCATTTATCTTTGCTCTAGGAATTCGACATATAGGTGAAAGAAGTGCTTACACCTTAAGTCAGTATTTTTCCAAGAAAGCCAAAGAACTTAAATCTTTATCAACAAAGAAAAACTGGCCACCGGCTTTAATTCTACTTAGCCAAGCCAGTAAAGAAGAATTACAACAAATCCCGGATATTGGAGAAATACTGGCTGAATCTTTAAAGAGTTATTTTCTAAATCCCGTTTTTACCAATGAAATAAATCAGCTATTAAACTTGGGAGTAAAGTTCCCATCAGAACAAAAAAAAAGCTTCAGGTTAGAAGGTCAGTACTTTGCTATCACTGGAAATCTACCAGAAACCAGAGATAAAGTGGAAAACCTGATTTTTTCTCTAGGAGGACGAGTACAGAGCACTGTAAACAAAAAAATCAATTTTTTAATTACTGAAAAACCTGAAAGGCAGGAGTCTAAAAAACTCCAACAAGCACAACAGCTAAATATTCCTATTTTAAACTGGAAAGATTTCCAAAAACTTGTTCAAAAAAAAAATAATTAATTAAAACTCACTTTTGGAACGTGAGGGGCCTTAACTGTTTTCAGTTTGTTAGCTATGACATTGTCAGCGGCTTTTTGACAGATTTTTTCAACTTCTTCATTAAGCGCTTTTATTGCCTCATCAGAGGTTTTTAAACCACGAGTCTTAAAAAGATCTTTTGTTTTTTTAACAATAATTAAAGACATATTTTTTACTCCTTTTTTTTTAATTACTACCTAAAAAACACTTTATTATAAATAATTAGCCCGCTGTCTAGCGACAAAAGCTGTTTTTTTCATATTTTTTCTGGAAATAGCGGCTTTTTTCAGAAATATTATTCTAAATTTATATGATTTCGCATAGTGTTATTTTATGTAAAAATATAAATCTCTAATAATTTCAAATATTTATAGAAAAATGACGACTTTATTGAACGCTTCTTCTATCTTTTTTAGAAACTGGCTTATTAATTTTGGTTTTTGACTCTTTTTCCATTAAAAAGCCAAGACTGCCAATATGACGCGCTAAGTTAACCTCAAAATTAGAGGCCTTATCCACACTCTCTTGATTATTAGCACAAGCAGCCGCTTTTTGAGCATAAGAATCCACAACCGGCCCAACGGCTTGAGCAAAAAGCAACTGAGAAAAAACTAAAGTACAAATCACTAATGATAACCTCAACAACATAACAACCTCCTTATCTTTATAAACTTATCGAACTTTCATACATAAAAGTTAAATAAATATTGTATCAAAAATTAAATCTTTAAAAAACCTTCTTTTTACGATATTTCACCTTTATTTGACTAAGAATCCTCTTCTGCTTCTTTTTCCTCTTCCTCTTCTGCTTCCTCTTCTGCTTCCTCACGAATGAGATATTGTATTTCCAAAGTTGTTCCAGGATCTAAAGCTCTCTCAAATTTGATTTTTCGCCCTACTATTTCCCAATCCACTTCAGTACCATAAATAAACCTCACTCTTACATCCTCTTTTGAGTCGGGACGATATTCCAGTTTAAAATCCTCCTGTGAAGCCAAAATCAAACGGGAAGAGGCTTCCAAGGAAGTACTATAGTCTACTTCACAAATAGAAATATTGACCCCTTCTGTTTCTGTAGGCAGTTCAGCAGTCAAGGAGCCATAGACACTACCTTGTTGAGATAAACAAGCTGGATCTTCAGGTTTAATCAAGACAGCAAAAGCTATTAATTGCTTGTCTGGAAAACGCTCTTTAAATACATCAACCACTTGTTTTGCTGAAACCCCGGGAGTGGTTTCATCTTCATCGGTGATAAGAATGGCTACAACATCTGCTCCTTCCCTTAAACTGGTATGAGCTTTGTTATCCGCCAGTCTTTCAAAAGCAAATTTTAAAGAACGAAGAGGTTGCTCATTAGCTCCATGTGAATAAGGAGGTAAATGGATTTCTCCAGCATTGGCTCGAGTGAGAGTATCCAAAAAGGCCTGCTCATAATTAGATGTTTCCTTATTTAAATAATACTGTGAAATAAGACTACCTTGATGTTCCGGTTTCATAAATTGGCCATTAAAAGGCTTATCACCTGTATAATCAGCATAGGTAGCGCCTTGATTCCAGGCCAGCGTGAACATCATTCGCCAATCCATAGATTCAATTTTAGATATTAAGTGCTGAAATCCCTGACCCAGTTTAAGTAAATCAGGATCCATGGAACCAGAGGCATCTATGACAAAAATAAAATCTATAGGGCGATTTTCCAGATCTCCAACACTAAAAAGCTCTACTTTCTCTATAAAGCATTCAATCTCCTCATCTGCATTTGATGTACAACCTGCCTCTAAACTCTCAGAAAAATCCAATTTAGAACAACCAAAAAGCAACAAAAAGCCAATAATTAAATAAATACATGCCTTTTTCATATATTTATAAATCGGTGTTTTTAATTGAAAAATGAAAATTTTATCTCTTAACAAAATAAAAAGCTTCTTAATTTTTATAATAACTTATTTAAATCGATTTTTGACCAATTATTATATGGCTTATAACATTCCAACCACTTCAGTTCTGTCTTCATACTGATAGCTAACTGTTATTTGCGTATTAGGAGGAATACTCTCAGAAAAAATAAGTCTTCTTCCTTGTAAAGTCCATGTTATACCTTCTACCTCAGGGAAAAAGGATACTTCCACTGTATCAGGAACATAAAATACTTTTTGTAAAACCAAAGAGTGTACTAATTTTCTGGTAATATGCGAAATATTCTCTAAAGAATGACCATAATCATTTTCACAAAGAGATACATTTTCACCATCTGTTAATTCAGCTAGGCGTCCCACGATTCGACCATAAGCCGCTGTGGAACCAAAACCAAAAACTTGGGATCTTTCCTTCTTATAACAATCTTTAGTTTGAATACTGATGCTAAAACCAAACAAACGTTTTTTTCGATTAGAAAATATGTTGTTATACTCCTGTATGACTTGCTCTGCAGTCGTGGCATTCTCAGCATCTCCTGTACGTTCATCTTCATCAGTAATAATGATTGCAACGGTATCTACATTATCTTGAAAAAAATTTACAACCTCCTCTTCATTCGCCTGATAACGATGAAGTGCGGATTTCAAAGCTCTTAAGGGTTGCTCTGTCTTTCCCTGACAATAAGGTGGCAAAGAACAATGACTGGATTTTTTTCTAGTAAGAGTATCTTCAAAAATATTCTGATAATCAGAATCATTTCTTGTTAAGATCATCTGATCTAAAATTACACCATCTTTTTCCAAATTCATAAACCGACCAAACCGCGCTTCTGAACCAATATAATTTTCCCAAGAATCAGCAGAAAAGCGAACATTTCTATGATCACCATGATCGGCTGTAATAAAAGCCATTCTCCAGTCTTTATCACTGATGTGCTGAAGCAAAGAAGAAATATTGGCACCTAACTTTTTAAGGTTTTTATCCATGGATTTTGAAGCATCTAAAACCAAAAGAATCTCTAATTGATCTCTTTCTGAAATATTAAAATATTCTGTCATAGTGTTACTTTCTTCATCCTGACGACTGGAATTTAAAAATGGAGAAGTGAAGTTACTTCTGGATGAATACAACCTATAATTGTTTAATCTATTTTGACTTCTTTCTGAAAAATCAATTCCATGACAACTAACAAAAAAAATAATAAAAAAACATAAATAATACTTCATAGTAATGTTTACGGATTTTTATAATCTTTGCATTAAAGAAATTACTAAAAACTATAAGAATTTTTAAAACTTTTATCGTATTTATGGAGCTGATGTAGGTTTCTGAGATGAATCAGCAGATGAAATATCAATATATTCAACAGGTTTTGCCGGAAGCTCTACAGAGGGAGTGGCAAGTGATCTGTTGTTATCATCCCCTGATATCCAGCCTTTAACATTATTTTCCACCATTTCTGCCCCAGTTTTAGTAAGATTTTGAAAATAAACCCCTACAACAGATTCTTTAAGTGTTTGGTCCAGTATTTCTTCTAAACTTTTCTCTCCCACTTGTAATTGCAAGATGATCACAAACATACAAGAAGTAAGAACTTTAACAAAAAACCAGACAAATCGGACTGTAAAATCAATAAACATTTTTATATTGCTTCTTTCATTTCTACTTCGTTCGCTACATTACGAAGTGATTTTAAAAGTTTTTCAGAATAAAACGGTTTTACAATAAAATCACTAACACCAACCAGCTGGGTTTGTAAAATGATATGTTCATTTTTCAAACTGGAACAAGCTACAATATGTATATTTGGAAAAAGAGACTTGATTCTTCTTATCAGATCTATTCCATTAATCCCTGGTAGCACTAAATCCAGTAAAATGATATCCGGCTTCAATTTTTTAAGCTGAGACAACAACTCCAAACCATTATAAGCTACACCTATAACTTGTATCTCTGTATTGGAAAGAATTTTACAAAGCATTTCTACCATAAAAAGCGCATCTTCTGCTAAGATAATTTTTATATTTTTTGCCATCTTATTTTTACTATCGGACAAAAATTCAAAAAGTATAAAAAATCCTTTAAAAATCAACCTTATACTATCTCTATACCAGAGTCCTGCTTATATAAATTCACCTGAACAAAAAAAACCCGAGCTTTAGCTAACCCGGGTTTTAATTTTTTATAAAGAATTGCTTCCTACTTTCGCAGAAAGAACAAACATTTGTTCTTAATAAATTATTACATCATGGGCATTCCGCCGCCCATTCCACCCATTCCGCCCATTCCACCAGCACCAGCTGGCATTGCTGGTTCATCCTTCTTAGGTTCTTCAGCAATCATGGTTTCTGTAGTCAACATAAGAGAAGCCACAGATGCAGCATATTCCAGAGCACAACGAACTACTTTCTTAGGATCTATGACACCGGCTTTTTGTAGATCTTCATACTCACCAGTCAAAGCATTGAATCCAAACCCAGGAATATTTTTGTTTTTTTGAGCATCTAAAACATGATGAAGCACAATGGCTCCATCCACTCCAGCATTGCCGGCAATCTGACGAATAGGAGCTTCACAAGCTTTTTTTACAATGCTCACACCAAATTTCTCTTCCTCATTGACTTTTAAATTATCTAGACAAGCAGAAGCTTTTAATAGAGCCACTCCACCTCCTGGAACAATACCTTCTTCCACTGCCGCACGAGTTGAATTTAAAGCATCTTCCACACGAGCTTTCTTTTCTTTCATTTCCATTTCCGAAGGAGCTCCAACATGAATAACAGCCACTCCACCTGTTAGCTTAGCTAAACGTTCCTGAAGCTTTTCCTTGTCATAGTCAGATGTACTTTCTTCAACCTGTGTTTTTATTTGAGCTGTGCGTGCTTGAATATCTGTTTTTTTACCGGCACCATCAATAATCGTTGTATTATCTTTATCAATCACAACTCTTTTAGCTCTTCCAAGATTTTCGACAGTGATGTTTTCCAATTTATCACCAGCATCTTCACTAATCAGCCGGGTATTAGTTAACACAGCAATATCTTCCAACATAGCCTTTCGGCGATCTCCAAAACCAGGAGCTTTCACCGCGACCACTTGTAAAGTACCTCTTAGCTTATTTACAACTAAAGTAGCTAAAGCTTCACCTTCTACATCTTCTGCAATAATCAAAAGAGGTTTTCCAGCCTGAGCAACCCCTTCCAAAACTTTTAACATATTTTTCATAGAGCTAATTTTTTTGTCATAAATTAAGAGAAAACAATCGTCCAAAATAACTTCCATTCTCTCTGCGTTGGTTACAAAATAAGGAGATAAATATCCTCTATCAAATTGCATACCTTCTACAACATCCAACTCAGTCAAAGAGGTTTTACTTTCTTCCACTGTAATCACTCCTTCTTGTCCCACTTTTTCCATAGCTTGTGCAATAATATCACCGATTTCTACATCATTATTAGCAGAAATAGTTCCCACTTGAGCAATTTCTGTTTTACCTTTTACAGGACTGGTAAGATTATTGAGTTCTTTGCACACTGCACTGACTGCCTTATCAATTCCTTTTTTAATCTGAGTAGGATTGTGATTGGCTGTAACATATTTTAACCCTTCACAATAAATAGCTTGTGCTAAAATCGTTGCGCTTGTTGTACCATCTCCCGCTTCCTCATTTGTTTTACTGGCTACTTCTTTAACCATTTGAGCACCCATATTTTCAAACCTATTTTTTAACTCCACTTCTTTGGCCACTGTAACTCCATCTTTTGTAATAAGTGGAGAGCCAAAAGATTTTTCAATGGCTACATTGCGACCTTTTGGACCTAAAGTGACTCTTACTGCATCAGCCAGAACATTTACTCCGCGAGCAATGGATTCTCTGGCATGATCTCTAAAACGTAATTCTTTACTCATTTTTTAATTCCCCCTTTTTAGGTAATTTTTTAAAAAAAATTAATTCAACACTCCATAAATATCTTCTTCTCTCATCATTAACAATTCTTCGCCATTCATGTTAAATTCAGTACCGGCGTATTTACCAAATAACACTTCGTCTCCGGTTTTTACATCCAAAGGAAGACACTTACCTTCATCATTCTTTCGACCCTGGCCAATGGAAAGCACTTTACCTCTTAAAGGTTTTTCTTTAGCCGTATCAGGAATAATAATACCCCCAGTTGTTTTTTCCTCTTCTGGAAGCCGTTTAACAATAATCCGATCATGAAGCGGACGAATATTTAGATTCATGGTTTTTCTCCTTTTTTATTTATTAAATTTTAATAATGAATAACCCACTCTGTCATTTCAATATGAAAACGGATGAGTTTTTGTCAAGTCAACCGAGACAATATTTAACACTTTTTTCTTAAAAACATAAAAACTGGCACAAAATTAGATATTTAAAATTTTTTGAGAAAAATCCCTGTACTGGAAAGAGGATTTAAAGCTAATTCTGCCGGACTACCTTGAATCTGTATTTTTCCACCTTTCTTACCAGCACTCGGTCCCATTTCAATAAGATAATCACAATGACGAAGGAGCTCCAAATTATGCTCAATTAATAAAACACTGTTGCCATTTTGGATAAGCTGATGAAGCACTTTTAAAAGAAGCTCCACTTCTGAAAAATGTAAACCCACAGTGGGCTCATCCATAATATATAGCGTGTTTCGAGACTGACTTTTTAACAATTCTCTAGTCAACTTCAGTCTTTGAGATTCCCCACCAGATAAAGTGGATAAACTTTGACCCAAGATCAGATAAGCCAATCCTGTCTTTTTTAATAAAGATAATGGTTTCCAGATAGCGGGAGTGGATACAAAAAAATCCAGTGCCTCTTGTACAGTCATATTTAAAATATCATAAATATTTTTATTCCGCCATTTCCAGCTTAAAATCTCTGATTTAAATCTTTTCCCTCCACATTCTTCGCAAGTAAGTCGAATAGGATCCATAAATACCATGTCTATTTCCTGGTAACCAAGACCTCGGCAAACAGGACATCTTCCCCCCTCCACATTTAAGCTAAAATAACCAGGACGAATAAATTCATCTATGTCAGATTGAGCATAACCTGCCATTAAATTTCGAATATGATCATAAAATTTCAAATAAGTGACCGGTAAGCTTCTGCGTGTTTTTTCGACTGGTGAAGAATCTATCATCACGACCTCCTCTAAATATCTCCAACCTATAAGATTTTTAAAACCTCCACATGGAAATACTCTTTTTTGAAGTACAGAAGCTAAAGCGGGATAGAGAGTTTTACTAACTAAAGAGGATTTACCGGAACCACTGACTCCACTAACAGCAACCATACGATTTAAAGGAACCTTTAAAGACACATTTTTTAAATTATGAGTTGTACAACCTGTAATCTCCAAAAAATATTTATGATGCTTTTTATCTACTGCTTGAAGAGGGAATAATAATTTACGGTTTTGTTTTTGATTCAAATACCGGCTGGTGGGAGTAGTATTTTTTTTAAAAAACTCCTCCTTGGAACCAATAAACACTATGTTACCTCCCGCAAAACCTGAACCTGGACCCATTTCTACAATAAAACTAGCTTGTCGAATCATATCTGGATCATGTTCCACCACCACCAAAGTATTGTCCATTTGATTAAGATTTTGCAATAATTGAACAAGTCTTTGAGTATCCTGAGGATGAAGACCCACTGTTGGTTCATCCAAGACATAGAGAACTTGAGAAAGTCCCAAGCCCAACTGATTAATTAGATTTAATCGCTGAAATTCCCCACTGGATAAAGTTCTTATTTCACGATTCAACTCCAAATAACCAAGACCGATCTGTATGGCTGATTCCAAAATAATATGAATTTTTTGAACAAGATCCTTTGTTTTTTTCTCTTCTGAAGCACTAAGCTTAAGCTTTTTAAAAAATGTTTGTAGAGTTCCCATATCCATAGAGAAGAACTCAGGGAGAGATTTATTTTTAAAATAAATAAAATCCAATTCTTTTCTAAACCGATGTCCTCGACATACTGTACAAGCTTTAGGACTTTTGTAGCGAGCTAAAAAAACTCTTACATACATTTTATATTTTTTATTCTCCAAATAATTAAAAAACCCTTCTACACCAATAAATTTACTAGAACCTTTCCATATACTTTTTTTATGTCGAGCAGGAAGTTTTTCCCAAGGGCAATGCCAATCAATTCTTTTTTGATGACAAAATTGCTTTAGATGCCTTAATTCAGCAGTAGTAGAAGGAAGAGTAAAGGGAACTAAAGCCCCTTCTGCTAAAGATTTCCAAGCTTGAGGTACAATTTTTTTTTCATCCAAAACCAAATGTGTACCAAACCCTCGACAATCAGGACAAGCTCCTAAAGAGGAATTAAAGTTAAAAAGCGCGGGTTGAAAAGGAAGAGGGAATATATAGTCGCAGTATGAACAACCTTCTTGTTCTCTAATATATAAACTATTCCCTTCTGTAGAAAATATTTTAACTTCCCCACCTTTTTTCTGCCCTTGCTGAACAGACATTTTATAAGCCAACCGTAAAGAATCTGTTAAACGAACACTATCTTTAAAAACCAGACGATCTAAAAGTAAATGGCATTTTCCCTTGGGAAATTGTTTTATTTGATTTAAATATTTTATATCTGGTAACTTTTTTCCTGAATTGTTTTTCTCACAACAAATTTTTTGAAACCCCTGCTTTAGTAACTGTTTTTTTAACTCGTTTTGCTCTTTTCGACTGACCGGAACTCTTATTGGTACAAGAATTAAGCCTCTTTTTCCTGAAAAAGTTTTTAATATCTGTTTGGCTCCGGATTGAGGGCTATAAGAACATAGAGGAACTTTATGCCTGGGACAATAAACTTGACCCACATGAGTAAATAACAATCGTAGACAATCAGCTAAATCAGTTAAGGTAGCTACTACAGGACGAGAAGAGCGAACTGAGTTTTTTTGCTCTAAAGCCAATGCTGGAGGAATATTATAAATATGTTCTACAAGAGGTTTTGGAAGCTCTTGTATGTATTGCCTCGTATAATTGGACAAAGTAGCTGTATAATGTCTTTGTCCTTCTGCAAACAAAGTTTCAAAAGCCAAAGAACTTTTTCCTGAGCCACTGGGTCCGCAAACAACTGTCATGGAACCCAACGGAATTTTTAAATTTACTGACTTTAAATTATTTTGTTGGGCTGAAATAATTTCAATATATTTTTGCTGAACTTTTTTATTCACTTAAAAACTGAATCCTTTCCGAAAACATTCTATAACACCTGGCTATTGAATAAGATCTTTTCTTAAGAAATCTTGATCTTCTGTTTCTCGAATGTCTTTTTCAGAAGCAGGAACTGGTTGAGTGCCTTCTACAAAAGCCTGTTTAACGATTCGTTTTGAATTCATATTCACCACTCCACCAGTATTGTTATCTATATTAGTAAACACGATACCCTCTGGAACTTCAAATTCTTCATTATTTTCAAAGAACTTTTCTGCATCCTGCATAAAATTTTTCCAGATAGGAAGAGCTGCTTTTCCTCCTGTTTCCCCTCGTCCTAAACTTTGTTCATTATCAAACCCTACCCACACACCAGTAATCAACTGAGAATTATAACCAATAAACCAGGCATCATAATAGCCATTTGTTGTACCTGTTTTACCAGCTATAGGGTTTTTCATATCCCTTGCAGAAAAAGCAGTCCCCTGTGGCTCATTGATGACCGATGATAATAAAGAGTGCATTATAAAAGCAGTTTGTTTGGAAATAAGTTGATCGGGATCAGAAAAGAAAAATAGAGGCTCTTTTTTTCTATCTTCTTCTGTATTTTCTATTTCTTCTATAGTTTCATCTTTTCCAGAATTTTTTTCTGTTTGTTCCATTAAAAATTTTTGTCTTCTCTCTTCCATGAGTTTTTCCCAAGGTTCCATTTGTTCTGAAAATCGTATATCCAAGCTTAAAGGACCAGAAATTTGTTTTTGATTAGTATCCTTTACCTGACGCACCAACAAAGGCTTTATCTTCTTACCCAAGCGACTAAAAACAGCAAAGGCTTTAGTCATTTCATAAAGGGTCATACTACTGGAACCCAAGGCTAAAGTGTAATCTGGATTTAAAGAACTAAATATTCCTAATCTACGTGCATAATCCTGAACCCATTTAATTCCTATACTTTCAATCACCTTAACTGTTGGAACATTCATGGAACGAATAAGCGCATTTCGAAAAAGAATATCTCCAGAAAAATATTGACCATAATTATCAGGTTTCCAGGTTATGGAAGCCTCTGCAGATTCTTTATTTTCCTCCTGTTCCTCTTCATTTTCATTAACAACATTTTCATCTGGTAACTCAGCTTCTTTTTTTTCAAAAACCACCGGAGCATCACTAATAATTTTAGAAGGTGAAAACCCTTTATCCAAGGCCGCCAAATAGACAATAGGTTTAAATACTGAACCCGTTTGCCGACTGGCTTGATAAGCTCTATTAAATTGGGACCTATTAAAGTCATAACCTCCCACCATAGCTAAAATATCACCTGTTTTACGATGAAAAACAATCACAGCTCCTTCTACTGCCGGCTCCTGTTCCAAACTCAGTAATAAAATATCTTTTGGAAGTTCTTTTTTATTCTTTATAAAAAAATCCATATTTTTTTTCTTTAATCCCAAATCAGATTCATCAATCTCTACTTTATCTAAAATCTGCACAAGAATAACATCCCCTTTTTTAAGGGCAGAAGAAGGTTTAATAATGGTACTATAAGCATAATACACTTTAGGATCCGGTTTCCTGGCCCATTTCATATTTTCCAAGGATAAAATCCCAAAACTGTTAAAAGGAAGTTCAATCAAAACCTGTCCCTCCTGATCATCCAATTCACGCACTAATCCTTTCAGTAATTCTTTTTTTTCTAAATCAGTAAGCATTAATTTTTGTTCTGCTTTAATTTCTTCATCTGAAATTTGTTTTTGATCTTCAAGTATGCTCAAAGGCTCTATGATTCGAAATGGTTGACGACGATTAAGTAACTTCTCTTCCTGTTCTTTAAAAAAGTTCTTTATCTGATCTTCATCTTCCAAGTTTTGCAAAGCTCCTCTAAATCCCTGTCGCTTATCTATTTCCTTTAAACCTGTTTGAAGATGTTCGCGAGCCAACTGTTGTAAACGAATATCCATAGCAATTTGAATACGAAATCCCTGGCTTAACAAATTTTCCTCCCCTAATTCCTGACTGAGAGCTTGTCTTAAAGTTTCCTGATAATAAGGAGCTTTTTTTTGAAATTCTTCCCGCAAATAAATTTTTAAAGCATTTTTTTTCACCTCTTCAGCCTCTTTTTCCTGGATATACTTCTCCTCTATCATACGTTGTAAAACATAAAGTTGTCTTTCTTTGGCTTTTTTCGAATTATAAATAGGAGAAAATCGGCTGGGAGCTTGAGGTAAACCAGCTAATAGAGAAACTTCCGCTAAATTCAGATCCTTTACTTTTTTCCTAAAATAAATTTCACTGGCCATTCCCACTCCATAGGCACCATGACCTAAATAAATTTGGTTTAAATAAAGATACAAAATATGTTCTTTACTTAAGTGTTTTTCCATACGAACAGCTAAAATAGCTTCCTTGAGCTTTCTGGTATAAGTTTTTTCAGAAGAAAGCAAAAGAGCACGGGCCACTTGTTGAGTGATAGTGGAACCACCTTGTACTTTTCGACCGGCGCGAATGTTGGCTAAAAAAGCCCTAAAAATTGCTCGTACATTAAGGCCTTTATGTTCAAAGAAAGACCCATCTTCAGCAGAAACAAAGGCTTGTACCAATACTTCGGGAAATTCCTTATAAGGAACAAGAATTCTACGCTCTCTAAAAAATTCCCCAACCTTCTCTCCTTCTCTATCGAACACAAAAGAAATAAGTGGAGGTTGATAAGCTTTTAATTGAGCAACAGGTGGTAAACTAGACATCAAAAAGAAAAAATAAATACCAAAAACGACACTAATTGAAAATAGACTTAAAAGAAAAAATATAAACAAAAACTTAATATTAAATAGATATTTTTTCAGTGTTCCATTCCTGTCTCTTATATGTTGTGAACTGTTTAATTTTATAATGTTTTACCTTAGCTTTACCTGTCTGGTCAAAAGCTAGTTAATGAAGGTTGTTATACATTTCATCAAAGGCCTGTTTTCTAGCTCCCCGTAAAGCAGCTTGTTGCGCTGGAGCGACCTCACGTAATTGTCTGGCTGACAAGGAACGAATTTGTTCAACAGACATTTGTCCAAAACCACTGGGACTTATTTGACGAATATCACTTAAGCTAGGTATATGAGAAGGGTCTATTCTTCTTAAATTTCTTTCCACCACATACATGGACATATCTCTTATCTTGGAAGGATCACTGTCAATAACTGCTTTAAACTGTTTGTTGGAAAGACGACTGAAAACACGACCTGCTCTTCTAACTGACAGATCTTTTATTTGCCCTAAAGAAATTGCATGTAGTTGTCTTTTACTCATTCGCTCACCCATCTTATCTGTCATAAACCGCACATCTATTAACCTCATATCTTTCTTGGACAATAACGTCATCTCATAAGGACCAAGCTCTCTAATATCTAATAATTTATTTCCCAGTTTGGCTGCTTTAAGTTTTTTCTTTATTTTCCGTTTACCGGCTAATTGATCCAAGAAGCTTAATTTGAATTTTCTCCTATTTTTAATTGGTTTCCATACAGCTTTCCCCACTTTAACAGCTTTTACACCTATAAAAATTTGAACTCCCCCTTCACATACATACTCCCAACGACCTTTATAATTTAAACAGGATATAAATTCATCTATTTCCTCTAAAACCGGAGAGAGTAAAAATTCTTTTAAAACCTCTTCCACTCCATCTTCTGAATCCATAATTTGTTCCATTATATAGCTCATAACATCTAAGGCTTCATCTCGATAATAGGAATCCTTCAATAAATCACTAAGAACACCTCCTAATTCCCAAGTTACTACAAAAAAATCTACAACACCACCTATCCCACCAACAATACAAGCACCAGCGCTTTTTATACTTGCTACAACAAATGATTCATCATCTTCATAACAACTAGTGAATTCTTCTTTTATTCCTTCACAATACTCTGGGAGAGATTTTAAACAAAGTTGACGTATCTCATCGATGGTTTGATCGGTAGTAATCTCCATACACTCCGGTGTCGTACAACCAGCCCCAGCTTCTGTTAGCGATTCCAATTCAGAAAGATTTTCTTCTGTAGGTTGCTCTATACCTTGTAATTGAGTACTTATTTCATCCACATTCGATACCACTGATTGTTCCACAGACGGATCCGCAGAAGCAACAATAGAAAAAAAACCAATATAAATTAATATTTTTATAATTAAAAAAGCACATTCTAGTGGTTTGATAATCACATTCATTATTCACCTACAGAAATATCTATTTTATCACGCCTATAAAAAATTTTACTTATCAAATAGTGTGCATAATACTTTAGTCGAGCTTATATAAAAAATTATTTTTATTTTATTTGAATATAATAATTTTACTATTGAAATTATTTAAACTAATTTTTGAAGATATTTAAAACTACAGATTTTATTACTTACTTGTTTATATCACTTACACAGACCATTTTTAACTCTGTTCCTATTTACGTATCTAAAGAACTCTTTCTACTCCGCTGGTCCACCGGGTTTTTGCTTATTGTCATCCCCTGGTGAGTTCTGATCCTGTTGTTCCTTCTGATCTTTTCGTTACCGCTCGGATGGTTTTGAATCTTTCGGTTTTTTTGCACCTAACTTTGCTGCCCCTCCAGTTGATGATCCACTGGCTGGTGTACCTACCGTTTCTCCGGTTGTTGCTTCCGGCTGTTTACGTTTTTCACGAGTTTCTTCAAAAGCTTTTTTCTTTCTGGAAGATAGACTTGCTCGCTGTTCTGGAGTCACATTATTCACTTGCCTGGATGACATCCCACGAATTTGCACAGCAGACATTTGACTAAAAGCTTTTGGTGATATGTGACTTAATTGTGATAATCTAGGTACATCTACAGACCGAATTCTTTTTATATTACCTTCAATCACATTAAAAGGTAAGCTAGTGATGTCTCCATTTATCATTGCTACCTTAAATTGTTCATCTGATAAACGCCTTAATGTGCGATGGTTAACACGTATGTCCAGTTTATTCATTTTTGATGGAGGAATACTATGAAGCTGTCTATTACTTAAAAAAGAACCAATGTCGTCAGTGAAATTGGAAATCTCCATCCTTCTCATATCCTTAGGTTTTAACCGACCAAGTTGATAAGAGCTTAATTTACCAATATCCACATAACCTGTTCCGCTTAAAAGTTCTTGCAATTCTTTCCTTTGTTCAAACTTCTCCCTAACACTTAGCTTCTGTTTATTTCTTCTACCTCCTATAAATTGCTTAACTTTTTTATAACCATAAAGAGGAGCTATAACTTGAATTCCCCCCTCACATATATATTCCCATCGACCCCTATAATTTAAACATTCTACAAACTCATCCATTTCTGCTAAAATAGAACCAGATAAAAGTGCTTTAAATTTTTCCGAATCTGAAAACTGTTCGAAAAAAACACTCCCCGTATTTAAAGCTTCCTCCCGATATTCTTCATCCACTGCAAATTTATAAGTTCCTTTCCCTAGCTTTACCACACCAGTACCTACATCCACCAAACCTTCCCATATACCTAATAAACAATACCCACCAGAAATAACAGAGGATTTACCAAGTCCAGCTTGATCCTCATAACATACAGTGAACTTTATATTTTTTATTTGCTGACAATGCTCCGGTAGACTACTACGACACAATTCTGCCACTTCCAAATCCGGAGACCCAACAATACCAGCTATCCCCAAACACTCAGGGGTTGTACAACCAGCCCCAGCCTCTGTTTCAGATTCATTAGCATTCGCTTCACTCTCTCCAGTTAATCGCTGTTCAACCAGCTCCATTAAGGGCTCCTCTCAAGTTTTCTTCAGCCGATAGAGCTGAAAAAGAAAAGAAAACTATAAAAATATATAAAAATCTCATTTTCACTTACTCCTTTATTATTGCTTGCACTGACTGAAGAGCTTTTTTTAAATCCTCTTTCTTATCTGTATAAACATTCCAGGTCCAACCTTCCGTAATAAATTCCTTAAAAAAATGAACTTTATCTTTTTTATCCTTATAAGAACCACTCCACACATACGCTTGTACATTATCAGCTAAAGCAACAGGTTTATTAGCAACATTGATAATATCAAAATCATGAAATCCCATTTTTAGTAACTCTAAAGTTTTAAAACGAGTTTGTGCTATACCACGAAGGGTTTTCCCATCCATTTGCAAATTTTCTAAAGCTTGTTTTTGCCGACGCTTTACTACACGAATACTCTTATCCGGATTTTTATAAGTGGAAATTCCTTCCACTTCCATAACTAATTTAAAAGCTTCTGTTTGAATCAAGATTTTTGTCGAGGCTTTTTGAGATGGTTTATCAGCTGAAGAGCAAAAAGTAAAAACACACAAAAAGATAAAAAAGAAAATATTTTTCATAAAACTATAATTCGGTAACAAATATTTTTCACTTAAATAATTTTGAAATTTTTTAATAATTTCACCCTTTAGCTATCCAAAACCAATTTAACTTTGGTTTCTTTAAAAATTGTAACAAACCAAGATAATCTGTATTCACTAAAAATTAGCTATATAGGACTTTAGGCGATTTATAATTCATTTATTTTACCAAAATAGTTCTATAAATATGACTGGCACGTTTTTTGCATAGAACTTTTTTAATTATGAAAATTAAAAAAATTCAAGAAAAGTGCTCTCTATGGTTTAGACATTGTTGTGTGTGCGGTATCAGTCAACCTCCGGTCAGGTGGCTGTGTACTTACTGTTGGAGACAACTTCGCAGTTATTATCTGCCCGCTAGGGATATTATTCGAACACAAGATCAATTTGCTCATATTCGATTATTTGACTGGAATTCTAACAATGATCTTTTTATTCGTCTTTTCCTTAACAGTTTAAAAAAAGGCGCTCCTGATTTTATTTTTAATGAAATGAGTGGGGAATTATTGCATCGCGTTGTCCAAATTCAGCCTTTAGAAAAAAACACAATTCTCATACCAGCTCCAGTGAGCTTAAATAATTCTATCAAAGATCATGCTTTTTGTTTCACAGCCTCTCTTGCCAGAATAAGCAATATACCTATAAAAAATTCTTTATCTCGTTTATTTTTTTATGAAGAACAACAGCAAAAACAAAAAACCAGGCAGTTGAGACAAAATCTTCAAATAATGGAAGAACTGGAAAAATTAACTTCAAAGGATATTAACTCGACACAGCATTTTATTTTTGTAGATGATATTCTCACTACTGGTGCCACCGCCAGAGCGGCTTGGAAGGCTTTGGGAAAACCCTCGCATTTCAAAGTACTCACTTTAGCTTGGAGACATTTTTTTGAATCTCCTCCATTTTTTGATATAAAACACTAAGATGAAATGTTCTTTATTTATTCTTTTTTTATTCTTTTTTCTGCATAACAATTCTGAAGCTAGGCAAATTGATATCCCTCCCACTGAACCACAAACAAACCCTATCAATAACCAGTTTCAGGAAATTATTCAAAAATACAAAATTAGCTCGGGAGTAATTATGAACTTCCAAAAAAAAACACATTTAAAATTTTTACAAAAAACCAGACAATCCTCCGGAAAAATATTTTTATCAAAAGGTTTAATGAAACTGGAAATAAAAGATTCCATGAACACAGAGATTATTTTTGATAAAACCCATTTATGGTACAAAACTTCCACTCCAGATAAAAAAATAAAGATAGTTAAAATGAATTTTAAAACCAAAGTTAAAAATAAGGCTATTGTTTCTTTTCTGTTCAATCCAGATCTATTTTTTCAGGTGTTTCGTTTTGTGTCTTCCCGCTCCAAAGGTCGAGCCACTATCTTTGAATTTTTACCTATACAAAAAACAGAAAATATCAGCCGCCTATCTATAAAAATAGAAGGAGACAGAATCTTACTTGTTCAGGTAGAATGGAAAGACTTGAACACATTGGAGGAATATACTTTTTCAGATATTCGTATGAATCAAAAAATACCTGCAAAAGCTTTTAAAATATAGAAGTGCGGTTGACCACTGAAACAGGAGTGGATACATTGCAATAACCACATCAACTGGTTAAAAAGAGGAAAAAATGAATTTTTTTACTAGAATGTACGATTATTTTTCACAGGATATTGCCATTGACTTAGGCACAGCTAACACCCTAGTTTATGCCAAAGGACAAGGCATTATCCTCAATGAACCTTCTGTTGTTGCTGTTAAAAAAACTGTTAGCGGAGAGGAGGAAGTACTGGCAGTGGGCCGTGAAGCCAAATATATGCTGGGACGTACCCCTGATAGTATCAAAGCTATCAGACCTATCAAAGATGGAGTGATTGCCAACTTTGAAATTACACAAAAAATGCTTAAATATTTTATTACTCGTTCCTCCACTCCTTCTCGAAGACTTATCCGTCCTCGAATTATCATCTGTGTTCCTTTTGGAATCACACAAGTAGAAAAAAAAGCTGTTAAAGAATCAGCTTACTCCGCTGGAGCTAGAGAGGTTTATTTAATTGAAGAGCCTATGGCTGCTGCTATTGGAGCTGGTCTGCCTATCACAGAAGCCAAAGGCAGTATGATTGTAGATATTGGTGGAGGTACCACAGGTATTGCAGTCATTTCTTTAAATGGCATTGTCCATTGTGAATCTATTAAAGTCGCTGGAGATAAATTTGATGAAGCAATTACCAACTTTGTTAGACGACAAAAAAATCTTTTAATTGGAGAGAGAACGGCAGAAAATATAAAAATTACAATTGGCACTGCTGATCCTAAATCTCCAAAAACAGAAATGGATATTAAAGGACGGGACACTGTTCTTGGTGCTCCAAAAACCATCACAATTACCAGTACCCAAATTAATGAAGCTTTAACAGATAGCTTAAATGATGTGGTCAATGCTGTAAAACTGGCACTGGAAAAAACCCCACCGGAATTGGCCTCTGATATTGTAGATAATGGTGTAATTCTCACAGGAGGAGGAGCTTTACTAAAACATCTGGATGTTTTACTTAGAGAAAAAACCGGCTTACCTGTTTCAGTAGCAGAAAACCCTCTTTCTTGCGTTGTACTTGGCTCCGGACAAGTATTGGATCAACTATCCTTACTAAGAGAGTTAACCATTACTTAAATTCTGGTTTCTATTAACAATGCTTAAACAACTGATTTTTTTTCTTCTAGCCTGTAACGAGCAACAAACCTTTTTGTTTCTTAAACGATGTGGTCATAAACAGAAAGAGGAGAAAGCTTTTTCTTCTTTCTTTTTAAAACAATTAAGAAAATATTTTAAACAGCTTAAACAAAAAAATAATGATTCAAAAGATTGTAAAAATAATATTTTTATTATTGGAAAACTTTTTGTCGAGAAAATCTTATGGAAGAAACAATTATTTTAATTCTATGTAGTATTTTAAAAACTCCGGAAAAAAAAGTCGCCTGGCTCTTAAAAATCCCTCCACGTTTAGTTACCTTTCGCCTTCAACAAGGATTACAATCATTAGGTGAAGAAATTGAACAAAGTTTGGAAACAAAATTTTCCACTCAAGCGGAATATAAGATACAAGCTATGGAATATTGTCAAAAATTGTCAAAACAAAAACTCCCGGAAAAATTAGAAATTCTTCAATTAAACAAAAAATTTTTCTTATCTATAAAATGGTTTTTTCTATTTTTGAGTATATTAATTGGTTTAATTATATTTTCACTTTACAAAAAAAACAAAACTGTTATCTTATATCAATCATTTCTCACGCAAAAAACTAAGGTTTTCATATAAAATGATTAATGCTTTCTTTAACAAACTCAAAGAAGAAGTACATAATAATACAGATAAAGACCCAAAAATGTTTGCTGCTTTTGACGCAGATGGTACACTTTGGCCAGGAGATGTTGGTCGTGGATTTTTCCAATTTTTAATTAAAAAAAAATTCTTAATTAAAAAATTTCCTAACTTACAGGAATCATTTAACCTCATTGTTAAAGAAAATGGAAGAAAATATGCCCTTATATGGTTGGCTCAGATTCTGGATGGTTTTAAATTAACAGAAGTACAAAAATGGGTAAAACAATTTTTTACAGAAAATCCCTTAAAAGCCTTTCTCTTTCATAAGTGTACCATTGAATTTTTACATTCTAAAAATATCCCCGTTTATATTGTTAGTTCCTCCATTCAATGGGTGCTGGAAGAAGCGCTTAAAAAATTCAATATCCCACCTCATAGAATTATCGGAGTTCGCACTATTGTGCAAAATGGAATAATAACCGATCAACCTGTTCTACCAGCTCCTGTTCATGAAAACAAAATAAAAGCTCTGCATGAAAAAACCCAAGGGATGAATCCTTTTTTAGTCAGTGGCAATACACCTGCCGATCTTTCTTTATTGGAAGCTTCGTCCCGTTTAAGATTAGTAGTAGCCAGTGCTAAAACAGGAAGCAACAATCTTTCATTAGGTGGGGATAGAATGTATTTATTGGAAAAAGAGTTGGTACAAATTGCCAAAGATAAAAAATGGTTTTATTTGGAAGATAATCTGGAACTTATTAATCCGGAGGAAAATTCTAATTTCCTTCTAAAATCCAATTTAGCCTGAAAAAACATCAAATTAAACCTTCTACTTCCATAAAAACAGTAAATTTTGTAAAATAAATATTTATAAAAATAGTGATTTAAAAAATTAGACATAGATTACAAACATTCATCATTTAAGGTATATATTAAATGAAGCATACTGAAAAATTAACAACCACATTTGGACTTAAAAATCTCAAAGTAAAACAAAAACAAATTATTTCCCATACAATAAAAGGGGAACATAGTTTAATTATTATGCCCACTGGTTGGGGGAAAAGCCTATGTTATCAAATTCCAGCAACTTTACAGTCAGAAAAACTAACAATTGTTATCTCACCTCTTATTGCTCTCATCCAAAACCAAACCGAACAATTAAAACAAAAACAAATTCCAGCAGAAGCTATACATTCTTTACTAAATCAGAAAGAACGAAAAAAGATTCTTAAAAACATTTCCGAACATAAATATCGTCTTCTATATGTCACTCCGGAGCGATTTCAACAAAACAGTTTTATGGAATTAATAAAAAAACAAAATATTTTTCTTTTAGCTATCGACGAGGCTCATTGTATTCCACATTGGGGAGAAGATTTTCGACCAGATTATTCCAGACTAGGGGAGGTGAGAGAACAATTAAATAATCCTGTTACCCAAGCTCTAACAGCTACAGCTCCTGCAGACACACAAAAAAATATTATACGAACTTTAAAATTACCCTCTGATACAAAAATTTTCAAAGAGAGTATTTTAAGAGATAATCTTAATTTTTCAGTTCAATCTATAGTAGGAATAGATAATAAACTTTCAGCTCTAAAAAAAATCTTTAAAAAGCAGGAAAGCGGAATTATTTATTTCTCTCTTATTCAAACTTTGGAAAAAGTGGCAGATACCTTAATTGAATTGAACATTCCTTTTGTAAAATATCACAGTAAACTTCCTGATCAGATGAGAACAAATAATCAATCTCTTTTTTT
Source organism: Bdellovibrionales bacterium (assembly GCA_965226095.1). Taxonomy (GTDB): domain Bacteria; phylum Bdellovibrionota; class Bdellovibrionia; order Bdellovibrionales; family UBA1609; genus JANQSP01. The sequence goes on along the minus strand of OZ245336.1, from coordinate 390,944 downwards.
AACGGGAAAAATCCCCCTAATACTGGCAACACCGGCCTTTGGATTGGGAATAGATAAAAAAGATATACGATTTATTGTGCATTTTGAAATTCCACTAAATTTGGAAGCTTACTATCAAGAAGCTGGTCGATCTGGTAGAGATAACCAATCTGCCTCTTGCCATTTATTTTATGATGAAGATGATCTTAGCATTGGCATGGAATTCATAAAATGGTCCAATCCTTCTTTAAGTTTTATACAAAAAGTTCTGTGGTTTTTTAAACATAAACCAGCCTTAGTAAGACAGCAAGGTATGGACTATATACGGGAACAAATGAATTTTTATAATAAAAGAGATTTTAGAGTGGAAACTGCAGTAAATTTATTAAAAAGATGGGATTTTTTAATTGAAACAAAAAAAGAATTCGAAGTCTTAACTAATAAAGGTAACTGGCCCAACTCTCAAATATTAAAAGAAAAACAATTACACCAATTAACACAATTACAAAAAATGATGAATTATGCTAAAAGTTCAACTTGCAGGAAAAGAATTATTGCTGAATATTTTGGAGAAGAACTGATAAAACCTTGTAACAACTGCGATAATTGTTTAAATAAATTGCTTTGAATAATTCAAACAATCATCACAAAGCAGATTACAAACTGAGAGCTTCTCTAAGAAGCTCTCAGTCCCATAGATCTTCAATAGAATAATAGTCTCTCGTGTAATCATAAAAGAGATGAATAATGATATCTCCATAATCTAAAACAATCCACTCCCCATTTTCCTGTCCTTCTACATAACTGGTAGAGATAGTAAATTTCTCTTGCACTTTTTTTTGCAAAAATTTTGCTAAAACTTTTGTATGCCTGACATTCAAACCAGAAGCTATTAGAGTAAAATTAAATGGCAATGTATTTTTTTTTCTTAGATCAAATATCTTTATTTTTTCTGCTTGTTTAGTTAATAATTGTTTTTTACAGAATTCCAAAAAAAATTTTGAATCTACAGAAGCTGCTTGTGTGTAAAAATTCTTTTTAAGAATCCATTGTTTTAAACCTGGTGGAAGTAAACGATCAACCGGTAAACCTTTTTGCAATCTTTGTCTAATATCAGAAGAAGATATATCTAGATTATTTAATTTCATATAATGAACTTTCTTATGAAATTTTTTCAAAATATTTGAATTTATATGTTTGGGATTTACACCTGTTCGATGGAAAACTAACAATTGCACTTTTTTAAAGATTTGTTCATAATCCTTCCATCTATCAAAAATTACAAGTTGATCCATCCCTATAATTAAAAAAACCTCCTTGGCAATTTCACTCACTGCCTTTACTGTATCCACAGTATAACTAATACCTTTTCTTTTAATCTCTTGATCATCTATTTCCACAAAAGAATATTTATTAAAAATTTTATTTAACATTTCCAATCGATCTATAATAGGTAACTCCGTAATGGTTGGACTAAAAGGGCTTTGAAAAACTGGAACAATTTTTATTTGGTCAAAATTGAACTTTTTTTGTGCCTGCAACACTATATTTAAATGACCTTTATGAACAGGATTGAAAGAACCACCAAAAACCGCTACTTTATTATACTTTACAGATTTCATCCAATAATCCCTGTACTACCTGAGAGTTAATAGAAGAAAAACACACTTTTTTAACTGGGCAATCCCAATCTGCTGACTCCACTTTAAAGTCATTCAGTTGTTCATCCGTAAGAATCACTACACACGGTTTTTTATTTAATTGAGTAGCTTTTTTCTGATCATATTTTAATAATTCTTTTTTTAAAGATTGATACACCTGTTGAGGAGAGTGACTTTTTAATGATATAACAAAAACTAACAAGCGCGATCTTTCTGCTTGTCTTAAAAACTGACAAGTAGAAGCACTTAAGCCAGGTAAATCTACCAATAATAAAGAAGAATCAACAGTAGTTTGTAATGGAATAGAAAACTGATGGGGTATTGAAGAAGATTTTGTTTTTTTGTCTCTTAAACGAGGATGAAGTTGATAAATGAGAGAGCTTTTTCCACTACCTCTTAAACCAATTAAGCAAGCATCCGATCGCCATTTCATTTCCAAGCATACTGTTTTTTTCTGACCTTTTTCACCAGGTTGACTCTGTTGAGGAGCTTGAAGTCTAGCAGTCTTGAAAAATCTATTCCCTTTTCCCCCTCGTCCACCGATTAGAAAATTTTTATCTTCTCGATCCAACTCCATTAAAACTTGTCCGTTCACATCATAACAAATAGTTCCATAAGGTACTTTTATAGATAAATCTTTACCTTTAGCTCCTTTTTTTCTTCTTTCTCCACCTGATTGTCCATCCTCTGCTTTATATAAATTAAATGGTTTTAAATGAGATAGATCCCTAAATCGTGCAGTGGGAGATAAAATAATATTACCACCTTTTCCACCATCTCCACCATCTGGTCCAGCTCTAGGAGACGTACGACTACGATCAAAATGGACAACACCACTTCCACCTTTTCCTGAAGCTAGTTTAATTTTCATTCGATCTATAAAAGACATTTTTAGCTGGGAGAGCTTGGATAAACACTCACTTTTAACTTCTTTTTATTCAATCTTTCAAATTGAACTTTTCCGGCTAAACGGGAATAAATAGTAAAGTCTCTACCCATACCAACACCCTGGCCTGGATAAAACTTGGTTCCTCTCTGGCGTACAATAACCATACCTGACTTAACTAATTGACCACCGAAACGTTTAACACCTAAGCGTTTACTCTGTGAATCTCTACCATTTTTTGAACTTCCAGAAGCTTTCTTTGAAGCCATCTAATTTTTCTCCTTTTCAACCATTGTTTTTTTAACCAGAGGTTTTTTTTGGGAATCCCCATTTGGACTCTTTAAAGATTCTATATAAACCTCAGTAAACTCCTGACGATGACCTTTCGTCAATCGATAGCCTTTACGTCTTTTCTTTTTAAAGATCAATTGTTTTTTAAGCTTCCCATGAGTTACAATAAGGCCGCTCACTTTTGCTTTTTCCACAAACGGTTGGCCTGTGATTAATTGACCATTCTGATCCTGAATAGCCAATATATTTTGACAATTCCATTTAGCACCTTTAGGCAAGTCCATTTTTTCCATTCTAACAAATTGGCCAGCTTCTACTTTATACTGATGAGAACCTTTTTCTATCACTGCATACATAAAAAACACCTTTTAGCTTATTAAAAATTTATAAAGACACAAGCTTTGTCTTCGCAAACATTCTAAAAGTTGTCAATATTTTTATCTAAATTAGAAAAAGCTGTTTTTAACTGTTCTTCCACTATTTGTAACCCAGGAGAATTTTTTATCAATTGCTTTTGTACTCCTGAATCCAATTGCATACCTTCCAACAACTGAGATAAAGAATTCAGAATCTCTTCTGGATTTCCTCCAGCCATAACTGGCTTAAGTATTTCATCTATTTTTTCTTTATTATTGAACCCTAATTGAGTTAATGAGGATAAGAGCTGTTGATCGTTTTGAATATCCAATAACTTGGTTTGAAAAAATTTCTTTAAGACCTCCAACATGGATGGTGAAATATTTTTTATATTTGGGCTCTGTAAAAGCTCATTTTGAAGATTTTCTATAACAGTCGGACAACTTGCCACTCCAGTAGATGAAATTGTCTCAAAAAGAGGAACCAGATTAGTTTCAAGGGAAAAAGCGGGAGTGGATAAAAAATGAAACAGGATAAAAAATGAAATATTTTTCTTCATAAGATATTCTTAAAATTTTATTAAAGTAAAGTTCTTTAGCTTAATGATTTTTTAAATTATATACAACAATCTTATTTTTTACACTTAAAAAAGTGAATCTGTTTCTTTTTGAAACAATTAAATTAACAATTTTTTATTTATTCAATATAAAATCAGGATTTCCTAAGGTAGGCTCGTCCTTCACAAGTTGAACAAGGTTCACACAATATTTCTTTAAGAGAAGGTTGTTCTTTTTTTCGAGTCATCTGTACCACACCCAATTCAGTTATAGGAAACACCTGAGTATATACCCGATCATGAGACAATTCTTCCTGTAAACAATCTATAAGTTCTTGTCGATAGCTTTCTGTTTCCATATCAATAAAATCAATTAAAATAATCCCTCCGCAAGATCGTAGTTTCAACTGAAGTGCTATCTCCCGAGCTGCCTCTAAATTGGTTTTTAAAATATTTTCTTCTTGTGACTTCTTCCCAATAAATCGCCCTGTATTTACATCTATAACCACAGCCGCTTCTGTTTCTTCAATGACAATAAAGCCACCTGATTTTAACCTCACGGTTTTATTTAATAAACTGTCAATAGCAGATTCTAAATCGTATAAATTAAATAGTGAAACATCTTTCCTCTCATAAAAAGAAATTTTTTTCTTAAACTTTGGCATATTTTGACTGATAAAGTTTAAAAGATCTTTATATTTTTGTTTATCATCTATCAAAACTTTATCAAAATCATCTGTCAAAACATCCCTTATAAATCGAATATCAAGTAAAGAATTAGACCAAACGAGCCCAGGGTTTTTCTGACTCAATAATTTTTTTTGAATACTTTCCCATAATTTCTGTAAACTCTCCCATTCCATCTTTAATGCTTTATCAGAAACTCCTTCTGCCAATGTCCTTAAAATTAAGCCTTTTGTTTGATTCCACTGGCTTATTTGTTCTCTCAACTGCTCTCTATTCTCCGTAATATGTCTGGAAAGGCCTATATAAAATGAAGAATTTGGTAAATAGACAAGATTCCTCCCGGGCAGACTTATATCCAAACTCACTCGAACGTTTTTTCCTTTTATTGAATCTTTAATCACTTGCACTGTTAGCATTTGTCCTTCTCTTAAATCCTCTAATTGTGGTTCTTTAAAAATTTCTTCAGAAGATTCCTCAGGTTTTTCAAGGAACCTTTGCCGAGGTTTTCTTCCCATATATAAAAAAGCAGATTGCTCCATTCCAATATCCACAAAGCAAGCTTTAAGACCTAAATACTTTTTAATTACTTTGGCCTTAAAAATATACCCGATTAAAGCAGGATTCTCTTTACTCTCTATATATAAATCGGTCAGCTTCTTCTTTTTTAAACAGGCAATACGAACATAAGCACCCTGTGTATCTATCAAAGCAAGATTTTTTACCGGGGCTTTATGTTGTTTTTTTTCACTGTTCTTTATAGAATAGCCATCTGAATTTTTTTTTCTGGCTTTATTTGAAGTCTTTCCAGGAGGATTATTCTGTTTTTTACTTTGCAATTTTTTATCTTTCATTTTATATAAAGTAATATAAAAACCAATTATGTTCAACAAAGAAAATATGAGCTATACATGAAATATTACATTAGTAAATTATTTCAAACTCCTTTATTACAAAGTAAGCCCTTATGAAAGCATATTACCAAGAAAGTTTAATTTCAGAGTTATCTCATTATGAAGGTAAAACAGTTTGCTTAAAAGGATGGGTGTATAATCTTAGATCCTCTGGAGGAATTTGTTTTTTATTGTTGCGGGATGGAAGTGGTATCTGCCAATGTGTTTTAAACACTACCACTACAAGCAAAGAAGATTTTGAAATATTTAAAACACTGCAACAGGAAAATACAGTAGAAGTTCATGGTATCGTTAAAGCCTGGAAGCAAAGTTTTGAAATTCAAGTGCAAAAACTGAAAAACTTAAACTCTGAAGAAACCACTACCTCTCCTTATCCTATAGGAAAAAAGGAGCATGGAATTGATTTTTTACTTAAAAACCGACATTTATGGTTGAGATCTAAAAATACACATGCTGTTTTGAGTATTCGACATGAAGTCACTCGTGCCATCCATCGTTTTTTTTATGAAAAAAAATTCTTGGAAATAGCTGCACCTATTTTAACACCTAATGCCTGTGAAGGTAGTTCCACTTTATTTTCGATCCCTTTTTTTGAAGAAGAAGATCCCATGTACTTAAGTCAGAGTGGACAATTTTATATGGAAGCTGCTGCCGCAGCATTTGGAAAGGTGTATTGTTTTAACCCGGTTTTCCGAGCAGAAAAATCCAGCACTCGTCGACATCTTCTGGAATTCTGGATGGTAGAACCAGAAGTAGCTTTTTATAATCTAAATCAATGTATGGAATTAGCTGAAGATCTAATAGTTTTTATCGTAAAACAGGTTTTGCAAAATAGAGCTCAGGAATTGCAAATTTTAAACAGAGATATTAAACCATTGGAAAAAATTGAAAAACCCTTTCCACGGCTTCATTATAAGGAAGCAATAAAAATATTACACCAGAATCCAAGTTTTTCTGGAAAATCTAATAAGGAATTAGGTGGAGAAGATGAAACTTTTCTTAGTACTCAGTTTGACAAGCCAGTTTTTATTCATCATTATCCCATAGAAACAAAAGCATTTTATATGAAACAAGATGAAACACAACCTGAGTACTCTCTAAGTTTTGATCTTTTAGGTATAGAAGGCGCTGGAGAACTTATTGGTGGATCAGAAAGAGAAAATAATTTAAACAAGTTGGAGCAAAGAATGAAAGAACATAAAGTGGAAAAAGATAATATGGAATGGTATTTGGATCTAAGAAGATATGGTAATTTTCCACACTCCGGCTTTGGATTAGGATTGGAGCGGGTTGTAACCTGGCTGACTGGACTTAATCACGTCAGAGAAGCAATTGCTTTTCCCAGGTTATACGGAAGGAGTTTTTTTGAAAAAAGCAAAAATAACTAATATTCAAACAAACCAACAAAAGCTTCAGGAGTTAAATCAAAAAAACCAGCTAGCTTTTGAAGGAGGTGGAAAAGATAAAAATCAAAAACATAAAGCCAATAATCGTCTGACGGCCAGAGAGCGCTTAAACATTTTATTGGATCCTGGCAGTTTTTCCGAGATAGATCGTTTCGTTACACATCAATGCACTTATTTTGATATGGAAAAACAAAAAATTTATGGAGATGGTGTTATCACCGGTTACGGAAGAGTTAATGGAAGAAAAATTTTTGTTTACAGTCAAGATTTTACTGTTTTTGGTGGTAGTATGTCCCGTACCCAAGCTAATAAAATTCTAAAAGTGATGGATTTAGCTTTAAAAGCAGGTGCGCCTATCATAGGCTTAAAAGATTCAGGAGGAGCTCGAATTCAAGAAGGTGTTTCAGCTTTAGGCGGTTATGGAGATATTATGCAAAAAAATGTTTCCCTCTCTGGAGTGATTCCTCAAATTAGCGCTATTATGGGACCTTGCGCTGGCGGTGCTGTCTATTCTCCAGCCTTATCAGATTTTATTTTTATGGTGGAAAACTCTAGTTATATGTTCTTAACCGGGCCGGAAGTGATAAAAACAGTCACTCACGAAGAAATCACTAAGGAAGAATTAGGAGGTGCCAAAACACATGCAGAAAAATCCGGTATTGCCAGTTTCTCCTGCCAGAATGATAAACAATGCCTTATGATGATTCGTACATTGCTAAATTTTTTACCGGAAAATAATTTAGATGATCCTCCTTATCAGGAACCAAAAGATACGATTGATAGACGATCAGAAACATTGAATCAAATTATCCCAGAAAATATTAAAAAACCCTATAATATGAAAACCTTAATAAAAGAAGTTATAGATGATTCTTTTTTTCTGGAATTAAAAGAACATTATGCCTCTAATATTATTACCGGCCTTGCTCGATTGAATGGATACCCTGTAGGTATTGTAGCTAATCAACCACAAGTACTGGCTGGATGTATCAATATCCCTGCCAGTATAAAAGCTGCACGTTTTATCCGGTTTTGTGATTCTTTTAATCTACCAGTTGTTAGTTTTGTAGATGTCCCAGGTTTTTTACCAGGAACTGCTCAAGAACATGATGGAATTATTAATCATGGAGCAAAACTTCTTTATGCTTATGCAGAAGCAAAAATACCTAAAATTACCCTCATTACTCGAAAAGCTTATGGTGGTGCTTATATTGTAATGGGCTCCAAACACCTGGGAGGAGATATTAATTTGGCCTATCCTTCAGCAGAAATTGCTGTTATGGGAGCTGAAAGCGCTATCAATGTTATTTCCAGGAAACAAATTAAACAATCTAAAAACCCTCAACAGGAAAAAGAAAAACTAACTCAAGAATATGAAACACTTTTTAATAATCCTTATAAAGCAGCAGAATTAGGTTATATTGATGCTGTTATTGAACCAGCTATGACCAGAGAACATTTAATAAAATCTGTGGAACTGTTGCAAAACAAAAGAGAAAAATCTTTATCTAAAAGACATGGTAATATCCCTTTGTAAAAAATTTTATTTTTTACACACAACAAATGAGAATATAAATGTTTAAAAAAATACTAATAGCCAATAGAGGGGAAATTGTTATTAGAGTGATTCGCTCCTGTACAGAATTAGGTATAAAAACTGTAGCTATTTATTCTGATGCAGATCGCAATAGTTTACATGTTATGTTAGCTGATGAAGCCTACTATATAGGACCAGCCAACTCCGGATTATCCTACTTAAATATAAATAAAATTATTGAAGTGGCTTTAAATGCTCAAGTAGATGCTATTCATCCAGGCTACGGTTTTTTGAGTGAAAATTCTGCTTTTGCAAAAGCCTGTGGGCAAGCTGGTATTAATTTCATTGGCCCTTCACCAGAAATTATTTCTATTATGGGAGATAAAATCCAAGCCAGAAAACTCATGCAAAATCTAGGTGTCCCTGTACCTCCAGGAACCAACGAACCTCTCAAAGATATTAAACAAGCTGGGGAAACTGGAGAAAAAATAGGTTATCCAATTATTTTAAAAGCTGGTGCTGGTGGGGGTGGAAAAGGCATTCGAAGTGTCTATCAACCAAAAGAACTGCCCCTTGCTTTTAAATCCTGTCAAATGGAAGCTAAAAACTTTTTTGGAAATAAAGATATTTTTATGGAAAAATTTATTCAAAACCCTAAACACATTGAAGTACAAATTTTAGCAGATCAACACGGAAAAACATTACATCTTTTTGAGCGGGAATGTTCTATTCAAAGAAGACATCAAAAACTTATTGAAGAATCTCCAAGTTTTACATTACCAAAAAAAATTAAAAAAGAAATGACTGAATTAGCAGTTAAAATTGCTCGAAAAATCAAATACACAAATGCCGGCACTGTAGAATTTATTTACGATACTAAAAACAATAAGTTTTACTTTTTGGAAATGAACACTCGATTACAAGTGGAGCATCCAGTCACTGAGCTAGTCACTGGTGTGGATATTGTAAGAGAACAAATTTTTATTGCTTCCGGACATAAGATTAAACTATCTCAAGAAGATATTCAACAAACCGGACATGCCATTGAAATGCGAATTTGTGCTGAAGACCCAAACACTTTTTTACCTAGCCCTGGCCGTATTCGCCGTTGTCGTATACCACAAGGTCCTTTTGTTCGAGTAGATGGGTATTGTTATATGGGATATAAGGTGCCTATTCACTATGATCCTATGTTGGCAAAACTCATCTGCTGGGGAAAAGACCGTAACGATTGCATTAATAAAGCTCAAAGGGCTCTAGCAGAATTTTCTCTTACAGGTATTAAAACCAATATTTCATTTCATAGAAATATTTTATTACATAAACATTTTATAGACGGCTCTTATACAAATAATTTTATAAAAGATATTATGAATAATGATAATCAAAAAGAATTTTTAAACTTTATAGATGATAGAGTATTCCTCATCTCTACAGCTATTATGGCTTATAAACAATATAAGAAAAAATCCACCATAAAAAAAATCAGTCAATGGAAACAAAAATCCAAGCTGGAAAATTTGAGGTCTAATTAATGTTGTTTTTCGCTCAAACTAAAAATAAAAAATATAAAATAGAAGTCCAAGAGTTAATTAATAAGTGGATAATCACTCTTACAGATCAACAAACCAATGACAAAGAAACACATAATATCCCTAAAAACGATTATCAACAATTTGGAGAGGTTTTAAGCTTTCTATTTAAAAATCGCTCTTACTTAATCGATATTATTTCTAAAGGAGATCATTATACAGCATTTACAAAAGGCTCTCATAAACATATTCACTTAATAACTGAAGAGAAAATACTTCATAATAAAATTGGAATGAATAACAATGCAAAAGAAGACATTTATATCAAATCAGGAATGCCTGGTAAAATAGTAGAGATACAGGTAAAATTAGGAGATTTAGTGCAGGAAAATGACTTATTGTTAATCATTGAAGCTATGAAAATGGAAAATGAAATACGAGCAGAAAAACCTGGTAAAATTAAAAAAATTCATGTTAAAGAAGAACAAAATATAGAAGCTGGAGCTATATTGCTTTCACTAAGCAACAAATAATATAAAATGATTATTTAATGAGAAAAAAAGTCAGTTTTTTTCTTTTTAAAAGGTACATTAATTCCTTCTTTATTAAGTGCCTCAGCTGATTTATAACAACCTGTATCTAAATAACGATCCAAAAGAGACATCACATAAGGTTCGTAAGATTGATGCTTCTGAATATAAAATAAAACAAAAGTTAAATCCTTAAAACGAGCAGACATTTCCTTAAACAATTCCTGGCTATGTAGGTCCGCTAAAGTCTCATAGGCTTGTTGTCCCATTTCTATATAATAGTTCACTGATATTAGTTTTCTTTTCAAAGACTCTCTAAAAAAACCACTAATATACAAACTAGTATCTCCTAATTCTTTAAGAGAGCTCTTCATATTACCTGTAGGAGCACAACTATTTAAATACATTTCAGCCATTGTTTTTGTTCGCTTTTTACCAGAAGAACTAATTTCTGAAAATAAATGATCAGAAAAAATATAAAACTGCAAAAGCTTTGTTAAATAATCTTTAACTGATGCAGATACTTGAACTCCGGATTGATTCAAACCTTCTAAAACCAAAACCTTAAAAAAATCCAGATCAACTTTTAAACAAGTTGGCTTTGACATAAAATACATTATATCAAAAAAATTGGTTTTTTAAAGGTATTAATTTATGAAAAATATCTAGTTTTTTTATAAAAAAACTAGTAAAAAGTATTAAAATCTTTAAAATACACTACTTATATGAGCTTAGCCATTTATATTCATATTCCCTATTGTATACAAAAATGTCGATTTTGTGACTTCACTACTTTCACAGTTGAACAAATGCCCCCTCCTGAACTTTATGTCAATTGGCTCAAAACAGAAATTAACAATCGACATGAAGGGATAAAAGATAGAAATCTTAGAAGTATATATTTTGGAGGAGGAACTCCCAGCCTTATCCCTGTTCATCTGTTGGCTGATATAATTAATCATTTAAATCAATTCTTTCATTTTCATCCTAATATAGAAATCAGTATTGAAATAAATCCAGGAACTATTACAAAACAAAAACTTAAAGCTTATCTGGCAGCTGGTGTAAACAGATTTAGTGTAGGTGTACAAACATTCAGAGATGATATTTTAAAATTATTCCATCGAGAACATTCCGCTAAACAAACAACAGAAACTTTAGCTCTTTTAAAAGAAACTAATGTTATTTTTTCTACTGATATTCTTTTCGCTCTTAACCATCAAAGTGTAAAAGATTTAACTGCCGATCTTAATACTGTTCTTTCTTATCAACCACATCATATTAGCACATACTATATGACTTTACCCTCCACTCATATTTTACAAAAAAATCGCCCAGATGAAACTGTACAAATAAAAATGTTTCAATTAATTGAATCAACACTAACTGAACATCATTTTATAAAATACGAGATATCTAATTTTGCAAAGCCTGGATTTTTTTCAAAACATAATATGACTTATTGGAGAGACAGGCCTTATTGGGGGATAGGATTAAGTTCTCATTCTTTTTTAAAAACAGATTCTCGTAGAATTCGTTTTTGGAACCCTAAAAATCTTAAAATATATAGCCAACAGATTCAAAAAAAGAGTGTTCCATTCCCTTTTTCCTGTCTACCACATAATCAAAAAGAATTTTTAAAAACCCATGAAGCTCTCACTGATTATTGTCACACAGCTTTAAGAACCCGTTGGGGTATACAACAAGAACAGCTCAAAACACGATTTGGGGAAAAAGCATTAAATAGTACTCTTAAGAAGTTAAATTTTTTAAAAGAAAAAGGACAAATAAAAAAAGAAGGCAGAAGATGGATAATAAAACCTAAATGGCATCCACTAAGCAATGAAATTTTTAGGGAGATGACTTTCTAAGAAAACACCAGATAAAATCAGAGTAATAACTCTTGATTTTTATTAGATAAAACAGTATAGACATATTTTTATTCGATCTCAAAGAGGAATTTATGAAAAAAAAGAAAAAGGCTCGGCCTGTACGAAAAAAAGTAAAAATTAAAAAATCCTCAACAACATTTAAAGATGAAACAAAAACTGTAGATCAATCCAATATTGATTTACAAAAGGTTCATACTACTCAATCAGTTTCTTCTAAAGAACCACAATCACTAAATGAAAAAACAGCAATAGAATTTGAAACACAATATACAGAGCTAAAAAAACGTTATGAATTTCTTATGGCTGAATATGCCAATTATAAAAGACAAACCATTAAACAGCAAGTTCTGTCTAAAAAATACGAAGGACAATTTTTTATTACAAATTTACTTAATAAAGTAATGGATGATTTTGATAGGGCTATGAATACAAAACTCACAGAACAAACAACAGAAACTTTTAAAAAAGGAATTTCCTTAATTTATAAAAATTTAAAACATTTATTAAAAGAATTTCATATTAAAGAAGCCCCTTGTCTTGGAAAACCATTTGATCCGGCTGTTCATTCTGCTATTAGCTCTGTAGCTACTGATGATGTTGCTCCTGAACACATTGTTAATGTGTTCAAAGAAGCTTATTTTTTCCACGATAAATTATTACGACCAGCTGAAGTCATTGTATCCCGCCAAAACACTCCTGAAATTAAAAATAATAATAAAGAAAGTGATAATGAGTAAAGAAACATACTATGATATTTTGCAGGTTTCCCCATTATCCAGCCTAAGTACTATAAAAAAATCTTATCATAAATTAGTTCGGATACATCACCCAGATAAACATCCTAATAATCCAGAAGCAGCGGAAACTTTTAAAAAAATCAATGAAGCTTATGAAGTATTAAGTGATACATTTAAACGCAAAGAATTTGATAGACAGTTAAAAAAAGAAAAGGAGAAAGAGAAAAGAAAAAAATCTCAAACTAAACCAATGTACGAATCTTTTTCCTCTCATCAACCTTTTTCGACTGTTGAAACACAAACATCAGTCACTTCTGTATCTTTTGGACAACCTCCTCAACCAGTAACACAGAAAACCAAAGAACAATTTTGTGGTAAATTACCTATATCTTTAGAGCAAGGCTTTAAAGGATGTAAAAAACACATTAAACTTAAATTAAAAGGTTTAACACCTAAAGATAATTTTTTAGCAAGTATCCCCCTCGGAGCGAAAGATTCACAAAAAATAAAATTAACCGGTTTGACTACCAAAGCAAAAAAAATGAAAAATTTATATATAACTGTTCATTATAAAGAACATCCTTTGTTTAAAAAAGACGAATTCAATATAGAACTTGATCTACCTATTTCCCTTACCAAAGCTGTCCTTGGAGGTTCTGTAGAAATACCTACTTTAACTGGTCAGCGCGTGTCTTTTCCACTATCTCCAGGTGTACATAGTGGACACATTATAAGATTAAAAAACATGGGGTTTCTAATAGACTCAAAAACTGAGAAACATGGTGATATGTTTTTAAAAATTATGATTGATATCCCGGCTGATTTATCAACAGATGAAATAGCATGGATAAAAACTCTAAGTAAAAAACAAAAAAAATACCCAGCAGTAGCTGAATTTAAAATAAAGGCTCAATCCTTGTTAAAGACCAAGAATCAAAAAAAATGAATTGTTCTATAATTATTATTTTCTTATTTCTTTGCTCCTGTACTTTATTTCCTATTAATAAAGAACCTCTACAAGAAAAAAATACATCCCTTCCACCATCAACTAAAAGAAAAGCAGAAAAAATCTCACAACCCAACCCATTTTTACTTAAACAAAAAAAACAGAAACAATTATTTTTATCCGCTAAATCAAATTTCCAATCAGGGCAATTAAAAAAAGCACAAAACACTATTAATGATTTATTATATGAAAAAATTTCTTTGCCTAAAGAAATATTAACTAAAATTTATCAACTTCAATTAAATATATTACTCAAAACTCCTGAAGTTGAATCTAAAAAATTACTAGAGGTCTATTGTAATATTCTCCATCAATCAGGACAAAAAAAATCTATTTATAGAAAAAAAGCTTTTCATCTCATAATCAATATGAAAGAAAAAGAATTAAGAGAAGTAGAGGGTAAAAAATATATTACACCAGTAAAAGATTTGATATTTTATCAATTGGGAAAAGTTTTATTCTATAAAGAGAAATTTAATAAATCTTATGGTTTTTTAAAAAAATTTCTAAGTTCTTCTATCGACAGCAACCTGGAAGAGAGAGCTTTAAAATATTTAAAGGCTATTGAATCCAGAAAAATTATCAATAAAAGATATATTGGAGCTATTTTACCTCTCAGTGGTCCCTCAGCTAAAATAGGAAAACGCAGTCTAAAAGGTCTACAAATGGGTTTAGGCTTTTATATTAATGAAAAATCCTCTTTCCAACTGATTGTACTGGATAGTCAAGGACAAGCAGATAAAGCTAAAAAAGCCGTGGAAAAACTTGTTACTCAATACCATGTTATAGCCATCGTCGGAGGGATACTCAGCCGCACAGCCAATGCTATTGCAGAAGAAGCACAGAATTTTGGTATCCCCGTTATTCTTACTTCACAAAAGTCACAGCTGACTGAAATTGGTCAGTATGTATTCCAAAATAGCTTAACATCTTCTCTTATCACTAAGCAATTAACTAAATTTTTAGCTACACAATTTAAAATCAAAACCTTCGCCATTTTATATCCTAATGATTCATATGGCGTGGATTACACTAATGCCTTTTGGAAAGACGTAGAACAACAAGGAGGAATAATCACAGGAGCACAAACTTATAAACCTGGTGAAACAGATTTTAATGGTCCTATTAAAAGATTAACTGGCACTTATTATCAAAAAGACCGATTAACAGAATACAAAGAAAAATTAAAAGACTGGTACTTAAAAAAACCACAATTACCTCAAAATAGATCAGTCCCCAAAAACAATATTTTAGCACCAGTTGTAGATTTTGAAGCTCTTTTCATTCCTGATTCCATTAAAACCCTAGATTCCATTGCCTCACACTTACCTTATAATGATATAAATAATGTTTATTTAGTAGGTCCTTCATTATGGAATCAATCCCTTAATATTAAAAAAAGTTCCCGATATTTAAAAAAAGCCTTCTTTGCTGATACAGGACTATCCACAAAAAAATTTCAAGAAACAGATTTTTACGCACAATTTCTACAAATTTTCAGCCAAAAACCAGGTTTGTTTGAGCTTTTAGCTTATGAATCTACACTTCTTCTTCGTCAAGCTATTATTGATGGAGCTGACAATCGCTCTGAACTTCGAAAAGAACTACAAAATACAAAAAAATTTTATGGACCTTTGGGTGAGTTATCCATCAACAAAAACAGAGAGTTCATCCGGCCTCTACAAATCTTCAAAATCGAAAATTATAAAATTAAACCTGTAAAACCGGACTTCTGATTATATTTTAAAATCTAAAAACATTTTATTTAAAGCATTATAATAAATATCCGAACAATCAATAATAAGGATGTTTATATGAGTAATAAAATTTGCACACCTTCAGCTCTGCCATTGCTTCCTATTAGAGATGCCGTAGTATTTCCATATATGTTGTTATCTTTATATGTAGAGAGAGACATTTCCAAAAAAGCAGTTGAAGAATCTTTAAATAAAAATAAATTGATTTTCCTATCTACACAGAAAAATTCTATAGAAAAAGAATTAAATGAAGACTCTGTTTTTAATACTGGTACCATCGGTATCATTTTAAGAATGAAAACTCTTAAAGATGGAAGAAAAAAACTATTAGTTCAAGGGCTTTCCAGAGGAGTTATACAAAAAATAAAATTCATAAATTCTTACTATGAAGCGAGTATAAAAGAAGTACAAGATGTGGAAAACACTCCATTGTCACAAAAAGCTATTAAATTAATGGAAAATACAAAAAACATGCTAAATACCATTTCAACAGTTAGTGGACAGTTTTCTTCTGATTTATTAATTATATTAAATGAAATCAATACTCCAGGTCGTTTAACAGATTTAATTACCGGTCACTTTGAATTAAAAACACATGAAATGCAAAATATATTAGAAATTTTTGATCCAGTTAAACGATTGGAATATTTATATCAGATTTTAAATAAAGAAGTCGAAATTTTAAAAATGCAAAGTCGAATAAAAAAGATGTTAAAAACAAATTTATCTAAAATATCAAACAATACCTCTACTGCACACACTTTGAATAACTCAGTATCTTCCGTTAATAGAGCAGACCCAAAAAATGAAGAAATCCAGGAATTAACAGAGAAAATAAAAGATGCTTGTATGCCAAATTATGCTCAAAAAGAAGTGTTGAAACATCTTTCTCGATTAGAAAAAATGCATTCTGAATCCAGTGAAGCTTCTATGATTCGAACTTATCTGGACTGGATGGTGGAATTGCCGTGGAGTAAACACACAACTGATAATCTGGATATTGAAACAGCTAGAAAAATTTTAGAACAAGATCATTTTGGTTTGCATGAAGTTAAAGAAAGAATTTTAGAGCTCTTAGCCGTTCGAAAATTAAAAAAAGATAATCAAATTAAAGGCCCCATTCTATGCTTTGTAGGCCCTCCTGGAGTAGGAAAAACTTCATTAGGAAAAAGTATTGCTACAGCTATGGAAAGAAAATATTGTCGAGTAGCTTTAGGTGGTATAAAAGACGAAGCAGAAATTCGTGGACATCGCCGCACTTACGTAGGAGCCATGCCTGGAAAAATTATACAATCTTTAAAACAAGTTCAATCCAACAATCCAATTATGGTTTTAGATGAAGTGGATAAATTAGGATCAGATTTTAGAGGGGACCCAAGTGCCGCTATGTTAGAGGTTTTAGATCCTGAACAAAATAATACTTTTAAAGATCACTATTTAAATTTAAGCTTTGATTTAAGCCAAGTTTTATTTATTGCCACTGCTAATATGGTTGAAAATATCCCCTATGCTTTAAGAGACAGAATGGAAATTATTAATTTATCTGGATATACTCTAAAAGAAAAGAAGGAAATCACCAAAAAATATATTATTAACAAACAAATCACAAACAATGGAATTGATCATTCCAATATCTCTTTTACTGAAAAAGGTGTTGAGCATCTCATCACCGGATACACCAAAGAAGCGGGACTTAGAAATTTAAATAGAGAAATAGGTTCTCTTTGTCGAAAAGCAGCTAAACAAATTGTACTAGGAAAAGTAAAAGAACTAGTTGTTACACCTAAAAAAATCATAGAATTACTGGGGCCTGTACGATTCTTAAAAGAAGATAATTTAAAAGTGAGTAAAGTGGGTGTCAGTACTGGGTTAGCATGGACGCAAGCTGGTGGTGAAATCTTATATGTAGAAGCTATCAGTATGAGCAATCAATCTAATAAGGGAATTATTTTAACCGGACAATTGGGGAAAGTAATGGAAGAATCTGCCAAAGCCGCTTTTTCCTATGTTAGAAAATATTCTGAAGAAATAGGTATATCACCTGAATGGTTTAAAAAAAATGAAATACATATTCATTTGCCGGCTGGTGCTACACCTAAAGATGGACCATCTGCTGGAGTAACTTTAGCCACTACTCTTATCAGTCTGATCACCAATACCGCTGTCAGAAAAGATATTGCCATGACAGGGGAGATTGGTTTACAAGGACAAGTGCTACCTGTAGGAGGCATAAAAGAAAAAGCATTGGCAGCTTTAAATCACGGTATCACAAATATTATTTTACCAATAAAGAATCAAGTAGATATTGAAGCCCGAAATAAAAAAGATGCCACTCTTAGAGAATTAAGAAATAAAATTAATTTTTTTTATGTTAAAAATTTAAATGAAGTATTTACAATCGCTTTAGAAAAAGCATTTCCTCAAGCTCCAAAGCTTCAAAAAAACTCTGAAGTATCTATCGCTTCTTAGTAAATAAGAATATCTGTACAAATAGTTTATATAATATTTTATTTTTTAAATAACGTCTTTTGAAAAACTATTATTAAAAAAATAGAAAACTCATAAAGACCAATCAAAGGAAATAATAATAAAAACATACTTAAAATATCAGGAGGGCTGACAAAAGCGGATATAACAGCTAAAATCAATATAGCTAGTTTCCTGTATTTTTTTAAATTCTCAATGGATATTAAACCAATACGGCTCAAAAATAATAACACAAGCGGCAGTTCAAAGAGCAAACCAAATACCATTATCATCTGTACCAAAAAAGACAAATAATTATTGATTGTAATCATAGGTTGATCCACTCCATTTCCAAAAAAAAGCAGAATCTGAAAAACCACAGGAAATACAATAAAGTAAGCAAAACTAACTCCTGACAAAAACAAAATTGTCCCTATTATCCAAAAAGCTAAAAACAATTTTTTTTCAGCTTTATAAAGACCGGGAGCTATAAAAAGCCATAACTGAAAAAGCCAATAAGGACTGGAAACAAATACAGCTGTAAAGATTGATATTTTAATATGAGCTAAGAATTGATCCATGGGGGCAGTAAAAACCAAGCCACCAGATGTATTTTTCAAAAAAGGTTGAATAGGTTTTCTGAAAAAATCCAGAATTTCATCACTAAAAATCCAACACAATAAAAAAACTATTAAGACACTAAAGAGACCTTTAAATAATCTATAACGTAATTCTGAAAAATGCACTTCCAACCGAGAACTAGAATTTATATTAGCAATATTTTTTTCTTGCACTTATTTACTCTTTATCTGAGAGATTCCATTCCTCTTTTAAACGATTAAAAATATGTTTCATTTCATTAATAAGTTTTACTATAAATCGTGCCAGTATTGGTAGTTCTTTTGGACCAAATAAAAATAAAGCTAATAAAAAAATTACTAGCAATTCAGAAAAACCTAAACCTGGCATTTACACTCCTTTTAATTGTAAAAAAGTTTGTTGTTGCTTTTGCTCTTGTCTGAGCTTTCTTATTTCCTCTGGAGAAAGGGTTAAATCCTCTAACTTCTTTTCAATTTCTGACAATTTTTTTTCTGCCTCTGCTCTATTTAATTCTCGGCCAGTCAAACCACTTTCAGCAAGTACAATAATAGAAGAATCCGCTTGCACTTCCAAAAACCCCCAACTCACAGCTAACTCTTCAACAATATCTTTGTCCTCGTCTGTTCTCTTATACTTTAAAAGTCCACTCCCCAAAGAGGAAACCATAGGGACATGTCCATGTAAAATCCCCAATTCCCCATTTTTTCCAGGCACCAAAAGTTCTGAAACTTCTACATTCTTTAAAATTTCTTTTTCCGGCGTAACTACTGTTAACTTCATTCTCTACCCTTTATTTTGTCGTCATTCTCGCGCACGCGGGAATCCAGTTCGCATACCAACAAAGCTCATCATTCCCATTTTACTCAAGAGACTTTTCCTGTTCAGCTCTACAACCAGTGTACATTTACTGATCACCTCTTTTATTTTAATTTCTCAGCTTGCTTAAAAACATCCTCCATGGAACCCACCATATAAAAAGCCTGTTCAGGAATCTGATCATATTCTCCATTTAAAATTCGAGCAAACCCATCGACAGTATCTTTTATATCTACATATTTGCCAGGCTTCCCTGTAAAAGGTTCTGCCACAAAAAAAGGCTGAGATAAAAACTTTTGTATTTTCCTAGCTCTATAAACTATTTGTTTATCTTCTTCACTTAATTCATCAACACCTAATATAGCAATAATATCCTGAAGCTCAGCATTTCTTTGTAAAACTTCCTGAACACCTCTTGCTGTTTCATAATGTTTTTGTCCTACCACTTCCGGCATTAATATACGTGAAGTGGAATTCAATGGATGAACAGCTGGATAAATCCCCTGGGCAGAAATTTCTCTATCCAGATTTGTAGTTGCATCCAAATGTGCAAAAGTGGTCGCTGGAGCTGGATCTGTGTAATCATCTGCTGGTACATAAATAGCCTGTACAGAAGTAATAGATCCTTTCTTAGTGGAAGTTATTCTTTCCTGCAATTCTCCCATTTCTGTAGCTAGAGTAGGTTGATAACCAACTGCTGAAGGAATACGACCTAGAAGAGCAGACACTTCAGCTCCCGCTTGAGTAAATCTAAAAATATTATCTATAAACAACAATACATCCTGATTTTCTTCATCTCGAAAATATTCGGCTGTGGTTAAACCACTTAAAGCCACTCGTGCTCTGGCTCCAGGTGGTTCATTCATCTGGCCATACACTAATGCCGTTTTATTCAGTACCCCCGATTCTTTCATTTCCAAGTATAAATCATTTCCTTCACGGGTTCTTTCTCCCACACCGGCAAACACGGAGTAGCCTCCATGTTCCTGGGCAATATTACGAATAAGTTCCATGATAATAACTGTTTTTCCCACACCAGCTCCACCAAATAAACCGATTTTACCTCCTTTCATATAAGGAGCTAAAAGATCCACCACTTTAATCCCTGTCACCAGCATTTCTGTATTAGTGGATTGTTCCTCCAATGTGGGAGGTTGACGATGGATAGGCCAGCTCGCTTTAGCTTTAACAGGACCTACTTCATCAATCGGTTCACCTGTCACATTTAAAATTCTACCAAGTACTTCTTTACCTACAGGTATTTTAATCATATCTCCTGTGTTAGTCACAGGTGTTCCTCTTACCAGACCTTCAGTAGCCGACATAGCAATTGTGCGACAAAGTGAATCACCTAAGTGCTGAGCCACTTCAAGAACTATATCACCAACTTTTAATGCTGTTAAAATAGGAGGTAATTTTCCAGTTAAAAACTCTACATCCACAATAGGACCTAAAATTTGTTTCACTCTACCTTGTGTATTCTGTTCTTTATTCACGATCTCATCTCCTTATTATTTTAAAAATCTGCCCAAGCTTGCCAATCCTGTTGGATGATTGATAAGAAAAACCAAAGCGATGAGGGTCCAAGCAAAGCGTCCCGAATAAGCTTTGGTTTTTCTTATCAAACTGACATACAGTTATGTTTAAAAGTTCTAGTTTTTCATCGCCTCCGCTCCACTACTTACTTCAATCAATTCTGTTGTAATAGCGCTTTGTCTTAATTTATTAAAAGTTAAAGTTAATTTGGAAATAATTTCCTTAGCATTCTTAGTTGCATTTTCCATAGCACTCATTCTGGCTCCATATTCTGCCGCCACACTTTCACACATACAACGATAGACCTGAACTGTAAAATGCTTAATTATTAATTCTTCTAACAACTCTTGTGGAGAAGTTTCAAATAATAAATCTTTTGAAAAACCGGATACATTTTGTAAGGAAGATTTAGATAAATCAATTGGCAGGAATACTTCTTCCATGACTTTTTGTGAAACTGCTGATTGAAAATGATTATAAATAAAATAAATTCCTTCATGTTGACCTTCTGTAAAACTATTCATAAGTTGTCGAGCAACCTTAGCGGCTAGAAGATAAGAAACCTCCTTATCTAAATTAAACATATCATACTTAGATTCCATGCCTCTAAATTTAAAATAATTCTTAGCTTTCTTTCCTATGAAGAAAAAATCCATTTTTTGTTGATCCTTATGAGAAGAATAAAAGCTCTCTGCATATCTACAAATATTATTGTTAAATCCCCCACACAAACCTCTATCACTGGTTAAAACCACTAATAAAATATGATCTAATTTTTTCTTCTGTTTCAACAGAGGATGATTGATATTACAGGTAGTGGCCACATCTGCCATAACTGTTAAAATATTTTCAGCATAAGGTCGTAAATTCAGTATTCGCTGTTGAGCCTTCCTTAGCTTGGCCGTAGCCACCATTTTCATAGCTTGAGTGATTTGAGCTGTGTTTTTCACACTACCAATACGATTTCTAATTTGTTTTAAACCACTCATATTTTTATGACCTTATAGCTACAACTAAATAAAGCAAAAGCTTGAAAAATTAATGTATCTCCTCATTTGTTTTTTGAAAGACAGCTGAAAATTCTTTTAAAAGATCTATAATTTTTTCTTCTGTTTGCTCTGTTATTTTTTTATCTTTTTTAATTTGTTCTAAAACACTTTTATAACGACTGGTAACAAACATTCTCAAAGCCTTTTCATAACTTAAAACTTTTTTCTCAGATACATTATCCAAAAATCCTTTTACTGCTGAAAAAATCACAACAGTTTGTATTTCTATTTCCAAAGGTTCTCCTTGACCTTGCTTTAAAATCTCCACTAACCTTCTTCCTCTTTCCAACTGAGCCTGCGAAACTTTATCCAAGTCAGAAGCAAAAGCGGCAAAAGCTTCTAATGCCCTAAACTGAGCTAAATCCAACTTTAAGCTACCTGCCACCTGTCTAATGGCTTTAATTTGTGCAGCACCTCCCACCCGGGAAACAGACTTTCCAACAGAAACGGCAGGACGAATACCTTTGTGAAAAAGATCTGTCTCCAGAAAAATTTGTCCATCTGTAATAGAAATAACATTTGTAGGAATATAAGCAGAAATATCTCCGGCTTGTGTTTCAATAATAGGAAGAGCTGTTAAAGAACCACCTCCTTGTTCTTTACTCATTTTCGCCGCTCTTTCCAACAAACGGGAATGAATATAAAATACATCTCCAGGAAAAGCTTCCCTGCCTGGCGGGCGTCTTAATAAAAGCGAAAGTTGTCTATAGGCTTGAGCTTGTTTGGTTAAATCATCATAGATAATTAAAGCATGTTCACCATTATCCCTAAAGTATTCTGCCATAGTAACACCTGAATAAGGAGCTAAAAACTGCAGAGGCGCCGGTTCAGAAGCAGTGGCCGCAATTACCGTAGTATATTCCATAGCTCCATGAAATTTTAGTTTTTCCACAACACTAGCCAAAGTAGATCGCTTTTGCCCAATAGCTACATAGAAACATTTCACTCCTTTTCCTTTTTGATTCAAAATGGTATCTACAGCAATAGTTGTCTTACCTGTTTGTCTATCTCCAATAATTAACTCTCTTTGTCCTCGACCAATAGGAATAAGAGCATCAATCATTTTTATACCAGTTTGTAAAGGCTCACTTACCGGTTGCCGTTGTATAATACCAGGAGCTTTCCTCTCTACTTCTAAAGATTCTTTTGCTTCAATAGGTCCTAACCCATCTATCGGCCTGCCAAGCACATCCACTACACGACCTAATAAAGCTTCTCCCACTGGAACTTTTACTACTTTACCGGTACGTCGAACTTCAGTCCCTTCTGAAACCAGATGATTTTCTCCTAAAATCACAACTCCAAGAGTATCTTTTTCCAAATTAAAAACCATTCCAAAAAGATCTTCTGAAAAAGCCACCAACTCTCCATACATTGCTTTACTCAAGCCATAAACCTGACACACACCATCACCAACAGATAGAACCTGACCTGTTTCTTCAACAGATAACTTCTTATCATAGTTCTGAATTTGCTGTTTTAAAATATGACTAATTTCACTAGCCTGTGTGGACATAATCTCTCCTTGCTTCCAGTTCCATTTGTTTTAAATGAAAAGATATTGAATCATCAAAAACAAAACCGCCGGCCTTTATTTTTATTCCAGCCAGAAGTTCTGATGAAAGACTTTCTTTTAATACAATTGATTTTTTAAAGAAACTTTCTAATTTTTTCTGCAATTGACTTTTTAAATCTTTTTCAAGAGGGTGAGAAGAAATCACTTCCGCCAATACACTATTTTGTAAATCCTGGTTTATTTCCTCAAGATATTGCAATATTTTTGGCCATTCCCGCCAACGACCTCTGTCCAAAAGTAAAAACAAAACATTTTTTAAAATATTTATTACATGAGTGGATAAATACTTTACATCTGGTAAACTTTTTTTTGTTGAGTTAGTTTTTAATAAGTCTAATATAAAATGTAAAGCCTGCTTCTTAAAATCCAGTGCATACACTGGAGATATAAAAAACTTTTCCTCTTGCTGTAATGCTGGGCTGATTTGTTGAAAAGATTTTAAAAAATCAGGTAACTGTTCTTTAGTTAAAATTGCATTTAAAGCCTTGGCATAAGAATAAGCAGGACTGCTCATTGAATTCCCCATTGTTTTTCTATAATTTGATTTGCCACTTTATGAGATTCTGTATCTTCTGACCAAGTTTTTAATTTTTCTCTTGTATTTTGTATAACTTGAGACAACATCCAACCTTTAAGTGAAACTGTTTCTTTTCTTCTTTGTCGATCCCATTCTAATTGATGTTGCTTTTTCATATTCTGTAACCAAAACTCATGCTCTTTTTGCTTTTCTTCTTTTAAATCTGTAATAGCTTTTTGAGCAGTACTTTGAATATTTTTTTCTTTTTCCGCTAAAACTAAAATTTCCTTTTGCAATTTCATATATTCTGATTTGCCTTTTTCTTCCAATGAAATAGCTCTTTTTCTATAATCCAAAAAATCTGCCTGTTTTTGCTTTAAGATCGGAGAAATCTTTTTTATTAATAAATAACATAAGCAAGCAACAAAGATTGAAAAATTCAGAGCTTGAAAAAATATTAAAGACCAAGGCACTCCTTCTGGAGAGCTTGCAAAACTGAATAGAGGAAAAATAAACAAAATTAAAAAAAATATTTCTTTTATAAACATACTCTTCCTATGAATTTGAACTAACTTCGAAACATTTGACATATACTGAAGCTCAAGAGATTAAACGATGAAAGGCTTGTTCGGCAAGTGGTTTTATTTGTTTCGCAGTTTGGTTTCTAGCTTGTTGTAACTCTATATCCAAATTCTGGAAACGAGTGATTTGCTCTTTTTGAATTTTTTCCACTTCCTTTTGCTTTTTTTGTGAAAATTCCTCGTTAATTTGTCGGCTGTGTTGTAGAAAAATTTGCTGAAAATCTGTATCTATTTGTTGAGCTTTTTTAACATACTCTTCCTTTGAAGCTTCTTGTTTTTTCTGCCATTTTTCCGCTTCTTGCATAAGATTCTTTGTCTTCTTCTCTCGCAAAAGATGAACTTTAAAGTAAGGACCAATCAATAATTTAGATAATAAAGGGTATATAGATAAAAAAATCAAAAATTGAATAAAAAAGGTGCTATTTAAATTTAAAGCTTCTATAAAAGTGTTAACCATTTTTGCTTTTCCTTTTTTATAAAAATTCAGTCAAGCTTTTCAAAATAGCGGTACTATTTCACTTTTTATCTGTCAAGTACCACATATAAATCCCCACAGGCTAAACCAACAGCTTCAGCCATCTGAGTCATACAATCTATTGAAAAAGAACCTTCCTCTACTCAGCCATCCTCTTCTATTAATCAATGTGTCTCAAAATAAGCATAGAAGTTTATTTTTCACAATTAAATTTTTATTGCATAAAATTAAAAATCCGTGTTAAATTTTTTAAATAAATTTTATGATTAGGAGGATTTTATGAAAAAAATAAATTTTTACTTAAAAATAAGTGCCTGCATTTGCTATTCAATAGTGCTTGTTTCCTGTGCCAGTACAACACTTCCTCAAAAATCAAATCTTACAACTGGAGTAGTAAAAACCAGCATAAAAGAAGGCATTACTTCACAGGCAGAAATTGTACAACTCATAGGCTCTCCTAATATCATTACAAAAAATAAAGAAGGTCAGGAAGTATGGACTTATAGTCGACAGTCTTTTGATTCCAACACAGGTGCTTTTGGAGGGGGACTGCTTTTTTTTGGAGGTAGTAAAGCTTTTTCTTCAGCTTCATCTTCCAGCTTCGATTTAATCATTATTTTTGATGACCAAAACCTTGTTAAAAATTACTCTATCGTCAGTTCCCAGTTTTAATCACAGAAAAGGAGGAATCTCTTATGCGTCAACTATGGTTTTTTTACTTCAGTTTTCTATTTTTACTTGCTGGGTGCGCAACTACAAAATTATCTCCACAACAAAGAAGATCTTTACAGGTTAAACATTTTAAAGACAGCAGTTATAACAACGTTTTTAGAGCGTTTAAAACTGTTTTACAGGATGAAGGATATATTATTAAAAATCAGGATATGGATGGAGGTTTGATTGTCGCCCATAGTTCAAAACCTATGTCTCTTGGCTATGCTATCTTAGCCGGTCTATCCAGTCAGCCTAATTACCAAACCGGCACCACTTATGAAGTGTCTGTCAATCTGGAAGAAATAAAGAAAAATTACGTGGAATCCAGAGTGATTCTTCAGCAGGTAAGTTCTTATAGCCAAGGAGGCTCACGAGGAGCAGAAATTCTCAACCCTGAATTATATAAAAATATTTACACAAAAGTATTCACAGAGGTAGCTCGTCGAAAAGCTCAAGGAAAATAATTTTATTTTTTCTTCACCGAATGACCTTCAAACAAAGCACCTTTTTCAATATGCAAGTGCGGAGCGGTTAAAGCTCCATAACATTCACAACCGGAAAGCAAAGTGATTTGTCTGCTGGCTGTTATGTCCCCTCGAAAAGTTCCTTTTATTATGACTTCGCAAACTTCCATCTGAGCAGATACTTTAGCTCCTTGCTCAATAATTAAAGTTCCCGGACTATGAATTTCCCCTTTAAAGCTCCCACAAAGTCTGGCTATCCCCTCAAAACTGAGTTTCCCTTCAAAGTGAGTGCCTCGCGTAAGAATAAGGGAAGCGCCTAGTTCCTCTATTTTTTCGGAGGCGGACATAATAATAGATCCATTAAATAATGTAATTCTTCATTAGAGTAAAATCGTAGGCAAAGCTCTCCACCCTTTTTTTTAAATCTTAAACTTGTCTTTACTCCATGCTTATCCTGAATTTTTTTTAATGTTTGTTTTTGCCAAGTAGGAGACTTATCAGATGTATGAATACTTTTTTTATTTTTATATTTTATTTGTGACTGTAAAAATTTTTCTGCTTCTCTCACTCCTAAATTATTAGAAACAAAATACATGGCCAATTTTAATTGTTGTTTATAGTTTTTTTCCTGCAATAAAATTTTTGCTAAACCAAAAGATAGTTTTTTATTTACTAAAAGTTCTTGTGCTTTTGGATCCAAATCAAAAAGCCTTAAGTGATTAGTAACGGACGTGCGAGCGACTCCTAGTTGTTGCGCTAATTGTTCTTGAGTAAGATTATGTTGTTGAATAATATTTTTATAAGCTCTTGCCACTTCTATACAACTTAAGTTTTGCCTTTGTATATTTTCCACTAAGGCTAAAACCGCTCGGTTTTTTTTTGTTTTTTGTTTATCATCTGCAAACCACACAGGCACCTTATGTAAACCCGCCATTCCAGCGGCTCTCCACCTTCTTTCTCCAGCTATAATTTCATATTTTTCAAAGCTTTTTTTACGAACGACAATAGGTTGAATCAACCCATTTTCTTTAATGGACTGAGCGAGTTCTTTTAAAGCTTCCCTATCAAACACACTACGGGGTTGGTGAGAACCGGATTCTAATTGCTCAATAGGTAAAAATAAAGGGGGAGTGATAGACTCTGTTTTCTTCAAAGGCTGTGGTGATAAAGGCAGTGTTTCTCTGAATAAACTATCAAGTCCTCGGCCTAATACTACTCTACGACCGGTTTTTAAAGAATCCTGAGGGGTCTTAGACATTACAAAGATGCTCCCGGTGGCTCATTAGATACAAAAGGTGCAGGTGCATTTTGGTCGAAGTGCAGAGAATGCAAAAGCTCTCCGGCCAACTGTTCGTATGCCACCGCTCCTGAACAATGAGGATCATGTTGAAAAATAGATTTCCCAAAACTGGGTGCTTCACTTAATCTTACATTACGGGGAATAAGTGTTTTAAATACCTGATTGGAAAAATGCTTTCGCACTTCTTGTTCCACTTTATGACTTAAGGAATTCCTGGAATCAAATAAAGTAAGCAAAATTCCCTGTAATTTCAATGAGTTATTCCATCTATCTTTTACTTCCCTGGCTGTCTCCAAAAGCCTGCTCAAACCTTCCAAAGCATAATATTCACACTGTAAAGGAACAATAAAAGAATTAGAACAAACCATTGCATTTAAAGTTAAAAGACCTAAAGAAGGGGCTGTATCAATAAAAATAAAATCATAGAAACATTTTACATCTTCCAAGGTTTTTTTTAGAAAAAACACCCGATCTTGTTCATTTACTAATTCCAATTCTGCTCCTGCCAAATCAGTTTGGGCAGGCAGAAGCTCCAAGTTAGGCACTGAACTAGTGCAAATAAGCTCTTTTACTGCTTGAATCTGCATCAACGCCTGATAAGTACCTTTATTAGAAGTAATAGATAAACCACTTGATGCGGAAGCTTGTGGATCCATATCCACTAAAAGTACTTTTTTATTTTTCAAAGCCAGGGCAGTAGCCAAATTAAGAGCAGTTGTAGTTTTTGCCACCCCTCCTTTTTGGTTAGCTATACAAATTGTCCAGGCCATGGCTTAAGATCCTCTTTTGAGTATTCAGTTTTTCATTGAATATTCAGCTTGTCCAGATTAAAAGCGGCTTTTGACTAGGCATGACTATCCATTTAAATAGTCAAACCTTAGCCTTGAAACTGATAATTTAAGCTGTAAAAATGACTATTTTTGCTTAGAAAAATAAGACTTTAGTCTTTGCGCTGTGCAGTATTAAGCTACAGGTAGCTTTAATGTTCCACGGGGAACATTGTGTTCCCCGTGAAGTTTTAAATATATTTTATATGGAATTTTCTTAGAAGTTTACCCTTAAAGCAACAGAGATATAGTGCTTAATTTTATCTCCAAAGGATTCACCTAAATCACCAATTGCTGAAAAGTATCTCACTCCGGTCTGAGCCACACCTTGCCATCTACTTGTAGCAGGTCCCATTTTTAAAAATAAACCAATATCTGCTCCAAGTCCTAAAGTAGTCCATTCATGAACACCAACTAATAAACTAGCCTTTGCACCAGGCGACCACTTTTTACCAGAAGTAAACTCATGTTCATATCCAAAAAGCAATCCACCGGCTTTAATAGTTGATAAATCAAGACCTACAACACCAAAACTTTGCGAAGTTATTCTATGACCATAAATAAGAGCTCCGTTTATATCCGAGTATTCATAACTATTCGAAGGTAAAAATGAACTCCCAAAAGAAAGTCCTATAAAACTATTTCTCTCCCCTGCAAAAGCAAAGACGCTAAAGCATAGGAAACCAGCTACTATTATTAATTTTTTCATAAATTATCCTCCATTTTTATTTATTAAATAAATCTTCGAAAAGAAGATTATTTAAATAAGGCTTACATAACCAAATAATGAAGTCAAAATTTATTTGTATTTCTTCCTAAGCCTAAAGACTGGTTTAGAAGAGATGACTTTTTAAATGTTCCACGTGGAACATTTTTAAAATTTATAGAGTTTCTTTATAAAGATAATTTTAAGAACAACCAATTTCTGCTTTCTTATCAGTTATTACCTTTAGGCCACAATCTAGTAATTTCTTTAGTTCTTCTGATCCCATATCTTCAGATTCCTCTCCACATTGAGCATATTGCTCTTCTTCCAAGTTTCCTATAAATGGTTTGGCAGATAAAGAAATAGAATTAAGTATGTCGCTGGATGATTCAAAATATTCCTCCACAAGTTCAATAGCTAAACGTGTTTCTGTATCTGGAACAGATTCTTTAATTTCCGGAAAATGTTCTTTTATTTCCTCCCATACACATCGTAACCTTTGTTCATTTAAATCTTCTTTTTGAGTATCCTCACTATAAAGATACTTCTTAGGACAAATTAATCCTTCATATATCATGAACTTCGTAAACACCCATACATTAGTAAGGTATATACAAGTTTCCATCTTTGAGGATATTTCTTGATTTTTGATTTTTATTATATCTGATGCACTTGATATAAGTTGATTTTCACCAAATACTACGACATGAAATAAAAACACCATAAAAAATAAAAATTTCATATTTTCTTCTCTCAACAATAGGTTTTCTATTATCAAAGTAAGTTATTTACTCTCTCATTTATTTGTCAAATATTTACTCTAATTTAGGTCTTTATAAGCCCTAATAGCGTGAAAATATTTCACAGGGGCTTTAAAAAGTAGTTCAATTAAGGATAAAGTCCCATAAATGTTCCACGTGGAACATTACTGTTTTAACTACCAAACTCAATTATTTTTTCACTGTTTTCAATAAGACTCTTTCTGACAAAAAAGAAAGATAGGAATAATTTTGAGGAGTTACCTGCCATTTTTTTTGCAAATCTAAATTATTCCACTCTCTTTCCCATTCCTTAGAGCAAAAATGATAATAGCTGGCATCGGATACAAACACCGATTCTGTTAAAATAAGTCTTTGTTCCAAGGATAAAAAGGCTTTAGAAACTCCATACTTTAATTTTTTAGGGTATTCTTCAATCCGCATATTTTTTACTTTCACATTAGATAAATTCATCTTCCAAATACAATATTCCAAAAACTGAGCTTTCTTTTTATTGGGTTCAAATAATAAAAAAGAGCAAGAGGGCTGTAATAAAGCTAAGATAATCCCAGGAAAACCATTCCCTGATCCAATATCTGCTATCTTTATATTTTTACATTCTTCTAAAATAAGCCTCCCTGCTATCAAGCTGTCTAAAGCTAGCTCCCAACAAAAATCCGCAGACTGTTTTCTAGAAAACAAAGCAACTGTTTTATTAAAGTGCAATAACTGTTGTATATATATCCCTAGTTTTGCTTGCTGATCCGAATTCAATAAAGAGGAAACCCACTTTGGTTTTTCTAACTTTTTAATTCCTTTTTGCATCTCCCCTCACTTTAAAAACCTATAATATAGTACTAATTATGTATATAAGTATTGAATTAGTACCATAGTTATGTTAATCTTAACATATTATGTACCAAAGAAATGCTAAAAAAACACTTATAGATCTAGCTCAATCTTATCCTGTTGTAGCTGTTACAGGTCCAAGACAATCAGGAAAAACCACTCTCACAAAAGCTGTTTTTAATAAAAAACCTTATGTTTCTTTGGAAGATCTAGATCAGCAAAATTTTGCTAAGAAAGATCCTAAAGCTTTCCTAACACAATCGAAAAACGGCCTCTTAATTGACGAGATACAAAATGTCCCTGAGCTTTTTTCTTATATGCAAGGAATCGTAGATCATCTTAAAAAACCAGGATACTTCATAATAACTGGCTCTCAACAGTTTGGCTTATTATCCAAAATTAGTCAGTCTTTAGCCGGTCGAGTAGGTCTAGTAGAACTACTACCTTTTTCCATTTCTGAAATAAAAAAAACACTGGGAACTTTAGATGAAACTTTATACAAAGGATTTTATCCTGTGCTATATAATAAAAACTTTAAATTACCTCCACATCTGTGGTATGAAGATTATGTTAAAACTTATTTAGAAAAAGATTTACGCCAACTAGTTAATATAAAAGACCTGTCTTTATTCCAAAAATTTTTAAGATTATGTGCCGGTCGAAATGGGCAACTTATAAACTATTCCGAACTAAGCAATGTAACTGGAATTAATATAAGAACTGTGCAATCTTGGCTTTCTATTTTAGAAGCTAGTTATATCATTTTTCTTTTAAAACCACACCACAAAAATTTTTCAAAAAAACTGGTTAAAACAGCTAAACTATATTTTTATGACCCCGGGTTATTATGTTATCTTCTACAGATCAGATCAAAAGATATACTATTATCACCTTATAAAGGATCTATTTTCGAATCTATGATCATTAGTGAATATTTTAAATATAATAACAATCACAGGTTAGGTTTGAATTTTTATTTCTGGAGGGATAATAAAGGGGTGGAAATTGATCTTTTATTTCAAAAAAACAGAGATTTATTTATTACAGAAATTAAATCGGGGGAAACTATTAACGATCGATTTTTTAAAAATCTAAGATTATATCAAAAATATTCTAATGTAAAATCTAAGCATTCTTTTTTAATCTATGGGGGAACACATAAACAAAATAGAAAAGACTGCACAATTTTACCTTGGAAACAAACTATTTATTTCTAATAAACATTGTTTACCTTATTGAGTTTAAAACCTACAAAGAACCAAGAGATTTTAAATGAATAAGGATAGCCTGAATAGCCGCTGGAGGCATCCCACTAATCCGATTAGCTTGCGCCAATGTTTCTGGTTGAATTTTTTGTAATTTTTCCAAAGCTTCCAAAGAAAGACCTCTCACTTTGTCATATTCCAGGTTTCTAATTTTTGTATTTTCCATTTTCTGAGTTTGAACTATAAACTGTTTCTCTCTTGCTATATAGCCTTCATATTTTATATTAATTTCTATTGCTTCCCAGCTGTTTTTAGAAAAATTCTCCGGGCTTTGTTTCTCATAAAAATCCTTAATAGAAGATCTCAAAAGATTGTTTTTCCAAAGATCTTTTATCGTCTGCCAACTTACCTCAGGTCTGCAAAAAAACTTTTTCAAATTCTGCGCTTGTTCTAATGGATTTATTTCCAAAGCCTTTAGTTTTTTGTTCATCTCCATTGAAGCCACCACACGAGAAGAATCAATTAAGTTCGTTAACTTTTTTCTCTGTTCCAGTTCTTTAAATAAAAGATTCTGTTTTTCCTTTGACAATAAATCATATTCACAGCTGATTTTAAAAAGTCTCTCCATGACATTATCTTCCCTTAAAACCAAGCGATGTTCTGCTCGAGAGGTCAGCATTCTATAAGGTTCTTTTGTTCCTTTAGTAACCAAATCATCTATCAGGACACCGATATAGGCTTCGTGCCGTTTTAAAATGAGTGGTTTTCTATTTTTAATTTTACAAGCGGCATTTAATCCAGCTATTAAACCCTGGCCAGCGGCTTCTTCATAACCACTACTGCCATTAATTTGCCCAGCAAAAAACAAATTACTAAAAGCTTTTGTTTCCAAGGTGGGGAACAGACTTTGTGGATCGAAAAAATCATACTCCACGGCATATCCTGGTTTTAAAATTTTTACTTTTTCTAAGCCGGGTATTGTTTTTAAAAACTCCAACTGTACTTTTTCCGGAAGACTGGTAGAGATACCTTGTAAGTAAATAGAAGTGCCATTTATAGTTTCTGGCTCCAAAAAACTTTGATGCCGGTCCTTATGAGCAAAGCGGGTGACTTTGTCTTCAATACTGGGACAGTACCTAGGTCCAGTGCTTTGAATAGCTCCTGTATGAAGCGGCGAAAATTTTAAGTTTTTCCGAATAATTTCATGAGTTTTTTCACTGGTATAAGTTAAATAGCAAAGCTGTTGAGGAAGTTTTAAAGTTTTAGGACTAAAAAAACTAAAAGGCAGAAAAACATTATCTCCTCTTTGCGAATTCGTTTTAGAAAAATCAATACTAGATTTTTCCAGTCGGGGAGGAGTGCCTGTTTTTAATCGATACACCTTTAAGCCCAGGCTTTTTAACTGATCGGAAAGTCCGCAAGTGGCTTGTTCACCCACTCTGCCGCCAGCGGTTTGAGCTGAACCAATATGCATAATAGCTTTCATAAAAGTCCCGGTTGTAAGTACAACAGCCTTGGCAAAAAGAGATTCTCCTTTATCTGTTACAACACCCACACAAGTATTGTTTTTTAAAATTAGAGATTTTACTTCTGCTGATAAATGAGAAATATTCTTTTCCGCTGACAAAAAATCTCTTACATAAGCGCTATATAAATCTTTATCACACTGAGCGCGGGAACCTCTAACAGCTGGTCCTTTACTGGAATTTAACCTTTTAAACTGAATACAGGTGGCGTCTGCGGCTTGCCCCATCAAACCACCTAAAATATCCAATTCCTTAACAATATGCCCTTTTCCAAGCCCACCTACAGAGGGATTACAGCTCATGTGGGCGGTTTTATCCCAGTTCACTGTAATAACTAAAGCAGACAAGCCTTGCCTGGCCACAGCGGTGCTGGCTTCCACACCAGCATGCCCACTACCTACAACAATAACATCAAAATGTGTTTCCATAGTTTCCTTATTTCACTATAATTTTTATCATCCCTACATAAAAGCAAAAATCGTCATTCCTGTGAAAAGTTTGTCATTCCTGTGAAAACAGGAATCCAGAAAACTGGATTCCCGCGTACGCGGGAATGACAGTCAGTTCTATACAAAAAAATTTATCCCTGTGAAAACAGGAATAGGAAGCCACTTATCAGTTTCTTAAAACAAATTATTGTGCATTGTTCAACAATAATAAATTGTTTAAAATATAGGGGGTTTTGTAAAGAATTTTACTCATTATTTTCTACCTTATTTCTTTGTTATTTATATAATTCCCCGAGGATAAAGGAGCTTATTTTATAAATTTATACCTTTTCATTAGTGACTGAATATTAGTCAAATTCCAAATAAATTCCTTACATAATACACTTAAATCTTGGCCTTAGGCCCTAATAGAGTATAAAAACACTGGAAATAATACCAATTAGGTAGTTATAATATCTTAAAATTACCAACAAAGGAAAACTTACATGAAAAAATCATACTTACTTTCTTTAATTTTCATCTCCTTTAGTTTATTCACTATCTCTTTGGCCTTATCCCTTTTCACAAGCTGCAAACCAGGCACCACCACTCCCGCCGGTACAACAACAACAACTACATCTCCACCACCACCTGCAGAAGTTCAATGTGATAAAGATAGTGGTGACAACACTGAAACATGCTCAAGCGAGATAGTTGTAAAGAAAGTTGTAGTGATATTTATGATAATGCAAGAGAAAAAGCAGAATGTACAGAACTCTTACCATTCTAAAAGTCGGACAACTTGAAGAAATTTATAAAAAGTTATTAACTAGTGGAACTAAATCTGATTTAGAAGAGCTCTCCAAAGAAGAGGATGAATATAAACTCAGTGATCTAAAATGTTACTTATCCATTGGGGGAAAGGGTTGGATTGAGTGGATTGAAAACACAGCTAATGAAGAGAAAGCTAAATCTACTTTGGAATGGCTGGCGGAAAATGATGATGTGGTAACCATTTTAGCTGATGACACTAATGATGGAGAGGAAATTGTAGAAGCTCTTCTCATCAAAATAGGTGATGGTTCAGGTTCAGCAGGTAAGAAACCCTCAGATACAACATCTCCTACTACAGCTAGTGGAGACGACGATGCTACTGGCTTATGGGCACTCTCTAGTGATAAATTAATAATTAGCACTCATGACGGTACCGATCCTTATGAAAAAAAGAGATAGATCTTGATGATGATGACGATATATACGATGCTCTGTCTTATTTCTCTCTTGATGGTACTGATCACAATATCTTTTCATTTTGCTAGCAGATGAAGAAAATCAAGAAACTTTTCGCTCTGGCTTTTGGTATATTAAGCAGAATTTGTGACTCAGCCGGGGATGATGATGATGAAGCCAGTGCTTGCAAAAGAGCTTTACTGTGTTGGACTGCCAACCAAACTGCTGGTAGCCCAGCAAGATGATGAAAGCTAGATGAGGAAGATGAGTTTGGGAGTTAGCTAAGTGATCATTCAGACGCTTTAGGAGATAGTGATTACGATGACTGTACTGCAGAAAATTTCTTTGATCTTCTTGATTAAGATACTTTTTATTAACACTTAAAACTAAAAGCCCAAGTCACTATAGCTTGGGCTTTTTTCTTTATCTTTTATAAAAAATAATTTTCTTATTGTAATAACTTTCATCCCTGTAAATGTTCGTCATTCCTGTGCAAACAGGAATCCAGAAACTGGATTTCCGCTTTCGCGGGAATGACTATTTTATCAGCAAGCTATTAAACACGCGAAGAAAAATCATTACTTCCCAAGACAGAATTCTTTGAAAATCTGCTCCACAACTTGTTCATTATATTCCTGACCCGTCATTTCATATAAAGCTTTCAAAGCTGATTGCATTTCAAAGGCAACAAACTCCGGAGAACTGTTTTGCTTTAATAAAATTTCTGCCTTATCTAAAAAAAATTTTATTTGCTCTATAGCTGATAAATGCCTGGAATTAGAGAGAAAAACCTCTCCTACCTCTGTTTCTGAAACTGAACAGAAAACATTTTTTAAGGTTTCTATTCCTTCTTTGGTTTTAGAACTTATCCATATTGGTTTCTGACAAACTTCAATTTTTGCACCATGTTTTAATAAAACCTCTTGCAACAAAATCTCTGCTGTCTCTTCCTGTTTTTTTCTATCTGTCGCAGAAGATGTTAAGTCTGATTTACTAAAAACTAAGAGAAGTTTTTGTTCTTTTGTTATGTGATCCAAGCCCAAGAAAGATTTTTTATTTATAGGCTGATTTCCGTCCACTAAAAACAACAATAAATGAGAAGATTTTATTTCCTCTAAAACTTTTTTTAATCCCAATTGCTCTATGGGATCAGAACTCTCTCTAAAACCCGCTGTATCTTTTAAGCGAAACTCCCTTTGATTAAACAGCAAACTGGATTCTAATATATCTCTTGTCGTTCCAGGATGAGAGGTAACAATTGCCCTACTCTCTCCAATTAAACAATTAAATAAAGAAGATTTCCCAGAATTAGTCGCCCCCATTAATAAAACAGAAAACCCCTCTCGGTTAATTTTTCCCTGTTGAAAGTTTTTAATCCATTGTTGTGTTTTTCCCTGTATTTTTTCCAAAAGTTTCAATTGCTCTTCAATGGAAACCAAAGAAATATCCTGATCGGAAAAATCAATACCAGCTTCCACAAAAGCCAGGAGTTTTAATAAATCTTTTTCCAGGGTTTTTAATTCTGAAGATATTTCTCCTTTTAAACTTTTAAGGGCCTGCTGATGAGAAACAGGGCTTCGGCTGTCAATCAGCTGTAAAATACTTTCTGCTTGTATAAGATCGATCCGACCATTCATAAAAGCTCTGTAACTAAATTCCCCTCGTTCCGCCAAACGAGCACCAGCAGAAACAAGATTATCTAAAATTTCTTTTGCTATAAATTTTCCGCCATGACAGGAAATTTCCGTACTTTCCTCTCCTGTAAAAGATTTTCCATTAACAAAACAGGAGGTTAAAACCTCGTCCACAGGATCTTTTTTATCTAAGGAAAACAAAATCCCAAAATAAATACGGTGAGAAATGATATCCTTTGGCTTTGGCAAAAAGGGGCATAATTTTCGGGTTACTGTAAAAGCCTGTTTCCCGCTAACACGAATAAGAGCTAGAGCTCCCTGACCAGGCGGGGTGGCTAAAGCACAAATTGTGTCTTCATCCTGAGGACGAGGACAAAGAGTCCTCATTTTAATAATTACCTTCCGGAAAAGATTTTGAATCTTTTAAAGAAGAAGGAACGATGCGAATGTTTTTATAAAATCCATCTCCTTCTGAGATAGTTTTCACCTGATTATCTTTATTTAACAATTGATGTACTTTTCGACGCTGAAAAGGAGGTAATGCTTTTCTTAAGTACACAGATCTGCCTGTAGCAATAGCTTTTTCCTTAAGCTTTTCCGCTAAATCGAGTAATCTTTCATCTCTTTCATCAAAGTAATTCTCAGAATCTACTCGAACAAAAAACTCCTCCTCCTGATAATGAGCTTGCACCACTCTACTAAAATAGGTTTGAAGAGCCAATAATAAACGACCCTCTTTTGTTTTTAATAAACCTTCATCTTCTCCAAAAATATTAATGAAAATCTCCTGATCTTTTTGATCAATGGAAAAGGAAAGTTGAAAATCTCCTCGTTCCAAAAGTTCCTGTAATAGTTTTCCCACTAAATCTTTTGGTGATATTTCTTTTTCTTTAAAAAGATTTTTAAACATTGCCCTTTCCTTTGTTATTTTATTTTACTTTCATTATCTATCTGTTTAGTTTCAGGTTTCTTTTCACTGACACTGGCGCCGCCTAAGAGAGCCTGTTCTTTATTCAAATATACCTGTTGAAGTAAACCAAACGCAGAGCTAATCAACACATAAAGCGTTAATCCACTAGGAAGACTTATCATAATAAGCACCATAAAAATAGGTAAAATTTGCATAGCCCGTGCAATTTCTTTATTTCCAATAGCCGGAGAGACTTTTTGTTGTACAAACATCGCCACTCCAATTAAAACTGGCAAAATATAAAATGGATCTTTATGACTTAAATCTTGTATCCAAAATATAAAAGGAGATTGATAAAGAGAATAACTGTTAGACAAAGCTCTCCAAAGTGCCCAAAATATTGGAATTTGTAAAAGCATGGGTAAACAACCTCCCAAAGGATTAGCTCGATGAGTTTTCATTAAAGCCATAACTTCCTGATTCATTCTTTGAGGATCTTTTTTAAATTTTTCTTTAATCTTTTGTAATTCTGGTTGTATTTTTTTCATCACCGCCATTGAACGATGCGAAGAAAGCACAAGTGGTAAAAGTAAAAGTCTCACCAGTAATGTCAATAAAATAATAGACACACCCCAATTACCAACAAGTGAGTGAAAAAAACTTAAAATTTCCAAAATAAAACGAGAAAGAATTCCAAAAAATCCAAAATCCACCCACTCTACCAACTCTGGAGATTTCTCTTTTAAAAGTCGTAAAATTTTAGGCCCCATGAAAGTTTGATAAGATAAAACAAAATCCTGATCTACACTGAGAACAGTGTGTTTTAAAACTCCTATCCATTTTTTGGAAAGAGAGTGCATCGTAAACTCAGGCTGAACAGAGGATTTATCTAAAATAGCTTGGCCAAAATACTTTGATCCCACAGCCGCCGCTCTTACGCCGTTACGAGGAACCTCAGATACAAATTCAAGTGTTTCCTGTTCATCTTCCAAAGGAGGGAAAGGCTTTTGATGAATGCCGGTTTTTGAAGAAACAAATAAAGATAACAAATCCGGTAAAACAAACATAGCAAATAAACTATTAGTTTTCTTTAATTCCTTATCTAGTTGAATTAAAAAAGTTTTTACAAACATTCCTTCTCTGAGTTTGCCAGATAAAATAACTTTTGTTTTAACAGTGAATTGCTCTGGCAGTATTTCAAGAGTTTTTGTAACAGAAACGCCCTCTTTTAAAAGGGCCTTCCCTTCCCAAATTTTGTCAGATATTTGTTTAATCTGAAAATCCAATGCTTTTTCATCACTGCTTATATAAGTTTCAAACGGCAACCTTTTTCTTAAAAAGATTTTTGAAGCGCTTTTTTCATTTTCTTCTACATTCTCTAAACTTAAATCTTTTAAATCAAAAAACTTTATCTTTTGATTTTGACGATCTCTGATTTTATTCAAAACAATCTTTTTAAAACCCATTCCTTTAGAAGATAAAAGAAGTGTTAACTCAGGGCTTTCAAAAGAAAAAACCTGTTCAGGGTTTTGTTTTATTTTAGAAGTATTTTTTTTCTTTTTTGCTAAATTAGAAGGTTTTTGGCTTAAGGAATCTGTTTTTTCAGCTTGTTCTTTTTTCTCTTCAACAGCTAGAGGAACAGAAGAAGGGGAAGGATAGTTTTTCCTCATATAAGCATCCCAGCTAAACCAGGCTATAAAAATTAAACCCACTGCTATTAAGGTATTTTTATCCATAAAGTGATTTTTTTCTTTCATAATTTTCCAATTTTAATATTTAAAACTACTTTTTTAAACTTTGTTTTTCCAAGCTTGGCTCATCAAAACCAAAAGGACCAAAAAAGTGACATTTACTTAAACGTTTTAAAATTAACCAAATAGTCTGTAGGAGGGATTGTCTCGAAGAGTATAAAAGCCTCTCAGCATAACTGGAACAGGAAGGGGAAAAGCGACAAGCCCCTCCAAGATGCGGAGATAGAAAAGTACGATACAGATGCAATAAAAATAAAAGAAGAAAAACTATCTTCTTTTTCAAAAAGGTATACATTGAAGAACTTTTTTAAAAGTATGACAAAATATTTTATATTTCATTGTTTTATAAAAACCTTTTTCTCTTTTTTCAAAACCTATTAACAGATCCTGACCTTCTGGATATTGAATACTTCTTAAAACTTCTCGTCCCCATCTTTTAAAACGATTTCTAAGCACCGCTTTTCCTATCCAACGAGGAAAAACCCAGGCTACACGGGAATAAGAAAGTTGATTACTTCTATAGACGATAAAAAAAAACTTTTGCTTTAATTTTTGGCCTTGTGTTTTAAGTTTCTCAAAATCCTTCTTTTTATTTAGAGTATAAATTCTATTGCTGCGTACCAATTTCTTTGCCTATTATATTCAGCTTGTTATTTTCCACCAATGCTTACACAAAGACTTTTTCTGCCTTTCCGCCTTCTACGACTCAATACTTCTCTACCACTTTTGTCAGCCATTCTGGCTCTAAACCCATGAGAATTACTTCTTTTTTTTCGGCTGGGTTGGTATGTTCTTTTCATCTTTCACTTATCCTGTAAAAATATATTTGACGCACTATAAAAGCACAGAATTCCTCTTCCCGTCAAGAAGAGGAGTGTGCTACACACATAATCTCTTTGCCTCACATCTTCGCATTAACACAAACAAAGGGCTTCTATTTTAGGAACTTGGGGGTTCTGTGCTAGAACAGAAATTATGGGATTTCATTAGAAAAAACATCGAAAATCCTGATCAAAACTCCCATATTTTTCAATCTGTAGCTTCACAGGTTCAGCTGGAAAGCCATCTATCAAATGGAAAAAAGTCTTTCACTCTAAAAGTTCCTTCTCTCTTTCATCAGAATATCCTTCATGATTATTTACCTAAAATAATAGAGCAGATGAAGGGCCAAAAGCTACTTACCAAAGAGGAAGACTATCAGTCTATTAAAATCATCTCCTTTGACAAAGACTTTATAAAAAAACATCCAAATCTCTTAAATTTAACAAAAATAAATAAACCAAACCCTCAAAACTTACAAAAGCTTATTTTCCCAAAATACCCTAAAAAGTCGCCTAATTCATTTATAAAAGCTTGGAATTTCTCTTCTTTCATTCAAGGATCCTCCAATTGTTTTGCTCTTGCTGTGGCTAAAAGTATCGCTGTAAACCCTGCAAGCAATCACTCCAACCCCTTTTTTATTTATGGAAGCAGTGGCCTTGGTAAGACACATCTTTTACATGCTATTGGACTTCAAGTGGAAAAAAAACACCCTCATTTAACTGTCCGATATCTCTCTGCTGAACGCTTCTTCAATGAATGTATTCTACATATAAGAAAAAATGAAATGGACAAATTCAGACAAAAATATCGACAAAATATTGATATTCTCTTATTGGATGATATCCAAATTTTAGGTCGCGGGGAAAGCACTCAGGAGGAGTTTTTTCATACTTTTGAAGCTTTAATCCAAGGACATTGTCAGATTGTCTTAGCCAGTGATGCCGCTCCAAAAAATATAAAAGGGCTAAAAACGCGAATAAAAACGCGGTTTGGTGGTGGTGTTGTTGCAGATATTCAATACCCGGATCCAGAAACCAAGTTAGCTATTCTGAAAAACAAAACTCTTGCCTTGAAGCTCTCTCTTGGTGAAGAGCTTTTATCTTATATACTTAAAATTCCCACTGATTCTATTAGAGAGCTGGAGGGTTGTCTTAATAAAATTAAAATGTTTTGTGAATTACAAAAAACTTCACCTTCTTTAGAGCTCTTGGAAAATTTATTTCCATTTACTTCATATGAAAAAAAATCCTCCACAACCAATCAAAAATATAAAAAAAACTTTACTGAGACCTCTTCAAAAACCAGGGAGATTCTAACGATAATTCAAGAAGAAGTTTGCTCTTTTTTTAATCTGAAGAATGGGCCAGATTTATCTTCCAGAAATAGAAACATAAAACTTATTTCAGCTCGCAATATAGCCATGCATATTGCCAGACAAGATTTCCATATTTCCCTTTCA
Organism: Bdellovibrionales bacterium; assembly: GCA_965226095.1. Lineage (GTDB taxonomy): Bacteria > Bdellovibrionota > Bdellovibrionia > Bdellovibrionales > UBA1609 > JANQSP01. The sequence goes on along the minus strand of OZ245336.1, from coordinate 349,020 downwards.
ACAATTGGAAGATTTTTTGGGGGCCGGGATCACAGTACTGTGTTAAAAGCATTACAAAAAAATCTGCCTTTATTATCCTCTGACAACTCCTTTAAATCTGCTTTTCAACAGATTCAACAGAATATCCATACCAGAGTGAAAAAATGTGAATAAAAATATAAGATTCCACTCACATCTTATTCACACTCTTTATTCACATTTTTATTCACAGGTTTTTTTTAATAAAATGGAGTGCTTATCCTCCTATTTTTTGATATTAACTAGTATACTACTACGATTAAATAAATATTATTATAGTATACGGAGGATTTCACAGTGGCTTTAAATATAAAAGTGAAACGGGATGATTTTTTCTTTCTAATCTCCCAGGCACATTCATTAATAGAAAAGCGCAATATCATACCTATTTTGTCCAAAGTGTTACTAGAGGCAAAATCAAACCATATACTTATACGAGCTACCGATCAGGACAATAGCTTACAGAGCCAAATTACAGCTAAAGTGAAAGATGGGGGTCTTGTGGTGGTAGATGCTCAAAATCTTTTTGATATTTTAAAAGAATTACCACAAGGAGAAATTGAATTAAGTGCAGATTCCCAAGGAAAAAAACTTCGTCTTAGCCAAGGGGCTTCTATTTTTCATCTATTAGGTCTAAATGTAAAAGATTTTCCTGAGTTTCCTCCGTTTCAAATGAAGAATCATTTTAAAATTAAAAAAGATAGTTTGAAAGAAATGATTGAGAGAACCTTATATTGTGCTTCTATGGATGAAACCAGGTACCATTTGACCGGAGTGTTCTTTGAAAATATTTTAAAAGGAAGAAAATCTTTTTTTCGTTTTACGGCTACAGACGGACATAGATTAGGTTTAATGGAATATCCTTGTGACAAACAATTCTTAGAGGGTGGAGTGATTATTTCTAAAAAAGGTGTTCAGGAAGTGCGCAAACTACTTTCGTATTCGGAAAAAGAAGAAGTGAATATATCTGTAGAAAAATCTCGCGTTTTATTGTGTATTGGAGAAACTGTTTTGAGTGCTAAACTTGTAGAGGGTATTTATCCGGATTATCAACTTCTTATTCCAAAAGAACATTCTGTAAAGGTAAAAGTAAATGCGGAAAATTTTATTCAAACTCTTAGAAGAGTGGCCTTACTTTCCAATAGTCGTTTTAAGGGAGTTACTTTTCAAATTAAAAACAAACTTGTACAAATGGAGGCGGAACATCCTGATATGGGTTCTGCTAAAGATGAAGTAGAATGTTTGGCAAAGAAAGGAAAAGATCTTAAAGTGCGTTTTAATGCTCGTTATCTGTTAGAAGCCTTAGCTACAATAAAGAAGGAAGATGTTTTTATGGAATTTAACGGTAAAGATAAACCGGTTTTAATTAGAACAGATGAGAAGGATTTGGGATTGGCTGTAATCATGCCTATGAAAATTTAATGGTCCTGGAAAAAGTTACCTTAAAGAATTTTAGAAATTACAGTGATTTTATTTTTTCTCCGGCTTCTCGTTCCCTTATTGTTGGAGATAATGGAAAAGGTAAGACCAATCTTTTAGAAGCACTGACATTATTATTCTGGATACGATCTTTTAGAGTGTGTTTGCCGGAAAGCTTAGTGAACAATCAGAAAGAGGAGGCCTTCCTTTCCGCACAAATTTGTCAAGAAGGTAAAACAGATATCCTTCAACTTATCTTAAGCCCTCTTACTGGAAGAAAGCAGATTTTTGTTAATAATAATAAAAAGTAATGCTTTTTTTATTTCTTCCAAGTGGCCCCTAGTGCTGTTTAGTCCGGAAAGCTTAACTTTTTTAAAAGGATCAGCACAACAAAGACGGGATTGGTTGGATCTTTGTTTAGTTCAGACCGGAAAATCCAAGGTGGTTAAAAGCTTCAAAAATATTTTCAAACAAAAAAACATTTTTTAAGTCAAGTAAAAAAAGCACAAATTCCAAGGAAAAAAGCTAGTGATACCTTAATGAGTTTAAATGAAATATTTACTCAAAAAGCCTCTGATTTAGTGGTGGCTAGACGGACGTGGTTGAATGAAATAAAGCAGTTTTTGTTGCCAATAAGCAGTGTTCTGTTTCCTGAGGATGCCTTGAAAGAGACAAATCTGGAATATTTTGTAAAAGGCATTGATCAGGAGAAAATTTTTATAGACGCAGATTTGTTAAATGAGAAGGATAATAAAGAATCAAAGGTGAATTTTCATCAAAAATTCCGAAAAAAACTAGAAGAAAGACTAGCTTTAGAGATGGAAAGGGGCACTTGTCTTTATGGTCCTCATAGAGATGATTTCAAACTCTTTTTTAAGAGAAAACAGGCTCGCTATTTCAGCTCTCAAGGGCAGGAAAGGGGCCTCCTTTTGGCCTTAAAACTAGCTCAAATTCAATGGCTAAAGGAAAAGCAAAATAAATCAGCATTGCTTCTTTTGGACGATGTTTTTTCAGAAATAGATAAACATTTGTTATTAAATTTGTTACAATTTCTAGAGAAAGCTCCAGTACAAATGATGTTAACTTCCACGCAAGTGTCATCCTGCCTGGACACAACAAAATTTTCTGTTTTTTTACCTAGAAAATGTTTAAAAAAGAAGGAAAAACAACATGAAGGAAGAAGCCTTGTCGCCATCTATAAGTAACAACTATGATGCTTCTTCTATTCAAATTCTAGAAGGCAGAGAGGCCATTAGAAAACGTCCTGGAATGTATATAGGGGACGTTAGTCACAGAGGTTATCATCATCTGGTGTGTGAAATTGTGGATAATTCCGTAGATGAAGCTCTCGCTGGTTTTTGCACAGAAATACAAGTCATTCTACATCCAAATGAATTTGTATCTGTTAAAGATAATGGCCGCGGAATCCCTGTGGATCATCATGGAGACGAGAAAAGTGCACTAGAAGTAGTGATGACAGTTTTACATGCCGGCGGAAAATTCAATAATGATTCTTATAAAATTTCCGGAGGACTTCATGGGGTGGGTGCTTCAGTAGTCAATGCTTTATCCAGCTTCTGTTCGGTGGAGGTAAAAAGAGATGGAAAGAAATGGAAACAAGAGTATGAAAAGGGAATTCCTAAGGCAGCCTTGAGCGAAGAGGGAGAAGTGAATGAAACAGGTACTTATACATATTTTCAGCCGGATCCAGAAATTTTCAATGACGATGTCTTATTTAACTTTGAAACTTTAGCTGGTCGTTTACGGGAACTGGCCTTTTTAAACCGTGGATTAAGAATTGAAATAAAAGATGAAAGAGGTGCACAAGAAAAAATCCAAACCTTTGTTTTTGAACAAGGTCTTTCTGATTTTGTTACTCATATCAATAAAATTAAAACTCCTTTACATCCTGAGATTTTATTTTTTGAAGGAAAGAAAAAAGAAGTGGAAATAGAAATGGCTTTGCAGTGGAACGACTCTTATTCTGAATCCATTTACACTTATTGCAATAATATAAATACTTTGGAAGGAGGAGTGCACCTTGTTGGTTTTAGAAAAGCACTCACACGTGTAGCTAATAGTTATGCTCAGGAAAAAAATCTTTTAAAAGATTTTAAAAATGGTTTGGAAGGTGCGGATATCCGAGAAGGCTTAGCGGGGGTAATTTCTATTAAAGTTAAAGATCCGCAGTTTGAAGGACAAACTAAAACTAAATTAGGAAACAGTGAAATTACAGGGATCACGGAATCTTTTGTTTTTGAAAATCTGACAAGTTGGTTTGACAAAAATCCTTCATCTACTCGAACAATTATTGATAAATGTGTTAAGTCTGCGCAAGCTAGAATGGCCGCTCGAAAAGCCAGAGAGTTAACTCGCCGTAAAACGGCCTTAGATAGTGGTGCCCTTCCTGGGAAAATGGCGGATTGTCAGGAAAGAGATCCAGCTCTGTGTGAACTATTTTTAGTGGAAGGAGATTCGGCAGGTGGTAGCGCCAAACAGGCCAGAGATCGAAAAAATCAGGCGGTTCTTCCTCTGAGAGGAAAAATTATTAATGTAGAAAAAGCCCGATTTGAAAAAGTGCTTTCCAATGAGGAAATTAAAACTATTATCATGGCCTTGGGAGCTGGAGTTGGGCGAGAAGATATGGATGTTTCTAAAATACGGTATCATAAAATAATTATTATGACGGATGCAGATGTGGACGGCTCTCACATTAGAACTTTATTGCTTACTTTCTTTTATCGACAAATGCCGGAGATTTTGGAAAAAGGTTATGTGTATATAGCGCAACCTCCGCTTTTCAAGGTTAAAAAAGGTGGTGATGAACAGTACTTAAAAGATGAAAAAGCTCTCAATCGGCATTTATTGGAAAAACAATTAAAACAGTTAAAGTTTTTAGATCAATCTGCGCGGCCGGGGTTTTTACAGGAAGCTATGCAGTTTGTATCAAATATTCAAAAGAGAGAAAAAATGTTGTTTAGTATGGGAGAAAAAACAGAGAAAGAAAGCCTTAAATTTTTCTCCAGTTTAAAAGAATCTCTCTCTGAAATTTTAAAAAGTCCGGAACAAATAAAGAATCATTTTTCAGCTTTTGAAAAAAGACTGTCTAATTTAAAAGATACCGTGCCGGTTGCGCTAAAATTGGATTTGGACAAAACGGCTTTTGTTATTGAAAGTGGAAGATATGCCAGGAAGAAAAAAGCTCTGTTTGATACACATCGAGCGGAATCTGCAGAGTGGAAACAGCTGTGTGATTTGTCTTTACAGCTTCAAAAGTTTAGTTCTTTACCTTTTTCTGTTTGTTGGTCTAAATCAGAAGATGCGGAAAAAGAAATATTTTACAGTTATGAATTATTTTATAAAAAATTGATAGAGGAAGCTAAAAAAGGAGTGTTTATCCAAAGATATAAAGGGCTTGGGGAGATGAACCCAGAACAATTGTGGGAAACTACATTAAATAAAGATAATCGTCGATTGCTTCGGGTAATTTTGGAAGATTCTGTGCAGGCAGATCAAATATTTAGTGTTTTAATGGGAGAAAAAGTGGAACCACGGAAACAATTTATTTATGATAACGCTTTATCTGTCGGACAGTTGGACATTTAAGATATGAATAGTGAAGATTCAAAAAATATTTTTGACATAGATATTAATCAGGAGATGAGAGAATCTTATCTGCAATACTCTATGAGTGTTATTGTAGGGCGTGCTCTCCCAGATGTGCGGGATGGTTTGAAGCCAGTACATCGTCGAATATTATTTGCTATGAAAAATCTCAGAAACACACATGATAAGCCATATAAAAAATCTGCTCGGGTTGTAGGGGATGTAATTGGTAAGTACCATCCACATGGTGATGCAGCTGTGTATGATACAATTGTCAGAATGGCACAGGATTTTTCCATGCGCCATATTTTAGTGGATGGACAAGGAAACTTTGGTTCTGTGGATGGAGATGCTCCAGCGGCTCCTCGTTATACAGAAGTGAGAATGACTCCTTTGGCGGAGGAGTTGTTGGAGGATCTGGATAAAGAAACAGTTTCTTTTGTTTGGAACTATGACGACACCTTATTGATTCCTCAGGTTTTGCCTGCCCGATTTCCTAATCTTTTGGTTAATGGTAGTGAAGGAATCGCCGTGGGAATGGCTTCTCGTATACCACCTCATAATTTGTCAGAAATATGTACAGCTCTTCAAGCTTTAATTAAAGATCCATCTATTTCTGAACATGAGTTGATACAAATGGTGCCAGGGCCGGATTTTCCCACTGCAGGTATTATAAAAGGTGGAGCAGGTCTTCTCTCAGCTTATAAAACCGGAAAAGGAATTATAACTGTACAAGCTAAAACAGAAATTACGCAGGAGAAGGGAAAAGATATCATTTTAGTTCATGAACTTCCTTTCCAGGTTAATAAGGCTCGTCTTATAGAAAATATGGCGGAGCTGGTTAAAGACAAAAAACTAGAAGGCATTTCTGATATTAGAGACGAGTCTTCACGAGAGGGGATGAGAGTTGTTATTACTTTAAAAAGAAAAGAAAATGCGGAGGTTATTTTAAATCAATTATATCGACATACAACGTTGCAGACTCGATTTGGCATTATCTTTTTGGCTTTGGATCAACATAATCAACCACAGCTATTTTCATTAAAACAAATGCTTCAGGCTTTTATGGAGCATCGTTATCAAGTGGTAACCAGTAGATTGGTTTTTGAATTAAAAAAGGCGCGAGCGCGAGCGCATATTCTAGAGGGCTTAAAGAAAGCTTTAGAACATATTTCTGAAATTATAAAAACCATTCGAGCGGCAAAGGATGTGACGGTTGCCCGCCGACAACTTATGGAAAACTTTGAATTATCTAAGTTACAAGCTCAATCTATATTGGATATGCGTCTCCAAAAATTGACCGGCTTGGAACGAGAAAAAATTTATAAGGAACTAGAAGGTCTCATGAAAGAGATTGTTAACCTTCAGAAGATCTTAGCCAGTGAAGAGGAGATATATAAAATTATTCATGAGGAATTAGATGAAATAAAAACAAAATTTTCTTCTCCTCGAAAAAGTCTCATTATTCCTGGGGACGATATTGTAGAAGATAAAGATCTCATTCCCAAGGAGGATGTTTTGGTTACTTTGAATACAGAAGGAGATATTAAACAAATTTCTCTGGAAGAGTATAAACTTCAAAGAAGGGGGGGGACAGGTTTAAAAGGTAGCACACAATCGGAAGGAAGCAGTGTATGGAAATCGCTTTGTGTAAATACACACAGTATGTTATTGGTGTTGACAGATCGTGGAAGATTATACTGGCTGGATACTTTTCGTATTCCACGAATGAGTCGTACTTCAAAAGGAAAATCCATTAAAAATCTTATTCAGCTTCAATCTGATGAATCTGTTCAGGTGGTTATACCTGTAGAGTCTTTTGAACAGACAGGAGCTTGCTTATGTTTGGCTACAAAAAAAGGTTTATTTAAGAAATCTGAATTAAGGCATTTTTCAAAACCTCGAAAAGGAGGGGTTATTGCTGTGGATACGGCGGATCAAGATCAACTGGTTTCTGCTTGTATTAGTCAGCCCGGAGAAGATATTTTCATTTTTACTAAACAGGGTTATCTCTTACGTTTTCTTGAAGCCAGTGTCAGACCTATTGGTCGAAAAGCTAAAGGTGTTAAAGGAGTTACTTTAAGAAAGGAAGATGCTGTAATCAGTATGGAAAATGTTAGTAAAGATTCCAAACTATCTTATTTTACTATTACCAGAGGCGCTTATGGAAAACGTACATTATTGTCTGAGTGTCGATCTCAACGTAGAGGTGGTAAAGGGCTTACAGCTCATAAAGTAACAGATAAAACCGGTGAAGTGGTTTGTGCTCATGTTGTGCAGGATAATCACCAAGTTCTGGTTATGACTAATCAAGGACAATCTATTCGTTTTGCCTGTCAGGAAGTTTCTATTATAGGGCGAGCAGGTCAAGGTGTGCGATTAATGAGATTAAAATCCGGAGAATGGATTAGAAGTGCCAGTCTTTTAAATGAAGTGGATGCAGAAACAAATGGTGTAGCAGAGGATGAAAATAATACAAAAGAGTTTTCAGACACTTAAAAAAGGATATTTCTTTTTTATTCTTTTTCTATGTACAGTTAGTTGTTTTTATTTTACAGATTCTTTGAGAAAAGCAAAAAAATCTTTAAGCCGTGGAGATTGTGGAAAAGCACGAAATTTCTTATCTGCTTCACAAAAAACAGACTTGGTTTTTGCATTAAAAGCTGCACAATTTTGTGAAGAAAAGTCTATTAGGGATGGAGCTTGGTTTTATGAATATCTATCTCAACAGGAAACAACCAAGGAAAAAAGACTGATTTTTAAAGATAAGCTTGCGGACATTTTTTTTGATAAATTAAATGACCATGAAAAAGCTTTTTCTCTTTGGTTTTTTTTAAGGGATCAGTCATCAAAAATAAATACAAAATTATTATATACTTATAAAATAGCTTATGGGTTTTTCGAAATTCAAAAATGGGAAGAAAGTTTGTTAGAATTAAATAAATATTTAAATAAAATAAATCAAGATAGTCAATTTTACAAAGAATTTTTATTTTTAAAAGGAAGAATTTTGCTTATGCAGGAACAGTTTAGTGAATCAGAGCGAGTGTTTCGTCAAATTCAGATACAACATTCTCAATTTTTTCAAGATCAAAGTATTTATTGGTACTTGTCACTTATTTATGAGACTCAGAAAGATTTCCAGCAAGCTATTAGAGAGTTAAAAAAGTTTCAGCACAGTTCAGAATTTTTACAAAGTAAAATACAGAGATTAAAAAAGAGAGAGAGGAATTTACCTGCCCAACCAATTGATTTAAAGTCTTCTGATTTAAAGTTGGAGCCTTTGTGAAAACAGGGAATAAGAAAAAGAGGTTTTTTTTAATAGGTTTAAGTTTTGAAGCGGTAATTTTGATTTGGGCTTCAGTTTACTGGGGAGGGAAATGGGATGCAATGGCTGGAGGAGGGATAAAAATTACTTTTTCTTTAGTGATTTTAAGTTTATTTATTTGGTTTTATAGATTGATAAAATTTTTAAAAATGTAGGAATTGATTAAGGTAGTTTTGTATCAATAATGCAAATGTGATAGTATGCTAGATGATTAAAAAGGTTGCACTTTGCGTCCGTAGCTCAACTGGATAGAGCACTGGACTTCGGATCCAGGGGTTAGGGGTTCGAATCCTCTCGGGCGCGCCATGAATTTCTTGTTGTGCAAAGCTACCTTTTTTGTTAATTCTGACGAGTTATTTTCGTATAATTGAAAGCTTTCTAATAGCTTTCAGTCTCTTGAAAGCAGGGAGCTATAAATAAAGAGGTTTTTAAATGACACATTTTGAATGGTTAGAGCTTTTACCTTTTGTTGGGAATCATAATTTACATATTATAAATGTATTAATAGTGTGTGTGATTTTAGTAGTTTTAACTGTATTAGCCAGGAGAGCTTTACAAAATAAAAAATCTGTGCAAGAGCAAATCACACCTGAACACAAGTTATCTATAAAAGCTTTTATGGAAAATTTTGTTTCTATTATTATTGGTCTTTCTGATATGGTGATAGGTTCTCCCGGGCGAATTTTTGTTCCCTATTTTGCCTCTATATTTTTATTTATCTGGTTTAATAATTTATTAGGTCTATTTCCTGGTATGGGCGCGGCTACCAGTAATTTAAACACCTCTTTGGCTTTAGGGCTTTTTTCTTTCTTAATATATAATATTCATGGATTTAAACAGCACGGAATTTTTTATTTGAAGCAACTCATGGGGCCCTTGTTATTATTGGCGCCATTGATGTTTGTTATTGAATTAGTTTCTCATTTGGTTCGCCCTTTTAGTTTGGGGTTGAGGCTTTATGGTAATATGTTGGGAGATCACACAGTATTGGGTATTTTTTTGGAGCTGACTCCAGTTTTAATTCCCGTAGTGTTTTATTTCCTTGGTTTTTTTGTTTGCACTATGCAAGCTTTTATTTTTACGATCTTAAGTATGGTTTATATCAGCATCGCTCTTTCGAGTGATCATTGATAACCTATTTATCTAAGAAATTTAGAATTGTGACCTTTTTTAATTATAACTTAGCTGTCTTTATTGTCTTCTTTATCATCTTCATCAGCGGCAGGTTCAGCAGCAGGTTCAGCGGCAGGTTCAGCAGCAGGTTCAGCGGCAGGTTTTTTACATTCTAGAGGTGTACAAGTTCTAGGTTCTTGCTCAGCTTCTTCAGCTTCTTCACTTTCTTCTTCACTTTCTTCTTCTTCAGCTTCTTCACTTTCTTCTTCTTCAGCTGGCTGTTCTTCTTTGAGTTCTGATAATTTAAAATCAGACCACCACCAAAAACCGGTTTCTATTACCTCATAATTACCTGGATTGCAGGCTGTAGTAGAGTCTCCACAAATCATTTCATTTTTTCCTATAATTTGTAATAAATAAAATTGATCTCCTTTTATTGTTAAACATTCCTTTTCTTTTAAAATATGAGGAGCACAATCTGTCGTATTATTGTTTCTGAGGTTTTCATAAGATGAATATAGAATAACAGTTATATTATCTGCATCAGCTTTATTAATGAGAGTAAATGTTTCCGATGGATCACCAGCTGGAGGTCTGGTTAGTTCTTTTTCTTCTTCTTCTTCTTCTTCTGTCGTGTTTCCATTTTGGCAAGAGGAAATAAGAGATAAAGTAAGTAAGGCACAAATAATAAATTTAAACATAGTTCATTCCTTGTTTAGGTTGTTATACACACTTTTTTCTTTTGGAAGCTTAGTTTAATTTTGGTCTAAATTCAAATGATTTTTTTAAAGACTAAAGGCTGAAAAATAGAGCAAAATCCGCTTGAATTTAGTTGATAGAGTGAATATTTTGCATACCATGTCTATTGAAGTGAAAAATCTTTATTGTTAAGCTGTTGCCGGTATTCTGTAGATTAGCTGTGTTGGAGTGAATTTTAAAAAATTTAGGGAAAATATGAGTACTTTGGATTTAAAAAAAGGGGATTGTTATAAACTTCTTAAAAAAATTCCGGGTCATTCCGTAGATTTGATTTTGACAGATCCACCCTATAACTTGAATCCATATTCTACCGGTAATTTGAAATGTAATTGGCGATCGGATTTTAACAATGATATTGCTGATTGGGATGGAGAAGATCTGAATATTCCTCTTCTAAAAGAAGAATTTAAAAGAGTGTTAAAACCTACAGGTAATATTTTTATATTCACCACTTATAATTTAATGGGGGATTTTCATAAAATATTTGATCCGGAGTTTGATACTTTTCAAATCATGGTCTGGCATAAAACCAATCCACCTCCCAAGCTAAGAAAAACCAGCTTCCTGAATTCCTGTGAACTGATTTGTTGTATGTGGAACAAAGGTCATACATGGAACTTTAAATCACAGAAACAAATGCATAACTTTTTTGAAAGTCCTATTTGTATGGGGCACGAAAGATTAAAGCACCCTACTCAAAAACCGGTTCGGATTTTAAAGCACATTATTGAGATAGCTTCTAATAAAGGAGATGTGGTTTTGGATCCATTTATGGGGACAGGTAGTACAGGGGAGGCTAGTCTTGAGTTAGAAAGAAATTTTATGGGCTTTGAAATAGCTCCAAAATATTTTAAACTGGCACATGACAGACTAACTCTTTGTCAGCAAAATATAACAGAGTTTTTATTTACTCTCTCAGATGAAACTGCTTCTCTATAGAGAAAATATATTTTCTCTCTCCCGCGGAAGCAGGAATCCACCTTCGTTCAAAGGCTAAACAGAAAAAGTTACTTGAGGACTTTTTCTATTCAGCTCTACAATCAATGTATCTTTATGGATAATCTCTCTCCCGCGAACGCGAGAATCCAGTACTGGATTCCGGCTCAAGGCCGCAATGACAACGTCTATGGGACTAAAAGCTCTCTAAGAGCCTCCAGTTATAAAGAAAATTTAATAGGAGCATTTTGTAAACTTCTTTGGGAAAAGATTAATCTTCCTCCGCAGACAAAGCCCTTGTTATTCCAATCTATTTGATTAAGCTTTTCTACAGCTTTACTTAAATTAATATTTTTCCTTGGAAACAAAGCCAAAACAGATCCATCGTAGGCTTCAATATCACTTTGGAAAAAGGGTTTCGGGTTTCGAGTTTTACAGTTTACATAAATTCTTTCCCCTTCTTTTTCATGGTATTTTCTGCCCCATTCCCACCAGTTACTTTCATCAAATTTTCTGATTCTTCTTTGTAGTAAATCGTGTTTGTATTTATTTAAAGATTTGTCTTTTTTATTATAAATCATTTTTCTGAGTGATTTGTCTTTTACAGTTGTGGAACAGACAAAATTTTTATTTCCTTTGCTACTGATAAAAATATTGTCTGCACCACTGACAGCACCCACTTTCACATCAAAGTAATCATTAATACTTTCTGTTTCTTTTTTTTTGTCGAATAATAATTGACCATTTTTAAAAATAAATTTTTTTCCATTTGCTAAATTTTTTTGTTTTACATCTTTTACCCAGCGCCATATTGCACAGTTGGGGGAAAAATTCTTGAATATATTTTGATCTCCCAGATCGTAAAAATGAGACATAGAACCTTCTCTATATAATAATTCATTGAGTTTCATGGAACTGGTGGATTTTATAAAATCCCTGGGTGTGATTAAAATAAGCTCTCCCTTAGGTAAAAGATGTTCCATACATTTTTTAATAAAAAATAAATAGAGATTTGTTCTTTGATCAAATAAAGACATATTCAAGCTTTTTTTTGTACTTTCTTCAATATCCTGAAATCTGACATAAGGAGGATTACCTATAATAGAATCAAATTTATTTTTCAAATTATAATTAAAAAAATCTGTATACAGTACACGAGGATCTTTAATTATGTTTTTATCAATTTCTATTCCGATGGCAGTGTTTTCCAATTGTTTTAAAAAAGAACCATCTCCACAGGAAGGTTCAAGAATAGAACCTTTGTTTCTCCTTAAGGAAAGCATTGTTTTTACAATTGTTTGTGGTGTAAAAACTTGTCCTAAATGCTTTACTTTATAAGTTTTCATAAAATTTTTGAAAATTTTGGTTTATTTTAAAAAAATCTAAGATCTAGTCGAGTTTCCTTCCATGGAAATGACGAAGAAAATCCATACTGGATCTCACTATAAGTGTATCAATTGATTAAGTAAGAACAACGGGACTTTAGAATAGATGTATGGTGATGTTTTATAGTTTTTGCAGAACTGTGAGAAGAATAAATTTATAAAAGATTATTATAAATTTATTTATTTAACCACTCTTCCAGATTTTTTTCTTGCTCCAACTGGCTTTTCATTTGAGAGTTCTCTTTTTCCAGAAGAGCTACCAAGGTATTGAAATCAGAAATTTGAAGTTGTAAAAATTCATTTTTTTTATCTTTTTCAGCAAGTAATCGATAAAGCTCTTGTTGAGTTATTAATAATTTATCAATAAAAGAATTTGGTTTCATATCTTCAGTTGAACAATCAGGTGTCTTTGAATCTTCAGTACTTTGGCCCTGAAGCAAATCTGCATTTTGTTGATCATCTACTATAAAATATTTTCCATCTTCTAATTTAACAGTTATGGTGCCCGAGCGAATTCTTCTTCTTAAAGTGGAAATACTGACATTATGTTTTTGTGAATATTCTGTTAGGGAGAGCCATTGTTTGTGAGTTTGTTTTTGAATATCTATGTGACTATTCATCATAAGTTTTCTTTTCTGTAGTTTGTGACTATTCAACTGTTCTTTTGAATAGTCACCATCTTTCTTTTTCACCCTTATTTAGAATTTTTATGTATTTATGGGCCATAGACAAATAAATTTTTATTTATTTTTGCCTATTGTCAAAAATTTGTTTTGCCTACTCAAAGATGAATTTTGAATACTCAGAATAAATGAATATATAAAGTACAGTTATTAGTTAGGTATAATGTAAAATAGAGCAGGAAAAATTCCGCTTAGCACAATTAATATAGCTAAACAGGAGGCAAGGCTTAAGAAAGTAAAAGGAAGTTTTGGTAATTTTTTTTGATTAAGCTGTGAGTCATCATCTGGTTTTTCCATATACATGAGAGCAAGAGGTTTTAAATAGTAATATAGGGCGATACTGGATCCTAAAATAGTCCAAAAAACCATCCACCATAAACCTTGGTTAATAAGGCTTTGAAATACAAAAAATTTGGCAATAAAGCCACCGGTAGGAGGTAGGCCGGCCAGGGATAATAAAAATAAAGTAATAAATATGGTTTGTAGAGGGTTTTTATAAGCTAAACCTTTTAATTGTTCGCTGGGCACATCAGGGGAATCTGGTTGCTCAAAAGGATAAATACAGACAAATAAGCCGATAGTCATAAATGCATAAGTCATTAAATAGTAGAGCAATCCGCTTTTCACCATTGGAAATCCCATTTGTCCGGCCAATATCAACATAAATAGATAACCAGAGTGTGCTACAGTAGAAAACAAAAGCATTTTTTTAAAATCTTTTTGCATGAGTGCAATAATATTTCCAAACAACACACTTAAAATAGCTAACCATTGTAAGATAGATAAAAAGAAAGGTAGATTTGTCTTTAAGAAAAAATTGTTTGTCCACTTAAGCAATAGACAAAACAATGTAATTTTAACACCTACAGCCATAAGGACTAAAAGAGGTGTAAAAGAATTTTTATACACATCTGGTAACCAAAAATGAAAAGGAAATATAGACACTTTAAATAAAAGACCAGTGGTTATAAGAACGAAACCTAAAAGCAATAATCTGGATTTTGTAAATAAATCCGGACTGTACTCCAGTATAAACTGGAGATTAAATTGTCCAGTGGCACCAAAAACAAAACTAATTCCGTAGAGTAAAAAGGCGGCGGCTACTGAACCTAATACAAAATATTTAAAAGCAGCAATTAAAGCTTTTGGACCTATTTTCCCCATAGCAATCAGCATATAGAAACATAAGGAGGCGATTTCCAAACCAATAAAAGCAATTAATAAATTGTTGGACCATAACAACAATAAAAGTCCCAATAAGGATCCTTGTTGCAAAAATAAAATTTCAGAAAATTTATTTTTATCAACTTGTGGATGAAAGAGATTCATAAGAGTGATACACAGAGAAGTAGATAATAAAAAAACAGTTCCCCAAAATGTCATAAAATCAAATAAAAGATGTGTTGAAAATAAAGGGACAGATTGTATTTTCGATAAGGCGGAAGAATATATAAATAATAAAGCAATAGAAATGAGATTACCTAATAAAATGCTTAAAGTTACAATTAGTGAAGAAGGTTCTTTATTTTTTCGCAGAACTTTGTAAGTAATGGGGAATAAACTAAATAAAAATAATGTCCATAAAGGTGAAGAAAATAAAATGTCACTCATAGCGCTTTACTCCAGCAGTTTTATCAGGTTTTTTTATATTTAATTCATAATTATTTTTATTGTTGTTCAGATGAGATAAGCTGGTTGAAGAATATTTAAGAAACAGATGTGGAAAAATTCCCATTATAAACACCAATAAAACCAAAGGACTTAAAATAAAAATTTCGCGTTTGGAAAGGGCAGGTATTTTTTGTGAAAGATCAGATAAAGGTCCGAAGAGCACTCTATGAATCAGATAGAGCATATACACTGCTCCCATAACTATGGCTGGAAGAGCTAACAAAAACCCTGGCCATCTATTGGCTTCAAAGGCTCCTAACAGGACGAAAAATTCAGAGATAAAACCTCCTGTAGAAGGAACAGCGACGGCAGAAAGTGAAATAATGATAAAAGCAATAGCAAATAGAGGCATTTTTTGAGCTAAACCACCATAGTGTTTTATTTCCAGAGTATGGGTTCTCTCATAGAGCATACCAACCAATAAAAAAAGTCCGACAGAAGATACAGCGTGGCTAAGTGTTTGATAAAAGGCTCCGGTTAAACCATAAATATTGAGACTAAAAATACCTAACAGAACATAAGCCATATGTGAAACAGAAGAGTAAGCTATCAATTTTTTCATATTGGTTTGAGCGAGAGCCATTAAGGCGCCATAAATAATAGCCAATCCAGCTAGTACACAGATTCCAGGTGCAAAAAAAGCTACTGATTGAGGAAATAAAGGCAGGATAAAACGAAAAAACCCATAAGCTCCCATTTTTAAAATGATACCTGCTAATATGGCAGAGCCTGGAGCTGGCGCTTCCACATGAGCCAGAGGAAGCCAGGTATGAAAAGGGATTAAAGGCAGTTTAATAGCAAAGGCCAGGAAGAAACAAATAAATAAGAGATTTTGTGTGCAAAACCAATCACCCTTTACGAAAGATAAATTAAGTTGATAAAAATCCAATACACTAGCACTCATTCCTTGTGAGGAAGTGGTGCCGGTTAATTGCATGAGCGCTACAATAGCTGTCAGTAGAAACAAAGAACCAAAAGCCGTATAAATAAAAAACTTAAAGGCGGCATAGAGGCGATGTTTTCCTCCCCATATTCCAATAATAAAATAAAGTGGGATCAGCGAGCTTTCGAAGAAAACATAAAATAAACAAGCATCTATGGCTAAAAAAGTTCCCATAATGGAAATGTTCATTAAAAATAAACAGGCGTAAAAACCGGAAGCTTTTTCTTTTATCAGATTCCAGGAAGCCAACACACAAAGTGGGTTTAGAAAAGCAGTTAAAATAACAAACCAAAAGGATAAACCATCAATACCTATAAAATATTGTAAACCTAAGGCTGGAAGCCAATTAATTCGTTCCACTAATTGTAAGGCTTCTACAGAGGGATCAAAAACAAACAGTAAAGATAAACTGAACAAAAAATAAATCATTGAAAAAATTAAAGCGTATACAGAAACTGTTCTTTGTTTTTTTATGAAAAAACAAATTAAACTGAAAACTAATGGTGAAAAAATTAAAACACTTAACATATAAATTTTTCTCCAGGCATCAAATTTTTAACCCATAAAAGCAAATACAATGCAAATAACCACTGCAAAAGTCATAAAGAACATATAATTTTGCCATTTACCATTTTGCATAAGACAAAAAATTTCTCTTAACTGTAAAAGCCATTTTTGAATCAACAAGATAAATCCTTGTAATCCTTTTTGATCCATTGAAGCCCATAACTCATGGCTGATTTGTAGGCAAGGCTGAACAATTTTTTTATTACAAAAATCATCCACCATAAACCCTTCATGAAAGAAGTTAAAAGTGGTTTCGTTTTTTTGTTTTAATGTTGTTAGCCAATCAGTATGTTTTAAATAAATCCGACTGACAATTAATACTACAGTCAGCACCAAAATAGAAGAGCCAGCCATTAAGATAATCTCTGATGTTACGGAACCTGTAAACTCAGGCTGATTGATTAATTTTCCTAAGTAATTTTTTAACCAGTGTCCATTGGTCCATTTATTCATAAGATGTGGGAGACCTAAAATACCGGCTGTTGCGGACAAAACAGATAAAATAATTAATGGAAAGTAGCTGAAAAAGCCTCCTTCATGAGGAGTAATATCTGATTTGCTTTTTCCATGAAAAACTAAAATAAAAAGTCTTGTCATGTAAAAAGCGGTTAATAGGGCAACGAATAAACATAATAAAAACAAAGAAAAATGATTGCTGGCAAAGGCAGACCATAAAATTTCATCTTTACTAAAAAAACCGGATAAGGGGGGGAGTCCAATAAGGGCTAAAAATCCAATTAAAAAATTCCAATATATCCAAGGTAGTTTTTTTCTCAAAGCTCCCATGCGATAAATATTTTGTTCTCCATTTAAACTATGAATAACAGCTCCAGCAGATAAGAAAAGAAGGGCTTTAAAAAATGCATGTGTTATTAAATGAAAAAATCCGGTTGAAAAAGCTTGTAATCCTGTAGCCACAAACATGTATCCTAATTGAGACAGTGTGGAATAAGCTAAAACTTTTTTTATATCTGTTTGGGTGCAGGCAATGATAGCTGCAAACAAAGCCGTTAATCCTCCTGTCCAACTAACAAGACTTAAGACATCCGGAGCTAGGACAAATAAAAAATTTAATCTTAATATAAGGTATATTCCGGCGGTGACCATAGTGGCGGCATGAATAAGAGCGGATACAGGAGTAGGCCCAGCCATGGCAGAGGGCAACCACATATAGAGGGGGATTTGTGCTGATTTTCCTACAGCCCCTAAAAAGAAGAAGAGACATATCCATTGTAGCATTCCGGTGCTTTCAGCGGGGAGAGAGCTTATCATTGATTCTATATCTTTAAAATTTAAAGAGTTAAAATGAGTGAATACAAAAAACATTCCAAGTAGAAAACCAATATCCCCAATTCGATTAACTACAAAAGCTTTCATTCCGGCTGCGGCTTTTTGCTTATCTGTAAACCAAAAGCCAATAAGTAAGTAGGAGCAAAGCCCCACTCCTTCCCAGCCTAAAAACATTAAAAATAAATTATTTCCTAAAACCAAAGTGATCATACTGAATATAAAAAGATTAAGATAAGAAAAATATTTAGCCGGTCTTTTATCATGAGACATGTAATAAATACTGAAAAGATGAATAAGAAAACCCACTCCAGTAATTATCAGCAACATCAATACACTAAGAGAATCCACCAGGAAAGAAAAAGATACTTTAAAGGAATTGATGTTAATCCATTCAAAAAAGGAAACTTGAAAGGAAGCAGTATCTGAAAGGTTTAATAATCTAAAGAGTAGTACGGAACTGATAAAGGAGGTTAAACAAGCGGCATTTCCAATAAATCCGGACAACTTAATTTTACTGTTAGCCCATCTCCATCCATTTAATAAAGCTCCGGTTAGTGGAGCTAATAATAAAATAGCTACAAGGATACTGATTGTCATTCAGATTCCTCCAGGAATTTTAAATCCATTCTAAATAATTTTCTATGAATAAGTACAATCAGAGCCAACCCCACTCCAGCCTCTGCCGCGGCAATAGTTATGACAAAGAAAGTGGCAATTTGTCCCTCTAATAAAGAATAAAACTGGCTAAAAGTTACAAAGGATAGATTAACAGCATTGAGCATCAGTTCTATACTCATAAGCATAACCAATAAATTGTTTCGTGATAATAAGCCAAATAAACCAATAGAAAATAATAAGAGCGAGACGATTAAGAAATGATTTATAGTGATTTCCATTATTTGTTTCCTTTTCGACAGATGGTTGCTACCCCTATAGCAATCAGCAGGAGTAAAATACCTAAAGCTTCAAAAGCCAGGATGTATTCTGAGAAAAGTATATAAGCCAAATCTTTGGTGTCTGTTTCAACAATTTTTTTAAAAGGGAGGGGTTTAAATAAGTGTAAGGAGATAGGGAACAGCCCAGCTATAAATCCAGTGAAGAAAAAAACCACTCCTGACTTAGTCCATAAACCTGTACTCCATAAGTTTTCTTGTTGTGCTTCCAGATCAAAAAGCATAACTACCATAACGAAGAGAACCATGACAGCTCCTGCATAAACGATAACCTGTACACCAGCAATAAAATGAGCTCCCAGGATAAAAAACAGTCCGGCTAAAGCCAGCATGGAGCCGGCCAAGTGAAGAGCACAGCTGACTAAATTTTTGTGAGTAATAACTCTAAGGCCTCCATACAAAACTAATCCGGAAAGAAGAAAAAATAAAATATTGGAAGACATATTTTTAACTCCAGTTTATCTTCATAAAAAATATACAGCCAGCGGTTATAATTGTATTGACCAATGCCCAGGGCAACAGAGTTTTCCAACCCAGATCCATAAGTTGATCGTACCTGAAGCGAGGAAGAGTCCAGCGAACCCATATAAAAATCCATAAAAACATTAAAAGTTTGACCATAAATACCAAGTGTAAAGTGAGAGCGGTTAATAAACTATTCATTGTTGGACTGAAAGAAGAAAAAGATAGAGCCAATTTTTCAGGAGTTAGGAAAGGCCATAAAGTGTAGCCTCCAAAATAGAAAGTGACCATGAGAGCGGAAGCTACTAACATGTGACCATATTCCCCTATGTAAAACATAATAATTTTTATACCTCCATACTCCGTGTGATATCCGGCTACTAATTCAGATTCAGCTTCCGGTAAATCGAAAGGCAGACGATTGGCTTCTGCAAAGAGAGCGATAAATAATATTATTGCTCCTAAAGGTTGATAAAAAATTCCCCAATTAGGTAAAAAAGACAACGTGGTTTTTTCTCCAAAAAAGTGAAAACTTAATGGGCCATTTTGTGCAGACACAATATCTGCAAAATGAAATGTATTAAATAAAAGCAAAATACCAACTACAGAAAGACTTAAAGCTAATTCGTAACTGATATTCTGTGCACTGGCTCTTAAAGCTCCATAAAGAGAAAACTTACTGCCCGAAGACCAGCCGGCTAGTAATAGGGAGTATACAGATAAAGAACTGATGCCCAGGACAAAAACAATACCTACTCCTATGACAAAAGCTTGAGAGTAGAAAGTATAAGGCCCCCATATTTTTCCTAACCATTCAAAAGCCTCTACTTGTACAGGAATAGAAAGGGGAATAGCTCCAAAGGCCAAAACAGCTGGTATTAAAGCTAAAACCGGGGCGGCATAGAAAAAAACTTTTTTCCCTTTATGTCCTAGAAAATCTTCTTTACAGAGAAACTTTATCAGATCAGCTAAAAGTTGAACGAGCCCAAGAGGACCTACTCGGTTAGGTCCAAAACGGTTTTGAATAAAAGCAGAGCCTCTTCGTTCCACCCACACTAAGACAGGCACGAATTGCACCATTAAAAGAAAAATGGCCGCTATTTTTATAAAATTAATGCTAATTTCAAAAATATCACTTCCCATTATTAATTCCTAATTATTTCCATTTTAAAGCATTGGATTTTATTTCCCAAAATAAGCCATAAATAAAAATAGCCAGGAATAAAATCATAGCTAGTAAGACAGGAACAGCTTTTCCGTCTTCAATAAAATCATTAAAACTCAAGGCCCAAGGGTAAAGAAAAATAATTTCAATATCAAATAAGATAAATAAAATCGCAGTTAAATAAAACTGTATTGGCACACGGCTATCTGTTTTTTCTTCTCCTTCAAGTCCACACTCGTAAGGCAGGCTTTTAGCTTTTGTCAAAGGTTTGGGACGAGAAACTTTTAAACTGATAAAACGGGCTATGGATAGTAATAAGACACCAAAAGTAATCACAATTATTGCGCATACAAAAACAGGTACTAGAGAATCCATTTTTTATCTCCATATAATGGTTTGATTTGCATTATGTGTGTTATTTGAGGCATAAATTATCTTTACCTTTTTCATAAGGGATCAGCAAGATATAATTTTTTATGAACTTGACACCTTGAAAATTTTTTTATGCTTAGGAAGAATATCAAATATGAATGACAAAACTTTACTGGAAAATTTAAAGCCAGGCCAGGCCTTAAATATTGATGCTCAGGTTTTACCGGTTTTTATTGCTTGGTTATTACATCGTTGGGAGGATTTTGGTCCTCATATTCTTATTTCGCATCAACAAAACCTTTTAAAGCAGATTCAACAAAATCTACTGTTTTTTGAGCAACATCAGCAAATTTACTTTATGGAAGACATAGGTTCAAATAACCCGAAGGAATTAAATCTTTCTTTACAAACAGAAGCTTTACAGTCGAAGTGGCTGTATAAGGCGTTATTAACTCATTCTTCAGATGTTTTCATGACAGATTTTTCAAACTTAATGCATAAAACAAGAAGTCCCATGGAGTTTAAAAAACAATTTATATCTATAAAAGAAGGGACAATTTTATCATCGGATTTTTTTCAACAACTTCAAGGCTTAGGATGGCAAGAAAGAGAGAGAGTGGAATTGATGGGTGAATTTTCTCTCAGAGGCATGATACTGGATCTGTTTTCACCATCTAGGGATAAACCTGTGCGCTTGGAACTTATGGGTTGGGAAGTGGGACAGATAAAAGAGTTGGATCCAATTACACAGATTAGTAAAAACACTATTAATGAACTTGTTATTCTGCCTTTTTCTTCTTGTGGATCTTCCAAAAAAAGTGTTTCTAAATTGGATTATTTTAAGCAAACTCCTTTATTATGGTTTTTGAGTGATTTACAAGATAAACAGCTCATAGAAAAAACTGTTATAGATAAATCGCGATTCCTCATATTTAATAACTCTTTTTATTCTTCCTTGGAAAATTTAACAATAACCGAGGAATGGAAAAAAAATAGATTGTCTTTTTCCTGTCTTCGTTTTCCACCACATTTTTTTAAAGGTGCAAGTCGATTGGAAAAAATCAAAGAACAAAGAAAAAAAGGTTTTGTGTTTATTTCTTCTGAATCTAAAGAGGATAAAAAAGCCCTGATGTTGGAAATGGAGGCTATAGGTTTGAGACTTAAATCAGAGGATTTATGGTCTGTGATGCAACAGGAACAAAGAACTAATCTGCAAGCTTTACATATTATTAACCGTCCTCTTTCTGAAAGTTTGCAAATTCTAACAGAAGAGGGGAGATTTTATTTTTTAAGAAATATTCCTGTAATAACTCAAAAAATCAGTCCAGCTTTTGTAGAAGATAAACAACCAGGTCATTTTAATTTTGCAGAATTGATTCCTGGTGATTCAGTAGTTCATAAGCAATATGGAATTGGGCAGTTTCAAAAATTGGAAATTTTGCAGTTTGGAAAAAATCAACAGGAATTTTTGATATTAAAATATAAGGGAGGGGATCTTCTTTATGTCCCTGTTTATGCTCTTCATCAGGTGCAAAAGTATATTGGCTCTTTAAGTAGTGAGTTTTTGGATAAATTAGGAGGAGAACGATGGCTTAAAACTCGTGAAAGAGTTAAAAAACGTTTAAAAGAGATGACAACAGAATTGCTAAAACTCTACAGTCAACGAAATACAATACAAAGAGATCCTTTTTCACCTCCAAAGGAAACTTTTAAACAATTTGAGGCGGAATTTCCCTTTATAGAAACACCGGATCAGAGAAAAGCTATTTATGAAGTTTTAGAAGACTTAACAAAGAAAACTTCTCCTTGTGATCGTTTGATTTGTGGAGATGTAGGTTATGGAAAGACAGAAGTAGCCATTAGAGCTTGTTTTAAAGTAATAGAGGATGGGTTTCAAGCTTGTGTATTGGCTCCTACTACTCTTTTGAGTTTTCAACATTTTGAAAGATTTAAAGAACGATTTAAAAATCAGGCAATAAAGATCAGTTTACTTAATCGGTTTACTGCCAAGAAAGAAAAAACAGAAACTTTAGATGGGATAAAATCTGGTACAATAGATATTTTAATTGGCACTCATAAAGCTTTAGGTAAGGAAGTTTATTTTAAAAAATTAGGACTTCTGGTTATTGATGAAGAACATTTGTTTGGTGTAAGAAGTAAAGAAAAATTTAAAAAATGGCAAACTTCTCTGGATACTATCTCTCTTTCTGCCACTCCTATTCCACGATCTCTTAGTATGAGTTTAAGCGGCTTAAGAAATATTAGTTTAATCAATACGCCTCCATTAAACAGAAAATCGATAAAAACTTTTATAAATATTTATAATGCAGACTTGATAAGGGAAGCAATTTTAAAAGAGCTTAGTCGTCAAGGGCAGGTGATTTTTATACATAATCGTATTTCTGATATTTATAAAATGGAAGATCAATTAAAGCAAATTGTTCCTTCGGCTCGTATTCGAGTGGCTCATGGAAAAATGAAAACTTTACAAAAAAATATTGTTTTAGATTTTTTCTATCGAAAATTTGATGTGCTTATTTGCACAACGATTGTGGAATCCGGTATGGATTTTCCTATGGCAGGGACATTATTTATTAATAATTCTGATGAATTTGGTTTGTCTCAGTTGCATCAATTAAGAGGTCGAATTGGTCGGTCGGACAGACAAAGTGTTTGTTACTTACTCGTTAAATCAAATAGAAATCTTACTGAGCAGGCTAAAGGGCGATTGCGTATTATTCAGGAAAACAATCAACCAGGAGCAGGTTTGGCTATTGCTCGATATGATTTGGAGATGCGTGGAGCTGGTGATTTAATGGGAGCTGAGCAATCTGGGTTTTTAAAGGATCTGGGTTTTGAGATGTACTTTGAACTTTTACAGGAAAATTTGTCTGCTGCGAAAGGGGAAAAAAGATATTCAATGTTGGAGCCAGACATACAGTTTAAAAAACCTGCGTATTTGCCGAAAGATTATATTCCTCATGAAAAAACTCGATTGATTTTTTATAAAAAATTCTCAGTTGTGGAAAATAAAGAAGAACTTAATAAATTGGTTTTTGAATTGGAAAATTTTGCAGGTTCCTTACCTGAAGAAGCACTGAACTTTGTTTTAATAAGTCAAATTCGGATTTTAGCTAAGAAGTGGCATGTTAGGGAATTGTCTTATAAAAAACCCTGGGTATATATAAATTTTGCAGACACTACACCTTTACAGGTTTCTGATTTATTGACTTGGATGGAAAAAGGTATATGTGAAGCTCAAACTAAAAATACATTCCGTTTTCCGATGGAAGAAGAAGATTTACAAAAAATTTTAGATTTACTGAAAGAGTTTAAAATAAAAGAAGAATAAAAAGATAGCTTCAATAAATTACAAGACAAACTAAAAAAGAATAAATTCATCTTTTCAATTCCTTGTAAGAATGTTTTTTAATTAAGTGATTATCTATAGGTAGAAATGTAAATTTTATACTATAATATAAAATTTACAAAAGCATGATGATCTATTGGTTTTTATTGAGAATCGTAGTAATAAAGAAATGAGAGATATAAGCAGAGTATTATAATGTATAAGTTTTTTTTCAGTATATTGATTGTTATTAGTTTCTCTAAATGGGTGGTGGCAAATAATGATTCTAATGATGTAGAAAACTCAGAATCCAAACAGAAGAAGATTGTTCAATCAAAACATAAATCCAATATTGAAATAGCTATTGATCAAACTGTAGAACCTGAAAAAAGGATAACAGCTTTAAATAGTATCCATCAAAGAAGTTTTGACAGAACTTTTAAGCCAGAAGTGATTGATCATATAATGACAATTGCTATGAATTTTACTGAACAGGACAGAGTGCGAGTAGCGGCAATTTATTCTTTGGAGCATGCTGATTTATCTTTGGTTGATTTGCAGAAAACACGGTCTTTAGTAAAGGCAGATGATAGTAATTGGCGCATTCGACAAGCAGCAAATTGGTTAAGTAAACCTTCTATGCGGCAATCAGAAAAAATAAAAATAGATATGAAGGCAATATTTGATAATGTCTTCAACCGTCTTTTTTTAAGAGATATACGAGAACAAGTAACAACTGGGAGATTGAGTGAAACTCAAAAACAAGAAGTTGTTTCAAATATTATAAGAGAAATTGTAGTATCAATAGCAATAGATAAAAAAATGGATAGACCTCTTAGGGTAGCGGCATTAAGTAGAATATATAAAGATAAACTAAGTAGAGATTTTAATCCTGAAACAATAAATAAAATATTGCAAATATCGATGAATGCAGAAGAATTAAATCAAATCAGGGAATTTTCTTTATATGCTCTAGCCGAAGCGGATCTTAATGTGGATATGGTTGAACAAATACGAAAGTTATCTGCTGATAATTCAGAAACAGTAGAAGAGATAAGGCAAGCTGCTCTATGGTTAATGAACATAGCTGAGGTTAGAGAAAAGGTATATTATAATTTTAATATTAGTCAGCAATTTTATAAAGAATTTGAAATTTCCATTGAACAACCATTAACAGAATGGATTAGTGAAAACAGGAATATTTGGGACTCAATTACTGAGCAGCAACGAAAGAAGATAAAAGAAAAGATTTTCGCGTTTTTAGTTTTAAAGATAGGAGAAAATAAAAAGTTGGGATTTCTTCTTAGAATAAGTGCTTTTACATGGATATATAAAAATAGTTCTGTAGAAAGATTCACCCGGGAGCAAATAAACAGCATTATTAATATAGCAATGGATCTCAGTGAGCCTAGTGAGGTTCGTACTATGGCTTTAGCTAATTTAGAGCGAGTGGAATTGGATAGATCTACCTTTAATAAGATAAAAATGGATTTGTTAAGTACAGAAAACAATCAAGAAGGTAGGAAAATTGTAAATATTTTAATAAGAAGAATAGAGATACAGATAAAAATGAATCAAAATAAATCTGCTGAAGAAATATTTGGTAAATCTTTTGAAACTTCTATTGCAGATTGGTTAGAAGGTAGGCTTAGTGAAGTATATTCTAAAAAAATAAGGAGTTTATTAAATGTATCTACAGATAGGAGAAGAAGTTCACAACAAAGAATGGCAGCATTTGATAATATTCGTCAGATGAGTGGAGGGGATGAACTTGACACAGAAATTTTAAATAGAATTATTAATGTAGTGATAGGAAAAGAGGAATCGGACAATTTAAGGGAACAGGCTATAACTGCTTTAGAAGGGATGAACTTAACCAAGGAGGTTACTCATCGATTACAAGAAGTTATTGGATCAAGTAATACAAATTGGGATATAAAAGTAATAACGAAAAGAATATCAGATGCAGTAAAGATAAGAAGTGAAATGGATAAAAATAATGATCTTGTAATAATGATCGATGATATTGTTGAATCTGTAACGAATAATTATCTCGAAGACAATTTTAAAGAAGATAAAACAAAACCTTTTAAAGAAGAAATAATAAGATCTTATGTTAAACAGCAATTGGTACTAACTCTAGGACAGAGTGAAACTATGCTTTTGTCAGCAAGAACAGGAGCTTTTAATTGGTTACGTCAGAACAGAGAGAACCTTGCACAAGAAACGATAGAAGGTATTATAAATGTAGCTTTAGATTCTCAGGAAGAGGAAGAGGTAAGAAGAACGGCCTTATATTCTTTGGAGCATGTGAACTTAGAAAAGAAAGTCATTCAGAAAATTAAAGAGCTTTCTCTGTCAGATATAAGTAATGGTTTCAGGCAGGTAGCACGGCTGGTCTTAAGGGGAGCAGATGGAGAGGGTAGTTCTTGTCAAAAGACTTTTCACTAAATTTACTGCAGTGCAAAAATACTCAAGACTCTTTTCTATTGATCCTTTTAATAAATCTGTTTATATTTCTGATTTGATTTTTTAAAGTTTAAAATTTAAATAATATTTCATTAAGGGGGATAAAAAATGAAATCTTTTTTTCAAAAAATTTATGTATCACTAAGTTTGATAGTTTTGTATTTTTTGCCAACTATCGTTTGGGCAGAGGCGGAAGTTGTTGATTCTGCTGATTCAACTGTTAAAGGGTACTATGCTTTAGGTGCAGGTTTGGCTATTTCTATTGCTGCTCTCGGCGGTGCTTTAGGACAAGGTCGTGTGGGAGCGGCGGCAATGGAAGGAGTAGCTCGAAACCCACAAGCGCAAAAAATCATGTTTATTCCAATGATTATTGTATTGGCTTTGATTGAATCTTTTGTGATTTTTTCATTTGCTGTATCTATGATTTTAATCGGTAAAATTTAATTTTCTTTTATGGTTAGATTTTTTACAGTCCAATTTAAAGCATATATCATGGATGTAGGGTCTGCTTTATTTTCTGCAAAAATATCTTTTGCAGTGCCATGACTTACACTTGTACGGATAAAAGGAAGTCCGAGACTAAATTGTAGACTTTTTTTTTCATGTATCATTTTAAAAGGAATTAAGGCTTGGTCGTGATATAAACACACGTACATTGAATATTTCTTCCAGTTTGTTTTTAAAAAAGCTACATCAGGAACTAAAGGCCCTTCTACTTTCCCCCTCCACTTCGATAAGATGTTTTTAAATAAAAATTCTTCGTTTCCTATTAAACCTTCTTCACCAGAATGGGGATTAAAACCAAGTAAGCCTAATGGTTTAATTTTTTCTTTAGAAGAAACGGTATCTTTTACAAATGTATGGCAATATTGCAAACAAGTGTCTAAAGTTTTTTCATCGAGAGAGATTTCTTTTAAAGGAATATGACCTGTCAGTAAGGCAACATTAAAAGAATCACCCAGGAAAACCATAAATACCTGCTGAATATTAGAGAGTTTTTTCAACAGTTCTGTATGGCCTTTTTCAGTAAAGCCGTCTTTTTGCATTTGTGTTTTGGATAGAGGTCCTGTGACTAGGGCTGTAGTTTTTTTTTCCAAAAAACAATGTTTTGCTGCTTGTACAACCCATTCAGTAGGTTTTAACGAAGAAGTAATATTTATTAATGTATTTGAATTTTTTTCAATTTTATTTACATCTTTAAAATTATTTATTGAAATAATTTTAAATTTATCTGTTAAATAATTATTGACTTTCAATAAAGAATTTTCTTCTTGCCATAAAATAAACTGAATATTTTTTACAGGTCCAATATTTTTTAAAGCTTTTAAAGCTATTTCCAATCCAATGCCATCTCTGTCACCAGTGGTAATGTGAACCTGTTTGATCATGAGTGATTTTGAATAAAAGCACTTTCCTGCTTTTTATTCAGCCAGTTTTGTAACTCCTGTTTGAAGAGTTTTAAGGAAAGTTGGGAGAAAATTGTTTGTTTCTTTTTCTGATTTTTATTAGTGATAATAGGGACTTTCCAAATCAGTTTAAATATGTGGTGCCCGGTAGGTAAAGACAAGACTTTTGAATACTGACCGATAGAAAGGTCTTTTATATTATTTTGAATGGATGGGTGGATGGCTGATAAAGTTTTTGTTCCAAGTGATTCTTTTTTAGCTTTTCCTGTACCTTTTATATTCCACTTATCAAACAATTCAGTGTCTTTAAGAAGTAATTTATGTGTTTCATCAGCTGCTTTACGACCATTTTTTGTTAAAGGAAATAGAAGATAATCCAATTCATATTCAAAAGAACTAAACAAAGCTTTTCCTTGTGTTTTGACGGCATAATCATTTAAATCCTGATCTGAAATTCGTACTTTTTCGATAACTTTCATTTGTATTAGTTGTTTTCTTAATAATTCTTTTTTTAGAAAGATTTTATAGGAAGACGCTGTGAAATTATTTTTTACTAATCGTTTGCTAAATGCTTTTTGACTTAATCCACTTTGTTTTCTTACATTTTTTATTTCTGATTGTATTTGTGTATTATTTATTTCAAGTTTGTTTTCCTGTTTGTCGATAGCATTATCTATTAGTTTTTCATATATAAGATATTTTAATATTTTTTTATTATCTTTTAATAATTCTCTTTTTTTAAAAAGAGAGAATATTGTAAAATGATCCATAAAGCCATTTTTTATTCTCTCCTGTGTTTCTTTTAGATCTAAAAGAGTGATCATTTCTCCGTTTACAGTAGCCAGTGTTTTTTCTACTATTTTTCCGGTTGTTGTGAAGCAAAAACACAACAGATAAAAAGTGATAAAAATGGATAAAAAATTCATAATGTTTTGATCTTTATTTGTTTTAAAATTTCTATATTTTTGAGAATATGCACTTTTTTGCCTTGCTTGTCCAGCCAGTCTTTAAAAACAGCTTTTTGCTTTTTTATTTTGAGTTTTTTAATAATGTTTTCCTTTACTTGTTCAAAACTTAAGTTTTCAGCCCTTTTTTTTTCAATGACTTCTATGATATGGTAGCCATGTGAGCTGGGTAAAATAGAACTGATTTCTCCCTTTTTCAAAGAGAAAACTTGATCAAATACTGAAAAATCACCCTCTTTTATCCACTGTAACTGATTAGGTTGGGGGGTTTGTGAAAATTGTTCCACTAAGGTTTTGAAATTTTCTTTTTTATTTAATAGATTTTTTATTCTTTCTGCCACTTCTTTTTTTGTGTGAAAGAAATGACGAATGAGGAGCTCAGCAGGTTTTTTAAATAACAGAGGATTTTTTCTATAGAATTCTTCTATTTCTTTCTCGTTAGGTTCTGTAGAATCTTTGTTGATATGTTGAACTATTTTTTTACTTAACAAGTTACTTCTTATACTATTCTGCCACTCTTTTTTTTCTGTCTTTATTGTTTTTATATAGGAATAAAAGGCTTCTTGTGTTGGATATTGTTGAATGATTTTTTGTATTTCTTGATTTAACTCTTTTTTAGATACTTTTATATTGTTTTTATTGGCCCAGTTTTGAATAATTTCTTGCACGATCAGATCACCGATAAGTCGATCTTTAATTTTATCTAAGGTGTTTTGATCTTGTACATCTTGTATAGAAAAGTACAGAATTTTTTTAGCTAAGAGTTTTGAAAATTCTTTGGTTGTCCAGGTTTTAGAGTTAATTTGTAATACAACCGGATCTTTTTGAAAAAAAGAGCAATGAGTAAAAATAAAGAAAATACTAAGTAATCCTAAGTATTTTTTCATTTAAATTGTTATTTAACTTGTTTTAATAAAGCTTGATTGATTTGTACAGTATATTGCTTTTGAATTTTATTAAAATAATTATTAAAAATTTTAGTTCTTTCTTTATCGAAATAAGCGGCTTTTATTTGAGTACGGTTAGCTTCTCCAAATGGAATTTTTCGATTGAGTTTGATAATATATAAACCGTCTACTGCCTTGACAGGAGCAGAAATAGCCCTGTTTTTCATTCTGGAAACAACTTGGTAAACAGAAGGGTAAGTGGTGTTACGGCTGCGAGGAACAGTGAGTTTTCCCATCCGGTTGTCGGAATAAATATCCACAAGGGCAGGGAAAGGTTTTTTGCTTTTTCGTACTTCCTTATAAATTTGTGAAGCTCGATTATTAGCTTCTGCCAATTGTTTTTTATTAGGGTTTTCAGGGAAACTGATTTGAATAAAATGAAAATCATATTCCAGGTTTTGTCGATAAAATTTTAATAGAACAGTTTTAGATAACGTGCGGGCCTTTTTATCTAATTGAGCAATTTGTTTTTGTAGTTTTGTTTCTGCCAGCATTTTATATAATAATTGTTCAAATCCTTGTTTGAGTAGTGGATTAGCAAACATATTTTTTATTTTTGCATCTTTTACTAAGGCTTTATCTTTATAAGCTTCTTCTATTCCAATAACATATCGAACATAGTCATTTACAAATTTTTTAGGAGTAGGTGCACTTTCTGCTCCCAATTTTTTTATATGACCATAAGCTGATTGAACTTCTTTTAAAGAAACACGGGTGATCACCTGACCACCTTTTTTTTTGGAAATGGTGATAAGAGTTTTACCAATAGCTGAGTGCAGGAAAAAGCTACATAGGCAAAAAGCGATAATCGATCGAATAACAAACATATTGTTCCTAAGTATAAACATAAGTTGTGTATTTTTCAAAATAAATCAGACTTTTGTCCTGTCCTTTAAGCGGTTTTTTTAAGAGATTTTATCAATACTGGGATTATTTCGAATAAATCACCGACTAATCCATAATGGCATTTTTGGAAAAAAGGAGCTTGGGAATCTTTGTTAATAACAACAATTACTCGGGCATTATTCATACCAGCCAGGTGTTGAATGGCTCCGGAAATACCGCAGGCAATATATAAACTAGGGCTAACTGTTTTACCTGTTTGACCGACTTGTATACTATGAGGACACCAGCCGGCATCAGTAACTGCTCGTGAAGCCCCTAAAGCTGCCCTGTCTCCTATTGTTTCAACCAATTCCTCTAATAATTTAAAATTTTCCGGTTTTTGCAAACCCCTTCCACCTGAAACAATAATATCTGCTTCTGTTAGATCTGTTCTTTGGTTGCCAGATGTGATTTGATCTTCTTTAATTTGATAACCGTTATTATTGATGGGGATTTGGATTTCTCTTATTTTTTTTGAAACAGTGGATTTTTTGATTTCTTCTAATTGAATCTTGGTCATCAATTGCATCAGTACAATAGGTCCAGGCTTTGTAAAAGGTAGATTGGAAAAGGCCCGACATTTTCCAGCGTACAACTCTTTCTCCACTAACCAGGAATCTTGTTCTTCTTTAAGAGAACAGACTTCACTAAGTACAGGGATTTTTAACTGCACTGCAGATCGTGGTAGAAAATCCAAATTCAAAATAGAATGTGGCGCCAAAAATAAATCCGGTTGTTCCTTCTGAATAAGGGTGCTTATAAATTGGCTTTGTGTTTGAGGACTTGCCTTGGAAAAATCTTTTATTGGATAGTGAAGTATTTCATGGATGTTTAAATTATTTAAAGATTGAGAGCACTCCATTTCTGTTAAGCCAATACAAATAGCACTGACTTGCCATTTTTGTTGAAGTGCAAAATTTAAAAGTTCTAAAGAGCTGTTTGTAATCTTTTCATTTGAAGATTCTAGTAATACAAAAACTTTTTTATCAGACATTATTTAATACCTTCTCTTTATTTCTTAAGATTTCTATTAACTGATCCACTTGTTCCTGAGGAGTGCCGGAAAATATATGAGGGTTTATTTTTCTATCTGGTAAATAGTAAGAATGCATTTCTATGTTGTTGTTTGTTAATAAAGACAGGGGAATTTTTTCAATGGGTTTGTTTTTAGCTTTCATAATTCCAGGTAGGGATGGATATCGGGGTTGGTTGATACCTTTATCTACTGTAACTAAAAGCGGAATTTTTATTTGAATCTCTTGTTTTATACCATTACTTATATTTCTTTTGCACAACCAGGAGCCATCTTGTTTTTCTTCCATGTAATTGATGAAGCTGACTTGATTAATCTGAAGGTGTTCAGCTAGCATAGAACCAGTGAGACTATGGTTGTTATCAATACCTGATTTGCCGGTTAAAATTAGATCAGGTGATTCTTTTTTTAAAAAATCTGCCAGGATTGAGCTGATCATAGCAGGATTGAGAGTGTGATCTGTTTCCAATAAAACAGCTTTGTCAGCTCCCATCGCCAGTGCGGTTTTCAGGGCTTTTTCCACTCGAGAAGGACCAACACTTAAAACGGTAACATGACTATCCTGTTTTTTTTCTTTAATTCTTAGAGCTTCTTCCAAAGCAAATTCGTCATAAGGGTTGATAATCCATTCAATGCTAGTTTCATCAATTCCTTTTCCCTCTGGTAATAGAGTTAAACGGGTATTTGTGTCAGGAACTTGTTTTAAACAAATAACAATTTTCATAAAAATCCAATAGGTGGAATAATTGTTTTGAAATAAATTTTATATTGATTATATGGACCATAAAAATCTCTCTTCTGCAATCGAAAAGTCTGTTTTTGTTAGCTGTGTATAATAAATGCTTCAAAATGACAGACAAAAGATTTATAAAATGTTATGGCCTAAGACAAGGAATTAATAAAATTATGAAAAATTTTTTTCTATATAACATAGGGCAAAAATTTCTAGCTGGTCTAACAGGGTTGGGGCTAGCTGGTTTTGTTTTAGTTCACATGCTTGGCAATATGTTAATATTTTCAGGTCCGAAAGCTTATAATCTTTATGCACACAATCTATTGCAAAGCAGTTGGTTTGTGCCGGCGGAATTGGCTTTGTTATTTTGTTTTGTTTTGCATATTGTTTTAGTGCTGTTTTTAAGCATTAAAAATTATATTGCCCGTCCGATAAAGTATGCTCGAAAGGCTACTGGAATAAAGGCTACAGCTCTTTATCAAAAAACTCTTTTGGCTCAAGGTGCTGTGGTTTTGGTTTTTGTAATTTTACATTTGATTATTTTTAAATATGGTGAATTCTATAAGGTGTATTATGGAGGTAAAGCGGTCAGGGATCTATTTCGCCTGGTTGTGGAAGTATTTCAAAACCCCTGGGCTGTTTCCTGGTATTGTCTGGCCTTGATCATATTGTGTTTTCACCTTGTGCATGGAGTGAGTTCAGCTTTTAGATCCTTAGGTTTGGATAAAGCACATTGGCAGGTATGGGTGAACCGGGTGAGTGTATGTTATGGTGTGCTAGTTGTACTTGGGTTTCTCTCACAACCTATCTATGTGTTTTTCTTTTTGGGAGTAGGGTAATGAGTGTTATGACTTCCATACAAGCACCTTCTTCAAAAGTTCCTTCCGGTTCTTTGGCGGACAAATGGGACAAACATCGTTTTGATTTGCGTCTGATTAATCCAGCTAATAAAAGAAAACACCATTTAATAGTAGTAGGGAGTGGTTTAGCGGGAGCTTCTGCATCCTCTTCTTTGGCGGAACTGGGTTATCATGTAAAAACTTTTTGTATTCAGGATTCCGCACGGCGAGCTCATTCTATTGCCGCTCAAGGTGGTATCAATGCAGCTAAAAACTATCGTGGAGACGGTGATTCTATCAAAAGGCTTTTTTATGACACTGTTAAGGGAGGAGATTTTAGATCCAGAGAAGCTAATGTGTATCGTCTGGCTCAAATTTCCAATCAAATTATTGATCAGGCTGTGGCACAGGGAGTGCCTTTTGCCAGGGAGTATGGAGGTTTATTAGCCAATCGTTCTTTTGGAGGAGCTCAAGTATCACGTACTTTTTATGCTAGAGGGCAGACAGGACAACAATTGTTATTAGGAGCTTACAGCGCTTTAATGAGACAGGTTGAACTTGGTCGAGTACAAATGTATCCCCGTCGTGAAATGCTGGATCTTGTTTTATGTGATGGGAAAGCTATAGGTATTACTGTTCGTAATTTAATAACTGGAGAGTTGGAAAGCCATGCTGGTCATGCCGTCATATTGGCTACTGGGGGTTATGGGAATGTGTTTTACCTTTCCACTAATGCAATGCACTCCAATGTGACAGCTAGTTGGCGATGTCATAAAAAAGGAGCGTTTTTTGCCAATCCCTGTTTTACACAAATTCATCCAACCTGCATTCCTCGCTCAGGGGAATATCAGTCCAAATTGACCTTATTATCAGAATCTTTACGAAATGACGGGAGGGTGTGGGTACCTAAACAAAAGAAAGATCTTCGTTCTCCTGAACAAATTCCTGAATCAGAAAGAGATTATTATTTGGAAAGGATTTATCCCAGTTTTGGAAATTTAGTGCCAAGAGATCTCGCCAGCCGGCAGGCTAAATTTCAAGTGGATAAAGGTTTTGGTGTAGGCCTTACCAAGGAAGCTGTTTATTTGGATTTTAAAGAGGCAATGAATCGTCTTGGTAAAAAACCTCTATCTGATCGATATGGTAATCTGTTTGATATGTATGAAAAAATTACTGGAGAAAGTCCTTATAAAACTCCTATGCGCATTTATCCAGCAGTTCATTATACGATGGGAGGTTTATGGGTGGATTATAATCTGGAAAGTAATGTACCTGGTTTGTTTGTTTTGGGAGAGGCTAACTTTTCCGATCATGGAGCTAATCGCCTTGGAGCTTCCGCTCTTATGCAGGGTTTGGCAGATGGTTATTTTATTATTCCCTATACGGTGGGGAATCATCTAGCAGGTTTCGAAAGTCCTGATAAAAGTAAGCAGGAAAAATCTTTTAAAGATAGTCTTTTACAAGTACAGGAGAAGTTGAATAAACTTTTAAATATTCAAGGTAGAAGCACCGTTAATTCTTTTCATCAAGAACTGGGACAGATTTTATGGAATAATGTGGGAATGCTCAGAAATAAAAATAGTCTTAACGAAGCTGTAGAAAGAATTCGCGAGTTAAGAAATAATTTTTGGGAAGATGTAAGAGTGACAGGCAATCAGAATAGTAAAAATGCTGAATTGGAAAAAGCAGGCAGAGTAGCGGACTTTTTAGAGCTTGGGGAATTGATGGCTTTAGATGCTTTGTCCAGAGAAGAATCCTGTGGTTCTCACTTTAGGGAGGAACATCAGACAAAAGAGCAGGAGGCTTTAAGGAATGATGAAGAATTTTGTCATGTGTCTTTATGGGATAAAATGCCTGATAAAACAGAATGGAACTTTTGTAAAGAACCTCTTGTTTTTGAAGAAGTGGCTTTAAGCCAAAGAAGTTATAAATGAACCGTTATAAGGATAAAATATTATGAAATTAAATTTAAAAATTTGGAGACAAGAAGATACACAAAGTTCCGGACAATTTAAACGGTATACTGTAAATAATCTTAATCTCAATATGTCATTTCTGGAAATGTTGGATACACTCAATGAGCAATTAGTTGCTGTCGGTAAAGAACCAGTGGCTTTTGATCATGATTGTAGAGAGGGGATATGTGGGGCCTGTTCCTTAGTGATTAATGGTAATCCGCACGGTCCTCACTTGGGAAGCGCAACTTGTCAACTGCATTTGAGAGCTTTTAAAAATGGGGAAGAAGTGATTATTGAGCCTTTTAGAGCAAAGGCTTTTCCTGTGGTAAAGGATTTGATTGTGAATAGAGAGGCTTTTGATCGAATTATTCAGGCTGGTGGTTACATTTCTGTAAATACCGGTTCAGCTCCGGAGGCACATAGTCTTCCTGTGCCTCGTGCTCAGGCGGAAGAAGCCTTTGAAAATGCAGCTTGTATTGGTTGTGGAGCATGTGTAGCTGTTTGTAAAAATGCTTCGGCCAGTTTATTTACTGCCGCTAAAATGTCTCATCTGGCTTTGCTCCCACATGGACAGCCGGAGGCCAAACAGCGGGCCATTAAAATGGTTCAACAGATGGAAAAAGAAGGTTTTGGATCTTGTACAAATACAGGAGCTTGTTCCAAAGCCTGCCCTAAAGAAATTTCCATTACTGCTATTGCCCGTATGAATAAAGAATATATAAAATCCTCTATAGGTTAAGTTTTATGCTGATTATTATATATAGTAAAAATTTTTAATTTTTTAAAATAGGTAGTTTATGGTATCTTCAACAAAGTTGAGATAACCAGTGTATAAAAAGGGGGTGCAGTATGTATCCATCAATATGGCAAATTCTTATTGTTTTACTTATTCTGTTGTTGCTTTTTGGACATAAGAAAGTGAGAGAGCTTGGTAAATCTTTAGGAGAAGCTTTAAGGGATTTTAAAAAGGGATTGGATGGAAATACAGAAAAACCTAAGCCTCCTGATTCCGCTTCTGCCACTCCTACCAGTTCATCAAATGATACAGCAGAAAGCATAGGGACAGAAGAAGAGAAAAATTAAATATCATTCGTAGTATGTAATACTTTTTGAATGAGGCTGGATGGACTTTTCTTTTTAATCTCCGGTAATGTCAACCAAATCAACTTAATATTTTGGGGTTTTGTTATATTAATAAAATGTACTCGCACATAGATAGTGTGGTGAGTAATGAAGTGTATAAAATGATATGTTCTTGGAGTTTGTTTTTTTTGGAGGGATTGGCCAGGGAAAACTAAGTGTGTTTTTAAAAAAGGTAGGATGTTCATGTTTTTTATAAAAGCAATTTTTTTCTGTTTTGTATAAACTATTGGTTCCCATAACCATATTTCTTTTTTCTTCTTTGTTTTCTTTATTGGGATAAGATGAAAAGTTTTTGTTTTATAAGCCAGGCAGGTTTTGTTTAAAGGACATGCAGAACATTGAGGTTCTTTGCTTGTACAAACCAAAGCACCTAATTCCATTAAAGCCTGGTTCATCGTGGCCGGATTAACATTTTTCATCCATCCATCAGCCAGAGTTTGTAATTTTTCTCTCTCTTTTGTTTTCCACCAGTGAATTTTTAAAGCATTGTAACGGGACAGAACTCGAATAATATTAGTGTCCAATGCACCAACTTTTTCATTAAAAGCCAGAGAGCTGACAGCACGAGCAGTATAAGGACCAAATCCTGGAAGTTTTAATAATTCTATGTATTTACGAGGGAAGGATTTTTGCTGGTTTATTATTTGTGCGGCTAAGTGCAAGTTTTTAATACGATTATAATAACCCAGACCGGACCAATAAGGCATCACTTCTTCCAAGGGTGATTGAGCAAGATTTTTTAGGGTTTTAAATTTTTTGATGAAAGCTTTATAATAAGGAATAACAGTGCTGACAGTGGTTTGTTGAAGCATAACCTCTGAGATCCAAATATAATAAGGGTTGTTGGATTCTCTCCAGGGAAGAATTCTCTTATTTTCTTTATACCATTGAAGTATTTTTTGCTTAGGCTGAGCCATATTATTTAAAATGTTTTAATATAATATTTTCCAGTTCAGACAGGCTGGATTTACTGGTCATTATTCCTTGTGCAAAGCGAGCTTGTCCCCCTCCTTTTCCCTTTAGAACTGGTGCAATCATTTGCTGTAGTACTTTATTAGCAGAAATATCTTTTTGAAGTTCCTGGCTCACACTGACTATGATAGGGTATTTTTTTTCAGCTTCTGATATTTCTCCCTCTCCCAATAGGATAACTATTGCGGGTTCTATTTTGGATTTTAATTGATCCATCATTTCTGCTAATAATTTTCGATCATCTATAGGGAGACTTGCTATTAGTAAATGACCGGTAATATTTTTATATTTGAATTTTTTTATTTGGTTTATTAATTTTTTTTGATCAAAGTTTTTGGATAAGCTATCAACTTGTTTTTTT
Source organism: Bdellovibrionales bacterium (assembly GCA_965226095.1). Classification (GTDB taxonomy): domain Bacteria; phylum Bdellovibrionota; class Bdellovibrionia; order Bdellovibrionales; family UBA1609; genus JANQSP01. Next base: position 311,290 of record OZ245336.1, on the reverse strand, counting down.
AAAGTTTGTATTTCTTCTTTCTTCTTTTTCACTAAAGATAAAAAGAGGTTATCTTGTGTTATTTCTTTAGACACAGGGGTTTTTAAAAATTTTCCAAACTCTATCATTTGTTGAGCTAAAGAATTTTTGTTTTTTTGTTTTTTTAAAATAGAATTAGTTGATTTACTTCTTTGTTTATCATTGTTTTTGTTGATTACAGGAGATGAGATACTTTGTTTTAGTTGATTTTTTAGAAATTTAATTTCTTGTTCTTGTTCTTTCCACCATGAAATAAAAGGATTATCTAATCTTGTATTTGTTGAAGGAAGATTTAAAAATTTTCTTAATTCTCGATTTTGATTCTCTAAATTTGTAAGCCAATTTTGAACAATATCACTAGTGTAAGCCAGGATTCGTCTGACACCGGATTGCACCCCTGTTTCAGAAATAATTTTAAATAATTGAATTTCATTAGTGTTTTTAACATGAATACCTCCACATAGCTCAACACTATCTCCCATACTGATCATCCGAACTTTTTCAGAATAATTTTCACCGGCTAAACATAAAGCTCCTTGGGAAATAGCATCCTTATAAGGTTGAATAATGGTTTCTACTTTGCTTTGTACCTGGATATAATGATTTACTTTTTCTTCAATATTTTGTAATTGCTTTTCCGTGAGTGGGTTGGGATGACTGAAATCAAAACGTAATTTTCCGGGCTCAACCAAAGAGCCTTTTTGTTTGACTGTTTTTCCCAGGACTTCTCTTAAAGCATGGTGTAGTAGATGAGTGGCTGAGTGACTGGTAGCAATAAGTTTTCGATGTGTGCGATCTACTGCCACCTTACACTTTTGTCCTTGTGTGATCTTACCTTTTATGATTTTTACTTTGTGGAAAATAACAGAGCCTTTTTCCTGACAATCGGATATTTCACCAAATCCAGTTTCTGTGGTGACAATACCTCTGTCTCCAATAGGACCTCCTCCTTCAGGGTAAAAACAACTAGTGTCAAAAACCAACCACCCTTTTTCTCCTTTTGTAAGGATTTGATTAGTGGCTTTTGATGTTGGAGTGGTATTAATTTGAAAGACTGATAAAATGATTCCTGTATCTTCATTATTTTTGTAACAAGTTGTTATTGTTTTTTCTAAATTGTATTTAATAGATAAACCTGCAAGTTCATTTTGTTGAATAAGTTTATTAGTAAGACTATTAGTTTCTTTTTTACTCTGAGTTTGTGATTGATTTTTAAATTGCTCTGGATTAACTGTGTCTATTTCAAAACCTTGTTCTTGAGCGATAAGCTCAGTTAAGTCCATTGGAAAGCCATAAGTGCTGTAAAGATCCCAAGCCGTTTCAGCATCTATTTTTTTATTAGTCAGGGTTTTCATTTTTTGGAATAGGATTTTCCGGCCGGTTTTTAAGTTATCACTAAACCTTTGATTTTCAGCTTTAATAGTGGATTGAATGAGTGTTTGATTATGTGTTAATTCTGGATAAAATTCCTGCATCAATTCAATAGTTTTTTTAGCTCCGATTTCTAAAAGATTTTGCTCTGTACTTAATTTGTAGCTGTAAAACAAAGCTCGTCTTATAATGCGTCTGAGTACATAGCTTGCACCTTCATTTCCAGGGAGGACTCCATCACAGATGAGAAAAGAGATAGCCCTGCTGTGATCTGTAATCACTCGAAAAGCTATTTGCTCTTCGGTTTGTTGATTTTTTTCAAAATAATATTTTTTACCGGTGTTATTTTCTATTGATTCAATAATTCCTTTAAATAAATCTGTTGCATAATTATTGGTTTTATTTTGTAAAATCATACTAATTCTTTCCAATCCCATCCCTGTATCAATACATGGTTTTGGTAAAGGAACTCTACCTTGTTTGTCTTCATTAAAACTCATAAAGACGAGATTCCATATTTCAATGAGATCTGATTCTTTAGGATTTTTATTGTCAGGATTAGGGTTAAAATAAATTTCTGAACAGGGGCCACAAGGACCAACATCACCCATTCTCCAAAAGTTGCTTTGTTCCCCTAAAAAAAGTAGGCGTTCTTTCGGGATGTTTTGATCTTTTTTCCATATTTCCGCTGATTCTTTATCTTCTTTAAAAATACTCATCCAAAGCCTCTCTTTAGGAAGATGTAATTCTTTTGTTAAAAATTCCATAGCATAATGAATAGCTTCTCTTTTGGAATAAGAACCGAAGGAGAAGTGACCCATCATTTCAAAAAAAGTATGGTGATGTAAGGAACGACCGACCTCTTCTAGGTCATTGTGCTTACCTCCGGCTCGTAAACACTTTTGGATACTGCAGACTTGAGGGTGTGGCGGGTTTTCCAATCCAAGGAAAAAGTTTTTAAATTGATTCATTCCTGCATTGACAAATAATAAAGAAGGATCTTTTTGAGGAATTAAAGAGGAGCTGGTTATCCACTTGTGATCATTTTCACCAAAGTAATTTTTAAATTTATTCCTGATACTTTGGCTATTCATATATTATTTTAACTCCTGCATCAAAAAATTTAATACTTAAGCAATCATCAGTATATGAAATAACTTATTTTATTAAAAGCATCAAGCTGACAGAAGGATTTTTTAGTGTCACCCGAAGGAATTACTTTTATATTGTTATTAAGACCAGTGGGATGAAGCAGTTGATACAATATCTTCCGCTAATAACCTTTCTTTTTTGTATAAGTCATTTGCTTTATAAGCACTACGACCAAAATCAGAGGTGACAGCTAAGGATTTCATATTTACAGGTGTATTTTTTAAAGCCAGTTGATGAGCTAGCAAAGTTCCCATTCCACCATTGAGATAGTGGTCTTCTACTGTTAAAAGGTGATAATTGGTTTTTTTTAGGCAATCGATAATTGTTTTCATGTCCAATGGATTAATAACAGAAGGATTTAGAACAATAACATTCCAGTTTTGTTCCTGAAGTTTTTGTCCCGCTATTATTGCCTGTTCCAGTAGAGGTCCGATAGCCAGTATGGTTAGAGTTTTTCCTGCTTTATTTTTTGATTTATTTTTTAAGTAAGAATAAACAATTTGTGCCTGACCTAACTGATAAGAATAATTGTCTGGCAGATAAGAGGGAGAAAAAGTTTCTCGACCTAAAAAAAAGATGTGGGTTTTCGGGATTTTGTGATTCTTATAAGCCTGGGCAAATGATTCAATAGCTTGAGTTAATAGATGAAAAGCTTCTTCGGCAGAGCTCAGGCAATGTACATTGGTTCGAGGTAGGCAGGAGGTTTGTGCCAAGTAAGTGAGACTTTGATGAGAAGCTCCATCTGCCGCATCCTGCAAGCCTGCATGTGAAAAAACAGCAATCACTGGTGCTAAAGACAAATTGGACATTAATAAGGGTAAAGCTCCTTTAGTGACACCGAATTGGGTAAAAGTGTCCACCACTGGAATAAAACCTTGTTTTGAAAAACCGGCACCTACAGAGATCATGTTAGCTTCAGCTACACCCATATCAAAAGAGTATTCAGGATATTTTTGTCGGAAAGTTTGAACACCGGTAGATCCTGGAAGATCAGCGCTAATAGATACGACAGGGAGCCCTTTTTCAAAACAATGAATCATCGCTTTGGAGATACCACTTTGTACTTTAATTTTTTTACCTGTGTCTTTTGAGATTTTTTTTGTGGATAAAAATTGTGTGTTTAAATTTTGATACCAATCCATAAATTCTTTTGGAATATTTTTTGAACCATAAATTTCTTCTAGGAATTCCAATAGATGTTCTGGAGTTTTTAAAGGAAATCCATGTCCTCCAGAAGCAGATTGTTGTGTCACTTTCACACCAAAGCCTTTAATGGTTTTAGCACGTACGCACACTGGTTGAGAGAAATCACTGTATGGACGAGTTAATATTTTTTCAAAAGTATCCACACATTTTTGAAGATCGTGAGCGGAATCCAGATTTATTAATTCCCATCCTTGAGTTTCCAAGGATTTAAAAAAAGGGTCTAAAGAAAAGCTATCCTTGTCAATTCTTCCACTTAGTTTTGTATTGTTATCGCTAATGATGGCAATAAAAGGATTTAATTTATCTTTTTTTGTAAGACCTGGAATGGAACTAAGAGCTTCTTTAGCTTCTCCTTCCATACAGGCACCATCAGAGATAAGAGCCACTGTATAGCGATGGTTACTTGATAATTTATCAGCCATACAAATCCCCTCAGCTTGTGCAATAGTGGATCCCAAGGGACCATTGCTTAAGTAGACTCCTTCAGGAAATAGATGAGCTTCTCCGTGTCCGGTGAGGGGACTTTTTAATGAACGAAATCCTTTTAAAGAAGTAAAGTCCAAACCACATAATCCATAATTGGCTTTTAAAGTATAAAGGCCATTTTCACAATGACCTGCATCATTGATAATGTGAAAAAGATCATACCAGTTGACTTTTTTTTCATCAGCTAAGGAAAACACCAGGGCATAAAGTGCTGATACAATTTCTGCAAAGGCAGAGGGGCCTCCCCAATGGCTGGCGGCGCCGCCAAGTACAGATTGCATATCCATTAAAGCTAAAGCCAGACGATTGATCTTTGGATCAGCCAGTTGCAGTTTTCGTCCAGTAGGGCTTTGTAAAGAAATATAATATTTTGGTTTTTTATATTTTTGAGAAGAAAGAAAATGAGAGCGATTCAGGTTTTTTAGCATGTTGTAATTATCCATTAGAACACTATCTGGTCAACATATCTTTTAAGAATTACGAAAGAGCACCTTCTATTGTAACTTTATAATTTGAATAAAATTGTAGCAATTTTAGTTTGAAGACATTTTGTACAACATATGTAGAAACCATAAATAGATTAGAAATGAAATATATAACTTAAGTGGTTTTAGTTCATAAAAGTGTGTATTATTTACAAAGTATCAATTTTTATTTTTCATTTAATTTCCTTTTTTGTTAAATTATGTTCCAGTTGTTGTAAATGGATATAAGGGAATAAATATGCTTTCCTTCTTTAAAGTTAATTTGTTGAGAGTGGTTACTTTTTTAATATCTCTCTTTATATGTTTTTTTGTAAATTTTTACTCTCTTGCTCAAGAGACCACAGGGTCAACAGAGTATAAGGGAGAGCTTTTAGAAGTAGAAGATTCTTTATCAAATTCTAATGAGAATTTTTGGGCGAAACTGAAGAATGATTTATTTAATCCGGGTAAAAAATTTAGGAAAGAAAAATATAGTTTAGAGGAACATCCAGAGGTAATAGCACGATTAAATACAAGGTCTTCACAGATGGAGCAAATAACGAATAGGAATACTTATGAAGAATTTTCTTATAAGGATCCAAAACTTCTACGATGGAATACTGTTATGAATTTGTATGTGAAAAAACATGGTAATCCAAAAAAGTTTGTTCAGTTTATTTTTAGTGGAATAAAACTCTACAGTTTGGAGGAAATCCCAGGTGCAGTGGCTTGGTTAAATAAAAAGTCTGCCAAAACAGAACAAATTACAGATATAGCAACTTACGAGAGGTTTCGCTTTAAAAATCCACGTCTTCCTTCCTGGGTTATTGTAGTTATGGAGTATGTGAAAAAACATGATACTAATCGAGGGGTTGTAAATTCCCTTTTTAGAAAGCAGGATCTTTATAATTTGAGAGAAGTGCCGGAAGCAATAATCAAATTAAATAAAAGGTCTGCCAAAACAGAACAAATTACAAGTATAATGACTTATAAAAACTTTTATTATAAAGATCCACGTCTTCCTTCTTGGTCTACTCTTACCAGGAGGTATGTGAAAATTCATGGAAAGGGTCAAGGACTTATTAAGTTTGTTCTTAGTGGATTATGTGCAAAAGTGTTCTCTACATCTTAGATCTTGTTTAGTTATATATTTTGTTTGCTTAGTTGCCCTTGATTCAGATGAAAAATTTTGCTCTTAAAGGTTATTCAATAAAGCTTTCTTTAACACTTTAGTCTATTTTTTTCACTTAGAATGATAAATTTACATGAAATATGTAAAATATTCACAGCTGTAAATAAAATATTTAAATTTATTTTCTTGAATAAAAGATAATCAGTTATTATGCAAATAGCAATAAAATAAAAATTTTTAGTGTATATTAGATAAATTTTAAAGGAATTAAAGTAATGAAAAAAAATGGATTGTTTGTTATTTCCCTTTTGTTATTTATTAGTTCTATATTTTATTCTCAGAAATCAACAGCGGATTCAGAAGCTTCTTTTCAAGATGCTTCATTTAATGAAGAGTTTTTGAAAGGAGAGAAAACATCACAAAGAACAACAGGTCATCACTTTTTGGAAAAAACAATGAATTATTTATCAGATATTGTAAGTAGATATCAACCGGAATCAACAACTATCAAACAAGGTTATTACCAGCTGGAAGAAATTCCAAGTGTAATAGAAAGATTAAATCAACAATCTAATGAGACAGAAAAACTGACAAATCCAATGAGTTATACCAGGTATCGTTATAAAGATGAAAGACTGCCTCCTTGGGAAATGGTCTTAAGAGAATTTATGAAAAGAAACAGTGTTGTTCAAGGTGTGAGTTTTTTTATCTTTAATGTTAAACCGCCAAGCCTTGATGTGATGAGTGATAAGTTATTATGTGCGAAGGCATTTGTTGTGCATTAATCGTGTTTCAATTTTCCTTGGTTAATAGCAAAGATTTTGTCTCCTTTTTTCATAACTTCTGGATCTTCATGTGTGATGAGTAGGCAAGTTTGCTTTTCTTGTTTTAAAATAGTACAAAGCAACTTTAAAGCTCGATTTTTTAAAGCTATATCTAAAGAAGAAAAAGGTTCATCCAGAATTAAAAAATCAGATGTAACAATAAGAGCTCGTGCTAAGGCCACTCTTTGTTTTTCTCCGCCGGATAGATCTAATACAGATTTTTTTAAAAAGGGAGTGAGTTCTAACTCTTTTGTTAACAACTGAAAGCGTTCTTTGGTTTTAAGTATACTTTGTTTTCTCGACTGTGATGGAAATAAAATATTTTTTTTAGCAGTTAAATGAGGAAATAATTCTAAAGATTGAAACATCATGGAGATATTTCTTTCTGGAGGAGGAAGTAAGGCCAGGTTTTTCTCCTTAAGAAACCATTGAAAGGGGGATTTTGTCTTTATTAAACCACATAAGGCCAAAGCCAAAGTGCTTTTACCGGATCCGGAAGGCCCGGTTAAAATATTAATGCCTTCATCTTTCAACTCCATATTGTGAATATTGAGCTGAAAATCATCCAGTTTGCAGATAAGATTTCTTATAGAAGACAAAAGCCACTCCCGCGAATAAAATAAAACATAATAATCCTATTAAAAGCAATAACCAAATTAAAATAGTTGCTAATTCAAAGTGATAAGAAGAAAATAAATCTTGTATTAACATGGCCAGATGTTGATGTTCTGAGGATACAATATCTGAATAAGCAAAATCTCCACAGGCCCAAAAAGCTGCTACACCAGATAGAAATAAAAAAGTTTTTATACATTGTGGGAGAACAATATGTAAAAAAATATTTATCCAATTCACCCTCATTAAACTAGCTACTTGAATTTGTCTTTCTAGTCTTCGTATGATCATTTCTCCCATAAATCGATATAAAACCGGTAAAAACAACAGGCTTAATCCAATACTCCATTTAAACCATGTCCAAAAAAACCCTTCACCACCGGTTAGCAAAAATACAAAGGCCATAAAAGCTGTGGAGCTACCGGCATAAGCGATGAGAAATTGGCGCAGAAAAAAATGTCTCTGGCAAAAAGCTGTCCAAATTAAAAATAATAAAACTAATAATCCGGTTCCCATTCCTGTTAAAAAAGTTTTCAGAGAAGACAAAATCACTGGTGATTGAATAATAGACCAATGTTGCCATAATTGGGCTAACCATCCCAGGTCCAAAAGTCCTATACATAACAATACAGAGGGAAAGATAGCAAAAAACAAGAGAGAGGAAGTTGGGAGAATTAAAATATTTTTATTTTTAATATTTGATAATGGTTTTTTTTCTTTTCGATATAAAAAAGTAAATAAAATAAATAAAAATAAAAATTCTATACCAAATAGTGTTAATGCTTCAGACCAATGATCGGGATTTTTTAGTTTTTCTGCAATTAAAACTTCAAGAGTTTGGCCACCGGTACCTCCTACTAAAAGAGGGACAGAAAAACTAGTGAAACAAAAAGAACCTATAAGTATCAGTAAGAGTGTTATATCCATTTTATATTCATGAAAGAAAAGAGTTTTTAAAAACTTCCATCGGGAGATTTTATGTAGATAAGCCCATAAGGAGAGATGTTGAGATTGTGTACAAAACATATGGTACAAAAAAACAGATGCCAAACCTGTGTTCATCAATATATGCATAAGAATGACGGAACTGAGTGAAAATGAAAATCGTCCAAACCATTCGAACACATTGACATAAGCTAAAACAGCTACAAGGGCTGGTAAAAAAGCAGGTAGAAGACAAAAACATTCCAATAACCTTATATATTTAGAGCGTGAAAAGGCCATAAGACCCAAAGCCCCTGGTATACCCAGTAAAACAGAGAGCAGAGCACTGACAATAGCTTGTGTTCCTGTATTGTTCAGTACACTCACCCATTCGTCATTTTTTAGCCATTGAAGGGAGGGTATTTTAAAAAAAAATACTAATCCTGGTAGGAGCAAAAGCACTATTAAAACAATTGATAAAATCAAAGTCAGAGGATAGAATTTTATTTTTTTATAAAAGAATCCCATAATTTCAACCAAAGTTCTTTGTTTTTTAAAAAAGTTTCCAGTTCATCTCCATAAGAGATAAATTTCCAATTGTAAGAAGAAAGCAGATTATCAGTATCCTTTGTAAGGAGAGTTTCATTGACAGGAAACATATAGTTTTTTTCAAAGAAGATTTTTTGAATTTTTGGTTTTTGAAGAAATTGTACAAATTGATTAGCTAAATCGCACTGTGTACAAAAATCAGAAACAGCTGAAAACTCCACTTGAAAAGGGTGTCTATCTTTAAAAGAAATCGCATAGAAATCTCTTTGGTTTTGCTGTTGATGATAGAGTAAAGAGCTTAAATAAGAAAAACTTAAATGAACATGACCTCTTTGAAAAAGAGCGTAAGAAGTAGACCAGGAAGGTGGTAGCCCATAAAGTTGCTCTTTAAGGGAATTTAAAAAATCCATAAACTGAATCATTATATTTTTTTCTTTTCTAAACATTTGATAGTAAGTTTGGAATTCTATCTTGGTTGGTTTTGTAGAAAGTAAGGAAGAAAATGAATCATTTTTCCCCATTTCAAAGCTTGTCCATATCCAATAATAAAATTGCAGACCAGCTGTACTAAATTTTGGAGAGGGCAGAGAGATATTATTTTTATATTTTAAATTTAGAAGATCTTGTATATTCATCGGAGCTGTTTTTTTTCGAGTCAAGAAGGTCATTGGAGACCAATTATAAGGGACAAATTGATCAGATACAAAATCTCTAACCGGTGAAATAAAATCTTTTGGGTTTATATTTTTCACTTTACGCCATTTAAGTTTTTTGGCATTTAATAATGAAATTTGATCCAAACCCATGACAACATCGGTTTTAAATCCGTCTTTTTTTAAGCTAAGTCGTTGTACAAATAAAGTGGAATCAGATACTTTGATCCATTTAATTTTACAATTACAAATTGTTTCGAATTCTTTTTGTATCCACTTTCCTGGGCCAAAAACTCCGGCAAAAGAAGAATAAGTCATCACTCGTAAAATTGGTTTGGATTTTTCTTGAACAAACCAGGAACAACCGGTGGTTATGAATATACTGGTAAAAAGTAGAAATAACTTCATGCAGACACTTTCTTTTTGTTATATATAGGTGTTTTGGAAACTCCTGTTTGAGGGCATAATTCCGATAAAAAACAAACATGACATTGAGGTTTCCGAGCTTTGCAAACCTGTCGACCATGTAGAATAAGGGCATGAGAGAAATAAATCCATTGTGAAACAGGGAGGAGATCGATTAAATTCTGTTCAATCTTTACTGCATCTTTGAAAGAAGTGAAATTTAAGCGATAACTAAGTCGACTGACATGTGTATCCACCACCACGCCGGAAGAAATATTAAAAGCAGTCCCCAAAACCACATTAGCGGTTTTTCTTCCCACTCCAGGAAGGCTCACCAGATCCTCCATATTAGAGGGTACTTTCCCATTAAAATCTTTTATTAGTTTTTTGCAAGTATTTTTAATTTTATCCGCTTTGGATCTAAAAAACCCGGTAGAGCGAATATTTTCTTCTAACTCTTGCAAAGAACTTTTTGCAAAATCCCTGACAGATCGATATTTTTTAAATAAAGTTTTTGTAACTATATTCACTCTTTTGTCTGTGCATTGAGCGCTTAATATTGTCGATATAAGAAGTTGCAGAGGATTATTATTTGTTAAAGCGCATTGTACTGAAGGATAATATCGCTTCAAAAGTTTTATCATTTTTTTTATTCTTTTTTTTTTATTTTCAAGCGATTCTTTTGACATAACTTTCCTTGTAGAACTTTTATTTACTGATTGCTAATTTTAAAATTTGATTCTTTATCTCCATGACTAATACACTTTGATCGCTTGGAATAGGACAACCTTTGCAAAATTGTTTTAATTCATACATAATGTTGTTTCTCAAGTCGTGTACTGTCGTTTCCGGTTTTTGATTTTGTATCACTTCTTTTAAAGCAATCAAGCTATATGTTTCGCCATATAAGTCATGGCAGTTAAGAATACCCGGGCTACATACAATCAGGCGATCCCCCCTATCTAGAGAAATCACTTTTGATTTTAATTCTTCTGTTTTATTCAGATCTAAAGGATCTATACAAGGATTCAATGTTTGTATTTTACCGGTTTTTGCGAAATGCACTAAAACTTTTACTTTACCAACCAAACAGTAAAACATATTGTAAGTTTTTTGATCTATCACACTATAAAATAAATCTAATGCTTTAGGCAGTGTGTGAAGATTATCAGTTATTCGATTGTTTTTTTGTTTTTTAGATACTGAGATATCTGAATATACCTCATTTATTAAGCTATGAATAAATTGATCAGTTTTAATGTCATTTAAAGAAGTGGATTGTGATTTTATTTTCAGTCGAGCAGATAACAATAAGGCAGATAAAGCATAAGAAGAGCAACTTGACATAGTAATACTGAATTTTTTATTTTCTTTATCAGGAGATATTTCATAAAAATCTTTTCCACCACCAGGTTGCTCTGAAGGATGAAATTTAAAACTGAATTCACAATTTGGAATAATCGGCAGTTCTACAGGTAATAATAGGCGATGAATTCGCTCAGCTATTTTCAATTCTGTATTGAGTTTATTCATAGCTTCTTTGATTAGTTTATTACTATCTCGAACGGTTTTTTTATATTCTGAAAGAATATTTTCTTTTTCTTTTAATTGAGCTTGCAATTGAAGTGTTTTTTTCTTCCATTTATCTTCTGAATTAGACACTTTTTCTCCAGTATAAATCTTCCGGCCACTTCATTAGTGTTTCTATTAAAGTGTATTCTGATGGTTGTAGCCACTGCTTTAAAAGTTTTATCTTATTTATACAATCCTGAATATATTCTTTACTGTGATCGTCAAAATCTGTTAGAGCTTTTTCGAACTCTGATTGAGTAAAAATATTTTTTACTTCTGTTAATTGTCGACAATTTTTTAACAATGATTTAAAATCAGAAGGTTTATCTTTTAATAAGTACACTGCAAAAGAATTCAAATAACCTCCCTTTAAATCATTGAGTGTTTGTTTATTTTCATAGTTTCTTATATCAAAGTCCAGTAGATCATCTGATCTTTGAAATAAAATACCCATTAATAATCCAATTGTTTCCAAACATTGATGTTGTTTTTTTTCATATCGATTTATCAACAAGAAAGGAGCTCTTAAGCACCATTGAAATAAGGAAGCGGTTTTTAATTCATGTATATGTTGAATATTTTTCCCATTTTCCTGATTTTGAACGCTGTTTTGCACCCATTCTCCTTGTACCAACTTCTGAATAGTTTGAGCAGTCAGTTTCATTAATTCAATATTTTCCATATCTGCAACATCCTTAGCCGCTTGAGCCATCAAGTAATCTCCAGCTAATATGGATTTTTTCATGGAAAACTGCATCCATGTGGATAAAACCCCTCTTCGTATAGGGGAAAAGTCAATAACATCATCATGTAAAATTGAAGAATGATGTATATATTCTACAGCACTGGCTAATTTTTTTTGTTGTGCTACAGGAATATTTAGATGTTTGGATATAGTGGAAGTCAGAGAGGCTCTAAGCTGTTTCCCAACGGAAAATAGCTTCCGATAAAGGATTTTCATTTGAGAAATATCGGGGCAAAAATTGTTGTCTAAATTGAAAAATTGTTCTTTCATTCCTATATCAGGTCCTTTGTGTATTTTTTAGCTTGTTATTATAATGTTATCAAATAAAAAGCTATTAAAATTATATATTATTTGAAGAGGGACTAAGGCAAGTCTTCTTGGGAGAAAAAGCTAGAGTTTTTAATAAAGTTGTTTTAGAAAGCTTGGAAATACCTGTGCGGGGGATAGAGGGTAGTAAATAAAATTGCTGAATTTTTTCAAATGGAGAGGCCGTTTGATTAAATTCCTGAATGAGGTTTGATAATACAGACCGATTAAAATTATCTGATACTAAAGCGATTTGAAAGCCCTCTCTGGCGCTTGGAACAGGTAGGACATAATAAGATCCTTTTTTTATTTTCTTTTGGAGTAATAATTTTATTAGTAAGTTCTCTAATTTTTTCACACTGACTTTTTCACCCAATATTTTAATTAAATTTTGTTCAGTACTAATGATTTTCAGGAAAGATCCTTTTTTTTGCCCTTGATCCTTTGTGAAAAACCAGTTTTCTGTTTTAGGATCTATAAACTTTGTTTTATTTTTGGAATGGGGTTGAAGAAGAACAAAGCCAGTTAATAAACTTTGAGAATTTAGAACAATCTCTTGATTGGATATTCTTACTTTAATATGTGGTAAAATTTGTAAAGATGGAAAATTATCTGATTTTAAGGAATGAAGAGGGGCAGTGGCTACTTGCGAACAACACTCTGTTAAGCCATAAGAGGGAAGTAGTGGCCAATTTAGTTGACGAGCTTTTTGGTAAAGAAAGGGATGTAGGGCTTCTCCACCAACGACAATTGCTCTCAGCTTATCAGGACAAATAAGTCCTTCTTGTACCAGATCGTAGACTTGAGTGGGGACCAAGGAGCTTAAGCTGATTTTATTATCCTTTAAGAAAGAGATGAATTTATGTGGATTCCATTTAGTTGGGAAACGAATATAAGTGCTTTTAGACAAAGAAGCTCGAGCCAGGATGGCCAGTCCACCTATGTGAAATGTTGGTAAACTGAGACCCCAATTATCACTACTTGTAGTTTGTAGGTGATGATTTACTGCCCTTGCGGATGTTAGGATAGCCTCTTTGGATAAAGCTACCCATTTTTGTACTGTGCGACCTGAAGTGCTTAGCCATATATGAGATTTTAATTGTGGTAGAGAGGGAATAGATTTTATAAATAAATTTTTCTCGCTATGATTTTCGTTAAAAAACACTGTAGATTCATCAGAATTCCAATTTACTGTCTCAGGATTTACTTTATAGAAGTTCATATCTTATATATATATAAATAAAAACAATCCTGTCATTAAGTAAAAAGTCATTTTTTAAATCCATTTTTTCCAAGGTAGTTTATTAAATAGTTCATCAAAACCATAACCAGAGCCTTGTGGATAAATCAAGGAAGGTCCTTTGTTGTCTAAGCTAAAATCGTGTTTTTTATACACTCCAATTTGTGTTAAAGCACAGGTTTCAGAAGCTTTAGGGTGGGTTTTGTAAAATTGACCGGCATAAAAAGCAGTAGCTAATTGATCTACAGGATGAGCTAAAGAATGTGTAAAAATAACCCTTTTACATAAACCAAGGTTCCATTTTTTACATAATTGCTTATGCGATTTTCGAGCAGGTTTCCACACCAAGGCTTTAACCGGTAAGTTTTGCTTGTTTTTATTCCATACATCCAAGGCCAGAGGCATTTTTTTATTTTGTGCCCATATCCTTTCATTATAATTAAACGGAGCTTCTATAAAATCTACTTGTTGTAAAATTGTGGATGGTAAAAATTCTTTTTTCCATTCATTCCATTGATGAATAGTCATGTTATTTTGAAAATCCACCCGCCACTTTATTTTGGATTTAAAAATATTTACTAATTTTATCCATTTTTTACTTTGCTGAGTTAAAGGTTTGTTTAGTTTTACTTTGAATGTATTAAATTCCTGATTGATTAATTGTTCTATTGTTTGAGGTGTTATTAAATCCAGATTGTAAATGAGGTAATGACTTTTTGAAATTTTTAAATCACTTAGTAAGGAACGTTCTTTAGAACGAGCTAAAGCTTCCCCTCTCGCTATTTCTCTGGCTCTTAAAGTAAGAGCTGTCCATTCCTGTTTTTTTAATTTTTCCAAATGAGTTTTTAAGGGATATTCTCCTTTTTCCGGCCAAGGGTGTAGATCCGCATGACCAATTAAACCATCGGCAAACTCCCATTTAAGTAAAGCTCCTTCGCGTACTTGTGAGGATTGTTGATATTTTAATTTATAAAAAGATAACCATAAATGTTTGAATGTAATATCTAATCCTTTTTTATTTATGTAGGTATAATGAAATTTTTTATTATTCAAGTTTAATACTATGTAATATTTACAATTAATTTAAAGATTTTTCTAAGACTGATTTAAAAAATTGAAAAAGATAAAAATAATGTAAAGAGAAAATGATGTAAACAACAGAGCATCAATACTTTGTTAAAGTTGTTCGGTTTGTGAAAAGCTTTTATTAAACAAGAATGCATGTAAAAAGATAAAGGTAGTAAAAATAAAGGTAAAAAAGTCATGCTGAGTTGATTTTGAATATACCAATAAAAACCAATAAGGTAAGGCAAATACTGTGCCAGGGCCCATTCCGTTAAACCAAATTTTTTACCGAAACGCACAACCAGTGTTTTTTTACCGGCCTGTCGATCTTCTACTTCATCCCTTAGGTTATTAACTACTAAAAGACTTAAAGCTAATAGTCCCAACTGTAGTCCGCCAATCAGTGCATCTGTACTCCAATTTCCTGTGTGAATATATACTACTCCCATAGTGGCTACACCAAAAAATAAAATCACGAAGACATCTGATAAGAATCCTGTATAAGCCAGAGGATAAGGACCGGCTGTATAGAAATAAGCGAGAGCCATACTTATTGCTCCAATTACCAAGATCGGCCAACCGGATTGAAGCACTAAAAATCCTCCAGCCATTGTAGCAACAAATAAACATAAAAACCCAGCTCTTAAGGCTTCTTTAACAGATAACAAACCTTTTTGAACCATCCTTTGAGGTCCTTTGCGCTTGGAAGAGTCTGCTCCTTTTAAAAAATCATAAGCATCATTGAAAAAATGTGTGGCAATTTGAATACATAGAACACTTAACAGTAATGCCAAATTTATAAGATGATAATTACAATTTGAAGTTTCTTGAGTATTAAAACTTAAACATATTCCTAAAATTATGGGCCCCAGTCCAATAAATAAAACTTTAGGACGAGTGGATAAAAGATAATATTTTAATTTCATAGTTTTTTTATTTAAGGATAACGTTTAAACTTAGAAAAATCAGGTTTTCTTTTTTCTAAAAAAGCTTTTTTCCCTTCTTGAGCTTCTTCACTTAAATAATAAAGTAAGGTGGCATTACCTGCTAAGTCCAAAAGACCTATTTGTCCGTCGCAGTCTGCATTAAGCGCTGTTTTTAAACAACGAATGGCCAAGGGTGAATGTTGTAAAATTTCTCTGCACCATTTTAAGGTTTCTGATTCCAATTGTTCGTAGGGGACGACTTTATTAACTAACCCCATTTGTAAAGCTTCCTGAGCATTATATTGCCGACACAAATACCATATTTCCCGAGCTTTTTTTTGACCCACAATACGAGCTAAATAAGCGCTACCTAAACCTCCATCAAAGGAACCTACTTTCGGTCCTGTTTGTCCAAATCGAGCATTGTCTGCACAAATAGTGAGATCACAGACAACATGAAGAACATGGCCTCCTCCAATGGCGTAACCAGCCACCATGGCTATCACTGGTTTAGGCAGAGAGCGAATTTGTTTTTGTACATCTAAAATATTTAAACGAGGTACTCCGTCTTTTCCAGCATAACCTCCTTTTGTTCTTACTTTTTGATCACCACCGGCACAAAAAGCTTCAGAGCCTTTGCCAGTTAATATCACTACACCGATAGAGGACATTTCCCTTACACAGTCTAAGGCGGATTTTATTTCTTCTACAGTTTCAGGGCGAAAAGCATTACGTACTTCTGGACGATTGATGGTTATTTTTGCCACCTCATCTGAAGTTTTTTCAAACTCAATGTCTTGGTATTCTTTAATCGATGACCATTTTGTATTTTGCATTATTAATTTTTGATTTTTTGAAAATAAAGTCCAGTCAACTTACCAGCTAGGTCTTTTTTGAAGATAATAGATAATACAGGAAAAGTTATAAAACCGGTTGTGGTTATTAGTAAAAATCTCCATAAATGTAAAAGAGGATGTACCTCTTTATTTAGTTCATTCTTATAAGTTAACTTTCTATGTGTGAGTATTTCTCCATACGTTTTAAAACAAAACACTCTCCAAGCCATTTGATAAATTTGGTGAAAAAATAAGAAACTAAAAGTGATTTCCAGCCAGAGCGAAGTAAAAACTATCAATGGTTGAGAGTGTGTTAGAAAAATAAAAGTACAAAGAGCTGGGAAAAATAAGACAGATGAACATAAAGTATCTATAAAAAAACCGTTTAGCGAAAAGAATACTGACTTTTGTGAAGAAACAAGTTTGGTTTTTGATGTTGTATTTACAGTTATTTGTTGTGGCCAGGACTTATATTTGACAGTGGGAGAGGTAGGAGTGGTTGATGATGGTTGTGGCCATATTTTCTGTTGAGAGCCAACAGGAATAGAGAATGGAGTTGCAGCAGTTGTTTTTTGTTCCGGAGAACTTTTTACTGCATGTTTATTTTCATTAAGCCAGGGATTTTTTAAAGAGGAAAGCAAACGATCGTATGCGCCGGGTTCCTCTAAATTGATTTTTTTAAGTAATAAGTCTTTAGGTACAGAGGGGATGGATAAAGGCCCCACTTTTTGAAAAGCCTGACTGTCTTGAGCTTCTTGCTTTAAAGTTTTTTGCTTTTCAACAAAACCGAGACCTGGGCTTAAGCTTTTTAAATGTAGTTCTTCCATATAGCACTACACTAACCTAAAGTATTAAGTAAAGTAAATAAAAATTCTTTTTTAGACTCTGCAAAATGAAAATTTTAAAAGAATTTATAAAAATTTTTTATAGAGAAATGCAATCCGTTGGTGGTTGGACTGATTGAGTGGATAGCTTATCTTTGTTTAAAGCTTGCTGAACTTCCTCACGATGTACTTTTGTGTGTTTTGGAGCTTCAATTGCAAGACGCACTTGACGGCCTTTGATACGAACAACCTGTACTTTAATTTGCCCATCAATAATAATACTACTTCCCACTTTTCTTGTCAGTACTAACATAAGACCTCCTTGTTTAACCAACTTCTTTTAAACGCACCAAGACTGTTTTTGCAAGGTAGTGCTTATTGTGTGATTTGTCAAATTTGAATTGCTAAATATGCAAAATTATCGGGTAAAAGTGCAAAAATATGTATTTTTTACACATTTACAGAAGGTTTTACAATTTCAAAAAACAGACTTTGTAAGGTTTTTTAAGTCTTTATGTTGCTTTTCGATCCACTTCTGATTTTAAAATAAAGTAAATAACATGAAGAAGAAACCATTAAAATATATCTTTTTTTCTATTTGTTGCTGCAGTATGTTTTTATCTATTCCTGTGTCAGCGAAAGAACAACTATCTCCAAATATAAAACTTTTTGAACAGAAGAATTTTTTACTTAAAAGTCCTTTTTCTGATCTGCCATTGGTAAATAATTCATGGGTTCAACAGTGGATTACAGCTTTTCAAACCACTCATGCCAATCGTTTTCGTATATGGCTAGAGCGTTCCTATCGCTATGTTCCAATTATGCAGACGATTTTTAGAGGAGAAAAATTGCCTGTTGATTTGATGTATATTGCTATGATTGAAAGCGGCT
Source organism: Bdellovibrionales bacterium (assembly GCA_965226095.1). Lineage (GTDB taxonomy): Bacteria > Bdellovibrionota > Bdellovibrionia > Bdellovibrionales > UBA1609 > JANQSP01. Next base: position 293,086 of record OZ245336.1, on the reverse strand, counting down.
TTGTATCCGGAGCAATAAGCTCAGCTCAAGCTGTTGGGTATTGGCAATTTATTGATAGTACAGCTCGCAGGTTTGGCTTGAGAAAAACTAAATGGTTGGATGAAAGAAAAGATTTTGAACATAGCACTTATGCTGCCAGCAAATATTTAAAAATATTATATGAACAATTTCAGGATTGGTATTTAGTAGCCGCGGCTTACAATATGGGAGAAAATCGTCTAGCTGGTTTTATTGAAAAATATCAGACTAAAGATTTCTGGAAGCTGGCTCAAAAGCATGATTTCCCCTCTGAAACAGCTAATTATGTACCACAGCTGATTGCCGCTATCACCATTGCCAGAGCGCCGGCACTTTATGGTTTTAATTACCTCAAACCTAAAAGTCCGCCGGACTATGAAATTTTTTATCTGCCTGGTGGAACCAATTTAAGAAAGTTATCTAATTATATTGAAAAACCGTATGGAAAAATAAAGAAATTAAACCCTGGTTTTTTAAGTGATCGTATTCCTGAAAATATGGAGAACTGGAGATTTCGTATTCCCAAAGGAACAAGTACCAGGGTATCCAGTTTTATTGAAAAATATCTTATGTAAACATTAGAGTCCGGCTTTAATTCTTTCTTTATCGTCTACTATGGAAAGCACACCACCTTTAAGACTTTCGCGCTTGGATAAGTGTTTTATATCATAGATAAAAGGTGTACCACTTACACCAGCTGTTTGCCATTCAGGCCCCATACGAATAGCATCCACTGGACAGGCTTCCTCGCAATATCCACAAAACACACAGCGAAGCATATCGATTTCATAGGAGATGGGATATTTTTCCACTTCCGGCGAATCATGTTCTGAAGCAGTGATTTTAATACAATCGGCCGGACAGTTGGTTGCACATAACATACAGGCTGTACAGCGAAGAGCTCCATCTTTTTTTACTGTTAAGATATGATTGCCTTTAAATCGAGGGCCATAAGAATAATGTTCTTCTGGATAATTAAGAGTTATCATTTTTTTTCTTCTAAAAAGATTCAATAGCATTTTTTTAAAAGTAAAAATTAAACCCTTTAAAATAGCAGGGAGATAATTAGTGGACTGGCTGGTTTTTCTATTTACACGACTCATAAAATAATAACCTCTTAAGGATTATAATCAATCCTGTTGATTTTACCTATAAAAATCTTTTGTTTACTGTAAATAAGGAAATGTTTTTAGTATTTTCTTTATAATAAACCTTTTTGAGCTGTGAAATGATTGGTTTTCATAGTGTTTAGAAAAGCTGGTTTTTGTTTTCTTAAAACTTCACCTCTTAAAACAACAGAAGACTCAGACAGTGACAAAGCAGATGGCACCAATATTTCAATCGCTTTTACTGTTTGAGCAATGCCGGCGTGATTCACATAAGTTCCGGTTTTTTCAAAGAAAGTTTTGGAGGGGATTTGCCAGATTTTAGTTTCTTTTAAATCATTTTTTGGCAATGGATGAGCGGTCCACCAAAGGATGTTTTTACAGCTCGTGGAAAACAGGGATAATTTTTGATTGAGATCAGGATACACTTTTTGGTTTTCTGGTCCAGCTACCAATAGTGTATCCAACTCCTTATTGTTAAGTCGATCCTCTAATGTGTTCCAGTTTGTATTGACATTATATTTATTTAAGATCTGTAATAAACCTTTGGTGTTTGGATTTTTATCCCCCCTCAGAAGAAGATTATCAAAATCATTGAAACTATTTTCATTATTTTTCCAATAGTAAATGGAATTTGTTCCCTCTTTTTGTAGATTTATAAATGTGGAAACGATATCTTCATATTCCTCCAGGGTGTATTGTGCAGTTAAAATAAGCGCTGTTGCTGAATTTTTTTTATCTATAATTTGTTTTTTAAAGGTTTCTAATGTTTTAATACTATTATTCATATTATTATCAGGGCATATAGCCTGGGTGAGGCGATGTTTTTTATTTGGTAATTCATATAAACCTCGACCTTTATCACACATCCAGTACTTGTTTATTTTTTCGTTATAGCGAGGACGTACACGAAATAAGCTTTCTTCATTATAATCTATTTTTGTATTACAGCCTGTGGAACAACCAGTGCAAATAGAGTTTGCGGTTTTTAGATACCACACTCTTTGTTGAAAACGAAAATCTTTTGAAGTAAGAGCTCCCACCGGGCAAATATCCACCGTATTAACAGCATAATTATTATTCAAGGGTTTGTCTTTGAATACACCGATTTCACTTTGATCACCTCGATTAAAAATACCCAGTTCATGTGTTTTGGATACTTCATCTGTAAAGCGGACACAACGGGAACAAAGAATACATCGTTCTGAATCCAAAACAATTTTAGATCCTAGGTCTACAACTTTTCTTTTTTTAACTTTTCTTTCTCCCATCCCTGGTTGGTATTGTCCAAATCGCATATATTGTTCTTGCAGTTCACACTCACCGGCTTGATCACAAATAGGACAATCCAAAGGGTGATTAATTAAATGGAATTCCAAACCCCATTTTACTGTTTCTTTCACTTTTTCAGATTGATTGCTAATCACCATGCCGTCTTTGACTTCTGTGTTGCAGGCAATTTGTAGTTTTGGGATACCTTCAATATCCACCATACAAAGTCGGCACACACCAGCGACAGATAACCCCGGATGCCAGCAATAGTGAGCAATATCCTGGTTTATTTTTTTAAAAGCAGAAATAATATTAGTACCTTCCGGTACTTCGACTTCAATATTATTGATTTTACATTTAGGCACTTAAATCTCCTGTTTGTTTTACTGGTGTATTTCTAATATGAGTTTCAAACTCTTCTCTAAATTTTGTCACAAAACTGATAGCTGGCAAAGCCGCCGCATCAGATAGAGCGCAAATTGTTTTTCCCATCATGTTTTCAGCAATACCTTGAATAAGATCCAGGTCTTGCAGTTTTCCTCTACCATTTAAAATTTCTTTTACTACTTTACTTAGCCAGCCGGTTCCCTCTCTACAGGGAGTGCATTGTCCGCAGGATTCATGATGATAAAAATGTTCTGTAACAGCTAATAGATCCACCATGGAACAGGAATCATCTATAACAATGACTGACCCGGAGCCCAACATACTTCCAAGATCACTAAGAGATTCAAAGTCCATCTTGGCTAAATGACATTCCTTAGCCGTTAACACCGGTGCCGAGGTTCCGCCAGGGATAACAGCTTTAAGCTGTCGATCTTTTCTTAAACCACCAGCTAACTCTATAAGATCCATTAAGGGATAACCTAATGGCACTTCATAATTGCCTGGTTTTTGTACACAGCCGCTGACTGAAAAAAACTTTGTGCCTGGAGATTTTTCTGTGCCAATGGATCGAAATTTTTTTACTCCATCTTTTACAATGGGTACCACTGCCGCTAATGTTTCCACATTATTGACAATAGTTGGTTTTTCCAAATAACCTTTGACGGCAGGATAAGGGGGCTTGAGTTTAGGATTTCCTTTTTTACCTTCTAATGAGGAGATCATTCCTGTTTCCTCTCCGCAGATATAGGCTCCAGCTCCTATATAAATATCCATATCATGGGTAAATGAGGAGTTAGCTATGTTTTTTCCTAAATATCCTTGATCATAAGCCTCATCGATGGCTTTTTTTATAATGGAAATACATTGGTGGTATTCTCCTCGAATGTAAATGTAGGATTTATGAGACCCAATAGCCCAGGCAGAAATAAGCATTCCCTCAATGAGTTGATGAGGGGCTCTTTCCATCATGAGTCTATCTTTAAAAGTACCAGGTTCTCCTTCGTCCGCATTACAAAGAAGATAGCGGGGCTCTCCATTTTTTGGTAAAAATCCCCATTTTGCTCCTGTTGGGAAACCTGCTCCTCCACGCCCTCTTAAGCCAGAGTCTTTAATCAGCTGAACAAGTGCTTCCGGCTGTTGTTGAAGCGCTTTTTTCAAGACAGCATAGCCTCCACAAGCTTTATAACCTGTAAAGCTTTGGTATTCATCTTTATGATAGTGTTCACTTAATAGTTTATGTTCCATATATATTATTGTTTAACATTTTCTCTTTTGTTGACAAGAGTAATTGCTTTTTAAATATTTAAAATTTCTTTATTTGATCTGTATCAGCTATTGAAGGATTGGTTTTTTAAATCATTGGTTAGCGGATTATTGAAAAAGAGATTTTAAATGAATTAACATTTTTCAAAAGTGAGAATATTTTTCAAAAGTGAGAACATTTTTCACAAGTGCGGATAATGAATGTAAAATTTTTTGACAATGTGCACATATTTAATATATAAAACGATTATTTTTATGTGTTATTTTTAGTACATAATAAATGGAGCTAAATGAATTTTTGGCGATTCCAGCAGATGATTTGTTGATAAATGGTATTTCAAAAGGTGAATAGACTAAGGGAGTAGCTGTTTAACTCAGTAAATTTACACAAGAGGAACAGTTAAGGTGACTACTAAGAAAGAATTTACATATTTACATAGTCCTTCACTCTGTTGCTTAGGTGTTCTTGTCAGCAGTTTTCTTTTTACATTAATTTTACCTATTCAGGCATATTCCGCAACCATTGATGCGCGACAATTTTGCGGTAGAAGTGCTTTTGTACGAAGAGCAATCCTTGATGCTGTTTCAGGATCGAGTGCAACCTGTGATCCTGATAATGATACTTATCAAACAACACTTACAAGTGCTCAATTAGCTGGTATTGAAGAACTTATAATCGATGAATATCATGGTATAATCAATAGCTTTCAAGATGGTGATTTTAATGGCCTCACTGGTGTGAGTATATTAGGGTGTCCAGGATGTATCTGGATAAGCAACAGTGGATATGCCTTAAATGGAGCACCCTCCTGGTTTCTTAGACAACTTAATGATTTATATCTCAACAATATTGATTTAAGTGAAATAACAAACGCAAATTTCTTTCAAGGGCTAACAAACCTTCGTTTGCTTAGTGTAACAACCAATAATATGACTTATGAACCGGCTGGAAATCCCAATCGTCCAGAAGGTACAAAAGTAGGTGAAAAGATTAACTCTCAGATCTGGCGCAATTTACCAAATCTGCGAACACTGAAGATTGGCAGTAATCGTATTTTAACTTTACCTTACGGGTTTTTTAGTTCTCTCACAAAACTGGAAGTTTTGGATATGTTTGATATGTGGTATGAATATCATCCTTATGGTTTTGGATCGCAAGCGCTTCCGGCAGGAGTATTCGCCGGTTTGTCTAATTTACGCAGATTGGATCTTGGTTATAATGCAATTGGGATGGCAGATGTCGCCGACGGACTGTTTGATGGATTAACTTCGATTGAAGAAATTGATTTAAGGGATAATCCACTTTTAAGAAAACTTCCTCGTGGTGTTCTTAACCTTCCCAGTGGAGTAAACATTCGTACGGATTCAGGAGTAGTCTGGCCGAGTTCATCAGGGCCAGATCCAAGTCTTTCCAGTGATGCAACTCTTAGTGCGCTCAGTTTATCAGGAATTGATATTGGCACATTCTCTAGTGGAACCACAAGTTATAAGGCACATGTTGCCCACAGTGTGACAAGTACAGTAGTGACAGCCACAGCCAATCACAGTGGAGCCAGCGTGCTTATTGCAGATGCAAGGGTAGGTACAACAGGCACAACACGTACAGTAAGCGGGATGCGATCAGGTTCCAATATCATCGCAGTCAGTGTTATGGCTGAAAATGGTACATCGAAAACCTATACAGTTATAGTGAGACGTACATTTCATAATGATGGCAATAAGACAAATCACGATCCTGTATTTCAAGAAGGGACAAGTACCACTCGATTAGTAGCGGAAAATACAGCATCTAATACAAACATTGGTTCAGCGGTAACTGCCACCGATATCGATAACGATACTATCACTTATAGTCTTGAAGGCACTGATGCCAGCTCTTTCATTATTAACACATCAACCGGTCAACTCAGCACCAGTGCGGCTTTGGATTATGAAACAAAGAACAGTTACTCAGTCACTGCAAAAGTTACAGATGAACACGGTGGCAATAACAGTATTTCTGTCACCATCAATATCACTGATATGGATGAAGGAACAAACACGGCACCGGTTTTTTCAGAAGGATCAGGCACCACTAGATCGATAGCCGAGAATACCATTTCCGGTATCAATATTGGATCAGCAGTGTCCGCCACCGATGTGGATAAGGACACTCTTACCTATTCTCTTGGAGGAACGAATGCCAGTTCTTTCAGTATTAATTTCAGTACAGGACAAATAAAAACCTCAGCGGCTTTAGATTACGAAACAAAAAACAGATACTTAGTCACTATAACTGTCAGGGATGGAAATGGTGGAAGTGACACGATTTCTGTCACCATCAATATCACTGATATGGATGAAGGAACAAACACGGCACCGGTTTTTTCAGAAGGATCAGGCACCACTAGATCGATAGCCGAGAATACCATTTCCGGTATCAATATTGGATCAGCAGTGTCCGCCACCGATGTGGATAAGGACACTCTTACCTATTCTCTTGGAGGAACGAATGCCAGTTCTTTCAGTATTAATTTCAGTACAGGACAAATAAAAACCTCAGCGGCTTTAGATTACGAAACAAAAAACAGATACTTAGTCACTATAACTGTCAGGGATGGAAATGGTGGAAGTGACACGATTTCTGTCACCATCAATATCACTGATATGGATGAAGGAACAAACACGGCACCGGTTTTTTCAGAAGGATCAGGCACCACTAGATCGATAGCCGAGAATACCATTTCCGGTATCAATATTGGATCAGCAGTGTCCGCCACCGATGTGGATAAGGACACTCTTACCTATTCTCTTGGAGGAACGAATGCCAGTTCTTTCAGTATTAATTTCAGTACAGGACAAATAAAAACCTCAGCGGCTTTAGATTACGAAACAAAAAACAGATACTTAGTCACTATAACTGTCAGGGATGGAAATGGTGGAAGTGACACGATTTCTGTCACTATCAATATCACTGATATGGATGAAGGAACAAACACGGCACCGGTTTTTTCAGAAGGATCAGGCACCACTAGATCGATAGCCGAGAATACCATTTCCGGTATCAATATTGGATCAGCAGTGTCCGCCACCGATGTGGATAAGGACACTCTTACCTATTCTCTTGGAGGAACGAATGCCAGTTCTTTCAGTATTAATTTCAGTACAGGACAAATAAAAACCTCAGCGGCTTTAGATTACGAAACAAAAAACAGATACTTAGTCACTATAACTGTCAGGGATGGAAATGGTGGAAGTGACACGATTTCTGTCACTATCAATATCACTGATATGGATGAAGGAACAAACACGGCACCGGTTTTTTCAGAAGGATCAGGCACCACTAGATCGATAGCCGAGAATACCATTTCCGGTATCAATATTGGATCAGCAGTGTCCGCCACCGATGTGGATAAGGACACTCTTACCTATTCTCTTGGAGGAACGAATGCCAGTTCTTTCAGTATTAATTTCAGTACAGGACAAATAAAAACCTCAGCGGCTTTAGATTACGAAACAAAAAACAGATACTTAGTCACTATAACTGTCAGGGATGGAAATGGTGGAAGTGACACGATTTCTGTCACTATCAATATCACAGATGTCAGTGATGAGAATCGTTCTCCTCAGATAATTACTGAAATTCCTACAAAGACAGTTAATGTATGGAGTGAAGAAAAACTCAACCTAATGGAGTACTTCTCGGATCCGGAAGGATATTCTCTATCTTTCACTGTAGAATCTTCAAATCCCAAATTAGCATTTTTTAGAATTCGAAAAGGTGAATTGGACAACGAAATCTACTTAGAAGCAATAGGACTAACTCCTGGAACTACAACAATCAAAGTACAAGCAAAAAATCAGCATGATCTCACTGCAGATCAAGAGTTTGATTTAGTGGTGGAAGGTCCTTTCCTTGTTGCTTTGTTTCCAGCTGCCTCCAGTGCAAATTATGAGGGTTTTGTTCGAATTATCAATCATTCTTCGGAATCTGGAACTGTAAGTGTAACAGCTTATGATGATAACAATCAGGTCTATGGACCCATCAGTGTAACAATAAACGCTAACAGTGTTGTGCATTTTAATTCAACAGATTTAGAGCAAGGAAATGAACAAAAAGGATTGATGGGAAGTACAGGCATGGGTCAAGGAGATTGGAGACTGGAAGTTAAAAGTAATGAGTTGGAGATAGAGGTTTTATCCTACATCCGAACTCCAAGTGGCTTTGTTACTTCTATGCATGATCGTGTATCTATGAAAAGCTGGAATCAATTTCAAGTGCCCATATTTAATCCTGCAAGTAATACGGATCAAGTCAGTGTATTAAGACTTATCAATCCCTATGAAGAAGAGGTAGAAGTATCTATTAGTGGTGTTGATAGTGTTGGGTTATCTCCAGGAAGTCTTATTAAATTATCTTTACCAGCAGGTACAGCACAAAAGCTGACATCCATAGATTTAGAGTCTGGTGTGGGATTGAATATGAGTGAGGGAAGTTTAGGAGAAGGAACAGGAAAGTGGCAATTGTCAGTTAAATCAGATAAGCCACTTGTAATAATGAATCTTCTGGAAAGCTCTACAGGTTATTTATCGAATTTATCAACTGTTTTAAAAGTTAGGAAAGAAGATCATACCAATGATGATCACAACAAAACCAAGTATATTGTGCCACTGTTTCCATCAAATGCAGATGAAACTGGAAGAGAAGGATTTGTACGAGTGGTTAATCCGTTAGATGAGGAGATCAGTGTAACTATTACGGCTTTTAATAACACAGGTTTTGAATATGATTCACTTAGCTTAAGTGTGGATGCTGGTGAGACCCGGCATTTTAATTCAACAGACTTGGAATTAGGTAATACAGAAAAGGATTTATCAGGTAGTACGGGGGCTGGAGAGGGTGATTGGTGTTTGGAGTTATCCAGTGAACAAAAAGATATAAGTGTTATGTCTTACATACGTACTCAAGATGGTTTTTTAACCTCTATGCATGATGTAGTGGTGAGCCAGGAAGAGGAAAAAGGACTTTATCATCGGGTAGCTTTTTTTAATCCTGGTAGCAATGAAAATCAGGTGAGTGTGCTTCATATAAGTAACTTAAATGAAGAAGATGCGGAAGTGGTTGTCAGTGGTATGGATGGTGCAGGGAATACACCTGGAACAGATGTAACATTTACTGTACCGGCAAATAAAACACGTAGAGTAACATCCAAAGCATTAGAATTCGGAATGGACGATTTGGAAGGAGCTTTAGGAGATGGATTGGGTAAATGGCAATTGATTGTGAGGTCCAATGTTTCTTTGATAGTAATGAGTTTATTAGAAAATCCAACAGGAAATCTTACAAATCTTTCAACAACCCCTTATATTCGCACTGATAGTGAAGATTAGACTTTCAGTAAATTAGAATTTATTTTTTTGAATCTGTATTAGTCAGTAATTGTTTCATTTGTTGCACAACAGTTTCTTTTTTTAAAGGACCTATATATTGATCATTGACTTGAGCCATAGGAGCTATATCACAGGCCCCCAGGCACTCCACTCGACTGATGGTCACAACACCGTTTTCACTGATTTGTCCTTCTTTCACATTAAATTTCTGACATAAATGTTCTACCAACTCCCGGGAGCCATTCATGGCGCAAGAAAGGTTACAGCAAACTTGAATATGTAGACGACCTACAGGCTTTGTATTGTACATTGTATAAAATTTTAAAACTTCATGAATCCAAGCTTCCGGTAGATCCATGATGCGGCTTAAATAAGAGATAGCTGAAGAGGGTATCCAACCTCCATTTTCTTTTTGTACACGATAGAGGCAGGACAAAATAGCTGAGCGTTTGGTTTCATAACGATTTAGCTCTTTTTTTACGAACTTTAAACCTTCCTGGGACAGTTGAAAAGTATCGTTTTCTTTATTATTTATAGGTGCTTTGCTCATTTTTTCTTTATTTATAAATTTTTATTTTTTGATTGTTCTAAAATAGTGAGTAAAAATCAATAAAACCTTTTAGAAATGAGTTATGAAAAAACCTGTACTTTCGTTTTGTTACTTATTGACACAATACAGCTAAAACTTGTAAAAAAGAGTGTGTTTTTTTGTAAAAAATAAGATAATTGGTTAATAAATCAGGAAATAATAGCGAAAACTGCCTAAATCAGCTTCTTTTGGAGAGGCTGTTTTTTTTAGATTAAGAGGAAGAATACAATGAGTAAAAACTGGGAAATTAATAAAGTTCGAAACATTGGTATTTCCGCTCATATTGATTCCGGAAAAACCACTTTGACGGAAAGAATTTTATATTACACTGGTCGTATTCATGCCATCCACGATGTGCGGGGAAAAGATGGTGTAGGTGCCAAGATGGATTCCATGGAATTGGAAAAAGAACGAGGAATCACCATTAAATCTGCCGCTACCAATGTTGGTTGGCAGGGTCATGCTATTAACATTATAGATACTCCTGGCCACGTGGATTTTACCATTGAAGTGGAACGCTCGCTTAGAGTTTTGGATGGAGCGATTTTGGTTTTGTGTGGAGTGGCTGGTGTACAGTCTCAGTCCATCACTGTGGATCGACAAATGCGTCGCTACCATGTGCCTCGTATCGCCTTTATTAACAAATTAGATAGAGCAGCAGCCAACCCCTTTCGTGTCACAGAAATGCTGAGAGAAAAATTGAATCATAATGCTATTCTCATGCAAATTCCTATTGGCTTGGAAGATAAACATGAAGGAGTTGTGGATTTGATAACAATGAAGGCTTATTATTTTGAAGGAGATGAAGGTGAAAAAGTGGTCAGTAAAGATATCCCTGCTGATTTGTTGAAACAAACTAAAGAATATCGATTAAAAATGATAGAAGCTTTATCGGATTTTGATGATGTTTTAGCTGAGAAATTTTTAAATGAAGAGGACCCTTCTATAGAAGAAATTCAAACAACCACTCGAAAAGCTACTTTGTCCTTGGATATTACACCAGTATTTATGGGTTCTGCCTTTAAAAATAAAGGTGTACAACTCGTATTGGACGCCGTCTTAAGATATTTGCCTAATCCTGTAGAAGTGGAAAATAAAGCTTTGGATCAAATGAAAAATGAGGAAGAAGTTGTGTTGTCATCAGATCCCGATAAACCCTTTGTGGGTTTAGCTTTTAAACTAGAGGATGGACGATTTGGTCAATTAACTTATGTCAGAATGTATCAGGGTACTGTTAATAAAGGCGATTTTATTTATAATATTCGCAATGGAAAAAAAGTAAAAATTCCTCGTATTGTTTATATGCATTCAGATGAAATGGAGGATATCGAACAAGCTTATGGTGGAGATATTGTAGCTTTTTTTGGAGTGGATTGTTCTTCTGGTGACACTTTCTGTTCAGAGGATGTGCAGTACACCATGACTTCCATGTTTGTTCCCAATGCTGTGATTTCCATGGCCATAGAACCTAAAGAACGAAATACAACAGCTTATTTTAGTAAAGCTTTGCAAAAGTTTACAAGAGAAGATCCCACTTTTAGAGTACATAGAGATGAAGAATCCGCTCAGACAGTGATCTCCGGTATGGGGGAATTGCATTTAAATATTTATATAGAAAGAATGAAGCGAGAGTTTAAGTGTGATGTAAATGTAGGACAGCCTCAGGTAGCTTATAGGGAAACTCTCACCAAGTCTGTAGAGTATGATTACACTCATAAAAAACAAACAGGTGGTGCTGGTCAGTTTGCTAAGGTAGTGGGTCATTTTGAACCTTTACCGGTGGATGATGAGAAGCAATATGAATTTGTAAGTAAAATAACTGGAGGACGAATTCCAAAAGAATATATTCCGGCGGTGGATAAAGGTTTTCAGGAGCAGATGAAAAAAGGTCCACTCATTGGTTTTCCTATTGTGGGTGTGCGGGCGCGTTTGTCTGATGGAGCTTATCATGATGTGGATTCCAGTGAATTAGCTTTTAAAATTTGTGCACAGGCGGCTTTTAGAGAGTTTTTTTCTAAAGCCAAGCCGGTTATTTTGGAACCCATCATGAAATTGGAAGTATCTGCGCCTGATGAATTTCAAGGTAATGTCATTGGTCAAATCAATCAGAGAAGAGGAATTATTAAAAACAGCCAGTCTCAAAATAAATTTGTCACTGTGGAAGCTGAAGTGCCTTTATCTGAAATGTTTAACTACTCTACAGAACTTCGTTCTGCTACACAGGGAAAAGGGGAGTTTACTATGGAATTTTTTCGTTATGCGCAAGTGCCTTCTGCTATTCAGATGGAATTGATAAAAAAATCGGCAGAGAAAAAACAAAAATGATTCTTTCAGATGCAGGTATTTTATCCCGCTTGGAAAAGCAGGAATTGAAAATCGAACCGAGTTCGCCAGATTTTATTCAACCGGCTTCTGTGGATTTAAGGCTTGGTAAAGAGTTTGTGATTATTAAACATTGGAATACAGAAATTCTTGATTTTAGTTCTCAACCAAATTATCAAACTATTATTGCTGACGAATTTATTGTTCCCTCTCGTTCTTTTGTTCTAGCTACCACTGTGGAAAGTATTACTCTTCCTCATAATCTCACAGCTTTTGTAGAAGGACGAAGCTCTATTGGTCGAATGGGTTTATTTATTCAAAATGCCGGGTGGGTGGATCCTGGTTTTCATGGGCAGCTGACACTAGAGCTGTACAACGCCAATTCTTTATCTATTCGCTTACGAGCGGGGCGTCGCATCTGTCAAATTGTGTTTTGTAAGACGGATCAGACAGTAAAAAAACCTTATAAGGGTAAATATCAAGGGCAAAAAGGCACTATTGGCACTCGAATTTTTATGGATAAGGAAAATCAGTGACTAAGAGGGTTAACTTTTGTTACTATAAAACCAGTCGTACATGAATACATTGAGTACATTTTATAACAATTCTAAAACTCTAACTGTTGATAATACAGAAGAAGATGAACCGGATCTTAGTCATTCGATATTTAACTCTTTAATTTTTAATTTATCTTTTAAAGTTTTAAGTTTTGTTTTTCAGTCACTACATATTTTTCCATTAAATGAAATTTTACTCATAAAGCTCTCTAAACGAGTTAAGGGCTGGTAATGAGTTTATTACTTCTTTATTTTTTTCTAGCTGTTGTTGTTTCTTTTTTCTGCTCCCTTTTTGAAGCGGTTATTCTGTCCACAACTTCTGTGTATATACGAGCGGCAATCAAAAACAATAAAGCTTATGGTTTGGTTTTAAAAAATTTAAAACAAAGAGTGGATCGACCACTTTCCGCTATTTTAACTTTGAACACCATTGCGAATACCGTAGGAGCCACTGGTATAGGGGCACAGGTACATACTCTTTATGGGAGTTCTTATGTAGCCATAGCTTCCGGCATACTCACTTTAATAATTTTGATTTTTTCTGAAGTTATTCCCAAAACTCTGGGAGCTTCTTATTGGAGAATATTGGCACCCTTCGTGGCTTATGCCATCAAAGGTTTGATTGTTGCTACTTATCCTTTTGTGTATTTATTTGAAAAATTATCTAATGTGCTTTCCAAAAAAAAAATGATTTCAGTTACCAGAGAAGATATGATTGTTACAGCGGAAATGGGTGCTAGCGAAGGAATTATTGGTCAAAAAGAAAGTAGAGTCATTAAAAATCTTCTTATGTTGGATACTTTAAAAGTATCTGAAATTATGACCCCTCGAGCAGTGATATTGGCTTTTAATAAAAATATGACGATAAAACAGGTGATGGATCAAAAACAACCCATTCGGTGTTCCCGTGTTCCTTTGTATGCTGGTGTTTTGGATCAAGTGGAGGGTCTTATTCATAGGTATAAAATTTTAGAAGCTTATTCACAGGATTTGTTTGATATGCCATTGAAAGATTATATGCAACCCATTCATTCCATTCCCGATCAAATGTCAGTGGCAGCGGCTTTGGATCAATTCATTAAGAGAAAAGAGCATATTTTTATTGCAGTGGATTCTTATGGAGTGTTGACTGGTTTGGTGACTTTGGAGGATGCTGTGGAAACCTTATTAGGTGTTGAGATTGTGGATGAGTTTGACTCAGTGGAGGATATGAGAAAATATGCTTTGGAACAGTGGCAGGCTCGTAAATCACAAAGAACCCGGGCGTAATTTTTTACTTTGAAATAAAAACAAAAGATATAAAAATATGAAACAGTTCACAGGAATTATCACTGCTTTAGCTACACCTTTTAAAGATGGACAGGTGGATAAAGCATCTTTTGTTCGACTTATCAAATGGCAGATAGATCAAGGTATATCTACTTTTGTAATCAATGGTACCACTGGGGAAAGCCCTTGTTTGTCAGAGAAGGAAGTGGAATGGATTTTTTCCTGTACCAAAGCGGAGGCAGGTAGTGAAGTCAGCCTTATTTTGGGGGTAGGAGGAAATTGCACTTTAAACACTGTGGAGAATATTAAAAAAGCTGAAAGATTAAAAGCAGATGCGGTTTTATCGGTAGTACCTTATTATAATAAACCTCCACAAAGAGGTTTATTAAAACATTTTAAACATCTGGCGGATCAAAGTGAATTACCACTTTTACTTTATAATGTGCCCTCCCGGACGATTACAGGGTTATCCATAGAGACTATAAAAGAATTAAGTCAGCATCCTCAAATTGTGGGAATCAAGGAAGCTTCAGGTGATATGCCTTTTGATAAGGAATTACTAAAGACGGTGGATAAAAATTTTCTTGTTCTTAGTGGAGATGATGATAGTTTCTTGGAACTATCAGCTTTGGGAGGACAAGGTGTTATTTCTGTTGTTTCTCATATACTTGGGAAACAGTTAAAGAATCTTTTTCAGGAAGTAAGAGCTGGCCACCGGCAAGTTTTGCTGGAATATAAACAAAAATATTTTGCTTTATTGAAGATTATTTATTGTGAGAGTAATCCTATTGGCATTAAAATGGCTTTAAAACTTTTATCTGTATTTGATTCTGCAGAACTTAGAAGTCCTTTAGTGGCTCTATCAGAGGATAAAACAAATCAGTTAAGAATGGAGATGGAAAAAGTAGGTTTATTATAAATTTTTATAATGATTAAGAAGGAAACTGTTGGAGATAAAAAAATGAAAAATAGTATGCGGAAAAAAAAATCTCAAAGAAAAAACTTAAAAAATAAAAATATTTATCTGGCTTTAAGTGGTGCATCCGGCAGAATGGGAAAAGCTATAAAACAGGTTATTGAAGAAAAAACTTCCGGGTTTGTTTTATCTGCTGAAAC
Organism: Bdellovibrionales bacterium; assembly: GCA_965226095.1. Classification (GTDB taxonomy): domain Bacteria; phylum Bdellovibrionota; class Bdellovibrionia; order Bdellovibrionales; family UBA1609; genus JANQSP01. The sequence goes on along the minus strand of OZ245336.1, from coordinate 277,817 downwards.
TCCTCCCGTGGAAAATTTTCAAAACTGGCAAAATAAAAAAATGGATGGTGTGGTTGACTTTTCCATGCCTGAGCTTTTTTCTCTAACACTTAAATGGTGTGTGAAAAATAAAAAACCTTTTGTCAGTGGTACAACGGCTTTAAACCTTACTCAAAAGCAGGCGTTGAAGAGAGCTACTCGGTATATTCCGGTCTTTTATGAAGAAAATATGAGTTGGGGAATTTGGTTTATTAAGCAGGCACTGAGAAACTTTTCGGAGGATTCAATAGATATATTATTAGAGGATATTCATCATAAAAATAAAAAAGATAGACCAAGTGGGACAGCTTTAAAGTTAAAAAGCACTTTGCCGGATTTTGCTCAAAAGAAATTACAGATTGAAAGTATTCGTAAAGGTCGTGTTTTTGGCACTCATCGTTTTTATTTTAAAGGGCCGGAAGAACAGGTTTTATTTGAACATAAGGCCTTGGATAGAAAGCTTTTTGCCAGAGGTTCTTTGAAAGCACTTAGATGGTTGATCCATCAAAAACCTGGTCTGTATTCTTACGATGATATGTATAAAAAATGTTAGAGTGATAAATGAGGAACTTTATCACCTAGCTTTTGTTGTAGGTACTCTTTTCTCCTTGAGGATAATTGGTTATTCTCAAGAGAAAGTCGCTTTAAAGAAATTAATCCATCAAAAACATTATCTGGCAGAGAGGTTAATTGGTTATTCTGCAGATAGAGATCATTTAAACTAGTAAGCTTATTAAATAAATTTACTGGCAAAGATGGGAATTTATTTCCATGAAGAGAGAGTGTGTGTAAAGTAGAAAGTTTATTAAACACATTACTTGGTAAAAATATTAATTGGTTGTTGGAAAGTGAAAGTAGAAATAAAGAGGATAGTCCATCGAAGATATAGCTTGGTAAAGTGGATAATTGATTATCATCAAGATAGAGCTGTTCTAAAGCAGTGAGTCCATCGAAATCATCAGGTTGCAGAGTTGTTAAGTTTTTATTACTTAAATCCAATACCACAAGAGCCTTTAAATCTTCAGCTGTGACTTTTGAACAATCTGTTTTTTCAAGTGTTGTCGAAATAGATTCTGTTACTTCTGGAGTTCTGTTACAAGAAACTCCTTCTGGATTCGATGGAGATAACTGTTTTTCTGTTTCTAGTACTACTCCCTGTTCTCTTCGCAGTTTATTTTTTGGAGGACCTGTGTCACCACAAGCACTTAAAGCCAGTACACTGATCAGTGTACTTATTAAGATTATTTTTTGAAATATTAATTGAATCATTATTTAATTGATCCTCATTTCAATTACTTTAATTTACTTTTTTTAAAGGTTACATATAAAATATATGAAAAGCAATATTTATTCCTTGGAATAGTTTGTATTTAATTTGACAGAAATATTAAAGTATTTATAGATTTATGTAAGCGAGGAAATAAATTACAAATAGTGGAACTATATGATGAATTTACTTTTTCTGATTTTTTCTATATTCATTCTAGTCAGTTGTGATAATAATGATGTATCCGAAGAGCAGGCTGTCGCTATTGGTGATAAAAATACTTCCTCAGCTGAACAAAAAAATAAATCTCCTCCAGCAAGCTATTTAATATAAAGAATAGTTTACATATAAAAATCATTACAATTGATTATATGTTTTTTTGAGTTTATTTGGATATTAAAATGTGTTATACTTTAATTAATTTGGACTTCAGTCGTTCCTGTATTTCTTCAAAATCCAAGCTTTATTTAAAAATATTAGGACTAGTGAAGAACTTTTATATTATAAATTTGATAGAAATACTATTATTACTGGCGACTGTCTAATCAGCCGTCTTCAAACAATTAATTTTCTTTATTTAACCTCCTTCATAGATAAAGGTATTCTCCAACCTCTATCAAAAGAATATTCTTTAATTTTTAAAATTGGTGGTGATTGTTTTCTTTTAAATTCACTATATAGAATCTGTTTCCATATTTTTTTATTAGAAACTGTTACGTTATCTGACAATTTTTCTTCGATAAGTTTTTTTAAAGCAGTATCCAATATTTTATAAGGAGGTAAGTCATCTTCATCAAATTGATTCTTTTTTAATTCTGCTGAGGGTTTTCTGTTTAAGATAAAATCAGGAATAGCAGGTTGTTTGATAGAGTGAGCTAAGTCATATACCTCTGTTTTTAATAAGTCACCAAGAGGTAATAATCCTCCACTGATGTCTCCATATAGTGTACCATACCCCATGGCTAATTCGCTTTTATTGGAAGTGCCAAGCAAAAGACTATCTTGATGTTGATTAGCATAAGCCATAAGTAATAAATTTCTGATGCGAGCCTGTAAGTTTTCTTTTACTAAAGAAGAAGTGTTCTTTAATAAGTTTAAATTTAAAAAAAATTTATAACTTTCAGAAATACTTTGTTGAACTAAAGAACACTTTAAAAGCTTGGCCGTTTGTTTGGCTCCTTTTTCAGATAGAGAGGAGGTAAAAGGCCCTGGTAAAAAAAATAATTGTACATTTTTATTACCTAAAGCTTGGCAGGATAACCAGGCCGCTACGGAAGAATCCACTCCTCCGCTTAATCCCAAGTGCACTTTTTTAAAACCATTTTTTTGGACAAAATCTTTAATGCCAAAAATAAGAGCTTCTTGAATTTTTTTTTGTTTATTTATTATTTTTGAGGGTTTTACTTTTGATTGGGAAGGAAAAAGATTTAAATAAGTGAGTTCTTCTTTAAAGGAAGAACATTGACAAATAATTTCTCCATGAACATCGAGAGCAAAGCTAGAGCCATCAAAAATAAGTTCTTCCTGATCGCCACATAAATTGACATATACAATAGGGCAATGAAATTTTTTTACCCACTGTTTAGCCTGTTTAATTCTTCTTTGTTGTTTATTGATACTGAAAGGGGAGGCATTTACATTGATAATTAATGAAGGGGTAGGGCGATTCTGTAATAATTTAAAAGCTTTTTTAGGTTGCCAAAGTTCTTCACAAATTAATAACTGTATATATTTTTTTTGATAAGAAAAATGATTATTCTTTAAATGTCCAGTATGAAAATATCTTTTTTCATCAAAGATATTAAAATCAGCTAGAATTTCTTTAGAGAATATTTGTGGTTTGTGATCTTTTTTCAGTAGAAATACACTGTTGCAGGTGGGAGGACCTGAAGGACTACCTACAAGCGCTAAAATATCTTTTGGCATCGTTTGATGAATTTTTTGTAAAGCTATTTTACTTTTCTTTAAAAGCGTTGGATTAATTAATAAATCTAAAGGTGAATAAGCACTCAAAGCGAGTTCTGGAAACACAATGAGGTCAGCTTTATTTGTTTTTGCCTCTAAGATCCATTGGTTTATTTTTCTTTGATTTTGTTCAGGCTGGGCCATCAGAGAATTTATTTGCGCCAGTGCTATTTTCATTTTTAACCTTTTATATGTGTTTCTAGTTACATTACTAATTTCTTTGATTTTGTTCAAACTGTTTAGAGTATTGGATTTTACATAAATATAAACCATAAGCTGGGGCTGTATCCAAAGCTTGTCTTCGATCTTGAGCGGTAAAAATATGTTTAAGCCGTTGAACGGGCTCTTTATGTTTTAAAAGAGCCAGTTGAGTTCCAACCAAGTTTCGTATCATTTGTTTTAAAAAACTATCTCCCTGAATATGAAAAGCCAGAATGGATGATTTCTGTTTTTCCCATTGAGCTGAGTAAACTTGCCGGATGGTGCTTTTTACCAGAGTGCCAGAGGTTTGAAAGCTTTTAAAATCCTGAGAGCCTTCAATCACTTTGGCCATATCACTTAGTTTTCCAAAGTCCACTTTATAAGGATACCAGTAAGTTAATTCTTTTCTAAAAACACAAGGAAGAGGGTTATTTAAAATTAAATAAGAGTAATGTTTTCTTTGAGCTGAATGGAGAGCATGAAAATCATTTGATACTTTTGTTACCTGCTGGATAACAATATTTGATGGTAAAAGTGCATTTAAAGCTCTTTGTAGAGGAAAGTTTACAGGTACGGATTTTGAAAGATTCAAATGAGCAACCTGTCCTCGAGCATGAGTACCTGCGTCTGTTCGACTAGCTCCATAAATTCGTATTTTTTTTTGAAAGATATTATTTAGAGAAGTTTCTATTATTTCCTGAATGGTTGAACTTGTGTGTTTTTGTTTTTGCCAGCCTTGGTATTGATATCCTTGGTAGGTTATTAAAAGTTTAAAGCGACTTTGATTTAATTGTTTCAAGTTATTTGGTTGATTTATCTTTTTGTGTGAGAATGGTTTTTTATTTGAAGACATCTTATGCTTACAAAAGTTAGAATCTTAAGTATAAACCAACATGTAATGTATTGATAAAGGTGTTGCTTTTATAAATTGACCATCGGCTTTCTACATTTAGTCCCATATCATTAATTTTATATTCATCTGCGAGTGTGTATTTTAAAGAAGGTTTAAATAAACTAAAACTGATATTTAAACCAGTACCCCAATAAAAAAAAGTAGAAGAAAATTCATTAAAGTTGATATTCCATACTGAATAGCCCCATTCAAAGAAAGGAACAAGTGAATCAATAAGGTAAAGATGAAACACTCCACCTACATTTAGAGGTATAAATCTTGTACTTTGTGTATCGTAATTTCGTGTCAGACCTGCACTAACTTTTAAACTCCATTTAAAAAAAGATGGAAATTGTAAAAAGTAATATTGTAAATTTAAAAATGAATGATTTCTTAAAAAAGCTTTATTGACGTTTGTTTGAATGAGTTTAGGAGCATTTTGTGTGGTAATGTTTAAAGTCCCTGCTCCTTGCCCGGAAAATTCTATTTGGTTTGGCCATTTTAAATGAAACATATCAGATTGATTGGGGTGTTTAATCTTTTGTGTTGTTTTTTTAGCTATAGGTGTGGAAGAAACCGGAGTGCTATTGATGGCAGGAGGAGGTAGTACAGAATCAGGAGTGCTATTGATGACAGGAGGAGGTACAGGATCAGGAGTGCTATTGATGACAGGAGGAGGTAGTACAGAATCAGTACTTGATTCTGTTTGGCTGACAGCAAAAAAACTAAAAACAGCACTAATAAGAATAATTCTATAACTCAATATTTTTCTGAATGATTTGTTCATGATTTTTCTATTATCCTTTTATAATTGGTTTCTTACTTAAGAAATTTATATCAATTTTTCAGCGATTTACAAGTGTTCAATAATTTCCCTGCAATTTGCAGGCCATTAAGAGCAGCCCCTTTTTTTAAATTATCGCCGCAAATCCATGTTATCCAGGCTTTATTGTGACTATTAGGTACAGGACGGATACGGCCTACATAAACATCCTCTTTTCCATCTATAAAGATCTGATTAGGTAAAGCTTCTTTTTGTAGCACAGTGACACCATCTTGATCGTCTACAATTTTCAGGATTGATTCCAAACTGTCTGCGGGTTTTTTAAGTGTTATCCAAACGGATTCACCATGTCCGTTAAAACAAGGTACTCGAACGGCAGTAGCGCTTATTTTTAATTCTGGTAAATTGAGAATTTTTCTTGTTTCATTCATTAGTTTATTTTCCTCTGTGGAAAATCCATTTTCATCTATTGCTCCAATTTGAGGGATGCAATTAAAAGCATATTGCTCAGCAGGGGCAGGTAAAAGATGTGTTTCTTTATTTAAAACAGTTATGGATTCTTGCTTTAACTTGTTAAGAGCTTCCAGTCCTGCGCCACTTAAAGATTGATAGGAAGAAACAATGACAGTTTCAAGGCCAAAAGCTTGTTGAAGAGGTTGTAAAACCAAGGCCAATTGAATGGTTGAGCAGTTAGGGTTGGCGATAATCCCTGGTTTTTTGTTTTTGATCAAGTGGCCATTAATTTCTGGCACTACCAATGGGATATTTGTCTGCATGCGGAAGGCAGAAGAATTATCAATAACAAAAGCTCCACTTCTGACGGCTTCATCAGCCCATTTTCGACTAATAATTCCACCAGCGGAAAAAAATGCAATATCCACATTTTTAAAACATTCTGGTTGTAAATTTTGTATAAACCAGTCTTGCTCTTTTACGGAAATTTTTTTCCCAGTGTTTTTAGGGCTGGCAAATAATTTGAGTTTCTTGAACGGGAAATTCCTGGACTCTAATAATTTTATAAAAGTTTGTCCTACAATACCGGTAGCACCTACAATAGCTATGTTCATTTTATCCATCCATTCACTGTTATAATCATTAATGGGAAGTATTTCTTAAAGCTTAAAAAAACTTATCAGTATTAAAAATCCTGAGTCAAATGTTTTGTACTGGATTATTTTTTCTTTGGATAAAGTTTTTTAAGCACTTTTAATGCTTTTTTGGAAAAAGATATAACGTCACTTTCCAAGGCTTCTATATAGAGATGAGTTTGCAGATCGGCTGGAATCTGTATCTTTGCCTTGTAGATAGTTTCCAGGATTCTTTTATTTTCATAAGATTTCTTGAGTGATACATGTTGGATAATATTTGTTAAAATAAAATAATAAGTAGCTCTTTCACGAGTATTAAAGGTTTTGTTTTTTATACCAGCTACTGCATCGGAACTCAGATGATGTAAATGTTTTTTAAAGCTAGCGGTTTGGTTGGTTTCTTGTTTAAGAACCTGTTTTAAACGAAATAGAACATCATCTGTATCAGGGCGGGAAAAGACAATAGTAATAGCCTGCTGATGGAGTTCATAAGGGCTCAATTCCAGGTATTGGCGGTTTTTTATTTCACCTTTTGCTATTCTTAAGTACAGAAGGATATCCTTATGCATTTCAGTGAAGCTTTTTATTCTCAGCTGGTCATAATAGTATTTTAGACTTTGAGGAGGACCGGAGTTGGAAATAAAAGAACGAGGGGATACACAAGAAATAGCCCAGAAAATACAAAAATATAATATTATCAAGTTTTTCATCATTTCTGTATTTCCATTTGCATTGTTCTTATTTTGTGATAGCATTATTTTTCGTTAGGGTTTCTCAACCTATTGGAAAACCCATGTTTATAAATATTAACCGTTAACAAAAGGGGAAGTAAAGTGAAAAAGAAAATAATTCTTATATTTTTAACAGGTATGGTTCTGCCGTTCTTGACAGGCTGTGGTCCTGTTTTTCTAAAAAAACTGATAAAAGACAATCCTGAGATTATAACGGATTCTATTGTAGCGAATCCTGAAAAGTATATGGAAGCTTTATCTAAAGCTCAGGAAAAATATCGTCAGGTTTTAATGGAAAAAAAAGTTAAAGATATGGCTGAGCAGAGGGAAAAAGAATTTGGTAGCCCTAAAAATCCGGTTTTAGGAGAGAATCGTGTTTATTTTGGGAAGAAGGAGGCTCCAATTACCATTGTTGAGTATTCTGATTTTCAATGTTTTTACTGTGAAAAGGCTTCCAAAACCATAAAGCAGGTTTTAAAGGAATATCCAAATGATGTAAGAGTTTTGTATAAACACCTTCCTTTAGGGAATCATCCTCAAGCTGGTCCTGCCGCTCAATATTATGAGGCGATTGGTATGCAAGACCCTGGAAAAGCATACAAATTTCACGACCTGTTATTTGAAAAACAAAAGGATGTTCAACAAGGTGAAAAGTTATTTAAGAAGTATGCTAAACAGCTGAAAGTCAATATGTCTCAGCTGGAAAAAGACCTTAAAAAAGCTACAGATATTGTCTCTGAAGACACAGCTGAAGCTCAAAAGTTTGGTATTAGTGGTACACCAGGTTTCTTAGTTGGTGGTGTGAGTGTTTCAGGAGCACAGCCTTTTTCCGCTTTTAAAGAATTGATTGATAAGCATCTGGAGAAAATTAAAAAGAAATAATAATGATTCGTTAGGAAAGTTTAATAATTTTTTAAATTTAAAGAGCCCACTTTTTTAAAGTGGGCTTTTTTCTTGTTTGAAAGCTTTATTATAATTTTTTATAGTCTTATGTGTAAAATTAAGATAAAAAAAGGCTTATGTCTCAAAAAACTTCATTTGTGGATATATCTCCTCCAGCACCATCCGGTTCTTTGCCGGCTCATAGAAAACCCCCTTGGTTGAAAGTTTCTTTACCGTCAGGGGATAATTATTTTCGCATTCGTAAGCTTATGCGATCTTTAAATTTAGCTACTGTTTGTCAGGAGGCTAATTGTCCCAATATAGGGGAGTGTTGGAGTGGAGGCACTGCTACTATTATGTTGATGGGAGAGGTTTGTACTAGAGGTTGTCGATTTTGTAATGTAAAAACAGGAAATCCTAAAGGTGTCTTGGATAAAGATGAACCGGTGAAAGTGGCTACAGCTATTTCACAAATGAACTTGGATTATGTGGTCTTAACTTCTGTGGATAGGGATGATCTACCTGACGAAGGCGCTGACCATTTTGCAAAAACAGTGAAAGAGTTAAAAACCCGTATTCCGAGTTTATTGGTAGAGGTTTTAACACCGGATTTCAAAGGCCGAACAGATTGTATTAAAAAAATCCTGTCAGCTAGCCCCAATGTGTTTGCTCATAATGTGGAAACAGTAAAACGCTTAACCCCTCTTGTCCGGGATCGGAGGGCTGGGTATGAACAATCTTTAAAAGTCCTGGAGATGGTAAAGAAACTGTCAGAGAGCCTTATTTATACAAAGAGTTCACTGATGTTAGGTTTGGGGGAAACAGATGAAGAAGTACAAATCACTTTAAAAGATTTAAGGGAAGTAGGGTGTGATATTGTAACTTTTGGTCAGTATTTACGTCCTAAAAAGCGGCATTTACCAGTAAAAGAATATGTAACTCCACAAAAATTTCAGGAATGGAAAGACAGGGCTTTAGAAATGGGCTTTTTATATGTAGCTAGTGGCCCTTTAGTGAGAAGTTCTTATCGAGCAGGAGAGTTTTTTATAAAGAATTTAATTGATAAAAATAAAATGAAAGAAAAACAGGAATAAAATTAATGAGTGTAAAACAAGTGGTTTTGCCGGATTTGGGAGAAGGGGTCACAGAAGGTGAATTGGTTAAGTGGCTAGTCGCTGTTGGTGAAAAAGTAACCAGTGATCAATCTCTAGTAGAAATAATGACAGACAAAGCAACAATGGAAGTGCCTTCTCCAGAAGATGGAATTGTGGAAGCGCTTTTAGCGAAAGAGGGAGATAATGTTGAGGTGGGTAAAGCTTTGTTGTCCTTAAAGACTGACAAAGCGGATTCAAAGATGGATAAAAATAAGCAGGCAAAGGAAGTAATAAAAGAGCCATCAGTGATTCCACCAGTGGAGCAATTAACAAAAAAACAAAAGGTTGATACAGACATCGTTTCATCTTTAGAAAGTACAGAGGAAGATAAAGATATATTGGCGACACCTTTTGTACGTCGTTTGGCTAAAAAGCTTTCTGTGTCTATTACTCAGATTAAAGGCACAGGTTTATCAGGTCGAATTACCAAGGAAGATATATTAAAACACTCCAATCAATCTATTAGTGTGGGTTCTTCTTATTTAGCTTCTGATAAGGTTCAGCAAGCTCAAGTTGGTTTTGCCGTTTCGGTGGAGGAGAATCAAGATCGAAAACCTTTAACCGGTGTTCGAAAAAAGATTGCTGAAAAATTGCAACTTTCCAAACAAGTGATCCCCCATTTTACTCTATTGGAATCAGCTGACATGGAACAATTGGAAGTAATGAAAAATACAGCTAAGGAAATGCTGGAAGAAAAAAGTATTAAAGTGACTTATCTTTCTTTTGTAATGAAAGCTTTATTGGAGACAGTAAAGGAATTTCCTGCACTTAATGCCAGTATTGATGATTTTTCAAAAGAAATTGTTTTTAAAAATTATTATCATTTTGGTTTTGCAGCAGACACTCCTCGAGGTTTATTAGTTCCGGTTTTAAAGGATGTGGATAAAAAATCTTTATCTGAGATTAGTGTGGAAATTAAAGATTTAGCAAATAAAGCTCGTGAGGGTAAAATCCAAGCGGATGAAATGAGTGGAGGAACGATTACTATCACTAATATTGGTAGTTTGGGAGGGGAATATGCCACACCCATTATTAATGCTCCGGAATCAGCTATTTTAGGGATGTATCGAATGTTTGTAAAAGCTCATTGGGATGGAGAGAAATTTGTGCCAAAAAAAACCATGAACTTTTCACTCACTTGTGATCATCGTTTAATTGATGGAGCAGTGTCAGCAAGAGCATTGAAGTTTTTTATTGAAAAAATTCAAAATCCTTTAAGTTTATTTTTGTAATAAATTCAATTGTTGGTATTTTAATATTCACATTTAGTGTTCATTCGACTAATAGAAAACCCATCTTCTTTTAACATATCCAATAAGTTAAAATTTCCAACAAAATGTGCTGTTCCGGATGCAAGAAAAATTTGATTATATTTTCCATGAGCATTTTTAAATTTAACAAGCCATTTGTCATTTCGATCTTTTAATATAACTTTGTCTTGTTCATAAGTGAATTCCTTTCCAAGGTTGAGTTTACCTTTCTTATATTGATTTAAGAAATGAGTATTCTGTAAAATACAACTTTCAAAATTTAATACTTTCTTATTTACAAGAGTATTATCTGCCATTTCACCTGTATAGGTAATTAGTACACTATCAGTTACAGCTTTAATATTTATGTTTTCATCCAGATATTCTGTTGGTGTATTGTTTAACTGAGCGATAGCTTTAATTTGTAGGTCAATAGAGATAGCACCTGTTCCAGCTTTAAAAATGGCTTGTTGTTTACATAATGAATCTATCATAAATATATAACCTGTATAACTCAAACTTTCTGAAACTTCTCTACTTCTAAGAAAAATCTTACTGTTTTTGCTGAGAGATTGAAACTCATAACCATCTTCTGATGAGAATATATTTTGAAGTTTTTTTATTTCAATTTCCTCTGCCTCTGCCACTTCCTCTGCCACTTCCTCTGCCACTTCCACTTCCACTTCCACTTCCTCTGCCTCTGCCTCTGCCACTTCCTCTTTATCTGCCTCTTTATCTGAATTAATACTTGTTTCTGTAAATAGATAATCACTGTTTTCCAGATAAGTTTTAATTTGTTGTGAACATTGTAACTCTTCTAAAGCTACACCTCGATGAAAAGTACCAAGAAAGTAGGATGTTTTTCCACCTTTCTCCACCTTCCAAAAATAAGGACCATTTGTTTGCCAGATAGAAGGATCTGCTGATTTTTCCTGTTGTGCACAAGAGATAGTTAAGCAGATGATAAGTAGGAATGGAAAATATCTATACATTATGTTAATCCTTTTTACAGTTGGATTACTGTAGGAATAGTTTTCTATTTTACTCATAACTAATGACTTATTGTCAAGTGACAGAGGCTTTTTGAGATAATTTTTTTTATAATTTTAATTTTTTTTCTTCAAGAGACTTTTTTGATAGTGGTTTACAGCTTTTTGATGTGCTTTAAAGGTTGTGGAAAAAATATGAGTGCCATCATTTTTACTAACAAAATAAAGAAAATCACTTTTTTGAGGTGTAAAAACAGCTTGTAGAGACTTTGCACCCGGGTTACTAATTGGTCCGGCTGGGAAGCCGTTTATGCGGTAGGTATTATAAGCTGTCTTTTTTAAAATATCTTTTTTCCGGATATTAAGTTCTATTAATTTTCCTTTTGCTTTCATCATTCCATATAAAATAGTTGGGTCGCTTTCCAATCGCATATTTTTTTTCAACCGATTATAAAAAACTCCAGCGATAAGAGTTCTCTCTTGAGGCGCTCCTGTTTCTTTTTCCACAATAGAAGCCAGCGTAACTACTTGATGTCGGCTTAAGTTTATTGGAGGTTTTCCAGATAAATTAGAATACACTGTTAAAAATCTGTTTACCATGAGTTTTATTAAAGTTTTTGGTGAAACAGGCTTAGAGATCTTATAGGTATCTGGAAATAAATATCCTTCCAAAGAATCTATTTTTTCGCCAAGTAAAGTGCTTATGAAATTAGAATCCAAGCTAAGGGAAATTAAATCATCTTGTTTTAAAAATCCTTTTTTTTCTAAAGTCAGTGCGATTTCATAAATATTATAACCCTCCGGAAAAGTAATACTATAAAGCCGGGTTTTTCCTTTTACTAAAATATCCAGAATATTCAAAGGAGTAGAGTGAACAGGGAATATATATTCACCAGCTTGAATGTGGGCACTGTCTTTTCGCCACCAGGCAAGAGCTTTAAAACAAGTAGTGCTTTTTAAAAGTTTCGCTGCTTTTAAAGTATTGGCAATACGATTAAAAGACCAGCCCTTTTCGATCTTGATACTTTTTTTTTGTGCAGAGGGTAGGTAAGAGGTGAAACAAAATAGATTAATTATAATTCCTGCCAGAACCATTAAAAATAGAGAGGTAAAACTAGTTAATAAAAAAAAGAATTTAATTTTTTTTCTCATTGTTGTTTATATTTTTAACAGGTTTATTGATTCTTTCCAATTGAAGATATTAAATATTAATTTTAAAAGAAGAAGCTTTATAAAGTCTATTCCATATTGCTTCCCAGTCTTCAGTGCTGTTTTTTAGGGTTTTTATTGTATATAGAACATGGGCAGAATTTTGAGATAAAGTATACATTTGTTCATATAAATTTCTTGCACTTAAAATAGCAGACTTTTCAAGTTTTAGGTTTTTAAAAATTTTTTGATTGGAAGAAGGAAATAAAGATTGGAGATGTTCATTAATTATTTCTAAAGATATAGTTTGTTTTTTTGTTTCTAGTATCACTATTGGCACTGATGGTTGATAGTGTTGATGAGATTGTCCTGGGCTTAAAGCAGAGCTTTTATTATTTATTTTCCAGTCGGTTAATTTTTCTTTTCTTAACCAATGGATTAAGTCTTTTTTAGAGATATGTCCTGGTCGTAAAATAAAACAGCATTTCTGTTTAAAGTCAGGTTCCAGGACAGTGGATTCAATACCCACCGTACAAGGGCCACCATCTAGTACAGGCACTGTATCTTTAAAACTCTGATGTATATGTTTCGCACAAGTAGGGCTTAATGTTCCGTATAAATTAGCACTGGGAGCACAAAGAGCTAATCCGGTTTTTTGAATAAGTTTTAATGTTAGTGGATGTTTAGGAATTCTAAGCCCCACTTTAGGTTGTCCAGCAGTGATCATGGTATGCACTTTTTTTGTTTTGTTTAAAATAAAAGTGATAGGGCCAGGACAAAAATGTTTAATCATTTTATTTAGAAGGGGATGTTCTTCAGTATGAAATTCTCTCATCATTTTCTGATCACAGCAATGAATAATCAGAGGATTAAATAGTGGACGTTTCTTAATCTGAAAAATTTTTTTAAGTGCGAGTTCACTTTCAGCTGAACCAGCCAGTCCGTATACTGTCTCTGTAGGAATAGCAATCACTTCTCCCTGGTGAATAAAATGTACGGCTTGTTCAAAAGAAATAGTATTCATTTTTATTTATAAATAAAGTTGCGCAAATGTGTAAAAATAATTGTGATAATTGCTGTGGTTACAATAATTCCAAAAATTAAGGCCATCATTTCTATGTGTTCAATAATTTTTTCTCCATAAATGGAAATAAGAAAAACCTGCGAGGGAACCATAAGCAAGGCTACACTGCCATTGACAAGTATAAACTTGTGGATAGGAATGCGTGAAATACCACAAGTCAGGTATCCAATAAATCTTAAACCAGGTGTAAATCGAAACATTCCTGAGGCAAAAGATCCATATCGTTGCATCCATAAATCAATACGGTCTTTTCTTTTTGTGGAAATTGTTTTTTTAAAGAGAGTACTGTTAATGACAGTATTTCTAAATAATAAGCCAATCATGTATACTAACAGATCAGTTATAAAGACAGCCAGAAAACATACGATAGCTGTACCAGTGGTGCTGACAGGAAGTTGATCTATTGAAATGGTTGCAGGTGGTGGATAAAGCTCGGGATGAGCCGCCATATAAGCACCCAAAGCGGCTGAAATAATCACCATTTCTTCTGAAACAGGTAGTCCAAGAGTGGCTAAGGCCATTAAAAAAATGATTACTCCATAAAATAAGAAAGGATCATAAGCGGCAGTTAGTAGAAAACTCATTATAGATTGTTCTAACTGTTCCAACATGTTAATGGTCTCCCAGGTTAAAAAATAAATATTAAATCTTTAGAGTTTTTATATCTATTTTAGAGATTTTTTCAATTCTTTTAATAAGTTTAAGCAAGCTTCTTCCAATAAATCAATGACCTGAAAGAATCCTTTTTCTCCGCCAGAATAAGGATCGGGAATAAATGAACAGGTTTGAATATTACAATAATCCGCCAGTTTTAATATTTTCTGTTTATGTTGTGATGTAGGTGCCAAGTTTTGCACATTTTTAAAATTGCTGTCATCCATTGTGACAATATAGTCAAATTGTATAAAATCTTGTGGATCAATGGGGCGACTAATACTGGTGATGTGATAACCTCTTTCCCTTGCGCATTTTCTCATTCTGTGATCGGCTTGCTCTCCAGCATGATGAGCAGAAGTGCCTGCTGAATCGCAAACAATCTTTTCTTGTAAGTCACTTTTTTCAATAAAGTGATTCATAATAGCTTCAGCCGTAGGAGAGCGACAAATATTCCCGAGACAAACAAATAAAATTTGCATTATTGTTCCTGTTCATAGGAAAAACCATATTTACCATCAAATGAATATAAATTTTCTATTTTACAAAAATTGGTGTTTTGATTTTTTAATTCTGTAAGTAGCTGTAAAATATCTGAATATTGTATTTCATCTGCCTGGTTTTTAGGTGTCATAAATCGACATCGCCATAAATCGGAGAGCAAAACATGAATAGATTCAGATGGCCAAACATTAACTCCTCTTGATGAAATAGATATTAAATCGAGATTTTTTACTTTGAGTGTTTTTAATTTTTGCGCTAATTTTTCTGTAGAAGTGTCAGAATCATCAATAAACACATCCACCCCGATGAGTGTTTTTTTTTCTTTTTTTTGTGTGTTTAGTATTGCTAGTTTTTTTCTCTTTTCAGGTTTTGAGCTTAAAGCCGGTTTTAAAGTTTGAGGTTTTTGTCCTAATCGATCAATTACAGCTTGAGCAAATTCTTTTGTGCCAACTTTTTTTAGACTAACTTGTTCTTGATAAATATCGTAAGTGTGTACACCCTCTTCAAGGGTTTTTAACCAGGCATTTTGTATGTTATCTGCTTGCGTGTTTTGCCCGATGTGTTTTAGCATAAGTAAAGCGCCTTGCAAAAGTCCTGATGGATTGGCCATGTTCATACCTGCTCTCCTGGGTGCTGAGCCGTGAATAGCTTCAAACATAGCGTATTGATCTCCAACATTAGCAGAGCCAGCCATACCTACAGAGCCACTGATTTGTGCCGCGACGTCTGATAAAATGTCTCCATATAAATTAGGCAAAATAATGACATCAAAATTTTCAGGGGAATTGGCCAGTTTGGCTGCTCCAATATCTACAATCCAGTGTTCTTGTTCTAATTCTGGATAGTGTGTACTGATTTCTTCAAAGATTTTTCGAAATAAGCCATCTGTTCTTTTCATAATGTTGTCTTTGGTAAAACAGGTAACTTTTTTTCGATTGTTATTTATAGCGTATTCGAAACCAAATTGGGAAATTCTTCTTGAACCCGATTTAGAAATAATTTTTAAGCATTGAACAACTTCATTAGTGTGTTGATATTCAATGCCGATATAAAGATCTTCTTCATTTTCCCGTATAATAATTACATCCATTTGAGGATGTTTAGTAGCTACAAATGGATGATAAGATACACTTGGGCGGATGTTGGCATATAAACCAAGTTTTTTTCGAATAGTGACATTCAAACTTCTAAAGCCGCCTCCTTGTGGAGTGGTGATAGGCGCTTTTAAAAAAACTTTTGTGCGATAAATGGAATCCCATGAATCCGTTTCAATACCGGTATTAGATCCTTTTTTATAAACTTCTTCTCCAATTTCTATAATTTCCGGAGAGATAAAAGCTTCTCCTGCTTTAAGTATTTTTAAAACAGCATCCATAATTTCAGGGCCAATGCCGTTTCCATAAGCGACAGTTACAGGCACTGGTTGAGGCATATTTTCTCCTTAATTATTATTTCATTTAATTAAACGAGAGAACATAATAAATAAATACTGTAAAAAAGCAAAGGATTCTTTAATAACTGATACTTTTTTATCAGTTAGATATTATCATAATCTACTTCTACAGAGGTAGATTCAGGTTTTGCCTGGCAAGTAAGGATCTCTTTATTCATTATATTTTCGTCTTCTAAAATTCCTCTCTCCTCTTGAGTGATTCGTCCTTTTTTAAGAACAGCCAAACAGGACATGCAGTTGCCGGATAAACAAGAAAAGGGTGGAGAATAACCAGCAGCCAGAAGTTGCTCCAAAACCGGAATATCCGGTTCAGCGGGAATTTTAATTTTCTCACCGTTGATTAAAGCTTCAATAAAGTTTGGAGCTTGTTTATTCAAATTACCATCGGTGTATACAGTGATGGATTGTTCTTCTATTGAAGAAGGGTCTGTAGAACAAGGAGACACTGGTTTTTTTGATTCTACTGGTTTTTGGGTAGAGGAAGTGTCTTTTTTTTGGATGGAGGAAAGAAAACTTTCTTTATGGATCTGTGTTTTGGCAATAGATTGTGCTATTAAAAAGTTTTCCAGTGTTTGCATAAATCCTTCCGGACCGCATAAATAAAACAGTTCATTGTGTTTTTGTAAGTTTAGATATTTTTTTAAGACGTCTTCGTTTAGTCGACCTTGAACATCACAGCTATTTGGTTGTTGAGCTTGGCTGAGTATGTGAATAATTTTAAAAGATGGATATTGTTCAGACCATTTTTTTAATTCTTCTTTGTAAATAATAGAATTTTCATTTCGGTTGGCATAAAAAAGAGTAATTTGATTATTTTTATCACAAGATAAAACCGTTTTAATAATTGAAAAAATAGGTGTAATCCCACTCCCACCGGCAAATAAATAATAATGCTTGGGCTTTAAGTCTTGAGGGGGTTTAAAAAAACGACCAGCAGGTTTTCTGGATAAAAGTGTATCTCCTTCTTTAAGATCTTCAATCATGTACTTAGAAACAACACCTCCCTCTACTCGTTTCACTGTGGTTTGTAAAGGTTCATCCAGTAAAGGACAAGAAGAAAGAGAATAACTTCTTAAGTATTTTTTTTCATTTATGTAAAATTGCAATGTTAAAAATTGAGCTGGGGAATATAAAAAATTTGATTTATGTTCTTCCGGAATATCAAAAACCAGTGACACACTATCAAAAGTTTCTTGAATTTTTTTACTGATTTTTATCGAATATGTTTTAGCCATCTTTTATATTTCTTTTTCAAACTCTTTCAACCACTCCACCGGAGACATCAAAGATATTTCATTATTAGAATGAAACTGTACTTCTAATATTCCCCCAGGCATTTGTACATAAATAGGGTTTTGTTTTTGTTTTAAATCTTTTTTCTGGTATGTTTGTGCTATAGCTAAAGCACCTGTTCCACAGGCCAAAGTAAAATCTTCCACACCTCTTTCAAAGGAACAGCCCATGATGTGGTTGATCTGCTTTGTAGGGCAGTAAAAGGATACATTCATTCCATTCTCGTCATGCTGATTTTGTTTTCTTAAATATTGGCTCATTTCTTTTCTCTGAATAAGATCTTCTTTGTGTAAACTTAAAGAAGTTGTTTTTATAACAGCGTGAGGTACAGAGCTATTGATAAACATATAAGAGATTTTTTCATTTTTAAAAGAGAGTTCAAAAGGGCCTTGAATATCTGGGCTTTGTTGTACAAAAAATCTTCCGGCTTGTCTATCTGGCATCCATTCTCCTCTTAATTGGCCAGCTGAAGTTTTTAAGTTCAGGTGAGTGCCAGTGATTAGGTTTTTTTGAAAAATATAAGATAGGACACAGCAAACTCCGTTTCCGCACATTTCTGCAGTTGATCCATCAGAATTGTAAAATAACCATTGAAAATCTTGGTGTGCTATATGATTAAGCACAATTAAACCGTCTGCATAAGGTGCTTGAGTGCACAATTTTTGACTGATTTTTGACCAATCTTTTTCACCTTGTTTATTCCAAAGAGTGGCATTAAAGCTTGTAATTAAAAAACTGTTGCCAGCACCTTGCATTTTTGCCCATTTTATTGGCTGTTTTGCCGGTATAAATTTTTTTATTGAAAAATTCATCATATCTTAACCAGTGTTATATTTTTAAAATTTCAGATTATTTTATAGATAAATCAGGCTGTCTTGTCCATTAAATATGAAAATTCTTAAAAAATTAAAATTTATCTCTATCTGACCGATAAGAGAAAATATGGCAATGAAATATTTTTTATCTTTTGTGTTTGTTTCTTCCTGTATATGGATTTCTGCATTGGCAGGGTTTTCCTGTACTCCTTTAGTGGAAAAAGGAGGCTTTGCAGATGCTAAAGCTATTGTTAGTTCAGTGGTTGATACAACAGAAGAAAACTCAGCAGAAGAAAATGATGATTCGACAAATACAGAAACTTACGATCCTACTGGTCCGGAAGATGTGGAGGAAGTACTGGAAGCAGGTGATCTTCCTATTACAAGGCACCTGTAAAACTACATATTGTGTTTAGATTTTTTTTCTGCAATCCATTCTGTGACTAATTCTTCCAAGGTGGATAAAGGTACAGATCCGTTTTGCAATACCTGATCATGAAAAGCTCTTATATCAAACTCTTCTTTTAACTCTTTTTTTGCTTTTTCTCTTAATTCTATGATTTTTAACATACCTATTGTATAAGCTAAAGCTTGTCCGGGATTAACAATATAACGTTCTATAGAGGAGATGTGCTCTGTTTCCACATCTGGAGTATTATTGAGTAAAAAATCAATAGCTTGTCTTCGTGTCCATTTTTTATAGTGGATTCCCGTATCTACTACAAGACGACCGGCTCTTCTTAACTCCATAGTGAGTTGGCCTAATTGAGAATAGATATTTTTATAAAACCCCATATCTTTTGCCAGTTTTTCGGCGTAGAGCCCCCAACCTTCCACAAAAGCAGTATGGTGTGCACCCAAGAATTTGCGAAACTTGGGAAGGCTTTCCTGTTCCATAGTTATGGCGATTTGCAAATGATGGCCTGGAATGGCTTCATGATAAGTTAAGGCTTCCATTTGAAAAGAGGGACTATTTTTCATATCAAACAGATTAATATAATAAATGCCTGGTGTTTTGCCACCAGGAGTAGGGCGTTGATAAAAAGCCAAGCCAGCAGATTTTTCCCTAAAAGATTCTATTCTTTTGACTATAACTTTAGCTTTAGGAAGAAGATTAAAATATTGTGGCAATTTTTTTTGCATTTGTCGAATGAGTTGACTGGTTTTTTTTAGATAAGAATTTCTTCCATTATTGGTACTAGGGTAATATAAATTTTGGTTATTTGGATTTGTGACAATAAATTTAAAAAAATCATTAAGAGAGCCTTTAAATTTTAATTTGTTTTTAATAACCTCCATTTCTTTATGGATTCGTGACATTTCTTTCAGCCCTAATTCATGAATTTCTTTTGGACTTAAATCAGTTGTCGTATGTTTTTTCACCAACCAGCGATAATATTTATCTCCGCCTTTAAATTTCCATATTCCGGCTTTATCATCTGCTTTCTTTTCCAGTTCCTGCCAATATTTTAAAAGATTCTGGTAAGCTTCTTGATAAGAAATAAGCAGAGCCTGTTCTATTTCTATTATTAGAATCTCTTTATTATTAAGGTTTTGAATTTTCTTTTTAAAATCAGAATATATAAGATTATCAGTTCCTTTTTCAAAGGGGTAACCTTTTAAAAGATTTTTTATTTGATCAGTGACTTTTGGAAATGCAAATTGAGGAGGAAGCATACCTTTTTTTTCGCGATACTTAAGATTAAGAATTAACTCCTCCATAAATGGCTTAAAGGCTCTTATTCTTAAGATGTAGTCTTTGGCTTCTTTGTATGATGTTATTGAATGATAATTAGTTATAAAAACCGGAAGCCAAGAATGTAATCCAAATTTTGGGGTAACAGGGTATCTAAAAAAACGATATTGATATTCTTTTAATTCTTTTCTTAATTGATCCTCTGAAAGTAAGTAGCTGATTTGATCTTTTTTATTTAGTTTTTGGAAATCAAATTGTTTGAGTTGTTTTAGATATTGTCGATTAAGCTGATAATCTTCTTTTTGATGTTTTTCAGAGATGTCGTTTAGTTTATGGTAATTGGTTTTGATTCCCAAAAGGGTTTGCTCTATAGGATGTCGAGCTACTCTCTCATCAAAAGTTTTATCTAAAAAAGTGTTAAATGTTTTTGAGTTAGTTTCAATTTTGGGAGCCAGTGAACTGCAACTGCTGAATAAAATAATAAAAATAGAAAGAAACATAATTCTATAAGTCATGATGTTCAGATATACTTAATACATATAGGTCTGTCAATAGAAGTGATTATATAGAAGACAGAGGGTATAGAGCTGAACAGGAAAAATCACTTAAGTGACTTTTCCTGTTCAGCCTTTTAATAAAAGTGGATTCCTGTCCCTGCTTTTGCAGGATTGAAAACTCTGAGAGAGCTTTCAGTTATACAGGTATGACGAAAGTTGCAGGACTGAAAACTCTTTAAGAGCTTTCAGTTATATAGGAATGACAATTTTATTGTAAATAGGGATATTTTTTAAAGTGTTCCATTTGTTTTTTTCGATAAGGATGATCAAATTGATTTACTAAAAGAGCAATGGTTTTTTTAGCTTTGTTTTTGGCATCAATACATACATCATATAAATTACTTCCTTTACTTTGGATCTTTATATTAAGAGTTTTTGGTACTAAAACAAAGGTTATAGTGTATTTTTCTGTTTTGGATTTTTTACTTAAGTTTTTTTGTAGAATAACAGTGATAGGTTCATTACTTCTGAGTAAAGGACCAAGCTCTAAAGTTTGTTGGTATACAAAAGCTTTTTCATCTTCAGAGGGTTCTAATCTGGTGTCTATTTTTTTTATTTCTTTCATGCTAGTAAATAGAATGTGCGCTTATTTTATTTTGTCAAGCGTAAAGCGAGTTTTTTTTAAGTTATTAACAGATTGTGTGAAAATAATACATGTTTTTGACAATATATAATATAAAATTATAATCTCAGTTTTACTATGGATTCAAAGCAAGAAATTCGTCTTCCACCTGAATGGAAAGATCACTTAATAGAGGAATTTAAACAGTCCTATATGCAGGATTTAAAAGTGTTTCTAAAAAATCAAATTCAGAGAAGGAAGTGCATTTATCCTCCATTAAAAGAATGTTTTTCTGCTTTTTATGCTACGCCTTTTGATAAAGTCAAAGTGGTTATTTTGGGACAGGATCCTTATCATGGTTCAGGCCAGGCGCATGGCTTATGTTTTTCAGTGCGTCCAAACGTGAGGATTCCACCTTCATTAGAAAATATTTTTAAAGAATTGAAGAGGGATCTAAGCATTATTCCACCTCCTCATGGTTGTTTAAATGATTGGGCGGCACAGGGAGTTTTACTTCTTAATGCCACTTTAACTGTGGAAGCCGGTAAGGCGGGGTCCCATCAGAATAAAGGTTGGGAGACGTTTACCGATCGTGTAATCCATGTGTTAAATGAAAAACGAGAGCATTTGGTTTTTATGTTATGGGGACGTTATGCTCAAAATAAAGGACACTTTATTGATCAGACAAAACATCTAGTGCTTAAGGCGGCACATCCTTCTCCTTTCTCAGCTAGTGGTTTTTTTGGTTGTTCGCATTTTTCTAAAGCGAATACTTATCTGGAAAAACATAGGTCTTCAGCTATTGACTGGCACATCTCCTCTTCCGATTTAAATGCATCAAAAAGTTAAGGTATCTGTTAGTGGATTTTATTTCACTTATCTATCATTATAAATAGTTATTGATACCAATATAAAAATATACTTGAAACTTTTAAAGTTTCTGTCATTATTTCAAAAAATGTTATTGGCTATCAATAAAATAATACCAGGAAAAAGATACTGAATTCAGCTCAGGAACAAATAAAAGAAGCTTTTACTCATATCAATGATTTAAATCAATTGGAAACTGTTCGATCTCAGGTGGAGGAGGTCATTGAAAACTTAAATACAGGTCAACTGCGGGTGTGTGAAAAAAAAGAGAATCAGTGGGTGACACATGAATGGATCAAACAAGCTATTTTAATATATTTTCGTTTAAAGAAAATGCAGGTGATGAAAGCAGAGAATTTTTCTTTTTATGATAAAATACCTCTTAAACAATGGACAGGAACAGAAGGAGTACGTGTTGTGCCGCAGGCTCTTGTACGTATAGGTGCTTATGTTGCCAGGAATACTATTTTAATGCCTTCTTATGTAAATATCGGTGCCTATGTGGATGAAGGTACATTAGTAGATACCTGGGCTACTGTAGGCTCTTGTGCGCAGGTGGGGAAAAATGTACATCTTTCAGGAGGAGTTGGCTTGGGTGGAGTGTTGGAACCTTTGCAAGCCAGACCAGTGATTATTGAGGATAATGCTTTTATTGGTAGTCGGTCCATTATTGTGGAAGGGGTGCGTATTCGTAAAAATGCAGTCATTGGGGCAGGAACGCTTATTACTTCCAGCACACGGATTGTTGATGTCACTGGTGAAAAAGAGCAAATTTATAGAGGGGAGGTACCGGAAAATGCAGTGGTGATCTCAGGTAGTACAACGAAAAAGTTTCCCGCTGGTGATTTTTCCATTCCTTGTGCACTCATTATTGGTAAGAGATCCAGGAAGACCAACTTGAAAACTTCTTTGAATGATTGTTTGAGAGAATACAATATTTCTTAATGTTAATTAAACTGAAGTGCATCTTGAACAACTTTTGCTGTTTTTTTATGTTCCGGTAAAGCCAGAAATAAATCAGTTAAAACAGGATCCTGAAATTTTGTATAATATGTATCCCACACCAAATAATTTGCCTGATTAATATGAGAGATTTGTTGATCCATTTTTTCTCTTAAATAAAAATAAAAAAATCGTTTCTTTAAAATTTTACTCTTTTCAGGGTTTTTGTTTATTATCCACTTGTAAAGCTGGGATAAACTTTTGTTTTCACATTGTATGCCAGAAATGTTTTTCTTTAAAAAAAGTTTATTACATCCTTGTTTAGATTGATTTACCATTTTATATGATGCAGATGAATCGAGGTTTTTAGTGGCTACATATTCCCAGTAAAAATTTTTGTGTTTTATTCCAAGATTTTTTAAAACCTCCCAATTATGTGTTCTTAAAGCTATATTTGCCTGCCATCCTATCAACTCCTTATCTAAAGGTTGTTTTTTTATTAAAAAAGCCAAGTGGTGTTGTACGTTTTCAAAAGATTGAAATTGGTTTAAAGAGAAAAGTTTTCTAGCCAATCGTCTTTTTTCCCTGAAAAACTCTGATGGTTCTGTCCAAGGGTTAATTCCCAATTCCTTAAAATAAACCAGAAAACTTTTTTTTAAACTTTTTAAATTGGGATGAGAGCCAGTAGAGGCAAGAGGGTGCAATTCCTGTCGATCTGTTAGGCTATTGTAGATACGAGGGGTTTTATCATAAATAAACAGATAAGGATCTTGTCGAATGGCAAAGCGGCTCGTGCCGGATTTTCTCCAAAGAGGCCAACCGGATTCCAAGAGCAAGGGTCGATTGAATTTTGTATTTGGAGAATTGAGTATCTTAGAAAAGTTACCAGTGAGATATTCTTTTAAAGAAAGAACAGGAAATATTTTTTTTTGAAAACTTTCCATTCGTTGAAAATCTAATAAATCAAAAAAAGTAGCACCAACGTCAACGAGACTAATGGCTTGTGTGACATTTCCATAACGAGCTTTTTTGCGAAAACGGCTCAATCCTTTAATGAATAAACTCAATTGTGTATTATCACTATATAAGCTCCACACCGGTATTTCTTTTTCTCTAATGGCTTGATATTTTTCTTCTCCGCAGGTTCCCATCAGTACGACATAAGTGGAATGCCATCTTTTTCTTTTTTTTAATTCCTGAATGAGCTTATAGATGCTTTGATCCACCTGAGCTTTACCTTGGTTTTGTTCTAAATTATGTAATGATCTTGCTGACTTTCCTAAAGAAAGTGGGATTTGCATATCAGGAAAATAAATGACAGAAAAAAAAGGTTTATTTTTTGCAGATTTATCCAACCACTTTAAAAATAATTGTACATTCTTGTGCGCAGGGCGGTATACCTGATTAAATTGTATGGCAATGTGATCATCGAAGACTTGAAATCCCTGACTCAGACCGGATTTTCTCCATATTGCGCCTCCTCCGGAAAAAAAAGAACTGTGATATCCTTTTTCCAAGGCTAACTCCGGCAGAGTTTTGAAATGAGAGGATAAAAACTGAGAACCGTTTGACCATAACCCATGTTCATAAGGATAGAGACCAGTTAATAAAGAAGCTAAGGCAGGTTGAGCTAATACAGAGGGTGTATAAGCTCTATGGAAGCGGATACTGGAATTACAAAATACTTCAAATCCAGAGTTTTTTTCTGTTTGTCTGTTATATTGATGACAGGATATCGAGTCGAATCCCAAAGAATGCACCACTAAAAACAAAAAAGAAGGGGTTTGACCTGACTGGTGAAGTTTACAGGAAAGGCAAAAAAATATAAGACATATAAAAACAACTCGTATCAACACAGCACAATAATATAAATATAAGGCTGGCTCTCAAAGAGTTTTTTGATATTCTTATACAAGAAACATTAAATGGAGTGCATACTGCTTTGCTCACGGAACAATTTTTACTTATTTCCTCTACTGCACACGAAGTAATTTTATGGTTACTGATTTTTCTTAGTATTTTTTCTTTTGCGATTATCATGGATCGTTTATTCTTCTTCAAAAATTTTCAAGGTGAAACGAAAATGATTTTAAGTGAAGTAATGGAGGCTTTGGAAAGTGGCAGAAATTCTCATATGAAACTAGTGTATGACAAATATGCTTTTTTACCCGCCGGTTCTGTTTTGCAAAAATCCTGGGAGCATATCATTAAAAAAAGAGATAGAGGTTTGGAAGAAATGATCAATGCTTATTTATTAACACTTAAGCCGGAGATGGATAAGCGTTTGTCTTTTTTGGCATCTATTGGTTCGAATGCTCCTTTTATCGGGTTACTGGGAACTATTTTTGGAGTGATGGAAGCCTTTCAGGCTCTAGGTTCAGAAGAAAGTTCTGCGGCAATAGTCATGGTGGGAATTTCAAAAGCTCTGGTGGCAACTGCTGTTGGTCTGATCGTCGCCATACCGGCTATCACAGCTTATAATTATCTTCAAAAAAAACTAAGAATGATTTTTCACAATCTTGCTTCTCAAAAAGAAGCTTTACTTTCTTTTTCCAGAAATTGTGATAATTAAACACTATAAGTGAGGGCTGATGGAACAGGACTTACTGGAAGATAATCAAGCTATTGCGGAAATCAATATTGTACCTTTTGTAGATATTATTTTGGTGATATTGATTATTTTTATGGTTACTGCCCCCTTTGTGATTAAAACCGGTTTTTCATTGGATCTACCTTCTGCCAGTTTTGCCAAGCAAATTGAAACTTCCAAACAACATATTTCTATTAAAAAAGATGGAGCTGTTTTATTAAATGGAGAAGTAATGGATTTAACAAGAATGCAGACTCAATTAAAATCTTTATTTGTGCCAGATGCAAAAACGCATATCACTATTTCAGCGGATGAGAATGTTTTGCATGGAACTGTTATTAGTGTCATTAATGTGGTTAAGGGGATTGGTTTTAGTAAGGTGGCTATCACTACTTTAAAGTCTAAAGAAAAATAAAGCAACATGTCAAAAATCCTTATCAGGAAAAATATGTAATAGTTTATTGAGGATTTATTATGCAACAACAATATGGTTTGGTTTATGTCACTGCCAGCAGTATGCAAGAAGCTAAAAAATTGGCTCAGATCTGTGTAAATAAAAAACTTTGTGCCTGTGTAAATATCTTTCCTCCGATTTTATCCTGTTATACCTGGCAAGATGAATATAAAGAGACTGAAGAAACAGTTTTTATTATGAAAACGAGAGAAAATTTATTTGAAGCATTGTCTGCAGAAATAAAAAAACATCATAGCTATGAATGTCCCTGTATTGTATTTATTCCTATTTTAAAAGGTGAAGTGTCTTTTTTAAAATGGATCAAAAATCACACGACAATAATATAAGTTATAAGTGCGAGTAAAAAGTTCACACTGTCTGTAAAATTAACATGATAATCTGTAAAAACATTACAGCTGTAATGTTTTAATTGACAGAGTTAAGAATTTACTTATATGTCTTTGAGAATTATTCTTGTATTTATAAAGGTTTATCACTGTGCTGTTTCAATATAAGTTATTACTTTTTTTCTTACTTTTCTTTCATTTTAATGTTTTTTCTGATGTTACTGTTGTTAATAATAATAAATGTAATGGTGTTTTTAAAGGTTCCAAGTTGGATTATGCTACTCAGGCTGTCTATGAACATAGGAATGATCATTATTTTCATCCTGAGTTTATCAGTGTTGCGGGAGAACGCAAGCTTGTAGAAAAGTGGAATGTACCACCTTCTGGTGTACCTAATCGAATAAAAGTTTTGTTACCTGAGGATGTGCATTTGATCGGTTACCAACTTCCTCGTCCTGCCAATGCAACAACAGTGAAATTAGGTGAACCAGGAAATACAGTGTTAATGGCAAGAGCTCATTATACATATGGTGATCAGAATTTTAGCACTAATGTTACTTTTAGTGCGATAGCATTAGCAAACAATTTGCTAAATATAAAAAACCACAATAGTAAAAATTGGTTGGTGGGTGAAGATGCTAAAGCGGCTATTTTGTATTTGCATGGTGGAGGAACAAGATCAACAGGGGGACATACTGCAGAGGGACTGATTAATCGTTATAAATATTTTAATATTGATGTTCTATCTTTAGATCTTCCTTGGCATGGGGCAGGTCATCGGGAGGTATTACCTAATCCGGAAGCAGAAATAAAGGCTTTAGCGGCTTTTGTTCAAAAGTATGTTCCACCTAATGTGCCTTTGTTTATATGGGGGCATAGTTGGGGAGCTACTTGGGCTGAAATGATAATGGGAATGGTGAATAGACCTCATGATAAGCTATTTTTTCATCATAATACAAAAGGTGTACTGATTATGTCTCCGCCGGTAGATGCCGCTCCCGGGAAGGATATGCCCAGCAAGTTAAAAGAATATCAAAGACTTATAGAAGATTCCAGAAAAAATAAAGTACATTTATATGCACCTAAAGAAGTTGGTATTTGGACACAAATGGTGCATCAGGGAAAAATCAATCCTCTTAGCTCTCTATACACTATGCTGTGGATTTTACATTTGGATCACAGAATTCCAAAATATATGAAAAAAATTTTTAGGAAGAAAAAAGGAGAAACTTCTGAGGGTATGAGTGTAGATGATCTTCTTCCTGGTGTAGTAGTGGAAGGCATGAACGATCCTTTGACGGGTGTTAATTTTATAAAATTTTTTCGTCAGTATTATGCGAAACTGAAAAATATAACACTTTATCTTTTAAAAGATGTGGGGCATTTATTGGGTGATTATAAATATCCTGGTACAGATACTGCTGTTGATATTAAAGTAGCCAGTGATTTTATAGCTGAGAAGTTGGGTTTGAAAAAGCTGGAAAAACAGAGGAAGAATGTACAGTATTCCAGTTTTATCCCTATTGTACAGGAATATGCCAATGAATTAGATTTTAGAATCTATGTAGCTGAACATAGTTATTTTGTAACAAGAAGCACATCAGTATATGGTGAAATAGAGAAAGCTAAAGCAAAAATTATTAAAAATGTGCAAGAAGCTTTGGAAGGTTATCATTCTCCACCAGCACGTATAAAGTATGCTTTAGAACAGTTAGTATCTGTCAAGGATGAACAAGAGTATCAGGAGATCATGGTAGAAATTCAAACTGTGTTTTCACAGCCTGATTTTTTTAAGAAATTATCAAATATTGCATTAGTGCGAGATTTATCAATACTTGATGATCATACTGTTAGGCAGAGAATGGAAGATGGAAGTTTCCATTATAGTGTAGGAAATCTCCAATCAGTTCGTCAGTTGGCTAATGAGATTGTAAATAATTCACAATTTACAAGTTTTTTCCAACAACACACTGTTACTGGTAAGAGAACACCATCATTAGTTACTAAAATTGTGAATTCTCCTGATTTGGAAACGGCAAAAGAACTTGTTAGAGTGGAAAAACTGCCAAGACAAGTAGAAATAATTATTTTAGATAATCTTAGAAGACTGTTTGAAATGAAAGAGATTTTAAAGAACTTTTATGTACCTACTTTTGAATCTATAACTCGGAGAAGCTCTTTTGATTTAAAGGATAGAGGTAAGGTAGAATCACGAATAAATAGTATTAGAACCAATGTGGAAAAAAGAATTCTCTTACACAGAGAGATTGAAAAGTATAAATTGCAACTAAAACAGTTACAAAATGAATATAAGGAGTTCTTAAAAGTTGTAGCACATAATATTCGTATTATTAAGGAGGCTTTTGATAAGTCGGCGATAGAAATTCCGGATTCTTTAAAAGGAACTTTAGCTAAAAGTGCCGAACAACTAAATGCATTAGAAAAAACTTCAGATAAACTAAACGAAGTTATTGAGCAAGTTCTTGTATCTAAATTGAAAGATAGTGAATTAATAAATATTAATATATTCAGTGAAATTATAGATAAGCATTCTGAATTAATAAGTGAATTTATGATACAGTATAACGATTATGCTACTAACTATCGTTCTTTAAGGAAACAGATCATTGTAGCTATAGAGGAAGGAGAAATGGGAGAAGAGTATCAAAAAGCGGTGATAGCAATTTATGGTAGAGGTTCTAGAGGGAATGAACCTTTAATGGGGAGTGAGGAGAGTGGGTATTTGAAATTGAAAAGAAATATGGAAGATATGGCACAATTAGAGTCTACGTTGTATAAAAAGAAAACAACTTTGAATGAATTGAATATAGAGTATCAAGAGCTGTTCACTGGTTTACTTCAAGTGATTCAATTACGTGATCATGAAGATCTATTAGGGAAAATTCCGAGAATGCATAGATATTATAGTAATACGATTAAACAGTTATTGTCAGGGGCAGCAAGTTCTGATCGTTTAGATACTCCAGAACAACGGGAGGAGTTTGCGGATTATGTGAAAAAGAATGACAGAGAATTTCAGCAAATTTATAAAAATTGGAAGAAGGATATGGAATCGGATCTACCTCCCTATCTTCCCACTTCTGATGCTGTAGAGTTTTAATAGTGGCTTAATGTGGAAGGTCTGAAAGCTCCTTCAGGACCTTTCAGTATCTCTCGTAAAAATCCCGTGAATATTGCTATAATAAAAATTTTAGTTTTAGGTTGTATTTTATAAAATATAACCTATAATTAAAATATGAGAAAAACATCAAAAAAATTGAATATGTTAAGAGGTAAATTAAAAGGCAAAATTTGTACTGCAAAGAAGATTCATAAATATAAAGTTAGTCCTCAACTTTTATCTCACTATGTAAAGCAGGGTAAAATCAACAGACTGTCTCATGGAGTATATGCTTTTAAAGATAGTATGGGTTTTGATTTCTACTCCCTTCTAAAAGAGAAATTAGTGTGTGTTCCCCAAGCTGTTATAGGTTTGGAAAGTGCCCTTAAAGTCTATGGATTAACAGATGAAGCCCCTGAGCATATTCATTTGATTGTTCCTTTTTCAAATGTTCCTAAAAGAAAATTGCAGGATGTGAAACTTCATCAAATGAAAGATGATCAATATAAAAAACATATTAAAATGATAAAAAATCTTCCTGTTTCCTCTTTGGAAAGGACAGTTATTGACTTATTGAAATTTGGCTACTCTCTTTCTTTTGTCTTGTCTGTTATTGAAGAAGCTAAAAGAAAAAAATTATCTATCAATCTTGGAAAGCTGAGGAGTATGTCTAAAGTGTATCGTGTTAAGGGAAAAATATCTCAATTGTTGGAGATCTTATAAATGTGGAATCCTCATCAAGTCAGAAGTAAGCTAGAAAACTTAAAAAATAAATTTCAGTTTAGAATCCCTCAAATGCAAACTCTTTTGTGCCAGGAAAGGTTTTTAAAAAAGCAATGAATATTGATTTAAAAGATGGTTTTCAATTTTTTAGCTTGAGTCAAGATACTATGAAAAGACAAACTCCTTATGGTGGAGAGAGGTTTTCTATACAGTGGACTTTATTTAATAACCCTCAATCAGAAGCATTAAAAGTTGATGTATGCAGTGGTGATTCCATAATACCTGAGTCTGTGAAAGCTGGTGAACTATGTATTATTGAAACTGAAAAGAATATTTCTTTTCAAATTTATCCTGCTGAGTTTATATTTGCAGAAAAATTGGAAACAGTTGTTAGATTTGGAACTGGAAACACAAGAATAAAAGATTTTATTGATTTAGATACTTTAATTAAGAAAGGATTACATCTTCAGAGGTTAAAAGAAGCAGTAAAGATGTGTTTTGAATGTAGAGGTAGGAATTTTCAACTCAAAGAGATATTGATAATTTTAAATGATAAAGATTTTATAAAATATTTAGAAGAGGTTTTAAGAAAGAAGAAGGAGTATGCCAAACTTAATCTCTCCAACATGAAAACTCTTTTAAAGAATATCAAACAACAAGTGGAGAAATTGTAAAAAAATATTTTTTTCATGTAGATAAAATATAAAAAAACCCGGTCGCACAGGCTCCCGGGGTCAGCCGACCCGAAGGCTGTAACTGGTGGTATGATTTATTTATCAGACAGATTTACTTTTGATTCAAGCAGAAATTTTTATCTTAGATATAAAACTTAACACAAATTAGGAAACAAGTTATATTAACAATGTTGAACAAAACAATAACCAAACAACCACTTCTGTTTATCTTGTTGATAACCGCCACTAACCGCTAATACCCAGAGTATCCCGTAAAAGTTTTTCATGATATAAAAATCTTCAGTTATTTTAAGTAGTTAAAAACCGAATGGTGGAGGTGACAGGGATCGAACCTGCGACCTTCTGAATGCAAATCAGATGCTCTCCCAGCTGAGCTACACCCCCCTTGGAAGGTCCTAAAGGACCTTCCAAGTTTAGCATAGTTACACACTCTGTATAACTGAAAGGCCACTTAGGGGCCTTTCAGAGTTTAGCATAGTTACACAAAAACTTGAAGGGCCACCTGAGGGCCCTTCAAGTCTCTAAGAGCTTTCAGAGTTTAGCATAGTTACACACTTCTTATAAGCTTCCAGTTGACTGGATTCTCGCGTACGCGGGAATGACAAGCAATAAGCCTTTCAGTTCAAGAGTAATAAAGTATTTAAAAAGGAAAAGCAAATTCTAACTGTTTCCGATGGCTATTTGGTGGTTTAAAATGCTGGCCATCCACACTCTCTCGCAAATCAGATTAAAACCAATAGCTTCTGCACCTATTAAAACAGAGTTAAAATATTGTTTAACATCTTCAATTTCGTCTATAGTCACATTATCATCATGTAATGAATCTTCCAAAACTTCTATAAAACTAATGAGGTCCGGAGTAGTAACTACTTTTGGCAAACGCTTCATATCCAAAGAATCCTGAGTAGCCGGCTTAAAACCGATTAAGTTATCAGTGAGGATTACTTTTTTTCCATCGGAAAAATTTATTTGGAGAAAATTTTCATTTTCACCATCTGTTCGGGATAAAACTTCTTCTACTTGTGAAGCTTTAAAAGTAAGAGATTTCTCATCCACTCTTTGACAAATGATCAATTCATCTTCACCACTTTCTAAAAATCTTAATCCACGACATTGAGATATGAAGTCTACAATAGATTGTATATTGCATGAATCGGGTGCGCATTTTTGCATTTTCATAAATCAAATCTCCTAACCATTTAATTCATCGGAGTAGAAAAGGATAATCTTTAAAAATAAAAATTATAAAATTGGAAGTGTATATTTTAGAGACAAGTTAAAGCCATTCAACCAAAAGGTCAGGTAAAATGATGGGGTAAAAAGATATATTTACTGAATAAAAGACTGGCCAGGCACAGTAAAAAAGATCTTTTTTACAACTCTATCTGTTTCGACTATCTTTGAATTAACGAGCGTTCCAAAGAATCTTGCAGTGACATTATATGTAGGTATTCTGGTTGGTACAAAGGGTTCTTTTTCATCGTTTTCAGATGGAGGGCGACTATTAATTAATTGTTTTGGGCTAGTCGGAAGTGGCACTCCTGATACAAATATAGTGAGATTGTTAATACCGTTTTTTAAATTTTCATTATAGTGATATCCCGCTTGTGCGCCAGTGGGAGGTATAATATAGAGAGCTGAAGTGGGTATAAATTCGCTATTAGATCCACAATAAGTAGTATTTATTTCAATTGTTTTAGTTAAAGATTCAGTTCCATAACTTGCTTTCATATAAAAAATTATTTGGTCTATAATCAAATGATGTTCAGATTTATTCTGAAAATTAAAACCCACTTTAAACCAATTATCACCTACTGTAGTCAAAACATTATCCTGTCTTTTGTTCTGATTTTGTGCAGTGTTAGTCTCGGTCTCGGTCTCGGTCTCGTCGTCAGTCTCCGTCTCCGTACTTGTTGGGGGGTCATCATTTAATTCATCTAAGTCCAGATCATATCTCTCCTCCAAAGGAAAGCCCCTGCGACATATAAATTCTCCTCCTTTTAAATTAATTCTATTGGATAATATTTGGGTATTATCTCCTCTAGTCGGGCTGGGGACAATGTTTATATTTGTTGTGGTTCCTCCTGTTGCTTTTTCAAAAATTTCACAACTGTTTGTGAAAAACAGGCTGAGAAACAGAGTAATTAAAATAAAAAGATTGTGTTTCATAAAATATGTACCTGACTTTAACTATAAAAGCTTGAGAGCTTATGTCACAAGCTCTTTATTAAATTACAGCTTGTGTCGCTTTCAGTTATACAGAGTGCATGTAATTATGATAAACTTGAAAAGTCTCCTGAGGACTTTTCAAGAATGGTGGAGGCGACGAGAGTCGAACTCGTGTCCGCAAATCCTCCGCATTCAGGCGACTACATGCTTAGCTGATACTGTAATCCAGCCGGTCCCGTATCAGCAAAGACAGACTGGTTTTTATCAGTAAATTTAAGTTTTTTACCCTGATAAGCAGTGAAAAAACCTAGATGATTAAATCGACACCTTCCATACCTCATCATCAATAATACAGTCAGTGACTACCTATTAATTAGGCAGCAAAAGCAACTTCAGAGTTGCCAATTAGTTTTAATGCACATTTTTAAAGAGGTCCTCATGCGCCTCTGCATGCTCCTGAAGTTTCATGACCTACGTCGAAGCCACTCGCCCCCAAAACTTAATAATAACATATATTTCTATGTTATGAAGCGGTTTGTTAGGATAAAAGTAACAATTTTCACTTTTTTTTAAAAATTATAAAAAAAATACCGAAATAGACCTTAATGAAATATTTAATACTTTTTTCTTTTCTTTTCTTTTTAGTTCACTGCCAGCAGGGGGCTCCTCGCTCCGTGGTTGTTCAGCCAAGAAATCCGGATGATTCCAAGAGAACACAGAAAGATCAAAGATGGTCTGGCTCTCTTACTATCAGTAATACTGAAGTGTATCATAATCTCTTACAGGCCCATGGAGTATGTGAGATATTTACTTGGAATTTTGGTCATGCTAAATGTAAAAAATGGGATTCTACAGCTTCTGTAGAGTTGATTTTTAAAAAAGATTCTTTACCTTCTGAAGTTGAGCTTAATATAATTCCTCAATTAGAAACGGTCTCGGATCCCTATTTTAGGCCTTCTCAAATTATTGCTGTGAAGGGTGATGCTGACCATGCCGGTGACTATGGTTTTCAGGCTCGTTTGTCCCGATATCTAGCGCGATCAGGGCCAGTAGGAGGGATTTTTGTTATTATTAAATCTGAGGATGGTACACCAGTTGAACGAATACTAAATGTGGATATTTTCTATGGTGGTCGAGCTCATGAAGATGTCAAGATAGGTAATCTTAGTTTGGAAAACCCATCAAAACCTGTGTCAACTAGTGATACTCGAATAACACCAGGCCGTTAACTCTATTATATAGTCTTGAAACCAACCCTGACTTATGGGAAATTCTGTTTGTTATTAAGAACAAATTGGAGTTATTATCATAAAAATCTTTTTTTATATTTTTTATATTTGCTTTTTTTTAAGTTCATGTATGGCTTTTCGCTTTAATGCACTCAAAGATCATAATTCTGAAAAAGTATCTTTTCAGCAACTGTCGTCACCTTGGGAAAAAAAGAAAAAAGAAGGTTGGGAAGCTGTTTGGCAAAATCCAAACAATCAGAGTCTTATATCTTATTTTTCCAGTTGTTCCAGCTCAATACCCTTCACTTCTTTAAAGGATTTTCAACAGGATTTTTTGAGTGGTTTAAAATCTGTTCGCCTGTTAAAGCAAAAGAAAATCTTTTATCAAAAACAAAAGGCTCATCGATTGAGTTTAAGGAATTCTGGTTCTCATAAACAACAACATCGTATGGAGATATTGTTGTTTAAAAAAGAACAGTGTTTTTATGTTTTAAGTTTTTTGGCGCATTCTCATAAGGCTTTATTAAAGGATGTTAAAATATTTAATCAGTTTATTAAAGGGTTTAAAGTATTATGAAACATTTATTATCTCAGGTTATTCAGTTTTTAGGTGGCATTGGTTTACTGATAGCAGATATTGCTCGGGAAATTAAAACCAAACCATTTTATTTTAATTTAATGGTTAAACAGGTGTATGAAATTGGATACCGTTCTTTGCCTATTGTATTTGTGACAGCAGCCTGTACCGGTATGGTGTTGACTCTACAATTTGGTCTGACATTGGAAAAATTTGGAGCAAAAATATACAGTCCTAAAATTTTATCTCTTTCTATTTTTAGAGAATTTGGACCGGTTTTTACCAGTCTAATTTTAGCTGGTCGAGTGGGTGCCAGTTTAACAGCAGAAATTGGAGCTATGAAGGTAACACAACAAATTGATGCGCTATTAGCTTTGGGAACTTCACCCATAAAAAGAATTGTTATTCCCAGTCTTTTAGGGGGATTGATTGCTATTCCTATTTTATGTGTGTTTTTCTGTTGTGTTTGTATTTTTTTTGGAGCTTTGACAGGGATGTTAGAATTAAATTTTGATATCTTTTATTTCTTACATAAAGTGATGACGACGACGAGAGTTCAGGATTTCGTTTCTGGATATGTAAAAGCATTCTTTTTTGCGGCATTTATTATATTAACTTCCTGTTATTTTGGTTTTCAAACAGATAAAGGCACTTATGAAGTTGGTAATGCCACCACGAAAGCGGTGGTTTATTCTTCTGTGATGATTGTTTTAGGAGATTATGTATTAACGAAACTATATTGGATGATTGTGGAGATGGTGTAAATGATTCCTTTAGTGGAAGTAAAAAATTTATATATTTCTTTTTTTAATAAAAAAGTGTTAAGAGGGGTGACTTTTTCCTTGCATGAAGGGGAGTGTTTAGGCTTAATTGGTGGATCAGGAGATGGTAAATCCACATTGTTGCGCGCTCTTATAGGCTTAGAATATCCCACCAGCGGAAAAATTTTTATTGAAGGTGAAGATGTTTTTCGTTCTTCACAAGAGGAGTTTATAGAAATTCGAAAAAAAGTGGCTTATGCTTTTCAGGGTGGAGCTTTATTTGATTCCATGACAGTACTGGAAAATTTGTTATTCCCTCTTAGAGAGCATACTTCTCAGTCAGAGAAAAAAATGAGACAATTGGCTTTACAGGAATTAGAAGAATTTAAATTGGAAGGCTGTGAAAATATGTATCCATCAGAACTCAGTGGAGGAATGCAAAAACGAGTAGGTATTGCCAGAGCTACAATTACAAAACCTAAAGTATTGTTGTATGATGAGCCTACTTCCGGCTTGGATCCTTATAAAAAACGGAATATGGAAAACACAATTCTTCGTTTGCAAAAAAAAGGAACCAGTTCTATTATGGTGACGCATGATATGCAGACAGCTTTAAAGCTTTGTGATCGGATTGCTTTGTTAGGTCGTGGAAAAATACAAGCCATCGATACGCCTCAAAATTTTCAAAAAAGCTACAATAAACTATTAAATAATTTTATTCATGGAATTAAAGGAGGAGATGATGAGCCAGATTAAAAAAGGTATGGAATGGCGAGTGGGGATTTTTGTTTTCTTTGGTGTTATTAGTGTATTTGCCTATGTTATTTTGTTAGGCGATAAAGCGACAATATTTTCTTCAACAGCTAAATATAAAATTGAACTTCCAGAAGTACATGGTCTTTTTAAAGGTTCTGTAGTGACAGTGAATGGAATCACAGCAGGAAATGTAACAGATATTGAATTTATACCTGAGACAGGCTTGATTCATGTTTCCGTATCTCTTGTTAAGAAATTTGCGCTGGTGATCACTGATCAATCTGAAGCTTCTTTGGGAGTAAAAGGGGTTTTAGGGGATAAATTTATATCTATTACTACTAAAGGAGAAGCGAGAGGCACACAATTACCGGAAGGAAGCTTTATTGCTAATCAAAAATATAAGGGGTTAATGGGGTTTTTAGGAAGTGAGAGTGTAAAGGAACAATTATCTAATGTAATAACAGAAGTATCTACTTTTTTGAGCTCTTTGAATTCTGAAAAGCCTTTAGGACATACATCACAGGCTTTTAAACAGGTTGCTGGATTTTTTTCAAAAGAGAAGTCTAAGGATTTTGCAGAGATATTAAAACATTTAAAAAACATACTTATTAAAATTGATAAAGGGGAAGGAACAGCCGGAGCATTAATTAATAACCGGAATCTTTATAATCGGATTTTAAGTTTGTTAGGACAAAAACCTTATCATAAATCCTTACCTTCTTTATTGAATGATAAAGTGAAATAGTTGTTTTTTATAAAGTTTGTCATGCCCTGAAAGCTCTTAGAGAGCTTTCAGTTATACAGGCATCCAGTAACTAGATTCTCGCGTACGCGGCAATGACAGTGTACTCTATCAGATAAAGTTCAATTCATCTTTAGACTTATTTAAATTGATTAAGTAAATTTAAGCTTCGTTCTTTTTTTTGTAAAAGTTTTTGGTTTATAGTGAAAGAAATTTCTTTTATCTCGTGTTTTTTTAAATAGATATTGATCTGTTTTTTTAACTCCTCTTTATAAAAGCTTAACTCCTGTATTTCAACAGAACTTTTTACCCATAAAAGAAGATGTCCGCTTTGATAATCAACAGGTTTTGTTAAGATAGTTGAAGGAAATGTTTTACAGATTTCAGTCCATCTTCTTTCCAGATAAAATCTGATTTTTTGGTTGGGATCGGATAATCTGATTTGAAAAAAATCACTCAATAGACTGGATATCAGTTGTGGTTGTTTATTTTTTCTTTCTGTCATGATTTTATGCCAATAACACATGATTATAGTTTTGACTACTTTACTTTTGGACATACTTGGTGATTAGCTTTGTCTGTAAAGGTTCAGCTTGCTTGAGACGCTTCGCTTGGACTCTGCGCCGCTGAACTTTCCAGACAAACTTTCATCAAGGACCTATAAAATGAGATGCTGACACTTGGAAAGCTGAAAACTTGGAAGGCCGCCTGAGGGCTTTTCAAGGGGATGACAGGTGCCGAAAACTTGGAAGGCCGCCTGAGGGCCTTCCAAGGACCTTTCAAGAGTGTCTCAAAATGAGACTATGAGATTTTTTTCTGTTAAAAAAAAAAGTTCTAAAAAAAGGTGGGTAAAAAACCGATTTTCTTTAAGTAAAGCCAGTAACAATCAAAACAGGTTACTAGGGTAAATTTTTATATCTAAAAGGAAAGCAGTTATGATGTATAAAAACAATTTTTTCCGAATCTTATTTTTTAATAAAAATATTTTATTTATTTTTACAAAGTTGATAATTTCCAGTTCACTGGTTTTTTGTTTCTCTTTTTCTATTTCCACCTGGAGCCAAACAGTAGAAATATCTCTGGATGAATACAATAGAATAAACAATAATATTCCACCTTGTTTTAATGATAAACATCCAGATTACCCTAAAAAGTATTGTCAACAAGAAAGAGAAGCAAGAGAAGATCAAGATCAAATAGAAAAACTACGATTTCAGCACGAGGAAGACGATCGGGAACGGGAAGAAGATGATCGGGAATATCAGCGGGAGCAGGACAAATTGGATAGAGTTAGACAGGCTGAAGAAGATCATATACGAGAGCAACAGGAGGCGAGAAGAGAGGCAGAAGAGGCTGTGGAAGATGCTAGGAGAGAAGAAGAGCGCAAAAACAGGCAATGGGAGGACAAAGAAAAAGAGTTAAAGGAAAAATGTGAAGATCTGGATGAAGATCTTTATCAGGCACAATTGGATAAAAGAGATAAATTGAGAGATTATGAAAATGATTTTTATGGATTAGAAGAGGAGATTAAAGGAAAAGAAGCTGAGTTAACAGAAAAAGAAATAGAATTAGATGAAGCATTAGATGGTTTAAGAAAAAGTAGTAATGAGCAGATACAAAACTTAAAAGATCAAATGAAAGGGGAATTGGCAGGATTGGATCAGCAAATAAGAAGAATAGAAGGTGCCATTGATTCCATAGCAGATGGGTTTATTAAGCTACAAGAACAGGAAATGGATTTATTTAATCTGCGTAGGAAAAGTCAAAATGAAGCTTATATTAAATGTTATGATATGACTCAAACACAGATGTTAAAAAAATTAGAAGAATATAAGATGCGGGCGGCCACAGGTACTTTAAGGCGAAGGCGTATATCCGATTTAGTGGATGGGGATTCAGGTAGCACATCTCAACAATTTAATGCCATGTTTGAGCGTGAATTAAATCGTTGTGTGAATTCAGAAGTTGCCCAGCGCATGAAAGAAAACCAGAAAAACGATGTTCAATTAATGGAGGATAAAATTGAGCTTCAAAGAAAGACTTTGGAAGGAAAAAAGGAAAAACTGCTTGCGGAAATAAAAGAATTAAATACAAATAAAAAACTGGCGGTTTTAGATGAGTTTAAAGAAAAAATGGAAAACGTACTTAATGAGTTTGAAATTAGCTATGATAGGGCAAGTGATCAAGCCAAAAACAGACGAGAGCATGCTTTAAAGGAAATAGAGGGTATTAAACAAAAACAGGCACGATTGCTTGGTCGAAGAGAAGAGGAAATGAATATGGATGCCCGATTGAGACAAAAAGTGGATCAATGTAATCAAGAACAAGCTCTTAATCTCTTTAAGACCAATCAGGAACGGCACAAAGCCTGGATGGAACAGCGTCAAAAACAACAACAGCAGATCCTACAGCAGCAACAACAGCAGGTAGAGGGTTTATTGAAAAGTAGAAAAACTGGTGTTCAGTAAAAAATAGAGAAATAAAAAAATTGAGAGAGAGTGTTTTTAGGGCTGAATCCGTTTTTATTAAAACTGGTTCACCACTATAACAACTTTAGGCTTCCTGAGAGGATAACTCTCCGGTCTGCACACCGTTGTCAGAGGCGGTTTCCTTTCTGTTTCTTGTAGGATTCACCTGTTCACTCCCCCTCTTTATGGGAATAATTATAGCATATTTTTTTTTTGAGTAAAGATTTTTTCAAGTATTCTAGGAATAAAAATTTGACTTTTATCTTCAGCTGTTTCTAAATACTTTTTATTATGGAAAATTCTCCGTCTTTTAATATAGATTCTGACAATAAGGATGATACTAAATGTAATTCTGTGTCAGAATTAAACCATAAAATAAGAATGTGTCTGGAAGGGAATTTTCCTCCTTTATGGGTGCAGGGGGAAATTTCCAATTTTGTAAATCATTCTTCAGGGCATTGGTATTTCACTTTGAAGGATGCTGAATCTCAGATTAAAATGGTGATGTTTAGGGGTTCCAATCAGAGGTTGAATTGGCTTCCGGCCAGTGGTGTGGAAATTAAAGTTTTTGGCCGTATTAGTGTGTATAAGCCGCGAGGGGAATATCAGCTAATTTGTGAAAAAATGGAACAATGTGGGAAAGGTATCTTACATGAAAAATTTGAAAAGTTAAAAAATCAATTAAAATCAGAAGGTTTATTTGAAAGAAAAAAATCTTTGCCATTTTTACCTAAACATATTGCGATTATTAGCTCTCCAACTGGTGCTGCTATTCAGGATATTTTAAATATTTTAAAAAGAAGATACAAAGCTTTGAAGATTACTTTGGTGCCGGCGATAGTGCAGGGGGAAAAAGCACCGGCCAGTCTGATAAAAGCTCTATCCTTGGCGGAACAGTTAACAGATATAGATGTCCTGATTATTACTCGTGGTGGCGGCAGTTTGGAAGATTTATGGGCTTTTAATAATGAGGAATTAGCTCGTGCTTTGTTTCGTTTTCCTAAGCCTGTTATCTCTGCTGTAGGACATGAGATTGATTTTAGTATCTGTGATTTTGTAGCTGACTTAAGGGCGCCCACACCTTCTGCAGCAGCTGAATTGGTGGTGAAAAATCAAGTAGAGCTTTTAGAGAAAGTAAAAACTTTAAGTACTAATCTATATCAAATTATTTATCGGGAATTTCAGGTTTTAAAAAGTCGTCTCAAAAGTATTCATCAACTTCTTATTGGTCCTGAACGGAAAATTCAGGAGCTTCAACAGTATGTGGATGATTTAATCAGTCGGTTGAGTCAAGCTATGCAACAGCAGGGTAAAATGCACCAGCAGACTCTGATAGGTTTATCAGGTATGTTGGACAGTCTTAGTCCTTTGAAGGTGTTGAATAGAGGTTATGTATTGGTCAGCAAAAAGAAAAATCTTATTCGTCAGGCCAAGGATCTTAAAGATGGAGATGAGGTATCTTTGCGTTTTGCCAGTGACATGGCTTTAGCTCGTGTTATACAAATAAGTAATTTAAAAAAAGGAGATGAAAGTGGAGTTTGAACAAAAATTAAAGGAATTGGAAAAAATTGTGGAAACACTTAGTTCTGGTGAATTGAGTTTACAGGAATCTTTAAAATCTTTTGAAAAAGGTGTGAAACTTTCCAGAGAGTGTTCCAAGGAGCTTAATCAATCTGAAAAGAAAGTGCAAAAATTAATTGTGGATGCTAAAGGGGAAATAAAAACAACAGACTTTGAAAAAAATGATGAAAGCTGATTTTTTAGCTCATCAACCTTCAGCTTTAAAATTTTTACAAATTTTTAATTCTTTCTTAACTAATCATTTGAATACATTTAAAGTGGGGTCTTTTCAGGGACAGAAAAAACTGTTACAGGCTATAAAGTATAGCTTATTTTCTGGCGGTAAACGTTTTCGTCCAGTTTTAATTTTCAGTGTTGCTGAAATTTTATCTATTAAAGATTCGCTCATTCTTCCTTGGGCTAGTGCAATTGAAATGATGCATACAGCTTC
Source organism: Bdellovibrionales bacterium (assembly GCA_965226095.1). Classification (GTDB taxonomy): domain Bacteria; phylum Bdellovibrionota; class Bdellovibrionia; order Bdellovibrionales; family UBA1609; genus JANQSP01. Next base: position 236,374 of record OZ245336.1, on the reverse strand, counting down.
TTTGATTCATGATGATTTACCTTGTATGGATAATAGTTTGCATCGACGCGGCAGGGCTACCAATCATCGATTATTCGGGGAAGATATCGCCTTGTTGGCTGGGGATTGCTTATGGGTAGAGGCTTTTCGCTTGGTGGGCTCTCGCTCAGCATGGGTTAAGTTGTTATGTCAAGCTGGTGGCTTTCAGGGTCTTATGGGGGGGCAGGCTTTGGATTTATATCCGTCGGTAGCTATAGGAAATCCTGGTCGATATTATGAAGAAATGAATTATATGAAAACGGCGGGTTTAATTTCTTCTGGTATTCAAGGAGTTTTTGTCTTAAAAAAACAAGAAACTGATGAAATGAGAAAATTACAACGAGTTGGTGATCTTATTGGGAAGGCATTTCAATTGTCGGATGATCTGCAGGATTTTACAGATGCGAATAACTCATCCAATTTTGCAGTATCCTTAGGTCATCAGGTGGCACAAAAAAGATTAAAAACTTTAAGCGAAGAAGCTTTAGATTTGGTTGCAGAGGCAGGTTTTTCTAACTCTCTTCTAAGCCAGTTGATAATATTTAATCAGAAGAGATGCGAAAAATAGATTTATGTGGCATAATAATTTTTTATGGAAACTTTTAAAATGATTTTTTTAAATACAATCAAGCAGTTGAATGTATTATTTATTGTCCTCTTTTTATTAAGTATAAATATCTCTTGTCAGAGTATCAAATGGTCAGATAAGTCGAAGCCTTCTGAAAAAGAGGATGTGTCTATTTCCAAAACATCTTCTATGAAAATTGCTTTATTTATTTCTGATGCAGGAGCATATACTTTTTCTGCGATCCCTGTATTGGACTTTTTTGAACAGAACAATTTACAATTTGACTTTGTAGCAGGAAGTGGATGGGGGGCATGGATAGCCGCCTTTTATGCAAAAAATCAAACTACTAATGAGTTAAAATGGAACTTATTTAAATTGGAGCAAAAGGGTTTGTTTGCCAAGAAAGGTTTTTTTAATAGAAACGTTAAGAAAGATGTGTTGATTTCAAATATTAAAGAAACTTTTACTTCTTCATTGAAAACCAATTTTGTTTGTCCGGCATTGAATAATAAAGGAGATCGATTATGGTTTAGGGAATATCAACCGGTGACAGCTTTATTTAATTGTTTAAATTTACTTCCTCCTCTTTTTTTTAAACTGACACAAAAATCTCATCAGGCCAGTCTATTCTCCGTTCACGCAATGCTTGAATATTTGCGATCACAGAAGATGAATATTATTATTTGGATTCGTCCATCTTTTCAGTTAAAAGGCCTGGGTTTAAAAGGGAATTATGCTGATGTTTTTTGGAAAGAGCTGGTTTTAAATTTAAATCAGCAAAAAGAAGATGAAAATTTATTTATTTTTTCACTCCCTGTTTTCCCTTATTCTATTGCGGATTTTTCCAAGTTGGACATGATTGTAAAGAGCTCTGTACCTATGTCTGTGCGTAAAAAATTTTCGCAAGTGGAAAAAATTTTACAAAGAGATAAAGAGGAATAAATAATGATTTTACAAAGTAGTGTATATAAAGAAAGAAGACTTAAATTAATAGAAAAAATGCCCCCTGATTCAGCTGTGCTTATTCCTTCAATGCCGGAAACAATTCGCTGTGGTGATGTACATTGGACTTATCGTCAAAATTCCGATTTAATTTATTTTACTGGTTTTGAAGAGCCTCATTCTTGTTTATTATTAGTGTCTAATAGGTCTACTTCTACAAATACTTTATTTGTTCAGGCAAAAGATGAGCAAAAAGAGTTATGGACAGGTTCTATATACGGCCCTGAAGAGGCAGGTAGAGTTTTTCAATTCGATCAATGTTATCCAGTAAAAGATTTTCTAACTAAAACCATTGCGTTGTTAAAAAATACAAAAGATATTTATTATTCTTTTGGTGTTAATCGAAGTTGGGATGAGCAAATGAATAAGATTATTCAACAATTGCAATCTAAGAAAAACAGACAGATATCTTTTTATAAAAGCAATACTTTAATATCTCCTCTCAGAATGAAAAAAAGTTCTGAAGAAGTGGAGCTGCTCAGAAAATCAGCAGATATTGCCGGGCAGGCTCATATTGAAGTGATGAAGCACACAGCCACTGGAAAAAATGAGAGGGAATTGCATGGGCTTTTTCTATCAGAGATTATGAAAAGAGGAGCAAGTACAGAAGCTTATCCAGGAATTTTTGCTTCTGGCTCTAATGCTTGTGTGTTGCACTATATAGCTAATAATCGTGTTATGGAGGATGGGGAATTGTTTTTAGTGGATGCTGGAGCGGAATACGAATACTATGCTTCAGATATTACCCGCACTTTTCCAGTCAGTGGCCGGTTTAGTCCTTTGCAAAAAAGAATCTATAGCAAATTATTATCAGTTCAAAAGCGTTTAATTGATGAGCTAAAACCTGGTATTTCCTTTTGTAATATTCAAGATAAAACGGCTGAGTTATTGTCAGAAGTAATGATAGATGAAGGTTTTTTAAAAGATTCTTTGTCAGAAGTTCTGCAAAACGGTTTTTATAAAAAATATTTCCCTCATTCTTTTGGTCATCTTTTAGGACTTGATGTGCATGATTTGACAGCTAAAGAAGCAGGAGATTTAAAGTTGGAGGAAGGTTTTGTTTTAACAATGGAGCCAGGTTTATATTTTCCTCCTTCAGATACTTCTCTTAGTGATGAAGTTAGGGGATTGGGATATCGGATAGAAGATGATGTTTTAATTACAGCACAGGGTTCTGAAGTGTTGAGTCATAAAACCCCAAAGGAAGTGGAAGAATTGGAAACTCTTATTGGAAGTGCTCTATAGGTAAAGTTGATTAGAATTTTTTCTTAGAATTTTTGGGGGGTATAATAGGGGCGTACATGTAACTACGCTAAACTTGAAAGTCCCTTGAAGAGCCCATAAGCGGCTCTTCAAGGGACTTTCAAGACTGAAAGGCCTGGTTGAAAAGCCTATAGCCTGAAAGGTCTCTTAAGGACCTTTCAGGGGATTAAAGTGATAGACATAGAATCTACAGGATAGATATACGAAAGAAAAGAAGGGAACAAAGGAGCTATTTTCAGTAATACATTTTGTTTTATCCTTGAGATAACTTTGATAAATTAAAAATGCTAGTCGTGGATTCTCATTCAGTGAACTTTGCATTTTCCCCAAACATTGTTTTAAAATATGTTCATTAAATGGATTAAAAAAATAAAAAATATTATCTTCCGATTGTACTTGGTAATTAACTACATCAGTATGATGGAGATCAAAAATATCTGAGCCGGTTTTTTTCACATAAGTTTGAATATTTTTTTTAGCGGACTTATATAAAGAAGCACTGAACTCCAATCCTTTTATTTTTTTAAAGCTATGGCTTTCTGCCGCTAAAATCATAGCTCTTCCTTTACCAGCACCATAGTCTACGAACACAGAGTTATTAGGGAGTTGAAGTTTTTTTATTAATTTAAAAAACGGAATAATAGGTGTAGGAACATAAAAAGTGGAATGCTTTTGATTATCTAAAGTTTCTTCTTTTAGTGTAAAATCCATTAGGCTAAGGCCACTACCTCTGTGAGAGATAAACCAAATGTACTCTATGCAAGTATTAAACAATAAAAGCAAACTTGAGGGGATACCACGATATCGAATGTAATCAATATAAGTTATAAACCTGTTTTTTAAACTCTGCATCAGTAATTTGTTTTTCAGTACTTATAAAGTACTTTACCTTCTTTTATGAATATTATATATTTTTTCATTATGTGTCAGTTAAAATATTTATATTTATCACTTATGGTAGTGATATTTTTAAGTGGAGTCGGTTGTACAGATTCAGAAAATACAGTACAAGGTGTAGCATTAGCCACAGAAGAGGATTTACCAATAGGGATTCTTGGTAAACCTGGTCCGGATTCCGGTATTTATTTGGGTGATTATAAAACTTGTAAAGCTTATGCAGATACTTTTGTTAAAAAATACTGGATACTTCGACCTATTATGTTTTTTGGCAGTTTGCTTAATTATGATGAACCTGTTCGTTGTCGTGTTGCTCATACTTGTAATTGTTTAAATAATACTTATTTTATTGAAGGCAATTCAAATCCACTCTATCGGTGTGTAGAGCCTCCATCTGCTAAGATTGAATCAGAAGATATTTATACAAATAAAGCTGGTGAATTGGTGGGAGTTATTAAGTTTGCCAAGCCACAATCACTGTGTGTGTTTGAGTAATGATCTGTTTTAAGTATATAGTAATAAAAAAAGAATACCTGTCAAGTTTCCTGTTTTTCTATTATTTATTGTCCTAAATGGTATATATCAGGATAATGTCTGGATTCTTCATCCATGTCCATTCCATAACCTACAATAAATCGGTCATCAATCACAAGTCCTACGTAATCCAAATGTATCAAGGTTTTTCGATGTGAAATTTTATCTAATAAAACAACAGATTTTAAAGATGCCGGTTCTGATAGTTTTAAACGTTCTATTAAAAATTGTAAGGTTAAGCCAGAGTCAATGATTTCCTCTACAATAAGAACATGTTTTCCTTTTATATCCAATGACAAATCTTTTTTAATTCTGAGATTATCTTTACCTAAATTTTCAATAAAAACAAAATCTATTCGAACATCCAGTTTTATTTTACGAATAAAATCTGATAGAAAAAATATTGGTCCTTTTAAAGGACAAATAAGAATTAGTTCCGTATCAACATAATCTCTTTGTACTTCTTTAACTAATTTATCAATAATTTTGTTAATTTCATTTTTGCTTAAAAAGGGAATAAGACCTTTCTTCATATTTACTCCTTTATATAAAATTAGATTTTAGTGTTTTATTGTTTACTGAAGTCGGAGAAATCTTATCTTCTGTTTGCCAACTAGCTAATAAAAGATGTGCTTCTGCTATTTGTGGGGAATGAGAAATAATATTTTGTAAATGTTCGATAGCTTGTTTTTTTTGTTCTAATTTCCATAAAATCCGAGTAAATTGAATATGCTCTAAAATATTTTGTGGTTGAAGACTAAGGGCTTTTAAATATTCCTCTAAAGCCATTTGGAGGTTTTCTTTTTTTAAATAAAGCTTTGCAGTGTGAAAATGTTGTGCTGCTAAATCATTCTTCCACTGTTGTTCTCCCGTTTTGTTTTGCCAATGCATCGCTTGTTCATAGGCTTCTTGTCCTTCAGCGTAGCGTCCTAAATCATTTAGAATAATACAAAGGTTCAATAAATATTCTGGTTCTGATTTTATTTGACAGGCCTTCTGTAAATATTTGGCAGCGAAGTGCAAATAATCCTGATGATAATAACTTAGACCTAAAAGATGATATACTTCCGAAGTGCTATTGCCAGGTTCCTGAAGAGCTTTTTCTAAAAAACTTTGTGTGGCTTTCCATTTATTTTCTTTAAAAAGCTTTTTAGCTGTTAAGTAATTGTTGTCTTTTTCAGATGTGTTAATTTTTAACTTCCTTTGTTATTACTTTCCCATTTTTTAATAAAAACTTTTATTTCTGTAATAGAAGGTAGCTTGGATTTTTTAGATGAATTGGATGAAAGAAGGTTAGAATACTTTTTCAAAAGTTTTTTTACATAGGGTAGTGCGGATTTTTCCCGATTCTGTCGGATGTGAAATTTAGCAATCATCCACTCTTTTTGAGCCAGTAATAGGAGCACTTTGTTTTTGTGATCTGTTGCTTCTTTTTTATAAGTGCTTGCTGGAAAATGTTTTAAGTGTTGGTCGAAATATTTGATAGTTTCAGTAGATAAGCTTAAATCCCGATCTGGAGTGGAAGGAAGTTGATGAAAATAAGATAAAGCCAGATAAAAAGATACCCTGTCATTTTGAGGATGTTTTGGATGTCGTTCATAAAAAAATTTGTAAGCCTGTACAGCCTGAATCCAGTCTTTTTGTTGAAAATAAATATCTGCTATTGCTAAGTCAGCTTCTTTTGCTAAAGGAGAATACAGAAAACGACCACGGAGTTGTTTAAAATGTTCTAAAGCTTCTAGGTAAGAAGATTGTTTTTTAAGATAATTTGCGTATTTAAATAATTCTTTATCAGTGGGTTTTTTACTTAAGGGCGGAGCTGTTTGACAACCGGAACTTAATACTAAAATAGTAAATAAAAATATAATCATTCAAATGTTTTAAATATTTATATGAAATAAGTCAAAGAGTTTCAAGTTTTAAACCGAGTAAGATGTTCATAAACTGAAAGAAAAGTGACCTTTAAAGCATTGGCTAGAGGAATGATAATTATCATTCCTAGAATGCCCATAAATTGGCCACCTAGGATAATTAACAACACAACAGTTACTGGGTGTAAGTTAACAATACGAGCGACTAGTATGGGTATTAAAATACTGTTATCTATCAATTGTGCAACGAAATAAACTCCAATCACCAGTGTTAAATCCAATGTGTGATAGTTATTAACTAAAGCAATAACTATAGCAGGGATGCCTCCAATAATTGGTCCTATATAAGGAATAAGATTAGTAAGTCCGGCAAAACCTCCCAGTAAAGCGGCAAAGGGAAAAGAAATAAGGCTGAGACCGATAAAGGTTACCAGGCCCACAATAAAGGCTTCTAAAAATCTGGCTCTTACAAATTGACCTACCTGTTGGTTGATTTTGTATTGAAGTTCCACAACCATTTCAAACAGGTTGTTTGGAACCAGTACCATAAATCGTTTAGAAATTTTGTGACCATCTTTGAGCATGAAAAAAGCCAAGAAAGGAGCTAATAAGAGTATGCTTGTTCCTTGTAAAAATATGGCAGGGGAGTCCTTTAATATTTTTTGTCCGTAAAACAGGAGTTTTTGTTCAGCTATGTCCTTTAGGTTGATATTTACGCTTATAAAACTTTGGATTTTTTGTTCAATAGTTTCAATCAGACTAACAAGTCCTTTGAAGTAACGAGGCCATTCTTTCTGTAAACTCAGTACCTGTTCGGATATGAAAGGAAAAATCAAAATTCCCAGGAGGAAAACGGTAATAAAACCTATTAAAAAAATAAGTATCAATGATAGGTTGTAACTTAAGCCGTATCTTTCCAATTGAAAAATTAAAGGGCGGGTCAAGTAACTGATAATAAAAGCTAATAAAAGACAAATAAACAGATTATTAACTAACACCATGAGGCTAATGATAGCTGTTAACAAACCTAGAAAGACGAGTAATCTTATGATATTTATACGGTTTAGTCGATGCTTTTGTTCCAATGTCAGGCTGAGCATTAGCTGTCCATTTTTTGACTGAGTTGAATAAGTTTCTCACCAGATTTTTGTAAACGCTCTCCTAAAATGTTTCCAAGATTGAAAAGAATTTTCACTCCGATAGAGGGATTTTTTTCTGCCAGGCTTATTAAATCCGGTCTAAGAAATGCCAGTAAATTAGCAGGTTCTATTGCTTGAGCGGAAACATTGTAATGTCCTTTTTCCTGTACTAAGGCTAGTTCTCCAAAAAAATCTCCGGTTTTTAGTTGTGAAATGACTGTCGGTTCCCTGTGATTGTCGGCTTGGTGTAAGATATGTACTTTGCCGCTTAGTAGAATATACATACCAAGACCTTTACCGGTTTGGAAGATAAACTCTCCAGGGGCAAATTTACGTTGATGCAATAGATTGAAAATAAGTTTAAGTTCTTTTTCTTTTAAAGATAAAAACAAGGGATTGGATTTTAATATTTCTTCCTGGCTTTCTTCTTCCTGATTAAAGAAGCTTTTCCATAAAAAATCAATCATTACTATCTTCTTTCCTTAATGAGATTCACTCATGTTTTATCTGTGTTTTTTAAAGGGATTAAAAACTCTGAAGGGATCCATCCTTCTTTTATATCAGATAAAATAACGTAGCTCCAATTGTTTTTTGTTTTTTTTATTTTTAAAAGAACACCGGCTTTTTGTTCAAATAAAACAGGAGCAGATGAGTTGGAATCGCTATGCAAAGAGGTATTTTGAACTAAAGTGGCATAATTTTGTGTACGAGGATAAAAATATAATAAACTGATAACTTGTATGGGGATCGCTAGCATGGGCCAAATTCGGGAGAGCACGAGAAATTTTTTTTTATAGATCAAAAAAACAAAACTGGCCCATAGCAAAAACTGGATAGCCCATACAATGTCAGAAGGCCATGTTAGCCAGAAAGGAAGTGTATCTCCAATGTGTTTTAAGCTGGCTAGTACCTTGGTATTATATGGATTATTGAATATTGCTCGCCGCCAGTAGGCACGAGCTTCAGCTTGTTTTTTTTGCTGATAGAAAGTCAGACCCAGATTATATAGCAAGGGAATAGAATTTGGCTTTTCCTCCAAGAGTTTCATAAGTATTGTTTGAGCCTGTTCGAATTCTTTTTTATGAAGGTGATCAACTGCTTGTTCAAAAGAAGATGCTTCGTTTGTAGCTGAAGGAGGACTGGCACAGGCTTTATTAAAGAAAGATCCTGTAAAAAAAATTAGTGAAACAAAACTTGAGATAACAAATGCTTTAAACATGTTCGTTAATTTAGCATATTTTATATTTAAAAATCTATCAAAAATCAGATCTGATTTTTTAAGTAGTTTTACGAGGATCAAAAGCATTTTGGATACCATTTCCAATGAAAATTAAATTCAGTAGAGTAAATACCAAAGCTATGGAAGGGAACACAGCCAACCACCAGGCGATTGTAAAATATTTTTCAGCTTGTAAAAGTAATTCTCCCCATGAAGGAGTGGGTGGTGGCAAACCAAAACCTAGATAATCTAAGATAGCCAGTACGGAGATCAACCCGGAGATGGAAAAAGGAGAAAAAGTGAGAATGGGATTAAGTGCATTAGGAAGAATATGCTTAAAGATGATTCTTAACGTAGGCATGCCTTGTACACGGCACACATCTACAAATTCTCTTTTTCTGAGTGCTAAAAATTCTGCTCGAATATAATAAGAAATATTAACCCATCTGAAAAAGGCGAGAAAAGCCACTAGGAGCCAGAAGGAGGCCCCTCCTAGTAAATCTACCAAGGTAATGAGTAATAAGAGGAAAGGTACGGTTTCCATGATTTCTACACATCTTTGTCCAATCAGATCAGTGAGCCCTCCTAAAAAGCCCATCAGTGCCCCCAGAATTGTACCTATCAAATAGGAAAAAAACCAAGCTAGGATGGCAAAACCAATGCTGAACCGAAACCCGTAAATCAATCGAGCCAGTACATCTCTGCCTCTATCGTCTGTTCCCAACCAGTTGTCGTTGGAAGGAGGAGAAGGGTATGTGTCCACATTTATATTGGATTCCAGAGGGTTCCATCTAATAAGAGGCCATAGAGCCCATTGCATTTTATTTTGAGGTAAGATGCGGTAGTTAATAATACTGGCTGTGCTTTGTAATTTTAGATCAGAGGGGTGATATTGAACAAAAGCAGGGAAGTAAAGGTGATTTTCATAAAGTAAGACAATAGGTTTATTATTGGTCCATACTTCTGCGGTTGTACTAATAAAAATGCAAAATAGCAGACAATAACAGGCGACAACACTTTTCTTATAGGATTTGAATTTTCTCCATCGTTTTAAAGTTTCTTTATTTTTAATCCATTTTTCTATCATGAGAAATCAATCCTTGGATCCACTAGTACATATGCCATATCAGTAATCAGTCGTCCGGCCAGTGCTAAAAAAGATTGAAAGAAAATAAGAGCCATCAGCACTTGGTAGTCTCTATTGATCACAGAGTTGTATCCCAATAGACCAATGCCATCCAAGGTAAAAAGTTTTTCAACAATTAAAGATCCTGCAAAAAATATTGCGAGAAAATGAGCTAGAGAAGTGACAATAGGAATAAGAGCATTTCGTAAAGCATGTTTATAAATAATTGTTTTTTGTTTTAATCCTTTGGCTTTAGCAGTTCTTATATAATCCAGGCGAATTTCATTAATCAGAGAATTTTTAGTTAAGAAAGTCAGGATGGTAAAGTGCCCAAGCATATAACAAATAAGTGGTAAGACAAAGTGGTGTATTCTATCCAACACTTTTCCAAAAAAATCTTTATCAAAATATTGATCAGAATAGAGATCTCCAACCGGGAACACATTCATAAATCCTCCTCCGGTGAGATAGGTTTTTAATAAAATTCCTAACACCAAAGGAGGAATGGCGTACATGATGAGCAATGTAAAAGTGCTTATGATATCAAAAGAGCTATCTTCCCTAACAGCCTTTGCAATGCCCAGGAAAATACATACCAGGTAAGTTAAAATCAGGGAGATAATACCAAATTGAAGTGATACCGGAAATTTTGAAATAATGACTTTCATAGCAGGTTCTTCGTAAGTAAAACTTTCTCCAAAATCCAAAGTGACAATGTTTTTCAGCCACAGTCCATAGCGGACCAACACAGGTTTATCAAATCCATATTGTTTTTTCATGTTGGTAACTAATTCTTCAAACTCTTCGGAATCCGTTTGAATAGTGCCAGAGAATTTTAATTGAAGTAATTTTCTTTCAATAGGACCGCCGGGAGCCATGTTGATAACAACAAAGCAAACCAAGGTGATACCAAAAAGAGTGGGAATAATGGTTAAGAGTCTTTTGATGAGATACTTTTTCATATTATTCCAATTTTTTAATGAATAATTTTATTCCGGTGAAATTTGCCAATATTCCAAGCCTACACCATAGTTGTAAGTGTCTTTTTCCATTTTCATTTTTTTACTATGGGCATAAAATCTGACAGGATTACTGAATAGAAACAAGTAAGGGGCGTCATCAGCGATCATTTTATAAACCTGTCTGAGTATTTTTATCCGTTTTTCTTTATTCATTTCTGTACGTGCAGAATCAATCAATTGATCCACTTGAGGATTGGAATAACTGATGAAGTTGGATCCTTTTTTCATAGCTGATTCAGAATGCCATATTTGCTTGGGATCTACTTCTGTTGTGTATGTTATCCAGGCTAAAGATACAGCAGTAAATTGTTTTTCCTGCATTTTTTTTATAAAAGCCTGCCAATCCATAAAGCGAAGAGACATAATAATACCGCTTTTTTTTAAGTCCTGTTGATAGAGTGTAAAATATTTTTCAAAATCCTTGGTTGGAAAAATGAGTGTGAAACGAAACTCTGTTTTTTGATTGTTGATGACTTTATCTAAAATGCCGTTTTTGTCAGTGTCTTCCCAGCCAGCTTCTTTTAAAAGCCTGCGAGCTTGTTCCGGATCAAAAGGGATAGGTAAGACGGAAGGATCCGCATATTCGCTCCATGGGTACCAGGGGCCGGTGGCTAGCCTTGCCTGACTATACTGAAACTTTTCATTCATTAATTTTCTATTGGCCAAATGAGTTAATGCTTGTCTAACTTTCTTATCCTGAAAGAGTTGGTTTTTTAAATTCCAGGCGATAAATGAATAACCGGCTGGAGCTTTGTTTATGATTTTCTTTTTTAAAACAGTTTTTCCCCAAGGAGATTTATCGGTTTTTTTATAATAAGCTTCAGATGACAATCCAAGGAAATCCAACTCGCCCGCCGCCATACGAATGAGTTGGTCATTTTCATTCTCAATAAACTTAAAGACGATTGTTTTAATCCGATAAAGATTATTTTTAACCTTTCTTCCCCACCAGGCTTGGTTTTGTTCAAGGATCAGTTGTTTACTTTTGTCATATTTTTTCAACTTATAAGGGCCGGAACCAATAAGTGTGTTATTTAGTTTTTTTTCTTTATCTTTATAAATGTGCTCAGGAATGATTCTCATTGTTTCACCTATAGTTTCCAGGTTTCCAATATAGGTTTTACTAGCTTTGAATTGTACACGATATTCATCCAATATAGTGGCAGACTCAATATGTTCAAAGTAAGAAACATACCTAGCTCCTCCAAAGGAGGGATCTTTATAGGCATTAAAGGAAAATACTGCATCCTGAGCGGTTAGTGGTTTGCCATCGTGCCATTTAACATTTTTTCGAAGAGTGAAAGTAAAAGTTTTTCCATCTTCACTCACTGTCCATTTTTCTGCTAGGTAAGGATCCCATTCAAAGGTATCCAGATTACGTTTTAAAAAAGAATCCAAAACATGATCATGAATGATTTTTGCATAAGCATCTGTGGATCGAATGGGATGTAAAGAATCCGGTTCGGAGTTAAAATTTCTCACCAACTTATTGTTGGTACTTGTATTGCTTGTTGTTTTTGTTGATTGAGGTTTGGGTTGACAGGCAATGAATAGGGATAAAGATAAACTTAGGAAGATGTAAATAAAATGCTTCATAACGCTCCTCTTTTTTATTTTTGTAGATAAAAACCTGACTCAATTTGTAGAATAAATCAAGAACTGACTTGAATTTTTTAAGTTTTTATTTCAAGAATGGGAAGGAATGAAAGAAAGTTTAAGCCTTTTTGGTCAAAACCCCTCTTATGAAAATGCTCAACTCATTTTGTTGGCTGTGCCTTGGTCGGTCACTGCTTCTTTTGGTGGTGGTGCTGAAAAAGGTCCGGAACTGATTGCTTCTGCCTCTTCTCAGATGGATTTTTTTTCCATAGAAGGGGATGATGTCAGGAATAAAGGTATTTATTTCCAAAAAGCAGAACAATGGGTCTATGATTTAAATCAAAAAACAAGGGAAGAGGCTTTACCTATCATTCAATTGGAAGAGAAAGCTCCTGGAAGTTTTCCTCCTGCTTTAATTGATAAAGTTAATGTAGCTTGTACTCAAATGAGGGATTGGGTGTTTCAGGAAAGCCAGAACATACATGAGAATGGAAAATTGTTTGGTTTAGTAGGAGGAGATCATTCTGTTTCTGAGGGAGCTATTCAGTACTTTTCCAAAGCTTATAAGGGAGATTTTGGCCTGCTTCATATAGATGCTCATGCTGATTTAAGAAAAGCCTATCAAGGTTTTAAGCATTCTCATGCAAGTGTTATGTACAATATTATGGATCGATCCAATGGTGAACCGATACCGACTGTTTTAACCCAGGTAGGGGTTCGGGATTATTCCAAAGAAGAGTTTTTACTTATTCAAGCCAACAGCAATATTCATACATTTTTTGATTCTCAAATAAAGTCTCAATTGTTTGAAGGTCAAACATGGCAATCTATTGTGGAGAAGATTGTGGAAACACTTCCTGAACAGGTGTATATTTCTTTGGATGTGGATGGCCTTCAGCCGCATTTGTTTCCTCATACCGGAACACCGGTGCCTGGTGGCTTGAGTTTTGAGCAGACCTGTTATTTATTATTAAAACTTAAGCAATCTGGTAAAAAGTTGATTGGTTTTGATTTTGTGGAGGTGGCAGGGCCATCCAGTAAGAGCTATTTGTTGGATGGGCAAAATGCTGCTCGATTGCTTTATAAATTGTGCCAGATACTATTGACCTGACAATGAATGCTGATGTTTAAGAATTATCTTCCGCCGAATTTTTTTTTGGAGCTTTCCCGTATTTCTGCTCCTTCAATGCTGAGTGAAGTCCAAGGCAGGGCAAGCAATCTTTTTGTTTCAATTAGTTCTCCGGTTTCTTCGCATAAACCATAACAACCTTGTTCAATTTTGGCTAAGGCCATTTCCACTTCTGTCAGTTGAAAATTAATTCTTTCATTGCGGTTGAGAAACTCTTTTTCAGCCATGAGTCGAACTGTTTGATCCGCTTCATCTCCTTTGGAGCTTTCAGAAAAGGCCAGACTATTTTTCGCCTGAATGGATTGATTTAAAAGTTCTGTTTTGGTGTTTAATAGTTTTTTACGGCATTTATTAATGACTTCTTTGGATATCATGGGCCTTCTCCTTGGCTAAAACTTTAGATCCATCTAAAGTATCGAAAAATTATCCATAAATAAACAATAATAGCAATACAATTGTGTTAAAAACTACAAAAATTTTATCAAAATTCTATTTTTTTAAGGTTTAACTTAGAGCTTTTTAATGTTATCCAGCTAAAATTAACTGGTTATTATTGGATTTTTAATCAAAGAGGTGGTTTTGGTTTCTTTTCTTTTTTTCCTGGCTATAGGTCTAGTTTCTTTAGTGTTAGGAGCAGAGCTATTGGTGAGAGCCTCTCATTTTTTGGCTAAAAAATTTCAGGTATCTCCCTTTTTAATTGGAGTGGTTTTATTGGGAGTGGGAACTTCTGCACCCGAGTGGGCGGTTTCTATTTTATCTTCTCTAAAGGGTTTATCTTCTTTGGCTGTGGCCAATGTGTTTGGTTCCAATGTTTTTAATGCTTTGCTGGTTTTAGGGCTTATACTTTTTAAACCATTATCTCTTGCAATAGTTGAGGAAACTAAGAAGGATATTTTTTTTCTCGCAGGATTTAGTATTTTTTTAATTCCCATTAATTGGGATGCCTTTTTTTCTCAGTGGGAAGCTGGACTTTTATTGCTGTTATTTATTATGTATATAGCTTTTATATTTTGGAACTTTCAGAAAAAAAAGATCGCACGGGTGCAAAATATAAATGTTTCTTTTATGAAGTCAGACAGTTCAGTCACTCACTTTTTTACAAGTAAAATATTTTTTTGGAAAATCAGTGTGCTTTTAACAGGCTTTGTTTTATTGATAGGAGGGTCTTATCTGACTGTTCATGGGGCAGAGGGGCTAGCTCGTGAAACAGGAATGTCTGAAAGACTGATTGGCATTCTGATTGTATCTGTGGGGACTGGTTTGCCGGAATTATTTGCTTCTGTAATGGCTCTTATTAAAGGCTATAAAGAGATGGCAGTTGGAAATATTATCGGTTCCAATATTTTTAACACCTTTGCTATTTTAGGTACGGCAGGTTTAATAAACCCAGTAGTTATGAATTCCAAAATGTTAAGGATAGATTTACCGGTTTTGTTAATTACTCATTGTGTCTTATTGCTTATTGTTTTTTCTGTTAAAAAACCTTGGCTTAAAAACACTTTACCTTGGTTGTTTGTGACAGGGTATGTAACTTATGTTACTTGTTTAATTTTTTTAAAATAATCATTAATATTTAATATGTCAGTTACATGTGAATATATTAACTGGGTGCGGCTTTTTAAAAAAACTCTCTATCTTTAGTCTTAAATTAAATTCTTTTAATATCTTATAAATAAAATTTATGAGTACAATTGATGTTGAGAAATGAATTCTGAATTACAGCATTTAATAAAAAATCAATCTGGTTGTTTCACTCAACCAGATGTTTTACAAAAGCCTTTACTGCAGATAAAAACAGAAGGTGTGAAATACAGTGGTTCTAAACTAAAATTAATTCCTTATATTTTGTCAATTATCAACTCACTTCCTGTTCGGCGTATCTTCGATGGATTTTCAGGAACGACACGTGTTAGTCAGGCTTTGGCAAAATGTGGGTATCAGGTTATTTCAAATGATTTAGCCATTTGGTCAAAGGTGTTTGGAGAGTGTTATTTAAAAGGAGAGATGAATGTTCAGTTGCAAAAAAAAATTGATCACCTGAATTTCTTAAAAGGCAAAAAGGCTTGGTTTACAACTCATTATGGAGGTAAAGCCAATGGAGGAAGTGCTGTTCATTCTGATGGAAAGAAAAAAATCTGGCAGATTCATAATACAAAAAAATTAGACATCATCAGATCGGAGATAGACAAAATTGCTGATAACCCTATTGAACATTCTGTTTTATTAACCAGTTTAATACTTGCTTTGGATAAGGTGGATAATACATTAGGGCATTATGCTTCTTATTTAAAACAGTGGTCTCCTCGTTCATTTAACAAATTAAAACTTTCTATGCCTTTGATTGAGAGGAAACATAGTGGTCATCGGGTTTTCAATAGAGATATATTTAAAATACTTCCGAAAATCAAAGCGGACTTGTCTTACTTTGATCCTCCTTATGGTTCCAACAATGAAAAAATGCCTCCTTCTCGAGTACGTTATGCTTCTTATTATCATATTTGGAAAACAATTTGTTTAAACGATCAACCGGAATTATTCGGTCGGACTAATCGTAGAGCAGATTGTAAGGATCAAAATGGTGGTTCTATTTTTGAAGAGTTTAGAAAAGATGAACATGGAAGTTTTATTGCATTGAGAGCTATTGAACGGTTAATTGCAGAATGTCCTTCTCCTTATATATTACTTTCTTATAGTAATGGTGGCAGAGCTACAAAGGAGGAAATATGTAATGTTATTAAAAAATATTGTCAAACAGCGCAGGTATTCTCTGTTGATTATAAACGCAATGTTATGTCTCGTATGCGTTGGACTCATGATTGGATTAAAGATCATGAAGGAAAGCACACAGAATTTTTGTTTTTAATGAAAAAGAAATAATTTTAAAACTGTATTTTTCTTTGAAAAACAAGTATCATATAGAATATGAAAATATTTTTTAGTCTATTTATTTCTTTTTTTATTGTCAGTTGTGTTGATTCTCAATACCAACCAAATTTTTCCAATAACCAGTTTTTACAAAGAATACACGGGCAATATATCGGTGAGTATAACAATACCAGATTTGAAATATGGATTGAAGAAGCAGGGTATACAACTCACCCGGCGTCTTATTCAAATCCTGGGAGCTTCTTCGTCATGGTTTTTGAAAGATACAGATATATTGAGGTCGAGCAATTATTGCAAAAATACCAGGATAGCCAGGCTTTGTTGCAGGATACTTGTCCTTATGTGACTGATGGAAGAGGAGGAGTGTTCAGTCTTTGGCGGGCTCATAATATAGGTGGTTTGGCTGCAATGTTTATGCCATATGATTTAAGTAGAACGTCTTCTCTGCCACTTGATACATTATTTTATATAGATTTTCCGATCAATGATGAGCACGCTCTCGTGTCATTACGAGTTGATAATACAGGGCAGGCTGTGGAAATAAAATTTCTAGAGACAGGATTTTTCAAAAAGATATGGAACTATTTTTTACGTCCTTCTATGAAAATCCAAAAAATATCTAATATAACACCAAATCTATTAACACAATTTTATATCAACAGTCGGCAGGTGGATGATGAGATTGCTCAACACCATCTGAATCACACTTCTTCCTGCCAG
Organism: Bdellovibrionales bacterium; assembly: GCA_965226095.1. Taxonomy (GTDB): domain Bacteria; phylum Bdellovibrionota; class Bdellovibrionia; order Bdellovibrionales; family UBA1609; genus JANQSP01. The sequence continues at coordinate 219,384 of OZ245336.1, read as the reverse complement.
GACATTGTTATAAGGTGAGGATACAAAAACTTTCGTAAGTTACGAAAAGCGGCTTAATTTTCAAAATCTATCCAATTTTTATAATATAATCCAACAATCTAAATTTAAAATTGACAAGATCGGGTAATCTTTAATATATCTTAATTGGATAACAAAATTGGGTAACAAATGAAATCTTTAAATTTATCAGCCTGGCAAAACAGTTTAGAAGCTTCCTTAGACGCGGTTTGGACTAAATTTATAGAATACACTCCCAACATTTTTGGAACTGTTCTTCTATTATTGATAGGTTACCTTGTTTCTAAGCTTGTTGCTGGCTTTTCCAAGAGAATTCTCAAAACTATAGGGTTAGATAAGGCTAGTGAAAAAATTGGCCTTCATAAATCTCTCGAACACATCGGAATTAAGCTAAAAATCTCTGAACTTTTCGGAGTGGTTTTCTTTTGGCTGGTGATGTTCATTTTTATTTTATCCGCTTCGGAAATTCTAAATCTAATTAAAATCACCGATACTATTGATGTTTTTATCCGCTACTTGCCAAATATCATAGGTGCAGGGCTTATCTTTGTGTTAGGACTTATGGCTGCTCAGGCTTTTAAAAATATTATAGAGGGTATGAGTAAACAAATTAGTCCCGTATATAGCAAAGTTCTATCTTCTGTAATTTATTTCATTATTGTTGTTCTTGTGAGTGTGTTAGCTATCAATCAGCTTCAACTAGAAATAACGCTTATCAACCGGGTTGTGGAAATAATACTCATTTCAATAGGTGTTGTTTTGGCTCTTAGTTTTGGATTAGGGACAAAAGATCTGTCTAAAAGTATTATTTCTGGTTTGCCTCTGCGGATGCAAATTAAACCGGGCTCTCGTTTGGAATTTGATAATATCAATGGAACAGTTGAGCAAATCGGTCCTGTCAACACAACAGTTCTTACTGAAGATGGAAAAAGAGTGCATATACCTAACTCTGTTCTTATTTCCAGTGTCTTTAAATCTAAATAATTTACTCTTATTATTTTACAATAAAAAAGAATAAAATTGTAATATACAACTCTTTCAAAGCAAATATAATTAATGATAGAAAACTATGAAAATTGAAACAGTTAAATCTCTTATCCAATGATTATTTTGAAAGCCAAAGACTTTGCTACAGAGATTACTATTTTCAATGCAAAAGCTAATAAAATGAAAACAGAATTTGAAATCTCGTCTGAACACATCACTAATAATCAAAGTGTCTGAAATACATTGATGGAATGTGATATCAAACCTGAAAACTTATCTGCTGATGAAGATGTAAAAAAAATAGAAAGAAGATTAAAGTCAGAAAGTACAAAACAACTAAAAACAATCAAACTTTTACTAAACGATAAATAACAACTAAACTATAAAATCATTTAACTGGAGGTTATCTTGAAAAAACTACAATTAAATATACTATTTTTCCTAACTTTAATAACCAATATTTGTTTAGCAGACGTACCTTTACTCAATAATAATCCTGCAACTATAGGTAAAGGTAATTTTGACTTTCTCATTGGTGGAACATTGCCTTTATTACCACCAGTGGATGACAACTTTGATTTCTTTACTCCACTTATAGGTAATTTAAATTTTGGCTATGGAATAACAGATAAAATATATATGCAACTTGGATCATTACCTTGTTATTCAACCTAACCCAAAACTTGGTTTAGGAGTTGCAGTGTTACTCAACACTTATTCTTCTCTCTATTTAGGAATACAGTATCAATGGCTTGGAGAACCAATCAACAAAATAACAGAAGGCTAGTGGAGTTCCACTGTAAATTTATCAGCTGGGTTATATCGTAATATTCTCCTTTCAAATTCTTTTGGATACATGATTAAAGACTGGCTATCCATATACGGTGGAGTACAAGTCGTAACAACAAAAATATACCACAAAAGAGAAACAGATAAATATTTGTTCAAAACGGCAGAACAACGGCTTTTCAGTTATGGACTCTTTGCAGGTATTCATCTAAATAAGAATATATTGTCAGATTCCAAATTGATTTATATGTTGGAAGTTGGCTCCTTATATACATCCTTTATACAAACGGAAGACAAAGAAAAACTCTGGGCTTCACGAATTTCTACTTCTTTATCCTACTCTTTCTAAGAGAGACATATCTATTATTTTCTTGGATATTAAATGAATGGCAAAAAGCTCGTGATAAAAGAGTCACTTCTTTTGTTATTGATGAAATCCAAAAAATAAGAAATTGGTCAGAGATCATAAAAAAAAGAGAGGGCTGTAAGTTTTCTCTTTTTTTTGATTAAATAAAGGTACTCTACTGTATGTCATATTTACAAAGTAGAGTACCTTTTCATTATTGATAAATTTACACTAATCGCCGTTAATGTTAGGGACATTCAAACCATCTAGAGTGGATGGATTCACGTCTAATTGCCACATTCTTCTTTCAGAGTTTTCTCTTAAGCCAGTACCATGCACATTTACATTTCCTATAACTATAGGGTTAGGTAGACTGTGGCCTTCGGAGATAAACAACTTTAACCTAGAATCATTCGGCTTTCTAACCGCTACAATCTTGCTAGCCCAATTAGGAAGTTCGTTAAGCTCATAATACCAACCTTCAGAGCCACTTGTACGCCAAGTTAAATTCACTACTTCATCATCATCATCCCCTATCGAAACAGAATCTCCTGCAGTATATGTTGGCCCTTCATAACAATTTTCCTGACATTGAGTCGCCGTTATACATAAATTGTCAATAATTCTCACAAATTGCGTAGTGGTGTATTTAATTATGCCTAAAACTATGTAAAGTATTCACGGTTATCAGCCACCATTCACTTTTTTACCCCTTATAAACACAAGGTTTTATTTGAAAATTCTCAGAATAACTAACTTATCTTACTCCGCGAGCAAATCCGATCCAAACTCATCTATAAGAGCTGAGTGGTGCCGCGGTCTCATGGTAGTCGAAAAGCTGCTATAAGAAAAATTTACTTAGGATTGGTAAAGTGCTTGATGATGTCTTTTAACAACATCACTCATTATCGGTTCAAGCTCATCAATTTGTATAACAAGAAGATCACCCTTTTCACTTATTTGAAAAAGTCTATCCAAAGCTTCATTTTCATTTAGAACTAATTCAATTGAGTTTTTATGAAGTCCCCCATCTATCAGACCTTGGAAAACTAAATCTGCAGTTTCTCCTCTTTTCCGGTTGCGAGGATCAAAATCAGTCACAATTACTTTGTCGTAAACAGATGCCAAAGCTTTTCCATAATCAATTATTTGCTCATCAGTTCGGCTTCCTATCCCATGGCATAAAACTACTTTTCTTCCATCAGAAATACGCGGCAATAGCTTTTTCAAAGCACGTACTGAATCCGAGTTATGGCCATAATCGATAAGAACTTTATACCATTTGAAGTCAAATAAATTCATTCGCCCGGGGTTTTGAGTAGTAGATGAATGAAAAGTCATTATACCATTTCGTATTTGATCAGTTGAAAGCTTGAGGCCATAGAGCGCTCCTATTGCGGCAAGAGCATTAGAAATATTAAAATCTATAATTCCACCAAGAGTTATTGGAATCTCTTCAATAGAACAGATTGTTATATCCAACTCACTTGTTCTAATTACTGCATTCCTCTCAACTAGAGTTACTGTAGTTCCTCCATGCTTGATGTGGCGAATGATTTTTTCATTATTAGAATCTAGAGAAAATAAAATAATATTTCCGCGAGCACGATCAAGTAAGCTCATTGTTGATTCATCATCAGCATTTAAAACTGAAGTTCCAGATTCTTTAACAATTTCTATAACAGTTGACTTTACTAAACGAAGATCTTCTTCTGTATCGATCCAATCTTTTCCTATATGATCTGTCCCAATATTAAGTAAGACACCTACGTCAATAGCATTAACTCCAAGTCCTCTGTTGACGATACCGCCTCTAGCTACTTCTAAGACAATATGATCAACTGTTGGCTCTCTCAATACAATTTTTGCTCCCTCTGGACCACTATAATCTCCTGAAATAATCGCTTTCCCATCTATTTCAATCCCTGTCGTACACGTCAATCCCACCTTATTTCCAGAATATTTGAGTGCATGGGTAATAAGTTTAGAAGTTGTTGTTTTACCATTCGTCCCCGTAACTGCGATAACAGGTGTTTCAATATGTCCTTTTGGAAAAAGCATATCAACTATTGATTTAGCTACTTCTCGAGCTTGTCCATTTGTTGGTTTCAAATGCATTCTAAATCCGGGAGCGGCATTAACTTCAACAACATGAATGCCAGATTCGTTAATAGGTAAAGATATATCTTTCGCTATGGCATCCAGACCCATACAATCCAAACCTATAATTTTTGACGCTCTTTCTGCCATTATCTGAATATCGGGATGAACTTCATCTGTAACATCTGTTGCTGTCCCCCCCTGACTTATATTGGCAGTTGTTTTTAAATACACTTTTTCGTCTTTTCTTGGAATCGATTCAAGAGAAAGGCCTTTTAACAAAAGAAGCCTTCTTGTCATTTCGTCTATTTCAATTTGTGCAAGAACTTTTTCGTGTCCAAATCCTCTTCTGGGGTCTTTATTAATCTCATCAATTAAAGTTTTTATTGTTGACCTACCATCTCCTATAACACAGGCGGCGTCTCTTTTTCCTGTCGCTATTAACTGCCCATTTATAACTAGCAAGCGAAAATCAAATCCTTCAATAAATCTTTCTATGATAACAGAAGGGTGTTTATCTTTGGCCATTTGAAAAGCAACTTTAAACTGATCAATATTTGTCACGTTGATAGTCGCGCCATTACCATGATTTCCGACATCTGGTTTAACAACCACTGCTCCACCCATTTTGTCAAAAACAGCAATCGATTCTTCCAAAGTTGAAACAACACATCCATTTGGAACAGGAATTCCAGATTCTTTAAGGAGTCTCTTCACTCTTGTTTTTTCATCAGCTGTTTCTACTGCAATAGCAGATGTTTGACAGGTCATAGAGGCCTGAATCCTTTTTTGATTTGCCCCAAATCCTAATTGAATATAGCTATCCTCATTCAATCTAGTAAAAGGTATTCCTCTTCTAACGGCCTCTTTCACAATGCTCCATGTTGTAGGGCCCAACATATCTTTTTCTCTCAAAATTTTTAGCTTTAAAATAATATCTGCAATATTTACGTTTTTCTCTTGTGCAAGTGATTCAAAAATAGAAACCGCTTCTTTTGCCACCATTAAGCCTGCTGACTCTATTTTATAACGAAAGACAACAATGTAAATGCCATCTTGGGAAGTGCAAAATGTTTTTCCATACTTAACTTCCATTCCAGACAAACACTGTAGCTCAATTGCAATATGTTCGATGATATGTCCGGCCCAAGTTCCTTCTGTTAGTCGTTGAACAAAACCTCCTGGACTACCAATAGAGCAACCATGTTCTTTCAGGGTAGGAATCAAATCGATCAAGCGATCTGTAAAGCCAGGTATTTTATCAGAGGGTTTTTTTTCATATTCCTTTATATCTAAGACCATAAATATCGCTGTATGACGTGTATAGCGATTGGGACCACGTAAGGCCCTCAATTCTTTAATTCTAATCATATTTTCTCCATTAACTTCGGGGAAGAGGTTCTAAGAATTTTCTTTTCTTAAAGTCATATCCATATCCATAAACAATTGAATGAATACGAACATTTTCTACTGCGATAGAACCACCTGGCTTTATTTTCATAATATTTGAATGAGTGATTTCACTGCCATCAACTATGATAACTTGCCCTGTTCCAATAACCTCACTTGTTCCATCTCCCTTTAAAACAATCCCTGAGTTTTCACCAATCCCAACACCAATACATGTAGGGTTTGTTGTGACAATCTGAACAAGGCGTCCAATACGACCCCTTGCCATAAAATGTGTGTCAAAGACTATGTTTTCAACGAATCCAAAACCGGCAGTTGTAAAAACCTTTCCTTTTAATAGACCTTCTTCGCTCTTTCCTTCATAAATCATAGTGTCGGAAAAAACTGCAGCTCCTGCGCTTGTTCCGGCAACTAAGGCACCTTCCTCCAAACGAGTGTGTATTGCTTGAAGTGTTTTTGATCCACCCAGTATTGTAGTGAGTCTTAGTTGAGCTCCACCAGTAAGGAAAATTAAATCTGTATCCTCTAAGGTTTTGACAGAATTTTTGTTATTGGCTTGTGATCTTTTTCTTATATCTAAAATTTCAACTTTTGCTGCACCAAGATTTTCAAATACGGTTAGATAATCCCTTCCTCTTTGTTCGGGCTCTTCACTAGCGGTAATGATCACTGCCACTTTGTATTCTTTTTTCCCCACCTCTTGAACTACACGCTTTAAAACGCTGAGATCATTTGTTTTATCTTCATTTCCACCAATGGCTATCAATCTCCCTCGAAATATAGGTTTGGTTGTCATACTGACCTTTCAGTTATTTGTGACCAGGCCATTCCATTTCGAGACTCTGCAGAAAAATCTTCCTTTGTTAGAATTATAAGACCAATATCAACAGTGTCCTCAAACAACGAAATTGCTTTAAGAGCGGCTGGCTTTGGCTTCATTCCACCAACTAACCAGCTATAGACTTCTTTTGCTAAAACCTTAAGCGCAATGAATTCTCCATCTCCTGTACAGGCAACTGCACCAATAGGACCGCAAAAAAGCCCACATCCAGGTAAAGGCACATCTCCAATTCTTCCAACTGATGAGTTTTCTAAGCCTCCAGAACTTAAGGCAGCAGAAAAGTACTTTCCATCAAAAGTTAGAGCACCCACTGTATCGCACTTTGCTGAGTTCTCTTGATGATCATTTACAACTATAGAATCTAAGAGTGATATATTTCGTTCTTTTGCAAAATTGAAGGCCCCTCTTCCACTAAGAATAATATATGAAGAGTGGAGTAAAACTTCTTGTGCTAACTCAATAGGATTTTTAATGTTTTCAACACAAGCAACTGCTCCAAATTGTCCCTCACTTGTCATACAGGCAGCATCAAATTGGACAGTATGTCCGTCCTTACGAAGCTTAGAGCCGACTCCTGCATTGAAACGGGGATCATCTTCAAGAATTTTTACCGCTATAACAGAGGACTCAAGGGCGGAAGCACCATTCTTTAAAAGCTTCATGCTTTTTAATGCTGCTTCATTAGGTCCATCAAAATCATTCGGGCTTGAACCTGCTCCACCATGAGTAATGACCGCATATTTAAATTGGCCATTTTGCATAACTAACGATTTTTATCTTTTATCTTTTGCTAGATTAACTTTGATTGCGCGACCTTTAAAATCAAATCCGTTGAACTTTTCAATCGCACTACTCGCTTCTTGTTGATCTTTCATTTCAACAAATCCAAAGCCTTTGCTTCTCCCAGAATCTCTATCTTTTATGATATTGACTGATTGGACAGATCCGCTTTCTGAAAATAATTTTTCCAGATCCGCATTTTCAATCTCATGGGGAAGATTACCTACATACAATTTTGGTTTCATTTATACCTCCTACGGTAAATTCACTCCCATTTTGGGAGTATTATTTGTTAATTCTTATAGATTTGTTGGTTTAGATTTTTATAAGATTTTGCCTGCCTTTTATTTATATTCTCTGAGCTTGAGTCACAAAACCTCAGGCAACAAGAATATTAAACCTATCTTAGATATAAACTAATAGCAACTTATAATAAATAATAAATAATAAATAATAATTAGTGACTTGAAAGGTGTGCCAACCACCTAAATCGTCCAAAATTGACTAGTCAAAGAGGCACGGAAAAATCCTGAAAATGGCCTTTTTGAGGCTTTTTCTTGAACTCCAGAGGAGGTAAATGAAAAAAAGAGCCATGAAGGCTGTTTTCAATAATTTTTTTGTTCCTGACAAAATTCTTCTCTGTAAACTTCAAAAACATCTTATCTGTCAGTCACATCCACAATGTTTATTTGATCTGAAGAAGCTGTTCTTAATAAATTTGACAGACTATCTACATGTAATATTCCTACTGATAACCAAAGTGACTTTCTTTCTTCTAAAGCTGAACAATAAATACTTGCAATATGTTTGACGAAAAAAGCCTCTCTCCATTCCACAGCTATTGTATTAGCGAAATCCATTTCAATACGTAGGCTTCTTGGATTCTCAAGAAGAGCATAATAAGAATCGAGATTAGGCATTGTAACTGGTGAACGTAATCTATGAGATGAGATAAACTCCATAGCAATTTGCTGAGAAAACCTGATAAAAGAATGGTTATTTGTCCATACTTGCTGGCTTTGAACAGTTTTAAGCTTGGCCTCCCACTCTTCAACATTTGATCTATCAATAGCAACAATTTCATCAATAAAAACAGCTAATTCTTCATCCTCTGGATAAGAAAGAGGGTGGCGTCTGATTCGCTCCCAAAGCGGATGTATAAGAGGATCATTTACCAAACGATACAGAAGCTGCATCTTGTATATAGATAAACGAGATTCCTCTCCAAACACACCATTAACAGCCCGATACAACATAATATAATTTTTGGGCAAAATAGCTAATATATTAGCAAAATGAGCCTCTATCCCAAATACTTTGGATTTTTCTACGTTCAACTCCAAACCGTATTTCCTTAAAGTTAAATCCAAATCATCAATAAGACCATATTTATATCCTTCTAAACCAACATATATATCACCTGTTATTCCCCTTAATATTAATTTCTCCACAAACTTGCGATCCTTCTCAGATGTGTGGTTTTTACCATGAATAAATATTTTTATGTTGTCTGACGGATTTTCTGCAAGCTCACAAGGAAATACACTTTTGCTCTGCTCTACCCCTGTTTGTTCACTCATATTGTCTGTATCTTTGATGACATCAGAATCGGATTCTTCCGTATAACCTTTCATGGCAGAAAAGAAAAAAATCAACACTAACAAATATTTCATAACAAAATCTTTCACTGTTAAATTCAGCTTAAAGTTTTAGCATTTTAGTTTGAGTATTGTATATAGTTCTTGTTAAGATAATAAAAAATCTTTTGTAAGCGTGAAAAAATTATATCAACCTGAAAAATTTACATCAAACTGTAGTCAGGATCGGAGCCTCTCAGATTTTCTGCCTTGTATTGAATACTCCTTTGGTCGTATTCAAAAACTTGAAAGGTCGTAAATTGAAAAGCCCTAAACTGAAAAGTCCTCAGGAGACTTTTCAGTTTAGGGCTTTTCAGGGGTGTTGAATTCGAAAGTCATTGCTTATGTTTTTGGGAATTTCTACATAAGGCGAGCACAAGTTGTGTGTTTGCAGTGCGAGTCTTCATGTAGAAATTCCCTATACTACAAAACAAGGTCTAAGAAGAATGGCGGGGTGGACGGGACTCGAACCCGCGGCCTCCGGCGTGACAAGCCGGCGTTATAACCAACTTAACTACCACCCCATGAAAATTTATTCAGCTTCTTAGCTAAAAAAGCCTTGTCTGGAACTTAATCGGTAAAAATATCCTGAAAAAAAAACTTATGTTGGTCAACTAATTTTAAAAAACTTGTACTTATGTGAAAATCAACATAGAATTTTTTCCGTATGAATCCAAAATTATCACGATTTTTTTGGCTGGACTTGGAAATGACTGGTCTGGATCCTGAAAAAGAGGTTATTATTGAAACAGCTGTTGTTGTCACTAATGATCAGCTGGAAGAAATAGACTCTTATCATTGTATTGTTCAGCAGAGCCAAGACTATCTGGAGAAAATGGATAAGTGGAACACTAAACAACATAAAAAATCCGGATTATATGAGTTAGTGCCTAAAGGTATTGCACAGGATCAAATGGAAACTGATTTACTGGCTTTGGTAGACAAACATTACCAAAATGAAAAAGTCATTCTCGCTGGTAACTCCATCTACCAGGACAGACTCTTTATTAGGAAACATTTGTTGAAATTTGAAGAAAAGCTACATTATCGTATGTTGGATGTATCGGCCTGGAAAATCATTTTTGCCAATAAAGGTGTCGTTTTTAAGAAAGAAAACAAACACAGGGCGGTGGATGATGTACGTGAAAGCATAAGAGAAATGCGGGAATATTTAAGTTATCTGGATCATAAAAAGTTAAATTAAAAGATTTTAAAAGCGAGCAACATTGTTTAAATTTTCTAAAAGCTTTTCAGCCAGTAGATCGGCTTTGCTTCCTAATTTAAAGTTATAAATGTTTTCTGCTATTTCTAATGGTTTTTTCTGATTATTTATTATATCCTCTAAAATAGTTTTCAGTTTTTCAGTAGAAAAATTTTGTTGCTTTACCATAATAATTGCTTCTTTTTGTTCTAAAGTTTTTGCATTTTTCAGTTGATGTCCATCAGCAGAGCTTTCCAATGGAATAATAATCCCTATACGGCCAATGCTGGATAATTCTGCCAAAGCCCCCAAACCTGCCCGGCTAATGATGACATCTGCCCATTCGTAAAAAGTATGAATGTCTTTTAAAAAAGAAAATACTTGTACATTTTTACAGTTAGCATAGGTGTATTTTAATTGATTAAATTGATTCTGACCAGTTTGATGGACAAAAGAAAAAGGTTGATCAAAACTGGAAACCACTACTTCAGATACAACCTTGTTAATAAAAAAAGAACCTTGGCTACCACCTAGAATCAATACTCTCAAAGGTACAGATGGATTTTGTTTAATTGGAATACCTGATATTTGAGAACGTACCGGATAAGGTAATTGAGTGATTTTTTTTTCATCACCATTTTTTTTTGTAAAAAACTGTTTAGTTTCATTAAATACAATAATGATGTGATCCATAAACGGAGCCAACCAACGGTTGGTGAGTCCAGGTACTATATTGGGTTCCCAAATAATAGTTTTTTTTCTAAGTAGCCAGCCAGCCAACAATAAGGGGCCACTCACTGAGCCACCAGTGCCAAACACCATATTAGGTTTTGATCTCAAAACAATAATCAATGCTTTTAAAAGAGAGAATGGTAGTAGTACTAGTGTGAGTAGTCTTTCCTTGAAAGGAACATTTTTTCTTAATCGGCCAATAGAAAATTTATGGCAAACTAAATCACTTTGAGAATAAATTTCTTTCTCCAAATCTGAAAAACCATGTACACACTCTACTTGAATATCAGGATTTATCTCTTGCAAACTCTCTACAATAGTGAGAGCAGGGAGGATATGACCACCACTTCCTCCGGCCGTTATTAATATTTTTTTATTAATTCTTTTAGAATTTTTATCTAAGAAAAGTATTTTTCTTATAAAATTCAATATTTACTCCATTCAATTAACAGATAAGGATATTTTTTTATCTGAAAAATTCATTTTATAATAATGAAGGTATTAATACACAAAATAATTATTTTTTTCCATATTTAAAAGCCATCCAAACAATAGTAAATGACAAATTAATGAACTACCTCCATAGCTGATAAAAGGAAGCGTTAGCCCTTTAGTTGGCATGATACCTAAGTTGACTCCTGTATGGATGACTACAGAGAAAACAAACACCATGATCAATGAAAAAGCCAAAACTTTTTGTGAAATATCTCTGGTTCTCAAAGAGACCTGTATTCCATAATAGATAAGGAAAGTGTATAAACTCATTATGACTAAAAATCCTAATAGACCTGTCTCTTCTACTAAAACAGCTAATGTAAAATCTGTGTGTGCTTCCGGTAGAAAGAATAATTTCCCTTGGCCTTGACCTAATCCTACACCAAAAAAACCTCCTGAATGAAAAGTAATCATACTTTGAATGACTTGGAATCCAGTTCCCATTGAATCTGACCAAGGATCTAAAAAAGATTGAACACGAGCGACTCTATAAGGTTCAAAAATCACCATTAAAAATATTCCTAAGAAAATGAAAATCAAAGATAAAAGAATGTATCTCCACTTGAGGCCTAAAATGAAAACTACACTTAAAGCGACACAACACAACAGTACCATTGTTCCAAAATCTGGTTGTAAAGATAAAACCAACATGGGTAATCCAAATGCGAACACTGGGAGTATCCAAAATAACATGGAGTGATTAAATATATTTTTATCTTTTATAGCGATTAAATAAATAAGTGCAAAAGGAGTTGTCACTTTAAACAACTCTGAAGGTTGTAGATGAAATCCAAAAGGAAGAGATATCCATCTTTGAGCACCACCAGCAGATACACCAATTTGAGGAATAAGGGTGAAAATTAACATGAAAATAGAAACAAGCCACAAACCAATTCCTGTAAAGCGTGCCCATTTCCATGAAATGCTGGCTATAAAAAATAAACCGATTAAACCTAGAATAGCAAAGAGAGTTTGTCTTTTTAAAAAAAAGAAGCCGTCTTGGTATTTTTCTATGGAAAAAATGTAACTGGCGCTGTACACTTGCACCAATCCCAGCCCAGTAAATAATAGAACTAATAAAAGAATTTTTCTGTTTAATGTGCTATGAAAGAAAGACAAATTTTTACCTGTTTCAATGATTTATTTTTAATTTATCAGCTATTCTCTGCCACCATTGGGATTTAGTAAATCCTGTAATCACATCAGCAAAATAGGCTGTTTTTATTCCAACTCTTCCTCATCAATGTATTCTTCATCGTTGATATCTTCATCACTAGGTTCTTCCTCAATGTATTCTTCATCGTCGATATCTTCATCACTAGGTTCTTCCTCAATGTATTCTTCATCGTCGATATCTTCATCACTAGGTTCTTCCTCAATGTATTCTTCTTTCTCGATATCTTCATCACTAGGTTCTTCCTCATCAATGTATTCTTCTTTCTCGATATCTTCATCACTAGGTTCTTCCTCATCAATGTATTCTTCATCGTCGATATCTTCATCACTAGGTTCTTCCTCATCAATGTATTCTTCATCGTCGATATCTTCAAAACTTTCTAAATTATCTTCTTCAATAATTATATCCTCATCATCTTCATCTATTTGTTCATTTTCATCTGTAAAGGGATCAGCGCTACTATCTTTGGAAAGAATGGCGTTCATAGGGATCACGTGATCACCTAATTGAATAGGACCACTCATAGCTGTTATCAAACCTGTTGCAAAACGATCTTCCACATGAATAATTTTTAATTCTCCTAGTTTAATTTTATATCCATAGGGAAAATCTTTGCGTCCACGGGAGTTGGCTTGTACCTGGTACATTTGCCCTACAGAGAAGCCGTTATCTCCCCCTTTGTTTAAATACAATAGAGAAAATAATGTTCCTACTTTTCTGTTTTTGGCAAAAGGAGGAAAACCAATAATTTGTGCTTCGCTAGCTCCATTTATATTTGTTGCTTGAAAATCAAACCTTGGAATCGATTGAGTGATAACAAAAGATTTTGTGATGATGGGACTTAATGTTTCTGTGACATTAGCTTCATACAAATCAAAAGAATCTTTTATTCGACCAATGACTTGCACTTCTCCCTGAATTTCTATTTGGTATCCGAAAGGACCTCTGACGCCAGGGCCTTTTGGTACTAATTTACCCAGATTTTTAACTATCATTAATTTTTGTCCTGGGTTTACAGGTTCTTTCATTTCTAAAATTATACTTTCATCTGTACTTGACCATATTCCTTCATGTTTTTTGTCAGATATTTTTCCTTGGCCGGAAATTCGACTGGAAGACATATAATAGGGCAATGAAGAAATGTGTGATAAAGTTGGTTTTTCATATTGAATCTCTAAATTTGATAAATCATCAGGTGCGCCTTGAGATTGAAAATATAAAAATGGTAAACTTTCAGGTAGAATGTTTAAAACCGGAACAGATTTTTTGGGAGGAGGTACTTTAATTTCAGCATTTTTTAAAAAATCCGGAAGAGGCTCTTTTTTCTGTTTAAGTTCTGCTTGTTTTTGTGCTTCTGGATCTAAAATGACCATGGATGGAGCTTGTCCAGCAGTTCCATGGATAAAGCCTAAATTGCCTCCCGGACGAATAAGGTGTGGATTACCTAGTGAAGGATTCACAGACCACAATTTTGGCCAGTAGTTAGGATCGTCAAACATAACTTTACTAATATCCCAAAGCGTATCATTTTCTCGTATAGTATACACATCACGACCACTGGTTACTCTTTCCCAATCCTGAGTGGAAACCTGCTGACTATAATAATTGATATAGGTTTTATATAAATTTTGTTCATAAGCATCTATCAAATCATCTTCACTTTCTTCCACTTCATTTGTCTCCAGTGTTTCCAGTGTTTCAACTGTGTTCAATTCATCTTCAGTTTCAGCTAATAAACGAGGGGCTTGATAGGAAGAAGGGAGTCTATTATTTGGTTGGTAGGAGGATTTATTTTTTGATTTTTGGTATATGGAAATAGTCCGAGACAACATGAACCCTGCTCCGGCACTCATAATCAATAAAATGACATAACAAATAATCTCTGTAAGAATTTTTTTCATCTTCAAAAATCTCATCTTTGAAGAATAACCTCTTCTGAAAAAAAAATCAGGAATCTTTTTTGCTAACAAGACAAAAGTAAAATGGTAAGCTCCTTGATTTTAATATTTATTATACTATGCATTAAGCCTTTGTTCTTCTATTTACCGGTTCAAAGGCTGGCTCAATTTTTGCACGCAGAGTGTTTACAAAACATTAGTGGTGGTAATGAAGCACTAATGCCTATTTATTCTGCACTGGTTTGCGGAGAAAGGTTGCCAGAAGGAATATTAAAAAAAACTTTTATGTCTTTAGGGGTGATTCACTTGATGGTGATCTCAGGTGCGCACTTGATTTTTATTGAAAAAGCTTGGAATTTTTTGCCTCGTTTTCGGTTTAAAAATACGAGTTTGGTATTTTTTTTATTACTCTATGCTTTTAGTGCAGGACTGAATCCGCCGATTTTACGAGCTTTGTTTTCTTTTGTAATGATTCAAATCAATAAAAAGTGGAAACTTTTTTGGAGTCCTTATACACGAGTACATATCAGTGGGTTGTTATGTTTGTTGTGCCAGCATACTTGGGTTCATTCTTTGTCTTTACAGTTGAGTTGGGTGGCTAGTCTGGGTATGGTTAACCCTCGTTTGTCCCGTTGGAAATCCTGTATTTTAACTTATTTATTGCTGCTACCTTTGATTAGCAGTTGGAGTAACTTTCATCCTTTTAGTATTGTTGTTAATTGGCTGATAGCTCCACTAGCTTCTTGTGTTTTGTTACCTTTGTCTTTATTAACTTTGCCTTTTCCATTTTTAAGATTGTTCACAGATGTACTATGGGAATGGTTTTTACAGTTACTTTATTTTTTAAAACCTTTAACAGAGCATAGAGGAATTGAGTTGGCACCTTTTAGTTCATTTGCCTTGTGGATTTATATTGCTCTGTTGTTTATTGTGCTGGAGAAATTTTTTATTTACCATAGACGCTGGCAATGTCAATGAGTGAAAATAAGATGTCAATAATGAAAATTTTTCACACTAAGGTTTAAAAAATGTTGTTACTAACTCTTCGAAAACAGGATCTAATAAAATTCCCGCATGGGAGCCGTATTTAGGATTGAATACTATAATGTGAGGATGGTTTTTTGCCGCTTCTAAAACCTCTAGACTGGAATGAAAGAGAGGATTGGACTCGTTAGGAAGGAAGATAATTAAATCATCCTGCGCAGAATAGATAAAAAGAGGTTTATCTATTAATGGCAATACGTTTTGCAAACTGATGGTTTGATCAAAAGAAGTATTTATTGTTGAGTAATTAGGAACTTTTGCACTGAAGTTGTGATTTGTTGAGGAAAAAATTGTTACATTATCTGCGTTCCATATAGTTGGAGATCTATTTACAAATTGATTTATACTGGTTTCATTTAAAAAACTGGTATTGATATATACATCATAATAATTCATTTCTCCATTGATGTCAGATGGATGATATCTTAAAGCTTTTAAACTATCTCTTAAGTAAGAAACAGTAAATTCATTAAATACCCTTTGTCTAAATTCTCTTGGATTTTTATTATATAAGTACATAATCTGTTCTTGTTTAGGTAAAATAAAAATCTGTAAAAAATGCCACAAGTTTTTTAAATCTCCAGTACTTAGTCCCCATGTGGGATTGATAGTACTTTGAGCATGTTTAGTGTCCAGATTATGTAATATGGCTCTACCATGTAAGATGGGACTTAAACTCATACCGCCCAAACCAAAAGTGTTTTGAGTATTATATGTTTTTGAAAAATCAGACGCTTGTGCCAACATAGCTATAGTTAAAGAACCACCTCCTGAAACGCCAATAATGCCAGTGTGTTCTGAAGAAAGTTGTTCTTCATTTAAATATTTTCTAATCCTTAAATGTAAATCTTTGGAGAGGGATAGAATATTCCAGGGAATAGATTGACAACTGTTTCTAAGGAAAGCAGGAGATAAATAACCATTGAAAGTAATAATATTAGGTTCATTAAAATTTTTATCCAGAATATAAGATAATTGATTAATAGTAGAACCTTCTTTCCAATTAGAGTAGGGACTGGGTAGAATAACGAAAGTATAAGGGCTGTTTGTTAGGGATTGTTTGAACATTAGTGACATAGGTCTTGTACAAGCCTTAGTCTCTTTGGATGGAGGTAATTGGATGATTTTCCACTTACCCTGTTGTTTGGGAAGTTCAGATCGGACAGTGGCTAATACAGAAAATAATATAGGTTCGTATTCACTGATATTGAGTCTTTCTGCTATAGCTTCAGGGTTTTGTTCTACAATGAACACGCTGTTTTTTAAAACTGTATTTAATCTGGCTATTTTTTCTGGTTCTATAGAAGAGTATGTATCATTGACTCCAATCTCTAAAGAAAATGTTGTAAAAATCTGTAGACAAATGCTGTATTTTATAAGACTTTTTATAAAGTAAAAAAATATTAGTAATAATTTACGATATGACAAATTTTATTCTCCTTCGAGGCATTTATAAATTATAGCATATATAATGAACTGTGTTTTTGGCTAAAATAAAAAAAATTTCAAGACTTACTTATTGTTGGAAATTAGCTTTATATTTGTTTTTTTGTATTTTTACTTATTTTTTGATAAGACTTTGGTAGGATCTAATAAGTTCTTTAATATAGAAAAACTTTAAACTTGATATTATGTTTGATTGATTATAATTTGTTTTCAAAACAGGATAAATCTATAGAAAAAATTAATATGCAAAAAAAAAATGATCAACCGGCTTTATGTTTACCAAAAACTGACTTTCCCATGAAAGCCAATCTTCCTCAAAAAGAACCTTTGTTTATTCAACAATGGAAAGAAAAGAATATTTATTCAAAAATACTTCAAAAACAAAAAGGTAAAAAGTTTTTCAGTTTTGTTGATGGACCTCCTTATGCCAATGGTAAATTACATGTTGGTCATGCCTTAAATAAGATTCTAAAGGATATCGTTGTTAAATATATGAATTTATCCGGTCGATGTTGTCCCTTTATTCCCATCTGGGATTGCCATGGTTTGCCGATTGAAATAAGCGCTATGAAAAAAATAAAAAATAAAAAAGATTCTTCATCAAAACAAATTAGAGAACTTTGTAGAAAAGAAGCTAATTACTGGGTGGAGATTCAAAAACAACAATTTGAACGATTGGGTGTTTTGGCTGATTGGGAGAACCCCTTATTGACCCTTTATGCAGAATATGAAGCCGAACAGACAAGAGCTTTGGCTAGGTTGGCTGAAAAGAAATTATTGTATAGAGGAAAGAAACCAGTGTATTGGTGTTTTGCTTTAAGAACTGCCATTGCTTCTTCTGAGGCGGAGTATCGAGAGCATAAAAGTCCTTCTATCTACGTTAAATTTCCAGCTCCTGAAGTGGCTCAGCATTTAAAATTGGATGGGAAACCTTGTTCTTTTGTAATATGGACCACTACTCCATGGACCCTGCCGGCCAATCAGGCGATTTGTTTGCACCCTGAATTTGAGTATGGGGTTTTTGATTCAGGTAAAGATTTTTTGATTTTAGCAGTAGATGCCAAACAAAATTTTGAAGCCAATACTGACATGAAACTAAAGTTAATTACTACGCATTTAGGTAAGACTTTCTTGGGAAAAACTTTAGAAAAAAAGAAAGCTGTTCATCCTTTTATTGAGAATAAAAGTTCTGTGATTGTTTTAGGTGATTATGTCACTAAAACAGAAGGGACGGGTTGTGTGCATACGGCTCCCGGACATGGTTTGGATGATTTTGTAACAGGACTTAAATATAATTTACCACTTACTGTTCCTGTAGATGCAGCTGGCCGGTTCACTTCAGAAGTACCGGAATGGGAAGGCTTGAATGTCTTTCAGGCTAATCCTCTTATTGTAGATCATTTAAAACAAGAGGGTTGTTTATTGGGAGAAAAAGAAATTACACACAGTTATCCTTTTAATCCTCGTTCTGGTAAACCTCTTATTTTCAGAGCAACAGATCAATGGTTTATTCAGTTTGATAAGCCAGAATATTCTATTCGTAAAAAATCTCTTGCAGAAATTGAAAATAATATTCAGTTTTATCCGGAATGGGGGCGTCGTCGTCTAAAGGCCATGATTCAAAAAAGTCCGGATTGGTGTCTAAGTCGACAAAGGCATTGGGGTGTACCTATTCCTGTGTTTTATTGTCGACAATGTGAAGCTCCTTTGCTTTCGGTGGAAATTATATCTCATTTAGCTGATCAAATGGAACATTCAAAAGAAGGTATTGAATATTGGTTTTCCCGCACGGTTGATGAATTATTGCCAAAGGATACTCAATGTACACAGTGTAAAAATTCGAATAGTTTTGAAAAAGGAAAAGATATTGTTGATGTTTGGTTTGATAGCGGCATTTGTCATTATGTTTTAAAAAAGATCTATGGTGCTCATACTTTTCCGGCAGATATATATCTGGAAGGCAGTGATCAGCATAGAGGATGGTTTCAGACCAGTCTCAATGCTTCCATTGCTTTAGAGGGGAAAAGTCCTTTTAAGTCTTTGCTTACACATTGTTTTGTAAATGATGCTCAGGGAAACAAAATGAGTAAAAGTAAAGGCAATGTTATATATTTGGAAAAAGTGATTCAGGAAAGAGGCGCAGAAATTTTACGATTATGGGCCACGAGTGAGGATTATTCTCAAGATCTGCAAGCCGGAACTGAAATTTTTAATCGCATTACTGAATCCTATCGTCGATTTAGAAACACTTTACGATTTATGTTAGGTAATTTACAGAACTTTGATCCAGATAAAGATATGATTGCTTTTTCGGAAATGAAAGAATTGGATCAATGGATTTTGAATCAGTTGGCTAAACTCATTGAACAAATGCGCAGGCATTATGAAAATTTTCAGTTTCATAAAATTTATCAAGACTTGAATGTATTTTTCACTACACAACTGTCAGCTCTTTATTTGGATATTTTAAAAGATAGGTTATATACTTTTAAAAAAGATGGAAAGGCCAGGAGATCCGGACAAAGTGCTATTTACTTAATGCTTCAAAAGCTTTTATCCAGTATGAGTCCGATTATGACTTTTCTCTGTGAAGAAGCTTATCAGTATATGCCAGGGAAAAAAGAAGAAAGTATTTTATTGACAGATTTTCCAAGTATACCAAAGGAATGGATGGATTCTCATATACATGAAAAATTTAAACTCATGTTAAAGATTCGACAGAAGGTGTTTTATGAAATGGAAAATATGCGGAAACAGCAAATTATTGGTTCCAGTCTTGAAAGTTCAGTGACAGTTTTGCTCCCAGATACGTTATTTAAAAAATTGAATCCTTTAGCAGATACATTAAAAGAGCTATTAATTGTTTCTAAATTGGATATTCAATCTATTTCGAAAAATCAATTGGAGGTAAAAGTGAAAAAAGCATCAGGCCATAAGTGTATTCGTTGCTGGCATTACAGTGAACAGTTGAATAATCAAGAAATATGTCTAAAATGTGTTAATAATCTATGAAAAAATATCTTAAATATCCTGTTTTTCTTTCTATTTCTTTTGCTATATTGGCTTTGGATCAAGCAACCAAGCTTATGGTGCATACAAGTTTTAATTTAGGTGAGAAAAAAATCGTTATTCCTGAATTCTTTAATATTACCTATGTTCAAAATAGAGGTGGTGTTTTTGGCTTTTTTTCTCAGAGTAATGATGTTATTCGCACGGTGTTATTTTTAATACTGCCTATCCTGGCCTTTGGTTTTATTATTTCTATTGTGCATCAGTTGAAAGAGAATGAAAAGTATCAACTTTTGGCTTTTGCTTCTATCTTTGGAGGTGCACTAGGTAACTATATCGATAGAGTACATTTTGGCTATGTTATTGATTTTTTGGATTTTTATTTTAAAGATTATGTGTGGCCGGCATTTAATGTGGGTGATATTGCTATTGTGACAGGTGTGATATCGGCAATGATAATGATTTATTTTTCACATTTGCAGGAAGAAAGAAAGCTAAAAAACCAAGAGAAATTTAATTAGTTTCCATTGTGTCATGTTGTTGACGCGCCTTTTCCTCTAATTCCTTGTTTTCCAGTTGTTTTTCAGAAATCGTGTCCAATTTTTCTTTAACTTGTTTTAACCAGGTTAAAACTTTTAAAGAAGTGTAATTTATTTTTTCATTGCAGGCTTTTGTTTGTGCTTCTGTTTGATCCAAGCGGGAGATCAGCTCTTTCCAGTCTTGCATAGAGAGAGTAACTGCTTCTTGTTTTTGATTCTTTATGGGCTCTTGAAATAGTTGGTTGATAATTTTTCTTTCCATGACACACTTCCTCCAAAGAGATATATAAATTTACTCGACGAATGGCTTATTTTTCATTTATGATCTAAAACATGAGTTCTGTCACTCAATTTAAAAATTTTTTATTTAAAAGATCTTTATCGAAAAATAAAGTAAGGTACACACTTTATAATTATTTGAATTTGTTTTGTTATGCAAAGCAAAAGTTCACTCCTGAAATATTACAACAGTTTTATAAAACTGCTTTATCTTTTCCATATTGGCAAACGTGGTGTGTTACACTAAAAAAGAGTATAGAACAAGAGTTGCACAGTTTTGCAAAAGAGTATGAACTTTCTAATGAGTTTAGTTTAGAAGATTGGAAGTTAAAAGATTACAATCAACGTATTGTCATTGATGATCAACAAGATTTAATAGATATTATTAATGGTTTTTTGGAAAGAAAGGCTTCTAAGGGAGATAAAATAAGAGTATTTAATTTTTATTCGGATCAAATAATAGCTATTGTACTAAAATTGAATAAAAATATAAAAATTTATAGTTTTAGTCCATTGGTTATACTTAATGAAGGTTATTTGGAACCTATATGTTCATTTTCTGAGTTATATTATTCCACTCATTGTGAGTTACATTCCAAGTGTTGGCATCAAATTAGAATGTCTGATTCCAGTTTTATTCGTTTTCAGATAGAAAAAGATAAAATACATGGGTATGAATGTCAGGATTCTTTTTTCAGGGCTATTAATCATTTTCAGGATATTTCAATAAGGGAACATAGTGTGTTGTTTGATACTTTAAAACAAATAGAAGGTTTCTTTATCGAGCCTAGGTCGGATCAATATTATAAGCAACTGGTCCAAATTTTACATGATCATTACAGAACGTTACTTTTAAATTCTTTTAATACCATGACTGATGGAGAAGTTACAAAGGTGGTAAATACTATACAGCAATCATTGCTTCAAGGTAAAAAAGCTATCAAATATTTTTATCCAGAGGATCATTTACTTGTTCTTCTCATTGCTAATATAGAATTTCATTTAAGAAAAATGTCATCTAGTGAGTATCATCCATCTGCAGTCATTTCAGACCAAGCTAAAAGTACACAGATCGAAGCCAACTTATAAGAATATTTATGCCTTTGGATGATCTACATGATAAGATAATTAAAAAACGAGTGCTTTTTGAAAACAGTTCAAAATAATAAAAGAGTTATAGTTATTGGTGGTGGTTTTGCCGGATTCAGTGCCGTTAAAGTGCTCGGCAATCAAAAAGGTATTGATGTTACTCTCATTGATCGTAGAAATCATCACTTGTTTCAGCCTCTTCTTTATCAAGTGGCTATGGCAGGACTTAATCCTTCTGAAATAGCTGTTCCTTTAAGAAGTTATTTTTCTAAATATAAAAATGTAAATGTTTTAATGGCAGAAGTGAATCACATTGATCTTAAAAATAAAAAAATCAGTTTTGATAATCAATATTTCAATTACGATTATTTGCTCATCGCTTGTGGTTCCAAGCATTTTTATTTTGGAAACAATGAGTGGGAAGAGTATGCTCCAGGTCTCAAGACAATTGAGCAAGCTACTGAAATTCGTAGAAGAATTCTCCTTGCTTTTGAACTGGCTGAGAAGGAACAGAATGAGGAAAAAAGACAGCAGTATTTAACTTTTGTTATCATTGGAGGTGGCCCAACAGGTGTTGAAATGGCAGGTGCAATTTCTGAAATGGCGCGAAATACTCTCTATAAAGACTATAAGAATGCAAATCTTAAAAAAACCCGTGTTGTTCTAGTTGAAGCAGGATCAAAAATTCTGAATGCATTTCCAGAAAAACTTTCAGATAGGGCTAAAAGTGATTTGGAAAATATGGGTGTTGAAGTTTTTTTAAACCAGCAAGCTAATGATGTCAGTAAACAAGGAGTCAAAATTGGTGAACATTTTTTATATGCTCATACAATTATTTGGGCAGCAGGTGTTAAACCCTCACAATTAACTGAGGATATAAATGTTGAAAAAACTGAAGATGGCCGTATTCTTGTAAAGAATGATTTAAGTATTCCCAATCATTCTCATGTTTTCGTTATGGGTGATCAGGCGGCCTTTGTTGTTTCTAAAGATAGAGAAAAAACATTTTTACCTGCATTAGCGCCAGTGGCTATTCAGCAAGGGCATTTTGTAGCTCAGTTGATAAAAAATGAAATTAGTGGGAAAAGACGATCTTCTTTTCAGTATTTTGATAAAGGCATAATGGTCACTATTGGGCGTTCTAAAGCTGTTGCCAGCTTTGGTTCATTTCAGCTAACAGGGGTGATTGCTTGGTTAGCTTGGGTTTTTGTACATATTAGTTATTTGGTTCGATTTAAAAATCAGTTTTTTGTTTTGCTTCAATGGATATGGGCGTATTTTAGTTTTGGACAGGGAGCACGTCTTATTATTCATAAAACCTGGAAATTTTATTCTGGGGAGAAAATTCCTATTTCTAAAAACAATGATTCATAATAGAGTAAAAATCATGTTCCAATGGTAGGGGGTACCGGACTTGAACCGATGGCATCCACCTTGTAAGGGTGGCGCTCTACCAACTGAGCTAACCCCCTAAATGATTATGAATATTAGAGTAAACAACATGGGGTTATTCAGCCCCTTGTACTCAAAGAGAAAAGTACTAGTTCACCTACATCGGGGATAGGGATTCGTTCACCTACACCAGGGATAGGGATTGGCATAGCCGGCCTGTCACCGTCCTGATACAAAGATTCTTTTGCAATTAGAGGGTATATAGTAGCATCTGTGAGATATGAGTCTTTAGTGGAAACATTATAAAATTTATTATAATTGAAACGATATTTGCTCAATTGTCTATATTGGAGCTGTTGGTCTTCTTGAGACATTTTTTCTTTTCTTTGTATTATCACAATGTGTTCACCAGTGTTCGGCACGAGATAATTTCCTTCTAAGAATTCACCGGATAGAAGGAAAGAAGCTCCAGTGTGAGGTATAAATTCATTACAATCAATAGGTTTTTGATCACCGACCCCTGGAATGGGGATGGGCATAGCTGGTCTGTCTCCATCTTTTCTGAAGCAATCAGAGTTATCTTGTTTATTTGGGTTGGGGAAAAACTCATCTATGAAATTTTCTGTTGAGTAATCACTATCAGAACTATCCTCGTAAAGGACAAAAGAGGCAGATAATTTACAATATTTTGGAAGTTCTTGAAAATATGTTAATTGAGAAGTGGATAAACTTTCAATAAAGACATTAGATGCTATAGGAGAACATATAAATACATAACGATGATTTTTTGTTCCATAAATTGAATTATTGATATCGTTCATAGCATCTTCTATGACACCAGAGAATGCAAGATGAGCATATATAAAACAAATAAAAAACCCCATAATTTTAATAATATATTTCATTTCTCTACCTCCTTTTATTTAATTAAAATCTTTATATTTTTATTAATATAATATCCATCTTTTGTTCTACAGATGTACTTTGGTTTATCTTGATTTGGTTCTACTAATTCCCTTAACCTTTTTATAGTTACATAAATTTTATTGTCATGTACTTGGTGATTATATCTTTGATTCCATACTTTTTCTGCTAATTCCTCTTTAGAGTATATTTTACCTAGATTCATAACAAATAATTTCAACATATCCAAGACCACAAATTGATTTTTAAAATTAATATGGCCTTTTTGCTTTTCTACCAATAAATTTGTTTCAAAATTAATAATAATATCATAATCATTGGTCATATTATATTTTAGTGTATTTAATGCATGGGAGATATATTTACTGAGCAATTTAAAGGTTTTTTCATTAATGGATCTTTTGGCTAAACTTAAAAAGTGAGAAGCTTGATTATAATCTTTTTTTTCCATGTAATTTATACCTAAAGAGTAAAATAAATGAGGGGCCATATATTTCCTTCTGTAAGATTTTTGTGATTGTTCATAGCAAAACCATAATAGTTCTTCAGCTTGTTTATATTTTTTTTCTATACCAAAAATCTGGGCTTTTAAGAGGTAAAAAGAAAATTCCAAAGAGTGTTTTTCATGGTGTAAGGTTTGTAACAATTCCTCAGAAAAATCAGTTTTTTCTTTTTCTAAAATTAATTGAAATTCTGTAAAGGTTTTTATTAATTGTTCGCCTCGTTCTATTTCATTAATGGCTTGAGATATCTGTTTTTTCATATAGTATAAAAAAGCAAAACCATAACAAGCATAACACAAATCTATTTTTGAAATTAATAATGCTTTTTGATTTTGTATTTTTTTTGATTGTTTTTGTACTGAGTAAGCGTGAGTTACTGCTTGATCAAAATGTGTTTGGGCTTTAAGATTTTCCTTTCTTCTTAGGCAACAAAAACCCATGGCATAATGTAGTTTGGAAAAGTCCATTTCTGGTGTTTTGTATTTCCATATAATATTTGATAATTCGGAATGTATATCTCCAATTTCATTAAAATGTTCCATTTCTGTGTGCATAATAATTTGAAATACTTGAGATTCTAAATATTTTGAATATTGTTTTTCTTTTAATAAATAAGAATTTGCGGTTTTAAAATTTTTAATAGCATCTGCAAACTGTGTGGCAACCATTTGGCTTAAGGCAAGGTCATAAAGATAGTTTGATTTTTTAACTGTATCTGTATCCATACCCCCCTCCAAACCTACGAGGTGAAGGTTGAACTATTTCACATAGTTTGTCAAGTTTTTTTAAAGATTAAGTTTTTTTAATAAAGTTTAATGTTTTTGAATTTGAGCATGTCCTGTATATTGAGCTTTTAATCCTGAAATTTTTTCAGATCGTCTTTTGAATAAATCCTGAGCAGTTTTAATTTCCAAGGCATTGACCAAAACCTGGTCAACATGATCCACTGTAATAATTTGGATTTCTTGTAAAACTTCAATTGGTATAGCCTGTTCACGGTCTCTTAAATCTCTCGCATTTTCACTGGGAATAATCACTGTTTTAATTCCTTCTCTATGAGCCGCCAGAATTTTTTCTTTTAATCCGCCAATGGCCAATACTCTTCCTCTTAAGGTCACTTCTCCTGTCATAGAGACAGTTCTTTTAACTGGAAAGCGGGTAATGGCAGATACGATACTGGTGGTGATAGCTATTCCTGCAGAAGGACCGTCTTTAGGAACTGCTCCTTCTGTTACATGGATATGAAAGTCATGTTTTAAGAAAAATTCTGTAGGAAGGCCAAATAAAGGACCTCGAGAACGTACATAGGTTAAAGCTGCTGCACAGGATTCCTGCATCACTTCACCTAATTGTCCGGTATTTTTCACTTTTCCAGTTCCTGGTACGACACAGGTTTCAATATGTAATAGTTCACCTCCGGTTTCTGTCCAGGCCATTCCATTGGTCAATCCAATGGCGTTCTTTTTTTCTATTTTTCCATATTTAAATTTATGTTCTCCTAAGTATTGTTTTACTTTTGCAAGTGAAATGGAATATTTCATATATTTTTTGATCAGTGGAATTTTTTGTGATTCCTCTAAGTTTGTTTTTTTGTTTTGCGAAAACACTATTTCTTTAACCAGTTTTCTGGATACTTTGGCAATTTGCCTCTCCAGCTCTCTAACGCCTGCTTCTCTCGTGTAGTATCGGATAATCTCCTTTAATACATCTTTGTTAAAAGAAGGATTGTATTTTTTTAAACCATGCTTATCTAACTGTTTGGGAACTAGATACTTTTCAGCAATATTGAGTTTTTCAGTTTCTGTGTAACCTTCAATGGAAATCATTTCCATACGATCAATTAAGGGGCGAGGAATACCATGTAAGGAATTGGCCGTGGTGATAAACAGAACAGGAGATAGGTCATAGTCCACTTCCAGGTAATGATCCTGAAAAGTGTTATTTTGCTCTGGATCCAATACTTCCAATAGAGCAGAGGATGGATCACCTCTGTAGCTGGTACTGATTTTATCAACTTCATCCAATAAGAACAGAGGGTTGCCATGTTTTATTTTTCTTAAGGATTGAATAAGTTTACCGGGCATAGCTCCTACATAGGTGCGTCTGTGTCCTCGAATCTCTGCTTCATCTTGCACTCCACCTAAGGAAATACGCACAAACGGGCGATTTAAAGATCTGGCAATAGAACGTGCTAAAGATGTTTTTCCTACACCAGGAGGACCAATAAAGCATAAAATAGGGCTTTTAGGTTTATTGGCCAGTGTTCTGACAGCAAGATATTCTAAGATTCTTTCTTTAACTTTTTCCAATCCCCAGTGATCTTCATTGAGAATATCTTTGGCGGCTTGAATGTCTTTTTTTTCTTTTACGTAATTTTGCCAGGGAAGGGCAATAACCCAGTCGATATAATTTCTAATGACCCCGGCTTCTGCGCTCATTGGAGACATCAACTTTAATTTTTTGATTTCTCGAGTGATTTTTTCATTTGCTTCTTTGGTCCATTGTATTTTAGAGGCTTTTTCTTCTAATTCTAATACCTCTTTTTGAAAATCGTCCTTTTCACCCAATTCTTTTTGTATAGCCTGTAGTTGCTCATTTAAGTAATATTCTTTTTGGGATTTTTCCATTTGTTCTTTTACTCTGGTGCGTAGTTTTCTTTCCACTTTTAATACTTCAATTTCTCGAGTGATATGTTTTAAAACGATACGCAAACGTTCTCCTGGATCGAAAATTTCCAGAAGATTTTGTTTATCTTCCATTTTTAAGTTTAATTGGGAAGCGATATTATCAGCTAATTCACTGAAATCATTAATGGTGGATACACGAGCCAGCACTTCTGGTGGTACTTGTTTATTTAGTTTTACATAGCTTTCAAAGGAAGAATAAATCATACGTTTCAAAGCATCTGCTTCTGTTCCCTTACTGATTTTTTCCACAACTGGTTTTACTTCCACAGAAAAGAATTTATCTGATTTTAAAAATTTATTAATATGTACTCTGTGTTTTCCTTCCACTAATGCTTTCACTGTTCCATCCGGCAACTTTAAATGTTGGATAATAGCGCCTACAGTACCAACAGAATGAATTTCTTCAGGGGAAGGATTATTATTTCTGGCTTCTTTTTGGGAGGCGAGTACAATATCTGTTTTGTTATTCATTGCTTGTTGAAGAGCATTGATACTTTTATCTCGACCTACAAACAGGGGCATCATCATGTGGGGGAATACCACTAAATCCCTTAGAGAGAGTAAAGGTAGATTTTCTATTTTATTTTGTTTCATATTCTCACAGCTTTATTTATGCTTTATTAAACATAGCACTGCTTTGAATAAATAGTCCAGCAATAAGGATATTTATGTTTTATGCACTTTCTATTTTTGTGGCTGTTTCTATAGATGGGGACTTTTTTTTAGTGCTATAGACGAGATGTGGCTGTTTCTTTTTCAAGATCACATCTTCTGTGATAACACATTTTTTAATGGAAGGGTTAGAAGGCACATCATACATAATATCCAGCATGGCCTCTTCGATGACTCCTCTCAGTCCTCTGGCTCCGGTTTTTTTCTTCATAGCCTGCTGTGCTATGGCTTTTAGGGCTTTTTCTTCAAATACTAGCTCTACATCTTCATACTCCAATAGTTTTTGGTATTGTTTCACAATAGCGTTTTTGGGCTTTTGTAGTATATCAATGAGAGATGCTTCATCCAAGGGGTTCAGTGTGGAAATAACTGGTAATCGTCCTACAAACTCAGGAATCAAGCCATAGCGAAATAAGTCGTTGGGTTCTACTTGTTTGAGTATATTTTGTTTGGATTTAAGTTTTTCGTCTTCTGTTTTTATATCAGCGGCGATCCCCATGGACTTGTTGGATAGACGATTTTCTATAATATTTTCCAGTCCAATAAAAGCGCCTCCTACAATAAATAAAATGTTGGAAGTATCCACTTGAATAAATTCCTGTTGAGGGTGTTTTCTGCCTCCTTTAGGGGGCAAGTTGGCTTTGGTCCCTTCCAAAATTTTTAACAAAGCTTGTTGCACACCTTCTCCACTGACATCTCTGGTAATGGATGTATTTTCTGACTTACGGGTAATTTTATCAATTTCATCAATATAAATAACTCCTCTTTGGGCTTCTTCTACGTTGTAGTCGGCTACTTGTAGGAGATTAAGAATGACATTTTCCACATCTTCTCCTACATAACCTGCTTCTGTTAAAGCCGTGGCGTCAGAGATGGCAAAAGGTACATTGAGCATTTTAGCAATAGTTTGTGCCAATAGTGTTTTTCCGGAGCCGGTAGGGCCGATTAAAAGAACATTACTTTTAGTGATTTCCACATGGTCTTTTGTTTTTCTGTTTAAAAGTTTTGCATCTTTGACAATCTGTTTAGCATTTTTATGGATTCTTTTGTAATGGTTATGAACAGCTACAGATAAGGATTTTTTAGCGAGATTCTGGCCGATGATATACTCATCTAAATGTTTATGAATTTCTGCCGGTGTGGGAATTTTTAGTATCTTGTTATTTTGCTTTTCATGTTTGTCGAAAATTAGGTCATTACACAAGGTAATACATTCACTGCAAATATAAATTCCACCAGGGCCAGCAATGAGTTGCTCTACATCTTTTTGATTTTTTGAACAAAAACTACACTGGCAATTGTAGTGCTGTTTTTTCCCAGCCATGATTATTTCACTTTCTTTCTGGAGGTTACAATATGATCCACTAACTTAAATTCCAAAGCTTCTTGAGAGCTCATATAATTATCTCGATCCATTGCCTCAAGCAATGTCTTTTCATCTTTTCCGGTGTGTTTGGCATAAATCTCCACCAATTTTTTCTTTGTTAGAGCCATTTCCTTGGCTTGAATTTCAATATCACTAACTTGTCCGGAAATACCTGTTCCGGAGATATGGGGCTGATGAATCATCACACGAGCATGAGGTAAAATATATCTTTTACCAGGTGTACCGGCAGCTAGGAGCAAAGAGCCCATGCTGGCCGCAATACCAATACAATAAGTTCTAATATCGCATTTAATAAATTGCATAATGTCATAAAGAGCCATTCCGGCAGTTACAGAACCTCCTGGAGAATTAATGTAAATATGAATATCTTTATCCGGGTTTTCCATTTCCAGAAAGAAGATTTGAGCGATCATACTGTTGACCACATCGTTGGTGATAGCTGTTCCCAACATGATGATGCGATCTTTTAAAAGGCGGGAGTAAATATCATAACTTCTCTCACCTTTAGGTGTTTGTTCAATTACAATAGGAATTAATGCCAAGATGTTACTCCTTATTTACTGGACGAAAGTTTGAATATTTTATGCCAGTGACTGTTGTTTATTTTATTGTCGGGTTTCTGAAGAATTTACTTAAATAAAAACAAATGGAAGAAAATGCTTTTGTCTAAGCATGAAAAATATGCTACAAATCATTAACTTTTTAATAAAAAACTATTTTTTAGGGAGATTTTTAATGAAATTAGTTATTCCATCCGGTTCCAAATTTAATGAATCTACAGATTGTCATATAGCAATGGTCTCTCAAAAAGGGATGAAAAAAAAACAATCTAAGTCAGCAGTTGTTAACATTCTGGATTCAGTTTTAAACGACAAAATATTTCAATCTAAGAAAAGCGCTGTATTATTTATGCCTTGTACGCCCATTCAATCTTCTAAACATCTGCTTTTGGTTGGTTTGGGTGATTCTAAAAAAGTAAATGAAGAAGTCATTCGTCAGATTTCGGCCACTGCTTATAGAGCTTTGGAAAAACATTCTATCACCAGTGCTGTATTGGATTGTTCTTCGCTTCTGCAATTTATAAATAATCCTCGTACAGTAGCTCGTTTGGTGACTGAAGGTTTTTATCTGGCTCATTATTGTTTTGATGATTTAAAGAAAAAAGAAGAAGCCAAATTAGAACTTAAAACTGTCTTTTTAACTGGACTCATCAAGGCTAGAGAAGGGCAAAAAGGTTTGGAGGAAGGTCAGTGCTTGGCAGAGAATACAAACTTTGGGCGATGGTTGGCTGATCATCCAGCTAATTTAATGACTCCTTCTATTTTGGCTCAATCTGTGCAGAAAAAATGTAAGGGAATAGGTAATTTAAAAGTGAGTGTATGGGATAAGGCGCGTATTAAGAAAGAAAAAATGGGAGGATTGATAGGAGTTTCTTTGGGGAGTAACCAAGAACCTCGTGTGATTATTATGGAATATAAGGGCGCTCGTGCAAAATCCAGCAAACCGGTGTGTTTCGTGGGTAAAGGATTAACCTTTGATTCAGGTGGGATTAGTATAAAGCCCGCTCGTAACATGGACGAAATGAAGTTTGATATGTGTGGTTCAGTGGCAGTCATTGGCGCTATGTTGGCTATTGCCCAGTTAAAGTTAAAAGTAAATGTAATAGGTCTGATAGGTTCTACGGAAAATATGCTAGGAGCGGCGGCCACAAAACCTGGAGATGTACTGCGTGCTCGAAATGGCAAGACCATGGAAGTTCTCAATACAGATGCGGAAGGTCGACTGGTCTTGGCGGATATTCTATCTTATGCCAGTGAGTTAAAACCTGTTTGTATTGTGGATGCGGCTACTCTTACAGGAGCTGTTGTTGTAGCTCTTGGGAATATTTACACAGGACTTTTTACCAGAAATAAAGAATTGAAAAAGAAAATACATAATGCGGGAAAAGCTTCCGGAGAAAGACTTTGGTCCATGCCTTTGGATGACTTTAATGTTAAGGATATAAAGAGCCCGGTAGCAGATGTGGCCAATATTCAATCTACTCAAGGTATGGGAAGCTCTACAGCGGCGGCTTTTTTAGAGCATTTTGTGGATACAAATATTCCCTGGGCTCATTTGGATATAGCTGGTACTGCCTGGAATATTGAAAATCGTCTGCCTTATGGTCGGCCAAAATCAGCGTCCGGAGTGATGGTGAGAACTTTTGTTGAATTTGCCAAACAATACAGCCGATAAACTTAGAAAAGTACACACAAAAAGGGCATCAGGCTAGCCTCAAAAAATGACATGTCTGTGCTTTTTGAGTAAGAAGGATTTTCTATGTGTGAGCATTGGAAAAAAAGCATATTGGCTTTTTTCACTTTTTCTTTGTTGTTTTATCTGGGCTATGTTTTGGCTCAACAATCCTGGAATGGTGACAGATTTATTTTATTAATGGATACGATGTCTCCGTCATCGGTCAGAAATATTGCTTCCATAAATTCGCAATCTGCTTTTTTAGAAAATTCTCTATTAACAGAAGAAAATAAATCTGTATTTCTCAATGATGTAACAGTGGAAGACCGAGGGGAAGAAGTGGCTTTTATTATGCCACATTTTTTGATTTTAGCTGACAGTGGGGAATCGGTTTTAGTTTGTGAGAGGTATCAAAGAATTCATATTACCTTTATTGCTCCAGGTCTATCCTTTCATGGCCATGCTCCTCAAATGACATTAAGGGCGGAATGTGGAATCAATAAACAAAATCCATTACAAATTGGACCATTTTTTATTCCTAAAGAGAAAATTCTACAATCTCCTTTGGATCAGGAACTTTTCCAAAGTGATTCAGCCACAGTATTTATGAATCATAATTATATATCTTGGCCAAATAGATGGATGTTAAGTCAACTTCGCCTATTGGATGACAATAACAAAGAATTAACAATTGTGTTGGATAACACAGAAGATGCTTTCATTTTTAATTGGTAGTGGATTTCATAGATTGAAATTCATAAGCTAAAGCAATGGCCCCAATGTAGGCTATCCATCCATATACATTTTCCATCGGTTTTCCTTCCACTTCAATTTTTAGATCAGACACACATAAAGTGCGATAAACAGCACCAGGACTGTTTAAGTTGTCTTTAATCCCTTTTTGTTTATGTGTTCTTAAAAACCCCCCAGCCAGTTCAGAACCAATCAAGTAAATCACCGGTTCTGCAACAGCTCCTTCTTTTTTTATGAGAGAAGAGATTCCTTCCTGTAAAATAAGCTCTGTGACTTTAGCTCCTCCCTTCGAGGCTTTCATTTTTTTTCGAATGCTGTAATTCCATTGATCAATATCTTCTGCGGAATTAATAGTGGTAATTCCTAAGCCATAAGTGCCAAAGTTATTTTTTAAAAATACATAGGGTTTTTGTTTAAAATTTTTATATGGTTCTTCCAGTTCCTTTAAAAAAATATTTATTTCTTCTTTTAATCTGTTTAAGCAATCTGCATCACTGGGATTGAAGTTAGTAAATCTTCGGGTTTTAATATTTAAAATAGAATCTGACACATCAATCAATGTTGAAAACTCCTGAGCCAGTTCATTATATTTATTAAAAAAAGAATGTTTGCGTCTCACTCTCCACCCTGCTGTCAAAGGAGGTGTAAGGGGTTGTTTAATATTCAACTCGTAGTCTACTGAAAAATCATTATTGCTGATGATCAGATCTGCATTATGGGTTTTATTTTTTAGTAAAAATACTTCGATCGTTTTCCCATTCGCACTGGTGAAGGTTACATCTTCTTTTATATTTTTCCCAGGTACACAAACCAAAACAGAAGATACTCCACTTTGTTCCAGGAGATGTTTTAAAGAATAAATATTATCCCAGTAGAATGGATTGTTAGTGTGTTCTTCTGCCAGTAAAATAATTGTCTTGGGAATGTGTGAATAATATTTTTTTAAATATCCAGCACATGTAGTAGTAGCATTTTCTTTATCGATGTCACATATATTATTAAAACCGGCGGGAAAAAGGTTAGCATCCACTGGACTAATCTTTTCAAAAGAATCTCTGATGTCATAACTGGAATAAAAAGGAAAAGAAAGAGATTTGGTTTTTTTTTGAAACCAATCCATAATCTGATCCAAATGTTTAATAATTTGTTGATGAAGATGTTCTTTTATCATTTCTTTGAACTTTGTTTAGCTATAATGTCCATTGTTTTTTTTCTTAGAATTGTATAGATAGTTAATATGTTTTTATTTTTCCCGTTACGGGCAATACTTCTGAATTCATTCAGTACCTTTCGCACTGCCTGATTGTGTATTGATTTATTTTTTTGTTTTTTTAATTGAAGCCACATCTTTCTATATAAGCTCCCTAATTCTCTTTCAGCTTCAACAGACCACTTTCCTGCAGATAAAAGCATGGATTGACTTAGATACATTTGATAATGATGCATTATTTTAAGAAAAGATTCTAATTGAATATGGTCTGGTGAAATATGGGAGCGTCCCATGATATAGAAGTATCTGGCAAAGTTTGTATCTGTAGCCTCTGTAATACGAAAAGATTTTTTTAAGATTTCCAGGTTGTTATATGTTTGTTGTTGTAGTTGTTTTCCGATTTTTTGTTCGTTCATACGAAAGTAAGCAAGAGACAATCGGGCGGGGTACTCCACCAGACGTGATTCATCCGGTAAATAATGAGAGAGTTTCATGCCTTCTTTTAAAGCAATAAGAGTTTGTTCAGGTTGTCCAAGGCATTCATAAGTATAGGCCAGATTAAGAAAAATGCGTGGCAAGAGTTGTGGGTTTTTTTTGGTCTTGTCAGGTAACTTTTTGTAAATTTCCTGTGCTTTTTGACATTGATTGAGTTCTTTATAGGCACTGGCGAGATTATAGAGAGCTAACCATTCCAAATCGAAACCTGGGTATTTTTGACTAATCTTTTTTAATATTGGAATGACACGTGTGTAATATCCATCTCCCAAATCCTTAAAAGCTGTTTCAAATAACATAAGATCTTTTGGATCAATATTTTCAGATTTTGTAGAATCATCTGATTGAAGTGAAGTGCAATTGGAGAATAGGAAAAATAAACCCAGTAAAAGTAATTTCATAAATGCAATTAGCATAAAGCTTTCATTTCATAAAGTCATGGTGAAACTTCTTGCTTTGCATTGCATTTTCTTTTACAAAGGTCAGGAGCAAACTATAGAGGAGGAGATTCAGTGATGAAATGTGAGTTAACAAAGTTAGAAGGTTTGAAACGAAAACTGCAAATTCAGTTATCGGCTGACCAGGTTCAAGAAATTCTGGATCAAAATTATAGAAAATGGCAAAAAAAAGTTAATTTACAGGGATTTAGGAAGGGAAAAGTACCTTTGCAGTATATTCAATCTCATTATCAGCCAGAAGTGAAAAAAGACACAACTATTAATTTAATTAATACATTTTATAAACAAGCAGTGCTGGAAAAACAAATCACTCCAGTGGGAGACCCAAAAATTGATTTTAAAAAACCCCTGGAATCTGGTCAGGATTTTAACTTCTCTGCTCTGTTGGAGA
This sequence comes from Bdellovibrionales bacterium, assembly GCA_965226095.1. GTDB lineage: Bacteria > Bdellovibrionota > Bdellovibrionia > Bdellovibrionales > UBA1609 > JANQSP01. The sequence continues at coordinate 184,460 of OZ245336.1, read as the reverse complement.
TTCATCCAGCTATTACCGTGGATAAAAATTTTAAAGTGCAACTCAAAGAGGAAAAAGTGGAGGTATCGGAGGAAGCAGTGGAAAAGGCCATTTATAATTTAAGAATGGCTGGGGCTCAATTGGAGCCTGTCACAGAAAACAGAGTGGTGCAGATGGATGATATTGTGGAATTGGAATGGAAAGCGCCAAAATCAGATAAAGAAACAGTTAATATACTGAATAAAATTTTAACTGAAAAGCCGGTACTGGAAATCAAGGAAGAGCCAAAAAATATTCCACTTAAAGGTTTGTTAAAGGGGATTGTGGGTATGTCTGTGGGGGATACAAAAAATATCTTCTGTGTTTTTTCAAAGGAAGGTTTGGATCAAAAATTATCTGGTGCAGATGTAGAGTTATCGATGAAACTCATAGGTATAAAGAAAAGAATTTTACCGGAAAAAGATGAAAGTTTTTTTCAAAAGATGGGATGTAAAACTGAGGAAGAATTAAAAAAACAAATCAGAAACTATCTGACAACGGAAAAAGAACGAGTTATTTATGAGAACAAGAGAGAACAGGTTCTTGAACAGCTAGTAAAGGAATACCCTATTGAATTATTGCCGGAAACAGTGTTGCAGGAACAAAAACAATTATTACAACACAATATGTTTAATCATTTAAAAGCTCAGGGTATGAAGGAAAAAGATATTATAGAATATAATAAAAAAAATGAGCAGGAATTGGAAAAACAGGCGCTATTCACTATTCGCTCGTCCTATCTTATTTATGCATTAGCGGATGTATTACAGTTGTCAGTTACTGATCAGGATGCACAACAATATTTAAGACAAACAAAATCCAAACAAAGTGTGGAAGAGGTAAAGCATTTATTAATTCGTGAAAAGGTCATTGCTCATTTAATATATACTTCTAAAGGATCTGAACAAAATAAAAAATGAAATATTTAAAAGAAGGGATTTCTTTTTCAGTTAAATTACCTTCTAAAAAAGTTCTTTCAAAAGTTATTGGTTCTTATTCCTTTATTATTGTTTGTGATAAAAAACTAAAGAAACTTTCTCAAGTAAAGTCCTGGTTAAAAAATCAATTAGTGTATGATGTGTCTGCCGGGGAACAGTTAAAAGAACTTTCTTCTTTTGATTCTCATGTACAAAAAGTTTTAAAATTAGCAGGACAGCAACACATACAAGGTTTTGTCAGTCTAGGTGGTGGCAGTGTGGGGGACTTTACAGGTTTTTTAGCTTCTGTTTATCATAGGGGAGTGCCTTTTGTGAATATCCCAAGCACCTGGCTTTCCATGATGGATTCTGCTCATGGAGGAAAAACTGCTTTAAATGTAAAAGCCGTAAAAAATATTTTAGGTTCTTATCATTCTTCAAAAGCGGTATTTATTGTAAAAAATTTATTAAGTTCTTTATCTTTAGCGGATCGACAGTCTGCTCAAGGGGAATTGATAAAGATGGCTTTGATTTCTGGGGGAAGTTTTTATCAAAAATTAATAAAGGTAATACATAAAAATTCTCATTGGGATATTCAGAAATCTAAAAATAGTTTACTTTCTAAACAAGAAATGTGGGAGTTTTTACCTCAGGCTATTTCTGCAAAACTAAAAATCATCAAGCAAGATCCGTTTGAGAAAAAAGGAATCAGGCAAAAGTTGAATTTCGGTCATACACTAGGTCATGTTTTGGAATCTTACTTTCAAATACCTCATGGTGTAGCAGTATTTTATGGAATGGTGTTTGCTTTTCAGTGGAGTCATAGGTTGTTTTCTTTATCTCCTGCTTTTTTAAAGCAAATTTCTTTTTTGTTTCAGTATCAGGTTATGTTATCAGGGTATTTAAAAAGTATACCTTCTAATAAATTAAAAACACTTTTGTTGCAGGATAAAAAAAGAATAAGCAGTGAAAAAATTAATTTTATTTTTATTAAAAAACCAGGTGATGTTTTTATAAAAACGGTTTCTATTTCACAAATTCTTAAGGAAATCTGTCGACAAAGAATTTGTAGTGAATAAAACTTACGTGATTGTTGTACTAATTAAGAGATAAGAATATGTCGTTTTATTTTTTAGGCTCTGGTCCTGATTCAAAGTCTTTATTATTGAGAGCTTTGATTGTAAAAAGTTATTTTCCAAACTTTCAAATTAAAGGAAATGATAAATTTCAGGATTGCAAAGATGTTTATTATATGAAACAGGGTTTAAAAAGTTTATCTTCTACTGATCAATTGAAAATTTATAATAAAAATGAATCTATAAATGAATCAGAAACCAGTCATCATGTTATCAATTGTCATCATGGAGGGGCTGTTTTGCGTTTTTTGGCTTTAAGATGTGCCAGGGAGAAAATGAATGTCACTTTAAAAGGAAGTGCATCTCTATTTAATCGTCCCATGAAGGAATTAAAATCTCTTTTAAATCAATTAGGTTGTGAAACACACATTGAAGAAAATTCTATAAAGATCAAAAGTACAGGTTGGCATATATTAGGTGATGCTCTTCATGTGTCTGGCAACAGATCCAGTCAGTTTGCTTCGGCAGTGCTTTTAAACAGTTGGAAGCTTTCTTATCCTCTATTTTTAAAAATAGAAGATAAAATGTCTTCTGCGTCTTATTTTCAAATGACTTTATCTTTTCTAAGGAGTTTAGGAATGCATATTGATGAAGGAGAAAATGAGTATCACATTCCTGCTCATCAGGAGATAAGAAAAATATCTTATCAACCGGAACAAGATATGAGTTGTTTGTTTGCTTTATCTGCTTTGGCAGTAATAAATGGAGAACTTTGCATCACTGGCTGGCCAAATAAAAGTTTACAACCTGATTTTGTTTTTCCTGAAATTTTAAAAGATATGGGTGTGAGTATAGAACAAACAGAAGGCAAATTGAAAATACATGGAATGATTGAAAACTTAAAACCTATTGAATGGAACATGAACAACTGTCCGGACTTGTTTCCTGTACTGGCTGTACTGTGTTCTTTGGCTAATGGCACGAGTAAACTCTATGGTGCTCCACATTTGGTTTATAAAGAATCTAATCGTATTCAACAAATAGCCGATTTGTTAAATTTGGTAGATAGAAAAACAAAGATTTTGGAAGATGGTCTAATTATAGAGGGTATTCCTATTAAAGAAAATGATTGGGGTTATAAAGATGAAATTTTATTTAATCCAAAGGAAGATCATCGTTTGGCTATGGCGGGTGCGGTTTTAAAAGAAGCCGGCTTACCTGTAAAAATTTTAAACCCAGAAGTGGTGAATAAAAGTTTTCCGGATTTTTGGTCACTTACAGGGATAAATCCATGATCTATTTAATTATTGGTCATAGAGGTGTTGGGAAAACAATCTGGTTAAAAAAATTGGAAAAACTTTTTATTCAACATAAAAAAACAGCTCTGTTCATAGATTTGGACCGAGAAATAGAAAAACAAACTGGAAAGACTATTGCTTCTTTAATTCAAGCAAACATTTTTCGTAAAAACGAAAAAGACATTTTATATCAATTGATTTGTAAATATAAAGATATATCTCATCCGGTATTTATTGCTTTAGGTGCCGGTTTTGGTTTGAAAGGATTTTATGAAGAAAAAATAAAGTTAGAGGAAAGGCAATTGGTAAATGATTTATCCAATTGTAAAATTATTCATTTAATGCGGGAAACAGATTCACAAGGTAGGATATTTTTAGATCGTCCACGATTAAATTTCAAATTGTTGCCTTATGAGGAATATATGTCTCTTTATAAGGATCGACAAAAATGGTATCAGAAATTTACTGATGAAAGTTTTGTTTTACCAGAATGGGATTTTGAATTAAATAGTCCGGAGAAACTTTTTTTTTATAAAGAACTTTCTGTTTTTAATGAACAGAAAATAAAAAAAGTCATCATTACTCTTAATGAGCAATCTTTGCCAGTAGATAAAAAGAAGTGGGAAGAATTTATTGATAAAAGATTGAAGTGGGTTTTTTGTTTTTTTGAATTAAGGGATGATGATTGGTCAGATAAACAATTAAATAATCTTTTAAATGTTATTCCCAAAGAAAAATTAATTTTAAGCTTTAGAAGGTCTGAAAATTCTGTATTTTTAAAGCAGGAGTTGTCTTCGGTGCTTTGGGATTGGCCGCTGGAAAAAAAAGATCAACCACCGAATGTTCCAGCTATTTTATCTTTACACCAAAGAAATGATGATTTGAAAGTTAGTATAAAAAATCTTATGAAGCAAAAAGCACATCATTATAAATTAGCAGTATCAATTTATAATTTAGAAGAGCTTTTAATAGGTCATCGTTGGTTTTTGAAAGATTCTACTCATCGTTCCTTTCTACCTATGTCTTCTGATGGTCGGTGGCGATGGTATCGTCAACTATTTGGTTCTCGGATGAAATTACATTTTATTAGAGAATCTCTTATAGGAGTAAAAGATCAACCTTATTTATATGAACACCTGATAAATTGTTTTAATTTTTCAGGTGAGACATTGGAAAATAAATTTGGTGCTGTTTTAGGTGATCCTATAAAACATTCTGCCAGTCCTGTGGAATATCGAAGAGATTGTGCAAAACAAAATATGTTATTTGTTAAAATTCCGTTATCTGAAGAAGAGTTTACAAAAAAGAATTTAAATTTTTTACAGGAGTTGGGATTGGTTTTTTGTGCTATTACTTCCCCTTTAAAGAAAAAAGCTTTTCAATTATGTGATGAGTTGGACATGTGTGCGAAGGAGGGGGAGTCTGTAAATACCATGAACTTAAGAAGAGGTCAGTGGCATGGTTTTAGTACGGATGGGCAGGGATTAAAACTTTTGTTGAAATCAGTACCAAAAGGTTCAGTGGCTGTGTGGGGAGGAGGAGGCTTAAAAAAGATTTTAAAGGCTAAACTACCACTGGCAGATTTTTATTCTGCTCGTCCTGGAAAAAAAGATTCTTATTTGAGTAAACAATCTGGCAATGAAGAAACTGAAAAACAATCTCCTCAATGTGTTATTTGGGCAGTTGGCCGCAGTCGTATGAAGGATTGTTTATTTCCCCCCTCTTCCTGGAAACCCAAGCTGGTTGTGGATCTGAATTATACGGAGGATTCACCTGGGAAAGAATATGCTTTATTAACTGGCGCCAAATATATTTCCGGTTGGCAAATGTTTAAAGAACAAGCCAGAGTACAAAAATCCTTTTTTAAAACTGACTAAAATATTCTCACCTGTGAAATATTTTCACAGATCTTTTAAAACTCTATGTATGTATTCTAGTGTATGTTAAAAAAGTAATATTATGTTTCTGAAATTTCCTTATTTCTTTTTAACATCTATAAAGATGTTTCTGTTTTCCAGTCTATGGCTGGCCTTAATAAACCTCCCACAAGTGTATGGAGCTGAAGCTCCTGCTTTAGAACAAATACAAATTAAAAAGACTTTTTCCTCTGCTGGAGAGGTTTTTATTCATTTTGCAACGGAAGAATTAGGAACAGAAAACATAGAACAAATGGGTGTAAGGTGGAAGGAGAGAATTACAAAAAGCACCAAGAGTTGGAATGTGGAGGATGCTCATGGGTTTTTAAGGTTTTTAAGCCAGAGAATAGGAAGAGGAGATACTATAAAGAGGATTAAATCAGTATCTTATTTTAATACAATGCCTTTCACATCTTTTATAAACAGGGTGTCTTTTTTTGAGGAGTATTTAGGTTCAGAGGGTATTACAAATAGACTAAGAAGATCTTTAAGTGGTTTTCAAAAAGGAGATCCAGAAGAGATAAGAAGAGTTGTGAAGTATGTGGAAGACTACATAGGAGATAGGGAAGCTGTAAAAGAGGCAATGAAAAGTAATCTTCAATCTTTTTCTATAGCCAAGATCGATTCTCTTAAAAAGGTAGTGAAGTATGTGGAAGAGTATATAGGAGAAGAAGCAGTGAGAGCGGTGATGAGAAGCAATCTTTTTGGTTTTGCTATAGCCAAGCTCGATTCTCTTAAAGAGGTAGTGGAGTATGTGGAAGAGTATATAGGAGAAGAAGCAGTGAGAGCGGTGATGAGAAGTAATCTAAGAGGCTTCTCTGATTCCAAACTGAGTGAACTTAAAAAAGTGGTGAAGTATGTGGAAAAGTATATAGGAGATAGGAAAGCTGTAAAAGAGGCAATGAAAAGTAATCTGGAAGCTTTTTCCAGAGCCAAGTTGAGTGAACTGAAAGAAGTGGTGAAGTATGTGGAAGACTACATAGGAGATAGGGAAGCTGTAAAAGAGGTAATGAAAAGTAATCTTCAAGGTTTTGCGACTGCCAAGCTCGATTCTCTTAAAAAGGTAGTGGAGTATGTGGAAGACTACATTGGAGATAGGGAAGCTGTAAAAGAGGTAATGAAAAGTAATCTTTTTGGTTTTGCGACTGCCAAGCTCGATTCTCTTAAAGAGGTAGTGGAGTATGTGGAAGAGTATATAGGAGAAGAAGCTGTAAAAGAGGCAATGAAAAGTAATCTTCAAGCTTTTTCCAGAGCCAAGCTCGATTCTCTTAAAGAGGTAGTGGAGTATGTGGAAAAGTATATAGGAGATAGGGAAGCTGTAAAAGAGGTAATGAAAAGTAATCTTTTTGGTTTTGCGACTGCCAAGCTCGATTCTCTTAAAGAGGTAGTGGAGTATGTGGAAGATCGTATAGGTAAAAAAGAGACATTAAAGAAAATGAGAAGTGATCTTCAAGGCTTTACTATTGTTCAACTCTCTCATTTACAAGCTATGGAAAAAGAGTTAGAAAGAGAGAGGATCTCAGAATTGCTTAGAACATATAGTTTGCAAAACGAAAGATTCCAACCTGACTTTAAAGGTTCTCTCTGCCCAGCGGTATTTACTAATTAAGTCAGTGGTGAACTAAAGCTTTTCAGTCATTCAGAAAATCGTCTAAAAAAATGTTTAATTTCGCCGGTCCTTGTTTGAAAAGTCTATGTAACTTGAATAAAACTTGAAAGCCACCTGGGGGCTTTTCAGGGGTCCAAGCGAAGCGTCCCGAGCAAGCTGTATATATTCGTAGGTCCTTGAGAAGTTGTTAGGTTGAAGACTTCAGGCTTTGCCGAGTCCAAGCGAAGCGTCTCAAAAAGTCTGAAGTCTTCAACCTAACTAATACATCAAGTTATGTCCAAGAAAAATGATGGCGGTAGGATTCGCCTACTACACTCGTTCGCATCCAGCTCACTCATTGCGCAGGCCCCCCTCAGTCATTCAGAAAATCGTCCTGATTTTCTGTCCTGCACTGTATGCTTCCTTTGGTCGCATACAGTGCAGGCACATTCCTTCGCTTCGAATCCTATCCTATCATTTTTTAAATAACTATAAATAGTCATTTAAAAAATGATGGCGGTAGGATTCGAACCTACGACCTACAGCTTAGAAGGCTGTTGCTCTATCCAGCTGAGCTACGCCACCTTAGTTTGAAAATACAAAATAAATAGAAAAGGAGCAATGTTCACTCTTTTCTTATGCATAAAAACATTATTTTTGTTGATTTGCAGTGGAATTGTTATTTTCATCTGGAGTGCGAGTGGAAAAAAGGAGAAATAAAAGTCCGGTTATCATGGCTAAACCGGAAGCCAATAGAATACCTAATTTAGAATAAACATTTAGTTCAGGTTGTAAACCAAAACTTAAATGGGAAATAAATAAAGCCATTGTAAAACCAATGCCTGCTAGAAAACCAATACCAGTGAGTTTTGACCAACTAAAATCAGAGGGCCAAACTGCCAGCTTTAAACGCAATGCCAGAAAAGAAAATAATACAATACCTAAAGGTTTTCCAATAAAAAGTCCAAGCATCACACCTAAAGAGACCGGATGAGAAAGAAATTCAGAAAAAGAAAAGCCAGATTTAAACTGTATTCCGGCGTTAAAAAAAGCAAACACCGGCATAATTAACCATGTGACGTAAGGATGAAGTTTCTCAATCAAATGCTGTGTGGGTGAATGTAAGGCGTGGGCTGAAGTGATGATTTGCCTTGTACTTTTATAAGAAAGACCCATTTGTTTTTGTTGCTGTAGTTGTTCCTGTATGTTTGTCAGAATTTGCTCTTTATTGGGAATTCGACGAGCAGGAAACATAAATCCCATAATCACTCCAGCTACTGTAGCATGGACTCCACTTTTTAGTACGAATAACCAAAGACAGATACCCAGGAATAAATAAATGAATCGATTTTGTAACCCTATTCTTCTAACACAAAAAATAATAAAAACAGTTAATCCGGCGTAAGCTAAAAATTGACCTATAATTTCCTGAGAATAGAAAAAAGCAATGACCAATACTGCTCCCAGATCATCTATAATAGCTAAAGCCAGTAAAAAAATCTTTAAGGAAAAAGGAACTCTTTTGGATAATAAACTTAATATTCCTACGGCAAAAGCAATATCTGTGGCCATAGGAATTCCCCAGCCCATGTAGGTGTTGCTGTTTCCTAAATTGAAGATGAGATAAAATAATGCAGGTACCAGCATCCCTCCTAAAGCGGCAAAAATAGGAAAAGCTGCTTTCTTTGGTGTGGAAAGCTCTCCGATGTTTAATTCTCTTTTTATCTCCAACCCCACGACAAAAAAGAAGATGGCCATTAGTGCATCATTCACCCAATGATGAAGAGAGAAGACAAAGAATATATCCCCCCATTGAATGCCTAAAGGGTAGTGTAAAATGGATTCATAGATATCCGACCAGGAGGAGTTGGCCCATATCAAAGCCAGTCCGGCGGATAAAAGCAGAAACAGTCCGGCGCTTGCTTCCTGATTGAAAAATTTTTCAAAAGGAATAAATATTTTTTTAATCATTAAACTATTCACACTAAAAAAAACAATGCTGGTCAATAAATAATCATGTTTGTCTTGAGAATTCCCTGATTTGGTTTTAAAACAGGTGTTATGAATTTTTTACTTGTGGAAGGTGTACATTCTGTTGCTCAAAATCAGCTTCAGCAGGCAGGCTTAAAGGTGGATCAAATGAAATCCGCTCTCAGTTATGAGGAGCTGTTACAAAAAAAGGGCTATGTTGGTTTGGGGATTCGTTCTCGTACACAGATTCCAAAAAAATTTTTAGAGGCTCATCGCTCTGATCTAAGAGTTATTGGCACTTTTTGCATTGGTACGGATCAGGTGGATCTGATAACAGCTTGTTTGTTGGGGATACCAGTGTTTAATGCTCCCTATGGTAATACTCGCTCGGTTGCTGAGCTGGTTATCTCGCATATTATTAGTTTATCGCGGCAGACCTATGTATTTAATCAATTGATGCATGATAGAAAATGGCAGAAAACCACTTCAGGCAGTCGAGAGATTCGAGGCAAAACACTGGGTATTATTGGTTATGGGCATATCGGAACACAAACGGGTATTTTAGCAGAGGCTATGGGTATGAAGGTGCGGTACTTTGATATTATCGAAACTCTTCCCATTGGAAATGCACATTCAATAAAGACTTTAGAGGAATTATTATCTGTATCTGATTTCATCACTTTACATGTGCCGGACACTCCTTTGACAAAAAATATGATTGCCTATGAACAAATCAAACAACTTCGTAAAGGTGGTTTTTTGATTAACACCAGCCGTGGTTCTGTATTGAATATCAAAGATGCCAAACGAGCTTTACAGGAAAATCACTTATCTGGTTTGGCTTTGGATGTGTATCCGGAAGAGCCGGAGCAAAAACAAAGCGATTTTAGTTGTGAACTTCAGGGAATGAATCAAGTTATTCTTACTCCTCATATCGCTGGTAGTACAGAAGAAGCTCAAGAAAATATTGCCCGACAAGTGGCTTCTGTTTTAAAAAAATATTTGTTTCAAGGGATTACAGAAGGAGCTGTTAATTTTCCTGTTCTCAATCCTCCTGAATTGAATCACTTAGATCAGTGTCAGAGATTAATTAATATTCATAAAAATGTCCCTGGGGTTTTAGCTGATATCAATGGTTTGGTGTCTCGTTTAAAAATTAATATTAGCGGTCAACATTTAGCCACCAATACACAGATTGGCTACCTCATCATGGATGTAGAAAAAGCACACATCAATAACTTATGTCGTGAAGTGGATGCTTTAGAAACTTCGCTTAGAACCTACATTCTTCCTAGGGCCTCTTAATCTTTAAGTGGATGATGGGCTTCCAAAACGCGAGTAAGGTGAGATAAACTAAGGTGGGTGTATTTTTGAGTGGAGGACAATGATTTATGTCCCAAAAGTTCCTGTAAAGTACGTAAGTCTGAGCCACTGGTGAGTAGATGAGTGGCAAAACTGTGTCTCAAAATATGAGGACTTAAGGGTTTATTCAAGCCGGCTTTTTGGCCCCAATAACGGACTCGATCAAAAGCTCTACGAGTTGAAGCATTTTTTTCAAATAATGGACCTTTTTGTTTTTTTTGTTTTTTAAGTAATTTTAAAACCAGTTCAGGTGTCACTGCTAATCGTTCTTTATTTCCTTTTCCTTTGATTCGTAAAATCCCTTTTTCTAAATCTATTTGGCTCCATGATAAACCACAAGCTTCACTAACTCTTAAGCCTGCTCCATACAATAGTAAGATGAGGAGCAGATCTTCTGTATCTTGTGCTTCTTTTTGTAGGGTTTTAATAAGGTGTAAGGCTTCATCTACAGATAAATAATGAGGCAGGCGGGAGGGTATTTTCGGCAGTTTTACTCTACTTTGAAGGTCAGTTTTGATATAGCCTTTTATGAAGAGCCATTTGAGAAAGCCTTTTACACAAGCGTATTTTCGATTACGGGAAGCTGGTGATAAATGAGACCATTGCTTAAGACTGTTATTTACGGCCTTTTCTAAAATATCCTGCACTTCTTTTAGTTTTACTGAATAGGAATTAGGCAGATGAGTGCACTTATTTTGAGACAGATCCATGAACATTTTTATTTGCTCTTTGGATAAAAAAGACTCTATTTGGGGTGTGAAAAAAAGTAACAACTGTTTTAAATCTATACAGTAAGATTTTATTGTATTTGGTGAAGCTATCTTAATAAATTCTAGATATTTTAAATACTTATAAGTATATTGTCTAATTTTTAGACAAATAGTGAAAATTTTATATTTAGTCATTTTTACACTTTTCTATAAAAAATTTACATATTGCTATTGAAAAAATTTCAGGACTTTGGTAAGTATAATGCACTGTCTTATTATGAGACACTTTGCATAAAACCAAGGAAGGAGAAAAAGTAAATGATTCCATATTTAAATAAAGGTCAGGGTAACACTCCGATGGGACAAATTAAAAGCTTAGATTCAGAGAATAAAATAGTTTACTCCTCTGAGGCTATGAAAAAAGTTCTTACATTAGTGGATAAAGTGATTTCTACCGATTCTTCAGTATTGATTACGGGAAAGAGCGGTACCGGTAAGGAAATGGTTGCCAAAAGAATTCACAATGGAAGTTACAGAAAAGACCAACCTTTTATTGTAATTAATTGTAGTTGTTTGAATGAGAATATTATTGAAAGTGAATTATTCGGTCATGAAAAAGGAGCTTTTACCGGCGCGGATCGACAAAAAATAGGATTATTGGAAGCCGCTGATGAAGGAACTCTGGTTCTGGATGAAATTAGCGATTTAAGTCTTAAAGCGCAGGTTAAAATTTTGAGATTTTTGGAAAACAATGAAGTTTACAGAGTAGGCGCAAAACAAGCTCTTCAGTTAGATGTAAGAGTGCTCTGTTGCACCAGTAAGGATTTATCTCAAGAGGTCTTAAAAGGTCGATTCAGAGAAGACTTACTCTATCGTATTAATACCATTGCCTTCACTATTCCTTCTTTATCAGAAAGAGTGGATGATATTCCTGTTTTATTAAAACACTTTTTAAATAAAACAGTGGAGCTGGAAAAAGAGGTGTTGGATATTTTAATGAAGCACACATGGCCTGGTAATGTTCGGGAACTTAAAAATCTTTGTGAAAGACTAATTATTTTAAATACTGGTAATGTTATTAAGAAAGAACATTTACCGGATGAATTATTGCCGAGCCAGCAAAAATCCAAAGTGCCTTATACTCCAGGGATTACTTTGGCAGAAGTCAATAAGATGTATATTTTAAGTGCTTTGGAATCCTCTCGTTCTAAAAGAGAAGCCGCCAAGTCTTTAGGGATTACAGTGAAAACACTTTATAATCGTTTGCATGAGTATGGTGTTTTCGATAAATTTGCTGTTCATCCCCCTTCACAGCAAATGATGGCAGAAGTAGAGGCATAATCTATAGCAGTTTAAGGGAGAGATTTTTATTTCTCCCTGTTCTGCTTAAGTCGTCATCTAGTTGACTGGATTCCTGCCTTCGCAGGAATGACTAACTTCCTCAGAATGACTATCTTATTAAGGATAAACCAGAGTGCTGATCCATTCGTTGGTTTTCTTAAAAAAACCTTTGCTCTTAAATTGCAGACGATCATGAAGACGATGGGGTTGTTCCTGCCAAAATTCTATAAAGTGAGGAGTGACAGCATAACCTCCCCAGTAAGAAGGACAGGGGATCTTTTTTCCGGCAAATTGTGTTTGAGCTTCCTGCCATTTTTTTTCCAATATTTCTCTGCTGTCCAGTTTTTCAGATTGTTTGGAGATGTACTGACTAATTTGGCTTTCCCGGGAGCGGCTGTTCCAGTAAGTAATAGATTGTTCTCTGGAAGTTTTTTTTATCTTCCCTATGACATGCACTTGTTTACCAAGATAAGGCCAATAAAAATTTAAAGCTACATATATAGGTAAAATGAATGAATAGATCATCAAACCGCTACAATGTTTGCCCTTATTACTTTTGTAGTTAGTGTAAAAAATCAGTTGATCCTGCTGTATTTCCTTTAACAGAACAACTCGTGAAGTGGGCCAGCAAAAAGAAGTAGGGTCAAATGTGTATTTAATAGTGGAAAGCACCATCGCGGTGGGCTCTTTGGCTTCAGAGTGGTCCCTGGCCTCTTTCAACCATTGCTGTAAGATAAGAAGTGGGTTTTGATCCTTTAGTTCAGCTAATGATTGCATGGTCAATAATTAAGTGGAAGCTCATCAGGAGTCAATATTTTAGCTCCTGATTATTAAAGAAGTTTAAGGGAGTTTAATCGAATTTAAATTGGCTGTGAGAATCTGAATAAAAATTACATTTTTTGTGTAAAATGTTCATGCTATAAATAATTTGTTTTTTTTATTTTGAAAGAAAGGTATAGTAATATCTTACACATACTTTCAAACCTGATTGGGAACTATATACAGAAAACTTTTGGATATAAGTCAATGAGAATAACATTTTTAACTTTTTTTATTTTCTACTCTGCTGTTGTTATCGGTAACGATGAGGTATCTTTATCTGCCCGCCAAAGTGAAGTTTTTGATGTGATCCATAATGCATTTATCGATCCTATTATACCGGCAGAGAGTATAGGTTTGCCGGAAGATTATGATTTACGATCTCTAGAAGAAAAAAATCAAATTGAATATTTTATAGGTGATCGATACTTTAGAAATAAAGCGCATGAAGAAGCCTTTGGTTGGTTCTTGATAGCGGCACAAGGGGGGCTGCCAGAAGCAAAATATAAGTTGGCTGTGCTGTATGAGAACAATTTTCCTGAGCGTGGTAATGTTGACAAAACATTTAATTTGTTTTTAGAGGCGGCAAGGGCAGGTATATTGGAGGCTCAAATAGAAGTGGCTGATATCTATGCCACTACTGATGATAAGTCTCCTTTTAAAAAGTTTGCTGATTCTAAAAAGGCTTATCAGTGGTATACAAAGTTAGCAGAATCAAATGTTCCAGAAGCACAGTATAAGCTGGCTAGGATTTATGATGTGGGTTTATTCAATGTTAATCGTAACAGGGAAAAAGCTTTTGATTGGTACTTAACAGCGGCAGAAAATAATTTTGCTGAGGCTCAATATGAAATAGGTCTCATGTATGAAGAGGGCAAAGAGGTTGAACAGAATATAGAGAGAGCCATCTTTTGGTATAAAAGAGCTATTGATAATGGTAGTTCTTTTGCTAAATATCAACTGGCTCGTTTGTATGAAGAAGGTAAGGGAATTGAAAAGAATGTAAAAAAAGCGGCCAGGCTATATAATGAAATACATTTACATGAAGCTCAAGCAAGATTAAGGCATTTGATGAGTGAACATTCTCATACTCCTGGGTTTTTGGAAGCTCTGAAGGTAACAAACTCTGAACTGATTGATATGAATAATGTCGATTCTAATTCTATAAGAAGGACATCTCTCAGTGCTTTTTTAAATGCTCGTCAAAAACCAGAGAATAAACAAATTTTTGTAAAGGATTATCACTCTCAAGAAATGTATGATGCTCATCAAAGGGGGAATTTATTATATACTGTAAATTCCAATGATTTAAATACAGAGCAAATATATGATGGGAGAATATCCAGTAATAAGTTAGAAAGAACAATTCATCGCAGTAGTTTGTCGCCGGAACAAATGGCAGATTATTATACTACCTTAGCTAATTTATATCGATCTGGCTTTGTTCATCCGTCCTATGCTCTACTCGGTGAGCAAGATGTGTTGGCTGTCATGTTTTACAAACAAGCTGTAAAAATACCAGGAGGTTCGGATGGGACTGCTGAATATTGGTTAGGTCTTATGCATGAAGAAGGTCGCGGTGTAGAGAAGGATATGGAGAAAGCCATTGAATGGTATCAAAAATCTATAGAGCTTAGTAATGAGACAAACAGGTTTGAAAGATCTAGAAATATTCATCCACTCTATTTAATAGGGACTGCAGAAGCTTTGTATCGATTAGCTCGAATTTATGAGAAAAGAATCATTGAAGATAAGGATAATAAAGTGATTCATTTGGAAAACTATCAGAAACAAAAACAACTCGTGTCTTATTATGAAAAAGCGGCTCAATTGGGATTGGCAGCTGCACAGTACAGATTAGCTCAGCTTTATTTGGAAGGTTTATTCAATACTCCCCAAAGTAGTGAAAAAGCAGTTCAATGGCTTAGACAGGTTATTTTTCAAAGTGTTAACATTCAAACTTATTATAAGAATTACGCTTCACTTGGTGTAACAGGCACGCGGTATCAATTGGATTTAGAGCGTCTCTTGAAGGCACAGTATCTGCTGGCCAAGGCATTAGCGGAAAAAGGAAATGCGGAGGCAGCATTTAATTTGGCGATTATGTACGAAGAGGGTCGAGGAATTACTCAGAATCTGAAGGAAGCAGTGGATTGGTATGAAAGGGCTATGGAAAAGGGCTATGTTGAGGCTTATTATAGACAGGGTCTCCTATATGAAGAAGGTCGCGGCGTAGCTCAGAATATGGAAAAGGCAGTTCAGTTGTACAAGAAAGCTCAGTCTCATGGATTGAAAGAAGCTCGGGAAAAATTTAATCAGATTCAAGGGAACTCACCAGGTCAGCGTTGTCAAACAGTTTGGTTATCTGTTGTGCATTGATTATGATGTGTTCTTGTAGAGGGTATTTTCAGTAGCCTATTTCAAAATCTTCAGCTGGTAAAGTGAGTATTTCACAACCTGTTTCAGTAATAAGAACTGTGTGTTCAAACTGAGCAGATAAAGTCTTATCAGAAGTTTCATAGTATTTTATTTGCGAATTTGGGATAGGGAATTCTTTTATAGGGGCTGAAGTTTCGTTAATCATAGGCTCTACCGTGATACAAGTGTTAGAAAGTAAGGGGTGCCCTTTTCCTTTTTTACCAAAAGAAGGTATAAAAGGATCTGCATGAAATATTCTCCCAATGCCGTGTCCTCCAATTTCCAAAACTGGATAAAATCCCTTTCTGGTTGTGTGTTTATTTATGGCAAAACCAATATCTCCCGTTGTGTTACCGGCTTTAACCTGCTCTATCCCTTTCATCATGGCTTCATAAGCACATTCAGTAATGGTTTTTGCTTTAGCTGAGACTTCTCCCACATAGAAAGTGCGAGAGGTATCTCCATGGAAACCTTCTTTGATACAAGTTACATCTATATTGATAATATCTCCTTTTTGTAAAGTATGAGAATCAGGAACTCCGTGACAAATACAATGATTGACAGAAGTACATATGGATTTAGGGTAACCTTGATAATTTAAAGGTGCTGGTGTGGCGCCAAGAGATAAAGTCAGATCATAAGCTATGCGATCCAGTTCATTTGTTTGAATACCAGGCCTTACTTGATTTCCCACTTCAGCCAACACTTGAGCGGCTAATCTTCCTGCTTCTCTCATAAGAAGGATTTCGTTTTTTGTTAAAGGATTCATATTTGTATATAATAAAAAAGCCTGCCTTTATAAAAGGCAGGCTTCTTAAATTTCCTTTATTTACATATCTATCTACGATAAGTTCTTACTAATCACCTTGGTTGCATCAAACATACTGACTTGTTTTTTATTGCCAAAAAGAACTTTTAACGTGTCATCCAGATTGATGTTTCTTCTGTCTTTGGAATCCTGAAGATCGCGTTTCTTTACATAATCCCAAAAGTACTTGATGGCTTTTTGTCTTGTGATCTTTTTGTGTCCCACAACAGCGGCCAATTTGTCAGTGGCATCTAAAGTTCTCATCAAAGCTGGATTTAACTTTCTTTTTTTCTTGGTTTTTTTCTTCTTAGCTGGCTTTTTCTTTTTAGCTACTGTTTTCTTTTTAGCTGGCTTTCTCTTTTTAGCTACTGTTTTCTTCTTAGCTGGCTTTCTCTTTTTAGCTACTGTTTTCTTTTTAGCTGGCTTTCTCTTTTTAGCTACTGTTTTCTTTTTAGCTACTGTTTTCTTTTTAGCTACTGTTTTCTTAGTTTTTTTCTTTGCTGCCATAGTAGACCTCCACTCTATCACTGTTTTTTAACAGTCCATTTATTGATAATAACAAAATAGATAATAGACATAAAATCCTGGTGAAGCAAATAAAAATTTTATGAAGTTGTGATCTTGCCTTAAGCATCAAACTTATGCTGACAAGGAGGGGAGTCAGAGAGATGAGAGCCAAGTGTTTTCCATTCTTGAGGGGTCAGGGTCTTTTGAGAGAAAGCATGAATAGGTCCAGCTAATTCTTTTGAAAGAACTTGATACACTCTTTGATGACGCTTTACAGTGCTTAACCCTTTAAAATCATTGGAAACAATTAAGATCCGAAAATGTGTTTCAGAATTTTCAGGAACCTGGTGCATAGGGCTTTCATTAATGACTTCCAAAAGCTCAATATTAAAAGCAGACTTTAACTTTTGCTTAATACTTTCTTCTATATTCATAGATCCTCTTATTTATTTTGTTTGGTCATTTTTTCAGCTTGAATAAGATTATCAAATTCTTCTGGAGAAATATAAGACGAACGGATGGCTTCTTCTCTAAGAGTGCTTTTGTTTTGAGAGGCGGCTTTGGCAATAGCAGCGGCTTTGTCATAGCCAATATGGGGAGCTAAAGCGGTGATCAGCATAAGAGAGCGATCTACATTTTGTTTGAGTTGCTCTTTATTGGCTTTAAGGCCCTGTATACAGTTTTTATTGAAACTGTTGCAGGCATCGGATAAGAGACGAAGTTCTCTCAATATATTAAAGATAATGAGTGGTTTGAAAACATTTAATTCAAAATGTCCCTGGCTTCCTCCTACGGACACTGCCATATCACAGCCAATGACTTCAGCGCATACCATTGTGAGTGCTTCACTTTGTGTGGGATTGACTTTCCCTGGCATAATAGAACTTCCCGGTTCATTAGCCGGAATAAAAATTTCATTTAATCCAGCTCTTGGGCCACTGGCCATTAAACGAATATCATTTCCCAGTTTCATAAGACCACAGGCCAGGGTTTTTAACAGACTGCTTAGCTCCACCAGATCATCATGTGCAGAACTTGTGGCAAAAGAATTATAACTTGGCACAAAGGGATAAGAGGTTTCTTTGGCAATAAAAGAGATGGCTATTTTTGCGAAATCCGGGTGAGTATTTAAGCCAGTGCCGACAGCTGTACCACCCAGAGTCAGTGGATAGAGTCTTGTCAGACAGTTTTCCAGTCGTTTCAGATGAACTTTCATTTGGCTGGTGTAGCCGGAAAACTCCTGGCCCAAGGTTAAAGGAGTTGCATCCATTAAATGGGTTCTGCCTATTTTAATGATCTTGGAAAATTCATTGGTTTTTTTATCTAAACTTTCTATGAGGGCTTTTAAAGCTGTTAGAAGGTGAGCATGAAGCATTTGTACAGCGGAGATATGCATAGCTGTGGGAAAGACATCATTAGAGGATTGACCTTTATTAACATCATCATTGGGATGTATACTTTTATCTCCTGGTTCACCCCCTTGAATCTGGATGGCTCGATTGGCCAGAACTTCATTGACATTCATATTACTTTGGGTGCCACTGCCAGTTTGCCACACCACCAATGGAAAATGATCATCCCATTGACCCTTTAATACTTCATCAGCCGCTTGGATAATGGCTTTGGCTTTGGATGAATCCAATAAGTTAAGTTGCGTATTGGCCCGGGCGGCACTCTTTTTTACCAAGGCTAGTGCATGAATAAGTTCTATGGGCATACGTTCGGACATTCCGCCGATTTTAAAGTTTTGCAAAGAACGTTGTGTTTGCGCTCCCCACAGGCGATCTTTTGGAACCTTTATTGTACCGATACTATCTGATTCTTCCCGAAAAGACATATTGCACAGACGACCTTGTTTAAATTATTAATTTTCCCACTGGTTTATCCAAGCGGCATTAAATAAGTATGTACTATTTACTTGTTTAAAACTCAAGATTTTAAATTTTTACTTAAAACTTGACTTCACTCACCAATTTCTTAAATTGCACCATATTTTATAATATGGAAGGGTTTTTAGTGGGAGTTAAAAAATATTGGCTTATGAAATCAGAACCTAGTGTCTATTCTATTTTTGACTTAAAAAAATCCGGAAAAGATTTGTGGGATGGTGTGAGGAACTATCAGGCCAGAAATTTTATGAGAGATGATATGCGAGTAGGGGATGAAGTTTTATTTTATCACTCCAATGCTACTCCCTCTGGTGTCGTTGGTCTGGCGCAGGTATCCAAGACTGCACAACCGGATCCCACCGCCTTTAACCTTCGTTCTAAATATTATGATTCTCAGTCTGATAAAAACAAGCCGCGTTGGTTTTGTGTGGAAGTGAAGTTTAAGAGAATTTTTAAAAAAATTCTCTCTTTAAAAGATTTGAGGGAAGAAAAAAAATTAAGCAATATGTTATTGCTGAAAAAAGGTCAAAGATTGTCAGTTATGCCTGTGACAAAAACAGAATATATGCACATAATAAAAATGGCTGAATAAGGATTTTGAAAAATGGGAACAGATAAACATAAATCGGAGCTGAATTGGCTTATTGCTGCTGGTGTAGTGGGAGCGGATATTGGCACCTCTGTTTTTTATGGCACGGGCATTTTATTTCCTATCGTAGGTTATTTGGCGCCGGTGTTTGTCTTATTAGCCTGTCTGGCCATGTGGCTTTTTAAGCGCACTTATGAAGAGGGTTTGGCTATGAGTCCTTATAATGGTGGTGCCTATTCTATGATATTGAGGACTATTGACAAAAGAGGGGCTGTGTTTGCTGGTGCTTTAACTTTTGTGTCTTACCTGGCGACTGCCTCTGTTAGTTCTTTAGCCGGTAGTTTTTATTTTTCTTCTTTGTTTTCGGAAGGTTTGTCACAAGGGACTGTGGTGCTAATTTCCTTTGTGCCGGTAGTGTTTTTTGGTTTGTTAAATATTAAAGGAATAAAAGAGCCTGCCAAGCTGGTGACCGGGATTGCTATCTTTCATTTTGGTTTATTAATAATTATTTCCCTTTGGGGACTTTTTTATATTGGTTTTCATTGGTCAGAGATTAGTTTTTCCAAGTTTGGAAACTTTTCACACTTTCCCCGTGAATTAAGTTTAATGACACTGGCTTATGGTTTTTCCGCCGCTTTTCTTGGGATTACAGGTTTTGAATCAGCTGCTCAGATTGTAGAAACTTTAGAACACCCCACTTTATCCACAGTTCGTAAACTTTATAAAGCGGTCATTATTATGGTATCCATTACGGCACCAATAATCTCTATATTATGTTTGACCATTCTTACGCCGGAAGAGGTGCAGGGAAATTTGAATTATTTGCTCTCCGGCCTATCTGAAAAAATTGGTGGACGTGGACTGCTCACAGTAATTGTTATAGATGCCACTTTAACTTTATTTGCCGCAACGAATACAGCTTTTATTGGTTTTATCGGCTTAGCCACAACAATGGCCAAGCATGGTAATCTGCCTCAAATCTGTTTAAAACGTATATCTCATATCTTTCCGAAACTGGAAGGTTATCCTTTTACTTCTTTAAGTTTGATGGTGATCATTATGTTTATGTCTGCAGTGGTTGCAGGTGAAGTGGAAATCGCCGCTAAGGTATATGAGATCGCTTTCCTAGGTGTAATGGTCAGTTTTGCTTTGGGTACTATTTTAATGAGAAATAAAGGTTTTCGTAAATCGACACCTATAAGCTATTTATCTACTTCTCCCTTGGTTTTTAAATCAAAAAAAATTCCAATTCCTCCTTTGTTAACTCTGTTGATTTTAAGCTTTGCCATTTTCTTTTTATTATTGCATGCCAATTCCGCTGTATTGTTTATGTTAACTTTTCTCATTGGTTGTACGTTGATATTGATGGCTTTTTATCGATGGGGGGTGTTGGAGACCAGGTTACAGACGCATACAGATTTACGCCTTGGTTTGGGACAATTTATTGAAAAAGTGAATGATCTTCCGGAAGATTTACCAAAATATATTTTATGTATAGGGGAGCATCGGGTGAGAAGACTAATTTCCAAGACATTGAATTTTATTGTTGAAAAACATCAAGGTCCTTTTGAATTGATTTTATTTTATGCAGAGGATGAAGAAAGTGCTTCCAGTGATTTTTTCTATGAACTGGTACAAAGAGTTGTTTCTCAACAAATTGCACCCATTCATAGTAATAAGGATATTATCCTGACAGTGAAAATCCTGCCGGAAAATCTACAGGAAGGTTTACAAACTTTGAAAAAATCCATATCTCCCAAGGCCATCTATTTTGGTATTGGGAGAGATCCGGATCACTCTTATGAATTAAGAGAATTTATTTCCAATGAGATTGAAATGCCCATCACCTCTATCTATTAAGTATTGGAAACTTGTTTTAGAAATTCTAAAGTGGTTTTTATATAAAGTTCCGGTTCTTTTTTCAGTCCTTCTAGATGATCAGCGCTCTTTAAATGACATATTTGCAGGTTAATATGTTGGGCAGGTTTTAAAGTGTTATGAATAAACCAACTGGGCACTTGTTGATCCTGTACCGCTCGAAAATTTAAAACCGGATAATCTTTGGGTAATTGGCATAAAGCTTTATGTAGTGTTTTTTTTATGGAGAAAGCCTGAAAAGCTAGAGCCATCCTGCTAGTCAAATAGATTTTTAATAGCGGGTTTTTAATTTTTTGATAGTGAGTTAAATATCTCCAGGAGATAGGCAAGATCTGTGTAAAAGGTCCACCATCGCAGATAATGGCAGGAATATCTTTTCTTTGTCTACTGGCCAGGAAAGCGGCTGCGGAAGGAAGGGAAAAACTAAAAATCACCTTAGGCCGTTGAGTGCCCAACTCATCAAGATGAGTTGTTAATTCCTGTGTCCATATTTTTATGACACTGTTATTAAGGGGTTTAATTTTTTTTAAAAAATCTGTCCAATAATCCTGTCCATTGAGAAAAGCTGGATAGGTATAAGCATCGAAGCCGGCTGCATTGAGAAAATCAATATGATATTTTAATTGTTCGGGCACACCACCAAAACAATGTACAAAAACAATTAAAGTATCATATTTTTTTTCAGCGGATGTATGATATGTACCAGGCATAAAAGTTATGGTGTTATCAAACTTTTCTCCCATGTCTAAGGCCCTTTTATTTTTTAATTCCTACAGTTAGACCCTCTGTAGTGGGAATGAGTGTGGAAATATATTTTCCGGATTGAGCTATTTCTTCATTAAATTTTTGCATAACCTGTAAAGCTTCTTGGGAAGTTTGTTCTCTTTCCGGTTCTCCATAAATCGCGCCAAATAAAAAGGTATTATCTGCTGCTAGAAGACCTCCTGGCTTCAGATTTTGATTACTCCAATGTAGGTAATCCAAATAAGCTGGTTTATCAGCATCGATAAATACCATATCAAAGGGGCCTTCTTTTTCTAATGTTTTGAGACTATCAAGAGCTGGTCCATTTATGAATTGAATTTTTTTACCGGCAGGGTCTTTTTCAGTTAAGTGCTGAGCTTTTTCCTGTCTGGTTTTGTCTATGTCCAAGGTAAAAAGCTGTCCATCCTTCGGCAAGGCTCTGGCAATCATCAGACTGGAGTAACCATGCAAAGTACCAATTTCTATAGCTTTTTTCACTTTTAAAGCCTGGCATAAAAATTGTAGGATTCTTCCTTCATAAGCGGAAATTTGCATACGATCCACACCAGCTGTTATAGATTGCTCTTGAATTTCTTTTAACAGAGAATCTTCTGTGGAAAACATTTGTCTAAGGTATTTTTGTTTGGCTGTATCTTGGTTTCTCATTTTTTATATGGGTTCCCAATTTTTTTGGAAATGTAAATTCTGAATATTGTGAACAAAACATATCATAATTCTTGAGAGAAAGGCAAAGCTCTTATTTTTAATCTACTTTTAAAGAGATTCAGTTATCATGAATCGGAAAATAATCCTTTAATCCAATCTATGATAGGTGAATTGGATTCAAAGTGTTCCTTTAATTCTTCTTGTGCGTCTTTATGACCTCCCTCAGCCGCTGTTTCCAGCCATTGATGAGCTTGTTCAATATCTTGTGCCACACCCTCTCCATTGTGATAAAGGACGAATAATCTAAATTGGGATTCCAAATCACCTTGCTCCGCCGCTTTGTGAGTCCAGTAGAATGCTTGCTCAACATTTTTCTCAGTTCCATCTCCATTATAGTACATAGTGGCCAGTCCGCTTTGAGCATCAGCGTAATTTTGTTCTGCAGATTGCTTCATCCAATAAAAGGCTTCATTCCAGTTTTTTTGTACTCCATCTCCCTCCATATAAGTTATGGCTAAAATAAATTGAGCTATCTTGGAACCTTCTTGAGCTGATTTTTTATACCATTGAAAAGCTTTTAATGGTTTTGCTTCAATGTCATCTCCTATAGAATAAGTAGCAGCTAATTCTAATTGAGCTGGCATATAACCTTGATGAGCAGATTGAATCAACCAATTTATAGCCTGTTGGCTATTTTTTGGAGAGCCCTCTCCATCATGATAAAAAATATTTAGCATATATTGAGCTGGAGCGTAGCCTTGTTCTGCGGCTGTTTTGATCCAATAAAAAGCTTGCTCTAGGTCTGGCTCCATATGTTCTCTGGTATAGTGAGAGAGGCCCAATGCATATTGGGCGGGGGCATAACCTTGTTGAGCAGATAGTGTATTCCAATGAAGAGTTTGTGCATCTAATGTGTGAAATTGATTATCCATTTCAGTAAGAAACTGATCTTGTTCTTCTACAGTCATGTTATTCAAGGATTGTATCATATTATATAGGAGTCGGGATTTATGGGAGATACTCCATTGAATGGCTCCGAGATATTGAGCAAATCCATTACCCTGTTGGATTTCGTTTTCAACAAAATTCAGTTCGTTATCTATACAACTTTTTATATTATCAAAATGAGTACAATTTGTACCTATTTCATTAGCTATTAATTGTTCTATTTTATCTGGATTGATGGAATTCTGCAGATTAAAAATACCAGAATAAATTACTCCGGCCACTTCACCTTGTTGATTGAGCACAGGACTGCCGCTGGAGCCGTTAGAATCTTCAAAAGCAGATTGATTGATTAGAAAACAATAATTATGTTCCCAGTTTAAAAGATTTCCTGTTTTCTTTTGTATGATTAAAGTATTGTGTGGATATCCAATAGTAAATAAATCTTTATAGGATGTAGGTGCTTGTCCATTGATAGCTAGATAAGAATCAACTGGTGTATGTGTTTCCAATATCGCCAAATCAAATAAGGCTGATATAGCGACCACTTGTTTTATTTTTAAAGGACTAAGTTGTTCTTGTTGATATAATTGTATTTCGTCGAATTTTTCATCTTCTAAATTCAAGCTTCCCACTCCATGAAAATTGGTAACAAAGAGAGTGGGGGATATAAAAAAAACCGTTCCATTTCCAGGTATGTCTTTTTTTGTTATTTTATAAACTGAATGTTGAGCTTGTTGAATAACTTCTGGAATAGAGGGGAGATCCTGGGCGAAAGAATGAAAGATACCTAGTGTACATAATAACCATAGAAAAGATTTAAAATTTTTCATGTTCAATCCTTTTTCCACTTATTTTTCATCAATTAGTGAGCATCCTATAGGAGAAAAATGAGCATTGCAAATTTTTATAGAGAAGATGTAAAGATTACATGGTTAATAAGAGAGTCAGCCCTTTCAGTATCTTTAAGCTGTAAAGATTCAGCTTGCTCGGGACGCTACGCTTGAACTCTCGCCGCTGAACTTTCCAGCTCAATACTTCTTAAATGGCTATGTCATCCTCTACAAAAGTAGGCAGATCTGTTTAAACCCTTGGTCAATATGATTTAATACTTGTATTCTTTATGAAAAACACATAATACTTTTGTTGTTGTTTTTTAAATGGTTTACGACAAAATAGGGAAGCAGTCGAAGGTCAATAAAATAACCAATTGTTTTCACGAGGAAATATGTCACCTTTAATACAAGTTAAAAATTTATCAGTGGATTTTTCTATTGATAATAGGGAAACTATACATGCTGTCAAAGGAGTATCTTTTGATATTCCAAAAGGAAAAACAATAGGCTTAGTGGGGGAATCCGGTAGCGGCAAAAGTGTGACGGCTTTATCCATGATGAGATTGATTCCAGAACCTCCTGGGCGCATTTCCTCCGGACAAATTTTTTTGGATAAGCAAGATATTTTATCTTTACCGGAGCCGGCTTTGCGAAAAATTCGAGGCAATAAAATTTCCATGATTTTCCAAGAGCCTATGTCCAGTTTGAATCCGGTTTTTACTGTTGGTAATCAGATTTCAGAGGCTTTGATTTTGCACCAGGGTTTATCCAAGAAGAAAGCCTGGGAAAAGTCTATTGAATTGCTGACACAAGTGGAAATTAAAGAACCACAGGAGCGAATCAAATCTTATCCTCATCAGCTCAGTGGGGGACAAAGACAGCGAGTAATGATTGCAATGGCTATTGCTTGTAGTCCGGATTTACTTATTGCGGATGAACCGACGACAGCCCTGGATGTGACTATTCAAAAACAGATTATGGAGTTGTTAAGGAATTTACAGCAAAAATATTCCATGAGTATTTTATTTATTACTCATAATCTGGGTTTGATTGCAGAGATAGCGGATGAAGTGTTGGTTATGTATAAAGGGAAAATTGTAGAGCATAAGAGTACAGCTGAAGTATTTTCTCAGCCGGAGCACCCCTACACTCGTGGTTTGATCGCTTGCAGGCCTACTCTGGACAAGGATTGTCATCGTTTACCGGTGATGAATGATTACATGGATGAAGAGGGGAAGCCCTTGGATCCAAAAGAGCCAGAAAAGAAAGTCGTAAAAAGTTTATCAAATAGTGAAGTTTTATTGGAAATAAAAAATTTAAAAAAATATTTTCCTCTTAAAAAGAATTTTTTTGGAACTGTTCAGTCTTGGGTGAAAGCAGTCGATGATGTTTCTTTTACTGTACAAAAAGGTGCTACTTTAGGCTTAGTTGGGGAATCCGGTTGTGGAAAAACTACTTTGGGCCGAGTTATTTTACGATTGCTTCCACTGACTGCCGGAGAGGTTTTTTATAGGAATCAAAATATTATGAACTTATCTTGGAAGGAAATGCAACCTCTTAGAAAAAAAATGCAGGTGATTTTTCAAGATCCTTATGCTTCTTTAAATCCAAGAATGATTATTGGTTCCGCTATTATGGAGCCTATGTTGATTCATAAACTGGGGGCGGATAAAAAAGAGCGGTTGAAAAAGGCAGAAGCCCTTATGGAGCGAGTAGGTTTAACCTCCGAGATGCTTCATCGTTATCCGCATGAATTCTCCGGTGGACAAAGACAAAGGGTTTGCATTGCCCGTGCTTTGGCTGTTCAACCGGAGTTTATTATATGTGATGAATGTGTTTCAGCCTTGGATGTATCCATCCAAGCTCAAATTATTAACCTGCTTTTGGATCTACAGGAAGAAATGGGCTTAACTTATATTTTTATCTCTCATGACATGGCGGTGGTGAAATTTATTTCTGATGAAGTTTGTGTCATGAATAAAGGGAAAGTGGTTGAGCATAATTCTTCTGTAGATATTTATGCTCGTCCTCAGGATGATTACACTAAAAAATTACTTAGTGCTATCCCTACCGGCATTCCCGCTTAAGCTTCGTCATCCCTGCGCAAGCAGGGATCCAGTCGGGTACCATTTATGTTATTTTCTGGATTCCCGTTTTCACTGGAATGACACTCATCCTTATATACACTCGCCTGGATAGTATTTTTATGTCAATTTTTATCTACTGAAAACATAGTCTTCTATGGCTGAATGCACAGCCGGTTTCATATCCTTGTAATGAATGGCTTCTTTGTTGAGTTGAAAATGATCTTCCACAGTCAAGCCTAAAAGTGTTTTGTGTAAATGCAATTCTGTTGGTAAAACTCCCTGGCTTAGTAAGAGGCGATACTCAAAGACAAATTGTAAAGCGGGTAAATCTTGTGAATGTTCCAGAGCATTTAAGCTATTGCCCAGTAAGTTAAATATATCTGCACAGTCTTCCATTCCCTCCTGGCTGATTTTTTCGATCAGATTCAAAAAATGTAAAGCCATATTTAAACGTTCATAGTCTTTTCTTAAGCCATCAAAACGTCTTAAAAACCAGGCATCCTGTAGAAAATGCAAGGAAGAGCGGCGAGCCTGACGGTATTCCACACCAATAAAATGTCCTGGCTCCAACACCCCGCCGGCAAATCTTTTACGACTTTTTTTAGCTCCTTTAGCTATAAAAGACAGCCTGGCTCCTTGTATATTTAAAGTGTGTATAATCAAATGAGATTCTTCAAAAAGAATATATTTTAAAACAATGACTTTATCTTTATGGATATTCATTTCTTCTTTCAATATATTATAAAATTAAATTTTGTCAGGTTTTATGCTTGTTGGATACGACTTTGTAATTTTTGGCACCATGCATGGACTATTGGGTCTGTTACAATATTTTGCCATTCAGCAAAGGGGAGAGGAGTTATATTTGAAAATCTTTGTTTAAATTTTTTAAGTCTTCGAATTTTTTCCTGCATGGCACTAACAGATAATATTTTTTGCTGAACAGCTTCATTCAGCCATTTAGAGATTTGAAAGTTATTAGCATTCATTTGGCATTTTAATAAAATATCCCCTCCGGCTTTTAAAATATTTATGGTGATCTCTTTTAAAGAGCCACTGAGTGCTTTCATATCCAGATCATCAGATACAATCAAACCTTTAAACTGCATTTGTTCCCGTAAAATATTTTGCAAAATATTTTGTGACAAAGAAGCGGGAAATTTAGAATCCATATCTGAATATAAAACATGGGCAGTCATTATTAAATCCAGGTTTTGTTCAATAGCGTTTTGGAAAATCATTAAATCCTTTTGTTGGATCTCTTTCCAAGGGCGTTTATCTATGGGCAATGTTTTATGAGAATCTTCTGAAACACCGCCATGTCCGGGAAAATGCTTGGCGGTTTTAGCCAGACCAGCCTCTTCCAGACCTTGTAGAAAAGCCTTTGCATTTTCACTCACCTGTTGCACATTTGCGGATAAGGTCCATAATCTTCCTTTAAATAATGTACTGGGTACAGAGGTAGAGGGGAGATCCCAACAGGGTGCGAAGTTGATAGCAATGCCTGCTGTTTTTAATTCTCTTCCCATGTAGAAAGCGGTCTTTTTAATTTCACTTAAAGAACAAATTTTTGCCAATTGTTCCGGAGCTGGCCATTGGCAAAATTCCGATAGGTATTTCAATCTATCCACTGGTCCACCTTCTCTGTCCATGGCAATTAGAGGTTTATTTTTTAACTGATGGATACTGTGACAAAGTTCATGAAATTGTTGAAGAGAGGAAATATTTCTTTTAAATAAAATGATACAGGAGATTTCCTCTTCTTCGATCCAGTGTTTTTCTTCTTGGGTGAGAGTGAGACCTTGTATGCCTGACCAAATAAGCTGACTGGGTTTCATGTTTTTACACCTTGTTTGGTTTTTGGATCAAAAAAATCTCTTAGAGCTTCTCCACAGAGTTGAAAGGATAAGACCAATAGGAACAAGGCCAATCCAGGAAAAAAGCTGATATGAGGAGCTTCCGCTAATACTGTTCTGCCATTGCTAAGCAGCCGGCCCCAGGAGGGGATATCAGCGGGTACTCCCAAACCTAAAAAGCTTAAGCCTGCCTCAGCAATCACGACAGCCACCAAGGAAAATGCAACTTGTACGGACAGTATCCCTAAAAGGTTTGGCCAGATATGAAAGCACAAAACTCTTCTAAGGGAGGCGCCTTGGGACTTGGCGCTTAATATATATTCTTCTTCTTTCAGATGTAAAACTTCACCTCGCACCAGCCTGGCAAAGCCAGTCCAGCCGGAAAGGCACAAGGCTAAAATCAGATTTAATATACTGGAGCCTAAAAAAGCCAGCACCGCCAGAGCCAACAGGAATCGTGGAAAGGCAGATACTAAGTCCACCAACCGCATGAGTACTTGATCCACCATGCCTCCGGCATAAGCAGAAACGGATCCAATGATTAAACCCACAGACAAACAAATTAAAACAACAGATAGAGAAATGAATAAGGAAATACGACTGCCGTAGAAAACTTGGGAAAGTAGATCCAAACCGTTTTCATCCAGGCCAAACAAGTGTTGAAGGTTAGGGCTTTCATAAGCTCTTGCCAAGTTCATATTCAAAGGGTCAAAAGGACTGATAACAGGAGCCAATAAAGCCAGGACTGTTATTATGGATAATCCAATTAAGCCTGCCAACATTCTGGGAGTGAAAAACAATTTATAATTTTTTATCAATACTCTATCCTTTTTATGAAAATCTGATTTTAGGTTGTGTCCACATATACATAATATCCACTGTTAAATTAACCAGGACATAAATGACAGCAATAAGCAGTACACAACCTTGCACCACCGGATAGTCACGACGATAAATGGATTCCAACAATAGTAGGCCCAGTCCTGGCCAATCAAAAATACTTTCTATGATCACAGTGCCAGTGAGCAGGGCTCCCATTTGAAGACCCAGTACAGTAATAATAGGGGTGAGTGCATTTTTTAATATATGTCTAAAGTGCACTGCTTTGAAAGAGAGTCCCTTGGCCCAGGCCGTTCGCACATAATTTTGATTCATGATTTCCAATAAGGAAGCGCGACTCATTTTAACTAAGACTGCTCCTAAAGGTAGGGCCAGGCTCAGGGCTGGTAGAATAAAAGATCGAATACCGGCAGACATGTCACTGACTGGCAACAAAGAAAGTTGGACGGAAAAGAGCCATATTAAAATTGGTGCCAGGACAAAAGCGGGAATGGACATAGCAGAAAGAGAAAACACAGATAAACTCAAATCTATTTTACCTTTTTTCACTGCAGATACAAAACCGGTCGGCAGTCCCCACAGCATAGCTAATAGTAAGGACAAAATGGCCAGTTGAAAAGTAGCTGGCAGGGCATCTGCCAGATGTTTTCGAACGGGTAGGCGGGAATGCAAGGACTGCCCCATGTCTCCTTTGATCAGTTTAGTGAGAAAAGTTTTATATTGTTGTCCAAGGCTTTGATCCAGCCCAAGTGATTTTTGCAGTTGCAATCGTTCTACGGATCCACTTTGTTCTCCTAAAATAAAATCTATGGGATCGCCAGGCACCAGATGAATGAGAAAAAAACTAAAACTGATGGCTAAAAAAAGAGTGAGAAGGCTTAAAGCGGATCTGCGAAAAATTTTTTGTAACAACACATGTATTGTTTAAAGAAAATTTGAATCATTTGTCAAACAATGTATTTAGTTAAGGCTGTGTTTCCACTTCTTCAGCTAGCTCCGCTTCTTCCATTGCTTGTTCGACTTTGGAGTCTATCAAGGCATCGAATTCCTCAATATAATTGTCACACGAGTTTTTCCCTGTGGAAGGTATTGTTGGATTTAGCATATAATCATGATGTTGTTCTGTTTTATCAACAGCAGGGTCCCACCGCATAGTTATTGCCTGGCTCATTTCCACTTCCAGCACATTTAATCGAAGTAAAGCATACTTTAAGAGTTGATCCAATAATGTGTTACTGTCGCTACTTTTATTTTCATGTATTTCACTTTCTCCAAAAGCGCCAATTTGACGATCATAGTTACTATCCATTTGGCGGCTATATAATACATTAATGTCGATACCAAATTGTTCTCCCATTTTTTTTGGCAGATAGTTAGCTCTTAAACATCTTTTCTTTTGGAAATATTTATCTTCATCATCCTGAAACCAATGGTAGTAAAAGGATCTGTAATGAAGAGAACATTCCTGAGTCACCTGCACAGGCATAAAAGAATTTTTTACATAACCCCACCAGGTGATAGGATTATACCAGGCGCCTTCCGTACCTTGCTCATGACAAAGATAAGCAGACTCACGATCTTCAGGATTAAAAGGTTCCATTATATCATTTCCTCCCACCAGCATAGGTTGTATATCATAAGAGAGTTTATCTACATCATACATGTCGGTAAAGGTGTTTAATTGCTGTTTAAGAGTGGCCAAATCGATATGAGCATCAGGATCCAGTTCTTTTTTTCTTTTTGCCATATTCATAATTAAATCTGCCCAATAAGTCATTTCAAAATGAATATTGGCAAAAATACCTTCCGGTACTTTTAGATTTAGAGTATGTTTATGCGTCATAATTGAAGAATACGATGGTGTAATCCCAAAATCTGCGGACATAAGAGGTGAAATGAATATAGAACTACTTAATTGATTATTTGCTACTAAGGATGGAAACAGTTCTATGAGTTTGTTCCCTTCTATTGTATTATTAATTACTAAATCTATTTCTTCTACTGTATTTTGAAATAAAGGTCCAGGGAATTGATAGTCTCTCATATCTTCAAATTCTCCTTTGGATAAAGATAGAAAATAATCTATTGAAGGCGTAATAGTATTTTCCCACCATATACTAAAAAGATGAGCAGGTTCTATTGTTTTTATGGTTTCATTTGTATTGCTTGTTTGCCAATTTTCTAATGTTGTTTGTGCATTTTTCAGTGCTGTGGGACTATTGTCAATTTCTCGTGCTAAAGTTTGTTTAAAGTCATTAATTTCGTCCTGTGACATTTGTGCTAATTGGTTATTGTCTATTTTATCCCGAATAGAAGTCCATAACTCTTCCTTTATGTGAAACTCCTCTTGTGTAATTTCTTCATTTTTTAGTGCCCGCTCTGCTATCCCTGGATATATATTTTTGTAAAAATTCTGAATAAATTCCTGTCTTCGTTCTACAAAATCCTCTATGAAACTGCTGTTCAATTCGTTATATATCTTTACCCATTCATCTATGTTTGCTTGGAGTGTTTCTATGCTTGATTGGAGCATTTCTATATCTTCCAGTTTGTCTTTTTCCATGAAAGGGATAGCAAGATTTCTTAATTGTTCTATGTCAATATTATCTAATACCAAATGTAAAAGGTTGGGATAACTTCTATTACCTACCTTGACAGGGAGATAACTCGTGGAAACGCCGGTTCTAGTACTTAGAGTGTTTATACGTTCTGAACATAATTGGCTTAACTCTTGATCACTTAGTTTCAAAGCTGGAAAGCGAGGCAATACTGATGTGTAATATGTACCATTAAAATTCCTGCTTACAGCAGAAAGCTCATCATCTATTATATCTGTCGGGTGATCCCCTTGATCTAATCTGTTTAAAATACCACCCCGATCAAGATTAATATCTTTAAATATCTCCTCGTTTTCACCACATAAGAATGAACTCAGCATAAAATCTGTCATGCGATCATTGCGGAATATGTTAAAATCAAACAATGCTGGTATGAACTGATGACCTTCCTGTTCGGTAAGGTTGTTATAGTGATTATTTATTTTTTGTGTATAGAGTTCACCACGAGGATAAGATCTGATTACTTTCATTTTTTCATGTAGTTTCACAAAAATATTTTGTGCTATCTGATCATCAATTCTTTTTTGTCTTTTGTCAGATCGAGGAATATAACTATTTATTACTGGAATATGTGCTTCATCATTAATTTTACGCCGCATTTGTATGGATATTGTTCCAAGAAGCTCCAATCCGGCTGATAACACTTTTTTTCTTAGTAAATCACGACCCCATGTACGGAGTTCTTCTGCTTCTGATATGCCACCCATAGTAGCTTTAATAATATCTTCAGCTTGTTGTTTTGCTGAATCACTATCTGTAAAAAATGGTTCAATATTAGAAGAATAAATGGTGTTAAACATAGCTTCTAAAATGCAAGCTCTTTCAGCATCTGTCCATAAATAAGAAGATTGGGAGGTCCTTTTTAATTGTAGGAAGTAATAGTCCGGGTGAGGGGAAATATTAGGGTTCACTAACTCTAGTTGTTGAAGCTTAGCTGTTTGGTTTTGACAATTAATATTATTTGCATTTTTATAGTCTTTTAATTCATCTAGAGCTTCTGCAAATAGATTAATTCTTTCTGCCATTGTAATTTGTCTCTTGGATTTAGAAATTAAATCAAGAGGAGCAAATATTTTTTGTTCTTCAGAAGATGAGTTTTCTTCTGAAGACTCCTCTAAGCTCTTCTCCAGCCTGGTGATATTTTCTTCAAGCTCACTAATTTCAGCTCCAGTTTTCCTCATATCTTTAATTAATGTTGATTCATATTCTGTAAAAGAATCTTCTTCGGAAATAAAATAATGTTCCTTATTAAAATTAGAATGTAAATCAGTAGATGCCTGGACAAGTTGGGTGTAAATTTGTTGTGCCGCCATAGCAGCGCCTGTGGCCTTATTGATATACATCAGCCAATTATGGTGAGCTCCCGTAAGTATAAGTGATTTATATTGTCTCCATTGTGAAAATTGCTGAGCGCTTTCATGGGCAGATACCAGCACGGGATGATATTCACAATCATTATTTGTTTCACATATTAGGCCATCTTCATCTGGATTCATGCGGGCATATTGTCCTATAAAGTTGTCTATACCACCTCTTAGATCTCCTAAAATCCAATATTCATTTATTGGTTCAAACATTTTGTGGGTCAAATGTTCATCGATCAACATAAATCCGACCAGATTGATAAATTTAACACCCCATTGTGCAACCTTAACAATAGGAGTAAGGGTAGCCAGTGCGACATATTTTCTCCACTTGCTTAAAGTAGTGGGTGAATATTTAATATTTAGATTGCTGATAAAAGGCAATTTAATTTGTTTTTTAACTGGTATTTCTTGTGTTTTTATGTCGGCTATTCCCTCTTTTATGCCATGTCTTAGCTTATTTAATTTTTGCACCCCTTTATTAATTGCAGAGGCTTCCATAAGTGCAGAGGAAATCAAGGAAGCTGATAATACGGAAAGTACAGCTGGACCCCATGAACGAATTGTATCCCATGCTTCATCAGCAAGTAAATCACACTGAAGCGCATGGTTTTGGGAGATTAATGTTTTATCTTTCCTGAATATTTCCTTTATACAATGATCCCAAGTTGGGCTTTGCATGACGTAATAAAATTCTGTCACTACATTAGAAGCAAAAATACCCATTGCCAGACCTGCTTGCCCGACAATAGTGTTTTGCCACCTTAAACCTCTTTGTAATCTTTTTTGTCTTTTTAATAACTCTTTTGTGAGTTGTCCGGAATTTTTTGCTCCTTGAACTATTGCCATTTGAGCTTTCACACCTGCTAATTTTTTTTCCAGGTTCCATAATTTGGCGAAAGCGTATCCAGTTTGTCCGCTGGCCAGTAAAAAACAATAAAAACTGAATAGTCCAACCGGAGAGGTGAGTTCATGATATAAATTACTGAGCCACATAGGGTCTGTACGCCCATTCCCAGCTTCCACCCAAGCTTTAGTGGCCATAGTGGCACCAATAGCGGAATAAAAAATAAAAGCTTCTGCTGGAAAATGTCGTGTTTGATAGCGCATTTTCTCTATCGGCCCTCGTACCCGTACTTTCATTTTTTTACCATTTTGATCTCTTATTGTGCGTTCGCCTGTAAAATTGTGTATGATACCTCCTTCTAGGTTCTGAAGGTTTTCTCCCAGCTTTTTAAATTGCTTTTCCATAAACTTTACATCAGCGGGAGTAATATTAGAGGGCTTAAATTTATTTAACTCCTCTCGATCAGCTCTATCGATATGGATGTTTAGATCCTCCTTTGGAGGTTCACCGTCTTTAGGAGGTTCGCCTTTATTTGCTAAAGAGCTGATGGGATTGAAGAGCAAAAGTAATATGAGTAAAAATCGATAAAATAAAGATGTTTGCATTTAAAATCCTTTTTTCTTGCTTATAATTGCTGTTTTGAGTCAATATATAGGCAAGAAAAGAAAAACAAAAGGAATATTTGGGCTGTGTGAAAAATTTTCACGGTTATTAAAAAATCATACAGTAAGGGAATTTAATTTTAATTATGATAATTTGATTTTGGGTTTGAATAGTGACTATAATAAAGGGAGAAAGCATGAAAAATTTTCACAGAAAAATTAAAACTATGAAAATATTTCATTCTTAAATAAAAAAATGAAAAAAAGGTTTTTGATTTTTGATTTTTTGTAGTACAAGCTGGTTTTAGAAATTGTTATAAAGAATTGTTAAAAGAAGAAGGAG
Source organism: Bdellovibrionales bacterium (assembly GCA_965226095.1). Taxonomy (GTDB): domain Bacteria; phylum Bdellovibrionota; class Bdellovibrionia; order Bdellovibrionales; family UBA1609; genus JANQSP01. The sequence goes on along the minus strand of OZ245336.1, from coordinate 149,607 downwards.
TAATAACATGAGCACGAAAATTTTATCTACACTTATTTTTTCAACCCTGCTTTTTGCCAGCATGTATAGTGAAGCAAAAGGGCGAACAAAAGACGTTAAAAATCCAGCATTGAGAACAAAAGATGCTTATCAAGGTCTTGTTAATCAGCTTGATCTAAATGCTGCAAAAGTTACAGAGAGCGCTCGATTAGGTGAGCCTGTGAAGCCTCCTAGTCCTATGTTTCATGTTAGAGATCTATATCAGGACGCATTGGATCCAGCATTGGATCCAGGTAGAAATGGGGATTTACTTCGTACTAGTGAAAATGTACGCGCTCGTACTAGTGAAAATGGACGAGTTGTAAAGCAAGGATTTGATATTGGTTCGTTAGCTTCAGCAAACCAGAGCCGTGGGCTTTTGAGTGGTTTTACAAATAAATTAAAATCTGAAACAGTAGCTAGATTAAGTGATGTTGTAAATGGTGTAACATTAAAAGGTAGAAAAGTTATTGACAAACGTCTGAAAGATAATTTGTTGGGATTCCAACAAAAAGTTGTTGAAGGTAAGGCTCAGCTCACAGCTCTAGAAGTTAAAGCGATAGCTTATCTTATTGCCAGAGTTAGTGGCAAAAAGGATGTACGAAATCCAGACAACCAGGATCCAGCAGCAGTAGAGAACGTACGTGATATGTTACATAACTTGGTAGAAGCTTTATCCTGGACAGAAGGTCGTCCTAACTATTTTGGTGTGCTTGTACATACTTCTAGAAATCTGCGTGTTGGAAAAACATTCAAAGAATCTTTTGATGTTGCTTTAACAGAAGTAATGAATATAAGAGAAGAAAGAGCACAAATAGCAAAAAGGTGGGAAATAAAGCGAAACTGCAGATACGCCAACTAAACTATTACTTAATAAAGTAAAATTAATTATTTAAAAAAGCAGGTCGTAAAAAGCCTGCTTTTTTTGTATACAAAGCCACTCTATTTTCTCTATCAAATAGGTTTTTCCCTCATCTTTTGAGAAGTATGGTTTTTCTGGTTACTCTTATATAAACATTTAAGTATTTATGCTCCGTTCTGAGTGCAAAACCTAAAGCCATTTTTTTAATCTTCTGATAAAATAAGGGCTTCAAGGAATAAGTCATATAATATGGAACAGCCTCTTTTTCTGGATACTTTTACAAAAAAACTCTGCCAGGAAACGGTAGAAATAATTTTCAAGCTGTTCAAGGTGCAGGTGTCAGCAGAGGAATTGGCAGGCGTATTTACCAGCCCACCACAGGAAGAGTGGGGCCACTGGGCATTGCCCTGTTTTTTCCTCAGCAAAGCTCTTAAAAAAAATCCAGGTGAGATAGCTACATCATTGGCAAAAGACTGCTCTCAGTCCTCTGTATTTACAAAAGCCCATGCTGAAGGATCTTATGTGAATTTATTTTTTCAGCCGGATTTTCTAAATGAATATTTATTAAAACCTCTTCTTAAAGGGCAATTGTTTGATATGAAAAATCGAGGCAAACAAAAAACCTCTTATCTTATCGAATACTCTCAGCCCAACACGCATAAAGAATTGCATATCGGTCACTTAAGAAACCTCTGTTTCGGCCTGGCACTGGTGACTTTGTTGAAAAAAAGAGGATTTTTAGTCAAAACATGCACTTTTCCAGGGGATTCTGGCACTCATGTGGCCAAATGTTTGTGGTATTTAAAGCACCATAATAAAGAAAGGGTGCCAGCTCATCGAAAAGGGGAATGGCTGGGGAAAGTTTATACTGGGGCCTGGCGGATGTTTGAAGAAGAACAAAAAAATAATAAGGAAATCACTGAGCAACAAATCACAGAGATTTTGCAACAGCTTTATAAGAAAAAAGGGGAGTTTTATCTTCTGTGGAAAAAGACTAGAAAGTGGAGCCATGATTTAATGAAGGAGATCTATCAGTGGGCTGGCGTTAATTTTGATAAGTGGTACTGGGAGTCTGAAGTGGATAAACCCTCTGTGGCATGGATTAAAGAGCTTTATCGTCAGAAAAAACTGCAACTCTCCGAAGGGGCCATTGGTCTGGATTTAGGTGAAAAACTGGGGTTTTGCTTACTTTTGAAGTCAGACGGCAACGGTCTTTATGCCACGAAGGATTTATATCTGATAAAGAAAAAATTTGAAGATTTTAAAATTTTTAAAAATATTTATGTTGTGGATCAAAGGCAGGAAAAACATTTTCAACAGGTATTACAAGTGTTTAGTCAAATAGGTTTTCCTGATCAGGCAAAAAAATCGCAACATCTCAAATATAATTTTGTGGAATTAAAATCCGGTCCCATGAGTTCCCGTGCAGGCAATATTGTTCCCATTATGGAGTTGATAGATACTATGCAGTCTTATATAAAAACTAATTTTTTAAATAAATATAAAGAGAACAAGCAATGGACAGAAAAGAAAATTAATCACACTGCCAAGATCATTGCCGAGGGAGCTATTAAGTACGGCATGAATGAACAGGACATGAATAAAAAAATCGTTTTTGATATGGAAGAGTGGTTAAAACTGGACGGCCGATCCGGTCCCTACATTCAATATGCCCACGCCAGAGCCTGTACTTTGTTAAACAAACATAAAAAAGTAAAAAATTATGATTTACAAAAAATTGAGCAAATAGAAGAATGGCAATTGCTGATACACCTATCTTGGTTTTCTTTGATTATGGAAAAAAGCACTCGCCAAATGAAACCATCTTCTGTGTGTTATTACTTGTTTGATTTAGCCCGTAAATTTTCACAGTTTTACCAAAGTTGTCCTATTGGTTCTCTTACGGATGAACAGAAAAAAAACACCCGCCTGGCCTTGGTAAAAGCAGTGCAATTGGTTTTAAAAGAAGGGTTGTCTTACCTGGCTATTTCCGCACCGGAACAAATGTAACAAATTATGTGCATTCGTCACTATGTAAGCTGTCTCCGTCCTGATCAGCTTCGCCACCTAATCCCAACTTGTTAAGCTTGGCAAATACAAGGGCCTTATTCAGATCACAATAAAGGCTTTTAATACAAGATGTGCTGTTATTGCACTCTTGAACTAAGATTTTATGAACCTTTTCAAAAGGAAGATCGTTATTTTTTTCAGCACAAATTTCGAGAAAAGTTTTGTTATTTTCTGTGTCTATGATTGTCTTTAACCCTTCAATAAAAGCCCGATTTCCTTGAGTTTGTGACAGTGTTTTAAAAGCTTTTCTGAAAATTTCATCGGTGTCCTTCATTTGTCTTCCAATATCAGGGTTTTCTGCCAGCCACAACAACATCTCCTGAGCATGTTTTCGATTGGTATGAATATATTTAAGCCAGAGATCTTTATTGATATTTAAGAGTGCTCTTAATTCATGTTCATCAATGCTGCTCCATTGTTGTGTTTTAATAGCGGAAAGAGTTTTTTCTATTTTACTCACTTCTGTTTCTGTTAATTTTAAACATTTACTTGAAGATTCCTCATTACTTTTAAATAGCTCATTGCAACGGTCAGTGCATTGTTCATTTTGCAAACAAGAGGGAGTGTCATTTTCATTTGTGTTGTTTTCGATACATGACAATTGAAAAAAAGCTATAAGTAGAAAGAATGTAAAGAATAAATAAAAATTCATATAAAAAATTTTAACTGGTTCAAATCATTAATTCAAGTTGGAACAGGTCTTAGAGCTGATATTGAAAATTGTTTATAAATAATCTTTAGCTTGTACAGCCTGATTGAGTGTTTCCGCCACTTTTCGTTCTATGAGCGTTTCTTCTGAATTTTCTGTTTTTTGTGAAGCAGTGAACGTTGTAGGGTAATGTCCCTGATCCAAAAGATCCTGATGAGATTGTAATACAGATTTTAAGGTGTTTTTTAATTGAATGTGCAAACGCTTTAAATCAGATAAGTCCTGATAAGATTTCTTTAAGGAATTTTTAGCATCTTTGACAATTATTTCAGCTTTTTGCTTGGCATCTGCCAATATAAATTGCGCTTCTTTTTCTGCATCTATTTTAATTTTATTAGACATTTGTTGTGCAGTTGTTATGGTGCTTTTTAACATTTCCTCCCGGTCACGATACTCTCGTACAAAAGCTTCTGTTTCCATGAGTTTTTCAGAAAAGTCCTGTTTCTGCTTAAGGTGTTCTTTTAATTCTTCAGCCATTGATTTAAGAAAATCAACCACCTCAGTTTTACTATATCCTCCAAAGTTTTTACGAGAGAATGTTTTAGTAAGTAGAGTATCTGGATCGAGTTTCATTTTTTTCCTCTGCTTAAGGTTTCTTACAAAAGCTTCAATCCATTGAAACCAGTTAAAAGAAGAACATCCTTGTTCTTAGATTTTTACCGAACAGTTGTAAAAACCAAAGCATCCAGCTCTTGCCTCAGAAGATTAAAAAAAAAAAATCAACAAAGCTAATACTTATTCCATGCGTTAGCTTTTTTATTTTTTTGAATAGAGTTTACCATTAGAAATAATGCAAAACATATCCTATTCACCGGATTGGATTTTAGAAAAATGTTTACACAATAGGTCTAAAGCCCTGCTTATAAAAACTTTTACTTAGCTTCTTATAAGCTGCTTCACATGAATAAGAATTCTGTAAGTAGAGCCTTCAAACTATGAATTAACTATAAAATTTGCAGTTTTTTTTATGTTTTTAATAAAAATACCGATAACTTATGAAGGAAGGTGAGGAGTGAATGATAGACTTTGACTTAATTTTTTTAATAGCTGGTTTAGCTATAGGCGCACTGGCTGTTTATCTTTTTTGTATTAGTTTGTTCGGAAGGAATAGTGGGGCTTCTTCTTTGGCCTGGGCAGAGGATGATGAACCAGTGCGTTCTAAAATGCCCTTAATTCAATTTTCCAGACCCTTAGTGCATAGCTTAACTCTTCAACATGTTAAAAAAATCAAATCACCAAAGTATCGGGAAAAAGTAGAAAATAGAATTCTGACTGCAGGCTTAAAGAGAGAACTCAATGTCGACGAGTTTATTGGTCTACAGATTTTATGGGGAGCTATGTTTCCTTTATTTTTTATTATAGCTAATTTTGCTTTGAGTATGGGCTACCCTTATATAGCAAGTATTGGAATAGCTGTTTTTGGTTTTTATTTTCCTCAAATGTATTGTAACAGTCAAAAAAACAAACGTTATGGTTCTATCATTATAGAGCTTCCTTTTTTTGTGGACTTATTGGCTTTGAGTACAGAAGCCGGCTTGGATTTTTTTGGAGCTATACAAAAGTTGACAGAGAAAGTGAAAGACAGCGTGTTAGGAGATGAGTTTTTAATTTTGCAAAAAGATCTGAAATTAGGAAGTTCTCGTAAAGATGCTTTAATGTCTATGTCCAAAAGATTGGATATTGATGAAGTCACCAGTGTTTGTACGATGATTATTGATTCAGATGAGACAGGAGCCAGTGTGGCTAAAACACTCAAAGCCAAATCAGAACAAATGAGACATGAGCGTTTTTCACGAGCGGAAGAGGCAGGAGCAAAAGCTTCTCAGAAAATGTTGCTTCCTATGGTGGCTTTTATTTTGCCAGCTGTGTTTATTGCTGTTTTTGCTCCTGTAGGACTTCAATTTATATATGGAGGAGGCGTATAAAAATGCTTCGCCTCATCAATAAAACAAACAACCAGGTATTGGCGCAAAATGTTATTGAAGCCAAAACTTTTTTTTCCCGTACAGTAGGTTTGATGGGTAGAAAAGATATGCCTATATCAGAAGCTTTTTGGATTAAACCCTGCTGGGGTGGTATTCATACTTTCTTTATGTATTTTCCAATTGATTTGATTTTTGTGACAAAAGCTTTGCAGGTGAGTGCTGTGTTTCAACAGGTGTTGCCTTGGAAAATAGTGAGTCCTTCTTTATTTTCCAAAACTCATTCTGTGTTTGAGTTAAAAACTCCGGCTTTAAAGAAGCATCGTATTCAGATAGGAGAACAACTCTATGTGGGCGATTAGATTTTTAAATGGAAAACTAGCAGGACAGGAATTACCTCTTCAGGATGGAAAATATATTCTGGGTAGGGCTGAGGAATGTCAAATTGTTATTCCTGAGGCGGGTGTTTCTAAAAAACACGCTGAATTGGAAGTGGATGAACATGGCGTTTCGATTGTGGATCTTCAATCCAGTAATGGCATTTTTATTAATGGTGTTCAAATACAGGAAAGTGAAATTCAACCAAAAGATAAAGTGTCTTTGTATCGTGTGACCTTCGATATTGTTCGAGCCAGTAAGAGCGCTATGGTTTCCCTAAATCAACAACAAATGATGGGGCAAAATTATGCGCAACAGGCACCAGTCGCAGGTATGCCTCCTGCAATGTACCCAGGATCCGGTAATGATGGACAATCAGCTATCCCGGGAGATCAGGCAGGGGCCATGCCCGCTGATGGAAATATAGAAGGAAAGTCAGCAGGAGCATCAACTGGTCCTCTAACTTTAAAGAATTGGTTTTCTAATTATATAAATACAGTGGTGTTACCGGGAATTTATAAATTGCCGGAGTGGTTGGAATTAAAATGGGTTATCGCTTGTTTTCTGATTGTATTTGTTTTGATTGTTACTTCTCTTTCATCTGTTCCACTTATTCAAATTTTAAATTCCAGTGTGGAACAGGCGAGTATGGATCATGCAGAAAGTATAGCCACAACTCTAGCACAAATGAATAAAGAAGCTGTTAAAGATAAAATGTACACGGCAACAAATGTGGATTATGCTTTTCGTCGACCTGGAGTGAAAAAGGCTTTTATCATCTTGGCTAAAGATGGACGTATTGTAGCTCCTGCTGACAGAGTACACACTTATTCCAAGCTTTCTTTTATTAATAAAGGACGAAAACAGGAAAAAACGACTGTGGAGAAAATAGATTCACAAACAGTCGGCGCTATGGTTCCTATTATATTTTATAATTCAAAAACCAATATGCATACAGCTTATGCCTACTCAGCTGTTGTTTATGATATAGGTTCCTTGGCTTTTAACAATAAAAGAACATTGAGTCTTTTAGTGCAAACTTTTTTTATTGCATTTGTATTGGGAGTTTTATTGTTCTTTTTTCTCTACAAAATGATAGAGTATCCTATTGTGGTCATCAACAGACAGCTTAATTTGGCTTTAAGAGATGATACGATAGATGTGCGGACAAGTTATGACTTTCCGGCATTGCAAAATCTTGTCAGCAATATTAATTCCGCTTTATCGCGATTATCTTCTGTCAGTCAGGAAGAGCAATCTGCTTTATCCAACTATGATCGTATGACGGAAATGAATCAAATGGTGGAAATGATAGGTTATCCCACTTTGGGGATTAATATGGAAGCGCGCAGGGTGGAGGCAGTGAGTGCACACTTTGAAGATGATACAGGAGTCAGTGAGGAAAGAATCTTAAATTGTAGTGTAGAGGATATAGATGATCAGGCTTTGAAATTAAATATTATTGGGTTGTTGGAAAAAATACAACAACATCCATCTGAAATAGCATCAGACTCTCTGGAGTTCAGTGGTGTGGAGTTTCATTTAATTGCTAAAGGTATTTATGGCAAAGACGGTGTAGCTTACACTTTAATTTGTTTCACACAAGATAATCCTGAAGAGTAAAGGTGTAAAAGGGTGATGAAAAATAATGCACAATTAAAACATGTTCGTTCTTATACGGCATCTCTTCCTGAAGCTCGTTTGAAAGTGGTTCAAGGTCCTTATAAAGGAGTGTCTTATAAGATAGTGTCTGCTAAAGTTATTATTGGTAGAGAAAAATCTTGTGATATTCAACTGACTAAAGATAAAAAATGCTCCCGTCAGCAAGCCGTTATTTTATTTAAGAGTAAAGGTTATTACATTAAAGATTTAAGTGGTAAAGCCAGCTTAAAAGTGAATAGTGTGAGAAAAATTCAATCAAGACTCCAAGATGGTGATCTCATTAAATGTGGTACAAGTATTTTGCAGTTTGAGTGTAAAGAATTAAAATCAATGGTCCCTGTATTGTCTCAGCGACAAGGGCAAAAAGTTAAAGTTCCTATTCCCATTCCTCCGGCGGGCACTCCTGTTGCTTCCAAATCTGTTCATGCGGAAGAATTAAAAGCTCCTGTTCCATTCTCTTCACAAGGGGCTTTATTGACTGCTCAGCAGGATTCACCTGTGCAACAATCTATACAACAACCTGGTTTATCGCCTCATCCGGCGGTGAGTAAAAAACGATCCACTGGTAAGAAAAGCCAATTGCCTAGAATATTGATTGGTGCTTTAGTGGTGTTATTTTTGGTTTTATTATTAAGTGAGGATAAAAAATTAAAACCTCAGGAAGATAAACTGAGGACTGCAGAGAGTATTGAAGAAGATGTTAAAAGCTTGACGGAGCTGAAAGAACAGGAAATGGAAAAAAAGAAAAGAAATATGGAAGTTAGTTTTAAAGATGCTCAAGCGGCTTATATTAATGGAATTAGAGATTATAGAAAAGGTGTATATGTTCGAGCTATTGAAGCTTTTCGTGTGTGTAAAACTCTCTATCCTCAACATGAATTATGTGGAACATATTTGCAGAAAGCACAAAATAAAAAGCAACAGCTTATACAGGCATGGATGTTGGATGGCAAGGATGCTAGAGCTAAAGGTCGATTTGAAGCCTGCTTGGGGGCTTTTAAAAATGTCATGTTGGCCGTTAGGGATAAAAGTAATTTAACTTATAAGGAAGCCTTAGGGAATTATGATATATGTAAAATAAAATTCGAAGGCAGGTACTAGATGTTTAAATTAATTGTTAAACATAAACTGAAACTTTTACAGGAAGTGAATTTACAAGAAGATAAAGAATACAGCATAGGCCGTGGACAGGATAATGATATTGTACTACCTGATCAACATGGTATTTCCCGCAAACATCTTGTTTTATCCAAAGGTGATGATAATACATGGGTCGTGCGTAATCTATCACAGACCAGTTCTTTAATAGTAGAAGATCAAACTGTGGAAGAGGCCGCTATTGCTCCAGGGTCCTCTTTTCAGATCATGGATTGTGAATTTTTTATAGAAATGCCACCGACTGTTTCTCAGTCTTCATTTCGGAATTTAGTTTCAGAGCCACCGAAAGAAGATGCTCCTTCAAATGCTTCAGATCCAGTGGAAAAAGAGGATCCTAAGCCGAAGAAGTCAGGAAGAGATATGCAAATTATATCTGCTGATGAAAAAACTGCGGTTATGAATTTTGATGAAAATGATCAAAATAAGCTGAAAGTATTTTTGAAAGTATATAATGAAGACAATGGACAAAAAGATGTTTTTACATTGGAAGATCAAACAGAATGGATAATAGGCAGGGACTTGGAATGTGATATTCAAGTGGAAAGTGATAGTATTAGTCGAAAACATTTCAAGATCAAAAAGGAGGGAAATCAGTATTTTATATCAGATCTAAAAAGCGCAAATGGCACTTGTGTCAATGATAGTGAACTCGTACCAGGTAAAGCCTATCCTCTTCGAAGCAGTGATGTAATTTCTATATTAGATATTGAGATATTATTTGAAATTAAAAATCTTTCATTAGAGAAAGAGCTTGTTTCCATGAAAGCTCCAGTTGTTGTTCCATCGGTTGATTCTGAATTAGATATGCCTATGACGACACAACAACAGCAGGTTTCTTATGCGATGCCACCTACACCGGCAGATATGCCAGGGGTTATTATAGAGGGAGTGGATGATGTATCACCTATTAAAAAGCTTTATCAGAAGAATAGAAAAAGAATATTGATTTATGGCACAGTATTGTTAGTAGCAATGGTTGGGGGGATTTATCATTTTCAGCAGGAGGCAGCTAAAAAACGAGCTGCGGAAGAAACTAAGCTGGCAAAGAATAAAAACCCAGGAGGTTTGTCCGATAAACAAATGGAAATTGTGAAAGATACTTATCAGCAGGCTCGTCTTCTATATGCTCAGGGTCAGTTTGAATATTGCAAAAGTGAAATAAAAAAGATTTATCAATATATAGATTCTTATGAGCAATCCAAGAAATTGGAAGTTGCCTGTACACAAGCTGCTGAAAATCGACAGAGACAATTCAATATAGAGGAACAAAAGAGAAAAGAAAAAGAAACAGATGAATTTATCGGTAAAATTGCTTCGGAATGTGGTGAAAAGTTTAACACAATTGAAGTGAGGTATGAGCTCATGTCTTGTTTACAGCCAGCGATTGAACTTTCACCAGCTGATGGTCGAATTACATCATTAGTGGATCGGTTTGACACAAATGAAACTCTTAAATTGGCCGAACAGGAGCGTAAAAAGAAGAGAAGGCAATTCATTCAATCTATTATAGCTAAATATAACTATGCAAAATCTTTAAATAAAAAAGGAAAAACTTTGGCGGCGATGGCGGCTTATGAAAAATTTATTAAGATCAGTAACCATAAGGAATTGACTACAAAGAGAAAACAGGCTGTACGGGAATTAGCTGGTATAAGAAAGAGTTTTAATAGTAGAATCAATACATTCATTAGGGGCTGTGAAATGAAATACGAGCAAAAGCAATGGAAAGAAGCTTATTACGCTTGTGAGAGCGTTTCCAAGGTGATTCCTCCATCCAGAAATAAGCCGGCTTTGGCAATTATGAAAAAAGCACTGGAAAGGCTGGAGATACAGATGAAACCTTTATATGAAGAGGCCGCTATTAATGAAAGTATGGGGAATGTGGCAGTGGCCAAAGATTACTGGAATAAAATTTTGTTGAAAGATGTAAAAGATGGAGTTTATTATATAAGGTCTAAGGTAAAATTGGATAACTATTGATATGAACATTACCGAGCGCGCTTTTTCAGCAAAAACTTTTCGTCCTCGACCAGAGTGTCATGTATCCAGCAATCAAAAATTGGCGGCAGTCATTACTCCTTGGGGTCAAAGTAGTTTATCGACAGAGACAGTTTTTGAAGATTTGGAGTCGCGCTATAGTTTTTTTTCTGAAGATACGGAAAGCACGCGTCCTTTTCCAATCATGCAAAATCTTTCTGTGCCGGAAAACGATATCAGGACGACACTTATTCAGGTGAATCAGAATATTTATAGTAAAATTAATGAAGAAGAATATAGTACGGGTTTTGAATTATTTTTTGTTGCTATAAAGGGACATGTGTGTGTATTTTCTCAAGTGGGTTGTCCCATTGTGCTCATAGATCGTCCTCATCAACCTTTAACTTTAGCAGGCTTATTAGCAATAGATGGTTCTGCTCTTTTTAATAATCGGGAGTATCAATCTCCTCTACCTATGCAATTAATGGGAGTTCATGAAGATGTGTCCATTTCATCTGGTTACTTTAGATTTAATCAAGGGGATCGTTTAATTCTTTTAAATAGAAACTATGTGCCGCCAGCCTGGTTACTGGTAAAACGGGAAGAACGTACTCTAGAACACTTGAGTCACTTGGCCAGTCAGGATAATCCACAGATTCCTTTTTGGTTGGGTATTTTAAATCTCACTGACTGAATAATTCTGCAAAATATCAGGATATATAAATAAAACCTACAGGAAAGAAGGAGCACAATCACTTATGTTGATTTCTGATGGATCGACAGCTTTGATTTCATAAAGGTTATCACCTTCAGTGTTAACAGAATGAACAATAGAATAATGTAAAGATGAGGTATCACAAGCTAAAGAGCTGGTATTTGAACAAAGTACAGAATATCGAGCATCATTGATAAGAATTTTGTTTAATGTCTTAAATTTGTCTATGGGTAATTGAAAGCATTTTCCTGCAAACAATACAATACCTCTGTTAGGCTGATCAGAATAAAAAAGGACACTGTCTTGCTCTATAGAATTAACAATATAAGCATAATTTTCTGATACAGGATTATTTTCAGTTGTTTCATTTGCATCAGGAGTAGGTACTCTGGGGCCTGGAGATCTTAGTTGTTCTATATCAGGATTAGGGCCAGGGTCAGAGCCAGGGCCACAGGAGATAAGTAAAATGCTTGTAATTATAAGTGAGATAATTTTTAAAATTCTAATATTTGGACTCCTTTTTTTATTAAGGAAATACTTCTTCTTAGATTATATATAATTTTATTTAAAACAGGATTATAAAAAGGTAATAATAAGAAAACCTCATACTAAAGACCAGTTATACATCATTTTTCTGCTTTAATAACTTAAAAAAAGAAGTGGTAGGGGCTGAAGGCTAAAAAAAAGAAAGCTTCAAAACAGAAGAAAACTGGAATAATCCAGTAAAATCAAATATTAACCTGCCATGCTTTTTCCCGGCTTTTCCCGCAGTTTCCCGCTCATTACCGATCAATCACAGCGAAATCACAGTGAGATCCTAAATTAAGGGAAAGCACCCTCTACCACTTTTATTTTTTATTTTAGACTTGCTTTTTCCAAGTAAAAACAGTCTGTATTGTTATATGTTTCTCGTGAAAAATAAAGTACAATAAGCAGGTATTTTAGTAGTGGGAAATTATTATGGTTGATAAAGATATTATAAGTAAAAACTATAAGCACTTTCAAACAGTTCTTCCAAAACTAATGAAAGAGCATTTAAATAAAGTTGCTCTTATTAAAGATCAACAGATTATTGAAATTTTCAATACTATGGATGAAGCGGATAAGTTTGTAACTGAAAATCAATATAAATCCGGAACATTTCTTATTCAAGAAATTAATAACACTATTCATCACATTTCAAGATTGGCTTAATTGTATTAGTTATTAAAAATTTCAGCTAATTTTAATTTAATTCCATGATGTAATTCATAATTTCAATACAGTTTTTGGATTTTATAAAATTTTTTTCAACATCCGGTTTTTTAATATTTTTCAAATACTTTAATATCTTTTTTTGATTATGTTTTTTATTTAAAGATTTACTTCTATGTAGAATTAAATTTCTATATAATCGTAATTCGTTAATAAAGTCTTTTACAGCTTTTATATTTTTAAAGTCTGTATATTGTCTCTCTTGTAAAAGATGATTAATTTTTTTCGTGTGATCTTTATATGTAAAAAAAGATTCCCATTGATAGTTCCCAGTTGCTTTGTCTTTTTTTATAGATAGCTTTTCACAGTAAAAATTACGAAGAGTTTCTAAAGAGATGTAATTAAAAATAATTGAAATACGGGTTAAGTGTATTAAATTTTCGCTTTTTGTTGTGTGAAGAGATTTTTTTAAATAAAAAATATCCTCAAGTATTGAGTTAAAAACTTCTGCTTGACTTTTAGTCAGTTGAGAATTTGTGATATTAACAGCCAAAATTAGCCTTTTGGAGGAAAAGGATCAATAGGAGCATAAGTATTTTTTTCTCTTATTTTGCCATTTCTGCCATGGATAACTAATTCTCCATGAGTGAGTCTTGCAATCACTTTTCCAGACTCAATAGCTTGTTGTTGTGTATTATGGCCAGAGAGAGAGCGGCCATTACTTTTTACAGCCCAGTGGTTACTGGATCTAACAACATGATAATTTTTTTTAGGCATTATTTCTCCTTTGTATACAATAATATAACATAGTTTTTTAGAATTAAGAACCAACTTTATAAAATAAAACTTAATGATTTCAATAATTTACAAGATAACTGGTAAGGGCTGAAGGCTAAAAAAAAGAAAGCTTCAAAACAGGAAAGAACTGGAATAATCCAGTAAAATCAAATATTAACCTGCCATAAATCAGGATTCTTATTTTTGATTCAATATTTTAATCTAGATAGACGATAGTCTTATGATGCAACAACTAATGCCAAAACAGATTAAATCTATTCCAGTTCCTCCAACTCCTCTAAGGTTAATAGAAAGCCTTACTCAAATAGGTTATTCTTTTCATACAGCTATAGCTGATCTTGTTGATAACAGCATTCAAGCAGATTCCTCTGAAATTTATATAGATATGTGTATCAATGAATCTGATGAGCCATATGTAGTTATTTGTGATAACGGGCGAGGGATGGATAAAAAACAAATGATAGAGGCAATGAGGTTTGGTTCAAAGGAGAAATACTCTGAAAGAGATTTAGGTAAATTTGGATTAGGATTAAAAACAGCGTCTTTAAGTCAGTGTAGGATTTTAACAATTATCTCAAAACCAAGAATTCAATTAGAATCTAAATCCAGATTAAATATCTGCAAATGGGATATAAATTACGTTTATGGAAATGATGAATGGCATATATTGAACCCTAAAGGAAGTGAATTAGAGAATCATGAGAAATTGATATTAAAAACATATGAAGAAAAAATAAGTAACGGAGGAACATTAGTTATTTGGAGTGATATGAAAGAATTTCTTCCAGATTTATATAACTCAGATGAAGATAAAAAGCATAGATTTATAGTTGATTCAACGAATAAGTTAAAATCTCACTTAGGATTAACTTTTCACAGATTTCTTGATGGAACAATTAGTAATAAAAAAAGATTAAAAATATTTTTTGATGAAAAAACAATTGAATCTATTGATCCTTTTTGTACAAAGGAAAAAACTAGGCAACTGGATAAAAAAGAAGTCTACTTTGATTATGGAAAAGAAGGAGCTAATAAAAGTAAAGTGGTATTTAGCCCTTATATTCTTCCAAGAGAAGATCAGTTTTCATCTACTGAAGTGTACAAAAAAGCTTCAAAACAAGGAACATGGTTATCTTGTCAAGGTTTTTACTTTTATAGAAATGGTAGACTTTTAAGATATGGTGATTGGAGTTCATGTGCTACAAAGGACAGAAAAAATATTTTACTTAGAGTTGCTGTTGATTTTAATGAAAAATTAGATTTAATTTTTGAAACAAACATTTCCAAAGAAAAAGCTGTTATCCCTAAGAAATATAAAAGTGAAGTTTCCATTTTCTTGAAAGATTGGATTCAAGAAGCTAGAAAGAGATGGTATGGAAAAAACAATAATAAAGGAACTAAACCAATACAAAGAAAACGCTACAAACCGATAGATATTGAGAATGTTATAGAGATTAAAACAATAAAAAACGGTAATAAGATTTTATGTAATAGAAATCCAAGAGATAATAAGATTATTATTAGTGTTCCAGTTTCACATTCTATGTCTTTTTTTCTAGAGAAAAAAACTGGTAGAAGTAATAAGTTTAAAAATTTTTCAATTAGTCTTCTGTTATTGTTGGAGGTTATTAAAAATAAAAGATTGAAACGAGAACATATACCTTCTTTTAATAAGTTTAAAAGTTTTTTTAAGGAAGAAATAGATGATGGATAAAATAACAATAAATGAATGGATAGGAATTATTTATGCACACTTACTTAAGAAAAATTTTTCAGACCAAGAATTTTCGGAAAACTTAGACCAAAAAATTGAGCAAGCTATAGAAGAAGAAAATGTTCCTATTCGTCTTAAAAATCAAGTAAAGGACGGAGTTGAAGGGAAAATTAGAAAATTTGAACCAAATATTTGGAGAGTGTCTAAACTAAAGGATAATCCAAATATTAAATATTGTGATATAACTAATATGGAACAACGACATATTTATTTTGATTCCTATACTAATATTTTAAGAGAAAATAAA
The DNA here is from genome assembly GCA_965226095.1 of Bdellovibrionales bacterium. Taxonomy (GTDB): domain Bacteria; phylum Bdellovibrionota; class Bdellovibrionia; order Bdellovibrionales; family UBA1609; genus JANQSP01. The sequence goes on along the minus strand of OZ245336.1, from coordinate 134,123 downwards.
ACATCTGAAAAATCTATTGCACTATTAAAATCTCACTCAGAAAAAATGATAGAAGAATTTCCAGAGCCCGGAAAGAGTAATGAAAATTATAAATTTAAAGGTTTGGTTATTGGTCAAATTCAGAGTGGAAAAACAGCAAATATAGAATCTCTTGTATGTAGGGCAGTAGATTTTGGATATAGGTTTATCATTATTATGTGTGGAAGAACAAATGCATTAAGACAACAAAATCAATTGAGATTTGATAATGAAGTATTAACAGAATCAGATACATGGTCTAAACTTACTACTGATTCTGATAAAGATTTTAAAGGTGGTACAGTAGATCTAGATTCAAACTTAAATAAACCTAAAATAGCGATCATAAAGAAAATTCCTTCTACTTTAAAAAAAATTAAAGAAAAAATTGAAAAAAATCCAGAGTTAAAAAATCATCCTTGTTTGATTATTGATGATGAATGTGATGATGCTTCTATTGATACGAATGCGAACAAAGAAGATTTTGACCCTACAAAAACAAATCAAGAAATTAGAAATTTAATTAATTGTTTTAATAAAATAGTATATGTCGGTTTTTCAGCAACTCCCTTTGCAAATGTGTTCATTGATGCAAATAATACGGAGGATTTATACCCTAAAGATTTTATTTTTTTATTAGATACCCCAGAAGGTTATACTGGAACTAAGGATTTTATTGAAAAATATGATAATTTTGTATCTATTTCTGATGAGGGCGCTCAGCAAAAACTGAAAGAAGCAATATATTCTTTTATTTTAAGTTGTTGTATAATTAAAGAAAAAAAGAGTTTTTTACCACCTAAAAATAATTTCTCAATGTTAGTTCATCCATCTTATAAAAAAAATGTGCATAGCAAATATGAAAGTGAAGTGAATGAAATAGTTAAGGGCTTAAAGCATTATTTAGAACATCCCAAATATTTAAATATAAAAAGAGAATTTGAAGATTTATTTGAAAAGCAGTTTTCTTTTTTATTGCGAGAAGTTTCTTTTGAGAGTATTTTCAACCATTATAGATATTTTGTAGACAAAATAGAAACTAAAAAACTAAACTCTGACCAGGCAATAGAAGAAGATAAACATATTCTTAAGTATCAAGAACAAAATAAGGTGTACATAGTCATTGGAGGCAATATTTTAGCTAGGGGTCTCACGTTAGAAGGATTGCTCACTAGTTTTTTTACAAGAGAATCTAAAGGAAAGCATCAATATGATAGCTTGCTTCAAATGCAAAGATGGTGTGGGTTTAGAGAGGATTATTTAAAATATATAAGAATTTATACAACACAAAGATTAAAAAATGATTTAATTAAGCTTGTGGACATAGAAGAAGAGTTTAGAGAGTATATAAAAGAAAAGTTTAATGAAGAAGGAGCTTCTCCAGTTTTAGTTAAACCTCACATTAAAAGCCATCAATCAATGAAAGTTGTTAGTAAAGTTAAAGAGGGAAAATCTTTTGAAGATATTAATGTAGTAGAGGATTATTTAACGACTTTAGAGTTTTATTTTGATTATGATAAACTAATGGATAATATAAATATTGTTAAAAGTTTGGTAAAAAACAATAATGATAATTCTAATTTTATAGTTTCTGTAAAGGAGATTGAAAATTTTATTGAAAGTTATCAATTTTGTAATCCAAAATCTAAAATAAAATTTCAAAATAAAATTAAAGATTTTAAAAATAAGTATTCTGAATGGATAATTACAATATATAACTCTAAAGCCAGTGAAGATTCTGAGGGTTTTAGGTATTCAGAAAAATTAAAAGTAAATAAAATTCATAGAGCATTAATGAAAAAAGGTGATTCTTTAAAAATTTCACAATTAAAGCATAGATTGAAGAAAACCGAAAAACCAAAACTTATTGTTTATACTATTGATGAAAAATCAAATAAAAAAGATTATCCACGAAAATCGGAAAGAAATGTAGTAGATAAAACATTAGAAGCTCCTGCATCTATTGTGGCACTTTATTTTCAATTTCCAGATCAAGACTCTTCATCTAAAGGAAAATATAGAGGACAACCTTATATTCAATAAGTCACCTGTATCATTTGAGCTATACGACTTTTCTCTATGCTCATATAAAACATTTCCGGAAATGTCGAGGTATTTCAAGTCCTCGTGTTTCCTAATAAATTAAGTAATTGTCATTTCTGGTTTTGTATCTCTTATGGTTGATGATTTTTTAAGTCAGTAAAGCTCTATGTTGAAATGGGTTATCAAGGTCTTAAAGGGGTAAAAAGGCTGAAAAAAAGAAAGCTTCAAAACAGAAGAAAACTGGAATAATCCAGTAAAATCAAACATTAACCTGCCATGCTTTTTCCCAGCTTTTCCCGTAGTTTCTCGCTCATTACCGATCAATCACAGCGAAATCACAGTGAGATCCTAAATTAAGGGAAAGCACTCTCTACCAATGTGGTTTTTTATTTTTAGCTGATGCCATTTGTGTATGAATAGATTTATGTATAGGAGGAATAGAGAACTCAAAAAAGAATTTTCTAGTTTGCTTGTCTTGAGAAAATAAAAAAGACCTCTGATTTATAATATCCATACCTATAAGAGCATCAATATCCTTTTCTAAAGGCAGTCCTGCTACAAATCAATGTTGAAATCTAACCTTATGAGGTAACCTAATATAGACATAATAAAAAGGACAAAGTATTTCACCACTGGCTGTTGTAACTTTGTGTACTGAACTATGTAATAAATTTAAATCTTTAATAACATGAGTATTTATACTAGTGCATGTTGCTCCTGTATCCCATAACAAATTATTATACTTAATTTCTTTATTGTTGGGGTTTATAATAAAGCCATTAGTTCTAATGGAATCCACAGTTTGAGGATAAACCTTTTGAAAAGAACGGCCGGCTCAAAAGGCATTGAAACTGACCCTTACAAACAACTTGAAAAATAAGGCTTATAGTGTTCAAAAAATGCATTTTTTTGCAGTTTTGAAGTAAATATAAGCTGGTTTCAAAACACCTTAAAAATCCATAAATGCCGTTATTTTTATAAAAACAACCTGTTTTTCAATTGACTTTTTACAAAAAACGACGAAAAATGTCAATATGATATACAAAAATCGGATGATTAAAATTTCTGAAAATAAAAGTACCTTTTTGTTTGGTGTTAGAGGAAGTGGTAAAACAGTTCTTTTAAAACGATTGTTCCCTAAAGCTCTCTATATTGATCTTTTAAATACATCTCTTTATCAAAGCTACCTTTCCAACATCGGGCAGTTTTATGAAACAGTTAATGCTTTTAGAAATGATGGCTTGGTTATTGTGGATGAGATTCAAAAAATGCCTCAGCTTTTAGATGAAGTTCATCGCCTTATTGAATCTTCTAATCGTCGTTTTATTCTTACCGGTTCCAGTGCTCGTAAGATCAAAGCTAAAGGAGTAAATCTTTTAGGTGGTCGGGCGGGTAAAAAACTCCTCCACCCTTTTGTACCTGAAGAACTAGGGGAAGATTTTAATTTAGATCAAGCTTTACGATACGGACTACTTCCTATTGTATGGTTTTCTCCTGATAGAAGTGATAAATTAAAAGACTACACTGAAACTTATCTTACAGAAGAAATTAAAGCTGAAGCTTTAGTAAGAAACCTCCCTGCTTTTGTTCGCTTTTTAGAAATAGCTGGTTTATACCATGGACAAGTTGTAAACAAGAGTAGTGTTGCCAGAGATTCTGAAAATAAAATACATCATGTTCGTGATTTTTTTTCTATTTTAGAAGATACAATGCTGGGCTTTTTTCTACCTGCTTATCAAGCAAAGCTTCGTGTAAAAGAGCAAAAAAGAGATAAGTTTTATTTGATTGATCCAGGGATTGTACGAGCTTTAAAGAAAAATTTTGGCCCTGTGTCTGTTGAAGAAAAAGGATTTCTGTTTGAGGGGTTGATAGCCCAAATCTTAAGAGCTTATAAAGATTATTGTAATCTTTATGAAGATATTTACTACTGGTCTTCTTCGGAAGCAAAAAAAACAGAAGTGGATTTTCTTTTAAAAAGAGGAAAAGAATTAATAGCCATTGAAGTTAAAGCCAAAACTCAAGTGTCCTCACAAGATTATAGAGGGTTGAAAGCTATTAATGAACTATCTGCTGTTAAAAAACGAATCGTGGTTTACTTAGGTAAAGCTATAAGAAAAACAGAAGAAGGAATTGAAATTTGGCCCTTTGATTTCTTTTGCAAAAATTTAGAAGAGAACTTTAAATCTTCTGTTATTCAGGAGTGAAAAAATTCTGTTCAGTTTTCTCCTATTTTACAGCCTGTTCTATAAAATTTTCAGGCAAAGCACCCTCTTATAATCTTGCATTTAAAATGCAAGCAACTTCCTCTCGATTGCATCCATAACGACATGATTGAGCCGTATTGCTACAATTGGATTCAAAAAAATCATTCCTACGGTCCGCTTCCACTCTACATATATTTAAGTCCTGTCCGCAAAAATATAGGCAACCTTCATTTTGTGATGAACACCATTGTTCAGCAACTCTTCTTTGCTCTTCAGCTCTTCTTTGCTCTTCAGCTCTTCTTTGCTCTTCAGCTCTTCTTTGAGCCTCTTCAGCTCTTCTTTGAACCTCTTCAGCTCTTCTTTGCTCTTCAGCTCTTCTTTGGGCCTCTTCAGCTCTTAATTGCTCTTGTTGTATTCTTAATTGCTCTTGTTCTTTTTGTCTTCTCAATCGTTCCTGTTCAACTCTTAATTGCTCTTGTTGTATTCTCAATCGTTCTCTTTCAATATCGGACAAAAGCTCCTTATCTAGCTGGTTATTTACTGTTTCTAGCTGTTTTTCAACTTCGATACTCTCGTTTATTATAGAGTCTAGTGTTTCTGTTTTTTTTTCACAACCTATGAAAAAAAATAGCAATAAGCACAACTCAAAACACACTACAAAAATAATAAGAGATTTTCCCATAACTACTTTCCTTAAAAAGCGGCCATCTTACTGCTATTGAATAACTACAATCAAAGCAAATAAGAGAGCCTATCATCAAAAGTATAGAGATTGATTGTAGCTATAAACATATCGGAATAGTTTTAAAAAACTTAAATTTATTATATGAAAAAGTAATACAAAAAAATACAAAGTATGAAAAAATGATACAAGATATTACAAGAATAAAAGCTGAAAATAATCCATCAAATTGCTTTCTGATTTTTATAGATAGAAAAAGAAAAATCTTTACTGGGATTAAAAATAAAGCTTTAATTGCTTTTTTCCATTTTAATAACTCCTTTTTTTTCTTTTTCTGTAAGAGATGCCATAAATTTCCTTTATTAAGAATTATAAATGAGAAGATGATTTCCTGAAACTATCATACAAAGAATCTCTTTTGAGATATTTCTCACTAGATTTTAAGCATACTATAAGTTTTGAAAAATATAAAGTCTTTCAATTTGTAATAATACTTTATTAGGTTTTTGAAAACAACTTTAATGCTTTAAGAAGTGTAAAAAAGATTACTGTTTATTAAGGCAAAAGTCCTTGAGATTTCCATTCTTTTATAATTTGTTTCCAGGTTAAATCTTTTTTTGTTTTACATATCTTAAAATATTGATCTTTTTGCTTTTGATGTTTATCATGAATAGTAGTCTTTTTTTTAAGATGTTTGGCATACTTCGGATCACGTTTTGCTAATTGAGAAGCTGATATATCGTCAACGGGTACTCCTTGTGATTCTAGTTTATCAAGATACTTCCACATTTTTGCTTCTTCATATTTATTGAATTTATAAAATTCAAGGTGTGCTTTTTTATAAGCTTCTTTAGCCTTTTCACAAACAGTATTTTTATTATAATCTTTATTATTTTTATATTGAGAAGCTGATTTTTTATATTGATCACAAGCAGGAGTAACAACAAAGGTGGATAATACCCATATAATTCCTACAGTCACCAGGATTTCAAATAAGGTAAAACCTTTTCTATTTATTGAAATATTTTTCATAAATCCTCATGTAATATTTATCAATATTTTTTAATACGTTACAAGTTTTATGGAATTTTTTTATATCATTTACTTGACTTATTTTATATAATTCTCATCTTTTTGTAGGTGATAAAAGTAATAAGGAGGAAAATAATGATAAATAATTATTTTTAATAAGCAGCAGGAGCCCTTTTATTTTTACACACAGAGTCCCTCTTAGGACACCTGCCCCCTGAATTTAAACACAACTCCAAGCTCTGGTAGGTTGTAAAATTCTTCGTTCTGGAATAACTAGAACTTGAATTTTTTGAATGACATATTCCCGATCTGCTCTTTTTAACGTTCGGCTCATTTCCTTGATTGATAGTTAGTTGTTCAGCATTGGTTTTATGCGCATAAGAAACCTTTTGTTGTTTATGAGAGCTTTCCTTATTATTAGCAGTGGTATTTTGACATTGTAAATCTTTTTTCGGACATCTACCTCCTGAATTTAAACAGGATTTAACATCAGGAAAGGACTGATAATGCTTCGTCATAGAATAGTATGGACTGGAGACTTTCCAGTGACATATTCCCGATCTGCTTTTTTTGACATTCAGGCCTCCTGTAAATCCTGCTACTATATGTGATCCAGTATTTTTTTGTACTGGATTGGGAGAACTATTCTTGTTTTCAAAAAAGACCATTTCAAAAGATGGACACTGAGAGATTACTTTTTCCAAGGCCACCAACTCTTCTGAATTAACTGTTAAGTTATAGGCTTTTTTAACTGCAATAACTTTGTTGGCAAACCAGCACTTGTTTTTTTCAGGAAGCCAGTCAGAAGCATCATATCCTGATTTTTCATCACGATTAACAGTTGGAGAAGCTAAAGTAAGATTGTGAATATCCAAAGCAAAACGATTTTTTATCTTCTCATCAGCAGCACAAAGGCCACTGTCATGAGCTTCAGATAATGAAACAATATGTTCAATGTCTGTTTCTTCTATTGATTTGAAAAATTTTCCAGAATAAGGAGAATAAATTTTATTTCCCAAAGTTTCTACAATTTTATTTTCTACTGTCTGAGGATAGACATAATCTTTTGAGCGATTGTAGGGAGAACATCGATTCTCTTTTTCTATTTTAAGTCCTCTCCAAGTATTATCTTGAGCTGATACATTGGCCGAAAAGCTGAGTAAAAGAATAAGAAAGTATTTAATTCTCATAAGATATTCATCGGCGAAGCACTAATCTCAGTAAAGGATTTTATAATTATAAAAAGCTACGACATTATATCTCTTTACCTGTTACGAATAAAAATAGTGTCTCATTTTAAGAAATGGATTGTCCCTGAAAAGTGGATAGTGTACTAGGCTTCATTGTTCAGTTTTCAATAGTTATTTTGGCCTCCAATTGATCCTAATGGAAGGATGAAGAGGAGACTCGCTTCCAAATCACCTCCCAAAATGTAAACACCAGCTTTAGTTTGGACCATATTTTGGAAGATGTTATTGAATTTTTATGATCATCAACCGATATTGCTTTATTATGAAATTATCTTTCTCTTTATATGTACTCTTTTTCGCCTGTTCTTTTTTATCTTTTGATTCTTCAGCTGAATTAAACAGAGGTAATCTAGTAGAGACTGTAACTAAAGAAAATAAAACTAATAATAAGTGGATGGCCAAGCTTAAAGACAAAACCTTAGTTAAGTTTTTAAAAATTCAGGATGAATGGATAAAAATTAAAGATAAGAGAGATAAAGCTTTTGATAAGTGGATAAAGGCTGAAGATAAATACAAGGAAAAGGCTTATAATGAATGGGCAAAATTAGATGACAGGTGGGAGAAAATTGATGTTAAAAAGGAAAAAGCCTCTAATGAATCTAATAAGAGTTATTGGGCTATGAGGGAATCTAGAAGAATTTTTTTTTTAGCTAAACTTAGTCCAGAAGATAAAAAAGCTGATGATGAACAGAGAAAACTTTTTACTGTTTTACAAAGAGCAATGGATAAGAAAAACAAAGCTGCTGCTGAAAGAGACAAGGTATTTGCCGAATTAAAAAGAACTATTCCCGAATTTAGAAGAGCAGTAGCTGAAAGAGATAAAGCAAGACATGAAATGGGCGAAGCTCTCATTGTTAATGTTATTGAAAAAAAATAATTAAGACTGATAAAGATCTCCTTAACTCTGATCTTCTGAGAAAAATAGCATCTAAGTCTAAAGAAGCTAAAGATAAAATAAAACAATTAGGAGGAGAGAAATGGAGAAAAATATTAGCTAAATATAACAGAGCAGAGGAAGAGTTTAAAGTCACCAAAACTTTGGTAGATCAATTAAAGTAATTCAAGGGAACAAATCTATGTCCTAAATAAAACAACTCGAGTTTGAAGAAAATAAAGATAATGCAATGAACCAATAAGTTCTAAGTGTAATATAATAAATAAGGAGAGATGTCTATTCTACTGCTTTACTTGTCAAAAATGTTTTAGAACACGTGACGAATATCAAGATTGTAAAAATATAAAGAAAAAGAAAGCTTTTAAAGCTCTTAAAAAAGAATTTCATTTAAACCAAAAAAGTTGTAGTATTTAAATCAATAAATTGGTTTTTAAAATCTCTTAAGAAACTTTGTAAGGGTCATATGAAAGTTATTATTCTTTTTATAAAATATATTACTTTACTTTTCCTTTTAGTCGGATTGACAATCTCATGTGTAAGTAAAAACTCTAGAAAAGAAACTTCTGGTTTAATAGATTTAAAAAAAGAAAAATCAAATGAAGTAGAGGCTGATTTCAAAAAAGCAGATGATACAGGCGTCACGAAAGAGAGTAAAAAGGTAATTATCTCTGCAAATAACAAATTTGCATTAAATTTGTATGCCTATTTGAGTTCTGAAAAACCTAATAAAAATATATTTTTTTCTCCCTATGGGATTTTTACAGCTATGGCAATGGCCTATGAGGGTGCTAATGGTCAAACGGCTAATGAAATGCAATCTGTGTTTTATTTCTCTGAAAACAACAATGTTCGCAGGCCGGCGATAGCTAATATCTATAACCAATTAAATAAGCCAAAAACAGAGTATCAATTTCTTACAGCTAATGCTTTGTGGATTCAAGAAAACTTACAATCAAGAATATTTAAAGATATACAAAAATATTATGGAGCAAAGGTATTTATAAATACTCCCGCAAAAAAAATCAATCAATGGATAGAACATAAAACTGTGAATAAATTCAAAAATGTGGTTCAAGATTGTAAACCTACAGATACCGAACTTTGTGGCTTAAGTTTAATCAATACTATTTATTTTAAAGGGGATTGGAATCAGAAATTTAAAAAATCAAATACCAAAAAACAGCGATTTATAATCAGTAAAAAAGAAAAAATTAAAGTTTCTATGATGAGAATGACAGAAATTTTTAATTATATGGAAACAGAAACTATGCAGATGCTTGAAATACCTTATAAAGGTAAAGAGCTTTCCATGTTAATTCTTCTACCTAAGGATTTTCCAGGAAAGCCAAAGGAGAGAGATAATTATGAGGGTAATTTTATGACAAATACAAAAAAGACTTTAAAGAAAGCAGATTTAATTTCTCTTGAAAAATCATTGACTAAAGAGAATCTTAAAACCTGGAAAAAAGATTTTTTCGAGAGAGAAATAACAGTGTATCTTCCAAAGTTCACTTTTAAAAAGAATTATAAACTTTCAAAAATATTAAAACAGTATATGCCTTTAGCATTTAACAAAAAGAAAGCAGATTTTTTAAAGTTTGCTGAAAATATAAAAAATAAAGAAGATCAAAATTTATATATAAAAGATATTATACACAAGTCTTTTATTGATGTGAATGAAGAGGGAACGGAAGCGGTGGCTGTTACTGGTGTAGCAATGATGGTACCATCTTCTATGCCTCCTGTATTCAAAGCAGATCATCCTTTTTTGTTTCTGATACAAGAAAGAAAAACAGCGCAAATTTTATTTATAGGTAAGGTTGCGAATCCAATATAAAAAGAAGTTCAAAAGCTACAAAAAAATGGGAATCATACTTGATCTTATTTTATTATTTCTTTACATGTAATTTAATACTTTCGTATTTTTAATACCTATGAGAAAATCAAAAATTTTTATCTATGCTGATGGATTCCGGAATAACTGGCAGTATAAAACATCTGAAATTATTACATATTTTAGTGAAATTTTATTATAAAAAAACATAAGGTCGAATCGAAAAAATACGACCAATTTTAATGGGATACATCGGTTAGTAGCGGTTATCAGCGGTTACTAACAGGAAAAATAGGAGAGGTTTTATTGATTTATTAAGGTATTTTAGTGTTTTGAATACTTTATCTTTTATCCAGTCGATCCGACCATTTTTCAACACAACTTTTTAAAATTCTTATTATTAATATTTCAGGAAATGTCGAGGTATTTCAAGTCCCCGACATTCCTAACAAATCAGGCAACTGCTATTTCACTGTGTTTATGTCTGGGTATTTCCCAGCATTTCAATTTTGGGCTACATGGGGCTACATATTTGGCTACATGGATTTTTAAATTGGTCAGGGGCTTCTTTGGTTGTTGGAAAGAAATTAAAGCAAAAATGACTTTAATCCGATGAATCCTTTGTGAAACTTCTTTTTAAAATGTTTTTTAGTCATAGAGGTCGATTAAACAGAAAGCGATATTTGTTATGGTCGAGTGCTTTGGGAATTTTATTTTCTCCTTTGCAGATAGGCAGAGAATTAGAATGGACAGTTTTAGAACCATTTATAACAAGTCCTTCGTTTTTCATCAGAATACTAACAATTATTTTATTAATTTCTGTTATTTCCTTATTTTATTTTTGTGGTTTTAACCTAACAGCTAAAAGATTTCATGACATCAATATGTCAAGTAAGTATTTTTTTGCATTACTGGTTCCTGGTTACAACATTTATATTTTATTTAAGTTATGGTTTGTAAAAGGAACAATTGGAGTTAATAGGTTTGGTATGGATTCTTTAAAGTCTTGATCATTTACTTCGTAAATTTTGTGTTTGGTTTGTATTGTAGTTTAAGAAGAGTTTTATTAAAGGTTAAGAAAAAACTTTTTTAAAACCTATGAAATTAGTATAAATTGTACCAATTTTATAGGAATTTTATCAAGTGATTTTTAGGGAGAAGATATATGTATCAATAGTTTTCTTATTTACTTTTTTTGTTTCGGTGTTATATAATGTATGTATTTAGTCCAAAATTTTTGAATTTTAAGTTCAAGTTTAACTTGTTTTTCACAAAGTTTAAAGTTGTTAATAATCTCATTTTTTAAAAGTGTTTCTGCTTCATTGTTTAACTTAGATTCTTCATCTAAATATTCCATCAACCTATCAAGAAACTTTATTTTTTCTTTATTAGGTAATTTGTTTACAATATTTTCATAATATGAGTTATAACTTATCTGATTTCGCATATATAATAATTCGTGACTTAGGCACATCTTTTCAGAGGTGCTATGTCCGAAAGCAAATGGGGTCAATACTAACATACTAAGTACAAGCAACATCTAAAAAGTTCCTAGTAATAATAAAAATAATGTTTTCATATACACTTTATCGGTTGTAATTTAGAAAATCTTAAGCAGATTTAATTTTTAAAATATCCTGTTTTACGTTATTATCGTTTTATATTTTAAAAGTTGGAGACAGTTTTACATTCTTTTTTATGATTTTTTGTTTCAGGATTAGGATAATTAATATTATTTATAATTAAAATGTTTATTTGTTTTGGTTTTCGTTTTATCCGGTCAGCAGCTTTATTCATAGTCTTGTGCCATTGTGATTTTAGAATCTGATTTGCAGATTTTATAGATTTCACAGTTTTTTTAATAAGTACTTTAATCAACCAAAATATAAGAAGCATTACTGGAAGTGATAATGCTCGTCCTAAATTTCAGCCTATTGAATTAGCTATTTCAAAATCATCCATACCTAGATTATTGGTCTCAAGTTTCATTGACTTAAGACAATTCAAGCTGGAATAATAAGATTTCTTCAAGTCTAAACTAATAGAAAAATTATTTTACGCTCTGAGGTTTATTTTTTGATTTTTCTCCTCTGGAGAAATATCTTTTCATAACCTAGAAAAGGTAAAGCTATTATAACAATGAATAAAGGAATGGCAATATGAATACCAATTATTATTTTGATTACTTGCCATACTGATATATTAACATCCAGAACAAAAGAGGCCACTAAAGCAATAACTGCGCATATTGGCAGTAGAGCTAAAAGAGACCAAAACACTCCAATAACTATTCTCATAGTTAGAGATAAAACATCTTTCATTGTCAATCCTATTAAAATAGCTTTATTTGTATTAATTTTTTTATTGTTTTTTGCATATTTTATTTGTCGGATAAAGTATAGAAAAACTTGAAAAATATGGGTTTTTTTTACACTAAACACGGACTGTTCGTACTATAGGTTTTACAGTTACATTTGAAATTTACCTATCTCCCCGACCATTTGATTTTACAACTTTTTAAAATTCATGATGTAGAGATTTCAGGAAATGTCGGGGTATTTCAAGTCCCCGTGTTTATTGGTAAATTAGGAGACCACCATTTTACTGTATTTATGTCGGGATATTTCCCGATATTTCAATCTTGTACTACATGGTGTTACATATTTGGCTACACGGATTTTTGAAATGATCAGGGGCTTCGGTCGTGGATGGGGATTGTTTTTGTAGCGAATTTTCATTTTTCTGAATATTAAAATAAAAAATTTTATTTTTACCTTGATTTTTCATAAAAAATGCCGATATTAATAAATGATATCCCCACTCGTTTAGACTGGTGGGTGCGAGGCGACCTTATGGTCGCTTTCGTCTTTTTTGAGAGCAATATTTTGAAACCAATAACTTCAAATCCTTTTAATACAATCGTTTATATTGATGGCTTCAATCTTTACTATTCATTAAAAAACACTCCTTATAAATGGTTGAATATAGAAGCACTTGTTAATTCTGTATTAGATCCTTCTTGGCATAATATAACTCAAATAAAGTATTTTACAGCCCAGGTAAAAAGAAAACCAAAAGACCCGTCTAATGTTATTAGACAAAATATGTATTTACGAACTGTTCAAACACTTCAAAAAGTGGAAATAATATATGGAAAATTTAAAAAGCGGCATATAAATGCATCACTTGTCATAAAAAACTCTAAACAGTTAAAACAACTGAAAAATATTCTAGGAAAAAATATTAGCCCGTTTTTTAAGTATAAAGAAAAGGAGACAGATGTTAATATCGCAACACATATCATATATGATTGTTGTAAGGAAAACATAGGTTCAATAGTTCTATTATCAAATGACACAGATTTAAAATTACCTCTTTGGTTTGCCAGAAAGAAATTAAAGAAGAGAGTGGTTGTTATCACTCCTACTGAAACTGAAAAGGGAGTTATTGTTCCTTTAGGCGCTCATCAGGATTTGCAAAAAATATCAAATAAGACTATTAGCTTAACAGAAGAGCATTTAAAAAATAGTCAGTTTCCTACTGTAGTCAATGGAATTTCTAAACCAAAAAGTTGGGGTTGAATACAGATCGACATGAAGAAACTTGGTTTGTCTATCTTATATACAGATATTGGAAAAAAGCATCCAGAGTGGAAATACATAAAAGATAAAAATAAAATTTCTTATCTCAGAGAGCAATATTGGATAAAGAAGGAGGAGAATACATCTAGTGATATGGAGAAAGAATTAGCATCCCTAACAATACCTTATCCAATAAAGAGACAGGGTACAGATATCCCTGGAGACAGTTTTATTTATCAAAACTCTACTGGTTTAAGTCACACAAAAAGTGGTTTAACATGGTTTGAAATAACTGAGGTATTTGCATATAACAATGGAAAAGAGATAAGTGAGGCAATGAAAGAGTGGAATGATGTAGGAAATTTGGAAAAAAAGAAATTTAAAAAACTAATAAATAAAGTGAATATGGCACGTCCTCTAAGACATAAACAGAGGCTTGTTGCTGATGAAGTAATGAAGTCAATTGATGATAAAATAAACAAACCATCGTATAATAAAAATGTTAACAGTATTGGGAAAGGGCATCTGGTAATAGGTTTACCACTATGGTTTGCAACACCTCCAATTAGAGTCATGAGAGTAGAAAATGTATTAGATGATTTTATAACAAGAATTCATCATGGGCTTCTGGAAGTCAGAAAAAAAGTATTAAAAATAGAAGATTGCCCTTTTTCTAGAATAACAGTTGTATGGGATATGAGCGTTAGCGCGATGAAAGAGTGGTTAAGGCAGAGTGATCTGAATGAGCATCAATACTTTAACAAATTTTCATTTATGGGAAAGCCCTCTTTTATATTGAAGCCAGAAATATTTATAGAAATATTGGAACTATTAGAAAATAGTATGAAAGCAGAAGATAATCCAAGCTATTCGTTATCTCTATCTGTTAATCTGGGAAAGAAAAAACAATCTGATAATTGGCAGAAGAATTTGGAAATGATTAGTCAAAATCCAGATATAGATAAAGAAATCATTTTTATGTTTGAAAAAATAAAGAAAGAATTTAAAAAGGAAGAACAATCAAAGATAAAAAAATATAAAAAAAAGATACTAAATGTTTTTTTGCGGACTGCCTTGAATATTACTATGTATGTTCGTAGTTTTGGATCATATGATCTTTTTAAAGAACTTATAAAAAAAATCTCACTCAAACATAAGTTTCTTGTTATGTGGCTTATGTACAAGCAAAGAAGGTTATATTTAAAAAGCATTAACAGGAAAAGAGTTTGAGTATGGGTATAAAATCTGTTCTCTCGAACATATCCTCAACCCTTTTTGAGGAGATGAAGGAGAGGAGAAGGGTTTTAAGTTCTGTTCTCTTATACAAATCATAATTTTTTTACTTGATTAGAATAGTAGGAGGTGATTTTCATAAAATGAAAAATAGATCAAATAGTTCGATAGATTTAAATCTTATGGAGGTATGATGAACCAGGAAAACTATGAAATTATTAAGAGATATTTCGGGATTAAATTTATTCAGTATATTATCAATTATGATGGCGTGCTTAGCGAAAAAATTAAACTTGAAGAACTGAAATTAAATAAAAATCAAATAGATGTATTAAAATTTCTTGATAACATAAAGAAAGAATGCTGGCAATTATGGTTTACTCAAAGTGAAACTAAAGATGGTTCCAAAATTGAATTTATAAGTAACAACAGTCAGAACTCACACACTAAACAAGGTGAATTGTTTGAGTTTAAGGATTGCTTTGAAATTAGGGTTAAACAAATAGAACTTTCAACTTTCAATAACCTAAGAAGAATCTGTGGTGGTCACATCCCGCAAATTGAGAAAGAAGATCCTGTTTTTGAATTTTTATCTGACTTAACGATCAAAAACTATCCTTATCTACTTATAAAGTATATAAAGAAACCTATACGATCTCCATTACCTAATTTGGCCTTAAACCCTCACTTATTAAAAAAATCTGAAATTTTGTTAAAACAAGATATTTTAAATAAGTTAATTAATAAAAAAGAGGGCTTTAATTACGAGTTCTGTTTCAAGTTATCAAATAGAGAGAACATTTCTCATCAAATAAGTTTGTTCTGTGAAACAATAGTACGGAGAGCTTTTCAAAACTCATGTAACCAGATGAATTATACGCTTGAAGATTGTTAAACGAATTAAAAATCTTATTAAAGAGCCTGAGAGACCTTGCTGAAGGAAAACAAACCAAGTTTTCCTATTTTATAGGACTTTCGTGGATACATCTTGAAAAAAGGATTGAAAAAGAGGATATGTTAATCTGCCCCCTGGATTCAGCAGATAACCCCGGGCTATACACATCTCTTATTTCTGGTCATGAAAATAATAAACTTCTTGGGGCAATTGCATGTATTAAAATTCCTATTAAGGTGGTTGGATCAGGAAAAGAGAGATCGAATTTAAAAGTTCACCCTGATAAAGAAATTTCTAAACTGATGAAAAAGATAAATGTATCATTATTTTTTGCATTAAATAAAAATAATGGCATTACTATTACATTTTCAGAAAGTGGTTTTGCTTTAGAGCATCCAGGCAGCTATGTTTCTAACCCAACTACTTTCCATAGCTTTAATGTATTAGAAAATGACGACTTTATTTCATTTTCATATTGGTTAAAAAAGATAGATGATTCTATTTATAAACATTTTCAAATTGCGTTTGATCGATTGCATCTAATACTTTCTGAACGCCGACACCCTATTGATGCAATAGTTGATGGTGTAATTGCTTGGGAATCACTCTTTGGGGGACCAGGCGAAACACAGCTAAAAGTATGTGGATCTATTTTAAAATTACTTGATCCAGAAGATAAACAAAAATTTTATGACGAATTAAAAGAGGTATATAATGCGAGAAACCGAATTGTTCATGGTGGTGAATCCAATCTCAACAAATTGTTTGAGAAGGTAAAAAATCCCGTAAAATTCGTCTGTGATGTTTCTCGTAAGTGTTTAGTGAAGATAATTAATGAACGTAAAGACCTAATGTCTTTAAAACCAAATGAAAGAAGATATAGAAAGATATTACTTGATATATGAGAGAGGATGTACAGTTTTACGGTTAAAAAGGATAGAAACTAGAGGCAAGTTAGATGTATGAAAAGATATTAGAAATTAAAGGGACAGCAAAAGGGGCTATTCGGCGAATTATGCCAGATATTGGTTTTGGTGCTATTTGGGATAAAAAGAATAAACAAGATGTATATTTTTCTACTGTAACAGAATTTATCAATACTTCTTATGAAAAGCTTAATGAGAGAGATATTGTGGAAGTCTTGGTTGTTAGAACAGCTAGGGGTTTGTTTGCCAAAAGTCTTTCTTTAAAGGAAGCTCGTTCTATCCAAGAAGCAGAAATCAGTTCAAGTTCTATAAAAACTAACATAAGTAAATAACAAAAATCCGCCCTCCCGAATGCCCCCTTAACCCTTTATCGGGGGCATGAGAGAGAAGGATTTTGACCCTTTCATATACTGGAAAGATCATGTTTCAGTCTTCGTATCACATTCACTTTAGAAGTTTTTGGTTCAATTTATCAATCGATTGACAGGCTTAGGTTTAAAAAAAGAGACAAGAAAAATTCTCTATAGGTAGCTATTTTGATCGCTAAGGCTTCCCATAAAGAAGGCTTACTGAAGGTTTGGAGGTTAGAAAATTTCACTTTTGAAGACAGTAAACAACAGCTAACAGGGTTCTTAAAGCAATGTTTTGGGTTTCAAAGTATGAGGAAATCATGAGCATAGATCGCAAACACAGATGCAAAGTCGAAAACTTTTCATTTCTCTTAAATATCTGAAAATAAAAGGTTTTTCCAGATACGGACCGTGACCACCCCCACTCATCCTTTGGTTTCGCGGTGGTGGTCACGGTCCGTGTGTGTATTTTATTTAATTTGGTGGGGTCTAGGTTCGAGAGGAAGAGAGAGAGATAGAGGAGAGAGATTTAGGAGAGCGGGAAACTGTGGGAAAAGCTGGTGAGAGGTATGTGCTGGTAAGTTTAAATTTTTAATTGAGCATGAGTATTTGGCTTTCTGGATGTCTTTGTAGATATGAGGAAAGCTATGGGAATGATGAGTTTTTAATAATATGATTTCTGGATTCCTGCTTTCGCAGGAATGACATATTTTTGTAAATAAGCAAGTAAGCCGAAACGAGCTTGCCCAGTCAAGGGTGGCCCTCAGGCCATCGCCACAGGCGAACGTAGTCCCTTTACTGCAAGCGAGTGGAGGCTAAAAAAATATAAGGAAAGAGATGGTGTGTCTTTACACAGGAAAGAAGAACCACCCAAAACAATCATCTATGAAAGGAGCTTGCAATAATTAAAAATTCTTTCCCCAAAGGAGAAGCTATGGAAAAGCAATTAAGCTTTTTATTTAAAAACTCATACAATGAAGAACTAAACGAAGAGCAAGATCGACACATAGAATCAATAAGAACACAAAGCAATCTGGTTGGACAGCCTGCTTCATGGACATTGCCAAACAACACAAAAGCACTTAATCTGGCAACTCTGTCTTTGGAGCTAAAAAATTCTCCAAAGACAGAACAGCTCTTTGACAATTTGGTAAGTGTGAAAACTGTTGCGGAAATGCTGGGGGTGGCTCCCAAGACAATCCATAACTGGGTCTATCTTCGCAAAATTCCTTATGTGAAGTGTGGCCAGAAAGTTATGTTTCGTCCCAAGAGTCTAAAAGCATGGCTTAACCGAAAGGAAAAACCATGTCTATAATCAAAAGATATATAAAGAAAAATGGACAAAGAAAAGTTTGTTATCAAGCACAGGTTTATGTCAAAGGCTTCCGCCTAACATGCAGGACCTTTAAAAGTAAAACAGAAGCTTGTGTCTGGCATGACAAACAAAAACAACAACTTTTAAAAAACCCTTCAGAATTTTATCAGGAAAAAGAAAGTGTCTTTTTTTCCGAGTGCTTTAAGCAGTATTTGGAAGAGGCTTTTCCTTTACTTAAAACAGCTACGCAGCAAGGTTACGAGGCAAGGTTCAGATATTTTACAAAAGGACCTTTAAGCATAGTTAAAATGGAATATCTTAATGCCAAATATGTCCATAAATGGATAAACTGGCTTAAGAAACATCCTACAGCTAAAAATAAGGGCCGGAAAACTTTTAGGCATGAATTGCAACTGCTCTCTGCCATATTAAATTGGTATAGAAACTTTGTAGATGAGAATTTTAATGTTCCCATTACGAAACAGCACAGACAGCTTTGCTACTATAAACCCGTTCCTCCTCAGCGTCCTGATTACTATGCAAGACCGGAGGAGTTAAGAGATTGGATAAAGTGGTTAAGGCAAAACAGAAGTAATCCGGTTTATTGGAGGCTTGCAACTTTTATGGTTCTTACAGGAGCCAGAGTTGGTGAGGCTTGCGGAATGCTTTGGTCTGCTGTGGAATTGGAACAGGGAAAGGCAAGAGTTATCCGAAAAATAAGGTGGGACCATAAAACAAAAAGACCATCTTTAGAAGAGGATACAAAAACTTCTGCCTCTGTTCGTCTTCTGATTTTATCTGATGAATTGATACAGATATTAAAACAGATGAAAGAGGAAAATGGTGATACAGATTTGCTTTTCACAGATAAACAGGGAGAGGCTTTAAAATACAATGCCATTCAATCAGCTTTTAATGCTGGCTTTAAAGCATTGAAGCTTCCTTGGAAATCAACGCATATTCTAAGACATTCCTATGCAACAATGGCTTTAATAGCTACAAGAGATATGTCCTCTGTGCAGGCAAGCCTTGGTCATACTTCAAGTCGTATGACAGAAAAGTATGCCAAAGTGGTAGCTCTTTTAAACAGAGATACAGCAGAAAAAACCACCAAAGCTTTTAATCTTTTTGGAAGTTCTTTTAAAAATCACAGCGAGAATCACAGCGAGATAGATTGTGAGAAAAAAATTCAAGTAATTCCAATAGTTAAGAAGATAAGTGGTAGGGGCTGAAGGACTCGAACCTTCGATCCTCCGGTTATGAGCCGGATGCTTTAACCAACTAAGCTAAGCCCCCAACCAATAATACAAAACAACAACTAGTAGCTATTGTTCTTCTATATCACTGTCCATTTCACTGTCTACAGCTACAAAAGTTTTTAGTTTGCCAGAACGACTGGGATGTCTGAGCTTACGTAAAGCCTTGGCTTCAATCTGACGAATACGCTCCCTGGTTACATTAAAATCCTGACCAACTTCTTCCAAAGTGTGATCACTTTCCTCACCAATACCGAATCGCATTCTCAATACCCGTTCCTCCCGAGGAGTCAAAGTCGCCAACACTCTTCTGGTTTGCTCAATTAAATTTAAGTTCACAATTGCCGAGGAAGGATTGATCACTTTTTTATCTTCAATAAAATCCCCTAAATGTGAATCCTCCTCTTCACCCACCGGAGTCTCCAAGCTAATAGGCTCCTTAGCAATACGTAACACTTTCCTCACTTTTCCTACCGGCATTTCCATTTTTTGTGCAATTTCCTCCGGTGTAGGCTCTCGACCCAATTCCTGAATGAGATAACGAGTGGTTCGTACCATCTTGTTAATAGTTTCGATCATATGAACCGGAATACGAATAGTTCGTGCCTGATCAGCAATCGCCCTCGTAATCGCTTGACGAATCCACCAAGTGGCATAAGTGGAAAACTTGTAACCTCTGCGATATTCAAATTTATCTACGGCCTTCATTAAACCCATGTTTCCTTCCTGTATCAAATCTAAAAACTGTAAGCCTCGATTAGTGTACTTTTTGGCAATAGATACTACCAATCGTAAATTAGCTTTTACTAGCTTGGATTTTGCTTTATCCGCCTCTTGTTCACCTTTCCAAATAGCTGTACAAATGTGCTTCACCCATAAATGTTTCATCCATGTTTCTTTATATAATCTGGCCAACCTATCTTGCGCATCGTGAGCGGATAAATAAAAGTTTCTATATTGTTGAAAATTTAAACCCGTTTCCTGCCGGACACGCAGGGCCTCTTTATCACTATTGTATATCTGTGTATAAGTTTCCTTTAGTTCATCAAAGTTTTTAGAAAAAGTTTTTTCCACGGCTGAGTCTACTCGCTTTTGCAATTCTTCCATACGATTGAGAAGATTATGAAACTTGATCACAAACCGATTGATAATTTTTCGATTGAAATTCACACTTTTGAATTTTTTCATTAACTCACTATTTAAATTAAAAAAAGCTTTCTCCATGTTTTCCAAAGATTCTGTTTTATCTCTTATGGCTACAAAATATTTTTTACTTTTTTTCTGATATTTTTTAACATGATCAATAAGTTCAAAAATTTTATCAATGTATTCCTTTTCATTATATTTATGTTCTTCGTCTTCCAAGCCTCTAAAAATAGATTTTACTTTTAATCGCCCTAACTTAAGATGTTCACCAAGACGAATAACTTCATTGGTGCCTGTAGGACACATTAAGATAGCACGAATGATCTCTCGCTCTCCTTTTTCAATACGACGGGCAATTTCCACTTCGCCTTCCCGATCCAAAAGAGATACTCCTCCCATTTTTCTCAAGTATAAACGAACAGGATCATTGCTACGCAGTTTTAACTCTGTTTCTTCCTCTTCTGTATTATCTTCTTCTGATACAAAGAGATTTTCTCCATCTTTACTTTTACCCTTTATCATTCCATTTTTAGATAAAGCCGGGTACTTGATTTCTATAGCGCTTTTTTCCAACTCAAGCATGAGAGAGTCCAATAATTCCGGATCAATAATATCTGTCGATAAATGTTCATTTAATTCACCGATATGAAGCACATTACTCTGCTTACCAGCGCTTTTTTTGAGTTTGTCAATTTCACTTTCCAATAAAACCTTCAAATTTTTTTTCTTTTTATTGGATGACTCCAGTGCGGAGCTAGCTTTTTGTTCAGAAGAGTCTTTTTTATTTGTCATGCTTCATCTCCATTTTATTCCGTTTCGTCAGTTCTCTGATTTTCATTAAATATTTCTTTGAATTTTCCATATCTAAACGCATATCAGTAGTGACTTGTTTTATTTGTAAATATTTTCTCTCTTTTTTCACTTTATTTATACAGTCTTGAATAAACACTTTTGTTTTTTCAGTTGATAAACAGGCTAAAATCGGATGATGCTTTATTTGTAATACTCCTGGTTCTGCCAAATAACTCGATAAAGTCTCTGGAAGTGTATTAAAATAAAACATTTGCTTTTCCTTTTGTAGGTTTTTTATTATTTCAAATAAACGTATAACTCCAGGATGATTTAATTTGTCCAATATTCCGGATTCTGCAATTTGTTGATAATATTCCTTGTCCTGGATAGCTAAAAGCAATAGGTATAATTCCACTTTAGAGCAATGAAGTAAAGATATTTCCTCATCTTCTAAATCCTGGTTATTCAATATTTTTTGCTTTGATATAGATGATTTTTTACTCCTTAAGGCAGTATGAGGCTCTGAAACAGTAGTAAATGCAGGGTTTATAAAAGGTTCTGAAAAACCTGAATCACCGCCGTATTGACGGGCTTTAGTCAAAGCTTTTTTTAAAGCTTCTCTTGCAATTTTTTCATCAGCGCCAAAACTATCCACTACTAACTCTGAGTAATATTTTTTTAATGCTTCATTTTTTGTGTGAGCTAAAATTTTGGCGGCCGTTTCTATCACAGAGAACCTATCTGCTCCGGCAGAATGTTTTTTTAATTCTTTGGAAAACACATAGGTAAATAAATCCGGTGCGGCTTTAATTTTTTTCTTTAGCCCCTCCACTCCAAATTTACAAACAAAAGAATCCGGATCAAGGTCTTCATCCAGTTTCAGTAAACGAGGAACTAATCCAAAAGATAAGAGAACGGATAAACTTCTTAAAGCGGCTTTTTCTCCTGCTATATCTCCGTCAAAAAATACCAAAACTTGCTTGGTGTGCCAGGATAGCCAGCGAACATGATCGGCTGTTAAAGCTGTGCCTAAAGTTGCTACCACATTTTTCACACCTTTTTGGTAAAGACTTAAATAATCCGTATAACCTTCAACCACTAATACGTTTCCTGCCGATCTGATAAAAGGAGAAGCCTCCTGCCAGCCATAAAAAGTTTTTCCCTTATGAAAAATGTCGGAATCCACGCTATTAATATACTTAGGCTGTTTATCCTTTTCTTCGATAATTCTTCCACCAAAGCCCAATACTTCTGTGCCGTTCTTTGCAAAAATAGGAAACATCAAACGATCTCTAAATAAATCGTATTGGCGAGCATCTTTTTTTCTGATAATTCCAAGTTGAAGCGCTAAAGATGTATCCGCTTCTTTTTTTTGTAAAAAATTTAGCAAAGCATCCCAGGATTTTGGAGCGTAACCTAGACGAAATTGTTGAATGGTTTCTGCTAAAAACCCTCGTTGTTTTAAACATTTTTTTACATGGTGATGAGCTGGTAATGTTTTTAATTGTTTTTCATAAAATTCACAAGCCAATTGGTTAATATTTAGTAACTTTTGATTTTTAAGATAAACACTGTGTGTTGTTCTGGCTTGTGTAAAAGCATCTCTGCCTTCAAAACTGGATGGTTCAGGTTCAGGTAAAGTGATGCCGGCTCGCCTAGCCAATTCCTCCACGGCTAAACCAAATGATAAGCCTTTGCGAATCTTAAGATAGGTAAAAATATTTCCCGATTCATTGCAACCAAAGCAATGATAGAGTTGTTTGTCTATTGATACAGAAAAACTAGGGGTTTTTTCATTGTGTGAAGGAAAAGGACAGAGCCCGGTGTAACGATCTCCTGCACCGGAAGGTTTTAAAAAAGTGTCTTCTCCAATAATATCCACAATATTATTGGCTAAACGAACCTGCTCAATAAAATCGGGAGAAAATCTCCTCATCTGCTTTGCAGTCTTTCTTTCACTAATTCCACCAAATGTCGATTATCCACTTTGCCAGCTGTTTTGGCTTGTGCAGTTTTTATTACTACACTCATTTGTTTGATAGAATCAGCTTTTAATTCAACAATTATTTCATCCACAATTTTTTTTAATTCCTCCATGGAAAGAGGTTCAGGAAGATAAGCATGAATCATCTCTCGTCTTTGCACCTGATCTTTTGCATCTTCTGATCGACCGGCTTGTTTAAATTGCTCGATACTTTCTTCATAATGTTTAATTTGTTTTTTTAAAACAGATATAATTTGAACATCCGTTAGTTCTTTTTGAAGTTCAATTTCCTGATTTTTACATTCTGCATACACCAACTTTAAAGCTTGGAGGCGGGATTGATCTCTATTTTTCATAGCTGATTTCATGTCAGCCATAATTTGATCTTTTAAAGCGGCAGGCATTATTATACTCCTGTTCTTCTTAGCTTTTTTACAGAACGGCGGCGAGCAGCCAGTGTTTTTTTCTTTTTATATATACTGGGCTTTTCATAATATTCTCTTTTTTTAATTTCAGATAGAGTTCCAAATTTTTCACAGGATTTTTTAAAGCGTCTGAGCACCTGTTCAAAATTTTCTCCATCACGCACTTTTACACGAGGCAAGAATCCTCCCTTAAAAAATTGTATTTTTCAGTAAACAAAAGTTCATCAATATCAGATAATACTTTTAAACACAAGCTTGCAAAAAGCAAAGGAGTATTTTTGATAAAAACCGACGATGTAAGATTTATGAAACAAGCTTTGGAGCTGGCAAAACAAGCTGAAAAACAAGCAGAAGTCCCTGTAGGGGCCTTAGTAGTGCAAAATCGTAAACCAATCGCTTTTGCTTTTAATCAAAAAGAGCAAAAAAAGCAAGCCACCGGCCATGCTGAAATACTGGCTATTGAAGAGGCTTCCAAAAAACTAGGCCGGTGGAGGCTGGATGATTGTGATCTCTATGTCACTTTAGAGCCTTGTATTATGTGTGCCGGAGCTATTATTGCCGCTCGTATTAAGCGGCTCATTTATGCCTGTAGAGATCCAAAAGCCGGAGCTATTCATTCTTTGTACCAAATAGCAAATGATTCTCGTCTCAATCACCAGGTAGCTGTTACAGAAGGACTCTTGGCAGAAGAAAGTTCTCAAATACTGAAAGAATTTTTCCAAAAAAAACGATCGAAATAAAAGAGGCAGATCCTCTGCCTCTTTGTTCATGTAAAAAATTTATCGAAAATTTTCTCTTAATAATTACTGTATAGTGGGCGCTGTCTTTGTCTGAGCACCTGATTTCGTCTTCGGTGTTGGACTTAAAAGAGGAGATTTCACTTCACACTTTTTAAGTACCATCTGCTGAATTTTATTTCTCACAGCTGAATTTTCCTTTAAAAAGATACGAACCATATCCCTACCTTGCCCTATTTTTTTGCCTTCAAAGCTAAACCAGGCTCCGGATTTTTGCACAATTTCATACTTGCAAGCTAAATCCAAAAGCTCAGCCTCCTGGGAAATACCCTTTCCATACATGAGGTCAAATTCTGCACGAGCAAAAGGAGGTGCCATTTTATTTTTAACCACTTTCACTAAAGTTTTGTTACCAGTGACGAGATCACCTTTTTTAATGGCAGCTATTCTTCTGACATCCAAACGTACAGAAGAATAAAACTTTAAAGCGTTTCCACCAGTTGTAGTTTCAGGGTTACCAAACATCACACCTATTTTCATTCGAATTTGGTTAATAAAAATTACCAAAGTGCCGCTTTTATTGATAGCCGCTGTGAGTTTTCGTAAAGCCTGTGACATCAATCGCGCCTGAAGACCCATGTGAGAATCTCCCATGTCTCCTTCAATTTCCGCTTTAGGTGTTAAAGCCGCAACGGAATCCACGATGAGGACATCAATTGCTCCGGATCGAACCAGGGTTTCTGTAATTTCCAAGGCTTGTTCTCCTGTGTCCGGTTGAGAAATGAGCATATCAGAAACTTTCACACCTAACTTGTTGGCATAGTTAATATCCAAAGCATGTTCTGCATCTACAAAAGCAACAGTGCCGCCAGCTTTTTGAGCTTCTGCCGCTGTTGTCAAGGCCAAGGTGGTTTTTCCTGAACTCTCCGGTCCAAAGATTTCTACAACTCTGCCTTTAGGCAGACCACCAATACCCAGAGCAATATCCAAGCCTATTGAGCCTGTACTATACACTGGTACATCTTCGTAAAGAGATTTACCTCCACCCAGCTTCATAATAGAACCTTTACCAAATTGCTTCTCTATAGAAGTAATCGCTAAGTCCAATGCTTTTTGTCTTTCACTCATTTTTATTCCTCCTCTTTTTTAAGTGACCCCATATTGATACCAGAACATAGAAAATCCAAAGCAAAAAGTGCAGATTGATGCCTAATGTCCTGACGGTTTTTTTTATCTAGCAAAATTCGTTCCACTTTTTCACCAAAAGGCCCGGAAAGTCCGAAAAACACAGTTCCAACTGGAGGATCTTTAGGATTTAGTCCAGGACCAGCCACTCCAGTCACAGATAAAGCCCAGTCACTTCCCCAGTTTTTCATAATGTTTCGTGTCATTAAACGACTGACTTCTGCGTTAACAGCTCCCTGCTGATCCAATAACTCTTTTGGAATCTGTAAGAATTGTTGTTTGGACGTGTAGGAGTAACACACTATTGAACCTAAAAAGAAATCACTGGCACCTGGCCATTCGGTAAGCCAAGAGGACAATAAACCTCCTGTACAGCTTTCCGCCAGAGCTAAAGTCTGCTTGTTTTTTATCATGAAATCTCGAATTTGCTGAACCTGGTGCTTTATAGATTGAAAATTTTTAGAAAACAAAAATATTCCTTTCAATTATTTTTTCTTATTCTCTGTTTAATGGCATAGAAAAGTTTAATGTCAAGGCTCTGTTTGCCGAAAAATAGATAATGGAATTAAAAGAATTATTAAAAAGCTTAGCTGAACAAAAGGGAAGTGATTTACATTTAAAAGTAGGTGCTCGTCCCATTATTCGTAAAAATAACAAGCTTTCCATTCTTAGTCAGGAATTTTCCATTATTGATTATAAAATGATGCATGAGCTGGTGGGTCCTTTGATTGATGAAAAAGGTCAGGAAAAATTGCACGAACATGGTTCTGTGGATATAGGGTATGGTCTCGCTGGTATTGGCCGTTTTCGATTTAATATTGCTTTTCAAAGAGGCTCTATCCGGGTCGTTGTACGGCGTATTCCTTACGAGATTCCTACTCCTGAAGAATTAAATTTACCAAAAAAACTGGTGGAAATTGTGGACAGTGCCCAAAGAGGTTTAATTCTTATATCCGGTAATACAGGGAGTGGAAAGTCCACCACATTGGCTTCTTTGATCAATCATATTAATCATACGAAAAGTAAACATATTGTTACCATTGAAGATCCTGTTGAATTTTTAATAAAAGATCATTATTGCCTGGTTACTCAAAGAGATATGGGGGTGGACTTTTTTGATCCGGTGATGGCTTTAAAAACCTCTCTCAGACAAGATCCTGATATTATTTTGTTTTCCGAATTGAGAGTAAGAGATACCATTCAAACAGCTTTGACAGCTGCTGAAACCGGACACTTGGTTTTTTCCACTGTGCACACTCAGGATACTGCAGAGAGCATCAGTCGCCTCTTAAGTATGTTTAAGAGTGAGGAACGGGAGGCATTAAAAACTGTATTATCTAATGTATTGGTTGCTGTTATTGGACAAAGATTAGTGGATAGAAAAGATGGAAAAGGTGTCATCCCTGCTGTAGAAATCATGCTCAATAACACTCGTGTGCAGCAAGCCATTCAAAAAAATAATTCCACACAAGCTCTCAGGGATATTATTAAGGAAAGTGCTATGGCGTATGGAATGCAGTCTTATGATCAACATCTGGCTGAACTAGTTAAAAAAAATCTGATCTCGGAGAAAACAGCTTTAAGTGTTGCTACTTCTCCCAACAATTTGAAAATGATTCTTTCTGGTATTTCTTTTGATAGTCATCAGGAAACTGGATCATAAAACATCAGGTGGTAAGATTTTAACGATGGTGTTTAAGAGCACGACGAGCTGAACGATCCATTTCTTTTTGTTTAATGGCCATTCGTTTGTCTCCTCTCTTTTTTCCTTTAACTACGGCCAACTCCACTTTCGCTTTTCCATGCTTGAAATACACCTTTAAAGGTACGCAAGATAAACCTTTTTGATGTAACTTGCCGAATAATTGTTTTAACTCCTGAACATGAAGCAGTAGTTTTCTTCTACGCTCCGGATCATGGTTTCTTTGTGCCGCTGGGTTATACATACTGATGTGGGCGTTTTGTAAAAAAGCTTCATGCTTTCTAAATACCACATAAGAGTCCTTCAATTGACATTGTCCGTTTCTGAGTGATTTTACTTCTGAGCCTAACAAAACCAGACCGGCTTCAAAAGTGTTGAGAATGGAGTAATCAAATCGAGCTTTGCGGTTGATTGTCACCATAAAATCAGAATCATCCGGTGTTTTTTTATTGGTCTGTTTTTGTTTTTTCAAATTATCCACCTGTTTTAAAATATATCACTTTTTACGATAGCTTAAAAGCTGTTAAAATACCTCATGTAGTATAGAGTATACTTATAAAAAGGAAATAAATGAAAGAAAAAATCAAGCCTACACATAATCCGGTTATTTTAAAGTTGCAGAGTTTTTTAAGCCGTAGAGATCACTCCGAACAGGAGTTGAAAACAAAATTACTGAAACATTTTTCACTGGCTGAAGTGGAATCAGCTATTGCTCTGGCTTATGAAAAGAAATGGCTCAAAGAACCTATAGAGTTAGCCCATCAATGGACGGAAGAGTTACATCGAAAAAAAAAGGGATGGCTGTATATAATCAACTCTTTAAGACAAAAAAGATTACCAGAGATTGCCTGTGATGAAAAGAAAGAAGAAGAAAAATGCAAATGGTGGATAGAAAAAAAGTTTTCTGCTATAGACAGTCATTCATTAGTGGAAAAACAAAAAGTAATTCGTTTTCTCATAAATAAGGGATTTACACAAAGTATAAGCCATAAAGTTTTTCAGGATTATTTTGAAAATAAATCTATTTGAAAATAAGAAATAAAAGTATTTCAATAATTATATTCAACTTCTAGATTGAAGTTGGAACGATCCTTTGCTGATTTGTTTTATGAAGATATGGGACAACTTGTTTAAAATAATGTAAGGATTTTTAAACTTTAACGCGTTATCCACCTGCGTTTTTTGCGTTTAAAATATTTTATGCTACTATTTAAGTTAAGCATGAATTCATCAATGATTCTTCTTTTTTCTGTGTGCTTAATAATCGCATGTAGTGTGTCTAATCCACCGAATGAACAAAGTGAACATCAGAATAATGATCTCAGTATTCGCCAAAATAGTAGCCAGAGTGATTCTTTAGATACTCTTCACAATCAGGCTGTTTCCAAGCCATCAACAATAGAAGAGAAAGATCCTGATAAAAATGAGTTTAATCTAGGACTCAGGTATTATACAGGTGAGGAAGTGCCGCAGGATTATGAAAAAGCTTTCGAGCGATTTATGGAATCAGCAGAGCAAGGTCATGCTCAGGCTCAGTTTAATGTGGGGGAGATGTATCTTAAGGGTAAAGGTGTGCTTCAAAATCAAGGGGAAGCTTTTCAGTGGTTTTTAAAAGCGGCAGAGCAAGGTCATATGCAGGCTCGGCTTAATGTAGCAATGATGTATACTGCAGGTATAGGTGTACTTCAAAATCATGAAGAAGCTTTTGAAAGTTTTATGCAGTTGGCCGAGGAAGACCATTCTGTAGCTCAATTCAATATAGGGTTGATGTATTATGAGGGTCTGGCAGTACCACAGAATTATGAAAAGGCTTTTCAATGGTTTATAAAGTCAGCGCAACAAAATAATGTTAGAGCTCAATTCCTTTTAGGAGGCATGTATACCGAAGGTAAAGGTGTGCTTCAAAATAATGAGGAAGCTTTTGGGTGGTGTTTAAAAGCGGCAGAGCAAGGTCATGCTCAGGCTCAATTCAATACAGGGATTTTGTATACTGTTGGTACAGGTGTACCTCAAAATAGTGAAGAAGCTTTTCAATGGTTTTTACAATCTGCTGATCAAGGCCATATTGATGCGCAGTTCAATGTAGGAGGTATGTATGCTACAGGTACAGGTGTACCTCAAAATAGTGAAGAAGCTTTTCAATGGTTTATAAAGTCAGCACAGCGAGGTCATGCCGGATCTCAATTTCATGTAGGAGGTATGTACGCTACAGGTAAAGGTGTCCCTCAAAATGTGGAAAAAGCAATCCCCTGGTTGATGAGAGCACAGTCACAAGGCCATACTCAAGCGGCAAATCTTTTACAAGATATATATGAACGGATTGAAAACAAGAAACCAAAACCAAATACTCATGTTGGGTATATTAATAACTTGTAAAGAGCGATAAATTGAGAAGGTTCCAATTGTTCTGGTCTGATCTTAGGTGACAAGTTCAGTTGATTAAAAATTTTTAAAAGATACTCTTTTTGATCCAATGCTGATTGTTGTTTTAAGTTATTTTTTTCTTTTATTATTTTCTTTAGTTGATTGATGAGAAATTTTCTTCTTTGACTAAAACAATGTTTTACAAAAGTTAAAAACTGATCCGGCTGTGGAATATCATGTTTCTTTTTTTTAAATAATAAAACCTGTCCTGCTACTTTAGGGGAAGGGTAAAAGTCCCTTACACCAGCTTCTGTCAGTAGCTGAATATCCCAGTAGCAGATAGATATAACACTGAGTAAGCCATAAGTTTTGTGATGGGGGCGAGCCATAATTCTTTGTGCGACCTCTTTTTGAAACATAAGAATCATATTTTGTAAATTATCCGGACCAGGACAACATTGAATCATTAACCGGCTGGCCACTTGATAAGGAAGATTACCAACCAAAACAGAGCCAGGCGACAGGTACTTTTGCCATTGGATTTTTAAAATATCTCCTTCCAATACTGTGACTCCACGTTTTTTCCAATATTCACATAACTGAGTGTCCATCTCCACAGTGCAAAAAGATGGCTCTTTGGAATTATTATTTATTGTTTGTAAAAGAGGTTCAGTTAAAACTCCTAGGCCAGGTCCTACTTCCATAATGAAAGAGGGTTTTAAATTTTTTACAGTTGAGATAATTTGATCCACTTTTTGTGAGTTAATAAGAAAATGCTGACCAAGCATTTTCTTAGGGTAAAAATTTAATTCCGCCATTTTTTGTTTAATAGTGTGTACTGTCATAACTTTTTAACTATCTTTAAAATCTTCTGGTAAAGAGCGAGGGGAACATTGAGTGTCTGTAGAAGATTGTAATCCATTTAAAATATATTGACTGCCAGTATAGGCGATCATGGCGGCATTATCTGTACAATATTGAAGAGGAGGTAGAAATAATTTTATATTTTTTTCTTTAGCCAAGGATAGGGCGCGTTCCCGCAAACGAGAGTTAGCGCTCACACCACCAGCAATGATCACTTGTTTAAAGTTTAATTGATGTACTGCCTGGTCCAGTTTGTTCATTATTTGATCCACAACTGCTTCTTGAAAATCAGCACATAAATTAGCTAAAATGTTTTTGTTGTCCACTGCATTTATTTTTTTAATTAAATGGACAGCCGCTGTTTTTAATCCTGAAAAACTAAAGTTCAAACCTTTCTGTTTTAGGGATACTTTTGGGAAAGTATAATTTCCTCTTTGACCGGATTGAGATATTTTATCCACTAAAGCTCCACCTGGATAATCCAAACCCAACATACGGGCAAATTTGTCTAATACTTCTCCTGCCGCATCATCCAATGTTTTTCCGATGATACGATACAGTCCAAAATCTTTTACTTCAAATAAATGTGTATGCCCTCCACTTACAATCAGAGCTAAAAAAGGAAATTTTAAATCCTTGAATTTTTTATTTACTTTATCCCATAAAAAAGCAGATAGGATATGTCCTTCTATGTGATTGATTGCTGTATAAGGTTTTTTAACAATCAAAGAAAGTGTTTTAACAGTGACTAGGCCCACAACCAAAGAACCTATCAAACCTGGGCGATTGGTAACTGCCAGAGAAGAAACATCTTTCCATGTTAAAGTGGATTCTTTAAAAAGTTTATCTATAAGGGGAAGTAGGAGACCGGCATGGTTACGGCTGGCCAGTTCGGGAACAACACCTCCGTAAGGTTGGTGCACAGAATGCTGATTAGCGGTCAACACACTGGAAACGAAACCATCTTCACGCACCAGAGCAACTGAAGTATCGTCACAACTGGTTTCCACTCCTAAGGTATATTTCATTTTTTGATAGATTTTTTAGCTGTGGTTTTTTTAGCTTTTCCAGCAGTAGGTTTTTTTGGCTTGGAGGCAGGTAAAAAGCTTTTAGCTTTTTTAGCTTCTTCACTTTTTGGAAAAGAAGATACAACTTCTTTAAAGAATACTTGTGCTTCTTTTTTCATATCCAGGTTGTGAAAGCATTGACCAATTTGAAAAGTGGCTTTTTTAAAAAGTTTTCCGGTTTTATTTTTTTCACGATATTGTTCATAAGACACAATAGCTTTCTTCCAATTTTCTTTGTTGAAAAAATCCTTTGCAACTTTAAAATGGTATTCGGGATCATTTTCCATAAGTTTTTTTGCTTCTTCTTTTTGTTGTTCCAATCCTGTTGTTAGCAAAGTGACTTGTTCTTCTAAATTTTTCAGTGAAGTGTTTAAACTGTTGTTCAATTCTTCAATTTGTGTTTGTATTTCCTGATTCAATTGCTCTTGTGTTTCCTGTTTGTTCAATACCAAGTCAGTTTGTCCTCTTAGTTCTCTTACACTGGCTTCCATTTCTGATACCTTTGTTTGTACGGAAGAAACTCCCCCTTGTACCTTTTTATAAGATTCTTGAT
This sequence comes from Bdellovibrionales bacterium, assembly GCA_965226095.1. Taxonomy (GTDB): domain Bacteria; phylum Bdellovibrionota; class Bdellovibrionia; order Bdellovibrionales; family UBA1609; genus JANQSP01. The sequence goes on along the minus strand of OZ245336.1, from coordinate 101,790 downwards.
TTTTTTGTCTTTGACCATCCATTTCTGATTCTATTTCGTCACGAATATCTTCATGTGTGAGTAAGCATCCGGATAATAAAAAGGCTAGAAATAAAATAAAATAAAATTTCATTATTTAGATACCTTCCCCCATACTCATTTTCAGACGACTGGTATTTTCAGCTTTTTCTGCCCAATTGATAGATTCGTTAAACAAAAATGTAGAGGTGTTATAATCTCTGGCTTGAAATTGCTCTTCTGCCTGGCGATAGTAACGAATAGCTTTCACCCATTCAGCAGTAGCATTTTTATCTGAGTTCGCTTTTTTAGCCGCCTCAATAGCTGAAAAAGCTATACTGTACTCTAAGAAGGGAGGTCGGCCGGCACAAGCACATAGACATAAAAAAATAACAACGATGAATAGCTTCATTACCTGCAAAATAAAATTAGTATTGAGGAACGAAGTTCACTCTACGGTTTTTATCATTATCAATTTCTGAAAAAGGTCTTTCTTCACCATAGCTAATGACCGCGAATTTATCTGCTGATACTCCTTGTTCTATAAGAAAGTTTTTAACCGCTTCAGCTCTTCTTAAACCTAGTCCTATGTTGTAAGCTTCAGAACCTGTTTGATCACAATGACCTTCTAAATCTATTGCTAGAACTTCCGCGTGAGAGTTAATCCAATCCACATTATTTATTAACACTGATCGAGTTTCCTCAGAGAGAGTGGATTTGTCATAATCAAAATAAACTGTTCTTAATCCCTCAATTGTTCCGCTGTCACTGCCCCGTGAATCCGTATCAATGTCTTTAGAGAAAATGTCGCTGGATTCAGCGCCTACAAGATTGTTTTTGTCCTGTTTTTGTGTAGTTTTGCAAGATAGGGTCAAAAACAATATGAATGAAATAAAAAACCATTTAAACATTGTAAACCTCCTGATTTATTTTACTTAGCACTATAACCTTAAAAACAGATGATAGAAAAGTCAAAAGCAACCTGTTTTAATTTTAAAATTTGCTTTTTGATACATATTAGCTACAAAGCTGTTCTTATACTTGACTTTTTTTTACTGAAGAATAAGTTAACCCCTGTGTAATTCACTAATGGAGGGCTGTATGGAAAATAAAGTTCTTGAAAACAATACTGACAGTTGGATTAAAGAACTGGTTCGTCATGAATCGGGTACAGATGCGTCCAGTCATAGTGCTTTTTCAGAGGATGTCGAACCCTCACAAGATGAGTTGAAAGAGCATAGTATAGAGTTTTTAAAACAGCTTAGAACGGCTTTTGTCGCTCAATTTACCGGTTTTAATCAGTTAAAAGGCTTTTCAGGCAATGTTAAAATTTATGGAATTGCTGATACAGCCGCAGATTTTATGCTGTTTAGAAAAGGTCATAAATTGGTTTTTTCTTTAAAAGAACCTGGTTTGATTGCTGTACAGATGAAGTTTAGTGACCAAATTTTAAACATTAAAATGTCTCATCAGTCAGTAGATTTGATAAAGGGAGAGTGGGGTCCTTTTAACGAATTGAAATGGACCTATAATGATCAACCTCTGAATATCAACTACCTTATCAAGTACTATATTACTTATTTTGTTAAAAATAGTGCCAGATAACTGTTAGCGCCTATTCCTGTTATGGAGCTTCAATGGGTGCAGGATCCTCATAATCAGAATCTATAAATGGTGAATTGCCAAATTGAAATTCCGGTAATTGTTTTTTGTCTTTTTGTGATTGATTTGTTTTTTCACTTTTTGCAGAGGAAGAAGCTGATTCCAAAAGAGCATTGTCTATAGTTGGTTGAATATTTTTCAAAATATCTTCCAATTGATTACGTAGGCGTCGTGCTTCTTGAATTTGAAAAGTCACTTCTTCTTTTCTTTCTTCTAAAAATGACATTTGTCGATTCACTTGATGATCCACTTTTAGAGATAGGTGCTCCAGTTCCTGCATTTTTTTTCTGAGAATATGTAAGCCTGTGCTAAGTCTGGAATCCTTTTTTAAAAACTGATCCCAGATTAAATAGAAAGCAAAACAAAAGAAGACAATAATAATGCTACTGGTGAAAAACAAATAAGCCTCCTTGCTTATGAAACTGATCCCTGTTTTCATTATTAAAACAGGATTAACACATAAGCTCAATCGGCCTCTGGTCGTGATCTTTGATTTTTCATTAAGAAAGTGCAGTTATAAAATTTTGTATTCGAGAGCAAGCATCTAGTAAAATCTTTTCATCCACTGCAAAGTGGATTCGCACATAACCAGGGTAACCAAAGGCTTCACCTGGTGTACATAACACTGATTGGGCATCAAATAGAGATTCCACAAAATCAGCTGAAGATTTAATTTCTCTTTTAGCGCAGGATTTTCCAAAAAGTTTTTTTACACTCACCCATAAATAGAAAGCTCCTTCTGGAGGGAAAATATCCAGATTTTCTATGTTTTGGAATTGCTGAAGGGCCAGTTCTTTTATTTTTGTTAGAAATTCTCTTGTTTCCTGCACTTCTTTCTCGCAATTGCTCAAAGCCCATGCAGTGGCTTCCTGGGAAATGGAGCTGGTACAGCTGACAGATTGACTTTGAAAACGAGACATAGCGTTTATGAGTTCAGGATTTCCAACAGCCCAACCCACTCTCCAACCTGGCATGGAATAATTTTTGGAAACAGCATTGATACAAAGAGTTCTATCCTTAAGGTCAGGACACATTTGTAGCAAATGAGGTGCTACTGCTTGTGAAAAGCATAATTCGTTATAAATATCATCACTTAGGATATAAATCTGCGGGTGAGCCCTCAGCACTTCTCCTAAAGCTTTTAATTCATCAGTGCTGAATACAGCACCAGAAGGATTATTAGGTGAGTTGAGGATAAGTACTTTGGATTTGGAACTAATTTGTTGATCCAGATTTTTAGGCTGAAGTTTAAAATTCTGATGAGGAGAGCAATCTAAAACTTTTAATTTGGCTTCTGCCAATTCAATCATGGCCGGATAACTGACCCAATAAGGTGCTGGCACCAACACTTCGTCTCCTGGATCACAAAGAGATTGAAGGGCAGAAAATAAAATAAACTTGGCTCCAACGGAAACTGTTACTTGATTGGAGGAATATTCCACACCTGTTTGTTTTGTTGTATAAGCGGCAATACTTTCTCTTATTTTTAGTGTTCCATTGGCGGGTGTGTATTTGGTGTGTCCTTCATCAATGGCTTTTTTACCGGCTACACAGATAGACTGTGGAGTAGGCCAGGTAGGCTCTCCCAAGGAAAGAGAAATCACATCCACTCCTTCCGCTTTTCGCTGTTGTGCCTTAGCACTCAGAGCCATCACAGCAGAAGGTTTTAAATTCGAAACTCTTTTGGAAAGCATTTTTAATTCTCCCGTTTTTATTAATTTCTTTTTAAATTTTTTAAGGCCTGTTGAACTGGTAAAGGAATCCAATCACTCAATTTTTCTCCTTTATCATGTATAGCAATCTCTTTAATCACCTGTGAAGATAAATATCTGTATTCCGGGCGTGTAAAGGCGATAAAAGTTTCACAGTCAGGAAATAGTTTTTTATTGGCGGCAGCTACAGTGAGTTCATAGTCAAAATCAGCGGCAGTCCTGACTCCTCGGATCATCATTCGTATCGATTGTTCTTTCATATATTCTATGGTGAGGCCTTGATAACTTGTGACCTCTACATTTTTTAAAGTCTTTAAGCATTCTTTCACTAGACTTAATCTTTCTTTTAAAGAAAATAAATATTGTTTATTGGAGGAAGTGGAGACTAATACAACCAAAGGTTTAAAAAAAGGAGTTAACCTCTTTACTAAATCAATATGGCCATTTGTAATAGGATCAAAACTACCTGGATACACAGCTCTCAAGGAGCCTTCATTTACTCTCATCATTATTGTTCCTATGAAACTGATAAAATAAAAGTCTTTTATCACCAAATTCTTTTTTGGCAAACATAAGATGTGTAGCCTGTTCCGGCATATTTTCCTGAGAAGATGTTTCTATAACTAAAACAGTTTTGTTTTTTATCACTTTGGATTTCATCACATGTTGTAAAATACGATCTGCCAATTTTTTTGGGAAAGGTGGATCGGCTAAAATCAGATCGAAGGTTGGACCGGCATAACTAGCTAAAAAAGCAAATACATCCTGTTTTCGACAAGATAGCTGATTTGTTATTTTCAGTTTTTCCTGATTTTTTTTAATAATTTGTAGGGATTTTTTACTTATATCTATGCAGAGAGCCTGTTGAGCTCCGCGGGATAAAGCTTCAATAGCTAAAGAACCTGTACCGGAAAATAAATCCAGAACAAGGGGAAAGGATTGTTTAAAATCTGGACCAAGAGTGTCAAATAAGGATTTTTTTACACGATCAGTCATCGGACGAATAAAATCTGCACGAAAAGAACATAAACTTTGTCCTTTAAAACATCCGGCAATGACTTTCATTTAAAATAACTTTCTTTATTAGGGAGACAAAGTGGTGGGGGTATTTTTTGTTTGTTCCTTGGAGAAACACAAAGCTTCAGCTTGTTTAAAAACATCCACAACATTTTGAAAAGGTTTGGATACAAAAAGATCGACTCCAATGTGATGAGTGCTGGAGGAAAAGGCTCGATGGGCTGACATCAGCACCACCTTCTCATTATTTTTTTTGCCTCTGGCTTGCAAAACAGCTGGGCCATCCATTTCCGGCATTAAAATATCTAAAAATACCAGTTGAGGTTGAAATTCTTTCCAGGCTTTCAGGCCATCTTTTCCATTCTTTTCCACACGAGTTTCATGCCCCATAGCCTGGGCCACACGAGCAAGAGATTCTCTGATAAGTAATTCATCATCAATAATCAGCACCCGCATTTTAGCTCCCTGTTTTTTTGCTCTACACATTCATATTGTAAAGGTAGACGAAGAGTAAAACAAGCTCCTCCTAGGAGGGATCTACCAACAGAGAGTTTTCCTTTAAAGCTTTCCACAATGCGGCGACTCATGTTTAAACCAATACCGGATCCCTGGTCTTTCTTTTTAGTGGTAAAGAATAATTTAAATATGTTTTCATGATCTTGTTCAGCAATGCCTTGACCATTATCTTCTACAGATAAAATAGCTTCTGTCTTAGTTTGCATAACCTGTATTTTTATTTTTCTATTGTGTTTAAGGGATTCTGTAGCCTGGCAGCTATTTTTTACTAAGTTAAATACTACCTGTTGTAGAAGACAGGGTTGAACTTTGATCGTAACAGGTTGTGTGTAAAATTGAAGATTAAATTCTGTAAAATGGGTTATGGACTTTAAAAAGGGCAGAGTGTTTTCCACTACTTGATTAAGGTCACATATATCCAACTGAGTACCTGTGCGGGAAAAATCCAATAAGTTGGTTATAATTTTTTGGGAGCGGGAAACAGCTGTCATAATATGTTCCATATCTTCTTGGGTTTGTTCATCGGTGTTCTTGGAGGAATGTAAAATCACTTGTGCCATGGATAAGATTCCGGTTAATGGATTATTGAGTTGATGTGCGATGCTTTCTCCTAGATTTCCTAATGCTGACATTTTTGTATTTTGAATCATTTTTCCTCTAAGGATAATAGAATCTGTTACATCCACATAGTGACAAATGGTGTATTTCGATCCTTGAATATTTACAGGATAAGAATGTTTTTCATAAGTTCTGTCCTGCCACTGCAAAGTTTGTTGTATAGCCAATGTATCTGGTTCAATTTGTGAACACATTTCATCAAAAATAATATTGGAGTTACTTAAATCTCCTTGTTCATCAAATATGGCCAGAGGTTCTTTCAATTTATTAAAAGTGGAAGTCCAAAGCTCTGAAGCCACAAGCATCACATCTTCTAAGAAAAGAATGTCCAGACGGCTTTCCAGTAAAGATAAAAAAGATTTAAAAAATTCTGTTAAAGCTTCTTCTTTTCTTGGTAAGAACTCTACAAATAAAGAATAAGGTCGGCCGGAGCTGTAGTTTTTCGTATGAATAGGAATCACTAAAGTTTTTTGAACAGGCCGGCCTAATTGGCTGGCCAAATACTGTTGATCTTCTATATGTCCCAGGCGGAAGGATTTCTGTATAGCCGGCCAGGTTTTTTGAGGCGGCTTTTTATATATATTCCGGTCGGAACATATATATTGAATAGGTCCGTAGTGCCCGGAGTTCCAGCACAAAACCAGGCTTCTCACTTTAAATCGCTTGTTTATTTCTTTATATAAAAGAAGTAAAAATTGTTCTATAGAGCCGGCAAAAAATATTTGATTAAAAAATTTTAATTGGGCTTTCAATTCTTTCACTTCATTGGTTAGGCGTTTAATGGATATTTTTTTAGTGGACGAAGTGTTTTCATTGGAATGTTGAAACTGAAGTTGAGTCAGGTAGGAATTAAGAGGAAGTGGCTTTGAAACAGACATATACAGATAATGATAAAAGATTTAAGAACTTTTTAGAATAAACAGGGTAGCAGAGCTGGACTTTTAGCTAGCCGCTTGCTGTTTTGCCGGAAGATTTTCTTTTTCATTCAATTGTGAATAAATCATTAGATCTTTATGTAAAATAGATAATACAATTTTTTTCTTTACTTGTAGTAATTTTAGGACCTTGCTTTTATCTTCTTTGGATGGGTGGTGTATTTTTTGTTTTTTAAGTTTTTGATCAATACGCTCAATAGATTGTAGTAGTAGTTGGCGAGCTTTATAAAATTTCTGAATATGATTAAAATCTCCAACTCGTAAACGATCATGTTCCTGAGAACTAAGTTGTTCAAAGAGAGACAACTGTTTATTTTTCTGTTGTAAAAGGTGAATAATTTCTTTTATCATTTTTCCGCTCCATTACTTTATATATTATGTCATATAAAAAAATAAAAAAAGAAGTCAAATTTATGGCTTGTCTAAAGATGAGACATTACTTTTTTTTTTATATTTTAAGAGTTTACAGTATGCAAAAATCCTGACAGGGTATAGGTCCAGTAAATTACTGGACTTTTTGATTTTTAGTTTTATCAACCATAGGTATTAAGAAAAGCGACAGTGAAAATAAACACTTGATTTTTTGATGACTTTGTATTTTTAAAAATTATAGGAGGAGTTTGTTTTAGTTTGCCTTTACAAAAAGATAAAACCACTTATTCAACAACTACCAATAATGCTGTTGCCATTTAATGAAATTTTATCTTTTTGAACTGAAACTATACCACACCCCCATTATTACATCCATTTACACCCAATTTTAATTTTTATGTTGCAAACTAATGAAAAGATTTTTCACAGCTTTGCATTTTTTTAAAAAAACCTGGCCACTTACCTATTTTCTCCCACTCCTTTTTTCCGTAAAATCCATCCGGAGTTGAGGGCGCGCCCTCGATCTCCTTATAATGCTTCTTGTATGAGGGCACACTTGTTATTCGTTTCGACTCTGCTGCCTTCCTATTATATTCCCTCACGGCTTCTATCAATTCCTCCACGGTCTCAAGCTTTTTCCTTATACCCAACTTTGCAAAAAAACCTCGCCACTTACCTACTTTCTCCCACTCCTTTTTTCCGTAATACTGATTCGGACTTGAGGGCGCGCCCTCGATCTCCTTATAATGCTTATTGTATGAGGGCTCACTTGTTATTCGTTTCGACTCTGCTGCCTTCCTATTATATTCCCTCACGGCTTCTATCAACTCTTCTGGAGTCTCAAACTTTTTCTCACGCAAACCTAATTTTTCAAAAAAACCTGGCCACTTACCTATTTTCTCCCACTCCTTTTTTCCGTAAAACTGATTTGGATTTGAGGGCGCGCCCTCGATCTCCTTATAATGCTTATTGTATGAGGGCACACTTGTTATTCGTTTCGACTCTACAGCCTCTCTATTATATTTCCTCACGGCTTCTATCAATTCCTCCACGGTCTCAAACTTTTTCTCACGCAAACCTAATTTCTCAAAAAAACCTGGCCACTTACCTATTTTCTCCCACTCCTTTTTTCCGTAAAATACATTCGGATCTGAGGGCGCTCCCTCGATCTCCTTATAATGCTTCTTGTATGATGACTGAGTTGTTATTCGTTTCGACTCTGCTGCCTCCCTATTATACTCCCTCACGGCTGATATCAACTCCTCTGGAGTCTCAAGCTTTTTCCTTGATGGATCTAATCTATCAAAAAAACCTCGCCACTTACCTATTTTCTCCCACTCCTTTTTTCCGTAAAATCCATCCGGAGTTGAGGGCGCGCCCTCGATCTCCTTATAATGCTTATTGTATGAGGGCACACTTGTTATTCGTTTCGACTCTGCTGCCTTCCTATTATATTCCCTCACGGCTTCTATCAATTCCTCCACGGTCTCAAGCTTTTTCCTTAAATCTAATCTATCAAAAAACCTCGCCACTTACCTATTTTCTCCCACTCCTTTTTTCCGTAAAATTTATCCGGAGCTGAGGGCGCTCCCTCGATCTCCTTATAGTGCTTATTGTATGAGAGCACACTTGTTATTCGTTTCGACTCTGCTGCCTTCCTATTATATTCCCTCACGGCTTCTATCAATTCCTCCAGGGTCTCTATTATTGGAGACTTTCCAAAAAACCCACGCCACTTACCTATCCTCTCCCACTTCTTTTTTCCGTAAAATTTATCCGGAGCTGAGGGCGCGCCCTCGATCTCCTTATAATGCTTCTTGTATGAGGACTTAGTTGTTATTCGCTTGGACTTAGGCGCCTCTTGGTTGTATTTTTTTATAGCTTCTAATAGCTCCTCAATCCTTAAAAACCTTCCATCCTTCCTGTTGCCCCAAAAACTTATCACCGAATCTCTTAACTCTTCCCTTATCTTCAATAAATCCTCTTTGCTTATCGCATTTGCCACTTCCGACAAGCTCTGCTTCTTTCTTCTCTCTTGTCTCTCCACTCCTCCACGAAATGACACCTTCTCCGCCTCTTCCATTAGCTTCAAGGTATCCTCCACCATACTTTCATTCCTGTAGTTTATTAAAAACACTACATCTGAGGTCATCTTACCCTTGTAAAGTCTCAATACTCTGCCCATCCTATGCATCATCTTCTTTATGGGTACATTGGCATTTAAATCCACATAGGCCGACAGGTGAGGTAAGTTTATTCCCTCATCTAGTGCCCTTACTGCCACTATGTAATGTCTTTTCTTTGTGCTTGTGGACCTCTCTGTCACAGCCTGCCTTTCTTCCATTGTCATCTCTGAGTGATAGGCTTCAAACCTCATCTCTATTCCCTCTATTTGGTTAAAATACCGGTTGAAAAACATTGCTAGTCTTTCTGCTTCTGCTATTGTGGAAGCAAGGATAAAACCTTTTCTATTATCCTGAAAAATGGGAAATAGTAACTCTGCAAGCCTATTGTAATGTTTGGGGTTTAATTCATAATAAGAATTATGCTGTGTATTTATAAATATATCTTCTGTGTTTTCTTTATCAGCGCCTTTTCTGCTTTTAAAACTATCTTCTCCTAGTACATATAAATCATCAAAGGGGGTTATATCTCCACGATTAATAGCTTTTGATAGCTGAACCAGTATCTGTTCTAATGAATGGGTCCTAAAAAAATCCTCTTGTCTCTCATTCAAATAACTCCAATGCTCCCTCTCAAATAAATCCTTAAGCTCCACCTCCTCATGCACTGGAGTAGCTGTTGTGCCGTATAACAATACCTCTCTGTTTCCTTGTGTGTGACTCTCTCTTATTAACTTAGCTATTGTGGTCTTCGTCTTTGTGGCTCCAAGGTGATGAGCCTCGTCTATATAAATACTATTGAGATTTTTTATAAGCTTCTCATAAGACCCTCTTAAATCTCTATCCCTGGATAGAGCATTAAACCTTGGCTTTAAACTTTGAGAGGTGATTACTAATACTGTGGGAACATTCCTTTTTTCTACCTCTTCTATCTGATGAGCAAATGTGCTGGTTTTACTCTTGTCCCTTACAGTATTCCAATTAACTATGCGAACAGCACTATCTTTAAGCTCTTCTCTTATCTCTGACTCTAATTGATCAATTAAGTTTATCTGATCGGCAGTTACTATAAAGAGCTTGTTTGTAGAAGATTCCATTCTGTGTTTAAGAGCTTTGGCTAAGACCACACTCTTTCCTGTTCCTGTGGGAGAGATGTGTAGAAAACTTAAAGCTCCCTCACGAAGAGCTTGCTCAAAGGCTTCAAGTGCTGTGACCTGAGAGGGTTTGGTGTGATGGGATAGATAAGGATGATATTCATGGCTGACTAAAAACCTTCTTAATACTTCCAAAGAATCAGAAGATGTATTTATACCTTCTAAAAACTGAACAGATGGAATGGTGAGAGTACGAGAGCTTTCATCAAAACTTATTTGAGAGGTTTTAACATTGCTATCCACTTCAATTTTAAATGTCACTCCTGATAAGGAAGGAAAAGAAACACATAAAGCACCACAGCTTGTGATACTTAAGCTTTGAATGTTTTTCGCTTGTTGAGGGGAAAGACCTGTAAGAGCCCTTCTGGTTAGTGAGATAAGAGTATCTTCATCAGCAACAGAGCTGAGTGTGAAGACAGCCGATAGAACAATAAAAAGAAATATTTTCTTTGAATACCAACTTGGAGATAAAAAACTCAACCACTGATTAAATACCATGACTCAACTCACCTTTATACACACCCCAACTTGTAAGGGTGATTATAGGGAGAACAGTCATAAAATAAAGGTTTTTATAGGGATCGTGTAAAAATTACAGCTTTGTTTAAAGTTTATTAAATTCAATGAAATATCCAATATCCCCCCTAGGAGGAGCTTGTTTTAGTTTGCCTTTACAAAAAGATAAAACCACTTATTCAACAACTACCAATAATGCTGTTGCCATTTAATCAAAAAAATATGGTTTCTTTATAATCTATGATCAGTATGTAGTTTGTTAAACTATCTTAAGGTTCTGGACCAGCCGGATTCCCTCAAATCCTTAAACACATCTTTATTGATAAACAAATACTCCCTTAAAGTGGATACATTCATATAAGCTCTTCGAAGATTATTTTCAAAGATAAGCTCAGCGATTTGTCTTTGTTCTTCTACACCTCTATAATCTTCAAATGAATGAGCTTTAAAGTACATGATCAGTGCATGAAACTGATTAGTGCTTCCTTGAAAATATTTCCAGCCTAATTGTTGAAACATGTCTTTGGAGAGCACAGAGGACACATTTTTAAAGGCTTTTTGCATATCTCTACCATAATAAGTGTTTGCAAATCTGGGATAGCCTTCTTCCTGTCCTATGTATTCTTTTCTCAATTCCCCATGTTCATCCAAAATCTGAGCTTTTAACTCTTTAAACTCTTTTGTAGTGCCTTGAAACTGTTGCCACCCAAGCCTTTTAAACATGTCTTTAGAAAGCACAGAGGACACATTTTTAAAGGCTTTAGCCATATCTCCATTTTCTTTTTTTTCACCGCCATAGTAAGTGTTCGTAAATTTGGGATAACCTTCTTCCTGTCCTATGTATTCTTTTCTCAATTCCCCATGTTCATCTAAGATTTGAGCTAACTCTTTAAACTCTTTTGTCATACCTTTAAACTGTTGCCACCTAAGCCTTTTAAACATGTCTGTGGATAGTACAGAGGACACATTTTTAAAGGCTTTAGCCATCTCTCCATTTTCTTTTTTTTCACCCCCATAGTAAGTGTTCGCAAATCTGGGATAGCCTTCTTCTTGTCCTATGTATTCTTTTCTCAATTCCCCATGTTCATCTAAGATTGAGTTTTTAACTCTTTAAATTCCTTTGTAGTACCTTGAAATGCCTGCCACCTAAGCCTTTTAAACATGTCTGTGGATAGTACAGAGGACACATTGATAAAGGCTTTTTGCATCTCTCCATTTTCTTTTTTTTCACCGCCATAGTAAGTGTCCGTAAATTTGGGATAGCCTTTTTCCTGTCCTATGTATTCTTTTCTCAATTCCCCATGTTCATCTAAGATTTGAGTTTTTAACTCTTTAAACTCTTTTGTAGTACCTTTAAACTGTTGCCACCCCAGCCTTTTAAACATGTCTTTGGAAAGCATGGAGGATACATTGAGAAAGGCTTTATCCATCTCTCCATTTTCTTTTTTTTCACCCCCATAGTAAGTGTTCGCAAATCTGGGATAGCCTTCTTCTTGTCCTATGTATTCTTTTCTCAATTCCCCATGTTCATCTAAGATCTGAGTTTTTAACTCTTTAAACTCTTTTGTCGTACCATGAAACTGTTGCCACCCCAGCCTTTTAAACATGTCTTTGGAGAGCACAGAGGACACATTTTGAAAGGCTTTTTGCATATCTCCATTTTCTTTTTTTTCGCCGCCATAGTAAGTGTCCGCAAATCTGGGATAGCCTTCTTCCTGTCCGATGTATTCTTTTCTCAATTCCCCATGTTCATCTAAGATCTGAGTTTTTAACTCTTTAAACTCTTTTGTAGTACCATGAAACTGTTGCCACCCCAGCCTTTTAAACATGTCTGTGGATAGTACAGAGGACACATTGATAAAGGCTTTTTGCATCTCTCCATTTTCTTTTTTTTCACCACCATAGTAAGTGTTCGCAAATCTGGGATAACCTTCTTCCTCTTGTCCTATGTATTCTTTTTTTAGTTCTCCTATTTCATCTAAGATCAGATCTTTTAAGTCTTTAAACTCTTTTGTAGTACCATAAAATGCCTGCCACCTAAGCCTTTTAAACATGTCTTTGGAGAGCACAGAGGACACATTGAGAAAGGCTTTTTGCATATCTCCATTTTCTTTTTTTTCGCCGCCATAGTAAGTGTCCGCAAATCTGGGATAACCTTCTTCCTGTCCTATGTATTCTTTTCTCAATTCCCCATGTTCATCTAAGATCTGAGTTTTTAACTCTTTAAATTCTTTTGTCATACCTTTAAACTGTTGCCACCTAAGCCTTTTAAACATGTCTTTAGAAAGTGCGGAGGACATTGTATCGAAAACCTTACGCATGTTGCTTCCGAAATAGGTATCAGCAAATTGAATACAACCTTCCTGTCCTATGTATTTCTGATGAAGCTCTCCATTTGTATCGATCAACTTTGTTTTTAAAACTTGTGGGTCTGTAACAGCTGAAAAAGAATTTTCACAAGCATCTGAAAAAGCTGAAGAAGAAAAAAAGATAACAACAAAAAATATCAATAAGTGCTTCATACTTAAACCCTATTTTAAGAAATGATTTTTAAAGTGCCTGCACTCTATCAAATCAGCTTGTATTTAAATAGATAAACATCCGTACTGTGTAAAAATTACAGGGTTTTTTAAAACATATTACACCCAACTAAATACCAAAGTTTCCATTTTTGATCAGAGAGCTTGATAAGCCTGATTGAATTGTTTTGATTGCACGGGATCCGGTTTTAATTCAATAACTGCTGGTGATGACAATGTGATTTTTCTCGTCCATTCACTAATACAGTAATAATTCAAGTTCCAAAATTCAGCCCATGATTTAAAATTAAGTTGATGTTCATTTAAAAAGATATTTTCTTTAAATAAAGGCGAAAAAATTTGTCCCCCCTGATTATTTATAACAACAAAAAAACACCGGATATTAGAATTCATTTGTTTTAAAATCCATGGCCCCTGTAAGTCATACAGACAACTTAAATCCCCCAACAGACACCAATTCTCCCGATTTTTTTCACAAGCACCTAAAAAAGTGGAGATCAGTCCATCAATACCATTGGCGCCTCTGTTGGCCTGGTATTTAATTTTTTTATCCTGATAGTCAGCTGATAGATTCCATTCTCTGATAGGCAGACTATTTCCTAAAAACACCATGGAGTTTTTAGAAATGATTTTGGATAATTCATGAATCAAACTCACTTCACTGAGAGGGTATTGGAGTATGAGTTTATTTAAGTGTGAAAAATATTTTCTATCTTTTTCTATAATTGTTAGTTCATTATTTATTTTAGTTTTGGAAAAATTTTTCAAAAAAACTTCAAAACCCACCGCTGAAGAAATACGACTTAACCCAGAATACTGTTGGTCGCTAATTGATAAAACCGGTAAATGAGAATAAGTGTTTTCAAGGTCTCTAAAAAAACGAGTACAAGGTCTTCGTCCTATAGAAATCACACCATCTATTTTCTTGGTATTTGCCAGTTCCTGTAAATAATTATCTCCTGATTTTATGATTAATTGAGAAAGTATTTTTGATTCTCTTAATCCGGAAGAGGCTTCTGCATAAAATGGCCATTTTTTTTCTAAAAGTATTTTTTGTATAGGCTCTTTAAAGGATTCTTGTAATTCAGATAAGATAACCACTGGTTTTTTCGTTTCTAAGAAAAAGTTTTTTATTATTTGTTCTTGATCAGATAGTGAAGTTGTGTTGGTAACACAAGAAGGTGTGTTTTTAGAGGAACTAAAATTGTGATTAGAAAAATCCAATGATTTTTTTATTTCCTTATCTATCAATGGTTCATCAAAGCAGACATTGATATGGGATGGAGTCATTTGATCCCAATCAGAAAAATCAAAATTCAGTGTTTTTTCCAAATCCCAGCTATGTTTTACATAATGAGAAAATATTCCTGGTTGTTGTATGGCTTGAGGGGCTCCACTTCCTCTATAGCTTGAAGGGCGATCAGCACTTATAACTATTAAAGGCAGGTGAGAGTAGTAAGCTTCTATAACGGCAGGTAAAACTTCAGCGACGGCCGTGCCGGAGGTGGTGAGTACGGCACAAGGTTTTTTATTTTGTTTATACTGACCGAGGGCAAAAAAACCGGCAGATCGTTCTTCAAAGAAGGAAAACACTTGCAGTCCTTTTGCATAAGAAAGTACAGATACAAAAGGAGCATTTCGTCCTCCCGGGCAAACACAAAAAGTTTGCACCTGATGTTGCTCCACTAATGTGGATATAATCTTTTCAGCCATTTCAATATTCATAATTTTAATTACCATAAAATATTTTTTATAAATTGTCTTTTCAATTTTAATTCATTCCATTCTTGTTTCCATTTGCTTCCTTTGACCAAACCACCCCCGGAGCCTAAAAATACTTTATCTTTGATAAACTGCATATTTCGCAGACTCACTAGACATAAACCTTTATCTCCTTTGCATACTCCGAAGGGAGCTGCATAGAAATAACGAGGGGTGTTTTTTTTATGAAAATTTTTCAGCATACTTAAAGCAGTTTTTCTAGGGACACCACCGACAGCCGCTGTGGGATGTAAAAGTCGACAGAGTTTTTCAAAAGACAGATGTTTTTTTAAATTCAGTTGTATGTTTGTTCGCAAATGTTGGATCTTTCCAATGGAATAGATTTTAGTTTTATCTATTTTCAGACGACCATATTTTTCCAGGACTGATTTAATATCTTCTACCACCAGGAGATGCTCCCATTTTTCTTTTTCATCTTTCATTAAATTATGATTTTTATTTTTAGCTGTGCCGGCCAAAGCCATGGTTTGTACTTTGAAACCTTGTTTTTGAAAAAGGTGTTCAGGGCTGTTTCCAATAATAGCGTGTTTTTTTCTCCATAAGGCGTAAGCCCAACCTTTCTGGAAAGAGATAAGGCGATTTAGTAGAATTACAATATCCATTGGTTGTAACTTATAGGAGCTGGTTTCAAATAGAACTGGCACGACCTTTTGGAGTTTGCTTTGTTGAATCTTTTTCTGTGCTTCGAAAAAAAAGTTTTTAAAATCCTGCAAACGAGGGTTTGTCCATTTCCATTCAGCCGGCTGAAGGAATGTATTCTGTGTGGGCAAACAGTTTTTTAAAAAAGTTTTCAATTCTTTTCTGGAATATATTTGTGTCTCAGCCGGATGAAACCAAACTAGTTTTTCTGAAGCAAAAAAAGAAGGATGAAAGAGTGACCAGGTATGAGGTGCAGGGGATGCAACTCGGTGAAAAGGACCAGAACCTAATAAATACTTATCTTTTGCCAATTGAAACACAAAACCTTCTTTGGTCCATTGACTTTTATCTATAGCTGTTGTTTTTTTCATAGTATTCTTTTTTTATTTTTTATAACAGTTTTTTAACGAAAGAGCTTTAAAATAATGAATCAAAATAATGGCTCTGTAAAGAAATCTGAGTTCCCTAAGCGGGATTTCATGCTCATTGCCGGGCCATGTGCTATAGAGAGTGCTCAACAGATGGAATCCACAGCTCAAATTCTTCAGGCAGAAAAGCTTCCTTTTATGAGAGGGGGAATTTATAAACTGCGCACTCATCCGGACAGTTTTCAGGGTTTGGGGGAAGCGGCTATTGATTTGATTATATCCATGAAAAAAAAATATGGTTTAAAAGTGGTTTCCGAGATTACGGATCCACGGCAGATGTCGACTTTGCTTAATACTGTAGATTTTTTTCAAGTGGGTACTCGCAACATGTACAATTACGAACTTTTAAAGGAATTGGGAAAAGTAAAAAAACCGGTGGTATTAAAAAGAGCTTTTTCAGCTACTGTTAAAGAGTGGTTATTGGCGGCGGAGTATCTTGTTCAGGGGGGAAATGAACATATCATTTTATGTGAAAGGGGTATTCGCACTTTTGAGACCAGCACCAGAAATACTGTGGATTTGTCAGGTGCTTTAGTGGCTCAAAAAGAAAGTGGTTGGCCAGTGATTTTGGATCCTTCTCATGGAGTGGGCCGTGCAGACCTGGTGATCCCAATGGCTTTGGCTGGTGTGTCTTGTGGTTTGGATGGTCTTTTAGTTGAAATTCATTCGGATCCACAAAAGGCTCTTTCTGATGGTCAGCAAGCCTTAAACTTTGAAGCTTTTCGTGTTTTAATGAAAAAAGTCAGACAACTGCTAAAAATATTTGATCGAAACTTATTAGAAAAACCACCATTGGAAGAAAATGAAGAAAGCAAAGCCCTCACAACAAACTTCTTTGTCCGGTCCGAAATCCGAGAATATAAAACAAATATTTAGTTCCATAGCTTTGAATTATGACAAAGCGAATCGCTTTATCACTTTAGGGATGGATTCCTTATGGAGAAAAAAACTAGTGACTTGGAGCGAAGCGCCTCGAAATGGAAAAGTGTTGGATTGTGCAACAGGCACAGGAGCTTTGGCTTTGGAGTTCGCCGCTCATTTAGGATCGGAAGCGCACATTACCGGTGTGGATTTTTGTGAGGAGATGCTCAAACAAGTTCCAAAGCATGATTCCACTCGCATAAAGTTTTTAAAAGCGGATATCAATGAATTGCCTTTTGCGGATCACAGTTTTGATGTGTGTACTATTGCTTATGGTTTAAGAAATACGGAATCTTTAAATCAAACGCTGTTGGAAATGGCCAGAGTGACTAAACCAGGCGGTAGTGTGATGGTTTTAGAAACCGGAAATCATCCTTTTTTTCTGCTGTATCCGATCTTTTATGTATATTTTCGTTGGATTATGCCTTGCATCGGAGGTTTGATAACAGGGGAAAAATCCGCCTATAAGTATTTGCAAAAATCTTCAAAAAATTTTCCGTCTCGAAAAGAATTGATTAAAATTATAAAAAACACGGGTTGTTTTAAACAGTGTGAGTATAAAAGTCTCTGTTTTGGAGCCAGTTTTATCTATAAATGTCAGCGTGCCTAACAGTCAAAAAATTGTGGCACAGTTTTTGCATACAGCACCAGTATGATGAATTCATGGCTGGAGTACTTGGCTTTTTTAAGCTGGCAAAAACAAATTGTTAAGCTGGAGGATTTTAAAAATATTCGCCAGCAAGATAACAATATTCGGTCGGTAGAGGACTTGCAGTTTCATATTTCCCATCCTGAAACTCTCCAGTTTTTACATATCAATAAAAGTTGGTGGAAAAAGGCAGAACTGGATAAAAAAGAGTGTGAAAAACTGAAGGTGAGAACTACCTGGCCTTTTCATGATGATTATCCAAAAGCTCTTTTGCATTGTGAACAAGCACCGGCGCTTATTTCCTGGAAGGGACAGGCTTGTTGGAAGGATCATTTTCTACTCTCTGTTGTAGGCAGTCGTAAGGCCAGCGAGGATACTTTACTATGGATGGATATTCATCTGAGCCAATTTTTAAATCGGAAAAAAGTTTGTGTAATGAGTGGAGGAGCCAGAGGAGTGGATCAGAAAGCACATGCTCTCTGTTTAAGTTCCGGGAATCCTACGCTTTGTTTTTTACCTTGTGGAATTAAACATTATTATCCATCTGATTTAAGAAAGTGGACTTCTCCGATATTGGACAGTGGAGGGGCTTTACTCAGTGTATTTGCTCCTGATGATTTTATGAGAAAATCTTATTTTCATATAAGGAATCGGGTATTGGCTTTTATGTCCAACATGGTTTTTATTATGCAGGCGGAAATGAGGAGTGGTACGATGGTGACAGCTCGTTATGCTCTTCATTCGGGGGCGGTAATTTGCACTTTGCCCGGCAGTTCTTTGTATTCCATTTATCAGGGGAATTTACATCTTATTAATGATGGTGCTTTTATGATTAGGGACAATATTGATCTAGAGACTCTGTATCATTCCTGTAAAGTCGTCATTCCCGCGAACGCGGGAATCCACCTATGAAAAAAAGAATTTGACTATTTAGTTTTTAAATTGGTTTAAAAACTCTTCTGGTTCATTTTTTGAAGGATGAAGAGTAAGCCATTCTTTTTCCCATATTTTTTGTGCAGTTGTGCTATCGAAATTTCCACCGGATAATATAATCAGTACTGATTGTTGTGTTTTTTGATTCACAAGCCATCTAAATGCAGCTCCCATACCCAGGGCACTTGTTGGTTCTATATGTGCTTTAAGCAAATGTGAAACCCATTGTGTCCAATAAATAATTTCTTCTTCTTCAATTTCAAATATTTTATCTATCGTTTTTATATAAGGCCAAGCAGCTTTTGTAATGGAAAGTGATCTGACTCCATCGGCGATAGTGGGAGGGGAGTCTGGCCATTTGAATACTGTACCTTCTCTTAAACTACGAACTCCGTCGTTAGCAATGACAGGTTCACTTCCAAAAATTTTTATATTTGGATTTAAACCTCTGGCAGCAATAATGGACCCAGACAGAAGACTTCCGCCACCAAGAGGAGCGAACACAGCGGATATATTTTCATTTTGTAATTCTTTAAGGGCTTCATAGCAGGCAGTTCCCTGGCCTTGGATGACATATTCATTATTACATGAGATCAAGTTTCCCTCTGATTCTGCTTCTAAGTAAGCTTTTTCAATTTCAGGTCGTGTATTCTTAAAAATTACATGAGCACCACAATCTTTGGTTGATTGTACCTTGGCTTTGGAGGTAGAGGAGGTCATATAAATGTCAATAGGTATGGAAAACTGTTTAGCGACCCAGGCCATAGCTTGGGAATGATTTCCAGAACTATAAGTGATGAGTTTTTTTTGTAATAAATTTTGTTCTTTTAGTAAAGAGACTGCATTAAAAGCTCCTCTGGCTTTGAAAGCACCCATCTTTTGAAGGTGTTCACCTTTGAAATAGAGTTTATGGCCAAGGGCTTTGTTTAAACGATCAGAAGAAAGAATTGGTGTGTGATGAACAAAGTTTTTCACTCTTTCAAAAGCTTTTTCTATATCTTTCAAAGAAGAGGTTTGCATAATAACCTTTAAAATTCAGGGGGAGTTTACATTATTATATTGAAAAAAGTATGTTATTATACTAACCAAAGAGAATCAAATTTTTTGGCAAAGCAGTATCTTAGTATTGATTGTGTCGGACAATGTTTGTAAAATTATATATTCTTGTATTGAGCGGGGAGTAGCGCAGTCTGGTAGCGCATCTGCTTTGGGAGCAGAGGGTCGCAGGTTCAAATCCTGTCTCCCCGACCATCAAAAAAGTAGAGGACTATTAAGTCCTCTACTTTTTTGACAGGACAGGTATTTGAAGGGAACGAACGACCTGTGTTGAATACGACTAAGTGGAGTATTCAATACAGGGCAGAAAATCTGGATGATTTTCTGAGTTCGTGAGGGGAGCTTACGCACTGAAAGCTCTTAGAGAGCTTTCAGTTAACTGAAAAGTCGCTTGTGGACTTTTCAGGGATGCGAACGAACGAAGTAAGCAAATCTTGTCTCCCCGACTATTTTTTGGTTTTTATCTTATGGAAAAGGTTTTTTAGAAAATGTTGCTTTTGAAGAAGATGAAGAATAAACTTCTTAATAAATATGAAAGAAAATCAATCTTATAGAGTTCTGTCTCTGGATGGTGGAGGCATGAGAGGCTTATATACGGCCTCCGTACTTCAATCTCTTGTCAAATATTTTTCTCAATCAGATGATGAAGCAAATAAAGATATTGGAAAGGCTTTTGATCTGATAGTGGGAACCAGCACAGGAGGGATTCTGGCCTGCATTTTGGCAATGGGAGTGCCCATCAAGCAAATCATAGAGCTATATTCCAAAAAAGGAAAAAAAATATTTACTCATCCTGTTCCTGATGGAGGACTTAAGCAGTTACTTTGGGTATTTAAAAATACATCTAATGCTGTTCGTGCCAGTAAATCTTTGACTCAGGAGCTTCAAAGTATATTTGGCAATAAAACAATGGAACAACTTTATGATGAAAGACACATTGCTTTGTGTATCACTGCTGTACATGTTAAAGATCATTCTCCACAGGTTTTTAGAACTCCACACAAAAGTCACAACACAGATAACAACAGAAAATTAACAGATGTTTGTTTGGCAACTTCTTCGGCTCCTGTGTTATTTTCCATCGCTCATATTTCCAAGCCTGAAACTCATCATACTTATGAAGATTTTGTGGATGGGAGTTTATGGGCAAATAGTCCCGTTTTAACTGCTGTGATGGAAGCTATATCTTGTTCGCAGACAGATCAAAATGTTGAAATTATTTCTATAGGTACCTGTCCGCCGCCAACAGGACAAGTCGTATTAAATCAAAGCGCCAGTGGTGGAATATTACAATGGTGTGGTGGAATCGGTTTGGCAGAACTGGCCATGGATGTTCAGTCAAAGGCTAACCATTCAATTGCTGATTTTTTGTGTACACAAATAAAAAATTCAGGAAAAAATGTAAGAGTGCATCGTTTAGAACAAACGATGCCATCGATAGAACAAGCTAAGTTTCTTTCTTTAGATCAAGCTGGAGAACACACCTGTCAAATACTTCGGCAATTAGGAGAAAAAGACGGAGAAAATATTTATAGAGAACTAAAAAATGAAAATCATATGTTGAAAGATATTTTTACAAATTTATCTGATTTAAAATAATTTGTTTTTTCTGATTAAGGTTGTCATTCCTGTGCAAACAGGAATCCAGTCAACTAGATGCCTGCCTCTGTCCCTGTTTTCACAGGGATAAACTTTTTTTACGCAGGGATAAACTTTCGCAGGCTGAAAGCTCTTAAAGAGCTTTTAGTGATAAGTCTTCCTTATTCTAAGATCAAAATATTGATAAACTGAAAAGCAGCTGGAGGGCTTTTCAGGGTTTTTCAGTTATATGAACAAAAAGAGTTTTCAATTATACAGGCATGACGATTTTTGTGTTATTATAGTTTCTATAATAAAATTCCGATATATAAAATATGCCCGGGAGAAATGTTATCATAAAATGTTTTTTTACACTAAAAACTTTAATTATATTAAGCAGTCTGTTTTGTGTATTTTGCACAGTAAGGCGACCTATATCAACAGAACACCCTATACCAGCAGACTCACCAATAGGATAAAATGATCGTAAAGTAGTAAGCTGTGCTACAAATGAAGATTGTCTATTAACCAAAGCTGGTTGTTGTCCTTGTGCTAGTGGAGGTAACATGATAGCCATCCACCAATCTTGTAGAGGGGTATAATAAACAAGTAGAGGAGCTATGTTCCTCACAAGAGGTTCGTTGTTTCGATGTTGATCTATGTAGTAACTGGAAATCAGAATGTGTAAACAATAAATGTACAACTATTGATCTGAAATAGAACTTTCAGCTAGAGTAAGCAAATCCTGTCTCCCCGACCATTCGAAAAAGGGTCCATACCGGAGACATAGGTTACACTTTATACCGGACACATAGGTAACACTTTTTCAGCAAAAGGATTATCTCCCGGTTCCACCTTTCCTGTTTGTTCATCAAAAAAACCTAAATCATACTCCATAAAACTTTTTCTTTTTTCATCTCTTGGAACGAAATAGATACTTTCGGGTCACAGTTTTTGGCAATATCTTCTATCTGGCTTTTTAGTTTGTTTGTGATATTTATGCTTTTTATTTTGCCATCATCTGTAATGCCAATATAAATTTTCCCGCCAGATGAGTTGGCAAAAGCAACAATTTCTCTATCACGTTTTTTATATACTTCCTCTTTAAACTCTGTTTTATGGTCTTCTCCTTTTCTGAGGATAAATTTAACTTTTTTTTGATTATTTTTTAGGAAGGTATGTAGAGAGTTCTTTTCTGGCCTGCTTGCTTTTCTATTGTTTTTTTAAGCTATGCTCGCTTTCTTTGACGGACAATTTTTTTATATCTCTTGTTCGTTACATTTTAGAAAAATAAAAAAATTGTCCTCAAGAAAAAAATCGGTTCCCCCTAAAGGTCGCCTCCAATTTTTTTCTTGCAAAGCACTCCCTTCGCTTTTTTTTTGGTGACCAAGAAAGCAAGCAGGCAGGACTGCAAATCATTAAAGGAGGTTATTATGTTTAAAAAATCACTTACTACCCAAAGGATTAAGTCCTTTAGGGAAAATAAAAACTTTTTCTGCTCCTTTTGTAAGAAAGTGAGAAAACACTTTATTTATAAAATTGCCCTCGGTTTAGGAAGAGAGTGTCTTAACTGCGGGTATAAAGAAATTTACAAGGAGGAGGGCCAATGAAAACAAAAAAACTTTTCCTAACTTATAACAACCCGGATGACTCAATTATTCTTTGGCACAAAAAAGAAAATGAGACTTATAAAATCTCTCTTACTCTTAGCTTTGACATTTTAAAAGACCTAAACCAAGAGGATAAAAACCAATGACTAAAAATGAAAAAACTAAACTAAACAAAATGTTCAATGACAGTGTCGTTGATATGGCTCTTGACCATTCCGATTTTTCGGGTCTGGCCTGTGACCACTGGAAACAATACCTTTATGAGAATTATAAAAGCCCTGCTGAATGGACAGAGCTTAATTTAAGCCCTGATGAAATAAAAGACATTCTTAAGGGTGAGGATACCATCGGAGCTGATTTTAAAAAGGCGGCGCATCATGATTAAAAAAGATATTTATCAAGAAATAACAAATCAAATTATTTCAGACCTTGAAAAGGGAACTCCTATTTGGGAAAAGCCCTGGGAAAAAGGCTTTATGGGTTTTCCTGTCCAAAAGGGGTTTGATACGGAGCAGTATGAATTTCATTGATTATATTAAATAGGCTTGATATAGGGGTTTTTAAGATAAAATCGCCACTAAAAAAGGGAATCGGATAATAAAACAATTGACGAAAAACATGGTAACAATGTAATTAAACAGTGTTTTTTTTGATATTATAAGTGTTTAAAGTTTTTACGATGGCTCACAATGTTTGAAAATTTAGTTAAAACTTTTTGTTCCCTTTTTTCTATGCGGTTGAAGGCAAAACCCCCCGTGTTTACCCCTTGGGGATCTGTTCAGCAGCTGAAATCTTCTGCTAAGAAGTGTAAAAAAACAGCGGAAAAACTCACCTCCCCCCAATTTCTTCATATATTTCAAATACATAGACAACTTTACCAAGTCATCACTTTTTTTCCTATCCTTCTTATTTCGGAAAAATATGGGCTTTTTCAATACTATTTAGGTCTTAGCCTTACAGGTCTTTGGAGGAAATAAAACTGATGGGAGTAAGTTTTACTCTTAATTATACTAAACTTTTAAGAAATATGTCCAAGATGGTTATAAGAATTATATATTAAGTAGCTTAAAAAATTTAAAAGGAGAGCAAACTATGAAAGATATTTCAAATTTATCATTTTTAAAAAATAATAAATCGTTTTTGATTTCTTTAATGACAGGAATGGTAATGGCCTCAGCTATTATATATCCTACTCAAAGTGCAGCAAACTCATGTCCCACTGCAACTCGCTCTGAAGTTTCTTTTAGTATGTCTGAGAGTAGTGTTGATGAGGGTTTTGTTGATAGTCAGGTTCTTTCTGGAACTTCTTTTGGAATGAGAGATCCCGATGGGGATAGAATAATTTATTTTCTTGGAAGATATTTGGTTAATGGAAGGAATATACGTTTTATTAAAGGTTCGGATTTTTTTAGTGTTCGCAATATAACAAGTGGTACTAGTGGTACTAGTGGTACACAGTACGCTGAGATTACTTATCTGGGTTATCAGGGTTATGCTGATTATGAAACATCACTCGTTTTTGAGAATGGTCGCCGAGGATATAGATTAAAGCTTTATGGATATGATTCTGATAGTTATAATGGTTGTGAAACATCTATGGATATTATTGTTTATGTGACGGATGTTCCTGAGTTAACTAACATGTCAGGGTGGCTTATTGAAGCTTCTAACGGTGTTTATGTTGGAGACACTATTACTGCTGACTTTTCCTCTCTTGAAGATAAAGAGGGAGTCAATAATTTCTCTATAGCATGGAGTCGGGAAGCTTGCTCTGCTAATAGAGGTTTGGGCAGGTGGCCTGTAAGACGAAGAATAAGCTCGGCCGATGACTCTTCTTATGAATTAACGAGTAGTGAAATTGGCTATAGAGTGAGTGTTTGGGGGCAGTATCAGACAGATAACAATTATTATAAGTGGATTTGTCAGGATGTTACTTTTGGTGTGATTGAGACTCTACCTGAACCTGAAAATACACCTCCACGGGTTGGTTTTGGGCCAGCTTTTTATCATATACTTGAGAACTCAGGTTCAGGGACTCTACCCGATACAACAAATGATGATGAAGCATATATGTTTGACGTGGATCAGGATACAATAAGGTACAGTATCTCCATTCCGGAAGATACGCCCAGTAATGTAGCCAGTACGATCAGGTCCGCTTTTCGTGTTCATAATACGGCTCCTAATCCGATAGCTCATTATAGTGCGCAGACTATTTCCATTTCCTATAACCAAAGCTTCAATTATGAAACAGCACCAGAGTTTGAAGATGGTGGAAGAGGGTATATATTTGATGTAAAAGGATGTGATCCCCGTGGCGGATGTGAAACTGTAGAGATCCGCATTTATGTGGTTGATGTAGCTGAAGTAAATACAATTTCCGGTTCAGTAAGCATTACTGGTCAGCAGATTTTGTCGGGGGTTATCACGGCTGACTTTTCCCACATTACTGATGCTGAAGGAATAGATACTAATATGAATATAGTATGGCGTCACGGACCCTGTTCTTCTTCCAGCGGAGAAGGTGATTTGCCTACAACTTATGGTTCAAATAATTCATATATAGATATAAGCGGGGGCGACTCTTATACAATACAGTCAGCGGATATAGGTCAGATTATTAGTGTTTGGGGCTTTTATTGGACAAATACTGGATCTAAGAAGTGGGTTTGTCGCCAAACAAGTTTGATCAGAAGTAATCTCCCCTCTTTGCCGACCGTCTCTCTTCGGAGATCTGGTCAAAGTAGATTACCTGCAAAAGAAAATGTTAATTTTACATTGACGCGGACGAATCATAATCTTAGCTCTCCTATCACTGTTCGTTTGCAGAAGACAGTAACTTGGGAAGAGCAAGTACAAAATCAGGATGATCCGCCAGTTCTAGAAACCGTTCAGAGGGTTAGTACAGAAGACTTTACCAAAACTATTCTTGCCAATGAAACTCAAGAGGCCTTTACATTAAGTTCTAACAATGAAGGCACACTCACAGTTAAGGTACTTGGCGATTCCGACTACAATGTTAATTCGTCCAACTCCACTGTCACAGTAACTTTCACTGTTTCCAATGTTTCGCCTTCGGGCCAGCCTACTGTTACGGGAACACCTCAAGTGGGGCAGACCTTAACGGCGGGTACTTCTTCTATTACGGATGAAAATGGAATAAGTGGGAGTTTTTCTTACACCTGGTGGAAAGTAGCTGATTTTGGTCTCAATGCTGATGTCCTCCAACAAATATCTGGAGCGCGTAGTAGTACCTATCAAATAAGCAGTGAAGATGCGAGATCCAAAATTAAAGTGATAGTTAGCTATAGAGATGACGATGGATTTAATGAAACGGTGGAAAGTGAATTGACAACTGAAGTGCAGCTTATGACAGCTGATACTCCTCCCTATGTTATAAATATGTCTTTCAGAAAACAGAATGATTCTTTTTTTGACTTAGGTTCTAGTTTTGAAGCCTCTAAAGGTGATATCCTTGCAGTCATTGTTGATATGAGTAAAAAAGTTAGCGGCCTGTACTCTTATAGTGGTGATGTTCGTATGAGGTTGAACATAGGAAGCGAAACTCAAACTTTACATAGATCTCATTATGGAAGCGGGCGTATTGATTCCGATCCTATCAGGTTAGTATTTCACTATACTGTGGAGGCAGGAGTTAGTGGGCGTATTACATTTCCCCGTAATGGAATGTTTGTAGCTGATGCTTATGATAATACTGTGTCTTCTCCTGGCAATGCAAATTTTGATTATCCTCAAACATATCTGGGTAATATGACTATTCTTCCATATGTTCCTCTGCCAACAATATCTATTTCGGATGCCAGTGCGCACGAGAGCGACGGTACAATAGATTTTACAATAAGCCTTTCCAGGGCTGTAAACTATCCTGTTGAAGTAAGATATAAAACAAATGCTATTACGGCGAGATCGCCACATGATTACATATTTGTCAGCAACGGGCTTGTAACTTTTTCACCAGGGGAAATTTCAAAGATTATTCAAATAACTCTAGTTGATGATGACATTGAAGATGATAATGAGACCTTCAGGGTGAAACTTTCCAAACCTGTCGGTGCTGAGTTCGGAGATGATGAAGGTATCGGCACCATTAGAAACACAGAAACACAATCTCAATTGGAGCAGCCGGAACCAGAACCAGTATTACCACCTATTACGGCAAGTTTTATAGGTATGCCCTCTGAGCACAATGGATCAGATACTTTTACTTTTGAATTGCGCTTTAGTGAAGATATTAAGGGTTTTAGTTACAAAACACTAAAGAATAACGGCGCTTTTCAGGTGACAAATGGAAGTATCAAAAATGCCGGCAGATTGGCACCACCAGCTAATCAGCGCTGGGAGATCACAGTTAAGCCAAGCAATAATAACAATATTAGTGTTTCGCTTCCTCCAACCACAAATTGTTCTGCATCGGGGGCTATATGTCATAGTGATGGTGATGAGGGAAAGCGGCGAAAGCTCAGCAACGGAGTAACCAGTTTTATTCAAGGACCTGTGGGAATATCTGTTGCAGATGCCAGTGCGAACGAAAACACAGCCAGTACAATTGATTTTACGGTAAGCCTTTCCAGGTCTTCTACAAGGACTATAACAGTGAAGTATGCTACAGCAGATGATGGCTCCGCTACCGCCGGACAGGATTATACTTCTAAATCGGGAGCTCTCACTTTTACAGCCGGTCAGACTTCAAAGACCATTTCAGTGTCCTTGTTGAGTGATTTTGTTGATGAAGGAAATGAAACTTTCACATTTAAACTTTCCAGACCTTCAAATGCATTTTTAGCAGATGGTACAGCGACCGGTACGATTGAAAATTCCGACCCAATGCCAAGTGCATGGCTTTCTCGCTTTGGTCGAACAGTGGGCGGTCAGGCGGTGGATGCTATTTCTTCCAGGATGGGAAAAACGGCTGAAGGCAATCAAATTGTGATTGACGGAGTAGAGATGTCAATGACAAAAGAAACAAAGGGAGCCAACTTACAAAATATTCATCAGCAATTTGAAAGCAGTAAGTGGAGTTCAGACACTCAAATGAAGAGAGGTCTAAATAATCAAGAAATGACTCTAGAAGAATTAGTCCTTGGAACTTCTTTCAACTTAGGGGCAAAGAACGAAGATACTGGAAGCACTTGGTCTGCTTGGGGGCAGGTTGCCAATGACAGGGTTAAGGGTGAAGAAGGTGAAGTTAGTGTGGAAGGGAAAGTGACAAGTGGTTTCCTGGGAGCGGATGTGACCAGTGGACACTGGCGTGGAGGACTTGCAGCTTCAACCAGTAAGGGAGAAGGAGCTTTCCGTTCTCTTGAGAGTGATTCTCCAGGGGACAATGGAGAAGTGAAAAGTGAATTAACAAGTTTGTATCCTTACCTTGGATATGAATTTGGTGAAAATAAATCTATTTGGGGAATCCTCGGCATAGGAGAGGGAAATGTAACAGTCACCCAGGTTGCTAATGAAAATCGGAGCAAGAACCAGACTACTAAAGCAGATATCTCCATGCGTATGGGAGCAGTGGGAGCTAAAGGCCCCATTCTCAGCCAAAGCGAAGGAAACAGAATGGACATGACACTTCAGACGGATGGAATGTATGTGCGGACAGATTCGGATTCAACTGAGGGAATGAAAGGAGCTGAAACAGAGGTGACACGACTTCGGCTGATGATTGATTCTTCTCGATCTTTTAAAATAGGACAGGGTGGTGCATTCACTCCTTCTTTTCAAATGGGAGTGAGACACGATGGCGGAGATGCTGAGGAAGGCATGGGTCTGGAAGCGGGCGTAGCGGTTCTCTATGAGGCGGGCGGTTTAACTCTTGAGGGATCAGTGAGAAAACTCCTAGCCCATGAAGAAAGCGGATATGAGGAATGGGGAGCGAGCGCAGCCCTTCGTTTGGACCCAGGAAAATCCGGTCGAGGTTTGAGCCTTAACATTTCTCCCACTTGGGGTGAATCTTCCAGTGGTGTGGACAATCTTTGGTCAGCCCAGGGCACTCACCAGCTTGGAAGAAACGGTGACTTTGAAGCGGAAAACCGTCTGAAGGCGGAAATTGGCTACGGTATTTTTAATCCCTTTAAAAATCTTTTTGGAGTTCTCACTCCTTATTTTGCTCTCTCCCTTGGAGATGAAAACCGAGCCTATCGCACGGGAACTCGCTGGAAAATCTCTGACAACGCCAACTTAAATCTGGAACTAAACCGCACCAAAGGGGAAGAGAAAGAAAACGATGACAAAGCCCTCATCATGCTCAAAGGCAGCTTTCAGTGGTAGAGTAGATCTTAAAGAGCCTTTTCTAAAGCCTGTTTAATCAGTTTTTGATAATGGATGCCTTTGGATGGCATACTTGGTGATATAAATAAAAACGATCTTGCTATTGATGAGTTCATTATTGAAAAAGATGCAGAAAAAGCATTTTACTGGTTACATAGAGCGATAGTGCAAAATCAGATAAGAGTATCTGATCCAAATTTACACCGCCTCGCTTTAGAATCAACAGAAGAGGATACAGTATTTAAAACAGCTATAAAATCTGTTGGTCGTAGTATGAATCATATTACAGAATGGTTTGAATCTGATGGTGAACAGAGTGGAGAAAGTAATGATTCTATTAGTAGTGGTGAATTTGAATCAGGCAGTGATAAGGAAAATATTGCTTTTGAAGAAGACGAAGAATAAACTTCTTAATACAGTATGAATGAATATATACAGAACGATGGAAGAGACAATAAGAAAAATACTTGACTTAAAATAAAGATCTAAAATAATCAAAAGTATGTATCTTAGAATACTCAGCCTGCTTATTTTCATTTTTTTCACTGCCTGTCAAACGGTCACTATTAGACCTGAAGGTGGTCAATCTGGGAATGATTCTCCAGCTGATTATGAACGAGTGCATAACTTTTTTTTATGGGGTTTAGTTGGAGAAAAATATATCAATGTCTCCACTATTTGTCCAAACCGGGAAATTAAACAAATACAAACGCAATCCAGTTTTTGGAATCGAGTGAACTATATTGTTACTCTCGGCATTTTCTCTCCCAAGACGGCCAGAGTATGGTGTGGGAGTAAAGTAAACAGAAGGGAACATTATTTAAAATACGATAAGACTAATCCCAAACCAGGAAGTGTCATAAATATGCCAATGCAAAAAGATTCTTCTATCAATATAAAAGATGTGGAAGAAGATATTGAAAACATAAAAGCAAATGAGTCACAATTGCCACAATATGAGGAACTGGATTGATGAATCTGAAGTTATTACTTTTATTTTTTATTATTGTACATTTCACAGGGTGCTACACAATGCACTTTGTGAGAACAGAGCAATCATCATCTCTAAACTACACACACTCTCAATGGTATCATGTTGGTGGTTTAGGTTTTGTGGAGTTTAGTGAGCCAGTCAGTTTAATAACTCCTTGTAATGGAGTCGATCGTTGGCGGGCTGTGAGAGTGCAAACAGATTGGTTACAGGCTTTGGTGAGGGTTATTCCTTTATGGTTATGGTTTCCTGATATTAAGTATAGACAGTTAAATATATCTAATGTTCCTATTCCTTTTCTTATAAATATAGTTTACTCTCCAGAACAGGTGAGTGTTGCTTGTCTGCCCAGTCGCTGATTTATTTATTTCGAAAAAATCAATTAGCATTCTTTAGTAGCAGTGTTTTAATTCTGTTTGTACTTGTAGCTATTTTTGCAAATTGGTTGGCGCCGTATTCTTTTTCTCATGTACATTCTGAGTTTTTAAAAATACCTCCTGCCTTTTTAAAAGGAGGTGATGCTCGTTTTTTATTAGGAACAGATGATTTGGGCCGGGATTTTCTCTCTCGTTTAATCTATGGCACACGTATCTCCATGGGGCTTTCTTGTGTGGTGGTTTTCTTGGCGGCAGTGGTAGGCGCCAGCTTGGGTTTGCTTTCGGGATACTTAGGGGGTCGTGTTGATGCTTTTATGCGTGCGGTAGTGGACATTTTGATGTCCTTTCCAAGTATTCTTTTAGCCATTATCGTTGTTGCGATTTTAGGTCCCGGTCTGTTTAATACAGCCATAGCTGTTACAGTTATGGCTTTGCCGGCTTTTATTCGAATTATGCGAGGAGAAATTTTAAAAGAAAAAAATAAAGACTATGCCGAAGCTATTCGAAGCTTTGGTGCCAATCCCTTGAGAGTGGTATTCAGACATATTTTACCTAACACTTCAGGGCCTCTTATTATTCAGTCAGCTTTGGCTTTTAGTGAAAGTATTTTAAATATTGCGGCGCTTGGATTTTTAGGCTTAGGTGCTCAAGCTCCTCTTCCCGAATGGGGAACGATGATTAGTGATGGACGGGATCTTATGACACATGCCTGGTGGTTAGTAGTATGTCCTGGTATTTGTATTCTTATGCTGGTTCTTTGTTTTAATATTTTAGGCAATGGTTTAAGAGATATTTTAGATCCAAAACATATTTAAGGGTTGATTGTTTTTATTGGTTATTATATATTTATATATAGATTAAGTTATTTGTTCAGGGCCAAAGTAAATACTTACTATCACTACAAATGTAAAAAATACTTTTAATTAAACATAAAGGAGAGCTTCCATGGCAAAAATAAAAATCTATTCTAAAACAACTTGTCCAGCCTGTGTGATGGCAAAGGAACTTTTAACAAAAAAGGG
Source organism: Bdellovibrionales bacterium (assembly GCA_965226095.1). Lineage (GTDB taxonomy): Bacteria > Bdellovibrionota > Bdellovibrionia > Bdellovibrionales > UBA1609 > JANQSP01. Next base: position 70,357 of record OZ245336.1, on the reverse strand, counting down.
AGCTTCTTTTGAAGAAGTGATATTGGATGATAAGACAGAAGAATTACAAGAACTGATTGCTAAAACTGGAATGAGAACAGTGCCACAAATTTTTATCAATGACGAACTCATAGGCGGCTGTTCAGACTTAATGGATTTGGATAAACAAAATAAATTAGATCCAATTTTACAAGCATAGATAATGGCAGGAGTAAGAAAACCATACTCTGCAATTCGACTGGGCCTTTTAGGAGGAGGACAGTTAGCTCGTATGCTGGCTCTCAAATGTCATGATATGGGTATTAAACCTTATGTTCTAAGCTCAAGTGTGCAAGATCCAGCCGCTCAAGTGACTTCTTTTTTTGTCAAAGGTAGTTTGTACTCACAAAAAGATTTAACTTCTTTTTTAAAACAGGTGGATATTGTTACATTTGAAAATGAATTTCTGGACATGTCTTTATTGAGTAAAATTTCCAGGAATACAAAAACATCTGTTTATCCTGCTCCACACACAATGAATTTACTGCAGGATCGTTTTAAGCAAAAAAATCTTTTTACAAAGTATAATATTCCCACTGCAAAGTTTATCTCTTTACTTTCTGATTCGCATAAAAATCCTCATCGGGAATTCAATCAATTAATAAAATTGTTTCCAAATGGTTTTGTTTTGAAAAAAAGGCATCAAGCTTATGATGGATATGGCACATGTATTGTTGCCAATATCAAAAATAAAACCAAAGCTTTACACTTTATAAAAAATAATCAAAACTTGATAGCGGAAGGATTTATAGCTTTTAAAAAAGAAATGGCCATCATTCTGGTAAGGAATAAAAAAAAACAAATCGTGGAATTACCTTTGGTGCATACCTATCAGGAGCAAGCCAAGTGCCTTTGGCTCAAAGGTCCCTGCCAACATAAAAATAAATCTGCTTTGATAAGAAAACTCAAAGCAATGCTGAAGCAGATAAACTATATTGGTGTGATGGCTTTTGAATTATTTGATACCTCTCAAGGATTATTGGTAAATGAACTGGCTCCCAGGGTGCATAATTCCGGTCATTACTCCTTGGATGCTTTAAGTGAAGATCAATTTACTTTACATATTAAAGCGGTTTTAAATCAGGATTTGTGTTCACCCGTGTTGCAGGCTAAGGGTTTTGCCATGTTGAATCTTTTAGCTGGAAAACAATTAAGTAAGCAAGTAAAAATGGCTGAAACGAAAAAAGAAGTGAAACTTTATTGGTATGGTAAAAAAGAGCATCGTCCGGGTCGAAAAATGGGTCATCTCAATGCCTTGGCTTCTACTTCTGAAAAAGCTTTAAAAAAATTATTTATTAAGTAATACATAAGTGTTTCAATATATCTGTACAGTCTCGGAAGAAAATTTATTTTATAGCAAGATCTTATTAGAAGCTATGTAAAATTTACATAGTCACTGATTATTTATTGAGAAACTTTCAGGTTATGATATGTATATTTCATACATTACATATAATATGTTGGACTGAATACAGTCATCGATAAATGTATTTAAAAACCGGAGTTGTAAATGATCGATCAAGGGCTAAGGAATTTTAACAAGTTCTACTTATTCAAGCTAAAAGCATTAGTGCTGGCTTTTATTTTTATCTTTTGTTTTGAAGGAGGGGCTGGTCCTTGTGAAGAAACATTTAATAGTTCGACTCGCTATCAGCCCACAAAAACTCCTTCTGAATACTCCGTGAGATCTTCTGTGTGGAAAATATCAACACAAGAAAATACAGGAACAGGTTTTTTTATAGCTCCTAATAAATTGATCACTAATTTTCATGTTATAAGTAGTATGTTAAGAACTGCTTCAAAAATTGAAGATATAATTCTATCACAAGAAGGCAGTTTCAGAATCTTAAAGTTAAAAGGGATTTTAGCTGTGTCCGCTTTACATGATTTAGCTCTTCTTGAAACGACACAATCTGTAGTTCATTATCTACCTATAAGGAAAAAACCTCTTCAGGCACAAGAAGATGTATTTTTCACCGGTTATCCTAGTGGACAGCTTGTAGATGTGAGAAAAACCAGTGATAGTATTATCTTTTCAAAAGATGATATATCTTTTTTTGTGAACAATTCTTCACTTGGTGGTGCAAGTGGTAGCCCTGTAGTTGATGCAAAAAAACAAGTGGTTGGAGTTCTGCATGCGAGTCGTATCAACTTAGTCTATTCAGTGAATTTGAATGATATACAAGTATTTGTTCAAGGGGGCTTTGGAAATAAACCTAGGAATAATCCAAAGCGAGTATTACAGAAGGAAGTGAAAAATCTTAAAAAATTAGCAAAGCGAGGAAATGCTATCGCTCAACTTGCACTTGGTTTGATGTATTCTTTCGGTAGAAGAGAAGTTCCTCAAAATAATGAAAAGGCCGCTGATTTACTTAAACAAGCAGCGGAGCAAGAAAATGCTGAGGCTCAATTTCACCTTGGCACAATATATTATGAAGGTATGGGAGTTCCTCAAAATAATGAAAAGGCTCTTTATTGGTATGAGCAAGCGGCGGAGCAAGGCTATGTCATGGCTCAACATTACCTTGGTATAAAGTATGATCAAGGTAGGGGAGTTCCTCAAAATAATGAAAAGGCTTTTTATTGGTATAAACAAGCGGCAGAGCAGGGCTATACTGAGGCTCAATATTATCTCGGTTTAATGTACTATGAAGGTGAGGGAGTGCCTCAAAATAATAAAAAAGCTTTTTATTGGCATGAAAGGGCAGCAGAGCAGGGCTATGCTGATGCTCAATATTATCTCGGTTTAATGTACTATGAAGGTGTTGGAGTTCCTCAAAATAATGAAAAGGCTCTTTATTGGTATGAGCAAACGGCGGAGCAAGGAAATGTCATGGCTCAATATATCGTCAGTCTTGGATATAAGGGAGGCCAAGGAGTTCCTCAAAATAATGAAAAGGCTACTTATTGGTATAAAAAAGCGTTGAAGCAAGGAGATGTTGAAGCTCAAGCGTGGTTTATTGATGTAATTAAAAAAACGGCGGAGCAAGGAGATGTTGAAGCTCAAGCGTGGTTAAATGATGTAATTAAGGTGCAAGAAAATACTGAAGCTCTAGCGAGGTTGCAAAGGTCAATAATGTAATGAAGAAAGCACGACAATGACAGATACAGTAGCCTTAAATTTTCCCAAGGAATAAGGATGATTTTATTGAGCAAAACTTTGCATACATTGCTTACTGCTTTTTGCTCCTTTAGCTAACAGTAGATGTTCTATTTTCTGATAAGATTTTTGCTTGGCACGTTTTTTTCTAGCTATATCCAGAGGGGTATTCCCTTTGGCATCCAAAGCATTCAACTCAGCTCCATGGTTTAATAGTAGAGAAGCCAGTGACATTTTATTTGAGGAAACAGCAGAATGCAGTAAGGTGTAACCTGATGGAGTTGGAATATTAGGGTTGGCTTTATGTATCAGTAGGATCTGTGTCATTTTTCCTGATAAAGTACTAAATGTAAAGATGTCAGTTTTGCTTTGGATAGAGCATCAACGTCAGCTCCATGTTTTAGTAAAAGTCGTGCGGCTTCTACATTGTTGTGTAGACTGGCCAGATGCAAGGGGGTTTGACCTTTTTTATCTACTAAGTGCACACTAGCTCCTTTTCTGAGCAACATTCTGACTATTGCGAAGTTACCAGTTCTACTGGCACTATGTAAAGGGGAGGTACCATCTTTATCTTGAGCATTGACATTACCCTTCTCTCTTAAGATGCGAGCAGTGATCAATTCCAAATTTTCTTTTATACTCTGATGAAGAGGAGTGGAAAAATTGTTATCTACAGTGTTGGTATGTGCACCATTTAAAATAAGAATGGAAACGGTGCGAGAATTTTTTGTTCTGATTGCTGCATAAATAGGAGTTTGACCTTTATCATCTTTGAGATTGAGAACTCCTTTTTCAATCAACAAATACATAGTGTTTATATCTTCTACTTTCATACATGAAGTTTGTCTGTTGTTAAACCTGGATCTAAATTAAATGCATTTTCTTTATTATTAATTTCAAAACAAACTCTTTGATTCTCTCTCACACACTTTTTTCTTTTTCTTTTATTGTAAATCATCACAACTATCTATTGAACTTTTGTTTTAAACTTTTTCAATCAACAGTTTCACTTTTGGATTAGGATCTTTATAAAAAGTTTCTACTACTTTGGACCCTTCTTTTTCCATAAGTATCCGCTGAAAGAATAGCTTGAGGGAGTTGGCCACTGCTCGTTCCCTTACTTCAGGGGAGGGATCCTTTTTAAAAGAAAGAAGTATATTTGCTCCTCTCCTGCCTCCTATATTGTTGGAATAGCTTTTTAAACCCAGCCAATAATACTGCAGTGTTTGCATATACTGAATACATAGAAATGTAGAGACTGATGAATAGTGCGAGCTTAAGCATTGTTCTCTTATAAAGGATATTTATTGTTTAGATCAATCATAATTTGTGTTGAATGCAATATTCACATTATATAAGTGCGTAATTTAAAGGGTAATCTACTTAAATGTAAATTATATATAACTTGTATACTTTTAAAGCCCACAAGCAGTGGTTTTTGTTTTTAGTGCTTGGTAAAAAGAAAGTTGTTGGGCTTTTTTATAATAATCTACATAATCAACCGGCACTTTATCTTCTTTATCCTGAAGGCAGGGGTCTGCACCAGCCTGAACCAAAGCTTTTACTACATTGGTGTTTATTTTCCAATCCACCGCCCGATGCAAAGGTGTTTTTTTATCTTGATCCAAAGCATTCATGTCAGCTCCTGCTTTTATGAGCATTTTGGCTATTTTTTCACTTTTATTAAAAGCGGCCGCCCAATGCAAAGGACTCTCCTGTTTTTTATTTTTGATATTTACATCCGCACCAAATTTGATAAGAGTTTGCACTCCGGCCAACATAGGGTGAGAAACAGCGTAGTGCAAAGCTGTTTCTCCATCCTGGTTACTAATATTTGGATCTGTTCCTTTTTGTAGTAGTAAATATAAAACTTTGCCATTCTTATTTTGTTTGGCGGCCAGATGTAAAGCTGTGTTTCCATAGTGATCTGTTTTATTTACATCTGCCTTTCTGGCTAACAATTGCTTTAACACCGGCAAGTTTGTATTTTCTCCCGCCGCCCAATGCAAAGGAGTATTGCCATCTTCATCTGTTAAATTGACATTCCATCCATGTTGAATCAAAAAATCAATCATTGCTGTGTTTTTATTTTCACCGGCGGCTTTATGTAAAGCAGTACCACCTTCACGGCCGTTAATTCCTGGATTGAATGTTTTGGAAAAAATCAGAGGTTTTAAAACTTGTGGATGTTGACTGTGTAGGGCTCCCCAAAGCAAGGGGCTATCGCCATATTGATTTAAAACATTCACATTTGCTCCTCCGGCAATTAAAGCTTCGATGACAGCCGGGTTGGAATTAAAAGCCATTGCCCAGTGTAGAGGAGTGCCTTTTTCTGAATCCAATGCTTTAATATTAGCATCATGTTTTAGAAGAAGTTGAATCACTTTCGGATTGGTATTGTTACCAGCGGCTTTATGCAAAGGAGTGAGATCATTATCATTTAATATGTTTGGATCTTTTATCTGGCTTAACAACCATTTAAGGAGATTGGTATTTGCATTATAACTCACCAGTGTATGTAAGATGCTATTACCTCCTTTGGTGAGAGCTTTGATATTACAGCTATATTGAATACATAATTTTGCGATCTCCACATTATCAGACTGAGCCATAATGTGATGTAAAAGGGTTCGGCCTTTTTTGTTTTTAATGTTCACATGTGCTTTCTGTTTTAACAGTAAAAGAAACTTGGTTTTATCTTTAACAGCATAAAAAATAGCCGTGTTTCCATAAGTGTCTACAGCATTGACATCTGCTCCATTTTGAATGAGCCAAAGAAGTGGTTTTTCACTGGAATTATGAAGGGTAGTGTAATGTAATGCAGTTCTTTGATCTTTTCCTCTATAATCCAAATTGGATTTTTTAAAAAAGAATTCCAGCCACTTTGGATCTTTGATATAAGTCACTGTCCAATGTAAAGGGTGTTTGAAATTAGGATAAGAATAAAACAGGTAACCGATGATGCAGATAATAAGTAAAAAACGAAAAATGGAAAATCTCATATTTTAATAAAAAGGATGGTACTCCATTTTTAAATCTCTGGCTAAAGCAGGATGGGTAATTTTACCTTGGTATACATTCAGGCCGCCGGCTAAAACCGGATCCCCTCTTAGGGATTTTTCTAAACCTTTGTTGGCAATTTGTAAAGCGTAGGGAAGAGTGACAGTGGTGAGGGCATAGGTGGCAGTTTGAGCGGCCATACTGGGCATATTAGGAACCGCATAATGTAATATTCCTTTGTAAATAAAAATAGGATCTTCATGAGAAGTAAGATGAGAGGTTTCTATACACCCTCCTTGATCTATAGACACATCCACGATGACACTGCCTTCTGACATGGAAGCTACCATTTCTTTATTGACCAACTTAGGGGCTTTACGACCTGTTAGAAGTACAGCACCAATTAGTAGATCCGCTGTTTGAACAGTTTCTATTAAATTTTCTGGCGTGGAGTGCAGTGTTTGTATTCTTCCATAATATAATTGATCAATATATTCCAGTCGACGAGGATTTGCGTCCAAAATAGTGACTTTAGAGCCCAGGCCAATAGCTATCACTGCGGCATTTAGCCCAACATTACCACATCCTATGATAACAGTGTGTCCTTGTTGAACACCAGGAACTCCTCCCAAGAGAATTCCTTTGCCTCCATGATCTTTTTGCAGACAAGTAGCTCCTACCTGTGTCGCTAGCCGGCCGGCCACTTCACTCATAGGTGCCAGGAGTGGTAAAGAACCATCTTCTTTTTGTATTGTTTCATAAGCAACAGCTTTGACTTTTCTTCTGAGCAAAGCTTTGGTTAAGTTAATGTCTGGTGCCAGATGTAAAAAAGTATAAAGAATTTGATCTTCCTGTAACAGATCATATTCTTCCGGTAAGGGTTCCTTCACTTTTATAATCATTTCTGCTTGTTGATAGAGTTCTTCAATAGTGGGAATGATTTCTGCACCAGCATGAATGTAGTGTTCATCAGTAATCAAGACTCCTTTGCCGGCTTGAGTTTGCACTAATACTCTGTGTCCGTTTTTTACCAGGTAACGAACATTATTGTCTGTAAGGCCTACGCGATATTCTGCTTGTTTTATTTCTTTGGGTACTCCAATAATCATTGTTTCTTCCTTGTTACTTTTTTTGTTTTTGTTCCAGATGAAGCTGAGCCAGTTTTGTGAGTACCCGTCCTCGAGCTGTTTTTTGAATAAAACCCTGTTGAATGAGAAATGGTTCATGAAAATCTTCTATTGTATCTGTTTCCTCTCCCAGGACTGCCGACAGCGTGTCTACACCTACGGGTCCTCCCTGAAAGGTGGTTTTTATTAAATTTAAAATTTTCAAATCCATAAAATCCAAGCCTTGTTTATCTACTCCTAAATATTCCAATGCTTTTATAGCTTGTGGTTGATCAATGCAACCAGTGCCGTGGACTTGAACAAAATCCCTTACTCTTTTTAATAGGCGATTAGCTACCCTGGGTGTGCCACGGCTTCGTCGGGCAATTTCATGCGCTCCTTCTTTTGTCGTGGTGATATTCAGTAATCTGGCAGAACGGGAAATAATGATTTCCAGTGCTTTTTCATTGTAAAGCGACAGGCGTTCTATAATTCCAAATCGATTTCTGAAGGGAGCTTTTAGTAGGCCCACTCTGGTGGTGGCCCCTATCAATGTAAAAGGCGGCAGTTGAAATTGAATGCTTCTGGCGCCAAAACCTTCCCCGGTAACAATATCAATATAAAAATCCTCCATGGCACTATATAAATATTCTTCCACATCCATTGACAGACGATGAATTTCATCAATAAACAAAACAGTACCAGGCTTCATAGTGGTTAAGATAGCGGCAATATCCCCTTTTCTTCGAATAGCTGGTCCTGAAGTGGATTTCAATTCCATTTTTAAAGTGTTGGCAATGATATGTGCCAAGGTGGTTTTTCCCAAGCCTGGCGGTCCACTCAGCAGACAATGATCCAAAGGCTCTCCTCTTTTCATGCTGGCCGTTACAAACACTTTTAATTTGTCTTTAACTGTATCTTGTCCTGGGAAATCAGTGAAACGAGTAGGTCGTAAATTATTCAAACTTTCTTTTTCTTTTTTTGTCTCCATCACTTGTGTTTCCACAGTTTTTTGCTGTGTAGAACTATGTTTGGTTATCCTCGAAAAGGATCTGTCTTTATCTTGTTGTGGGTCCATAATGATTCCATCATAAAAGTTTTTTTAAAAAAAAACACTTATTTTCCAGGTTGTAAACAGTAGAGAGCTTTTTTAAGCCCTTCCTCCTTGCTGAGACCTGTTTCCAGTTGATTCAAAGCGGATTTTATTTCATTCATCCTAAAGCCCAGGTTGAGTAAAGCAGAAATAAGAAATTGCTCTGTTTCTTCTGAAGGTAATTTTATTTTCCCGGTGGATTGTATACTTTGCCATTCCTCTTTCAACTTTCCTTTTAAAGCTAATATAATCTGTTGAGCTTTTTTTCGCCCCACACGAGGTAGGCTGGAAAGGTTTTTTATATCTTCTGTTTCTATCATTTCCAATAAAGCTTCAAAAGAGGGAACTTTTGATAAAAGAGCTAAGGCCATTTTTGGTCCCACGCCATTAATGCCAATAAGCGCTAAAAACAATTTTTTTTCAAGTGGTTCGGAAAAACCGTAGAGTTTTAAAGAATCCGCTCGCATACAGGTATATATCAATAATTCTGTTGGTGCGCCGGTATTTAAACTTTCTAAAGTTTTGGACGAAACACAGACTTCATAGCCTACTCCATTAACATCCAGGATGGCTGTTTCCAGATCTTTTTGTGTGATTATACCTTTTAGATAAGCAATCATTTGAGCATTCCAGTTTTAATATTATGTTCAGGATTCAAATGTAAAACAGTGGGATTTTTTGTTTTTTGAACTCTCAAGGATAATACAGGATTTTGTTTTTGGTAGGCATGGCACAGTGCTACAGCGATAGCATCCGCGGCATCAGTTTGTATGTTTTTACTGGAGCAGGCAAAAATATTTGCAACAAAGATTTTAACAGCTTCTTTATCGGCCCGGCCGGAGCCTGTCACTGATTGCTTGATAAAACGGGTGGCATAAGAATAGACAGGAGAGTTGAAATAACCGGCTTGATAGACACACATTCCAAAAATCTGTCCCAGTTTAAATGCAGTGTCCGGATTTTTACCATAAAATACTTTTTCAATGGCTGTGTGTATGCCGGGATACTGACAATAGATTTGTTTTAAGCCTTGGCCTATCACTTGTATTCTTTCCTCAAGTTGTTTAGCAGAAGAATGGATAACTCCATAATCTATTAATTGGTGCTTTCTCTCCTTAATACGAAGTATTCCAAAGCCTGTGCGGAAAGTACCAGGGTCTAAACCGATAATCATATATTCCATACATCCATCCTACTTTAAAGAATAACCTGAAAACTTATGGCAATTAAAGGCCAATTATGTCATTACTGAAAGTATGAAAAAAGTATCTACTCAATTATTAAAAAAATATCAGCGTATTTATAGAAAAGAGCCAGGATCCAGGGTTTTTGCCTTATTGGCTGATTTGTACCGGCAAAACGGAGAATTGGAAAAAGCCTTGGCCCTTTGTCATAAGGGAGTCAAAAAACATCCTCATTTTGCGATAGGACATTTGACTTTGGCACTGATTTTACTGGATATGAATCAGCTGAACTCTGCTGTTCAATCATTGGACACTGCCGCCAGTTTGTCGCCGGACAGTTTGTTGGTTCATAGGCTGTTGGGTCAGGTTTGGATGCAACTTAAGGATCCTATTAAAACATTAAATGCTTATAAAATGGTTTTATTTTTGGATCCAAAGAATAAAAAAGCTATAAATGTTGTTAGAAAACTGGAGCCACTGACAGCTGATCAGTATGATCATACAGGTTTTGATTTTAAACAGATTGAAGAAGTGGGTGAATCTGCTGAAAAGAACTTATCTATTCAATCCAGTAAAAAACCGGATTCTTTTGAATCTAACTATTCTGATTTAAGTTCAAAAAATAAAAATGAAGTAAAACAATTTGCCTTGCAAATGGCTATGGTAACAGCTTTGACCTATAGGAAAAATATAGACAAGGCTCGAGAATTTCTGAAGGGAATAAAAAGAATTTATGGGCCTAAAAAGAATTTTAAGAAATATATTCAGCAACTGGAGGAATCACTGCCTTTTCCCAACCGCGCACCCTCTAAATTAAATGATAGGGATAGGAAAATTCGAAAATTGCGATATTTTTTAAGAAAGATTGAACAATACTCTAAAGATAATAGTTCATTAGCTAATAACATATCATAATAAGCAGGCATATAGATATGATAGGAACTAATAATTTTAAAAAAGGTCAGAAAATTCTAGTAAAAGGAGAACCCTATACTATTGTTAATTTTCAGCATGTCAAACCAGGCAAAGGGAATCAATTTACCAGGACAAAACTAAAGCATTTAATTAAAAATTCTCAATTGGAGCTTACTGTTCGTTCTGGTGAAAAATTTGATGTTCCGGATGTGGATTATAAGGATATGAGTTTTTTATATAAGGATGGAGATCAATTTTATTTTATGGATAATACGTCTTATGAACAAACTGTTGTAGCAGAAGGAGCTATAGGGCAACACCAACACTTTTTAACGGAAAATTTAATGGTTAAAATTTGTCTATTGGAAGATAAAGCTGTGGGAGTGGAATTACCTAAAACAGTCAATCTAAAGGTGGCAGATACAGGTCCTGGTTTTAAAGGTAACACAATCAGTAATACAAATAAGCCAGCGACTTTGGAAACAGGTTATGTGGCACAATTGCCATTACATATAAATACAGGGGATATGGTAAAAATCAATACCAATGATGGTTCTTATGTTGAAAGAGTGAAATTGGATAAGTAATTGAGCCGTTTAAGAAAGTTGGAGGTATTGTTTGAACTTGAAAACTGATCAAAAAATTCAAGACGGGCTATTAAAAAAACAAAACCCACAAGCTATTGCCAGGAAATTGTTAAAACAAAAAACTTTAGTTCAAAACCCGGAAAATTTTCTAGCTATATGCCGTTTCATGTATCAAGCTGGTTTACATACAATGCTTATACAAACTGCTATGGAACATTTGAAAACAAAAAGGATAGTTCCATGGGCTTTCATTATCAATATTTTAGATCATTGTAGAATAGATCTATCAAAAGAAATGAAAATCATGTTTTTTAATGGGATCATTGAACAAGATCAAGTGCCTTATGTTCTCACTTGCTGTAGCTGGGACTATGATCATCCAAAGTGGGTAAACATGAAAATGGATGAAATTAACCGAATTAATCGAGAAAAAAACAGTCAATTCATTCAATTGATGGAAGATCTTGAATTTATTAAATCCCAAGGGCTGTTGAAAAAAGAGGAAGAGATAATTAAGAACTTAAAAAAGTTGGCTCCGGATAATCCCAATGTACATGAGAAGTGGATACAATTTAAGGAGAGGTGGGGTCGTGATGTTCTTCAAGGAAAAAAGAGAAGTTCTTTAAAAAACAATCATGTTTATATGAATAGAGATCCAGTGGATCCCAAAGAGTTTAAGCTGGTAAAGAGTATTATGAAATCTGTTCAGGAATTGATATTGAAACACCCAAAATCTGGCTATAATATGGCATTAATATTTTTTTTTATGGATTATCCAAAAATTGCCGTTCAAATTTTAAAGGATCATTTAAATTCAAATTCCGCGAAATGGTTGTATGCTGATCTCTTACTACAAAGTAGGTTATACTTAAATTGTTTAAGTTTTTTAGATATGATAGAGAAAGAAGATAGTGCTCAACCGGAAACTGTTTTTGCATTAACTTATATGCGGGCTAAAGCTTATCATGGTTTGGGGAAGAAGAAAAAAGCTAAAAGTATATTGACGGAATTATTAAAAGTTCGTCCTAATTATCGTCTGGCACATTATTTACTGGAGCAGTGGAGAAAAGGAGATGATGTTCAGTGAGTTTTTTAAGTTTAAAAAATATTTTAATAACTGTTTTACTGGCTGGTTTGTTAGCCAGTGGTCTTTATATTAAAAAGGGATATAAATATAGTCAGCAATGGGCTATTGAATTTGCTTCAGAAAAATTGCAAGAGGTACAAAGTCAATCAGGTGTTAATATACAGTGGGAAAGTATTTCTGCTCCATTGGTGCTTTTAAAATTACAAATCAATAAAGTAAAAATAAAGCCTTCTAATCATTCTGTTTTCTTAGAGGATATTAAAATTCAACGTATCACTGTGAGTCCGGACTACATTGCTTTACTAAGAGGGTTGATTACTGCTAAAATTACATTCACAAAACCTCAGTTTAAATTAAATGTTAGTTCCAATAAAAATGGTCAAGTCAATAGTATCAATCAGTATTTATCGGCAGAGTTTTTAAGAAAATTTTTTATTACTCAGCTGAGTATAAAATCGGGAGAGGCACTTTTATATATTAGAAATCGTGTGGTGTCCATCCAATCATTAACTGCTCGTGCGCATTTGTATCGCTCAAAGATACAAGTGACAATAGAAATATTGAAGTTAGCAATAGGTTCTTCGGCTTCTTTTTTTTCTTCTATGTATTTGGAGATCACAGATCAATCTATTGATGTACATCATTTAAAAATAAAAAATGAGTTTTCAGAAATTGATATGTCTATGGGATTTGATTGGACGTTTTCTGATAGAAAAATACAATCTTTTCGTGCAGCAATAAATAGTGTATTTTATCCAGAGGATTTGATTCCTTTTGTGGAATTGGTTCGTCCGGATTTTCAATTATCTATTATTGGAATGGTTCGTTTATCTGCACAAATACAATATGATCCTTCAAAATATTTTTCAGGTAATTTTGACTTTTCTACAGAGAAATTTGGACTGGAAAATATTTTTTTATCTCAGGTGACGGCAAAAGGGATATTAAAGGATTATACCCTGCAATTTAACCAATTAAATGTGAAAAGAGATCAACATTGGGATATTTCTTTTAAAGAAGCTAATTTGTTTTTAAAACAGCCATTTCCTTTTCAGACTCAGGTGGATATTCGAAACAGTCGATTTAATTCTTTGTTTCGTGCATTTAATTTAAAATCAGTGCCAGTAGATGCTTCTGTGGCTGGTAAGTGGAAATGTACAGGGAAATTATTGGATAGTTTTTCTTTTCATTGTTTAGGGCAATCACAATTTAATAACCTGGTTGTTTACAGCACAGATAAAGAGAATATCTTAAAAGTGCCTCAGGTGAAAGTAAATGGTTCTTTAGCATTAACATCAGATCAAGTATTTTTAACAGAAGTAAAAGCTGTTGCAGGGGAACACACTCATGTACATTTTAACAGTAAATTGGATTCCAATGCTGTATTTTCCGCTCAGTATGGTGGATGGGTTGATTTTGATGATATTGAAAATTTGGTTCAATTATCTCCTCAAGGTATTGTAAAAATTGCTGATGGAAATATGTTCATTGATGAAGATCGTTTGGATATAAAATCAAACATACAAGTCAAAGATGCACTGCTTAGTGATTTTCGGATGGGACATCTAAGGACGCAATTGAATTATACAAAAAAAGGTTGGCTAAGGTTTCAAAATATAAAAGGGTCATTAAATAAACTGAATTATACTGGAAATGTTAGAATTAATATTCCAGAAAACACAATAAAACTGTTTGCCAGTTGTCCGTCTCTTACCTTAAGGGATTTAAAATATGCTTTGGAGAAACGTTTGTATTTTCCATTTGAACTGGATGGGAATGGTACTTTAACAGCCTATGTGAGTGGTCCTTTGGAAATCAATGCTCTCAGTTACAGTGTAGACTCCAGGTTTTCAAAAGTTGTATGGGAAAGGGAACATTTTAATCAGATGATTGTTCAGGTGGAATCCAAGGATGGTCATGTAAAAGTTAAAAAAGCTGAGGCATTCAAAAAAAATGGGAAAGTGGTTTTTACTGGCACAGTGAATCCAAAAGGGGATTTACAGGCTCAGATGATAGGCACTGGTTTGTACTTACAAGAATCACCAAATATTGCACAAGTTATTGGATCGGATGTGATGGGAACAGTGAATTTTAATATGACCTTAAATGGTTTTTTTCTTGAACCTTTAACATTGGTTAATGCTAAAGTGATTAATATTTCTGTAAAAGGTTACTCTTTGGCAGATTCCTCTATTGATTTACGTTTGAGGCAAAATCAAGTGGAAGCTTCCGGTTTTATTGCTGATAATATTCATATTAAAAAATTCATTTTTCCTTATAGTTCTGATGGTATGGTGGAGTTGAAAGCAATAACCAATAATTTAAATATAGAGCAGTTATTTTTCCATCAGTCAGATTCCAGTCAACTATATAATAGCTTTGAATCTTCAATAGATAGCGAATTGGATCTTCTTTATAATAAAGGACAGTTACAGCAGTCCATCACCGGTCATATTGCAATAAAAAAATTAGCTCTACAGGCAAACACTCATAAACTTTCAAATGCACTGCCTTTTTCCATTCAATTGGAAAAAGGTAAACTCAAGGTTGATCCTATTGTTTTACAAACATCGTCAAAAGTGTTGAATATTGTGCAGGAGCAAAACAGTCAAATGATTCAGATCAATGGAGATATACATCTGGATTTTTTGGCTTTCTTGTTTCCGTTTATGTTGGAACTTAATGGGGATATGAGTACGGAGATAAGCTTGCAACCTCATTTGTCAAAGTTGAATGCTTCCGGTTGGATAAAATTATATAATGGTACTATCCATTTACATTCTGAACTGGATCCTTTTGAAAAAGTTCGTTCTGATATGATTGTTGATAAAGACAAATTGATGATTTCGTTTCTTTCCACTCAATATGGTGGTGGAGTTTTAAATAGTACAGGTGAAATACAATTTAAAGATTCCAACACTACACCTGTCGATGTCAAAGGCTCTTTCACTAATGTGCAGTTCAATACTATTTCTGGTATTAATGCAAGAGGCTCCGGTCAAATTCAATTAATAGGAGAATATTTTCCTTATACATTAAAAATGGATGGAAAATTGGATGAAGCAAAAATAGAAAAAGAATTTACATCTGGTATAGATACTCAGACAGCAGATATTGTTTCGAAATGGCAATTTATTAAAAAATCAAAAAAAGACTTTGAGCCCATTCAGATGAATTTAAATATGTCGCTTAAAGCCCCTGTACAGATTGAAAATTCAACTATAAAAGCTGGTTTTGATGGCAATATTAAAATTATTGGTTACCCATCAGATCCTGTTTTATTTGGCCAGCTTACGGGTGTACCTGGTGGATCCATTATTTTCCGGGATCAGGAATTTGAGATTTTATCTGCTCAGGTGAATTATGCAAATTCAAAACCGGATCAACCTCAAATTGATTTAAGAGCTCGATCGGTCATACAAGAGCAAAGTAGTACAGGTGATTTTTCAGAGGAGTATAGTATTTTACTCACTGTAAAAGGGGAAGGTGAGCAAGCGGATTTTTCTCTCACCAGTACACCAGAATTAACCAAAGATGAAATTGTTTCTTTAATGGCTTTTGGTACTCGTTCAGCGGCTTTTGAACAGGGGGAAGTGAATGCTTTTAATAGACAAGGGGATATTATGAATAATGTTGCCAGATACTCCTATTATCATTTAGGACCTGTGTTATTTCAAAAAGCCATTGGTCAGGAATTGAAAGACACCTTGGGTGTGGATCAATTTTTAATTGTTCCTTACATGAATCCAAAAAAAAACACGACATCTACGAAATTAATTTTAAAAAAGAAAATGTTTAAAAAATTGAATGTATCAGCCAGTCAGACGATTTTAGATGAAAATCCAGAAAGAGATGTAAAAGTGGAGTACAAAGTTAATAAAAATATATCTGTTGTGGGTTTTTGGAAAAATGAAGATCCTCTAGAAGGTAGTGATTTAAACACCAATGCATTAGGCTTTGATTTGGAGTATCAAGTTGATTTTTAATATACGTCAGGTTAGTATAATCATTGCGAGTATTCTTTACAGTAGTTTTGTTTTTTCAGAACAAATACCTTCAACTCGTAACTTACAAATTATTCAGGAAATTACGGTTGATTCTGAAAATAAACAACTTACAAAGTATATTAACGATACATTAAGTGTTTATAAAAATAATTTTTTTTCAAAAACTATCAGAAATGAAATAACGACAAAAATTTTTTCTATCTTAAAGAAAAAGAAAATTCTGTTACCGGATTTAAGTGAGCCAATTTTTTATTTAACAGAAAATAAATTAAAAATTTCTTTTAAAATTAAAAATCCTTATCGATATGGTTTTGTTGTAGTAGGGAATCGGAATGTATCTCGAAATGATTTAATTTCAAAAGAGCATTATATGCAGTTTTTTAACAATGCTCAGTTAATAAGAAAGATTATTTTTAAAATAAAATCGGATTACTTAAAAAAGGGATATGCCAGTATTCAATTGGACCATACAGTTAAAACCGATGAAAAACATTTTATAAAAACAGTATATATTTCCATACAAGAGGGGAGACCTGTAAAAATTAAAAGTGTACATATCTCCGGTCAATTTACCCGTTCAGAAGATTATTACATTCAATTTATAAAAAAACATAGTAGTCCATTAGTGCAAAAAAATTTTTATTATAATGAAGACTTGCAAAAAGGATTTAAAAGTTTGTTAAACGGGTTAAAAAATGAAGGTTATTTAAGTGTTACCGGTTACTTAAAATCTTCTCATCAACAAAAAAATAAAGTCATTGTTGAAATCACTTTGTTGGAAGGTGCATTAAGCCGAATAAAAGAAATTAAATTTAGTGGTAACAAATATTTTTCCACTGAACAGTTACTGGATATTATGAAAATAAAAAATAATATGGGACTTAATATTAATATGATTGAACAGGATATACAGACCCTTATTTCTGCATATCAGGAAGCTGGCTTTATTGAAATGGAATTAAATAATAAAGCTAATATTATTCAATATGATGAACAGTCAGCTGAAGCGGTTTTACATTTTGATATTGAAGAGAAAACCAAAATCAAAGTTGCGGATATTATTATAAAAAGCAATCAGTCTACGAAAACTGATTTTATATTAAAGAATATCTATATTAAGCCAGGAGATTTTTTAACTATTGATAAAATTGATAATTCTATTAGAAACTTGAGGAACCTTGGAATTTTTTCCTCTATTAATATATCCACTAAACAGATAGGTAAAAATTCTGAAAATAGAAACTTAATTGTACAATTGGAAGAAAGAAAGCCACGTTCTTTGCGGGCTGTTTTAGGTTTAAATACGCAGAGGATTTTAACAGGTCGAGGTTTTGTGGAATTTACTCATAAAAATATTTACGGAACTGGTCGACAATTTTTTTCACATCTAAAGCTGCAATCCAATATTGCTCGTTACTTTCAATTGGATTCTACTGCACCTGGTTATATAGAGCATCAAGTATTGGCCAGTTATTCTGAGCCATTTATTTTCGGAACAGCTTTTAATAGTCAAATTCAACTTTCTAATTCTTCACAAATATTTTCACACAGTGATATTCAAGGAGATAGTTCCACTAATATTGCTGACACAATAACAGTTAACCTGCTGTTACAGAGGAAGATCAATAGTTTTATTAATTTAAATTGGGTTGTTGTAGGATTGGAGCAAAGAAATGAAATACAACATGACAAAGAATGTATGGATTCCAATTCATCATGTGATCAAAAGCTTCCTTTGAATATTGCTTCTACGGGTTTAACATTTAATATAGATAAAAGAGACAGCATTATATCAACATCAGAGGGATTCTTATCAAAAGTTTTTATTGAGTATGTGTGGCCATTTAATGTGAGCAAGTCTTTTAGTAAAATGTCATTTGTCAAAATGGAGATAAAACATTTTGATTTTCGTTCAGTATATAGAAATTGGATTTTAGTTAACAGTATTCAGGGAGGTATGATATTCAGTGTAAAATCGAAAGCTGAGAATGATGGTTTTCCAGTGAGTCGAAGTTTTATTTTGGGAGGTATTAATTCTTTAAGAGGTTTTGACGGTTTAATCGATGGAGAAAGGATTCCTGATAAGGAAGAATTGCCTATTGAGGGGGCTAATACAATCATTGATGGCCATTCTTCTTTTTATTTTCTGTTAAAATCAGAAATTCGCTTTCCTATTACTGATAATTTACTATGGACTGTTTTTTATGATGGAGGAATTGTGGGGATTGAAGGGAAAAAGTTTAAACAACCTTATAGACACTCTGCTGGTGTAGGTTTAAGATATAAAACGCCATTAGGTCCGGTAACAGGTTATATTGCTTTTAAAATTTCCCCCAAAAAAACTGAATCTTTTATTTTTCCGCACTTATCTTTTGGAGAGTTTTAAAAATGAGTCAGTATAATTTGGTTATTATTCGTCATGGTCAAAGTTTATGGAATCAGGAAAATCGCTTTACCGGGTGGAAAGATGTGGACCTCAGTCCCCAGGGGATGAATGAAGCTCGTCAGGCGGCAGGAGTACTTAACCAGCATAATTTTTTTTGTGATCTGGCTTTCACTTCTGTTTTAAAGAGAGCTATTCGCACATTATGGATTGTGTTAGAAGAAATGGATCAAATGTGGATGCCTATTGTTAAGTCGTGGCGATTAAATGAGCGGCATTATGGTCAGCTGACTGGTTTGAATAAGGCAGAGACTGTGCAAAAGTATGGAAAAGAACAAGTACAGTTATGGCGTAGAAGCTACACGACAGTGCCTCCTTTATTGTCAGGTGTAAAAAGTTTGGATCTTAAGGATCTACGTTATCAACAGATGGATGAAATGCCACTGGGAGAATCTTTGGAGCAGACAAAAAAGAGAGTTATGCCAGTTTGGGAAGAAAGCATTGCGCCAGCTTTACAAGCTGGAAAAAAAATTCTCATTGTTGCCCATGGAAATTCTTTGAGAGCTTTAATCAAGCATATAGAACAATTAGATGACAAGGAAATCACTACTGTTGAAATGCCCACTGGTACTCCTATGGCTTATAAATTATCAAAAGAAGATTTATCCATTAAGACTCCCCGCCGAGTTTTATAATTTTATCAATACTTGTTGTCGGTCAGTGCGAGTTTTTGGATGATAAGTTTTAACTAAGGAGAAATGTATCATGAATCCTGTTCGACAAATAAAGTTGCTTCACTTGTTTATAGTAATAATGGTATTTTTGTATATTTGCTCTTGCGCTACTACTGCCCAAATAAAAAGAACACCTCAATCAGGAGATCCTGAACAGGGGTGGTACTCTTGTACTCTGCAAAGCAAGAATAGTGAAATGAGTGTTAATAACTATGTTGAAATATATAATCACCTCGAGGAGGGATATTATTATAATCTATATAATCATGATGGATATTTTTTGCAATTTTCTCCTGAAAGATCGAAATTAATTTTAGGTAGTCTCACAGAGGATATTCAATTTCAAGATAATATAGACTTCAAAAAATATGACGATAATAGATATTTATTGGAATTTGAAGAGGGAACGATAGAAATTCAGATTCATGATAAACTATCTTTAAGTGTTAATTGTAATGTAGGTAAGTCACCGCCTATTAGGAAGACCGAAACAAGGCCTAGATATTGGACATTAAATTATTCTTTTCACTCTAACTTAGAGAGTACATGTCAAGTAGAAGAGAATCGGAATCAACTGTATCCAGGAAAGGAAGTTTTTTCTTTAGAAGATACGTTGGGTGAATACCCAGGCACTTTTCAAATACCAATGCCTATCGAATATGGAAAACGCTTTGATGATTATATGGGAATTATTGCTTATGGAAATAAAAAAGGTGGGCGATATCAATGTACCGAGCTGGTTCATCGTTTTTTTAGGAATGTGTATAATGTCCCTACTAGAATTGGCCTAGGCCTTGGTCATGGCAAAGATTTATCTTTTTATTTAACAGCATTTTCTAATACACATAATCCTATTATACAAATAGAACCAGAGGAGGAAATAAAACTTAAGTTTGTATTTTTTGATAATGGTTGTTCAACTCAATTACCAACATCGGGTTCTAGTATCTCATTTTCTTGGTCTAACTATGGTCACGTCGCTATTGTAAGACGAGTAGAAGTATTATCTGATGAAATAGTCTTGTTACACCTCTTTCAACAAGCAGGGTTTCGTTCCGAGATCCAAGATTCCAGACATCTACTGGTCAAAGATCACAATGGCTTTTGGAGAGGAAAGGATGTAAGGGGTTGGAGTGTCCCTGTCATCCAATAATCTGTACCATTAAAAAATTCTAAAATTCAGGTATCCAGTCAACTGGAATTAAACACTCTTAAAGCTTTACAGATTTCTATTTGATGATATGATTGTAGATCAAAGAAGGAGGTAGATATGAAACTTTTAATTGCGTTGGTTAGTGTTACAGTTCTGATTGGTGTTTCCGTTTTTTGGAAAGGTATTTCTTATGAGCAAGATCCAATGTGTCAGAAAGTAAAAGCAGATATAACCACAGCCATGGCGAACATGTCCAAAGCCACTGCCGCTATGTCCAAAGCCAATGCTGTCGTGTCCAAAAAATCCGGTGCTGAACTATCCAAGGCCGATGCTGATCTAACCACAGCCATGGCGGACATATCCAAAGCCACTGCTGATTTATCCAAAGCAACTGATAATTACTCTAAAGCGACTGCTGACGTGAGAAAACACTGTCGGAAAAATATATGGTTTTTTATAAGAAAGATGTTGGGATTATAAATTATTGGATTGTGTGAGTTTGAGAATTATAAGGTATTTATAGCAGTAGTATTTTTATTTTTGGATTCAAGCTTCAAGAGAGCTTAAGTGTCATAAAAAATATTTATTGAAATTCAGTGAAAAATCATTATAAAGTCCCTGAAGGATTAAGTTGTTAAAAGATTGGGTTTTTGTGCACAGCTTTAAAAAACAGGAAACATTTAAATAACACAGAAAGAGGGTATTATGGCTAATTTTTGTGAATATATATGGATGGACGGAGCGACACCTACACAAAAACTTCGTTCTAAAACTCGAATTTTACAATTGGATAATAAATCTGTAAAAATAGAAGATTTCCTGGAATGGGGCTTTGATGGTTCTTCTACTTATCAAGCACCAGGCAATGATTCTGACTTAACATTGAAGCCGGTGAGATTTGTAAAAGACTCTATACGATGCGGGGATAATTATTTGGTACTTTGTGAAGTGTTCAATCCTGATGGTTCTGCACATTCTACCAATACCCGGGCAGAATTACGCAGAGTATTGTCTGCTGGTGCTGAAAAAGAAGAGCCATGGTTTGGTTTCGAACAGGAATATACTTTATTTAAAAATCGCACACCTTTAGGGTGGCCTGACAAAGGTTATCCTGCACCTCAAGGTCCCTTTTATTGTGGGATTGGAGCTGATGAAGTGTTTGGCCGGGAGTTAGTAGAGAAACATTTAAAATGTTGTTTGGAAGCTGGCATTCTGATTTTTGGAGTTAATGCAGAGGTCATGCCTGGGCAATGGGAATTTCAAATTGGGTATAGAGGGTTTAAAGGAGAATCCGCAGATCCGCTGACTGCAGCTGATCATGCCTGGTTGGCTCGCTATTTGTTATATCGATTGGGAGAGGATTTTAAAATTACTGCCACTTTGGATAACAAGCCGGTGAAGGGCAACTGGAATGGAGCTGGTCAGCACACTAATTTTTCTCTAAAATCCATGAGAAATCCTTCTACCGGGAAGCAATCTATTGATTCAGCTATTTCTCTTTTATCTAAAAAACATCAGGAGCATATAAATGTTTATGGTCATGGCTTGTCGGATCGGCTGACTGGAGAGCATGAAACCTGCCATATTGATGAATTTAGGTATGGAGTTGCGGATAGAGGAGCTTCTATTCGTATTCCTCTACATGTTTCCAAGAAAGGCTATGGGTATTTGGAAGATCGTCGGCCTGGCGCAAATGCAGATCCTTTTCAGATTGCTGCTCGGATCTTAAAAACAATTTGCGATATTGATTAATTTAGATCGTGATGGTGAGGCACTTTTACAGTATTATTCTACTATGCCTTACATTGAAAAAATAGCTGTAGAAAAAGCCGCTGTACTCAATAGCAATCCTGGAATTTATGGCACTTTTGCAGAAATTGGTGCAGGCCAGGAGGTGGTGAATCACTTTTTTAAAGCTGGAAAAGCTTCACAAACTGTAGCTAAAAGTATGTCTGCTTATGATATGACATTTAGTGATCAAATTTATGGTCATGTTGGTCGCTATGTTTCTTTAGAGCGTTTGTTTAAAATGTTGGATCATGAGTATAGTTTATTGGAAAAGAGGCTAAAAAAAACTCGAGGGCATAACACTCGTTTTTTTGCTTTTGCCGATACAGTAGCTGCCAGCACATTAAATCCCGATAAAGTATCTCATCATCATGGCTGGATGGGTATCCGTTTTCAAAATGCTGTGAAGTCAGCACTCAATGAAATTATTTTACATGTGGATTTGTTGGATAAAACCCGTCTTCAGCAGTATGAGACACTTGGTGTATTAGGGTTAAATCTTATTTATTCTGCTTTTTATGGAAAAAAAGATCCTAAAAATATTATTAAATCTTTAATTGATAATTTTGAATCTGCACGAGTGGATATTAATGTGCTTCGTTGTTCCGGGAGCATTTTTAAAAATCTTAACCATCAACATTTAAATATGGAACTGATACGGCAGAATTTAACAAAGGCTTTGCTTTTTCAGAAACGCGGTAAAAATATTTTACCTATGGATGCTTTGTATGAAGAAAATGTTTTGGTTACACAGTATGAAAGTAATAGTAAGAATATTTCATCTCATATTAGAAAATCTTTGTCTCATGTTAAAAAAAATGGTGGAAATTCAAAATCTCCGGTTTTATTGGTGAATGTACCTATTCAATATATGAAAACACGTACGATAAATGAGCTGTTTAAAAAATATTCCAGTTCATCAGAGTTGTTCAGGAATTCTTATATCTTGGTGTCTAACTTTAAAAAGCTCTATGAGTTAAGAGGATTTATTCGTCAGGCTAGTGATCAAAATATTTTTATTTCTTTGAGTGCGAGTAATTTCAGAAATCTTTTACAAAAGACTTGTAAAAACCCTACTGAAGATACTTTGGAGTTTCTTTCTCGCTTATACGATCAACAAACTTTTCTTATTTCCTATGGTGATGACGGCCGTTCGTCTTCTTCTTTGTACCGGCATTTGGAAAAACATTTGATAGAAAACAAGAAGTTGGTGAGTGTTTGATGTTTCTGATGAACTATAGAAATTATACAGTAAAAGGAAAATATTATGGCTCGATTTTTAAAGACCAGTAAAAAATTGATAGGTTTGCATCCAGGTTCACTGGTGTATGTGGATGACAGTGGAGATACGGAAACCATTGACATCAATCTGATGAACTATAATAAGCAATCTTTTTTTGAATCTCATTCAGCGACTTTGGAGAAGTGTATAGAGAGTACAAAAAATAAATCAGAAGTAACATGGATTGAGTTTCAGGGTTTATCCAGTAAAACAGTTATTGAAGCTATTGGACAGCAGTTTGGTATTCATCGTCTTTGGTTGGAGGATATTTTAAATACAGATCATCGTCCTAAACTGGAAGAGATGGATAACATGTTATTTGCCATTATGAAGCTGGTGGATATAAAAAGTAAGAAAGGCAAGCCCTGTGTGGTGACTTCTCAAACCAGTTTGTTTTTTGCTGAAGATTTTGTTTTGTCGTTTAGTAATACAAAACACGATGTTTTTGAGCCTGTTAAGGAACGTATTAGAAAATCTGTTTGGAAAATCAGGACTTTGAAAGCAGATTATTTATTTTATGCTCTTATGGATCTCATCGTGGATCAGTATTTCCTGGCATTGGAAACGATGGAGGATCAATTTGAATCTCTGGAAAATAAAGTGACCAATAATGTCAACTTTATTCAACCAATTGAGATTTTATCTTTAAAAAGTGAATTTTTGTTTTTAAGAAAAACTATCTTTCCATTTAGAGAAGCTATGAATAAAATTATTGTCAGTAAACATCCATGGATTGAGCAAAAAAATTTACGATACTTTAGAGATATACAGGATCATGTGATACAAATTATTGAAGTGCTGGATTATTATAATGAGCTCACTTCCTCTTTGATGAATTTTTATCAAAATACCATTAACCGTAAAATGAATGAGGTGATGAAAGTGTTAACTTTATTTGCTTCACTATTTATTCCTCTAACTTTTGTTGTGGGTATTTATGGTATGAATTTTCAGGTTATGCCTGAATTAAATTGGAAGTATGGTTATTTTTCCATATGGATAATTATTCTCTTATTAAGTGGTGGCATGATCTGGTTTTTTAAGAGGAAAAACTGGCTTTAAAAATTCTTTTAAATTTTTAATATGGAGTGAATGGTGTAAATTTTACATACTAACCAATTACAGAACTATAGAGTAATAAAGAATTTCTTGATTTCCTTTTTAAACATTTGCAAACTTTATTATTTAAATGTAAATTGTACAATGTTTAATATCTGGTTATACACTTAACAAATCTTTTTCTTCGATGTTTATCAGAGTGTTAGGAATATTTTGTATTGGTTTTGCAATGTAAGAAAAAATTTTACAAAAAGAAAGTTTAGATGAAAATAATATTTTATATTACCATATTGTTTATTCCACTATCTGGTTATACTAATTCTAAATGTAACAAATCTTTTTCTTCGATAAAAAAGCAAGTCAGAGATTATCAGAGTGTGTTCAACGAATAGGTGTAACTTCTCAAGGTCAGTTTAAGAAATTTAGAAAAGAGAAAAAAATACCAAAAGATATACCTTCTCGTCCGGAGAAAACATACGAAGGAAAAGGTTGGGTTAACTGGGGTCACTTTTTAGGAACGAATCGTGTTGCCACTCAAAATCGGCACTTTCAGAGTTTCAAGAAAGCAAAAGAATATGTTCAACGAATAGGTGTAACTTCTCGAGGTCAGTTTAAGAAATTTAGAAAAGAGAAAAAAATACCAAAAGATATACCTTCTCATCCGGAGAAAACATACGAAGGAAAAGGTTGGGTTAACTGGGGTCACTTTTTAGGAACGAATCGTGTTGCCACTCAAAATCGGCACTTTCAGAGTTTCAAGAAAGCAAAAGAATATGTTCAACGAATAGGTGTAGCTTCTGAGGGGCAATATTATGAGCTGAGTGAAAATGGAAGGTTACCAAAAGATATACCTTCTCATCCGGGGAGAACTTATAAAGATAAAGGCTGGCGTGGCTGGGGACATTTTTTAGGAACGAATCGTGTTGCCACTCATAACCGGCAATTTCGGAGTTTCGAGAAAGCAAAAGAATATGTTCGAGCAGAAGGTATAAAACGTTCAACTGAGTATATAGCATTAAGTCAAGCAGGGGCTTTGCCTCCAGATATGCCCTCTAATCCGTATGAGTTTTATACAGGCAAAGGTTGGAGCGGTTGGAGACACTTTTTAGGGACAGGTCGTGTGGTCAATCGAGAGAAACCATTTAGAAGCTATAAGAGTGCACAAGAAGTTGTTCAGCAAAAAGGTATAACATCTGCACTTCAGTATTATGCATTGAGGAAGACGGGCGAGGTACCTTTCGATATGCCTTCTAATCCGAATCAAATTTATAAAGACAAAGGTCGGCGCGGTTGGAGACACTTTTTAGAGACAGGTCATGTGGTCAATCGAGAGAAACCATTTAGAAGCTATAAGAGTGCACAAGAAGTTGTTCAGCAAAAAGGTATAACATCTGCACTTCAGTATTATGCATTGAGGAAGACGGGCGAGGTACCTTTCGATATGCCTTTTAATCCGGATCAAATTTATAAAGACAAGGGTTGGCGCAGTTGGGGGCATTTTTTAGGAACAGGTCGTGTTGCCTCTTATCAGCAACAGTTCAGAAGTTTTAAGAAGGCTCAGAAATATGTTCAGCAATTAGGTATTACATCTAATAATCAGTATCATGAATTGAGTAAAAAAGGAGAATTACCCTCTGATCTACCTTCTCGTCCGGATCAGACTTATAAAGGTAAAGGTTGGCGCAGTTGGGGGCATTTTTTAGGGACAGGTCGTGTTGCTAATCGTGAGAAATCATTTAGGAGTTATGAGAGTGTTCAAGAATTTGTTCAGCAAAAGGGTGTAGTTTCGCAAAGACAATACCGTGAATTACGTAAAACTGATGAGGTACCTTTCGATCTGCCATCTAGTCCGGATCAGACTTATAAAGGTAAAGGCTGGCGCGGTTGGAAGCATTTCTTAGGGACAGTCAAGATGATGACTTATACTCGAGCTCAGAACTATGTTATCGATGAGGGGATAAGTACAAGAGAGGAACTCTATGAGTGGTTAAGATCAGGTGAGATACCTGTTAATTTTCCACCTGAGCCACATAAGTTTTATAGTAGGTGGACAAATGTAAGAGGTTTCTTAAGGATTCAGGAATTAGATAAGATGAGTTATCTGGAATCCAAGGAATATATTCAAAGTTTCTTTATGCAAACAAAGGTGGAAGCATTGAAATGGTTGGTTTCTGGTGACAGGCCAGACAGTTTTCCAATAAGTCCAAGAGAGTTTTATGGAAAAAAGTGGGAAGGCTGGGATCTCTATCTTGGGCTGAATCGTGATCTTGGGTTGAATCGTGTAAATGGTACTAGTGTAAACAATAAAGCGGAAAATCATCAAAGAGAAAATGGCAATGATGGTACTAGGTTGGATGAAGTGTTCAGTAGTGGTGAGAAGGATTTGTTTTTGGAAGACAGTGAGTTGAATACAGGTTATGAATCCCTCATTGAATCTATAGGAGATTCATATTGAATAATAATATTTAGTCTTAACTTAGTATTTTTACCAGGTGGATACTTGCCCCTTGCTCTTATAAATCTTTGTATGGAGTGAATGGTGTAAATTTTACATACTAACCAATTACAGAACTATAGAGTAATAAAGAATTTCTTGATTTCCTTTTTAAAAGTACACAAGTTATTTTTTTAATGAAGATATGTTAATGTTTACCATTAGAAGTATTATTGATTTAGTGTTAAAAAGTAATCAGATTTTTTGTAAAGAGAAAATTAACATGAAAACGATATTATATTTTGTTTTATTTGTTATTCCATTTGCGAGTTACTCTGTCTGTGAAACATCTTTTTCTAAAAAGAGGGAACCATTTAGGAGTTATGAGAGTGCTCAGGAAGTTGTTCAGCAAAAGGGTGTAGTTTTGAAAAGACAATACGGTGCATTGCATAAAACTGGTGAGATACCTTTCGATCTACCTTCTCGTCCGGATCAGACTTATAAAGGCAAAGGTTGGCGAACATGGGGGCATTTTTTAGGGACAGGTCGTGTTGCCAATCGTGAGAAATCATTTAGAAGTTTAGAAGAATCAATGGAGTATGTTCAACGAATAGGTGTAGCTTCTAAGGGGCAATATTATGAGCTGAGTGGAAATGGAAAGTTACCAAAAAATATGCCATCTCATCCGGAGAGAACTTATGAAAGTAAGGGCTGGCGTGACTGGGGGCATTTTTTAGGGACAGGTTATATTGCTCCTCAAAAAACACAGTTTAAAAGTTTTGAAGAAGCTCAGAAATATGTTCAGCAATTAGGTATTAAACTTACTCATGATTATCGTAGATTAAGTAGAAAGGGTGAATTACCCTCTGATCTACCTTCTCGTCCGGATCAGATTTATAAAGGCAAAGGTTGGCGAGGTTGGGGACATTTTGTAGGTACGGGTTATATTGCTCCTCAAAAAAGACAGTTTAAAAGTTTTGAAGAAGCTCAGAAATATGTTCAGCAATTAGGTATTAAACTTACTCATGATTATCGTAGATTAAGTAGAAAGGGTGAATTACCAAAGGATATGCCATCTCATCCGGATCAAACTTATAAAGGCAAAGGCTGGTACGGTTGGAAACATTTCTTAGGGACAGTCAAGATGATGACTTATACTCGAGCTCAAAACTATGTTATCGATGAGGGGATAAGTACAAGAGAGGAACTCTATGAGTGGTTAAGATCAGGTGAGATACCTGTTAATTTTCCACCTGAGCCACATAAGTTTTATAGTAGGTGGACAAATGTAAGAGGTTTCTTAAGGATTCAGGAATTAGATAAGATGAGTTATCTGGAATCCAAGGAATATATTCAAAGTTTCTTTATGCAAACAAAGGTGGAAGCATTGAAATGGTTGGTTTCTGGTGACAGGCCAGACAGTTTTCCAATAAGTCCAAGAGAGTTTTATGGAAAAGAGTGGGAAGGCTGGGATCTCTATCTTGGGCTGAATCGTGTAAATGGTACTAGTGTAAACAATAAAGCGGAAAATCATCAAAGAGAAAATGGCAATGATGGTACTAGGTTGGATGAAGTGTTCAGTAGTGGTGAGAAGGATTTGTTTTTGGAAGACAGTGAGTTGAATACAGGATTATGAATCCCTCATTGAATCTATAGGATATTCATTTGAATAATAATATTTAGTCTTAACTTAGTATTTTTACCAGGTGGATACTCGACCTCTGAAGAAAATTCTTGCTCCTGTATAAACATTTTTAAGATAACAGGAACAGTTACTACCTACAACGCGTGGAAGACCGTCTACAAAGTAGCAAAAATAATATCCATTACCTAAAGGTCCACTTCTGCAAATGTTGGATACAAGAGGAGGGTGGACAAAAATGGGAGGAGGTACAACGACAACAGGAGGTCTTCTTCTATGTTGGCGGCGGCGAGAATCATGCTGTCGATGAGAATCATGCTGGCGACGAGAATCATGGTGACGGCGAGAATCACGGTTGCGATAAGAATCACGGTTACGGTGTGTATTGTATCTTGAATCCCGACGAGGTGTATAAGAAGAATAATCATCTTCTCTTTCTTCTTCATATCTATTTTGTCGATAAGTTTCTCTAGTAGTTTCTATTATTCGACCTTGTTTATCAAAAACCACTTCTTCATAGTCTTTATAGTCTTCATTGTTTAAATCTTCATCCAGTACCGCAAAGACTTTTGAATCGTCATCAGACCATTGCTCCAACGGCAGCTCATGATCTCTTTCTGCAAATGCAGAAACGGAAAAAATGAGGGAAAATAGTAAAACAACCGACTTTGTCATAATTTGCTCCTTTTACTTATTATATCAACTTGCCATACTAAGATAATACATTCATTATGAAAAAAAAATAATAATATGCAATGTGTGAAAAATTTACATACTCGTTTGTTTTATATAAGGTTTTATTTCATAAAAAACTGCTTTTTTAAGAAGTTATTTCAGTTTTTTAAAGGAATTAATTGATGGTAAAAAATAATAACTTTAAAAAAGTGGCTTTAATCCAAGGAGGATTAGGGGCGGAACGGGAGATTAGTTTAATTTCCGGTAAGGCTGTTGCCAAAGCTTTAGATGCTTTAAAGATATCTTATACCATAGTTTCTGCGGACAAAGATCTGGCAATCACCCTGATACAGCTTCAACCGGATTGTGCTTTTTTAGCACTTCATGGAAAATATGCGGAAGATGGTTTGGTTCAAGCTCTCTGTGAATATTTAAAGATTCCTTATACAGGAAGTGGTGTGATGGCCAGTGCTGTATGTATGGATAAATGTTTTTTTAAAAATTATATCCATCGATGTGCTTTACCCACTCCTAAATATCAAATTCTCAATTTGGAAGGAACATCTAATGTGGAGGAAAAAGACATTTCTTTACCAGTGGTTATCAAGCCTGGCAGAGAAGGTTCTTCTATTGGTGTCAGTATTTGTCATCAGTCAGCAGATCTTGTTCCAGCTCTGCAAAAAGCCAAGAAGTATGATACGCAGGTCATTGTTGAAGAGTACATAGAGGGAATGGAGTTGGCTTGTTCTTTTTTGAATGGAAAAGTTCTTAGCCCTGTTGAGATTCGTCCTAAAACCGGTTTTTACAATTATGAAAATAAATACACTTCCGGCGCAACAGAGTATATTTTACCTGCCAATCTCTCACAATCAGTGATTGAGCAATGTAAGGAAATTACTTTTTCAGCACAACAATTATTGAATATCAGAAGCTACTGCCGGGCGGATTTCATTGTGCAAAATAATGAAACTCCTTTATTATTGGAAGTGAATACTTTACCCGGTTTGACGGAACTTTCCTTGCTTCCTAAATCTGCCAAGTATGATGGAATTGATTTTATCAATCTTATTCAACAAATTGTACAAGGAGCAACATTGGATTATGCCGGTCTTTGCTAAAGTAAAATATCTTACTTTACTAATA
Organism: Bdellovibrionales bacterium; assembly: GCA_965226095.1. Taxonomy (GTDB): domain Bacteria; phylum Bdellovibrionota; class Bdellovibrionia; order Bdellovibrionales; family UBA1609; genus JANQSP01. The sequence goes on along the minus strand of OZ245336.1, from coordinate 39,967 downwards.
ATAGTTCTCTTATCTCTCAGTTTACTATTGCATTATATTTTTAATACATGGTTGGTTCTAAGAGATTTTCAAGTGCAATTAAGTTCTCAGCCAGCTTGGGAAAAACCAGAAGAAGAGATTCATGCGGTTATCCAAAAAAAGTTAAAACCATTTATAGGAAAAAAAATGTGGAGAATAGATCTGGATGAATTAAGTCATGTTATTCAGTCTGAACCCTATATTGGATCAGTAAAAATTTTAAGACTACTTCCGGATCGTTTTCTTGTTCAGTTATCTGCTCGCCAACCGGTTTTGGTTTTATTGGACTCTAAAGGTGAAATGCGTCCTCTGTCTGTAGATGGGAAGCTTCTCCCTCCTTTATCTTCGAAACAAGCTCCTGACTTGCCGATTTTAAGAGGTAGGGTCTTTTTTGATCAGGAAAAGTTACGAAAACTGGCTATTCAATTTATCTTATTATTGCCTCAAAGTGGTTTGTTTAGTCGAGATAATGTATCAGAAATCAGCTATATTTCAGATGAAAATAGCTTTGCATTTATTTTATCCAGTAGTGGCAAGCCTGTTAAGGTAGGACAGGATCCTAAAAAATTAAGAACCAAAAGAATTGAGAGTGTTTTACACTACTTGAATCAGCAAAGTATTAAATGGCGCGTTATTGATGCGCGATTCTCTCAAAAAATTGTTGTGAGTACGAGCAAGGCCATCTAACCTTAAGTTTAAGGCAATTAAAATAGGATTTTTTAATGGGACGCTTTAATATAGAAGATAGAAAAGTCATGGCCGGTCTGGATTTAGGGACTGGCAGTGTTAAGTTAGTCATTGGTGTTTTATCATCCAATGGAATGGAGATTGTTGGTACCTCAAAAATTCTTCACAGAGGACTTCATAAAGGTCGTATTGTGAATATGAAAGAAACCTCTGAGGCTATTCGTCAAGCTTGTGAAGAAGCAGAAGTTACAGCAGGTCTTCAAATCACACAGTTATTTTTGGGAATTAATGGAGATTATAATATATTTTCTTCACAAGGAATGTCTATTATTCCTTCTCATCAGGTGACAACAGAAGATGTTAATAAAGCAGTGGAAACAGCGAAGGCCGTACCACTACCATCCGGTCATCGTTTGCTCCATGTATTGCCTAATAGTTTTACTGTGGATGGAGAAGATCCTGTGTTTAACCCCTTGGGTTTGTCTGGTCTGCGATTAGAAACAAATGTGTTAATGATCTCACTTCCGGAAAGTGGTGTACAAAATGTACTTCAATGTTTGCGTTATGCCGGTCATTCTGCCAGAGGCTTAGTACTCCAACCCCTGGCGGTCAGTTTGGCAGTGCTTAGTGAGGATGAAAAACAATCTGGTACCTGTGTGATGGATATTGGTCAGGATCAAACGGCTTTAACAGTGGTGATGGATAACCGTATTCAGTACATCGGTTCTTTGTCTATAGGTGGTGAGGATTTCACGCACGATTTAATGATGAAGTTGAAAGTACCTAGAGATCAAGCGGAGAGTATTAAATTACAATATGGCAAAAGTTTTTCAAAAGAGGAATGGAACAAAGGAGATATGGAGTGGGAAGAATCCTCTGATAGTTCTGACCTCACTGTTGATATGAAAGAAATAGATGAAGTGATGACAGTGCAATCAGAAATATTATTTCAAAAAGTTCGTCAGCGATTGGAATCTTTAAAATATTTTGATCGCTTAAGAGGAGGTATTGTACTCACTGGTGGGGGGTCTTTTTTGGAAGGTTTAAGTGAGACAGGGAAGTTTATAGTGGATATACCTATTAAAAAAGCTCAATTGCTTCAGTATTCCGATACGGATCAAATGAGTCATCGAAGTGAACTGGCAACCGCTTTAGGTGTCTTGGAGTATGTACAGCAAGAACAGTCTATTGATTATCGATCCGATCATTTGGAAGGAAAAGTATTCAAAATAAAAAGATGGGTGCAGGATCTGTTACCTTGATTTTCGTTTGTAACTAAGGGAGTAGTGAAAAATGTTTCAATTGGAAGAAGACAATTTAAAATCTCGGGCTTGTATTAAAGTAGTTGGTGTAGGTGGTGGCGGCGGCAATGCTATTAAAACCATGTATCAAGCTGGTTTAAGTGGTGTGGAATTTATTGTAGCCAATACAGATGTGCAGGCACTGGAAGAGCATGAAGATTTGGATGATAGAATTCAGTTGGGAGCTGAACTCACTAAAGGATTGGGTGCTGGAGCCAATCCGGAAATTGGTCGACAAGCGGCTATTGAATCTTGCGACGAAATACTTAATACCTTACAAGGTGCTGACATGGTTTTTATCACTGTTGGCATGGGAGGTGGCACAGGTACAGGAGCGGCTGGTGTCATTGCAAGAATTGCCAAGCAACAAGGAGCTTTGGTGGTTGGTGTGGTCACGCGTCCGTTCTTTTTTGAAGGACAGAGACGGGCTCGTCATGCGGATACGGGTATTCAATTTTTAAAAGAGAATGTGGATACATTGATTATTATTCCCAATCAAAAATTGTTAAAGATAGCAGATGAATATACTTCTTTAGTAGAGGCTTTTAAGCAAGTAGATAGAGTATTACTAAGAGCGGTTAAAGGTGTTGTGGATCTCATCAATGAGAAAGGTTTGATTAACCTGGATTTTGCTGATGTGAAAACAGTGATGGCAGAAAAAGGTTTGGCTTTAATCGGTGTTGGAGAGGCAGAAGGGGAAAACAGAGCAATGGAAGCCGGGCAACAAGCAGTGGCATCTCCTTTGCTGGAGGACAATTCCTTTCACGGGGCTTCTGGTTTAATTATTAATATTACAGGTGGTCCGGATTTATCTTTACAGGAAGTGAATCAAGTAGCGGAATTCATTACTGCTGAGGCTCATCCTGATGCAGAGATTATTTTTGGTGCAATTGTAGATTCAACAGAATCTTCACATAAAATTAAAGTTACTGTTATTGCCACAGGGTTTGAAGAAAAAACACATTCTCTAAACAGGGAACGAACAAAGACTTCTTTGAGAACGAATAATGATTCAAGGAGAATGGCTTCTAAAAAAGTTGTAGAGCAGGTAGTGAATACAACAACACATTCATCGAATATGTCTGATCAGCAGAAGGATAAAAAACAGAATAAATTACCAAGGGATATTTTACTGGAGAAAGCAAGAGCGTATAGGGAACAGCAAGTACAAGGTGTTGGTGAAAGAAAACAATTAGCTGAGCCAGAGCAATTAAGTATGATTATTCAGGAAAGGTCTCAAAAAAACGATCTACAAAAATCCAAGTTGATGGATCCTAATGAATTGCCGTTTAAAAAAGGTGTCAAAAAAGAAACTAAGAAGGTATTTTTTACCGGTTTATTTAAAAAGCCAGACAAAACCCTTTAGTACTGAAAGCTCTTAGAGAGCTTTCAGTTATATAGGCATGACAAACATCTTAATAGAGTAAAAAGTTTTTTCTTTCGTTCAGCCAGAGTTTTTCGTCAGTGGAAAGTTTTTGTTCCAAGTCATTCACTGAAGATTGTGAATTCTCTATCCATAATCGTAAAAAATCGTCGCCGGATAAAATATCCAATGGCATTTTTTCATACTCATATTCATAGGGTGGAGGTTTGAATAATTCAAAATTCGGATGAATTTTTTTTAAACATTTTAAAAATAAACTCACTAACCTATAAGCTCGAAAGATTTTTTCGTTATAAAAAGTTTTATCCGCATAAATTCGAATGGCTGAGCAGTTTTGATTTTGAAATTTATCGAACACCGGTTTAAAAAACTCTGATCGTAAAATACAACCTTTTAACCATTGAGGCGCAATTTTTTGCATAAGTTTTAAAATGGTTTCAGCTTGCATACCTGGAAAACCAAAAGCTTTTAGTGGAAAAATGGTGCCACGGGCTTCTGATACTTTTGTTCCTTCCAATAAAACTGTGCCGCTGTAACAGCGGGCACATTCTTCATCTGTCATGTTGGGGCTGGGTAATATCCATGTCAGCTCTTTTGGCCAGGGTTGTTTTGTTGGTTGATAATTATTCATTTGTATAACTTTTAAACTGACATTTAATTTTTTAATGGAATAATACCATAAAGCTAATTCTCCTAAAGTCATTCCATGTCGAATGGGTACAGGAGCTGTTCCCACAAAACTATAATAATTTTCATTTAAAATGGAACCTTCCACTGTTCTGCCGGCGGGATTAGGTCTATCCAAAATCCACACTTCTTTTTGGTGTTTTTCACAATCTTCCAGTATATAAAGCAATGTAGTTAAGTAGGTGTAAACCCGACAACCTACATCTTGTAAATCCACCAGTAATACATCAAACTGTGAAAGCATTTCCATACTTAATCTTCTGTTTTTTTCGGAATACAAACTAAATAGAGGAAGAGATTTAACATTTTTATTTTTAATAGCTGAGCCTTGTGAAAAAGGAATCTTTGTGTCTTCTGTTGTGATCATATTAGCTTGTTCCACTCCCTGAAATCCATGTTGAGGTCCAATAGCGCAAGTTACTGTGAGGTTTGTGTGTTGTTGAATAAGACTTAAAGAGTTTTCCAGGTTTTTGTTTACAGAGGCATTATGCCCCAAAAAACCTACTCTACGATTTTGTAACTGTTTAAACTTTTTTTCTCGAATAAAAACTTCAATACCCAGTTCAATCATATTTTTTTCGTCTTAGTGAAGATTTTTTTCTTACTTTTTTTTTGGAACTGTTGAATATTTTTTTGAGCTTGTCTGGTTTTTTGTTGTTGTTGCTTTATATTATTGATTAGTTTTTTAGTGAGTGCTGGTTGGGAGATTGCCAGTATACGTGTTGCTAACAATGCGGCGTTATGTGCATTATCCACAGCTACTGTAGCGACGGGTATACCTCTTGGCATTTGAGCAATGGAAAGCAAAGAATCCAATCCTTTTAATTGTTTACTCATCACAGGGACACCAATGACTGGCAGAGTAGTGAGTGAAGCCACCATGCCCGGTAGATGTGCGGCACCGGCGGCACCGGCAATAATCACTTTTATTCCTCTGGATTGAACTTTCAAAGCATAGTCTTGCATAGCTTGTGCAGTACGATGAGCAGACACCACTTTTACTTCGTGGGCAATTTTAAATTCCTGTAAAATATCGCTGGCTTTTTTCATCACCGGCCAATCTGAATCACTTCCCATAATAATAGATACAAGAGGTTTCTTTTGTGGCATATTGCTCCTCCTTACTTCTTATACTGCTTTTTTAAGATAATTAAAAGTGATTCCATCGTCCCAGATATTTTACTTCTGTTTGTAATAGAATATTATGTTGTTTTTTTACTTTTTCCTGAATAAAGAGGATCAATTGATGAATATCCTGTGCGGTTGCACCCCCTTGATTCACAATAAAGTTGGCATGTTTTTCGGATACACAGGCTTTTCCAATTGTGTGTCCTTTTAATTGGCATTGATCAATCAGAAATCCTGCTGAAGTATTTAAAGGATTTTTAAAAACAGACCCACAGCTGGCGGACTGTAATGGCTGACTTTGACTGCGTTTAAGAGCCATGTCACGTATTTGTTCCATAATTTGAGGTACAGGCTCCATTGGCCAACTGAGTGCCGCTTCATAAATAATATTTTGTTTCCCCTCCATCCAACCATCTGAAAAGCGGTACTTAAATATTAAATCTTTTTTATTTATACAAACCAACTGATTGTTTTGAATCACTTTTATTTGATCCACTATTTCTCCAAATTCTCTAGGCACAATATCTTTTGCGCTAATACCGGCGTTCATCACTACGCCGCCGCCTACATCTCCCGGTAGGCCGCAGAGGAATAGAGCTGGCGACAGTTTATGTTTTAAAAAAATCTGCATGAGTTTAGCTTTAGGTACGCCGACTTGGGCAGTGATATGTAATCGATCATTTTTTACAGAGTTGGTGAGAGTATTTAGTTTTTGCATAGCAATAACTAATCCTTCTATACCTTGATCACTAATGAGAACATTTGTACCGCCGCTGAGAATAGTAAGAGGAAGGTTTTTTTCTTTTGCCCACTTTAAGCTAAAAAATATTTCTTCTAATGAGGAAGGTTGACAAAAGAAATCAGCCGAACCACCTGTTTTCCAGCTACTGAATTTTTTTAAATTAATATTTTTTTGTATATCCATTTGTTCATTCCACAGTTAGGATGATTGTAAAAGAGCTTCTCCGTATTTATACACAGAGCCAGCACCCATGGTGATCAAAACATCTTGTTCTTTTAAAAATTTTGATAAGACAGACAAAGTGTCTTCTGCGGGACAATAAGTGCAAGGTGTGTGTTGATTGATTTCCTTTGCCAATCGTTGGGAAGTGATGCCCTTAATAGGTTGTTCACTAGCTGGATAAATTTCTAATAAAAAAACCTGATCCGCTTCTTTAAAACATTTTGAAAAATCTAACCAGCAGGATTGGGTTCTGCTAAAGCGATGAGGTTCGAACAAAGCCACAAGTTTTTTATTATTTCCAAATTTTTCACGAAAAGCAGACAATGCTGCTACTACTTCTACCGGATGGTGTGCATAATCATCATAGATTTCCACACCATTCCAGTTGCCTTTTTTTTGAAACCGACGGTCTACTCCCTGAAAATTTTGAAAACATTTTTGACATTCCTCAAAAGAAATACCAATAGCCATGGCTGCTGCACAAGCCGCTATGGCATTGAGAGCATTTATTTCCCCAGGCAAAGGGGATGTTAAAATTCCCACTTTACAGTTTTTTACAAAAACTTCATATTGTTGTTCTTTAAGTTTTTTTATTTTAAAGTGATTGTCTTCATTAAAGCCATAAAAGATCACTTTTTGCTTAATACCAGAAAGTAGATCCTTAACTATTTTTTGATCACCCCAAGCGATCACAGAACCATAAAAAGGCACCTTTAAAATAAAATTTAAAAATCCGGTTTTCAGATTTTCAAAAGAACCATAGTAGTCCAGATGATCTTTATCAATATTGGTGAGCACGGCAATTTCAGGTGAAAGGTGTTTAAAACCACCATCGCTCTCATCAGATTCAGCGACAAACCATTCTCCTTTGCCTAATCGGGCGGTGGAGTTAAACACTTGCGATCTTCCTCCTATAACAACAGTGGGATCTTTTTTGCTGTGAATAAGGATACTGGAGAGCAGGTGAGTGGTGGTTGTTTTACCATGTGTGCCTGCCACTACTAACTCTCGTTTCAATCGCATCACTTCTGCTAGTGCTTCGGGGCGTTTGATGACCGGCAGATTTTGTTTTTTAGCAGTGAGAATTTCAATATTATCTTCTGGTACAGCATTGGATTGTACAATAATTTCTGCTGAACCAAGATGCTCTGGTTTGTGCCCTTGGTACACAGTAATGCCAATTTGTTTTAATCTTTTCGTATAATTATTTTCTGTTAAGTCACTTCCAGTGACTGTACTGCCTGAGCTGTGTAGCAGTTCCGCCAGTCCGGACATACCCACTCCTCCAATGCCCACAAAATGAATTTTTACGCCTGCGGTAAATAAAGACTTAGTGGTGGTGGATAATTTAAATATATTGGGTCTATTCATTTGTGATAGAGCCTTTTTGTGTTTTCCAATAATCAATATCTATAGCTTTCTGGTTTGTAAGGTCCTTGTATCGGTAGTCCTAAATATTCTGCCTGAACAGGTGTTAATTGTGTCAGTTTAGCTCCATTTTGTTCCAAATGCAGGCGCGCCACTTTTTCGTCCAGATGTTTAGAAAGCCTATATACGCCTGGTTTGTAAGTATCTTTGTTTTGCCACAGATCGATTTGCGCTAGTACTTGATTGGTAAATGAATTACTCATGACAAAAGAAGGATGTCCGGTGGCACATCCTAAATTCACCAGTCGTCCTTCCGCCAGGACAATAATTTCTTTTTCATCTGGAAGTATATGTAAATCCACTTGAGGTTTGATTTCCCTTTTCTTACTGTTTTGATTAAGCCACTGCATATCTATTTCTAGATCAAAGTGTCCGATGTTGCATACAATAGCTCCATTTTTCATTTTCAAAAAATGTTCTTTGGTAATAATATCCCGACATCCGGTGGCAGTGACAAAGATATCCACATCTTGTGCACAGTCTTCCACTTGAACAACAGTGTATCCTTCCATGCTGGCTTGTAAGGCGCAAATGGGATCAATTTCTGAAATCAACACTCGCATGCCGTAGGAACGAAGACTTTGTGCTGAGCCTTTACCTACATCTCCAAAGCCTGCCACCAGAGCGGTCTTGCCGGCTAACATAATATCTGTGGCTCTTTTTATTCCATCTACCAGGGATTCCCGACAACCATAAAGATTATCGAATTTGGATTTTGTAACAGAATCATTGACATTGATGGCAGGGACTTTTAGTTTACCCTCTTTGTGTAGTCGTTCCAGGTTTCTCACTCCTGTGGTGGTTTCTTCTGAAATGCCTATAACATTTTTCATCAGGTTTTGATTTTCTTCTTTATGCATAAAGTTGGTAAGGTCGCCTCCGTCATCTAAAATTAAATCGAAACCTTGTGAACCCCAGCCTTTCACAGAGTGTTCGATGCATTGCCAATACTCTTCCTCTGTTTCTCCTTTCCAGGCGAAGATGGATATGCCGGCTTTGGCGAGAGCGACTGCTGCATGATCCTGAGTGGAATAAATATTACAGGAACTCCACCTCACTTCAGCTCCCAAGGTAATTAAAGTTTCGATAAGTACAGCAGTTTGAATGGTAGCGTGTAGACATCCTGTGATTCGTGCACCCTGTAGAGGTTTTTTGGAAGAATACTCTCTTCTTAAAAACATCAATCCAGGCATTTCCCTTTCTGCCAGGCGAATTTCTTCTCGTCCCCATCTATTGAGTTCATTCATTTTGTCAGGATTATTCATAGCTTCTTTGCACACTTGGTAGTCTGTGTGAATCAAATTTTGTTTCTTTGGAGAAGTCATAGTACTATTCCTTTTATTTTATATAGGTATTTTTTAAGGTTTTAATATTTTAGGATCATACTCTCAATTTATCATCTAAATTGGGAATATGATCAAGGCTTTTCTAGATAGATATATTTAAAAAAACAGCGTGTATTAAGGCATTATTTATCATTGTCATTTTCATCAGACCAAATCAGAGCAGGTGAATCTGTGAGTAGATGTAGGTCAGTGATGGTATTTCCTCTTAGATCTAAACCTTGCAAGCTATCCATATAGGATAAAGGATGAATACTTCTAAGGGCATTATTACTCAAGGATAATACTGTTAAATTTTCTAAATCAGCTAATGGATATAGCTCCGATATTTTATTATAATCCAAATTAAGTACTTCTAAATTAAACAGATAGGACAGGTTATTGATGTAATGAATTTGATTTTCACTCAAATCCAAATACCTTAACTTATTCATATTAGATAAAGGAGAAAGGTCAGCAATTTGGTTGTCTTCCAAAATTAAAATATTTAACCTCAAAAGGTTTGAAAGTGGTTTAATATCTGTCACTTGGTTACGTGCTACACCCAAGTAGCTTAGTTTATCAAGATAAACTAAGGTTGCCACTCCAATGTTTATTACATCATTGTCATTCAATATTAAAACTTCCAGATCCGATAGGCCGGCCAATGGTGACAGATCTGTCACATAGTTATCAGATAGATTAAGTTTTTGTAAATCATATAAGGCGAACAGTGGTGAAAGGTCTGTTACCATATTGTCTGATAAATCCAAATGTTGTAAATCTATCAATCCAGCCAGTGGTGATAAGTCTGATACAAGGTTACCACGCAGTAATAACTGGCGAAGACCGGTTAATGATTCTATACCACTTAAGTCAGACAGTTTACGATCGGTCAGATCCAGAACCTGTAGTTTCGAAGGAGGAAGACCATTCAGTGCTTCATCGATCAACTGATATAATGGCACTGCTGAATCTGTTACTGTATATTGATGATCCGATCTTAATTCATTGAATCCATGAGAATCCTTTAATACCTGAACCTGAGCAGAAGAACTTATGCCTGTAGAGCAGACAACTCCTGCATCTTCAGAATGTCTGCAGTTATGTTCCCCCCAACCATTAAAGCTACAATCTTTAAGTTTTGATTCACTATCACTGCAATGGACATTATCCATCCATATTGGATCACTGCCCTCGCCAAATCGTGCTTGACGGGGAGCTTCAATTGCTCCAGAATAACCAAGTTGACGGCATACTACTGCGGCATCAGTTGTACTCCAGTGGTCATCACAGACCGTTCCCCACTCATTATTGTGATAAATCTCTACACGACCTTCAGAAGTATCATTACCACCCACTAAGCGAAGATCACCTTCTGATACTGAAGAATCTTCATCGTCATCAGTAACATTAATGGTCACTGCAATACTGTCACTACCGTTATTGCCATCAATGACGGTGACAGTAACTGAATAACTATTTCTAGTTTCATAATCCAAATCAGCAGATGTGCTGAGTTGTCCAGTACTTGAATTAATATTAAAGGAACTAGCATTCGTACCACCAAGAGTATAAGTGAGCGTATCATTATCGTCATCAGTGGCGGATACAGCAGAGCCAATAGCAGTGCCGGAAGAAGTGTTCTCTGCTATTGATCTGGTGGTACTGGTACCTTCAGTAAAGACAGGTGCTTGATTATTAACAACTGTCGTCTCAGTGCAAGAGACACCCGCATCTTCACTGTGGCCACAATTATGAGTGCCCCAACCATTAAAATTACAATCTTTTAATTTAGACTCACTTCCACCACAATTCACATCATCCATCCAGATGGTGCCACTTCCCCGGCCGAAGTGTGCTCGAGAGTAAGCTGTACCCCCAGAGTGACCTAACTGCCGGCAAACAACTTTTGCATCATTGGTACCCCAAGCATCATCGCAAACGGTTCCCCACTTGTTATTATGATAAATCTCTACACGACCTTCAGAAGTATCATTACCACCCACTAAGCGAAGATCACCTTCTGAGGTGGAGGAGTCTTCATCGACATCAGTAACATTAATGGTCACTGCAATACTGTCACTACCGTTATTGCCATCAATGACGGTGACAGTAACTGAATAACTATTTCTAGTTTCATAATCCAAATCAGCAGATGTGCTGAGTTGTCCTGTACTTGAATTAATATTAAAGGAACTAGCATTCGTACCACCAAGAGTATAAGTGAGCGTATCATTATCGTCATCAGTGGCGGATACAGCAGAGCCAATAGCAGTGCCGGAAGAAGTATTTTCTGCTACGGACCTAGTGGTACTTGTTCCTTCAGTAAATGTTGGTGCTTGATTTTCGCTATTTGGCCCAGTAACAGTACCTTCCAGGCGGGTTGATAAGCGTGTGCCATTACTTGTACATACAGCGCCTGTTATATTGCAGGCTCTGTTAGCTTCCAGCACGATTGCAATATCATTATTATTGCTGGGTACAACTGTCATTTCCCAATGAGCACTATTGCCATTGATTCTTCTGGCTCTTGTGATGTCAGCATTAGTAACACTAAAGCTATGCTCACGAAGTGTTCGATAACTGGTGCTGATGGCTTCACTAAATCGCACTCGAAATGTAAACTCTGATCCATTATGTGAAGAAGGTAAAGTATCAAAGTTTGCTGTTAGTGAGGATTCACTGACATCAGTGACATTGATAGTGACAGAAATTGTATCATTGCTGTTATTGCCATCAATGACGGTGACAGTAACTGAATAACTGTTTTTAGTTTCATAATCCAAATCAGCAGATGTGCTGAGTTGTCCAGTACTTGAATTAATATTAAAGGAACTAGCATTCGTACCACCAAGAGTATAAGTGAGCGTATCATTATCGTCATCAGTGGCGGATACAGCAGAGCCAATAGCAGTGCCGGAAGAAGTGTTCTCTGCTACGGACCTAGTGGCACTTGTTCCTTCAGTAAATGTTGGTGCTTGATTTTCGCTATTTGGCCCAGTAACAGTACCTTCCAGGCGGGTTGATAAGCGTGTGCCATTACTTGTACATACAGCGCCTGTTATATTGCAGGCTCTGTTAGCTTCCAGCACGATTGCAATATCATTATTATTGCTGGGTACAACTGTCATTTCCCAATGAGCACTATTGCCATTGATTCTTCTGGCTCTTGTGATGTCAGCATTAGTAACACTAAAGCTATGCTCACGAAGTGTTCGATAACTGGTGCTGATGGCTTCACTAAATCGCACTCGAAATGTAAACTCTGATCCATTATGTGAAGAAGGTAAAGTATCAAAGTTTGCTGTTAGTGAGGATTCACTGACATCAGTGACATTGATAGTGACAGAAATTGTATCATTGCTGTTATTGCCATCACTGACTGTCACTGTGACAGAGTAACTGTTTTTAGTTTCATAATCCAGAGCTGAAGCTGTGCTGATTTGTCCTGTACTGGAATTAATATTAAAGGAACTAGCATTCGTACCACCAAGAGTATAAGTAAGAGTATCATTATTGGCATTATTGGCATTAGTGGCAGATATAGCTGATCCAATAGCAGTGCCGGAAGAAGTATTTTCTGCTACGGACCTAGTGGTACTTTCTCCTTCAGTAAAGACTGGGGCTTGATTATTAACAACTGTCGTCTCAGTGCAAGAGACACCCGCATCTTCCCTGTGGCCACAATTATGAGTGCCCCAACCATTAAAATTACAATCTTTTAATTTAGACTCACTTCCACTACACGCAACATCATCCATCCAGATGGTGCCACTACCTTGTCCGAAGTGTGCTCGAGAGTAAGCTGTACCCCCAGAGTGACCTAACTGCCGGCAAACAACTTTTGCATCATTGGTACCCCAAGCATCATCGCAAACGGTTCCCCACTTGTTATTATGATAAATCTCCACCCTGCCTTCTAAAGCATTCGTACCACCCACTAAGCGCAGATCACCTTCTGAGGTGGAGGAGTCTTCATCGACATCAGTAACATTGATAGTGACAGAAATTGTATCATTGCCGTTATTGCCATCAATGACGGTGACAGTAACTGAATAACTATTTCTAGTTTCATAATCCAAAGCAGCAGATGTACTGATTTGTCCTGTACTTGAATTAATATTAAAGGAACTAGCATTCGTACCACCAAGAGTATAAGTGAGCGTATCATTATCGTCATCAGTGGCGGATACAGCAGAGCCAATAGCAGTGCCGGAAGAAGTATTTTCTGCTACGGACCTAGTGGTACTTTCTCCTTCAGTAAAGACTGGGGCTTGATTATTAACAACTGTCGTCTCAGTGCAAGAGACACCCGCATCTTCCCTGTGGCCACAATTATGAGTGCCCCAACCATTAAAATTACAATCTTTTAATTTAGACTCACTTCCACTACACGCAACATCATCCATCCAGATGGTGCCACTACCTTGTCCGAAGTGTGCTTGAGAGTAAGCTGTACCTCCAGAGTGACCTAACTGCCGGCAAACAACTTTTGCATCATTGGTACCCCAAGCATCATCACACACTGTTCCCCACTGATTATTGTGATAAATCTCCACCCTGCCTTCTAAAGCATTATCCCCACCGATTAAGCGAAGCTCTCCATCAACTAGGTCTCCTCCCTCAGTCACATTTGTGATATTGATGGTGACTGCTATCCTGTCAATACCATTGTTTCCATCACTGACGGTGACTGTAACTGAATAGCTTGATTTAGTTTCATAATCCAAATCAGCAGATGTGCTGAGTTGTCCAGTACTTGAATTAATATTAAAGGAACTAGCATTCGTACCACCAAGAGTATAAGTGAGCGTATCATTATCGTCATCAGTGGCGGATACAGCAGAGCCAATAGCAGTGTCGGAAGAAGTATTTTCTGTTACGGACCTAGTGGTACTGGTACCATCGGTAAAGACAGGTGCCTGATTAGTAACAATTGTCGTCTCAGTGCAAGAGACACCCGCATCTTCACTGTGGCTACAGTTTTCTATACCCCAGCCACTGAAGCTACAATTCTCTAATCGGCTTTCACTACCACCACAATTCACATTGTCCATCCAGATGGTGCCACTACCTTGTCCGAAGTGTGCTCCTCGAGAGTAAGCTGTACCCCCATAGTGACCTAACTGCCGACATACCACCTTGGCATCATTAGTTCCCCAGTAGTCGTCACAGACAGTGCCCCATATGCCATTATGATAAACTTCCACTCGTCCTTCCAAATCATTATTGCCACCCACCAAACGAAGTTCACCCTCCAACCTGGAAACAAATTTCACCAAAACATTTTGTGCATCAGCAAAGACATTGGAAGGCAATGATTCATCTTCTATGTACAACTTTAATGTGTTTCCAGATACTCCATCTATAGTTAATTCTTTTTTAGTTTCGTTAGCTAAAAACTCAACAATTTTTGTTGTTGTTGTGTTATTTTCATGGAGAACTTTCACTGTCACTGCAATTTGTGCCAAAGCTTGCTTATTTAATTTCAATTCCAGTACAACATTAGAGTTTTCTGTTACATAATAAGTATTAGAAAATTTCACTATAATATTGGAAGGATCTCTGTAAGAAGCCACAATACCACTAATTTCTCTAACAAGCCTTGCAACATCAGAAGGACCATCTATAGACGAACTAGGAGTTTCACCAGGTACTCCTCCTGGATCACCACCGCTTGTCACCACACCTGAAGAGCTATAATTGAGATTTGGATTGGAGTATAAAATAACTCTATTACAAGTTATATTGGCATTAGAACATCTATCATTATATGCCAAAGCAGTTCTCCATTTGGTTCCAACTTCTGCATTTGGTTCAAAGCCTTCCAAGTTTATATAGCCATATTTATAAGGATATTGTGTTATCGAATTACATTGCCCTCCTGAACACCCAACATATCTATCGTGTTGAGCACCATGTAAATGCCCTATCTCATGCATAATAATATCTGGTGTTAAACAACTGCCAGTTATAGAAGCAAAAGCATTTTTCTCTCCTCTAGTAGTAGTAGGAATAAGCGAACTGTATACTGTCCCACAAACAGGATATGTTCCATCTACTGATTGAATAAGCAAAATCACATCTGCAGAAGTACGATTTCTTATATCATGAATAAAATCAACATAACCATCTCTCTTGTTCTTGAACTCTGATGAGTGATTCTATATAAGGTACTCCTGGTTCTCCAGCCTTTGTTACAGGATCTATTTCCTGTATGTGTACAACATTGTATTGTTCATTTGCATTTGAATCTGATAAGCCTATATTAGCTCTTTCAAATTGATTTAAGATGAAACTTTCTCCTCTGTAGGAAGTTGATGAAAACGCATCATTTGTATAGAAAACAGCTACATCTACAATATTTGTATTCGAATTGCTTGTAGAATTAGATGTAACATTTTTCTCTGCTACAGCACTGGGAGCAATGTGTACATTTTTCTCTTCTACAGGATTATGTAAAATAGGATCTTCCAATTTTATATGTGACAAATCACAATCTTTTAAGTTAGGAGCAGGTGGAGGTTTTATTGAAATCTGATAAGAACTGCCATCAGGAGAATTAACAAGAAATTCTTGTTTATCTATTTTGATAGTTCCAGAAATGCTCCCATCTTCAGAATAAAACACTGAGATTTCTTCATAGAGAGAAGAACGAGCTAGAATATAAACACCTCGATCGCTATGTTGCAAATGAGTGATAGGCATTTCAATTGTTTTCGCTTCAGACTCAAACTTCACATGATTTGCAGAGTAGGATAACGGACCTGCCTTCAAGAATTTCTGCTGTCCATTCAGAAATTGCCTGACATTGTTTATTGCAGAATCAGCAAAAATATTTTCAGAATAAAAAATAATTGAGAGAAAAATAGATAGTATAACGGATGTTACATTGGAGAACATAGTTTTTTTTTGTGTCACTACATCATGCCTCTCCTATATCAAAATAGGCATTGGTATTAAAAGTTTATACATTTTTTCAGTCGCTATAAGCGTACAATATATAACTTTTCAAAATGAAAAATACTCTAAGTACTTTAAATGTCAACATTTTTTATGAGCATAACAGATTATGAAAGAATTGAAATGTATTAAAAGGGGTATTATTGTTGTACTTTAATCTCTGCCCAATCAAATTAAGTTAGGCAACATAGGTAAATCAGTGATGTTATTGCCGTGTAAGTCCAAGTTCTGTAAGCTATCAATGTAATATAATTGGTCAATATCTTGTAACTGATTATTACGTAAAAATAAAGTAGTTAAATTTGATAAATTCACTAGATGAGTAAAATCCCACCTTAAAAAATTCTTTTCTACTATTAACACGATTCATCCTAAAGTTATTAAATGACTTATGGAGTGTTTGTTCTAATTTCGGAGCATTTTCACTATGTATCATAGTTTCTTAACACGTTCTCTCGGTTCTATTCTTCTAGTTACACCAATTTTGTAAATTTTCTCTCCAAAAGATTCAATGTTGGAGATTACATAAACATGTCCGCTTTGAGTTTTTTGAGCCATGGATAGTGCTCTTTCTCTTTTTTGTTGAGCTTTTGCTAACTGTTTTTCTAGTTCTTTTACTTTCATTTCGTATTTGCTTTTTTGATAGGCATTAGATGTAGCTGCTTCTTGACGAGTTTTCTCCAAGGCCTTCTGAAATACGAACTCTTCTTTTTCTGCTTCCGCTTCAGCCTTTGTAATTTCTCTTCTTACTTTTTCTTCTTCTCTCATTTGTTGTTTAATTCTCCATTGCTCTTCTTTTTCCTGTTGAAGCTTTTCTTCATATTCATAGGCAAGATAAAGTTCTTGAATTTTTAATTCAAAAAAATTGTTTGTAATATAACAATGATTTGGTTCCAAAAGTTTATTTATATTATCTCGTATCTTTTTCAGGCGTTCTTTGGGAGTATTTATATTACTAAATGTAACTTTTAGTATAGTATTGTCAGATTGAATATTAAAAATATTAAGTCTAAATTTAATGAGTTTATCTATCATTTTACGACCTTTTTTAATGCTCCCATCTACTGTCCAATTGGTCGTATTGACAATAGCTCCTGTGTTTTTAATCAGTAGATTTTTATTCTCATTCGATCAACTGTTTTATTATGAAACATAAACTGTAAACAAAAAAATAGATCTGTTTTATTATGAGACATAAAATACAAACTCAAAAACAAATTTGTTTTTTCTTGATACAAACAGAAAAAAAATTTATTTATTGTTAGAAAAATTCCGTCATTACTAATATAATAACGTGTGAGTGAATAATAAAGAATACTTAGGGGGATAACCTTGAAAAAATATTTATTAGGTCTATTGATAGTACCATTTTGTGCACATGCTTGGTTTTTTGATGCTGATCTTAATTGTCAAACTGTATATAAAAATTCTGATAATCAGGAAAATTGTGAAAGAAGGCGTAAATTTGCTCGTTATGAATTCATACAGAGAGTAAGTTGGTATACAGGTCAGGATATACAATGTCCTGATTATGATGATGAGGGTGAAGGTTTAGAATTTGTATTTAAAACAAGTGTGAATATCCAGACTGCAATCAAAAGGCGCAATTGGGACAATTGTGGAATATCCGCGGGTAATTCACATGTTTCTTATAATGCTGATCTTCCAGAAGTAAATAAGGTAAAGGTTTATTGTTGGAATGCACTTTGTGAGACAAAGTTGTCCTCTCAATATTGTGAAACAGTACTATTGTATAAACAGTCACATAGTGCTAATTATCAAATTCCAAACCGTTTAAGACATCCTTATGATTATTATGAAGTTGGCGATGGAGAAGTGGTTCTAGGAGATGTTAGAGAACATGGTCAGTGTGATTCCAGGCTGTATCTAGGATTACAAGAATATGTAGATGCAGAAGATGAAAATTCTTTTTGGGGAAGAGCACTGGCTGTGGTCAGAAGATAAAAATATTCTAAAAATAAAAATTAATTTTATTCGTAAAACCTTAGATTTTCATTCTCATTCGATCAACTGTTTTATTATGAGACATAAAATATAAACTCAAAAACAAATTTGTTTTTTCTTGATACAAACAGAAAAAAAATTTATTTATTGTTAGAAAAATTCCGTCATTACTAATATAATAACGTGCGAGTGAATAATAAAGAATACTTAGGGGGATAAACTTGAAAAAATATTTATTAGGTCTATTGATAGTACCATTTTGTGCACATGCTTGGTTTTTTGATCCTGAACTTAATTGTCAAAGTATATATGAAGATTCTGATGAGCAGGAAAATTGTGAAAGAAGGCGTAAATATGCTCGTTATGAATTTACAGAAAGCGTCAAAGCATATACAGGTCAGGATATAAAATGTCCTGATTATGATGATGAGGGTGAGGGTTTAGAACTTGTATTTGAAGATATGTATCATTACCAGACTGCACTCAAAAGGCGCAATTGGGACAATTGTGGAGCATCCGCGGGTAATTCATATGATTCTCCTAATACTGATCTAGAAATAAGTAAGGTAAAGGTTTATTGTTGGAATGCACTTTGTGAGACAAAGTTGTCCTCTCCATATTGTGAAACAGTACTATTGTATGAGCTGGCAGCTGAAAAGCCAGCTAAGAGTTATTATCAACTTCCAAGCCGTTTAATCCATCCTTATGATTATTATGAAGTTGGCTATGGAGAAGTGATTCAAGGAGATGTTAGAGAATATGGTCGGTGTGATTCCAGGCTGTATTTAAGATTACAAGAATATGTAGATGCAGAAGATGAACATAATGAACGTAATTCTTTTTGGGGAAGAGCACGGGCTATAGTTAGAAAATAAAAATATTCTAAAAATAAAAATTAATTTTATTCGTAAAACCTTTTTTTATATCTAAAAAAATCAGCTGGTTTGGGCTAAAAACAGCGTAAATTCGGCAAAATTTCCACTTTTTTTAAAAAACTGTTGACTTATTTTGAGAAAACGATACAACGAGTCAAATTCAATCAATGGATTGAGGAAGTTTATTTCATAAATTATTTAGTATCTTAATTTACAGGTTCTGCTTAAAAGTTTTTTTATATCAGAATTTAAGATGCGGTTTATTAATTCGCTAAAAGGAGGAGTGTGTTTATGAAAAATCTATTTATTTTATTATTGGTACCATTGTTCTGCTACGCAGACATAGTAGTGGAATTATATGATATTGATGATTCCAATCAATCAGAATTATTTCAAACACTGGAAGATAGAGGAAGTAAATATAAATCCAATTTCTCTTTTGTTGTTAATTCAGATAGTTTCAGTGATACAAGCTATACTATTGAAGTTCCTAAATTAAAAAAGAGTAATTTGAATGGTGATCAATTTTATTTAGGAAAGACAATAATTTCCAGACTTACTAAAATTCCTGGAGGATGGAATGTCAACACTACTCCATTTGAACAGTGGGTTCTTATTTATGGAGATTTGGCTGAAGAGAACACAATATTTATCAATCACTCTGGAATTGATATGGGAATAGAGTCTGAAGTTGTTGGTAGTAGAGTAAATTTATCGAATTTTTTATCAAAATAAAGGTTTTTATTGAGTGTGTTGATTGATCAGAGAAGCATATACACGCGGATCTATTTTTGCATAAATCAAATCAATTAATAAGTTTAAAGCAATAATAATAATGGTGATGAGTAAAATCCCACCTTGTAAAACTGGGTAATCCCTGGCCAGTACAGCCTGCACCAGCCATCGTCCAACTCCCGGCCAGGAAAAAACTGTCTCCGTCAGTACGGCTCCTGTGATCAAAGCGCCGGCCATTAAACCCATGACGGTTACAATGGGCAGTAAAGCATTTTGAAAAGCATGAACAACATAGATTTTGTAAAAACCTAAGCCTTTGGCTTTAGCTGTTTTTATAAAATCCTCTTTAAAAGTTTCCAACAAACTAAATCTGGTCATCCGTGTAATGTTGGCTAGTGGAATCGTTCCCAATGTTAAAGTGGGTAGCAATAAATGTTTTAAACTGCTTTTAAAAGCTAAAAATCCTTGTTCGCTAAATAGAGAATCCAAAAGCATAAAACCAGTGATGGGCTTAATGTCATAGAGAGCATCTATTCGACCGGAGACAGGTGTCCAACCCAGGTACACTGAAAAAAACAAGATGAGCATGAGTCCCCACCAAAACACAGACATGGAATAACCTGTTAGTGAAATACCGGAGCATAAAAAATCCCAAAAAGAATTGGCTTTGATAGCTGATAGGAAACCCATTGGAATACCTAATAAACAAGCTAATAGTAGAGCACACAAGGACAGTTCCAATGTGGCTGGAAAACGATCCTGAAATTCCTGTAACACCGGTCGGCCGGAGACAATGGAATGTCCCAGGTTGCCTTGTGCAGATTGTATAAGGAAAATAAAATATTGTTTATGTAAAGGTTGATTGAGACCCCACTTTTCCATCAGTTCCTGTCGGATGGATGGGTCTGCTCCTCTGTCTCCCAACAAGTTATCCACTGGGTCGCCGGGGATCGTTCGCACAATTAAAAAAACAAGTAAGGAACAGATAAAAATAGTTAGGATCATAAACAACAATCGTCGGGAAATAAAGTAAAGCAATGTACTGACCTCTTTTGGTGGTTAGAATCACTTCTTGAAATAAATCGTATAAAAGGATTTAGATCCAAAAGGTTTATGAAGATAACCTTCTACACTTTTTTTCATCGCTACATAATCCTGTGTATGAACAAGGGTCACCCAAGGTGCTTGTTCTTTTAAAATTTTTTGAGCTTCTTTATAAAAGTGTTCTCTTTTTTTCTGCTGTGTGGTTTTGAGTGCTTTTGTGATAAGCTTATCAAAGGCTGGATGGCACCACCTGGCCACATTCACACCAGAGGCAATAGAATCACAACTGAGAAGAATTCTTAAAAAATTATCAGGATCTCCGTTATCACTGGTCCATCCAAATTGAATGAGATCGTGCTCTCCTTTTTTGGATCGACTGATATAAGTGGGCCAATCATAAGTTTGTAGTTTGATTTTTATACCAGCTTTAGCCAGATCCGCCTGCATAAGTTCTCCCATTTTTTTTCCGTTCGGATTGTAGGGGCGGGCAACAGGTAAAGTCCATAAAGTGGCGCTAAATCCATCTGAGTAGCCAGCTTCTTTTAAAAGTTTTTTGGCTTTTTCCACTGAGTATTCGTAGTCTTTCACTTCATGATTATAAGACCATAAGGAAGCCGGATAGGGGTTTTTAGCTATCTCTGCATAATTTTCGTAAATAGCTTTTACATAAAGAGGACGATTGAGCAAATGGTGAACAGCTTGTCGAACTTTTAAATTATTAAATGGTGGTTTTTGTGTATTCATAGCCAAGTAGGCGACATTAAAACTTACTCCACCCACTAATTTCAGTTGAGGATGTTTTTCAATATCTGGAAGATCGGTCGGAGCAGGTTGACTAATCAAATCACATTCACCGGTTTTTAATTTCTGAACACGCACATGAGTGTCCGGCACAATAGATACAATGAGATCGGACAAACTTTTATGAGGACCTCTGAAATATTTTTTATTTGCACTGAGCCGAACCAAGCTGTCTTTAACATATTTTTTGAAAATAAATGGTCCGGTACCAATCGGTTTAAAATCCATATCTTCCGGTTTTTTTGATTGTGACAATTTATCGGCATATTCCTTGGATAAAATACCGGCAAACTCCATTGCCATGTTAGGTAAAAAAGTGGAATCTTTTTTATTTAATACAAATCGCACAGTGTGTGCATCTACTTTAATAATGTTTTTAATTAAATCTCCCATATTGAGTGATTGAAAATAAGTATAAGCACCGCCGTTGACCAGATGATACGGATGATTTTTGTCTTTTTGTCTTTGAAAAGAAAACACCACGTCGTCTGCATTAAAAAAACGACTGGGTTTAAAATAATCCGTCTCGTGAAAAGTAACATCTTTCCTTAAGTAAAAAGTGTAGTTGAGTTCATCTTCGGAGACAGACCAGGTATGGGCTAATCCTGGTTGTACACCATTGCCGATATCTTTAAATTCCACCAGACGATCATAAATGCTTCTGGCAATGTCAAAAGAAGAGCCATCAGAAGCCAGTTGAGGGTTGAAAAAAGAGGGACTACCCTCTGAGCAATAGATTAAAGTTTTTGCTCTGGAAGTTTTGGGAGTGGATGGAGTACAGGTCAGGGAGGTTCCCACTGTAAACACTGCGCTTAGGAAAAAAGGAATTTTGTGTAATGGCATGGATCTCTTCTTCATTTAAGGGAAATATACCTAATTTTTTGAATTTTGTCAGGAAAAGTTCATTCTATCAAAGGAGATAAAAAATTTTTACTTGCCTGTGTGATTTCTGCTATGATAGCACTTATTGGTAACTTTATAGGAGTTTACTCATGAAAAAGAAAGTACATCCGGAGTTTCGGGAAGTGGTTTTTAAAGATGTGTCTACACAGTTTCACATCATCACTTACTCCACTGTGAAAAGTAAACACACTATCGAATTAAATGGAAAAACTTACCCATTAGTGACTTTTGATGTCTCCAGTTCTTCGCACCCTTTTTATACAGGCCAGCAACGCTTATTAGACACTGCTGGAAGAGCTGAAAGATTCCGCAAAAAATACGCTAAATTTAAAACTTCAAAATAATGCCTGTGGCATTGATGATATTTTAAAAGAGGGAGAAAAGTCATTTCCACTATTTTTCAAAAAATTATTGATAAAGAAATCCCTGCGAATATTCACTATGAGGACGATCTTTGCATCGCATTTGATGATATTAATACACAAGCTCCTGTCCATATTTTGCTTATTCCTAAAAAACCCATTGTCAGTCATCAACATATAGAGGAGGCTGATCAATCCCTCATGGGACACCTTTTGTTAAAGGCTAGGGAAATTGCTCTGGAAAAAAAACTGGAGAAGGGTTGGAGGTTGGTCATTAATACCGGATCAGATGGTGGTCAAACTGTGTATCATTTGCATATTCATATTTTGGGCGGCCGGCCAATGAAGTGGCCTCCTGGCTAATTTTACCGAGCTTTTTAATATTTATTTGAAAAATTTTCATTTGTCTCCGATAATTTTAATAGAATTAATTTTTAACAGGGTTTTAATTTATGCAATATGAAAATAAATATAAGAAAGAAATCACAGACAGTTATCTGAATATGTGGAGACTGGTGGTTTGCGCGGTTCATGTTGATGAAGAAGTTGCTGAAGAAGAAACTAAAATGGTTGAGCACTATCTGGAAGAATTGAATTTTAATGAAGCTCATATCAATCTGTTAAAAAAAGAGTTACGTCATCCAGTTGAAGTTGATGAAGTTTTACCTAAAATTACAGATTTGGCGGATAGAAGCCAAGCTATTTATTTTGTGAGGGTTTTATTGTGGAAGGATCATGTTTTAACTGATGCGGAAAAAGTTTTTCTTAAAAAAGTTCAGGATTATTTTATAAAGTTTATGGATATGGGAAACATAAAAAAAGATTTATTACAATTTAATGAAGAATATGAAGCACAGAGGGAAAAAAATATATTGGATTCTCTTTCCAATTCACTTTCAGATACACCTCTTGCTGAATTGTTGAGAAAAATAAAAAATAAATTATCACCAAGTAGTTTGTGATCTCATTGAATAGGGATACGAATATGGTGGAATTCTTCTGTGCTAAGTAAAGGCACACCTTTTCTTGCCAATCGTTTTTTCACTAATGGATGAGGATGTCCATATCGTTTTCGTCGAGCGCTGGCAATAGCCAGTTTTAAGTAAGGCAGTTGTTTTAATAATCCTTCCGTTGTGGAGTATCTGCTCCCGTGATGACCGACAATCAATATGGAGATAGAATCTGTAATATATTTTCTCCAAATTTGTTCAGAAGAGCCTGGAGAATCACCTGGAATAAGAATATAATTTTTTACTATCACTACCCGGCTGCTTTTATTGGCTTCTGTTGCTTGTTTCTTTTTATTTAAATGATAAGGGAAAACAATCTCTTTGAAAACTTTGTTTTCATTTTTTTCACATTCTGGAATAATGGATAAAAACTGTTTCTTTTTTTTACTACCTGTTCCTCCCGGCCAGCCTATTCGACATAAATGAAATAATTTTCTCCAGGCTTTTCGACTGAAATTAATATGATCCCAATCCCAGTGAGAAAAAAATACTTTGTTTGTTTTTCTGCCACATTCTTTAATTAATTTTTTTGCTGGAAACCTCTCACCTCCCATGTCGAAATGAATACAGGAATCTATATTTGAGTAAGTCACCATTTGTCCTTGTCCCACAGACCATATAATTAATTGGGCAGGCTTATTTTGACTGAAATGATGTAAGGGAAAGAAAAAGACTAATAGAAACAAACATAAATATTTTTTTATATATTTTTTGGCTTTTCTTAAAAATTTTCTGGTTTTGAAGTTCATACCTGGATTATATGCAAAAATCGTTCCACTTTATACTAAGTATTAATAAAGTCTTACATTGAGATACAATAACTTTTGACAAATAATGATTATTTGAATTAG
Organism: Bdellovibrionales bacterium; assembly: GCA_965226095.1. Taxonomy (GTDB): domain Bacteria; phylum Bdellovibrionota; class Bdellovibrionia; order Bdellovibrionales; family UBA1609; genus JANQSP01. The sequence goes on along the minus strand of OZ245336.1, from coordinate 15,536 downwards.
CATAGTTGGAAATATGTAGGTTTTTAAAAAGGAGGTTTTTTTATGTTTAGAGTTTTGGTTAAATTACTTGTTTCTTTAACACTTACGGGCTCTTTGTTGTCCTGTGTAAGTACAACAACGATTCGCGCTGTAGATACTAGTGGCAATGTGGATTCTAATGTGAGTATTTATGTAGATAGACAAAGCATAGGAAAAGGGGAGGCGAAGTATTCAGATAAAAAAACAGTATATTCAGCAGTTCCTTATTATGAACTCAGAAAAGAAGGATGCAGAACAATCAGAGAAAAACTGAATATTAAAACTAATTGGTTAACTGCTATTGGTGGTGCTATCGTATTTGGTGCTGGTATGGGCCTTATGATAGGTTTTAGAAGAGCTGGTGAGCGAGGTTTATCGCTTGGTGTAGGAACACCTATTAGTTTTATTGGACTTATTCCTTTATTTTGGACCAGAATGTACACCCCTGTTCAAGAGCAAACTTTTCAGTGTGTAAGAGTTACTAACTAATAAGCGCTGGTTTTATTTATTTTTTTGTTTCCAGTCGCCCCCTTGAAAGCCTCTATAAACTGAAAGGTCTCTTGAGGACCTTTCAGAGGTTTTCAAGTTTACCGTAGTTACATACTCTGTATAACTGAAAGCTATTAGATAGCTTTCAGTTGCTATTAGATAGCTTTCAAGTTTTCGGTGTTTGTATTCCTTTTGGTATTTGAAAACCAATATACAGTAGATTGTTATTTACTCTAATATTTTATCTTGACAAACTACATATTTTTATGTAGTTTTTAAATGAATGGCAACTAAAGATGTATATTACTATGTATTACAGAGCGGAAAATCACCTTTTTTGGAATGGATTAACAGCTTGGATCTACAAAAACAGATTATTGTGGATCGCTATATTCAAAGGGTAGCACAGGAAGGAGCCGGAAAATCCATTAAGAATTTAAAAGATGGAGTCTTTGAAATTAAGATTTCTTATGGTGGAGGTTTAAGAGTATATTTTGGAGAAGAAAAAAATAAGATCATTCTTTTGTTGATAGGTGGAGATAAAAAAACACAAGGAAAAGATATAAAAAAAGCTAAAAAGTATTGGAGGGAATATGGCAAACAGAAATAAGGATTATAATAAAATACTGGCCAAAAAATTTGAAAATATTGAATATGCCAGAGGGTATTTAATGAATATTGTTAAAAAAGAAAAATTACCGATAGATAAAGCACTTTGTGAAACCATTAAGGCAATGGGGCTTAAAAGATTTTCTGATAAGTCTGGTTTATCCATTCAGGCAGTATCTGATTTTGTGAATGAAAGACAAAGATGGAGTTTGGATAAAATATCTTGTCATATAGAGGATGTATTTAATCTAAAATTAAAAATTTCATTGGAGCTATCTAAAGTCGGGTAAGTTTTTTCAATTAGAGGAATCAGTTGATTATTTATTTTTTTTGTTTCCAGCCGCCCCATTTTTTATATTCCTTTTGGTATTTGAAAACCAATATGAAATAGGCAGCTACAAAAATAATCATGGCGATACTAAGCCATTGTCCGCGGGTAAGATCCAAAGCCTGAAAGCCAATGTGAGGATCAGGCATTCTGAACTGTTCACCAATAATCCGCGTCACTATATACAGGGAGGCCCAGATACCGGAAATCACTCCTGGTCTGAAAGTTTGTTTTCTCCATATCCACCACAGCACAACAAAGGGTAGTAAACCCTCTAAGCCAGCTTGGTAAAGTTGTGAAGGATGGCGATAAAGTAAAACATCTCTTAAAGCAGAGACGATCGCCTGGTTGCCTTGTTCGCAGGCGGATATAAGGGCATTCACAGTTGAATAGATTTGTCCAGATACCTGGCGGGAGGAAAAGCTGGCAAACTGTTCTACAAGTTCCAACCATCCGTCTGAATCTATTTTATTATTTAAAACCTGTACAGCCGTGGATAATTTATTTAAGTATTCTATTTTTCTTTCTGATACCCATACCAACATTTCTTGAGGGAACTGCACGGCTAAAAAAGTTTTACCAGAAATAATTCGACCATAAAGTTCTCCGTTGATAAAATTGGCAATACGACCCAGGCATATTCCCACTCCTGCAATTAAAGCGGTAACATCCAGGCAGTGAAAAGCTGGTAACTTGTTTTTTTTTGCAAATAAAGTGGTGGCTACTATCAGACCGATAATCCCTCCATGACTGGCTAGTCCTCCATGGTGTACTTTCAAAAGCTCCCAGAAAGGAAAGGTACTGTCGAATCGAGTAAAAAGATCAGGGCTGTAAAAAGCGGCGTAACCTAAACGTCCTCCCAGTAGCACGCCCACCACTGTCCAAGTGGCTTGATCCATTAAATTGTTTTTAGATAAAGGACTGCAACCAGTTTTAATCAGCCATTTGTTGATAAGATAATAACCCATAACAAAACCCATGATATAGGCCATGGAATACCAGCGGATACCGAAAGTATCGGTCAGTTGAATAATGAAAGGATCCATTTGATGAAAATAAGTCCACATAGCGTTTATAAATTAGCTTTTATAAAATGAAAAAACAAGCTGATATAGACAGAAATTGTGTCAGAAATTAAATTGTAAACGAATGCCTGGAGAAATAGTTGTGTTCTTATGTGAGTATAAAGTGGGAGCTATATATAAGCCCTTTTGTTGCCGAGAAGAAATAACCTGTATGGATGAAGGGAGTACCCAGGTATCCACTATCTCCCATATTTTACTGATAGCCAGTAAAGAAGCTGCTCCTATTCCTATTATATAGGCGGAATATATAACTCCATCAAGTCCTATATCTTCACCGGTTTTAGTGTAACGATCCTGATTTTGTATATTCCTAAATATTATGACTCCTAGGGCTCCTAAACCGACGCTGGCAAAACCGGATTGAACAACTGTGTGAATCCATCCCTTTTCTTTCCATCTTCATATATACATATTAAATTTAATCTCAGTTAATTAAATTGTCATGAATTATTTTTAAACTAATTTTTGTTGAAAAGACGGTTTCTATCTTTAATGTAATAAACTTTAAACAAAGCTGTAATTTTTACACGATCCCTATAAAAACCTTTATTTTATGACTGTTCTCCTTATAATCACCCTTACAAGTTGGGGTGTGTATAAAGGTGAGTTGAGTCATGGTATTTAATCAGTGGTTGAGTTTTTTATCTGCAAGTAAAAAATATTCAAAGAAAATATTTCTTTTTATTGTTCTATCGGCTGTCTTCACACTCAGCTCTGTTGCTGATGAAGATACTCTTATCTCACTAACCAGAAGGGCTCTTACAGGTCTTTCCCCTCAACAAGCGAAAAACATTCAAAGCTTAAGTATCACAAGCTGTGGTGCTTTATGTGTTTCTTTTCCTTCCTTATCAGGAGTGACATTTAAAGTGGAAGTAGATAGCAATGTTAAAACCTCTCACATAAGCTTTGATGAAAGCTCTCGTACTCTCACCATTCCATCTGTTCAGTTTTTAGAAGGTATAAATACATCTTCTGATTCTTTGGAAGTATTAAGAAGGTTTTTAGTCAGCCATGAGTATCATCCCTTATCTATCCCATCACACCAAACCCTCTCAGGTCACAGCACTTGAAGCTTTTAAGCAGGCTCTTCGTGAGGGAGTTTTAAGTTTTCTACACATCTCTCCCACAGGTACAGGCAAGAGTGTTGTATTGGCCAAGGCTCTTAAACACAGGATGGAAGTAAGTGAAAGTAAACTCTTTATAGTGACAGCTGATCAGATAAACTTAATTGATCAATTAGAGTTAGAGATAAGAGAAGAGCTTAAAGATAGTGCTGTTCGCATAGTTAATTGGAACACTGTGAGGGACAGAAGTAAAACCAGTACATTTGCTCATCAGATAGAAGAGGTAGAAAAAAGAAGCTCTCCTACAGTGCTTATTATTACCTCTCAGAGTTTAAAGCCAAGGTTTAATGCTCTATCCAGGGATAGAGATTTTAAAGGATCTTATGAGAAGCTTATAAAAAACCTTAACAGTATTTATATAGACGAGGCTCATCACCTTGGAGCCACAAAGACGAAGACCACAATAGCTAAGTTAATAAGAGAGAGTCACACACAAGGAAACAGGGAGGTGTTGTTATATGGCACAACAGCTACTCCAGTGCATGAGGAGGTGGAGCTTAAGGATTTATTTGAAAGAGAGCATTGGAGTTATTTGAATGAGAGACAAGAGGATTTTTTTAGAACTCATTCATTAGAACAGATATTGGTTCAGCTATCAAAAGCCATCAATCGTGGAGATATCACTCCTTTTGATGATTTATATGTACTAGGAGAAGATAGTTTTAAAAGCAGAAAAGGCGCTGATAGTAATAATAAAGAAACAGGAGAAAATAAAGAAAACACAGAAGATATATTTATAAATACACAGCAAAACTCTTATTATGAATTAAACCCCAAACATTACAATAGACTGGCTGAGTTATTGTTTCCCATTTTTCAGGATAATAAAAAAGGTTTTATCCTTGCCTCCACAATAGCAGAGGCGCAAAGACTAGCAGTATTTTTCAATCAGTATTTTAAGCAGATACCAGAGCTTGGAGAGATGAGGTTTGAAGCCTATCACTCAGAGATGACAAGGGAAGAGAGACAGGGAGTGACAGAGAGGTCCACAAACACAAACAAAAGACATTACATAGTGGCAGTAAGGGCACTAGATGAGGGGATAAACTTACCTCACCTGTCGGCCTATGTGGATTTAAATGCGAATGTATCTATAAAGAAGATGATGCACAGGATGGGCAGAGTGTTGAGACTTTACGCAGGCAAGATGACCTCAGATGTAGTGTTTTTAATTAATTACAGGAATGAAGGTATGGTGGAGGATACCTTGAAGCTAATGGAAGAGGCGGAGAAGGTGTCTTTTCGTGGAGGAGTGGAAAGGAGGGAGAGAAGACAGAAGCAGAGCTTGTCGGAAGTGGCAAATGCGATAAGCAAAGAGGATTTATTGAAGATAAGGGAAGAGTTAAGAGATTCGGTGGTAAGTTTTTGGGGCAACAGGAAGGATGGAAGGTTTTTAAGGATTGAGGAGCTATTAGAAGCTATAAAAAAATACAACCAAGAGGCACCAGAGTCGAAACGAATAACAACTCTGCGATCATACAATAAGCATTATAAGGAGATAGAGGGAGCGCCCTCAGCTCCGGATCAGTTTTATGGAAAAAAGGAGTGGGAGAGAATAGGTAAGTGGCGAGGTTTTTTTGGGAAGTCAGCAATAATAGAAACTTTGGAGGAGTTATTGGAAGCAGTAAAGGAATACAATCGAAAGGCACCAGAATCGAAACGAATAACAAGTGTGCCATCATACAATAAGCATTATAAGGAGATCGAGGGCGCGCCCTCAAATCCGGGTCAATCTTATGGAGTTGAGTGGGAGAAAATAGGTAAGTGGCGAGGTTTTTTTGATAAATTAGGTTTAAGGAAAAAGCTTAAGACTCCAGAGGAGTTGATAGAAGCCGTGAGGAAATATAATAGGAAGGCACCAGAGTCTAAGCGAATAACAAGTGGGCCCTCATACAAGAAGCATTATAAGGAGATCGAGGGAGCGCCCTCGCATCCAGAACAAACTTACGGAGCTAAGTGGGAGAAAATAGGTAAGTGGCCAGGTTTTTTTGAGAAATTAGGTTTAAGGAAAAAGCTTAAGACTCCAGAGGAGTTGATAGAAGCCGTGAGGAAATATAATAGGAAGGCACCAGAGTCTAAGCGAATAACAACTCTGCCATCATACAAGAAGCATTATAAGGAGATCGAGGGAGCGCCCTCAGATCCGGATCAGTATTACGGAAAAGAGGAGTGGGAGAAAATAGGTAAGTGGCGAGGTTTTTTTAAGAGATTGGGTATAAGGAAAAAGTTTGAGACTCCAGAGGAGTTGATAGAAGCCGTGAGGGAATATAATAGAGAGGCTGTAGAGTCGAAACGAATAACAAGTGAGCCATCATACAGGAAGCATTATAAGGAGATCAAGGGCGCGCCCTCAGATCCGGGTCAGTTTTATGGAAAAGAGGAGTGGGAGAAAATAGGTAAGTGGCGAGGTTTTTTTAAGAGATTGGGTATAAGGAAAAAGTTTGAGACTCCAGAAGAATTGATATCAGCCGTGAGGGAATATAATAGGGCTGTAGAGTCGAAACGAATAACAACTGAGTCCTCATACAAGAAGCATTATAAGGAAATCGAGGGAGCGCCCTCAGCTCCGGATCAGTATTACGGAAAAGAGGAGTGGGAGAAAATAGGTAAGTGGCGAGGTTTTTTTAAAAAAATGCAAAGCTGTGAAAAATCATTCCATTAGAGAAATATTTTACAAAAAAGGGATAGGGATATTCCATTTGATCAATTGATTGATCAGAGTGATTAAGGGGAAGCCAATGATAGCGCTTTGATCAGGGGTGTCTATTTTTTCAAACAAACCGGATCCGGATCGTTCCAAAGCATAACAGCCGGCACAATTCAAAGGCTTAGAGGTTTTTACATATTGTCGGACTTGCTGTTCTGTTAAAGGCCGCATACTCATTTTATTTGTTTCCAAATGAGAAAAAAAATTATCTCCGTAACATAAGTGCATACCTGTAAACAAGATGTGAGTCCTTCCCTGTAATTTCATCAATGTTTGCACAGCCACTTCCGGGTCAGCTGTCTTATTAAAAATCTGACCATCCATCACAGCCATTTGATCTCCCCCCAACACCAAAGCGGAGGGGTGATCTTTTGCAACTGTTTCTGTTTTTTTTTGTGCAATTTTTCGACAGATCTCTTCAAAAGGCAGGCCGGAAGACTTATATATATCCTCATCCACACCGGAAATTTGTACGGAAAAAGAAAACCCCATATCTTCTAATTGTTTTTTTCGAGAGATGGAACCACTGGCTAATATGATTTTTACATTATCTTTTTTCATAGCTTATTGTTTTTTACATTCTCTTTTAATGTTGGCAAGCCACTTTCTGGAAGCCTTTACATATTGAGGATTTATTTCTATGCCTAAAAAATCTATCCCTAAACTTTTAGCGACCACACATTCGGAACCGGAGCCAGAAAAGGGAATAAGCACTTTTCCTCTTTGTCTATTAATTCGGGATTTTAATAGTTTTTCAGATAATTCAAAGGGTTTTTGAGTGGGGTGTTTTAATGAACTTCTTTGTACAAAACCTTTTCCTCCAGCTAAAGCAGAGATTTTTAAAACATCCCTGGGCAAAGCTCCTTTTTCATGTCCTCTATAAATGGTTTCTGTACTGCCAAATCGTCCCTTGCTGTTTTTTCTGATTTTTCCGATACATTTTTTATATGCTTCCGTGTAAGGTTCTCTGATTGGATCAATTTCCAAGTCCGGTCTTTTGTTTTTCCATAAACAAATAATGGTTTCATGGCTTCTTTGCCAGAATTTTAAAGAGGGAATGGTTTTGTTTGTATAATGCCAAACCAGCCATTTTTGATTTTTTAAAGGAAAGTGAATAGTTATATAAGCCAGTATTTCAGAAAAACCATAAATATACATGAGGCCGTTATCTTCCAGCCTATTCAAACATAGTTTTATCCACTCCACGGACCAATTTATATAGTCTGTAAGTTCTTTATTATCTTTATTATTTCCAAAGTCCTTCCCTATATTATAAGGAGGATCAGCAATAATGAGATCAAATTTCATGTCAGCTGGTAAACTTTTAATGATTTCTGTGCAATCGCCTAAAATGATTTTATTTATTTTTTGTGAGGTGTTTTTTTGTTTATAGGAAAATTTTTCTAATTCTTTAGTGCACTCCACAAGTTTCCCCTCTTTCTGTTTGCCAAATTGTGGTCTTTACCTTAGGTAGCTTATCCAGCCTAGACAATGAATGACACTACTGGTCCATTTAAACTTATCGTGTTTCCTCTATTAAAAATCTTGACCGATTTAAAAAGCCCTTTTAGTTTTATATAATCATGTTGGATATTAAATATATTCGTCGTTTCTCGGATCAAGTGAAAAAAGCTATTCAGGCTAAAAATATTGATCTGAATTTGGAAGAGTTACTGTCTTTAGATAAAGAATTAGTTCAGTTAAGACAAAATCTTCAGGAGCTTAATCGTTTAAAGAATGAAAATGCAGAAAAATTTAAAACCTTAAAAGAAGACAAGCAAAAACATAAAACAGTTCAGGATGGTCGGGAGATTTCCACGAAAATCCAAACAGCGCAATCTGAACTTCAGGAAAAGCAAAATTATTTTGAAACTTTAATGCTTCAAGTGCCCAACATTCCTTCAGAGGATTCCCCTGTTGGACCGGGTGACAGTTCTAATAAAGTTATCCGGGAAAATGGAAAAATTAAAAATATCAAAGACTTTAAAAATCATTATGATTTATTAACTCAGAACAATTGGGTGGATTTTCAAAACATTGCTCAAATAGCCGGTTCCAGGAGCTATTGCTTAAAAAATCAAATGGTGTTTTTGGAACAAGCTCTTATTCAGTTTGGACTTCATTTGTTGAAACAAAAAGGTTTTGAGTTAATGAGTCTTCCTAATTTTGGTAATCGTCAGGCTTTTGTAGGTAGTGGCCATTTCCCGGAAGGGGAAGAGGATGTGTACTACATTGAAAAGGACAAACAATATTTAACTGGCACGGCTGAAGTGGTTTTAAATAGTTTGTATCAAAATACCAATTTATCTGTAGAACAACTTCCTTTACGTCTGGCGGGTTTAAGCCCTTGTTTTCGAAGAGAGGCGGGAAGTGCCGGGCGTGATGTCAGGGGATTGTTGCGGGTGCACCAGTTTATAAAACTTGAACAGTACATAATATGTACAAACGACAAAGAGCAGACACATTATTGGCACAAATTTTTATTAGATACTTCAGAAGAGATTTTACAGGCTTTGGAACTTCCCTATCGGGTAGTGGCTATTTCCACTGGGGATATGGGTGCCGGCAAGTATCAGCAACATGATATTGAGTGCTGGCTTCCTTCTTTGAAAAAGTATGTGGAAACCCATAGTTGTTCTTCTCTTTTGGACTGGCAGGCGCGTCGAACGGGAATTCGTTATCGAGATATAGATAAAAAAATGCAGTATTGTCATACTTTGAATAACACAGCACTGGCTTTGCCTCGGCTGTTAGCGGTTTTTGTGGAAGCCCATCAAACTTCCTCTGGAGCTGTTCAGATTCCATCAGCTCTTCAGCCTTATTTGAATAATACTTCTTTGTTGGAACCAGAGGAGGAAAAAAACTCCTCTGCTGATAAAAGCAGTTAATTTGTAATGTACATTAATTAGACAAATGTCTGGATATATGTTTGCTGATTTTTTAATTATTTAGACGAGTGTCCAGTATGGTTTGATGACATCTGAAAATATATGATTTTTTTTAATAGAAATCTTTACAGCAATTACTTAAAAACAGATACTCAAATAGTGGTTAGAAGTATATTAACTCTTCTTATTGTATTTTCTCTATTCAATTGTGGCGGTCGCCCTGATGAATTTGAACAGGATCCCAATGGCCCAGGTAGAAATAGAAATCCTGGAGATGATGGATCCAGAGGGCGAGGGTCTCTGACAGAATGTGAGGGGACAGGTTATACCATTTATACTCCTGGAGATTGTCAGAGTGTTAAAGATGTAGGATCTGGTCAGCCCTCAGTAGTGGATACAATATCCACTCATTCCGTGGATATTTTATTCATCATGGACAGTTCTAAAGCAATGTCTTCGTTCTTAAGAAGAGAAAATATAGAAAATAAATTCATGTCTTTTTTACCTGAGATTCAGGCTTTGGATTGGCGTATTATTGTTACGAATACGCGCTATTCCAAACCTAAGGGTTTAGTTGGTATATTTATGAAAGATGGTTTAAATGGCGGTGCCTTGAGTTTGCAAAACCGTGAAGTCATAATGGATAGAAAGTATCTGGATTCCACAGTCGCGGATTATGAAGAAGTGTTTTTAGACACCATTTCAAAAGAAAAGTGGGATGGTTGTCAGTTACCACCTGGTTGCAGTGGCAGGAATGAACAGCCTTTAAAAGCTCTTCGTTCTTCTTTTTTGCTTAATCAGGATTGGACCAGAAAAGATGCATATTTTGTTGCAGTGATTGTCAGTAGTACTGATGAAAGTAAGATGGAAGGCACGACGGCAGCAGAACTGGTGGATTCTGTTGTGATGGAATTTGAAGAAGTTTATGGTGAGGAAAAAAGATTGTTCGTATTTAGTATCATTGTTGAACCGGAAGATACATCCTGCCAAGATTTACAAAGAAGCCAGCAGGGATTTTTTAAAGAAGCTAAATTTGGAACAATTATTACTGAAATGGCTAAAAAAATTGGTGGTGGAAATTTCAGTATATGTTCAAAAGATTTTTCTGTGGTTTCCAAAGCAATTGTTCGAGTGACATCTGAATAGATGTATATTACAAGTAAAAAAAATGGCTAAAAAAATAATATTAACAGGAATTAAGCCAACGGGAGTGCCTCATTTAGGTAATTATATAGGAGCTATCCGTCCGGCCTTAGAACAGGCAAAAGATTCTTCTGTTAGCAGTTACTTATTTATTGCAGATTATCATTCTCTGACGACTGTGCAAAATCCAAACCTGTTACATCAAATGATTCATGAAGTGTGTTCTGCCTGGCTGGCTTGTGGTTTGGATCCTCAAAAGACTATTATATATCGTCAGTCTGATATTCCGGAATTATTTGAACTCCAATGGATTTTATCTTGTTTGACTCCAAAAGGATTGATGAATAGAGCGCATTCTTATAAAACCTTGGTGCAGGCCAATCAGGAAATGGGTAGGAAAAATCTGGATAGTGGAATCAACATGGGTGTGTATAATTATCCCGTATTGATGTCAGCAGATATTTTAATGTTTTCTGCTGATGAAGTGCCAGTGAGCGCTGATCAAGCTCAACATTTGGAAATTACAAGAGATATTGCTTTAAAATTTAATCATACATTTAAAACTCAACTGCTAAAAGCGCCGGACACTAAAGTAACAGGTGACTTATTGCCTGGTTTGGATGGCAGGAAAATGAGTAAAAGTTATAACAATCATATTCCGTTGTTTTGTTCTTCCAAAGATTTAAAAAAGATCATTATGAAAATTAAAACGGATTCTCTGCCCTCTGAAGAATCCAAAGATCCCAACTCTTCTCTCTTGTTTTCCATTTATCAAGCATTTTCAAATCCTCAGGAAATAAAAGCCTTATCTGAACGTTACCAAAAAGGAGTGGGCTGGGGGGAAGTGAAGCAACTATTATATGAAAAATTGGAAACATACTTAGGTGAAAAAAGAAAGCGATATGAAGTTTTTATGAAAGAACCAAAGCAAGTGAATGATATTTTAGTAAAAGGTGCTCAACGGGCCAGACAACAGGCAGGGTCTTTTCTGCAGAAAATACGATCAGCTATCGGTATTCGTTCTTTATAATTCAGCGATTTTCAACCTTTGAATGAAGGTGGATTTTTGTTTGTATAGGAATTGTGTCAGCGAATTATTGAGCATTTATAGTAAAATAAAAAATCGAAAACTTAAAAAGCCCTGAAAAGTCCTCAAGAGACTTTTCAGTTTATAAGCTTTTAAAGGATTTTTCCAAAGCCAGAAGAAAACTCATCGCCAGTCCGTAAATACTGAAAGCTCTTAGAGACTTTTCAGTTTATGAACTTTTTAATGGGTTTTCCAAAGCCAGAAGAAAACTCATTGCCAGGCCGTAAACGATCAATAAGTGGCTCAGTTTTAAAAATACCGGTGACAGGAGAAATAAGTTTAATATACCGCTGAGCAGAGCCAAACCCAGACAGGCTGTAAATAAAATAAGACTTTTATCTTTTTGTCCGGTTTTTTTATTTTTAAAAAATTTATGGCAATAAACTGCAAAACCTCCGCCGAGTAAAATGGCTAACACAGGATGAAGCCATCTCAGGCGAATGAGCCAGTTGGAGTCGGGGTGAAAGTCTCTTAAAAATCCCTCTATTAAAGAGTGAGATGGGAATAAAGTGGCGGATAGAGCGGAGATCGATCCAAAAAAAGCAATAACGAAAAAGATTAAAATAAAGATGGGAAAATATTTTCTATGAGAAAAAGAAAATACTTTGTTGAAGGAAAATCGCCAGCAAAGAAATAAACTACAAGTTAGCAACAGGGAATTGATAAGATGCAGATTCATGGTGAGCACACGGAGTGGGGAGAAATTATTTCCAGTGAGATGAAATTTGACCAAGATAGCTCCAATCAAAGCTTCGGTGATAGTAAAAAACAGAATACATAGAGAGCTTTTTCGAACAGGATGTTTTTTCGGGAATTTTATAAAGGCTGATAGGAGAAGTAAAATCACAAGTATTCCAAAAACACTGGTGCTGGCTCTATGAGTCCACTCAATCCATGTTTTAGCTGGTGCTGTTTTATCGATCAGGTATTCTCCCTGGCAATCTGGCCAGTTGGGGCCACAACCATCTCCTGAATGGGAGATTCGCACCCAGGCGCCCCATAAAATAATACAAAGACAAAATAACAATACACCAAAGCACAAGCGACTGAAAAATTTTGATTTAGGCAATGAATGAATAGGCATAAAAACTCTCTGGCAGGTTAAATCATTGAAATAAAATAACTTATTAAAGCTTATCTGTCTGTTAAGAGATACTTTTGTATTCTTTAACTGTCAATGAGAGTTGTTATCTCCACAACAGATCTGTCATCCCTGCTTATCTGTCATCCCTGTTTATCTATCATCCCTGCTTATCTATCATCCCTGCTTATCTGTCATCCCTGCTTATCTGTCATCCCTGCTTATCTGTCATCCCTGCTTATCTGTCATCCCTGCGAAAGCAGGGATCCAGTTCTGGATTCCCGCGTACGCGGGAATTGTATGTGTTCAGTAATTCGCTGACAGAATCATCTCTTCACCTTCTCACAAGAATCATTCATTTGTATTTAATTAAAAATAAATATTTTTTATATGCTATGTGTTTCTAATAAAAAAATCTTGACAGGTTTTTTGATGCTCATATCTCTTCATTCTTCCTATTTTCATATCATTCAAATGTTTTTTTCAGCTTAAGAATAAAAAAGCCAGTGTATAAGACTATTAAGTGGCTTTAAAGTGAAGCTATAACTGTGTTCAACATTTATAAAAATCTCTGTTTAAAACCTCATGTTATATTGTTTTTGTTAAGAAATAATTATCAACATAGGAGGCATTTTTTATGTACATACAACAAGAAAAACAAAATAGGCAAGCTGACTGGATTCCTGCTTTCGCAGGACTGAAAGCTCTTAGAGAGCTTTCAGTTAAAACAGGAACAACAACAGATGCAAACACAAACTTAAAAAAGCTCAGTAATGATCAATTACTTTCACAAACCAAAAATCTGGTGCAAAAAGAAAGACAAATCAATATCTTGGTACTTCAACACTTACAGGAAATCGAAAACTTGAAAAGCCGCCTGTGGGCTTTTCAAGGGTTTCTCCAGTCTGTTTGAATATACTGTTAAAGAACTCGGATATAGCGAAAGCTCAGCTTATAGAAGAATCAAAGCTATGAAGCTTTGTAAAGAACTACCGGAAACAAAGCTAAAAATGGCAAAAGGAGAACTGAATCTTTGCACAGCCAGCAAGCTTCAAACTGTATTTGAAAAGCAGGAAAAACAGATAAAAAACAAGGCCATTAAACAGCAGGCTACAATAACTAAAATACTGTTGGATAAAAATAAAAAAACTCAATTAAACCAAAGGCTTATTGATGACGCACCTATTATTCACAGTGAAGAATTGCTGCGTCATCAAATACCTATAAGCAAAGATCAAAAAAGAGATTTAATAAAGCAAGTACAGGGCAAATCCACAAAAGAAACAGAAAAACTGCTTTCCAGTACTTTCCCTGAAGTTTGTAATGAGAAAGAAAAAGTCAGAGACATAAATAATAATAAAGTGGAAATAAAAGTAATTTTAGACAAAAACTGTCAGCAAAAACTAGAGGCTTTAAAAAAGCTATTATCCCACAAAAACCCCAATATGTCCTATGGAGAGTTATTTTCCCTATTGGCAGAGTTAGGTTTAAATAAATATGATCCTAAAAGAAAAATAAATAAGCAAAATAAAAGTGATAAAGTATCTGTTTCTACGAAGTCAAAGAAAGTAATTGATAAAAAACTCCCAGTACAAAAACACAATCAAAAACTATACAATAATCAAAAATATTTAAAAACCACCAGATATATTCCTTCAGTAGTCAGGCATCATATATGGATGAGAGATCAAGGGCAGTGTACTTACGTATGTCCAAAGACAAAAAGAAAGTGTTCATCAAACCACTTGTTACAAATAGATCACATTAAGCCTTTTTCATCGGGTGGTAAAAGTGAACCTGACAATTTAAGATTACTTTGTGCCAACCATAATCAGTTTGCTTTTTCCCGGTATCAGAAATATAGACAAAGAGGTGATCAGTGAATGTACAGTGATTGTAGAGCTGAATAAGAAAGCCCCACAGGCGGGCTTTCTTATGTAGCCTTTAAAGGAAAATGGATACCTGCCTGTGCAGGCATGACGGATCTATAGGAATAACGAGTAACAAAGCACACAGAAGCTTTGTCAGCGAATTACTGAACACATACAGGAATGACAAATGTAGAGATGATAAATTTACAACTTGACAAAGTTTTTTTTGATCACAGTTTTAAAAATGTAAAGATACAATAATGAGCAAGTGTACAGAGGCTTGATAAAGTACCTGTATATTAAAGAAGGAGGAAGCTATGAGATTAAATATGGATCTATATAATAAAAGCCCGGTAATGAATTGGTTGGATCAATTAACACATTCTATTGATGATATAATGGATGAATCCTATGTGAACACAAAAAAGAATTTTTTACCAGCTTGTGATGTGCACGAAAATAAAGATTATTACTTTTTCAGTTTTGATATTCCAGGTGTAAAGAAAGAAGATATTCAGATAGAGCTGAAAGATAATACTTTATGCATTTCTGGAGAAAAAAGAAATGAATACAATAAAAAAGAATGGGATGATAGACAGTTTCATGAAAAATTTTATGGAAAGTTTCATCGTTCTTTTAATTTACCGGTCACTGTAAGTGAAAAAGATATTGAAGCGCAATTTAAGAATGGTGTTTTGGAACTTCTTATTCCTAAGGTAAAGGCAGAGCCGGGACGGCAAATACCGGTGAAGGATGGGAACAAAGAAGGACTTTTTCCCCGCTTATTAAACAATCAGTGAGCTGATGTTTTAAAGATGTGCCCAAGGTCAGACTTGAACTGACACGGTTTGTTACAAACCCCAGGATTTTAAGTCCTGTGCGTCTACCAATTCCGCCACTCGGGCTACATAATACAGTGTTTTTTTATAAAAAATATGTCAATATGAAAAATTGATAACATAGTCTTCTATATCAAGAAACAATAAAAAAGGTTAAATATGCATACTCATCAGCCGGTTAGTCAGCTTCATGGTCAATCTTCTTTTCAGGTCGTAAAATCCTGTTTTAGTATGGCTAATAAATATTTTTTTCCATTAGCCGCTCAC